>NZ_JBIVSO010000005.1:0-337277 GCF_044756305.1 Rhizobium sp. NPDC092011
CTCCGGATTTGCGCTGGCGCGGGGTGGAGCAGCCCGGTAGCTCGTCAGGCTCATAACCTGAAGGCCGCAGGTTCAAATCCTGCCCCCGCAACCACCGACATTTGTAAATTCGCCCACTCGGGAGACTTACGCAAAAGCTCCTCGGCGTAAGCCTCGAGGAGCTTTTCCTTTTTGGCTTCCGTGTCGATCTCGCCCGATGCAACGCGCGCCATGAAGTTGTTCTGCGCAGCCGCCACGAATTGCTGCTGCAGGATGTCGATCACATCCATGGACGCCATGATGTTGGCGATGTCGCCATGGACCTGCAGGGCTGCCGGTTGGTGGCCGGGCGTTTTGCCGATCACTACCGTCTGGATGAGATCACGCACGATCGGCATCAGCCGGCGCTTGGCGTGCTCGTCGGCATTGTTGCGGGCGAGGAAGATCAGCTCGCGAATGGCAAGCTCCGTGTTGGCTGGATTGAACTGCGCCTTCAGCTTCGCAATCTTCTCCTGAAAATCCTCGACCGGCTCTTCGGCCGTGCCGGCGAGCTCCTTGACCAGCTTCTCGCGCGTGACTTCCAGCTCATCGAGCTGGTCGTCGAGGATGGCGAGGCGCGGCCGGCCTTCGGCATGCCGGTCCTGGATCTGCTGCATGAGGCTCGCCTGCCTTGACTTGATGGTCGAAAGCTCTTCCGCCAATGCGTCTCTTCGGGAAGGGGCGCTCTTCAGCTTGGTCGTCTCGTGCGCGACCATTTTCTCGGAAATGCGGTCGAAGATATCGAGGGAGTAGAAGGCGACGGGTAGGCAGTTGAGCACGCGTTCTTCGAGTTCGTGGCGGGTGATTGTCTTGCTGTTACCGCAGCACGCGCCGCCGAGGTCATCGATCGGCAGGCGCTTCTTGCGGTTTGTGCAGCTATAGCGATCCTTGCCGGAGATAGCGTAGGGGCCGCCGCACTCGGCGCATTGCAACATACCGCTCAGCAGATATTGCGGCCGGTGTGTCGCGTTGAGGCGGTTGCTCTGCCCGAAGTCGAATAGATCGCCCACTACCCTCTGCCGGTCCTTGACGCGTTGCCACAGTTCGTCCGACACGATACGCATCTCGGGAACTTCTTTGAACACCCACTCGGCGGCGTCGTTGGCGCGGGCGGTACGTCGTTCCGTCTCCGGATTCTTACGGTACTGGCGTCGGTTCCAGACGATACGGCCGACATAGCTTTCGTTGTTGAGGATGCCGCTGCCACGGCCAACATGGCCACGGATTGCGGTGTCGCGCCATTTGCGGCCACGCGGGCCGGGAATGCCTTCCTTGTTCAGGAGCTGCGCGATGTCGCGCGGCGACATGCCGTCAGCATAGAGCTGATAGATGCGACGGACGATATCCGCCTTAAGGGTATCGACCTCCCGCAGACCCTTGATGCGATCACCATTGGCGTCGCGCTGCTGTGAAAGCTTGTAGCCATAGGCGAGACACGTCGACGCCTTGCCCTTCTTCACGGCGGTCTTCATGCCTTCGCGGGTTCGATAGCGGATTTGCTCGACCAGTTCATGGCTGAGTGCTGCACGAAGCGCCATCTCAAGATCCGTCACCGGCGTGCCGGCATGGACGGTCCAGATGTCGGCGTCGCGGTAGCGCAGTTCCTTGAGGATCTTAGCGCTGTGCTCGATGTCGCGCGACAGGCGGTCGACGGTAACGCAAAGCACCACGTCGATGCGCTCGCGCTTCACATGCGCCATCAGGCTCTGGATGCCTGGCCGCAGTTGATAGCTCGTGCCGCTGATCGCGGCATCGGAATAGGTTGCGACCAGCTTCCAGCCGCGATCCTTGACGAAGGCTTCGCCAAGCTCGATTTGCGTCTCGATCGAGACCTCGTGCTGTCGGTCGGTGGAGTAGCGGGCGTAAAACAGTACCTTCTTCATCTCAAACTCCGTACATATCCAAATTTTTAAAGGGAGGCCGAGTGTGTGCCTCCCTGAAACTCCTGACGGTTCAATCGCCCGCGGCGGTTACCAGAACTGGGAATACCGCTTCCTGACACTTGCCTGTTGCTGACGAACGCGGCGCCACAGCTCGTCGCTGACGATGCGTAGCGCGGGGACATAGCCGTCGAATTCTCCCTCTGCATTCTTCCGCATGCCGATGTAGAGGACGTTATTGAGGATACCTGTCCCGCGTGCCCGGTTCCCGTAGATAGCCTCCTCCCGCCACGGTTTGCCGCTCGGCCCCTTGATCCCTTCGGCATTGAGGGTCGAGGCGATGTCGCGCGGCGAACGGCCAGCGGCATACATCCGGAAAATGCGGCGGATCACTTCGGCCTGCTCTGGATGCACCACCCGATACCCGAAAATACGCCGGCCGTGGGCATCGACTGCCGAGGACAGCTTATATCCAAAACCTGCCTGCCGGATCCCACGACTGCTCTCGAGAACGGAAGCAGTGGCCTCCTTGCCCTGATCGCCGCTATCGGCATAGGGCAGATTGTGCAGCGTCACCCGTTCGGCCATTGCTGTCGACCACAGCTCGACCCCACTGGAGCCGAGCTCCTCGAGAAACCGTGCGACGTGGGTGAGGTTGTCCGAGACGTTCAGGGGCGCGTCGCACAGCACGATATCGATCGGTTCGCGATCGATATAGGTGCAGAGCGACTTGATGCCCGGTCTGGCTTTGAAGAGGGCTTCGTTGTTCTCGACGTCCGTGAAGCATTCCACCAGCGACCAGACACGGCCGGCGACAAATGTCTTGCCGCGTCCGATCTGCGCTTCGATCGATCCTTCACCCGTTTTGCTCGCAGCTCGAGCGTACAAAGCTACCTTGTTCGTCATGTCTTCAATCCCGTTCTACAAATGACTGGAAGTCGGGAGGCGGGCTTATATCAGCCCGCAACCCCCTTGGGAGCCCGGCGTCAGCGGCAATTGCTTGATGGAAATAATTGCCGCTGCGCCGACGGGTGTCGTCAGGCGTTGCTCGCGCTGATCCGCTCGACCACAGCGGAGAAGTCTGCTGCAGCGGCCTTGAGGTGTTCTCTCAACGTGCTGACTGCGGCATTCTGCATGCCGCCAGGGTCGCGAAGCGAGATTGCATCGACTTCCTGCAGCCAGAGATGCGCTGCGACCAGGTGAGGTAGCGCCTCGCCTTGCAGAGCAGTGCTGATGTCAGCGAGTGTGACCCGTGGAGAGAGCGGAACCCCGTAGCAGACTTCGCCGAGCTTCGATCGCGTGATCTCGCCGGTCAGCTCCGACTGCAGCGGAAAGCTCACGAAACGCGGTTCGATAAGAACTGCGCGCGGACCCTTGGGCTCGTCGGCATCCGCCAGCACCGCACTGATCAGTTCGATCAGCTTCGGCACTTCTGACCGCCACCAGGAAGAATGCTTCCTAAAGCCGCGTGGGATTGCCTTCGCCCTACGCGGAGACGCAGACGGACGAGTTGGGTTCTTGGTGTTCGGCATGGAGACCTCCTATGGTTGCCGGTTGCCATCGTCTTCGACGACGATGGGCGGAGGCACCCATGCTGGAGGAGGTCCGGCCAAGAAGTGTGCTCAGCGAGGTGCGAGCAGCAAAGGGCGCGCCGGAAGAGAAGATGGTCGTCATGATTGTGCTGAATGCGGTGGTCACGTGCGTCTCCTTTCCATTTTGGCGCTTGGGCCGTGTATCGAGCGAGAGACGTATAGCCTACAGCCTCGACCATTGCAAGTGTCTGTATTCAAATGTTTTTTTGGCAATAAATATTTACATCTCGAATGTGCCATTCTGAGACTCCGTTTGTTTTTAAACGTGTTTTGGGTGGGACGCCCGCTTTTGAGCCGCCAGCCTTCATAAGCCGTTAAGCACGACGATGTGCCAGCCGGCGCGCGTCTTGAGGAGGGGCGCTACACGCCAGGGCATCGTCTGCGTGCTTACAAGGCACGCTGGGTCGGTGATGGCGACAGGCCTCGGCGGAATAAGGTTGAACCGCGAATGCTACCAAGAGTTGTTTCTGTAGTATAAAATTTATTTTTCGTCATTTTTCTGCTGCAAACTGTCCAATGTTCACAGTATTTAAGGTCAAAAGCCAAGTAATAATGGAGATTTTGTCATATCAAAAACGGCGCAACCTATTGTAATTATTGAGATATTTGCAAATATTTGTTATAATGTGATTATCAGCCGCATGGTGTGGCTGTGGCAAGTACTGTGAAAACAGGGATGTTTGACATGAAGAAGATGAAAAACGCGCTGGCGTCGTCAGCGCGCATGGGCTTCGACTACGACGCGCACGAAATCTCCCCGGAGATCTCGGCGGAACTCGAGGCGAAGGCGAAGTCGCTGACCGATCTCGGGCGCAAAGAGACGGATCACGTGTTCCGGCTCGGCGCCTTGCTCGAAGAGGTGAGCGCTCATATTCCCGACGGAACATTCGGGGTGTGGGTAGAGGCGCGGTGCAACATCACCGCGCGGACGGCGCGCAACTGGCGCGGCGTCTACCGGAACCTTGGTGGCTACCGGGACCGGGCGGTGGAGCTGGCAATCGGGCCGACGGTCCTGATTCAATTGATCTCGGCGCCGGCAGACAAGATCGAAGCGGCGTTCGCGTTCGCTGCAGAGCAGGGCCGGATACAGGTTGCTGACGTGAAGGCAATCCTGGCCGGCGACGAAATGCAGAGCGAGGACGAGACCGAGATCGACGCCATCGATCTAGGCGGCGTCCATGGTCTCAAAGCCATGGTCGAGACACGGACGCGAGAGAGCCGAACAGCTCTCCTGCGCAATCTACTCGGCCTTCTGAAGATCCTCTCCGGTGCATTGACGGAAGCGGAGAGGACCGGCAAGAGGATCAAGAAGAGCCGGATTGCCCCGAAGGCTGAGGTTCATGCCTACCATGCCTATGAGCTGCTCAGCAGCCTTGGCACCGGGGTTGGGCCGCAGGGGGACGGCAAATCGACAATGAAGGTCGGTCTGCCGTCGGCGTCTCGCTGGAAGAAAGTCGAGGCGCTGCTGTGGAGACTTCGCGACAGCTCGAACTGGGCGAAAGCCGACAGCCTGGAGACATGGTTGGAGACGGTGGTGATCCCAATGCTTGTATGGGCGACGTCGAAGGAGAAGTCGCCGGCGTGGCCACTGTCAGAAGACCCGTCTTCGCCGCGAGTAGCTGTCGCAGCCTCATCGTCCAGCCGCGCTGAGATCGAAGAAGACGGTGACGTCGACCTCGATGAGGAGGCTGAGGAGGCGGAGATGGTCGGAGCCGAAGCACTTTCGGATGTGCAGGCTGAAACGGAAGCCGACTGTAGCAACCCGGTGGCTGCATTGCTTTCCGCGACCCGCGGACAGGGCAAAGCATCGGGCCGGCGCAAGCTGGAACTGATCACGAACTGATCGATACGAGATGAGAAGGGGCTTTCGAGCCCCTTTTCTGATTCCGGCTTTCCCGTGTTCGGCTCGTGAGCCCGCCGTTAACCTTGTTCGGGCTCTGTTCTCATTCTTCGCTGCCAGGGACCTTGAGATCCCGTTGCGGTCCTGCGACATAACAAGGGCTTCGTTGATGAAGCCAAGCGGCCCAAGGCAGCGCGCCAACGCTACCAAGGGCCTGACCCTCAAGCCTTCTTACGAAAGGAATCGGGCTTTGACCAATCTACACGCTTCATCCCTATCCGGGAAAGTTCTGCGCGCCGCCTCTGCGACGTCCTCCACCAAGTATTCTGCAGCCGGCTCGGTGTCGCACGGTTGCTTCGGCGAGCGCTTCGCTGCTCATGCTGAACCGCCGGTGCTGCGTCGCCACCCGCATCTGGTGCGTTACCCGGACGTCGAGGCAGACTTCGACATCTTGATCGAAAAGGCAATCGCTGCGATCGCTGATGGGGAGCCGGTGGAGGATGAGATCCTCGGCCACTATGTCAACGTCGCCTCCCTGGTCAGGGCAGTGAGTTTCCGTGAAGGCAAGCTGCTGGAGCAGGCCGTCGAGCGGCTTGCGAAGGCCAATCCAAATTTGGTCGTCCTCATGCAGTCGATCAAACTGCCGTTGGTGAAGGCCGCGATCGAGGCGGTTGCCGGCAACGACTGGCGCCAGCTCGAAGGTGTGCGACTTGACTGCGAAGCACCGGCCAAAGGCAGCTACACGCCGGACCTGATCATCGTGAACCGCGCCAGGCGCGCCGCCTTCGTGCTGGACCTCAAGAGGTCGCTGGCATCCTACGGCGACACCAGCCGGCTAGAAGAGCTGAAGCTCAAGATGTTGGCGTCCGCCATGGTGCTGCCCGACTGGCTCTACAAGACGCAGAAGCGGATGATGGTCGAGACGGTGGGCGTTGCGATCATCGATGGCGCCAGCCGCCCCAGCGATCATGCGGCTGGCGTCTGGGCGCTCTCCGAAATCGACGATCTTCTGGAGATCGATGGGGCTGCTGCCTGCATGGCGGAGCTGCGTGTCCGCTTCGGGCGCCGCGTGCAGCAACTTCTTGAGGTCGAGGCCCGTCGGGCGCTCGGTATCCCCGCGACGCCAGCGGCGACCCTACCACTCGCCGCTGCCGGCTCCGCGACGTCGCTCCATGCGCGCCGCTTCGGGAGGCTGCGGGCGATCCCCCGCTTGAAGATCTGCGATGACGTCACCGATGACACTAAGGACCATGGAGCCGGATGCCTTTGCGGCTCCTGTGAGGAGCCGAGCCTCGATGATGACGACGACGGCCGCGATGAACCGGAGGCGCTGGCAGATGAGATGGTCTCCTGGCCACCTGAGCACATCCGCATTGGCTTTGCCCGGCGATTGCTCGACGCCTAAGGCGATCGCCCCCCCGTCGAAAGAGGGAGATAGCTGCGGCGCGTGACGCCGCGGCGGCCTCTTGCCGTTCCCATCATCCTTGAGAAGACGCCGTCCGCTGAAGCCGGACCGGCGAGGAGATCCTGCATGTCCGCAGACATCATGCCCACCCAGGCGTCATCGACGTCACCCCGTCTCAAACGAACCAACGCCAGAGCTTCAAAGCCCAGTCGGCAAACTGTGGTTCCGCGTCCGCAGGACGACCCGGTTCTGATTGTTGGCCTCGCTCTCGCGTTTGCCCGGCAGGGGACGTCGGACAAGCGCGCCATTCCCGCCGTGGTGCTCGAACCACTCCGGTATCTGGCAAAATCCGGAGATCCCACTTGCCGGCTCGTTCTCGATTACCTCGAGAGAAGGATCGGCGCCAATTATCGGACGTTTGCTCGTCAGGGCGTGCCGCAGGAAATTGTTTTCGTTCACCCAGCCGTGAAGGAGGATCGCTGATGGATCGTCTGTCGTCCTTCCTCATTCGCCGTCTGCATCATGTCGAACGCCGGGCCGTCCGGCGCCTCGCAGTCCGCAATGGCCTGCTGACGATGAGCACGGCTATCATCGACGGTCACGTCATCGGCCGCTTCAGGCCTGCCTTCGACCCCTCCCATCTCACCGGCGAGTTCGAACAGGACCGTCAGTGGGTGCGGGATCATCTTGCAGGCTTTCTGATCGATGCACCGCAGGACGGACACGGCCGCCCCGTTCTCGTCGCGGCCGTCCCGGTGTGGCCGGCGCATCTCGCGCGGCGTTTTGCGAATGAAGATGGCACGCCCCAGGCTACACTTGCCTATGCGGTCCGTGTCGTTGCCGACGCTGGTTACAAGCCGAGCATCAAACCCATGGCCACTCTGCTGCTGCTTGCCGCGGCGATGGAACAGTCAGGCGTCTTGCTGCGCGATTTGGTCGCGCTCTTGCGTCAGCCGGCACCCGTCCTCTCCGTGGCATTCCTCGCCGGTGGCTTTGAACGGGCCTTGCCGCAGCTCATCGAAGACACCGGCGTCGTGCCGTACGGACCTTACACCGGCGTGGCGGCGGACTTTGCTTTCAACGACGATCTCTGGCGTTGGGTAGACAGCGAGACCCGGCGCGTCTTCCTGCAGGTTCCGGCTGGTGAGACCAACCGCCCGAGCCGGGCAGCCCTGCGTGGGCAATTGCTGCGGGCCTTGGCGGATGGCACACCCGTGCTTGCCGTGTCGGAGACACACAATGGCGTTCCACATCAGGTTGATCTGACTTGCGATATCAGACTGACAGGGGCGGGGATTGATCGCCTGTTGATCGCCGACCTGCTGGAGGCTGTCTATGGCAGCGAAGCGGTCATCCGCCATGACACCAGTATCGCGAAGATCGATGCCGGCGCGCTCACGCTCGATGATCTCGCCATCGCCATCCGCCCTGGCCGTCCGATCCTGTCGAGCCTTGATGCGCTTGCCGGCCTGGCGGCGCTGAACCGCGAGGAAAAACGGGATGAGAAAGACGAAGACAAGACAGGCTCTTCACGGCGTCTAATCACGCAAAGTCCAAGCGAGCGAAGAGGCCAGACGTCGCGGGATGGCGGCAATACCGGCGATCGCTCTTCGCCGACGTCTACTCCATCGTCCAAGGGCAAGGCGAAATCAAAAGGCAAGCCAACCGGCGCCGCGGTGATCCAGCCGTATCCAATGGATGAGGGTTCTGCGCCGACCGCGCTGCGCGTTGAGACGCTGACAGGCTATGGTGCGGCAAAAGACTGGGCGCTTGGGCTGAAGGCGGATCTTGTCGATTATCTCGGCGGCGAGCTGTCTTGGTCACAGATGAGTACCAAACTGCTTCTCTCCGGACCGCCGGGGACCGGCAAGACGACCTTTGCGCGGGCGCTTTGCAACACGCTGCGGATCCCGCTCGTCGTCACCTCTGTCTCAACCTGGCTGGAGGGCGAGTACTTGCATGATGTGTTGAGCAGGATGGCAGACACTTTTGCGGAAGCCCGGCGTCAGGCGCCCTCCATCCTGTTCATCGATGAGATCGACGGCATCGGCCAGCGCGCCTCGGCGTCGCGACCTTATGCTGACTACTGGAATACCTGCGTCAACAAGCTTTTGGAATTGCTCGACGGCGCCATCAAGACCGATGGCGTAGTTGTTGTCGGCGCCACCAACCGGCCGACCGAAATCGACGAGGCGATCCGCCGCTCTGGACGGCTGGAAACACATATCGAAATCCAGCGACCAGATATTCCGACACTCGAAGGCATTCTCGCCCATCATCTGGGCAGCGACCTCGATGCCGTCGCCATGTCGGACACCCAGATCGGAGGTCATCCATGACGGGAAACACCAAAATTGGCGGCTCGATGGACGTGATCGAGGTCATCCTGGAGGATGACGGCGAGCGCGGCATCGACAGGCCAGAGACGGCCGAGCAGGACACCCCAGTGCTTCAGGCGTTGCGACGTCTGGCAACACGAGCAATGGGCCTGACTGGCGCCGACATTGAACGGATCGTCCGCGAAGCGCGATTGAAAGCTCGCCGAGAAAAGCGCCGCATCACTTATGCCGATGTCGAAGCTGGCATCCGCGGTCACCGCCCGCCGGTCCCGTATGATGTCCGATGGCGTTTCGCGATCCACGAGTCCGGCCATGCGGTCGTGCATCACGCTCTACGTCTCGGGTCGATCAAGGGGCTGACGATCGACACCAAGGACGGCGGCCACAATCTTTTGACTTTTGCGACAGACGCACCTGATACCGAAGCTTGGTATGAGCGTCTGCTGGCAATGCTGATGGCTGGCCGCGCGGCTGAACTCATCGTGCTCAAGACCGTCTCCGGAGGCTCAGGCGGCGCCGAACAAAGTGACCTTGCACGCGCAACCCGCATTGCCCTCGATATCGAGCAGGCGCTGGGCTTTGCTGGCCGTCACCCGCTGCTCTATCTTGAGCACAAGAACCCCACCGCCATCCTCAGTCGCGACGCCGATCTGGCAGAGCGCGTGCATCGAAGGTTGGAGTTCGCGCAGGCACGGGCGACGGAGGTGATCCTGGAGAACCGGCAGTCTTTCGACCGGCTTGTCCGCGCGCTCTTCGACGCCCAGGCGCTCGATGGGGCGGCGGTCATGGACATCCTGGCCGGTGCCTCGTAAATCCAGAGCGAGGGATGGAGGACGGGATGTCTGTAACCGTTATCGCACATTGCGACTGGAGTATCGAAGCCAAGAAGCGATGGATGTGCGTGGCGGTTCGGCAGGGCGAGACGTGGGCCCTTTCGGCGCCGGAGCCTGTCGGCGACACGCAGAACCTCATCCATCGGCTGCGGCGGCGGATAGTAGCAGACGCCGCAGTGCTAATAGGTTTCGACTTCCCGATCGGTCTTCCTGCCGCCTACGGCAGGGTTCTGGGGACACCTGACTTCCGTTCGTTTTTGCGGTCATTCGGAGACGCGCGCTTTGCGCGTTGGTTCGACGTTGCGGGGCATCGCAGCGAAATCTCCATCGACCGACCATTCTATCCGATGCGGCCGGGGGGCACGCAGCGGCAGCATCTTTTCGACGCTTTACGGCTGAGCGGTAAGGATCTTCTGCGCCGCTGCGAGCGGGCGACGCCGGATCGCGGCGACGCCTGCATGTTGTTCTGGACGCTCGGGGGCAATCAGGTTGGCAAGGCCGCCTTGACCGGCTGGCGCGAAATCATTCTGCCGAACTTGGAGGAGCTATTGCTTTGGCCGTTCGACGGACCGCTTCATGAACTGATGATGCCGGGCGCCACTGTTGTCGCCGAGACCTATCCTGGCGACGTCTACGGCCAGCTTGGGATACCTCGACGTCCGGTATGGAGTAAGCGACAGCAAGACGGACGCCGATCCGTGGCAAGTCATCTGGTGCGGTGGCTGGAGGACAGGCCACATTTTGACGGGCGCGAACTCCTAAGTCTAATCAGTGATGGCTTCGGAAACAGCAAGGACGGTGAGGACCGGTTCGACGCCGCGGTCGGCCTGCTCGGCATGATTGACGTCGTCGATGGTCGACGTGGCGAAGGCGTACCGGATGCAGATGATGTCAAAAGATGGGAAGGATGGATTCTTGGTCAGCAGGCTTAAGTCTCCCGCACGTTGATCCACGCCGAAACGAGTTGATGCAGGTTGCCAGCAACTCGAAACAAATTGCGCTCATTCGATTCGAACCTCAGGGCGAACGATTCCAGGCTCCGGGGCAACGTTTCCAAGCTCTGGGGAAATGTTTCGATCGATCAGATTTCCGATTCACCCGACATCGGAAGGCTCAGGCCTTATTTCGCCCGGAACTGTCGACATAGCCGCGGGATTGCCGGCAACTTGTCTCGACGTGCCCGCAACCTGAAACAAATTGCGCTCATTCGATTCGTAACTCCGGAAATCCGATTCAAAACACAATGATTCCGTTTCGGCGACAAACGCCTTGCGCCATGCTGCCGGTCCGCTGACCATTATAGTGCCATCAACGAGAACAGGGAGGACACCATGGCACGACAGACCTTGGAGGAGCGGAACGCGAAGCAGAGGGGACGGCAGCAGCGGCTGAGGGACCGGCATCGGGCCGAGCGGCGTCCGGATCGAGATGACGTCGCGCGCACGATGCTGTTCTGGGCGATCACCGGCTATCTGAAGGAAGATCGGCCCGATCGGATCGATCAGCTAGCCGACGCCGTGACTGCCCTGCTGGTCGACCAGGGCTTTGACGAGCGGGCAGCGTACGAGGTCTTCGATGATCTCGTCGATCGCTATGCCCGCGATGACCGTCCCTTCCGAAGCAAGCCTCACCTGCGGGGCTGAAGGTTCCTGGCCATCTGCGCCGCCGGATCACCAACTTTCTGCAAACGGCGTTATCTTTGGGGATTTCGTCCCCCCGTTACTTCGTGAAACGCCGTTTGCAACTGAATCGCTTTTATGAAGCCATTCGCTCACGGAAACCCTTGGTTACCGGAGGTTAACCCCATTCGCATAGCTCGCGTGCCCCGCCTCTGCGGGAGAACAACAACAGCGACGTGAATGGAAATGAACCAATTTTCTGCCAAAGCCTTTCAACGCAAGATCGACGCCTTCTGCCAACTGCGGCTGGCGCCGCTTTTCAAGGACGACGAACTTCCCCGGCTGAAGTGGTATATGCATACGCTCATCCAGACGAGGAGACCGGCGCCAAGAACCAGCGGCAGGACGGACTGGCACATTGTCGCGGCAGCCTGCGGCTTGGACACCAATCTGCTCGCGGGCAATGCTCGCCAGATCGATCCAGCCTTCGACGCGATTGGTCGATGGATCCGGGACACGCGCCTCTTAGCCACGGCAGCAGAACCCGAAGTCCGTCGAAAACAAAAGACGCCGAGAACTAAGTTGGTGCCCACGATGCCCCGACCAGTTCGCGTGCCCCGAAATCAGCCCAAACCAGCATCGGAGGCTACTGCAGCAAGTACACGCACAAATCTGGAATTCCCAGAAGCGCTGTTCGACGTCATGGAAGATCCGGCGGAATTCTCCGAGGCGTTGCAGCTCCAGCTCCGGCGCCATGGCGAAACGTACTGGACGCTCCATCGGGCTATCGTCGGTCCTGACGACGTTACGGAAAAGACAACGCTTTTGAGCTGGATCGAAGGCCGGAAGGTGCCCCGGACTGTCGAGAGTTTCGAGATCTTGTCACGGATCGAGCGACGGTATCGGCTCAAGGCCGGTTATTTCAAATCCAAGCTTGCACATCCTTCGCGGTCGGCGTCAGGGTTTGAGCTTTCCGGCATAGAGCCTGCGGAGCGGCGTCGTATTGCCTGGCATCTTCCTGAGGATTTCAACACGCTGTCCTTCCAGAAAAGGGAGGAGATCGTCGACTGGGTGCGGCGGGTTATTATCAGCGGCACGACGGACTACCGGAAATACCAGGCTGCCGCCGCCAAGCAGCGCTATGCCATCCGATTCCCCGGCGTCTCCTATGGCGGCCGCGCGCCACGGGACGGTAAAATCTTTGTGCCTGCGAACTATGAGCAGACATGGGTCGAGGATCCTGATCTGCTGTCCGGGGTGATCGAAGCGCCACCAGCTCTTGCGATGGAAATGGCTGACCTCGTGCGCTTCAAGACGTCGGCTCTGACGTCTGTCGGTTTTCAGCGAAACGGGGTCTGGGGCGAAGAAACCGCCTCGCAGAAGATCGAGCATCTAGGGCTGATGTTCGGTGCCCTTGCAGCAGCGAGAGATGGAGAGGTGAAGGGCTATGGGGTACCGGTTCGGCAGTTGACGTTCGGGCTCCTCATTTTTCCCGGTGTCTGGGATTGGTATCTGCAGTGGCGGGAGACGCGCCGTGGCTTCTTCACTGCTTGGGAAGTCGACATGTTGCGGATCGCCTTGGCGATCACCAAGGAAGGGACCGGATGGCTTCGACAGCATCCGGAGCTTCTGGCGCGGGTTCAACCGATTGCCGGTCTCGTCTCTCGAAATGAGATCGACTACGCGAATGCGGACTGGCACGGTGCCTGCGACGACTTCCACAAGCATGCGGCCCACCGCGTCAAGGAAATCCAACGGATCGCGCGCGTCCATCGCGATCCGTTCGAGCCGATCATGCCGGTCCTTGAGGCGGCGAGCCCCGTCGGCGAGTATCGCAAAATCACCGAGGAGATCATTCGCCTGATGCCGGATGAGCATCGTTATCCTCGGCCGGCCGCCGAAGCGGTCCGATCATTTCTAATGCTGAGGCTGGGGTTGCATCTTGGGCTTCGCCAGAAGAACCTCAGGCAACTGATGCTCAATCCGAAAGGCTCGATGCCGCGTTCGGAACGCGCGCTGGAAAAGATGAAGCGCGGCGAAATCCGGTGGAGTGATCGGGAAGGTGGCTGGGAGGTCTTCATTCCTGCGGTCGCCTTCAAGAATGCACACTCGTCATTCTTTGGCGACAAGCCGTTTCGGCTCGTGCTTCCGGACCTCCTGGATCTCTACAAGTACATCGACGCATATGTCGACCGGCACCGCTCGGTGCTCTTACGGTCCGCCGCGGATCCCGGAACGTTCTTCGTCAAGACGGTCAAGACGACCAGCACAAACGCGGCCTATGACACGACGAGTTTCTACGAGGCCTGGCGTCACACCATTCAGCGCTACGGCATATACAACCCCTATACCGGACGAGGCGCGATCAAGGGGCTGCTTCCGCATGGCCCCCACAATGTCCGTGACGTGCTGGCGACCCATATCCTGAAGCAGACTGGCTCTTATGAACAGGCGAGCTACGCCATCCAGGATACCGCCGAAATGGTCGCCAAGCACTACGGTCGCTTCCTCCCGCAGGACAAGGCCGCACTTGCGGCGCGCATTCTCAATCAGGTCTGGGAGGCCGCCTGAAATCACAACATGGTGCCGGAAATTATTTCCGGCGCCAAGTCACCGATGCTCCGCGACCTACCTTGTACATTAGGGGCTACAAATTACCTTCAGTCGCATCGCGCGGGTCTCAAGAAGATAGGTCTCCACGCTCGCCAGGAGGTGCAGCCCTTCTTCCGTGACGGACGCGCGCGACAGGCCCGGCTGAACAATCCGTACGTCGAACTCGTACTTATAGTCCTGCCAGCTGGCCTTCAGCTTTTTCAGAAAGGCGGCGTTCCCCTGCTCGAAACGGGAGCTTAGGCACTTTTCGAGGCGAAGCTTCTCGCGCTTTAGCATGTGCGTGAACATCCGGTAGGGACGGTCGCGCCAACGTGCTGATTTCTGAGCCTGCCCGCAGACCTCGTACAGATCCTTGACGCGAGCTCCGGGTGCCTCCGCGCTCGAATATTTACAGTGGTGGAGTGTCACCTGTACGAGGCCTTCGGTCACCCGGAACGTCACGACATCTGCAATCTCACCGGCGCCATCGTCGTCGAAGACGATATCATAGGCGTCGACTCCTGCGAGCAAGGTTTCGATGACACGCCGTTGCACCGAGTCGGTGCGCTTTTCCGGCCCTTGCGCCTCAGCCCGGATGTTGGTCTTCGACCAATCCCAAGCTTCGATCCGGTCGGCCGGATAGGGCTCGGCCACAACGCCATCGGGCAAGGCATAGAGGTGGCTGTAGATCAGCAGCGAGCCGTCGCCGAAGTCGATCTGCGGGGAGTCATCGCCGAAGGATTCCGACAGAGGCTTCACCTTGCCGCCGACCTTGATCGTTGCCTTCGGGCCTGCTCGCTGCGGATAACGTGCACCGCCCTCGGCAAACACGATCTCGAACTCGGCGGCGTGGGTATCGCTGCGCACCGCAAACCGCAGCGGCCCGGTGCGTTCGTGATCTAGGAGCTCGATGTCGCATTCGGCGAACGGCACCGGCTCGTCGCCGAAACTGATCTCGATACGGTCCTCGATCTGTGTCAGCAGCGATTCCGGCCAGTGGATCGCTACCGGTGGTACCGCCGGGCGTTCGCTGATCTGGCGAGGCCTCATCGCGCTCTTGAACACACTGTCCGTGGTGATCCCCGGATCATTGACCGCCTTGCCGATGTCCGCGCACCATTCGACCCAGTCGGTCAGGTCGCGGACGAGAGAGATAGACCAAAACTTGCCTTTCGCGGAGCAGCCGCGAGAGGCGGGAACGCCGTCGAGGAAGCCGGTCGCGAAGACATTATTCTTGATGCGCGACTGGGATTTGGCGGTGTCGAGACCGTCGGCGACATCGACCCCCATATACATGGAGTAGCGAACACCACGGCCTTGGTGGTGGGTCAGGCCGAGATTGCGCAGGATCAGGCGATTGAAGCCGTGCAAGCTGCGGAAGACGTCCTCGCCTTCGACACGACGCGTTGTGTCGCCACACACCATCTTGGCGAGCCGGTCATAGGGGCCCTTGGCCGAACTGCTGATATAGAGAAGCTGCTGGTCGGGATCCCAATGCATCATATGCAGGTCCCATATGACGTTCGTCGCATGCTGGGCAGTCGTCCAACCGGCTTGTTCCTCGGAACGGGTGACGAAGATGGCGACGCGCTGGTGCGGGTTGACCTTCATGCCCAGATAAACGCCCGGATTGTACAGATCCTCCGCCCGCAGCGGCTCCCAGCCATCGCAGCTCGTGCGGTAGACCACCGCGTTCATCTTGGGTTCGAGCGTCTGCAGGGGGATGTCGCTTAGATCGCCAACGAATCCCTTGAACATTTCGGCGCGGCGGACCTGGCGGTCGATCTTCGCGGTGCTGAGCGCTTCGACCAGCGCATTCCAGTCGGCGTCCTCTGCATAGAGTTTGGCCAAGGATCGATCGATGTCGTCCACACCCGTGTTGGCGATTACGGTCGCGTCGCCCAGGCGTGGGTCCTGGCGGGTAAAGCGGCCGACAAACTGGATGGTGACGGCGATGCTCTTGTGCGGGTCGTGCAAACCCGCGATCTTCAGTTCCGGCAGATCGAAGCCTTCGCCCAGCATGTCGACGCAGACGATGATGCGACTGTCGAAGCGGCGCAGTGCGGCAAGGTTCGCGCGCCGCTCGCGGACCGGCTGCTGGCTGTGAACGATCACCGGCCGGAGCTCTGGATACATCGCGCTGTAAAGCTGGTGGAGATCCTTCGCGCGCTCGATTGTCTGGCACCGTGCCATGGCGAGATGATTGAGTCCGGCATCCAGGTCGCCCTGGAGGACGTCGCCAAGCTTCTCCGCAATTGCGAGATCGGCGTCCGCCTGGTCGAGGCCGAACACCGCCTCGAAGCGGATCGGCTTGAAATAGCCTTCGGCCTGCGCCTTCTTGAGCGGATAGGTGTAGATGAACTCGCCGTCGACGCGCCGACCGTCTTCACGGAAAGGCGTGGCGGTGAACTGGACGATCGGGAGCGGCGGTTCACGGTCGGTGAATAGGCCGCGGAAGCGGGCCCAGGTCGGAGCGCCGATATGATGCGCTTCGTCGATGAACAGCGCTGAGGCCCGTACCGCCATCCGCTCCTGCACAGTCGCTTCGGCGCGGCCGGCGATCTGCATCGTGGTCACCACAACATTGGCGCTGTCGAAGATCTCATCGACCTCGGCAGCGGTGGTTGGAATGTGCGAGAGGCGCATCACCAACGGGAAGGCTGCCTTGTCATCAAGGCATTGCTGTTGCCGCAGCACGCCGAAGGTCTCGAACTTACCGGCAATCTGCTCGCGCAGGGCGTCGGTCGGCACTACCACCAACAGGCGCGCGAAGCGCTGGTGAGCGTTGAGCGCGAGCATGGTTTCGGTTTTGCCGGTACCGGTCGGCATGACGATGGTCGCAGGATCGGTTGACCGCGTCGCATGTGCAAGCGCGGCGTGAAGCGCGCCAATCTGCGGACGCCGCAACCCTGGCCGCGCTGACTGGCCGGCGATGGCGGCTCGTCCCTCGCGCAGATGAACCGCATCCGTCCAAGACGTCGATACCGCAGTCAGCCGGCCGACGCGTTCAGTGCGGTCCAGCGCGTCGATGCGGGTCGGCGATACATTCATCCATCGACCTTCACCGAGGTCCAACGCCTCGGCGATCCGCTCAGGCTCAGTCACGCCAGCAACCAGCAGAATGAGATCGGCGTCCAGCGGCGTCGCGGTCTTCGCGCTGATGATCTTCAGCGTCTCGCCGGACGGGAGGGTGGTTTCATGACCTGCGACCCGGCGGATTGCGAAGAGCCGTAGGCGACAACGCACGCGCTGGGCCGGAACTGCCAACTGCCGGACCGGGCTTCCCAGCACCTTACCTTCGACCGCAAGGCGCGCTGGCAGGAGCAGTTCGACCTCAGGGCTGAAGAGATCGTCCTGGTCCGAAGCGGTGGGGCGCGTGCGCGTGAGCATCGCCGTTCCCCTTCCGGCTTACTTTTTGTTCGGGCGCTGGGTCAGCGCGGACGCAGCTGCGCTTTTCGCGGCCTTGCTGCTCTTGGGATCCCGCAAAACCTTCGACGCGGCGCTAGCCGCCTTCTTGCTGGTCACTTCGCGATTGGGACCGCGCTTGGGCATTGCCTTTCCTCCCGAATCTCGCGCTCGCCACCATTGACGATCCGCGCTGGTGTGACTATTAGTTATACGGATCGCGTCGATATGTCCATATACTTTTTATCCCTATCGGCGGTTGGAGACGGAGTGTGATGTTGGAGAGCGCCACGGCGTTGAAATGGGGTGTGGAACGGCGGCTCGAATTCATCGAGTTCCGGCTGTTCTGGGAGGGTGGCGTCAACCGCTCGGACATCATCGAGATGTTCGATGTCTCCGTGCCTCAGGCGTCTAAGGACCTGACGCTCTATCAGGAGCGTGCGCCCCACAACGCGGTCTATGACAAGAGCGCGAAGCGTTACGTCGCTGCGCCCGACTTCTCGCCGATCTTCCTCAAGCCTGACCCAGACAGCTACCTGTCCCGCCTGCGCTCCTTGGCGGAGGGTCTGACTGAATCGAGCGAATCGTGGATCGTCAGCCCGCCGGAGACGGATATTGCCCTCACGCCCCGGCGGCGGGTCGATTCGGGCGCGCTCCGTGCCGTCCTCGACGCGATACGGGATAAGAGATCGCTAGAGGTTCACTACCAGTCGATGAGCAAGGAGCGAGCTGCGCCTATGTGGCGGCGCATGACGCCGCATGCGCTCGGCTATGATGGCTTCCGCTGGCACGCCCGCGCTTACTGTCACATCGATGACAGGTTCAAAGATTTCCTTCTCCCTCGCATTCTCGGTGTCCGTAATCCCGGCGAGCCTGGGGCATCTGGTGTCGAGGATCGCCAGTGGAACGAGACCTTTGACGTCGAGATCGGCCCTCATCCAGACCTCACACCAAGTCAAAAAGATGTAGTCGCCAAGGATTTCGGAATGAAGAACGGGCGCGCTGTCCTGACGGTGCGCTACGCTATGCTCTTCTATGTTCTCAAACGTCTGGGACTGCTGGGGGATGCGACGAAGCTCAGTGCGCGGACGCAGCATATTGTGGCGCTCAATCGCAAGGAAACGGATGCAGCGCTCAAGGCTGCGGATTTTCAGATGTGACGGATGGGCAGGGCGTAGGGGCGGTTATGGCGCGGTTGGAAGATATCAAGAATGGTGCATCCGTCCGGGGCATTACCTCGGCGCAGGTCGCGCAGGTCGTGTCCGTAGACTGGATCGGCGATCAGGCGATCAATGTCGTTTACCGCGACCATAACGGCACGGTGGCCGAGGCCGTTCTCTACCGGGACGACGAGCACCGTCTTCAGGTCGAGCAAAATGGGCGGCCCTGGTCGTTCGACGCCGACGGCGAGTTGCTGCGACTGGTGACGGAAGCCAACCGCATAAAGCTGGCCCATTATTTCGACCCGTATTTGGCAATTCACACGAGCCTGGTAGATCCGCTGCCGCACCAGATCTCGGCGGTGTATGGCGAGATGCTGCCGCGCCAACCGCTTCGCTTCCTTCTTGCCGACGATCCCGGCGCAGGCAAGACAATCATGGCCGGGTTGCTGATGAAGGAACTGATCGCCCGCAGCGATCTGGAACGCTGTCTCGTTGTTGCGCCGGGCAGCCTGGTCGAGCAGTGGCAGGACGAACTCGGCCAGAAGTTCAATCTCGAGTTCGACATCCTTTCCCGCGACATGATCGAGAATTCGCGGTCGGGTAATCCGTTCAGCGACCGGGATAGGCTGATCGTCCGTCTCGACGTGTTGGCGCGCAACGAGGAGCTTCAGGAGAAGCTCATGAGCGCGCGCGAATGGGACCTGATCATCTGCGACGAAGCCCATCGCATGTCAGCTACCTATTTCGGCGGCGAGGTCAAATATACGCGGCGCTATCAGGTCGGCCAGAAGCTCGGCCAGATCTGCCGCCACCTGCTGTTGATGTCGGCGACGCCGCACAACGGCAAGGAGGAGGATTTCCAGCTCTTCATGGCGCTCCTCGACGGCGATCGCTTTGAGGGCAGGTTCCGCGACGGTGTCCATTATGCCGACACCGAAGACATGATGCGGCGGCTGACCAAGGAGGAACTGCTCAAGTTCGATGGCCGACCGCTGTTCCCCGAGCGCCGGGCGCGCACGGTCAAGTATCAGCTCTCGGAAGGGGAGGCCGCGCTCTACACTGCCGTCACCGAATATGTGCGCACCGAGATGAACCGCGTGCAGCGCTTCGCCGAGGGGGACGGGAAGAAGCGCAACAATGTCGGTTTCGCCTTGCAGATCCTTCAGCGGCGTCTCGCCTCGTCGCCGGCCGCCATCTACCAGTCCCTCAAGCGGCGCCGGGAACGGCTCGAAAACGAGCTGGGCGAAGCGCGCCTTGCCGCCAAGGGCCGCCGGCCCGGCGCGACCGAACCGGCGATCAACGCCGACATGCTGCGGAATATCGAGGAGTATGGCCAGGAGGAGATCGACGAGCTTGAGGATCTGATCTCGACGGGCGCGACGACGGCCGAAACGGTCGAGCAATTGGCCCTCGAAGTCGAGACCCTGAAGGGGCTGGAGACGATGGCGCTCGGCGTGCTGCGTTCGGGAGTGGACACGAAGTGGAGCCAGCTCAATCGGATTCTCGACGACGATTTGATGATTGACGCGGCCGGCAATCGCCGCAAGCTGATCATCTTCACCGAGCCCAAGGACACGCTGCACTACCTGCTTGACAAGGTCCGGGCGCGGCTCGGCAACTCCGAGGCCGTCGAGGTGATCCACGGCGGCGTATCGCGCGAAGAGCGGCGCAAGGTGGTCGAGCGCTTCATGCAGGACAAGGACATGCTGGTCCTGATCGCCAACGATGCGGCGGGGGAAGGCGTGAACCTTCAGCGCGGCCATCTCATGGTCAATTACGACCTGCCGTGGAATCCCAACAAGATCGAGCAGCGGTTCGGCCGTATCCACCGCATCGGCCAGACCGAGGTTTGCCACCTCTGGAATCTCGTCGCGGCCGATACGCGCGAGGGCGAGGTCTACGCGCGGCTGCTGGAGAAACTGGAAGCGGCGCGCGAGGCGCTGGGCGGCCGCGTCTATGACGTGCTCGGCGAATTGTTCGACGGCGTGGCGCTGAAGGATTTGCTGTTCGAGGCGATCCAATATGGCGAGCAGGAGGACGTAAAAGCGCGTCTTTTCCAGCAGGTCGACGGGGCGGTCGATCAGGCACACCTGCTCGAACTGCTGCGTCGTCGCGCCCTGACCAACGACACCATGCCCGAAGCGAGGGTCGAGGAATTGCGGCTGGAGATGGAGCGTGCCGAGGCGCTGCGCCTGCAGCCGCACCACATCCAGAGCTTCTTCGTCGAAGCGTTCCAGCATCTGGGTGGCAAGATCAGGCGGCGGGAGGAAGGTCGTTGGGAGGTCACGCATGTCCCGGTGCGCATCCGTGAGCGGGATCGCCAGATCGGCACCGGCGCACCGCTCCAGACACAATATGAGCGCATCTGCTTCGAGAAGGACAAGATCAACCAGCAGCCGGTCGCCGCCTTCGTTTGTCCCGGCCATCCGGTTCTTGAAGCGGTGATCAGCCTCATCCGCGAACAGTATGAGCAGATCATGCGGCAGGGCGCGATCCTCGTCGACGACACCGACGCGGGTGATGCGTTGTCGGCGATTTTCCTGCTGGAACATACGGTCCAGGACGGTCGCGTCACCAGCGCGGGTAAGCCTCACGTGATCTCGCAGCGCCTCCAGTTCGCCGCGATCGACAAGGGCGGAAACACCGTCAACGCCGGCATCGCGCCACACTTGAATCTGCGGCCGGCAACGCCGGAGGAAGTCGGCAGCGTGCGCGATCTTCTGGAAGAGAGTTGGCTGAACACCGACTTGGAGAAGGCTGCAATCAGATTCGCGACGGTCGAACTGGCCCAAGGCCATGTCGCCGAGGTCAAGGCGCGGCGGCTGCCTGAGATCGAAAAGGTCGAGCAGGAGGTTCGCGCACGTCTCAAGAAGGAAATCAATTACTGGGACTCGCGCGCCTTCGAGCTGAAGGAGGAGGAGCGCGCCGGCAAGAAGACGCGGGTGAACTGGCAGAACGCACAGCGCCGCGCCGAAGACCTGGCGGATCGGCAAAAACGCCGCATGGACCAGCTTGAGCGGGAGCGTTTCATCTCGTCGCAGCCTCCGCGCGTGCGGGGCGGCATGGTCGTCATCCCGCGCGGATTACTGCAAGAACGTCAGGCGCCGAGCGTTCCGAACCATTTTGCAGAAGACCCGGCCGCGCGCCGGGAAATCGAGCTTGCGGCGATGGCAGCCGTGATGGCGGCAGAACGGGCACTGGGCAACGAGCCGGCCGACGTCTCCGCCCAGAAGATCGGCTACGACATCGCGTCCCACGATCCGAGGTCGGGGCACCTGCGCTTCATTGAGGTCAAGGGCCGCATCGACGGCGCAGACAGCGTGATGGTCACGCGCCAGGAAGTCATCACCTCCCTGCATGAACCCGAGAAGTTCATTCTCGCCATCGTGCCAGTGGCTGCGGGTTTTGCGCATGCGCCGCGCTATGTGCGAGGCCCGCTCGTGGAACGGGAACCATCGTTCCTCGAGACCGCGATACAATTTGACCTCCGACGCCTGCTGGAGCGGGCGCAAGAGCCGGCATAGGGGGCGAGATGACCGGCATCGCGGATTTTTCCATCCTGGCCCCTGTGCCGCTGGAGCACCTTCAATCGGGGCGCGCCATCGCCAGCGCCACGGGTTTCGTTGCCTTCGGGTCGCGTAAATGGGAGCTGTTTCGCAAGGTCGACGAACTGCGAGCGGGCTCGCGGGTTCCGGTCCTGATCTATCCATCACATGAGGATGTGCCCGCCAAGCTGAGCTTCGTCGTGTCCTGGCAGGGGTGGTACGTCGGCTGCGAAGAAAGCCAAAACGGCAAACACTCAGAGGGGATGGTGCATCGGCCGCCGACGACAGGCCAATATGCCGCCGACAATCAGGGCCACTGGGCGGTGTTCTGGCATGTTCGCGATCTGCATGAGATGCCCGCCGGGCAGCGGCTGCCGATCTCCGCCATCCAGACCATCAAGGGCGGCTGGCGCAAGACGGCGCCGCCTCGTGGCCCGGAATTAGTCGCCACGCCCTCAACGCTGGAGCTTTCGCTATGAGCGTGAGCCGCCAGATCAAAACCATTGCTGCCGATCCGCCCGACTATTTCCGGTCGATACAGGAGCGCGCGACCAAGCGTTGGGACCAGCTTGAGGCGGACCCGGAGTTGGCCGGCCCTTGGCACCAGCTTTTCAAGCAGGTGCAGAGCCCGCGGCACATTCTATCCGAGTTGCTCCAGAACGCCGACGATGCCGGTGCCAGCGAAGCGCGGGTGTCTATCGAGGACGACCGCTTTGTGTTCGAGCACAATGGTGAGGACTTCATTGAGGCCCATTTCGCCTCGATTTGCCGCTTCGGCTATTCGAACAAGCGTGCTCTGCACACGATCGGCTTCCGGGGGATCGGCTTCAAAAGCACGTTCAGCCTTGGCGACCGGGTGGAGCTATTCACGCCCACGTTAGCGGTCGCGTTCGAGCGCACGCGCTTCACCCAGCCCCACTGGATCGCCGACCGCGACGTGACATCGGGAACCACCCGCATCGAGGTTGCGATCGCCAACCCCTTGCTGCGCCGTGAGGTCGAGAAGAACCTCGACGAGTGGCTGAAGAGCCCGGTGTCTTTGCTGTTCTTCAAGAAGATTCGTCGCCTGCGGATCGGCGACAGCGAGGTGCATTGGCAGAGTCTCGGGCCCGGCCCCATTGCCGAGAGCGAATGGATGGCTTTGGATGAGAAAGCCGATGATCCGTTCCTCCTCGTGCGGTCCGGGGAGGAAGCCTTCCCGGCCGAAGCGCTCGATGAGATCCGCAAGGAGCGGATGCTGGGGGCCGAGGACGGCGGCGATTTCCCGCCCTGCCGCGTGGAGATCGTGCTGGGCGCGAAGGGGCGCCTCTACGTCGTGCTGCCGACCGGCGTGGAAACGACGTTACCTTTCGCCTGCAACGCGCCCTTCATCCAAGACCCCGCACGTGTCAAGATCAAGGACCCGGAGACCTCGCCAACAAATCGCTGGCTGCTGAATCGCGCGGGCGAGTTAGCAGCCACCGCCATGATGGAGTGGCTGGAGCAGACGAAGACCGGTCCGCAAGACCGGGCAGGTGCCTACGGTCTGCTGCCAGACGTTGATCGGGAGGCCGCCACGCTGGAAGGGTCGTGCGGCGCGATCGTCGAACTGGCGTTTGCCGATGCGATCGATGGTCGCCCGGCGTTGCTGACTAAAGACGGGCATCTGGCCGACGCCAAGGCCGCGATCGCTGTGCCGCGGCCGGTGTTCGACATCTGGCCCGCCGACCAGGCCATGGCTCTGCTCGATGCCGAATCACGGCCAGCACTGTGCCAGCATGTGTCGGCGAAGGACCGGACCAAGCTCGTACACTGGGGTCTGGTCGAGGAGTTCTCGAAGACTGACCTGCTTCAGCGCTTGCGCAGCAATCATCTTCCCCGACCGTCAACCTGGCGGCATCTGCTGAACCTTTGGTCTTACATCGCGCCCGAAGTAACGAGTTGGCAGTGCCAAGACGCGGACCGACTGCGGATCGTGCCCGTCCAGGGCAAAGAGGTGCTCTATTCTGCGTCGGAAGTCGTGCGGCTTGGTGAGAAGAAGTTACTCCAGTCGGACGACGACTGGGAATTTTTGGCCGACCATCTGATCGTGCTCAATCAGAATTGGACGCGCTTCCTTGCCGACCAGCGCCGGGGCAAGGGTGATGAGGACGCACGGCACGGCGAGGCCGCCGAGGCGGCTTTCGCTGTACTGGAGGCGATCGGCCTCGACGAAACCAGCGATGTTAATGCCGTCATCGAGCGGGTTGCGGCCGACTACTTTGCGTGCGGTCAGCCGAAGCTGGCCGAATGCGTCCAGATCGCTCAGATAGCAGCTAAGCTCGGCGTCACGATCGGTGAATGCTTCCGCTACGCCTGCGCGGACCGGACGCTCCGCTCCGTCGAAAAGACAGTGCTGTTCGATGAGGACGGCGCACTGGAGGTACTGCTGCCAGAGACAGTCAGGCAAAAGCAGCTTCTGCATCCCGATTATGTTGCCCACCTTAAGTCTTGCACGCGCGAAGAATGGCTTCAATGGATCTCGTCGGGCAAGTCAGGACTGCGGACGTTCCCGCCTCTCGTTGAAGTGAAGACATTCTCCGGACGCGAGGCGTCGCTGAACGTCGAACTTAGGAATCGATTTTTCGCAGGGCGGATCGAATATCGCTACAAGGACCCTTGGTTCCACATTCACGATTGGGACTTCCCGCCCGAGCTATGGGCTCATTGGCAACGTTCAGCAAAGACGGACGACGGCATATGGGCGGTCATTGCCGAGAAAATGATCGCTGAAAGGAGCGATTTCTGGGCACAGAAGGCATCGGCGACAGTCGTCGAGGAAGCTTCCAATGGCAATCGACGAACGGTATTGCGTCGCGGTCTGCTTCCGGCGTGGGCTTCGCGACTTAGGGAACTGCCGTGCCTCCGGGACGTGCGTGGATTCCTCCACAAACCCGGCGATCTCGTGCGCCGAACCCCCGAAACGGAAGCATTTCTTGACGTCGAGCCATTCGTGAATGGGCTGCTTGATCGGGAAACGACACGTCCACTACTCGACCTCCTCGGCGTCCGCAGCACGCCGAGCGGTCCCGAACGTCTGCTCGACCGATTGCGCGCGCTGGCGAAATCCGACAGGGCGCCGCCGCATGAGGTCGAGAAGTGGTATCGCCGCCTGGATCAGATGCTCGACGGTTGCTCGACCGCTGATGGGCAGAACATCAAGAACGCCTTCAAAACCGAGAAGCTGATCCTCGCCCAGGACGGGACGTGGGCGACGTCTGGCGCCGTCTTCCTGGCTGGAGACGAGGAGGATGTCCCCGGCGCCGCGGTTGTCCGCGGTTCCGTGCTCGATCTCAGTCTGTGGCATCGTGTCGGTGTGGCCGACCGTCCGTCCGTCGACCTGGCCCTGCAGTGGCTAGGGACACTGGCCTCCGGCAAGGCGCTGTCGACCGACGACGTCCGACGGGTTCGAACTTTGCTGGTCCGATACCCGACGCGCATTTGGGAAGAACGGCGACACTGGGTGAACCTCGTGGGTGAGTGGGTGCCGGTTGAGACGCTCAACTATTCGCTGAGCATGCAGTCCCTCTTCCGGTGGAGCCACCTACACGAATGGGTCAAGTGCAAAACTGCCGACCTTCAGCGGCTACCGGCAGAGACCGTGCAGGCATCACCGTTCTCGGCTCTTCCGGCGTTGTCGGACCTTGTTGAGGAACGCTTTAAGCAACCATCGTTGCTGGCTACCATGGAAGACAGGCGCGCCTGGCTGACGGCGTTCGGAACCCAGCTCGCGCGGATTGAGCTTGCCGATCTTGCCGATAACGAGCGCGTGCGGGCGTTGGCGGAAGCGATCGCGGCTACGAGTTGGGTCCAGGCACCCAAGCTGGAGGTCGTTCCCTATCTCGACGGGGTGCCCGCCGGCACGGCACGGCTCGCGGACATCCTGTGGCTCGACCGCAAACTGTTCGTCAGCCCGCTATCGAAAGCCAAGCTCGCGAAGCGGGTGCCGGAAGAGATCGGCAAGAGCCTGAGCGCGGATATTCGCGCGGCGCTAGCATATGCATTCGAGCGATCACCCGAGGACATTAAGGACTATCTCGAGGAGAACTTCAATCTCGGTCCTGAGCAGGAAGTGGCCATGCCAGTCGTGGAGGCCCAACCGGCAGCCGCTCCAAACGAGGACGATGACGCCGATGCACCTGCCGAAGACGCGTGCGGTGACGCCGCGCAGGCGCAGGCGGACGATCTCCTCCTGACGGAGGAATACCCATCCGCTACGCAGCCCGAATTTGAGTCGCAAACCGAGGAGCCGGATCGCGAGCTGATCGAAACCGAAATGACGATCCGGCCTCGCGCCGCACCCAGGCCACCGCGATCTAGCGTCATGGCGCGATTTGCACTAGGTCAGGGCTATAAGGCTGATGGCGAGGATCGTTTCTTCCACGCGGACGGGAGCTGGATCGGCCGCACCAACGGCACGCGCTTTCCATGGGAGCGCCGCTCGGCGGGCGGCGAGGTTCTGCGCCACTATCATCCAAAGGAACATTGCCTTGAGCGAGAACCGCTGCAGCTTGAAGCTGACGTCTGGGGTCTGCTAGACCAGAAGCCGGACGTCTATTCGTTCATTCTCATCAACCCAGAGGGTGATCCCGTCGAAATGACGGGCGCCCGCCTACGCGCGCTGCGCGATGGCGGCGAGCTGACCATTCACCCTGCAACGTACAGGCTTGTTTATGACCTCGACGACTAAAACCAAGAAGAAATTGATCGAGGTTGCGATCCCGCTTGAGTCGATTAATGCCGCGTCGGCAAAAGAAAAGGGCAGTCCCTTCCTCAAAGGACATGCGCGTTCTCTCCACCAATGGTGGGCAAGGCGACCAATCGTTGCCTGCCGAGCGATTCTGTTCGCACAGCTTGTCGATGATCCGTCAAGCGACTCCGATCGGTTCCCATCGCACGAGGAACAGGAGGCGGAACGCAACCGCCTCTTCGGTATCATCGAAGATCTTGTGAAATGGGAAAACTCGACCAACGAAGAAGTGTTAGAGCGGGCTCGCGTCGAAATTCGCAAGAGCTGCGGCGGCGAATTGCCCCCGGTCTATGATCCTTTTTCGGGTGGCGGGTCGATCCCGCTGGAGGCACAGCGCCTCGGTCTGCCCGCCTACGGGTCAGATCTAAACCCGGTTGCAGTGATGATCGGCAAGGCGATGATCGAGATACCACCGAAGTTCAAAGATAAAGAACCGATCCATCCGGGTGTGAAAGACCGGCAGTTCTATCGCAATGTCGAGGGTCTTGCCGAGGACGTAAAATACTATGGCGAATGGATACGCGAGAAGGCATTTGAGCGCATAGGACATCTCTACCCGCAAATAAATCTGCCAAAGGAACAGGGTAACGGTAGGGCGACAGTAATTGCCTGGATATGGGCGCGCACAGTGCCCAGCCCCGACCCCGCGTTCTCGACCGTCCAGGTGCCGATCGCATCAAGTTTTCTACTCAGCACGAAGGCCGGCAAGGAAGTGTGGGTTGAGCCCGTTATCGATAAGATAGCAAAAACAATAATTTTTAGGATCAGACAGGGTGGCACAAAAGCCGAGATTGCCATTGCCAAGGAAGGCACCAAGGCGGGCCGAGGCGCTAATTTTCGATGCCTCATGTCGGACACCGCCATTACGCCCGAACACACTATCTTGGCTGGAAAGTCCGGCAAGATGGGGCAAGTTCTCCTTGCGATTGTAAGCGAAGGTAAAGGCGGCCGTGTCTACATTGCGCCGACATCTGAGCATGAAGCTGTCGCGTTTTCTGCCCAGCCAAGCTGGAGGCCTGAACAGCGGCAGCCAGAGAACCCTCGTTGGTTCTCGCCGCCTGCCTACGGAATGGAATCCTTCGGGGATTTGTTCACCAACCGGCAATTGGTCGCGCTGAACACTTTCAGCGATCTGGTCCACGAGGTACGTGCTCAGATTGAGGTTGATGCGCTCGCGGCTGGCCTCACCTCCGAATCCACGCCGCTACGAGATAACGGTAGGGGTGCTCGGGCCTACGCTGAGGCTGTGAGCCTGTATCTCGCGTTTGCACTGGACAAGTCTGCTGATTATGGCAACAGCATCTGCGGTTGGAATTCGACCAACCAGAACATAAGACAGTTGTTCGCTCGGCAAGCCGTCCCCATGAGTTGGGACTTCGTAGAAACGAACTCGTTCGGGAAGATGGCAAGCTTTTCTGGTTTCTGTGAAAGTGTAGCTGGGGGGCTATTAGGGGTTTGGCCCGCGGCCAATGGGAGCGTTACTCAGGCGGATGCCGCTTTTGCCAAGTTTCCTGTAGAGAACTGTGTGATATCGACAGATCCACCGTACTACGACAACATCGGTTATGCAGATTTGTCCGATTTCTTTTATGTGTGGCTTCGGAGATCGATAAAGGAAATATATCCTGAGGTCGCCAGTACTCTTACTGTGCCGAAGGCTGAGGAATTGGTTGCCACTCCTTATCGCCACGGTGGTCGCGACGAAGCAGAGGGCTTTTTTCTTCGCGGAATGACCGCGGCCATCACTAGCTTGGCGACTCAGTCTTCAGATGATTTTCCTGCCACGATCTATTACGCTTTCAAGCAGAGCGAGATTGAGGAAGAAGGTCTTTCGTCGACGGGTTGGGCCACTTTCCTCCAAGCTGTCATCTCAGCAGGTTATTCCATTGTTGGGACGTGGCCCGTTCGTACTGAACGCGCGGCAAGAACAATCGCCTCGGGTACAAACGCCCTCGCCAATTCCGTTGTTCTTGTCTGCCGCAGGCGGCAAGCCACAGCCGACATCATCACCCGTGCTGAGTTCATCCGAGCCCTGAAGCGCGAACTGCCGCCGGCAATTGCCGAGCTTCAAATCGCAAACATCGCTCCTGCAGACATGCCGCAATCAGCTATCGGACCCGGCATGGGCGTGTTTTCACGCTACAAGGCAGTTTTGGAGTCCGGCGACAGCCCGATGAGCGTGAAGACCGCGCTTCAACTCATCAACCGGGAACTTGACGAATATATCGGCGGCATCCAAGGCGAGTTCGATGCCGACACGCGCTTCGCTATCACTTGGTTCGAGCAGAACGGGATTGGTAAGGGCGAATACGGGGTTGCCGACAATCTTGCTCGGGCGCGCGGCATCTCGGTCGAACGCGTCAAGCACGCCGGCCTCGTCGAAAGCGCCGCTGGGAAGGTCCGCATCTTAACCCGCGATGAACTCGACGAGGATTGGGACCCAGAGGAGGACCGTCACCTAACGGTATGGGAATGCCTCCAGCATCTGGTCCGTTCCCACGAGAAGGGCGGCATTTCTCACGACACCGCCGTTTTGCTGAAGAAGATCAACATACATGCCGAGGCCGTTAAGGATCTCGCATACTGCCTCTACGACATCAGCGCCAACAAGCGGAAGGATGCCAAGGAGGCCACGGCCTACAATGCCTTGATCGCTGACTGGACCGAGCTGACGAAGGCGGCAGCGACCATCCACGACATAAGCGGGGATCGCCAGACCCGCATGGATATTTGAGGGGGAACGGGACGTGGCAAAGAGTACGCGCCAATATGTATTTGAAGGCATGGAACTGCTGCCGGCGGCACTGATCCCCTTCGTCGAAAAGAGGCTGGAAACCTCGCTCAAGGGGCACTGGCAGGTGCAGGTTCTGGAAAAGCTGGCAAGCCTGCGCCCCAACAGCAACGGCGACGTTGCCTGGGACCACGCCGCGCTGTTTAACGCGATGGATCGCTTCTGGACCGAGGCGTTCAAGGCCGTTCTCGGCCGCGCCGAGCGGTCGCTGGTCAATGAGCTGGGCGACGTTCGCAACAAGCTCTCGCACAGCGAGACCTTTACCTATGACGACGCCGAACGGGCGCTCGATTCCATGCGTCGGCTGATGGAGGCGATCAGCGCTGGTGAGATTGCCGAGCAGCTCGGCAAGATGCGCGACACTATCCTGCGCACAAAGTTCACAGAACTGGCGCGAAACGAGGAGCGGCGGAAAACCCAGCGCCTTGAAATCTCGGTCGAGACTGTGGCGGGCCTGCTGCCGTGGCGTGAGGTGGTCGAGCCGCACCAGGATGTCGCCACTGGTGAGTTTCAGCAGGCAGAGTTCGCGGCCGATCTGGCCAAGGTCCATTCGGGAAGCGCACCGTCAGAATACCGCGATCCGCGCCAGTTTTTCAGTCGCACTTATCTGACGGAGGGATTGAGCGCATTGCTGATCGGTGCGGCCAAACGGCTTTCCGGTAGCGGCGGCGATCCCGTCGTCGAGCTGCAAACCAACTTTGGTGGCGGCAAGACGCACTCGATGCTGGCCCTTTATCACATGGCGGGGCCGACGCCGGTGCAGGATCTGTCGGGCCTGGATCAGTTGCTCGACAGGCTCGGTCTGACCGTGCCCGAGGGTATCAACCGGGCGGTTCTCGTCGGCACGTCGCGAGGACCGCAGGACGTTCTCCACGTCGAAGGCGACCGCAAGGTTCGCACGACCTGGGGCGAACTGGCCTGGCAACTTGGCGGCGCTGACGCCTTCGCCATGGTGGCGGAGAATGACGCCAGCGGCATCGCGCCGGGCTCGAACCTCTTGGAGGCACTCTTCAAGAAATATGCGCCGTGCCTGATCCTAATTGACGAATGGGTTGCTTATCTGCGGCAAATCTACAAGGTCGAGGGGCTGCCATCGGGATCGTTCGACGCGAACCTGTCCTTCGTCCAGTCGCTGACCGAAGCGGTCAAGGCCAGCCCCGGCACGTTGCTGGTCGCCTCCTTGCCGGCGTCGCAGATCGAAGTGGGCGGCGAAGGCGGTCAGGAGGCGCTAGCCCGCCTCAAGCAAACCTTCAGCCGTGTCGAGTCCTCGTGGCGACCGGCAAGCCAGGAAGAGAGCTATGAGATCGTCCGGCGGCGTCTGTTCAAGGAAATCTCCGGCGACAAGTTCCATCACCGCGACAACACGCTGAAGCAGTTCGCCAAGCTGTATCGGGAGAATGCCAACGATTTCCCGCAGGGCTGCGCGGATGAAGACTACCGGCGCAAGCTGGAGAAAGCCTATCCGATCCATCCCGAGCTGTTCGACCAGCTCTATACAAGCTGGGGATCGCTCGAAAAATTCCAGCGCACGCGCGGCGTTCTGCGCCTGATGGCGCAGGCCATTCACGAGCTTTGGATGAATGCCGATCCATCGGTGATGATCATGCCGGGCAGCGTGGCGGTGAGTTCGCCCCGCGTGGAGCCGGAATTGCTCCATTATCTCGATGTGACCTGGCAATCGATCATCGCCGGAGATGTCGATGGCACGGCGTCCACCCCATACAAGGTCGACCAATCCGCGCCCAACCTGAACCGCTATTCCGCGACCCGGCGCGTCGCCCGCGCGATTTTCATGGGGACCGCGCCAACCGCGCAGCAGCAGAACACGGGCCTCGACGACAAGCAGATCAATCTTGGCGTTGTGCAGCCGGGGGAGAGGCCGTCGATCTTCGGTGATGCGCTGCGTCGGCTGACCAACCAGGCCAAATTCATGCACGCCGATCTTGGCCGGTACTGGTACTCCATGTCGGCGAGCCTCAACCGTATCGCTGCGGACAAGGCGGCGCAGATCGAGGCGGCGCTGGTCGATGTGACGATCGATGCCGAACTCGGAAAGTATGTTAACGGCCTTGGCGATCGCGGGCATTTCGACTCCGTGCAGGTCGCCCCGGCTTCATCGGCCGAAGTTCCAGATGAAGCGGGCGGCGTGCGCGCCGTGGTGCTGGGCGTCAAACATCCGCATAACGGGCGGGACGGCTCGGAGGCATTGGTCGAGGCGAGAGACATTCTCACGCAACGCGGCAGCACCCCGCGTGTCTATCGCAACATGCTCGTCTTCATCGCCGCGGAAGCCCGGCAACTCGACCATCTGAGAGATGCTGTGCGCGCCTCCTTGGCCTGGGGCGAAATCGTCCGTGACAAGGAGCGCCTTGAACTCCGACCGAGCGACCAAAAGCTGGCCGACGCCAAGTTGGCCGAAGCGAAAGAGACGATGAAGACCCGCCTTAAGGAGGCGTGGTGCTATCTGCATTATCCGGCCCAGGAGAGCGCCCAAGCCGATTGGGAATGGGTGTCGGGCAAGATTCCGGCGCAGGACGGGTTATTGGCCCGTGCCAGCAAGAAGCTGGTGGCGGAAGAAGGCTTGCTCATCGAACTAGGCCCGTCGCGCCTAGATCGCGACCTTCAAAAATACATCTGGAACGACCAGCCGCGACTGTCGCTGAAGGACCTGCGGGAATATCTCAACCGCTACATCTATCTGCCGCGGATCAAGAACCAAGACGTGCTGGTCAAGGCTGTGCACGCGGCCGTGAGCGGCATGCTGCCCGGTCCGTTCGCTTATGCCGAGCGATGGGACGAGAAGTCAGACACCTATCTGGGGCTGGCGATTGATCGGGCGGCAAACACCGTGGTCGTGATAGACACCGACAGTGTCCTCGTGAAACCCGCGGTCGCCGAGGGGCACAGACCTTCGCCCCCCCAACCTGGCCCAACAGGCGACCCAGGCCCTAACAAGGAACCACCGGGGCCTGATGATCTCCCTGGTGGCGAGCCGCCGGGATCACCGCCTGCAGAGAAGAAGCCGACCCGGTTTACAGGGGCGGTGATGATTTCGTCGGAGCGGCCAGCGAGAGATATTCATCAAGTCGTAGAAGCGATCGTAGAGCAGCTCACTACGTTGCGTGGTAGCCAAGTGAAACTCAGACTTGAGATCGACGCCGAAATTCCTGACGGTCTTGATCGTGCCAAGGTGCGAACATTGGTCGAGAACGCCAATACGTTAGGCTTTATCGAGAAATCGATTGAATGATCGCGGTAGAGTTGTGGATGTCGTTGGTTCTGAGATGCCTACCAACTTATCGCTTGGTCTTGCGTGAAAGTAGCTACCTCATGATCTTCCGCCATAGCATCGGCCTGATTCTAACACAACTATTAGGCTTGCGTCGCGATGATCGACCTATCCATCGATGACGTCATGATCTGGGTGGGCCCCGAGGTTGACGAGAGACACTTGATGCCTCCGTTCAACATTGGCTACGCCGCAAGGCGTAGCGTTCGCTGACACACTCACGGGTGCGCTGCCGAGAATGCCTGCATCGCCAATGGGATGTAACGGGGCTTGGCGCGAGGCCGATCTTGACGGTACCACTGACCGGATGCGAAGGCATTGCATATGAATATCGAACTCTTGTGCCAACTCCTGGATGACGTTCGTTACAGTGCCGGACGTTCATTTTCCGGCCTAGGTGTTTTAGTGAGCGCCAATTTGAGCGAGCTTCCAATCGTTCCCTTGAGACCACTGGCGCCTATTTCATCGTTGCAAACAACTCGCGAAATTCTCATCGCGATCTCAGACCAGACTCATGAACTGCATGATGGCTTTCATATACTGGCACCCGACCTACAACTTGTCCGGCTGTCGCAGTACTTCTCACCACCGGTCGTCCCGCAACTCTCAGCGGATCCTCAGCGGCGTGTGGGCGGCCGATATATGGCGGCATTGTTTGGTTCAACGTTGGAAGGCATCCTCGCCAGCGGGGTCGCCAGTGCTAACTATGGCGTCGCCGTGTTCGAGAATGGGCGGGAAGTGGCCACAAAACCATGATGGATGAAGAGAAGGCCCCGCCGATTGGGTTCTCAGACCTCGCCTTCCCCGATGTGTCGGGCAAATGGGCGATGGAGATTTATTGGGTTCGCGGCGACGAGAATGGCCGTGTGGATGCGGAGGCATTCATTCGGCAGGACAGAGATGGCATCGGCATGACGGTTCGCTCGGGGGGCTCTGATTCGCACACTTTATTAGTTCAGTCTCGGAGAGACGTCTCCGGAGACCCAATCCTATACTACATGTATGAAGTTGAGCCCCGAGCCACCCACTCAGATGCCGCTGGACCCTATAAAGGCGCAGCGATACTACGTTACTACCAGCATGGCGAGGAGTTGAGCGGCAATTACTGGACGAGCCAGCGCACGTCGGGACGATTTAAGCTCATTCGCAAGCCTGACGCCATAGAGGCAACAATGGACGACACAACCGACGTACTTTTAATAACCGCAATCAAGGAAGAGTATGACGCGGCCAAGGCGACGTTAAGCGCAAACGAACTCGACGGCGATGGCGTGCGCAACTGGACAGCGCTCGAAGCGGCTACGAATTTGCCTCATGACCGCGGCGTTTTCTATCATGAGGGACAGGCACTTTTCTCGATCTCGATTGCACGACCTTCACGTATGGGTGGAATCGAAACTGGGCAATTCGCGGGTCGGCTCGCCGACCGGTTGCAGCCCAATTGTTTGGTGATGTGCGGTGTTTGCGCCGGCAACCCCAAAGATCTTGCGCTCGGTGATATAGTCGTGTCGGAACTTGCTTATCAATATGACGAAGGAAAGCGAGAGGTTAGCGGCTTTACCGGTGATCACCGGCAATCGCTGGTGAGTGAAGGTTGGCGGCGTGCGGCTGAGTTGCTGCGACCTGAAGCGTTGCCAAGTTTCGGAAGGCCCTCATCACGCGATGCGCGTTATTGGTTGCTTGAGCGAGTTCACGCCGGTGGCAATCCTAAGGAGCATCCGGCACGGACACGCTATTTTGCCAAGGGCGAATGGGCCGCAATGATCGATACTCTGCAGGCGGAGAAGATCATCGAGCTGGACGGGACCTCCCTGAAGTTGACGCCCGGGGGTGTGGCCGAGGTCGAGCATTCGCTTATACGTGACGTCGATCCACCTGAGCAATTGCCTTTCGCAATCAAAGTTGGCCCGATTGCCAGCGGCAATGTCGTAGTGAAGGATGGGATCACTTGGGAAAGCCTCAAGGATATGGGTGTGCGTAGCGTGATCGGTCTCGAGATGGAGGCTGCGGCGATCGGCCGAGCGGCAGGAGCATCGGGGGTACCCGAATGGATTGTCGTCAAGGGCGTCATGGACTATGCCGACCCTCAAAAGGATGATCGGTACAAGCCTTTCGCGGCTCGTGCATCAAGCGAGGTTCTACGCGCTTTTTTGGTCGGGAGGTTCATCGCGGGACCAGTAGGCAAGTTCTGTCAGCCTTCTGTGCCGCCGTCGTCTTTGGCTGGCTCCATGTCTTCAGGCAACTCAGTGCTTGTAAGCTCTACGGCTAGCGCAATGCCTAATCGCTGGCGGCCTAACACGATCGCAGGCGCCTTCTTCGACGAATTGCGTGACTCCATCGAGCGGAATGCCCCAAGCTTCTCTGGTACCTACGAACTCGCCGTTGAAGTCGCTCGCCAAGCACAGGAGCAAGCCTCTTTGGCCTTCGACAAGAGCGATGCGGTCAGAGCGGCGATCGGGGATCATATCTCTCGTACGCATCGCGGAAAGATCAGTAAAAAGCCTGTCGTTTTGCCGGTTCCTGCGAAAGAAGGCATTCGTCCACTCATCGCCAAGATCTGGAACACTCACGACGAATATCTTGGAGAGGCTACCGGCAGCGAACCGGACGGTCTTGGTGTCCAGCGCGCATATGAGTTTTCCGAAGAGCTGACACCAAGCCTTCTTGCGACCTATGCCGGTTGCATGGAGGCCGGCAAGTATGGGCCACTGGGCGTTTTCACATTTTTCGATCAATCACACTTTGCGGGTCGCTGGGCCTCCGGTCACCCCAATTTCGGCTATCGTGAGTATATTGGAACGAGGACCGAGCTTGACTGTGACTTCTATCTCGGTGCAATGCGCGGGGTGGCCAACCATCTCCAGCCGTTCTGGCATCCGCATGGAAAAGGGATAGCGGTTGACGCAGGGACGCGGCGGGTGCGCTGCGGTGTGCTCGACAATGGCGAATTCCACCAAGTTCATTTCGAATTCGCTATCTGACTGATCGGATTGCGTCGTATATGTAGGTGTCTAACTTCGATGTCATGGTCTGTGAGGCGATACCGCGCTGCGGCGTCGTAAGCGGCCCGCCGCGTGCGGCGCTGTCTGATGCGGTGCGAATCGAGAGGTTTTTTCATAGCGGCAATCGAGGTGAGATCCGTCTCATCCTACCTGATTGCCGCGCTATAGGCTTTTTCGCCTTTTACATCCGGGAGCTGCCGGTGCGATATCGGTTTCAAACTGTTCAGTGCGTAACTTGAGGTGAATGCCCGAGTTGATGGACAACTTACCAAGCGGAACTAATTTCCGCGGATGTAGAAACTGACTGACTAGTTTTGCAAGTCTCGGCGCGATCAGGCCCCCGCAACCAATAATCCCCCAATACAATACATAGCGCTACCAAAGCCAGAACAGCGGCTAAACTTCAGAATGCCGGCAAGACCGCAGTCTAACGTAGCAATGATCTGTACTGGAAAAGCCGCCATTTGAGGCGGCTTTTGTGTTTCTAGGCACATGCCTTCAAGCCGTAGTTCATGAAGAGCCACGATGGAGGTGGGGTGTCCCGCAATCCTTTAGAACTGGACGATATCGCTCGCAGACCGGGCATAAGCACCAAGCGAAGCTGCCCGCTGGCAAGCCAGCGGGCAGGGAATGTCGTTGGTCGTTTTACAAGCGCCGATATCAGCTTCTTGGCTTGAGATTCTCAGCATCATAGAGCGGCTTGTAGCCGACGCTGACAACCTCTACCGGATAGATCTCTCCGAAATATTCGACCTTCAGCTTGCGGCCCTCCTGGGCGTAAGACCAGGGGAGGTAGGCGAGCGCGATGTTCTTGCCGATGGTCGGGCCGTAGGCCATCGAGGTGGTGAAGGAGCGTCGACCGAGTTCGTCGATCAGCGTTTCGCCGGTCTCGAGGTCCATGACCGGCAGGATGCCGACGGGGTAGCGCGCCACACCGTTGGAGTCGATATTGTCGGTGACGACGAGCGTGCAGAGCATGGCGGGCTGATGTTCCCTGGCGCGATATTCGAGGTGCTTGGCCTTGCCGCGGAAATCAGCTTCCTTGACCTTCGGGCGGGCCAGATCGGCTTCGAGCAGATTATATTCCGTCAGCAGGTCGGCATTCTGCAGGCGCAGGCTCTTTTCCATGCGGCGGCTATTGGCATAGGTCTCTACGCCGACGGCGATCGCGCCTGTCGAGCGCAGCGCATCCCAGACGGCCAGTGCGTCGCCATACGCCATGTGCAATTCCCAGCCCTGTTCGCCGACATAGGAGATGCGGAACGCGGTGACATTCTTGCCGGCGATTCGGATCTGCTTGATGGCGGCGAAGGGGAAGTTTTCCTGCGACAGCATTTCTGGGTTCTCGACGACCTTCTGCAGATTGGTGCGGGCGTTCGGTCCCCAGATGCCGATCGTGACGTAACGCTCGGTGACGTCGGTGACGGTGACGTCGAAACCCTTGTCCTGTGCCACGCGGCGCATGTAGTGGAAATCGCGCGGGCCGGCATCGGCGCCGTCGATCAGACGGCAGCGGTCGGCCATGCGGATGACGGTGAAGTCGGCGCGCACCATGCCCTCATCGTCGAGGAAGTGGGTGTAGATGCCCTTGTCGATATTGGCGTCGCCGCCGATCTTGGCCGCGCAGAGCCATTCCAGCAGCTCGACATGATCAGGACCTTCGATGTCGTACATCGCGAAATGCGAGAGGTTGATGATGCCGCAATCTTCGCTCAGCGCCAGGTGCTCGGCATTGGAGACGCGCCAGAAGTGGCGGTTGTCCCATTCGTTTGCACGCACCGGGATGCGGTCGCCGTATTTTTCCAGCAGGTGCTCGTTTGCGGCATAGCCGTGCGCGCGCTCCCAGCCGCCCAGTTCCATGAAGTAGCCGCCGAGTTCCTTTTCGCGCTCATAGAAGGGTGAGCGGCGGACATTGCGACCGGTCGCATAGGGCTCGCGTGGATGAACCGCGGGATTGTAGATCTTCTGGGCAGCCTCGGTACAGCGGCCTTCGATGAACTTCTCTTCCAGCATATGCGGGTAGAAGCGGGAATAATCGATCCTGTTATGGTCGATCGACGTGCGGCCGTCGGTCATCCAGTCTGCGACGAGCTTGCCGAAGCCGGGGCCGTCCTTCACCCAGATGGCGACGCAGTACCAGAGACCGCGGACCTTTTGGCTCTCGCCCACGGATGGGCCGCCATCGGTCGTGACCTGCAAAAGACCGTTGAAGGAATGGCCTTCATTGTAGCCGAGCTCTCCGAGGATCGGCGTCAGTTCCATAGCGCGCTCGAGCGGCTCGATGATCTGCTCCATGTCGAGATCGCGCTGCGAAGGCGAGAGGCGAGCCTCGTGCTTCTCGAGAAGATCGCGGGGATGGCAGAGGCGCGGGTTCTTCTCCTCGTAGTAACCCCATTCGATCTGGCCGCCTTCGGCAGTCTTCGGATCGCCAGTGTCGCGCATATAGGCGGAGTTGCCCTGGTCGCGCATCAGCGGGAAGCCGATTTCCTTGCCGGTGTTGGCAAATTCATTGTAGGGGCCGAAGAAGGTCAGCGGGTGGTCGACCGGCATGACTGGCAGGTCCTCGCCGACCATCTCGGCGATCAGGCGACCCCAGAGACCGGCGCAGACGATGACATAGTCGGCTTCGATGGTGCCGCGATGGGTGACGACGCCGGAGATGCGGCCGTCCTTGACGATCAGGGATTGGGCGGGCGTATTGGCGAAGGAGACGAGCTTGCCGCTCTTTTCGCCTTCATCGATCAGCTTGCCGGCAACCGTCTGAGAGCGCGGAATGACGAGGCCGGCATCCGGGTCCCACATGCCGCCCTGAACCATGCTTTCCTCGATCAGCGGGAATTTTTCCTTGATCTCGGCCGGTTCGACCAGGCTCACGCGTGTACCAAAGGCCTTGCCCGAGGTAACCTTGCGCTTGATTTCCGCCATGCGATCGTCATCACCGACACGAGCGACTTCGAGGCCGCCGACACGCGCATAGTGGCCGAGCTTATCGTAGAAATCGATGGAGTAGAGTGTCGTCCAGCAGGAGAGAAAATCATGACTGGTCGTGTAGCAGAAGTCGGAGGCATGAGCTGTCGAGCCGATATCGGTCGGGATGCCTGATTTGTCGATGCCGACAATATCGTCCCAGCCGCGCTCGATCAGATGGTGGGCGATCGAAGCGCCGACGATACCGCCGAGCCCGATGATGACGACCTTCGCCTTTTGAGGAAATACTGCCATTGCGTGCGACCCTGATTGATACTGGTAGCGGATTTTATGATGTGTGCGGCGGCGACCAGAGCCTGTCTACGACATATTCAAGATGCTTGCACGACGACCTGCGTGCCGTAGCCTTCGGGATGCGCCGGATTTCACAGTAGGGAACGTGCCTCTATCTTGTCGCAATGGCGACGATGGCCATCCGCTATGGGCCGTCAACCCTATTGCGGAATGGATTGCATCATGACTTCACGGCGCAGGATCGGGCCCTCGTTGCCGAAATAGGTCGCCAGTAACTTCGTGAAATCGTCAGATTGATAGAGGTCGGTCAATGTCTGATCGACGAGCAGACGGAAGGCTGAATCATCCTGCTTGAGCGCGATACCGTAGGGTTCGTGGGTGAACAGCCGGTTCCCGATGGCCAGCGAAGATGGATTGCGGGCGCGGGCTGCAAGATCGAAGAGCAGTGCGCGATCGGCGAAATAGGCATCGATCCTGTGGCTTTCGAGCGCAGCAAGGCCATCCTGATGGGTCGCAAAGTCCTCTATGCGTGTTTTCGGCACGTCGGATCCGAGCGCTTCGCGCAACGTCGCACCCGTGGTCGTATTGGAGCGGACGCCGATCGCGCTCTTGGCGGGCGCTTGCTTGCTGGAGGCAAGGGTTGGCCGCTTGTCGAGGAAAAGTGCCATCAGATAGTCGGGCGAATCCTTGCGCAGAAGGGCACTCGCACCGGTCAGGAAGATCGGCTGCGAGAAGTCGACGCTCTGGCGTCTGGCAAGGTTGATGGTCAAGGCGCCGCACAGAAGGTCGATCCGGCCGTCCTTCACGGCGTTGAAGCCATCGGCGAGGGTCGTTTCGACGTAGTCGCGCGTTAAGTTGGGGATCTTGTGTCCGACAGCATCGGCGATCTTGCCGCAGAGATCCACCGCATAGCCTGTCGGATTGCCTTCCTTGTTTTTGAAGGAGAACGGTGCCTCGTCGTTGATATAGCCGATACGGATGACACTCTTTTGCGCGATCAGATCGAGCGTCTGGCCGGAGGCAGCGGCATAGGCGGAAAGGCCCAGGGCAACGCCTGCAAAAATCAATCGTCTCATGCAGTTCGCCAGCATGGTTCTGATCTCCGAAAAATTGGTGGCGATCGCAAAGGCTTGGGCGCAGATTATGGTCTGGCTGACTTTTGTCAACGATGGATTGTCAAAGGCGTTTGACCCATCGCACAAGGGTGGTGAAATCTCTCGTTCACAAGGCACCCGTTGCCCCTAAGCACTGTGCGTTGCAGAGGGAAAACCGCTGCACACTTTTGCCGGGCTGGGTCAGTCGTGTTGCTGCAGCTGAAAGAGATGCTTGATGCGCGAGCTCAGCGAGCTGACGGGAGCGCCGTTGACGAGCATGTCGCCGCTGGCGAACAGATGGCGCTCGGCTTCGATGCGCTTGGCCATGATGGCGCCGAGCTCTTCGGCAAGGGCCGGCCTGTCATGCAGGATCGGCGAGAGGCAATCCTCGCCGATTTCATAGGTAACGACAAAGGTGAGGGCGCGGACTGTGCCGACTTCGCCCGTTCCCATCAGCAGCCCGTTCTCGCCGAAATAATCGCCGGGAGCGAGGCGCGTCAGCTCGATCTGCCGGTGCCCTTCGCGCCTGGTGATGCTGACGACGCCCGAGCGCACGATCGTCAGCGCGCGAAGCTTGGCATCCTGTTCGGCGATAACAGCATCCTTGCGATAGGTGCGCCGCTGCATATGCGAGGCCAGGTGTTCTTTCTCGTCTTCTGTCAGCGACGAGAAGAGCGGGATATTGCTGAGTAGCCGCCACGGCGTGCTGGGAGCATGTTGCTGCTCGCCTGGTGTTTCCGTCTTGTGTTCCGCAGGAAGCGCGAACGTCCCGGGAGGGCCGGCAAGCTTGAGACCTGCTGCTTTCGAATGGCGGTAGAGCAGATCGTAGATTTCATTCTTTGCGACCATCGCCTGCGATATGTCGCGTACGCGGAATGAGAGCTGCAGTTCGATGGCCTGTCCATCGATCGAGTTGATTGAAACGCTCGGCTCCGGCGTCTTCTGGATGGAATTGCAGCTGATCAGAACATTCTGCATCAAGTCGGCAACGATACGAGGCTGCGTGGTCGGCTGGATGCGGACGGTGACACTGGCGCCATGGCTCTCGTCCGGAGAGGAAAGATTGGTGAGCCGCGTCTTGGCAAGGACGCTGTTCGGTATGACCACAAGATCGTTTGTGCCGCTCAGTAGTTGCGTCGCCCGCCAGTTGGTTTCGACGACCCGGCCCTGGATATCATTATCGAGGACGATCCAGTCGCCGACCGAATAGGGGCGACCGAGATTGAGCGCAATGCCTGAGAAGACGTCGCTCAACGTACTCTGCAGGGCGAGACCGAGAATGATGGCGAAGACGCCTGATGTTGCGATCAGCGTGCCGATCGGGACGCTGAAGACATCGCCGACGATGGAGAGGATCGCACCGAGATAGATGATGCCGACGATCAGATCCTGCAGGAGCCGCCCCTCGCGGGGTTTGCGTTCGAAGATCAGGAACAGGCGCACGAAGGCGATCAGCACCCAGGCGCCGTTGATCCACCAGATGATCTTGGCAAAGCCCGTGAAGGTGCGCAGCGTCACCGAATTTTCCGGAGGACTGGGCTCGTAGGGAATAATGCCGTGATAGAGCAGGAGCACGGTCAGAGAGGCGAAGAAGATCAGCTGACCGATCAGACGTCCCGCACGCTGATGGCGCAGCATGATGCGGCTGACGAATGTGCCGATGACGACCAGGATACAGAACTGGACGATCGGATCACCAAGAAGTGCAAGGGGCATGGGGACTTGGCCGCACTCTGTCTTTCGGATGGAGCTAACTTGGCACGAAAGAGGCCGCAACGCCATATGGGGGCGAACCGGCTGGTTTTGTCTTTCGCGATGCTGCGCCCAAAGGTCGCTGCCGTCGCGATCCCGTTGTTTTGGCCTTGATAATTAGATGACGATTATCATCTTACATCTGTCACCCCGTCCTGCTATCTGCTTTCGCGAGCGCACCCTCCGTGCTTCGACATCATCAAGGAATACCCATGACACAGTCTTTCGAGATTCGCGGCGATTTGCTGATCGGTGCAGATTCCACCGGCACTAACAGAACCGCGCATGCCATCAATCCGGCAACCGGCGCCAATCTGGAGCCGGCGTTTGCGATCGCCAGCGAGACCGAGGTGGCGAGGGCTTGCGAATTGGCCGCCCAGGCATTCGATACCTATCGCGCCACCAGCCCGGAACAACGGGCGGCTTTCCTGGAAAAGATTGCCGACAGCATCATGGACATCGGCGACGCGCTGATCGAGCGGGCGACGCAGGAGACGGGACTACCGGTGGCGCGCCTGCAGGGCGAGCGTGCCCGCACCGTTGGCCAGCTTCGGCTGTTCGCGCAAGTGGTCCGCGCCGGCGAGTGGCTCGATCTGCGTATCGATCCTGCCTTGCCGGAGCGCCAGCCGCTGCCACGCGCCGATCTGCGCCTGCGCCAGATCCCGCTTGGTCCGGTCGCCGTCTTCGGCGCCAGCAATTTTCCGCTCGCCTTCTCGGTCGCCGGCGGTGACACGGCTTCGGCGCTTGCCGCCGGCTGCCCGGTCGTCGTCAAGGGCCACCTTGCCCATCCGGGCACGGGCGAGCTGGTGGGGCGGGCCATTCGTGCCGCCGTTTCAGCATGTGGCCTGCCGGAAGGTACGTTCTCGTTGCTGACCGGCGCCAACGAGACCGGTGCTGCACTGGTGCGCGATCCCCGTATCAAGGCGGTGGGCTTCACCGGTTCGCGCGGCGGCGGCATGGCACTTGGCGCGATTGCGGCTGCTCGTCCGGAGCCGATCCCGGTCTATGCCGAAATGAGCAGCGTCAATCCCGTCTTCCTGTTTCCGGCCGCGCTTGCGGCTCGCGCCGAGGCGATCGGCACAGGCTTCATCGATTCGCTGACGCTTGGCGCTGGCCAATTCTGCACCAATCCGGGCCTGATTTTTGCCATCGAGAATTCCGATCTCGACCGCTTCGTCCAGGCAGCCGGCGATGCCTTGAGCGGACGTGCGCCGGCACCGATGCTGACGCCGGGCATTCACGCCGCCTTCGATAAGGGCGTTGCCGCTCTGGCGGAGCATGAGGCGGTGAAGACAGTCGCCCATGGCGCGCCGGCTGAAGGCGTCAATCGCAGCCCGGGCATCTTCTTTGAGACTGACGTCGAACAGTTCCTGGCGGATGAGCGCTTGGGACATGAAGTTTTCGGTTCCGCCAGCCTTCTGGTCCGCTGCAAGGACATCGACCAGATGATCGCGGTTGCGGAAAAGCTCGAGGGCCAGCTGACGGCGACCTTGCAGATCGAGGCGGATGACTATGCTGCGGCCGCCAAGCTGGTGCCGGTTCTTGAGCGCAAGGCCGGGCGCATTCTCGCCAATGGCTGGCCGACCGGCGTGGAAGTCTCCCACGCCATGGTGCATGGCGGACCTTTCCCGGCAACCTCGGACAGCCGCACGACCTCGGTTGGCACGCTGGCTATCCGACGCTTCCTGCGTCCGGTTTCCTATCAGGATCTGCCGGAGGGCTTGCTGCCATCGGAGCTTCGCGATGAAGGCGTCAAGTCGCTGCCGCATCTTCTCGACGGCGTGCGCAAGGGCAACTAAGCCGCCATCTCGATGCGATAGATAAGGTACTCGGAGCGGGCCATATCGGCCCGCTTTTCTTTTGCCCGATGCTAGGCTGCCGAGCTCTGAAGGCGGGCTTCGAGATGGGCCTTGTAGTGCTGGAGGGAGAGTTCCGCTCCAAGATGTGAAAGCTCGGTGGCAACGGCTTCGGCCGCCTGTGCGGCCGGCTCGATGACGCGCTCGAACATGTCGGCTTCATAGGCCTTGACGGCGTCTTTCCAGTCGGCGTTTTCAAGAAGCTGGCGGGCCAGTTCCGCGGCATCCAGCATGGCGGCGTTGACGCCTTCGCCGCCGAAGGGCGACATCACATGGGCGGCATCGCCGAGGAGCGTTATACCGAGGCGGTTCTGCCAATGGTGGCCGACGGGAAGTGCGTGGATCGGCCGTGAAACGATATGGTCGTTGCTGGCGTCGATGAGGCCGATGATCTCCGGCGCCCAGCCTTCGAATTCTGCGGCGAGCCGTACGCGGGCTTTCGCCGGTGAGGCAAAGTCGAACGTCTTCTCGGCCCAGTCGGTCGGCACGCGAAAGATCGCATAACCTCTGACATGGGAATTGCCGTTGCGCTGAACGATCATACCCCGTCCGTCAGCCTCGATGCCGATCTTTCCGCGGCCGACGAGAGCAGCGAGATCGGGGTGGCTCGCATCGATATCGTCGATGCCGAATTCGATGAACGTGATGCCGCTATATTGCGGTCGGTAGGAGGACACCAGCGGCCTGACCTTGGACCAGCTGCCATCGGCGCCGACGACGAGATCAAAGGGTCCGACGATTTCGGTTTCGAAGACAAGATCATACGTGCCGTCGTCGCGCGGACGCACCTCACGCAGGCCCTGGTTCCAGCGCACGAAATCTTCAGGTAGCGAGGCGAGCAGGATATTCCGCAGCGCCGTGCGATCGACCTCGGGCCTGTCGGATTGAGCGGCATCGTCATCGGCAAAGAGCAACTTGGCGTTCTTATCGTAGAGCCGGCTTCCCTGATCCTCGTAGCGGGCGATTGCCAGGAACTCTTCATAGAGACCGGCGCGGCGCAGTGCGAGTTGGCCGGATTCGGCGTGCAGGTCGAGCGTGCCGCCCTGTGGCCGCGCAAGCGCGTGTTCCTCGCGCTCGAAGACCGTCGCCGGCATGCCGGCCCGATGGAGGATGCGAGCCAGCGTCAGGCCACCAGGGCCGGCGCCGATGATGGCGATACGGGGATAAGATGTCATGGACAGGGTTCTCACAATTTCGTAGATAGGTACCTATATAAATCAACATAGGTGCCTATTCAAGTGACGAGGAAGTGATGGATTGGGATTTGTTCGATACGCCGGTGCCGCTCATCAATATGGCGTCGCGCGCCTTCTCACGTCTCGGCGAGCGGCGGGTGAAGGCTTTGGGCTTCAACATCGGCCAGTTGCCGGTGCTCTACATGCTCCGCAACGGGGCGCAGATGTCACAGAAGGATCTGGCGAAATTCGCCAAGATCGAGCAGCCGTCAATGGCGCAGATGCTGGCGCGCATGGAGCGGGACGGGCTCATCCGGCGCACGCCCGATCCGGCGGATGGCCGAAGCAGCCTCATATCGTTGACGGAAGAAGCGGTGGCGAAGCTTCCGGCTGCGCGCCAGGCTCTGGAGGAGGGGCGGGAGCGGGTTCTCTCGGGCTTCAGCGCCGATGAAGTGCAGACGCTCGTTCAACTGATGCGCCGGCTGAACCAGAATCTGGATCGGATGGTGGCCGAGGAGGATGCGTCTTAGAGCACTTCCGCTTCCCTTCGAATCGCGAAAGCGCTCCATCTTCCTATTTTGACGCAAATCCGGACGGAAAACTGCTGATCAGTTTTCCTGGAGTTGCTCTGGACGCGCAGGTTCGCGCACACACGGCGGTTTGAATTCAGATTTCTGCGTAGACGATGCCGGTGAACGAGCCGGCATGGTGCAGCAGTTCCCGCTCGCCAGAGCCGTCCAGGCTCGCGGAATAGAGATTGCCGCCGATGTCGGTGAAGAACATGCGATTGTTCGGCAGATCGAGCGACAGGCCGATGCCTTCGTCCAGGCCTTCGAGAATGACCTCCGACGTTGCGGCGATATCGTCCATCTCGGCGCGGTTGACGGTATTCCCGCGCGGGAGATTGCCGCGGTCGGTCCAGTAGATCGTGCGGGTGGCAAGATCCAGTTCGAGATCGATCGGCTCCGGCAGCTTGTCGAGGAGGACCTCGATATCGCTGCGGTTTGTGGCGGTTTCGCCAGCGGGGATATTGATGCCGGCGCGGAAGATGCGGCCGAGGCCGGCATCCGGCGGTCCCTTCTGGGTCCAATAGATCTGACCGAGCGGCAGGTCGAGGGCGATGCCGACGCACCAGCGCTCGATATCGGCGCTGTCTTCCGGGCTATCGCCATTCTGCACGAGGGTTTCGATGTCGCTGCCGTCGATATTGGCGCGCATCACGCGCATCCCCTCGCGATCGCACCAATAGAGCTTGCCATTGTCGCGATCGAGCTGGATCTGCTTCGGCGTAACCAGCGTGCTACCCGGCGGGATCAGCGTAACGTGGTTGCCACCGTCGAGGTCCATGCGTTCGATCGAGCCGTCATGGGCGTTGTAGTCGTTGCCCATTTCCGTCCAGTAGATCCAGCCATTCTCGCTATCGACGAGAATGCCGTCCGGGCTGCGGCCCGAGCGCTGGACGATGAGCTTGAGATCGGTGCCGTCGATGGAGGAAGAAAGAATTCGTCCATCGTTGATATCGAGGAAGAACAATCGTTCAGTCCTGTCGGCGGAGATGGCAGGCGTCCGTGCTTCTGCTTCTGACATGAGAGCATCCTTTCGAGGGGGGGCGGATCTGCGGATTACAGCGCGGCAATCATGGCATCGGTTGATGACAGCTTCATTCGTCGCTGCGATCACAATGAACATCTGCTGCGTTGCAGCAAACTTCAAGGGCGAGGGCGCGATGGACGCAGCAATGCGCCGTCAAATAACTGTCATTGCTTCGATATAAATCCCCATCATTTCCAGGGGCTGTTCCAATCGGGGGCTGAAGTCCGAAGCCGGAGGTGCTTGATATCGTGTCGACGCTCCAGCAGGTCGCTTTTCGTGCCGGCTGTTCAGTCGCAACCGCGAGCCGCGTGCTCAATCGCAACGGTCCCGTCAGCGACGAGATGGTGCGGCGCGTGCGCCGGGCGGCGGCGGAGCTTGGCTATCGTGCAGCTGGCCGCACCGGCAGCGGCCGGCCGGCGATCGGCGTGCTTATTCCCAGCATCACGAACCCGGTCTTTGCCGCATCGCTTTCCAGTATTCAGAACAGGGCCGTTCATGCCGGCCACAGCGTTCTGATCGCGCAATCGAACTATGATCCGGCGCAGGAGGCGGATGCCGTCGCCTCGTTGTTGCAGCAGCAGCCGACCGGGCTCATCCTGACCGTCTGCGATGCCGAGCGCAGCCTTGCCTTGTCATCCGCCCTGCCGCCGACCGTTCTGCTTGGGAACCCGCCGACGGCGCGCTGTGGCGCAGCGGTTGCGACGGATAATTTCGGTGCGGGCCGGGATCTGACGGAACATCTCCTGCAAAAGGGCCATCGCCGCATTCTATTCATCTCCGGCCACTTTTCCGCATCCGATCGAGCGAAGCTGCGGTATGTCGGCTATGTCAAGGCGATGGAGGCGGCGGGGCAGGAACCTCTCGGTGCGCTTGAGATCTCCTTCGTGAACAGTCTGGAGCAGCTCGATCTTTCGGATGCGATCTCGCGCCTGCGTCCCACAGCGATCATCGCTTCCAACGACCTTCTGGCTTTAGGAGTGATGGGCGCACTGCGGCGGCAGGGTTTTTCCATCCCGCAGGATATTTCGGTTGCGGGCTTCGACGGCATTTCCCTTGGTTTTCTGGGCGAGGTTTCGCTGACCACGGTGGAGATTCCGGACGGCACCATGGGCGCGGCGGCGGCCTCGCTGCTGCTCGACATGGCGGAAAATGCAGCCCCGCCCCGCCACCTCATCGTTCCCTACCGGCTACGCCCGGGTGGCACCGTGCGCAACCTCGCCATCTAGAACAATTTTGGCAAAAAAAGCGCGGCGGTCTCGCGTCCGCAATTGCGTGAAGACAGAGAGACGGAGCACCTCCACCTGTCTTCGAAACGCGAAAACGCCGCCTCCCTTGGGAAGCGGCGCCGATTTCAAGCCCGATCCGGCGATCAGCTGCGCGGCAGCATGCCTTCGACGTCGGAGGCGGCATCATCAAGAGCCTCCCTCGGTGCGGCCGAGCCGTCGACGATACGCGAGAGATTGTCGACGATGGTCTGCGTGACCTTGACGCCGTTGGCACCCGGGAAGGCATACCACGGTGCCATGATCGGCATCTGGCTAAGGCCGGCCTGGAACAGCGGATTCTTCTTGTAGAAATCGCCGAGATATTCGGCCGACTTGGCAGCCAGCTCGTTGTTCGGAACGTAGCCGGTGCCGGGAACGACGACGGAGGCGCCATAGGGGCCGGCGGCGAACTTGGCGAACTTCCAGGCGGCTTCTTCCTTGACCGGATCATGGGTCAGGATGACGACCGCGTTGCCACCTGTCGGAAGGCGACCGTTGACCGGGTCGATCAGCGGGATCTTGGCGGTACGCAGGTCGAACTTGGTGCCGACATTCTTGATGGTGTTGACGAGAGCACCGGTGGTCTGGAATTCGAAGCCGACCTTGCCGGCAGCGAAGGCCTGTTCGCCGGCAGCCTTGGTGAAGACCGGCATGCCGCCTTCCTTGACGAAGCGCTGGATCATCTCGACGGCCTTCTGTCCTTCCGGACCGTTGAAGGCGACCTTGCTTTCGTCGTCGCTCAGCATCTTGCCGCCTGCGCCGAAGAGGAGGGCGGAGAACATCCAGTCGTCACCCTGCCAACGGAAGTCCATGCCGTCGACGCCGTTGCCGAGCGCCTTGATCTTGCCGGCGAGTGCGATGACTTCATCCCAGGTCTTCGGCGGGTTGTCCGGGTTGCCGCCGGCAGCCTTCACCAGATCGGCGTTGTAGTACATGATCGGGTTGGAGGTCGCAAAAGCGAGGCCGACCTGCTTGCCCTTGACCTGGGCGAGCTTCAGGATCGTATCCGAGAAGCCTTTCTCGGCCATGTTGCCCTCTTTCTTGACGAGGGGGCCAAGGTCGACGGCGACGTTGCGCTCGTCCATCATGCGCAGGCGGTTGAGGCCGATAAAGGTCACGTCAGGCATTTCGCTGGTGCCGGCCTGACGCAGGATGGTCTGGATACCTTCCTCATAGGTGGCCGAAGGAGCGGCGAACTGGATCTTGATGTCGGGGTTTTCCTCCATGAACTTCTTCGAGATCGTGTCCATCACGTTCTTGAAGAAGCCGGGCATGGGGTAGTGAACCGTTAGGGTCGTTTCGGCGTAGGCCGGGACCGTCACGACCATTGAAATGGCCGCGGCGGCGAGAATCTGGGTGATATGCTTCATCGCTCGTTCTCCGTTGTCGAACCGATCAGCCTTTGAGACCGGTCATTGTGATGCCCTCGACGAAACGCTTCTGTGCGAGCAGGAATGCCGCGACGAGGGGAAGGGTGATGATGAGGGTTGCCGCCATGAGCGCGCCGTAGTCGTCGCCGGCTTCGGCCGCACGGAAATACATGAGGCCCAGCGGTGGCGTGAAATAGTCCTGCTTGCTGATAACTATCAGCGGCCAGTAGAGGTCGTTCCAGTGCGCGACGACAGAGAAGATCGCGAAGGCCGTGACCGCCGGCCAGGCATTCGGCACGATGACGCGGGCGACGATGCCGAGTTCCGACATGCCGTCGAGACGAGCGGCATGGATCAGATCGTCAGGCATGGCGCGGAAGAACTGTAGGAACATGAAGATCGCGAAGACCGAGATCGAGAAAGGTGCCACGAGAGCCGTGTAGCTGTTCAGGAGCGACAGGTTGTTGAAGCCGACATAGAGCGGCAGCGCCGTCGCATGGATCGGGATCAGCAGGCCGAGCATGATCAGCACCATCATGATGCGGGCCGCCGGGAACTTCAGCTTTGCCATGGCATAGGCGCAGGGAATGGCGATCAGCACCTGGAAGAAGAAGATCAGGCCGCAGACGAGGACTCCGTTGAACAGCAGCGTGCCCATCGAAACCTTGCTCAGCGCCTTGGCGATGTTCTCGACGTAGAAGAAATGTGTCGGGATCAGCTTCAGCGCCGAGGTGAAGATATCGTCCTGCGCCTTGCCGGCAGTCGAGATCATGAAGATATAGGGCGCCAGGAAGATGAGCGAGCCGAGGATCAGAATCGCGAGGCGCAGGATGCGGCCGGGAGTGAAGCCTATCGAGGTCATGTGTAATGCACCTGCCGGTCTTGGACGCGATATTGCAGGAAGGTCAGCACCACGAGGATGGCGAGAAAGACCGTGGTCATCGCCGAGGCATAGCCCACCCGGAGATAGACGAAGCCCTCCTGGTAGATGGTGAAGAGCAGGACTTCCGAGGCATGGTTCGGGCCGCCATCGGTCAGGGCCTTCACGGTGTCGAACACCTTCACCGCATTGATGATGCTGATCGTGGTGACGAAGAGCGTCGTCGGCCCGAGCATCGGCCAGGTCACCAGCCAGAAGCGGTCGAATGACGATTTCGCGCCATCCACTTCAGCTGCGGCGTAAAGCTCGCGTGGGATGGCGGTCAGGCCGGCGAGAAACAACACCATGTTGAAGCCGACCGACTGCCAGACGCCGATGATCGAAAGGCTATAGAGCGCCGTCGCCGACGAGCCGAGCCAGTTCGGTCCGCGCACGCCGATCTCGCCGAGTAGCGCGTTGATGGGGCCGATCGTGGGATGGAAAAGATACTGCCAGACGGTCGCCATCGCGACGATCAGCGAGGCGACGGGCAGGAAATAGGCCGTGCGGAAGAAGCTGCGGCCGATGCCTTCGCTTTCGATCAAAAGCGCGACACCGAGGCCGAGCAAGATCGAGACGGGTGCGACGATGGCCGTATAGGTCGCCGTATTCCAGAGCGATTTGATGAATGCGCGATCTTTGAGCAGATGCGCGTAGTTTTCAAAGGCGACGAAACGCAGACTTTTGTCGCCGAGCTGGAAATCCGTGAAGCCGAGTACGACGACGGCGATGATCGGCGCGATGATGAAGAGGACGATCAGGATGATGGCGGGTAGCGCGAAGAGGAGAGCCGTACGAGCTTCGCTTCGTTCGCGGACCGCGGCCGTCTGCATTGGCAGGGACGTGGCGGCAATGCTAGCCATGCGCCTTCTTCCTGCGGGCATCAACGGTCGTCGGGACAGCGCGCAGGCGACGGCCGTCTTCGGCAAAAACCAGGGCCTGCTCGGCTGCAAGCGAGAGTGCGACGGGCATGCCGGCAGAGAGGCCGGCGGCCTCGGCCGGGGCGAGCTTGACGATCATGGTTTCGCCGATGGCGTCAAGTTTGGCGTAGAGGATGACCTCGGAGCCGAGGAATTCCATGCGCTCGATATGGGCTGCGAGCGCATCCTGGCGATTCTGAGCGAGGCTCACAAATTCCGGGCGAATGCCGAGCGTGACATTGTTGCCGGTAAAGCTGCTGTCTTCGAGCGCCAGGCGTATGCCGCCGAAGGCCACGACGCCGTTTTCCGCAAGCGCCGGCAGGAGATTGATGCGCGGCTGGCCGACGAAGCGGGCGACTTCGATATGCGCGGGATCGTCATAGATCGTCTGCGGCGAGGCAAGCTGCAGCAACTGGCCGCCGATCATAACGGCGACGCGGTCGGCCATCGACAGTGCTTCTGCCTGATCATGAGTGACATAGACCGTCGGCACGCCGGCGCGGCGGTGCAGGTCGACGATCTCGCCGCGGGCGTGGACGCGTAGGTTGGCGTCGAGATTGGAGAGCGGTTCGTCCATGAGGAAGACGGCGGGACGACGCACCATGGCGCGGGCAAGCGCCACGCGCTGACGCTGGCCGCCGGACATCTGGCCGGGCTTGCGGTCGAGCAGGTGGTCGATCTTCAGCGAGACGGCCATTTCGCGGACGTCGCGGATGATGCCGGTGCGCGCCGCGCGCTGGCCGGGGATCAGCGAACCGAGGAAAGGCAGGCGCTGTACACGCGACAGGCGGCGCATGGCGAGCGGCACGGCGATGTTTTCCGAGGCCGTCAGATGCGGATAGAGCGCATAGGATTGAAAGACCATGGCAATGTTGCGATCCGCCGCGGCGACGCCGGAGACATCGTTGCCGCCAAGGACGATTTCGCCGCTATCGGCATGGTCGAGGCCGGCGAGGATGCGCAGCAGCGTGCTCTTACCGCAGCCGGATGGGCCGACGAGGGCAATGAATTCGCCGGGCTCGACCTCGAGGTCGACGCCTTTGAGGATTGCGTTGCCGCCGAAGGATTTGGCGATGCCGCGAAGCGAGAGTGCGCTCATTCGGTCGGCTCCTTCTGAAGCTTCGGGGCGGCCAGTGGATAGACTTCCATGACGACGTCATCGAGGAAGTAGGCGGTCATGCCGGGTACGGCGACAATCTCGGTCGATGCCGTCTCGCCAAGGTCGTGGATCGCCGCGCCGATCAGCCTTTCGCCGGGCATTTCCCGTTCCATCTTGTCGAGGATGAAGGCGCCGGGCGGTGCCCAGACCAGATTCGTATCGTTGAAGCGGCCTTCCCAGGTCCAGTGAAGGTGGCCGCTGCCGAAGAGGGCGACGTCATGGGCTGATATCAGATCGTAGAGACGGCGGCGCTGCGACGGACGCACGCTCCAGTAACCGGTATCGCCTTCATCGGGCGCATCGACGAAGAGCGGCTTATGGGCAAAGATTGCGACGCGGCGTTCGCCACGGCTTTCGAGCATCTCCTGAAGCCAGTCGAACTGCTTGTGCTCTTCGGCATCGTCAAAGCCCATCAGCAGGCTGTTGAGGCCGATCAGGCGCCAGTTGTCGACATCCTTTGCCCAATAATCGGGGCCGACCAGACGGCGCCAGCGGTCCAGTCGCTCGGGATTGACAGGCTGATGGGAGCCGGGCAAGTGGCCGACGTCGTGATTGCCGGGGACGATCAGCATCGGCACCGATACCTGGCGCATCATCTCCACGGAGAAGATGAGATCTTCGTCCTTGTCGGCGCCATCGACGCTCAGATCGCCGGTGTGAATAACGAGATCGGCGCCGCTCGCCTCGATCCATTTTGCCAGCGGCTCCCAATTGCCGTTGAAATGCGGCTTGTTCGGGCTCAAATGGGTGTCGGTGATCTGGATGATCTTCAAGGCGCGTCTCCGGAGTCGTCAGAAATCACGCGCCTGCAAAAGGGGATTCCCTTCAAACCGGCGCGTCTCTGCGCTCTCTTTAGAAGGCGCCCATGTCAGGAAGGTAACGGGTCTTTTCAGCTGTTTTTCAGTTTTGTCACATCACCGTCAAACGATGCCGCCGCTGGCCATGGCGAATAGGGGCCTGTACGCGCCGGGATCGGTGATATAGATCGCTGCCGAAGAGGATTGGATATGTCAGACGAACAGAGCCGCATCACGACACTCGAAGAAACGGTCGCCTATCAGGCAAAGACGATCGAGGAGCTGTCCGACCAGCTCGCGGAGCAATGGAAGGTCGTCGAGCAGACGCGCCAGAAGCTCGATCGGTTGACGGAGCGCTTCCTGACATTGGAGGAGCAGTCGCTCGATGCGCCGGCTATCACCAAGCCGCCGCACTACTGATCCGCGCCGCTTCATCTTCACGTTTCAGTGTTTCACGCGGGCGTGTGTAACAAAAGTGCCTGTCTTCCCGTATTCCCTTGTGACCGAAGCATTTGCCATCGCGGTCGAGAGGAAATCATCATGAAGACTTTATCGACGGACCTCATCCGCATTTATTCGGGGCGTGTCGCCCGCTTTGCCGGCATGACGGCTGCAGCGGTGCTGGTCGGCGGTTTCGCGCTGCAATTCGTCGGCCGCGCTTCGGCCGAAAATGCGCGCGTCATCCCCGCGCCGGCCATGGACGAGAAGGCGGCTTCGGGGACGGAAACCATTGTGCTTGCCGGCGGCTGTTTCTGGGGCGTGCAGGGCGTGTTCCAGCATGTCAACGGCGTCATCAGCGCCACGTCAGGCTATGCCGGCGGCGGCAAGGATGCAGCGCATTACGAAATGGTGAGCGATGGCGATACCGGCCATGCCGAATCCGTGCGCATCGTCTTCGATCCGCACAAAGTCAGCTACGGCCATCTGCTGCAAATCTATTTCTCTGTGGCGCATGATCCGACCGAATTGAACTACCAAGGTCCCGACAGCGGCACGCAGTATCGCTCGGCGATTTTCCCGAGCAGTCAGGAACAGGCCGATGTCGCCAAGGCCTATATCGACCAGCTCAACCATGCGAAGGTCTTCGACGCAGCGATCGTCACCAAGATTGAACCATCCAAGCAATTCTATGCGGCCGAGGCCTATCATCAGGACTTTCTGACGACGCATCCGACCTATCCCTATATCGTCATCAACGATCTGCCGAAGATCAAGAACCTGCAGCATCTGTTTCCCAAGGACTATCGCGCCGACCCGGTTCTGGTTGCGGCGAGCGCCAGCGCGAACTGACCGACCTGTGATCGGCTGACCGGCGGCGAGCGATGTCCGCCGGTCACGGCCGCCTTGCAAGAAATGCTCGTTACTCTCTGCCCGTCTGGTGTATTTCTGCGCGACCTGACATTCATCGAGAGTGCGCTTCGCCATGATCGTCCGCGACCGGCCGAATCTTTTCCAGCTTTTCTTCATCCTTCGCGGTTCGATCATCCGGCGCATTCTGCCGCAGATCATCGCCATCTTCCTTCTGTCCATGCTCATCGTCTGGGGGCATGAGGAACGGCCGCACCTCATCATTTCATTCAACGGGTCGGCGCTTTCGCTGCTCGGCATCGCGCTTTCGATCTTCCTCGGTTTCCGCAACAATGCCTGCTACGATCGCTGGTGGGAGGGCCGCAAGGACTGGGGGCAGCTCGTCTATCTCACGCGCGGTTTCGCGCGCCAGACACTGGTGCTGGAGAGCGCGGGCGAACCGGGCGTCGAGGCACGCAAGACCCTGCTGCGCCTGACGATGGCTTTCGCGCAGGCGCTGGTCTGTCTTCTGCGGCCCGGCAGCGACGAGGGCAAGGTGTTGCGCCTGCTAACCCCAAGCGAGGCCGAGTTCTACCAGGCAGCCCGCAACGGGCCCGATCTCATTCTGCGCCTCATGTGCGCTGATCTCGCGCGATTGAAGGCGTCAGGCGCAATTTCGGATATCCAGTATCAGATGCTGGATATCACGATCGGCCAGATGGGGGCCGCCCAGGCTGCCTGCGAGCGTCTCCGCAACACGCCGCTGCCGTTTGGCTACACGCTGCTTTTGCATCGCACCGCCTATCTTTTCTGTTTCCTTCTGCCCTTCGGTTATGTCGACACGCTCGGCTGGGGCTCGCCCTTCGTCACGGCTTTGATCGCCTATACGTTCTTCGGCCTCGATGCCTTGGGCGACGAGCTGGAGGATCCTTTCGGCCGTCGTCCCAATGCGCTCGCCATCGGCGCTCTTGCCGACACGATCGAGATCAATCTGCGCGAAGCGCTCGGCGAAACCGACCTGCCGCCGCTGCCGCAGCCTAAGGATTTCGTGCTGATGTAAAAAATCAGCAAAAATATTCGGCGGGCCATGGAATAGAATCCGGAGTGCTTCCGTATATAGGTGTATGGAACGCAAAGGACGCACATTCGATGTTTTGGGGCAGCTCGGTTCGCTGAGACGTTACGCCCGCTCGCTCGTGCGCAATGCGGACGAGGCCGAAGATCTGGTGCATGATGCGCTGGTCAAGGCCTATGAGCGGAAGGCGTCTTTCCGGCGTGACGGCAATCTGCGAACCTGGCTTCTGTCGATCCTGCACAATGTGCACATCGACCGCATTCGCCAGAAGAAGTCGCTGAACCGTCGTCATGAGGAAGCTGCTGCTGAGATCGAGCCTGCACTGCCTGCTCCGCAGGACCATACTGTGCGGTTGAGCCAGGTCCGCGAAGCCTTCTTCGGTCTGCCCGAGGAGCAGCGCGAGGCGCTGCATCTCGTGGCGATCGAGGATCTCTCCTATCAGGAGGCGGCAGCCGCCCTCGGCATTCCAGTCGGCACGCTGATGTCCCGCATTGCGCGGGCTCGCGCCAGCCTGCGCAATTTCGAGGAGGCTAGCTCCAAGGTTTCACATCTGCGGCTTATCGAGGGAGGCGGCAATGAAAAACGTTGATCCGATCATCGATACCGATCTCGACGCCTATGTTGATGGCGAGTTGTCGGTCGCGCGCCGTGTCGAGGTGGAATCCTATCTTTCGGAGCATCCGGAGATCGCCGCCAAGGTGATGGCGGATATGAGCATTCGCGGCGAATTGCGTATGGCGTTGGCCGGCGAAAACCCTGTGCTGAAGGCGGAAACCCGCGAAGCCGCACGGCGGCTGGAGCGTGGGCTCGTCTACGGGCGCATGTTCAGCTCGTTCCAGCGCGTTGCCGCCGTTGCCATGCTGGTGATGACCGGTTGGGTCGCGCATACGTCTTTCGGTGCCTTTACGGCAAGCGCGGTCAATGCCTCCGTGCCGGCCCCGGCTTTCGTCGACGATGCGGTGCGCGCCTACAAGACGACCGCAGTGCGGGAAGAGATCAAGCCGCAAACGGCGGCCGAGAATTACAATCCGGAAGAAATCCGTGCATCGACGGCGATCGTCCTGCCGGATCTGCCGGGCGACTGGCGCGTCACCGATGCGCAGATTTATCCGTCCGAATTCGGTCCGAGCGTCGAGATGATGGTCGATGCCGGTGAAGACGGGCATTTGTCACTTTTCGCCGTCCGTCCGGGCAATTTTGCCGTCCAGGAAGTCAGTCATGTCAAGCGTGACGACGTCCAGGCTGCCTACTGGCAGATCGGCGAAGTCGCCTATGCATTGATCGGCAACGGCAAGGCGGGGCAGCTCGATGGCGATGCCAAGAAGCTTGCCCGCAGCCTGTACTAGTTTGAATTAAAGGAGAACGACCATGAATCCGACCAATCCGCGATACGGCTACGGAGCCGGCGCAGGCTCGCAGGCGCTCTTCGACGAAGGTCTGCGCCAGCATATGCTGCGCGTCTATAACTACATGGGTATCGGCCTGGTCTTGACGGGCATCGTCGCGATGATCGTCGGCACGACACCGGCGCTCTACGTGCCGATCTTCCAGACGCCGCTGAAGTGGGTCGTCATGCTGGCGCCGCTCGCCTTCGTGTTCTTCTTCTCGTTCCGCATCCAGACGATGTCGGCAAGCACGGCACAGATGATGTTCTGGGCATTCTGCGCGGTCATGGGCCTGTCGCTGGCATCTGTCTTCCTGGTTTTCACCGGCACGAGCATTGCACGCACCTTCTTCATCGCCGCGACCATGTTCGGCGCGACCAGCCTTTACGGCTACACGACGAAGCGTGACCTTTCCAACATCGGCTCGTTCCTGATGATGGGCCTGTTCGGTGTGATCATCGCCAGCATCGTCAACATCTTCCTTGGTTCCAGCGCCTTGCAGTTTGCCATCTCGGTGATTGGTATCGTCGTCTTCGTCGGCCTGACCGCCTGGGATACGCAGAACATCAAGGAACAGTATGCCGAGAACCACGACCAGGAATCGCAGCAGAAGCTCGCCGTCTTCGGTGCCCTGTCGCTCTACCTGAACTTCGTCAACATCTTCCAGTTGCTGCTGAACCTTACCGGCGAACGGGAGTAAGTCTGAAATTGCCTACTTGAGCGTGATCTCAGCTAAAGGGCACTCCACGCCTTTGGTGATCATGCTCTGGGAATGCGTCTCCCTGGGGGCTTGTTGAGACGCATGACGCGCCTGCAGTATCTGCGCCGATACTGCAGGCGCTATTTTTTTTAGGAATGGGAAACCGGCCCGAGGCGAATCGTCGGGAGTTTCGCTGCACCACCGAGGGGCGGCGAGGCCGACTTGCTGAAGGGCCTGATTTCGTAACCATCTTCGCCGCCGAGCGGCAAAGGGGAAAGGTGCCGGAATAAGAAGAGCACTGGTCAAAGAAAAGGCCCGGTAGCGCAGATCTGCTGCAACCGGGCCTTCCATCATTTTTGGATGTCAGGCCCGTCGTCCGTCAGGAGAGGGCCGCAATCCTACCACTCGGCAGCGCTGCCGTCCTCGTGACGCCAGACGGGATTGCGCCAGCGATGGCCTTCCTTGGCACGCTCGATGACATAGGCCTCGTCCACCTCGATACCGAGGCCCGGACCCTGCGGGATCGAGACGAAGCCGTCGGCATAGTGGAACACCTCCTTGTTGGAGATGTAGTCGAGGATGTCGTTGCCCTTGTTGTAGTGGATGCCGAGGCTCTGCTCCTGGATGAAGGCATTGTAGCTGACGGCATCGACCTGCAGGCAGGCGGCAAGGGCGATCGGGCCAAGCGGGCAATGCGGGGCGAGCGCCACGTCATAGGCTTCGGCCATGGCCGCGATCTTGCGGCATTCGGTGATGCCGCCGGCATGGGAGAGGTCGGGCTGGAGAATGTCGACATAGCCGTCCGACAGCACCGACTTGAAGTCCCAGCGCGAATAGAGCCGCTCGCCAAGCGCAATCGGCGTCGAGCAATGATTGGCGATTTCCTTCAGCGCCTCGCGGTTTTCCGAGAGCACCGGCTCCTCGATGAACAGCAGCTTATAGGGCTCAAGCTCCTTGGCGAGCACCTTGGCCATCGGACGATGCACGCGGCCGTGGAAATCGACGCCGATGCCGATATAGGGGCCGATCGCCTCGCGGATGGTTGCGATGGTTTCGACCGCTTTCTCCACCTTGTCGTATGTGTCGACGATCTGCATTTCCTCGCAGCCGTTGAGCTTGATCGCCTTAAAGCCGCGGGCAACGACCTCCTTGGCATTGTTGGCGACGTCGGATGGACGGTCGCCGCCTATCCAGGAGTAAACCTTGATCTTGTCGCGCACCTGGCCGCCGAGCAACGAGTGGATCGGCTGGCCGAGAGCCTTGCCCTTGATGTCCCAGAGCGCCTGGTCGATGCCGGCAAGTGCCGACATATGGATGGCGCCACCGCGATAGAAGCCGGCGCGGTACATGACGTTCCAGTGATCCTCGATCAGGAAGGGATCCTTGCCGATCAGGTAGTCCTCAAGCTCGTGGACGGCGGCCTGAACGGTCAGCGCCCGGCCTTCTACCACCGGCTCGCCCCAGCCGACGATGCCTTCATCCGTCTCGATCTTCAGGAACAGCCACCGTGGCGGCACTATGTAGGTCGTCAGTTTCGTGATCTTCATGGGATTGCTTCCACTTCGGCTTGTATCAGCGGCGCGGTGCCGCGGAGGTCGGGGGTTCTGAATTTGCATTTCGCGCACCCTCTGGCCTTTGTTCGGCGGCAAGGTCGCGGGCAGCGAGATCGAGCATGCGATTGGCGCAGTCACGGGCGGCCGCGCGGTCGCGCAGGCGTAGTGCCTCCACCAGCTGTCCATGCACGACGATCGCTTCGTCGCGGCTCCGGGCGGCGACATTCGAGGCGTGCAGTGCATATTTGAGGCCCGCATGCATGACGCTCGACAGGCGGCGGAACACCTGATTGTGGCTGGCGCTCAGCAGCACCTTATGAAAGGTCACATCGGCTTCGGTGAAGCTCTCGGGGTCGTCACCGCTATCGCGCATCTGCCGCCAGGCATTGTCGAGATCGGCAATTTCCTGGGCGGTGGCGCGCTCGGCGGCATACTCGGCGGCAACGGGTTCGATGGTGCGGCGCGCCTCGAGGATGGAGCTGAGAATGTCCAGACCTGTAATGTAAGGTCCCATCCATTCGAGCACGTCCTGATCGAGGATGTTCCAGTCGTCCTTGTCGCAAACCGTGGTGCCGATGCGCGGCTTGCCGCGCACAAGGCCTTTTGATTCCAGCACTTTGAGGGATTCTCGGATCACCGTGCGGCTGACGCCATACATCGTGCAGAGATCGTTTTCCCGCGGCAATGTCGAGCCCGAGGGATAACGTTCCGAGCAGATGTCTTCGGCGATCGAGGCTGTCACATTCTTGCGGACGCGGGGGCGGCGCGCTGGCTGAGTTGAAGAGCCATGCCCCTGTCCTTCAAGCGAATCCACCCTATTTCCTCCGGACCAGCGTGCGCTCGGGAAATATCTTGCGATGTCGGGCATATGAAGCCGATACCCAAGCGCTTTTCGTATGGACAGCAGGATACTTCAATCATCATACATTAGCAATGATATTGTATGATGATTAAACGGCATCAACCCATCGAAGATGGGAACAATCCGCTGTCTTGCGCTTTGTCAAAGTCGGCGCCGTTCCTGTTATGGCGGCGTCGTCTTCGACGGATAGAAGGATTAGGATGTCCACGCGGCCCGCGTGAATGCGCCGCTGCCGGATCATCGCGGGAGGCGAAGATTCTGCTTCCAAAGCTCAGCTCAACGACAAGGAGGACGACATGCAGATCAATCGTACAGGTTCGGCTCAATGGTCCGGCGGTTTGAAGGATGGCAAAGGCCAGATCTCCACCCAGAGCGGCGCGCTCAACAGTTATCCATATGGTTTTGCCAGCCGCTTCGAAGGCGTGCCCGGCACCAATCCGGAAGAACTGATCGGGGCAGCGCATGCTGGCTGCTTCACCATGGCTCTGTCGCTCATTCTCAACGAGGCGGGCTTCACGGCCGAGAGCATGGAAACCACGGCCAAGGTAACGCTGGAAAGCGTCGAAGGTGGCTTTGCCATTACTGCGATCCATCTGACGCTGAAGGGCAAGGTTCCCGGCACTGACGAGGCCACGTTCACCGAGCTCGCCAACAAGGCCAAGGCCGGGTGCCCGGTTTCCAAGGCGCTTGCATCCGTTCCGATCTCGCTCGAAGTTCACGCCGCCTAAACCGGCTGTTTCGGCGCTTGCGCCGCGCTGGTTGGCGCGGCGCGTTTGGTATATATTCCGCATTCGGGCATTGGGCTGTCATTCATCGGAATGCAGTGCTCAAGGGAGAGGCGAATGTCTGGAATTCTCTTCATTCACGTCGTTATAAGCTTGATTGCCATTGTCAGTGGCGTCGTCGTCGCTCAGGGCTTTCTTACCGCCAACCGCCACGACCGGTCGACCATGGTCTATATGGTCACGACCATCCTCACCAGTCTGACGGGTTTTCTGTTCCCGTTTCACGGCGTCACGCCGGCAATCATTGTCGGCAGCCTCTGTGTTCTCATCTTCATACCAACGGCACTTGCGCGGTACAGGTTTCATCTTGCCGGCATCTGGCGCGCTGTCTTCGTGGTGGGTGCCCTGGTACTGCTCTTCTTCAACTGTCTGGTGCTGATCATACAGTCGTTTCAGAAGATACCGGTACTCAACGTGCTGGCGCCAAACGGCAATGAACCGCCGATCGTTGCGGCACAACTGGCGCTGCTGGTGGCCTGTCTGCTTGTGGGTTATTTCAGCATTCGTCGCTTCCGCCCGAGACTTATCGGTATCTGATCCGACTTCTGCTGCTCGCGCAGCGGAATTTGGGACGCTTCTGCGCGATTGCGCGGAGCGTTTTGCGATCACTTAACCCTTGTTTCAGGTTGTCGGGCGCATCCTCGGCATATTCATTAGCATCCAAAAACTGCCTGCGGTTGTGGGCGATTTCGTTGACATCGGTGCCTTGATGGTTTACGAGTGACGAAAATTGAAAATCGTCACTCGTAAACCATCAGGTTCTGTTCATGCTCGATCTTCCCGATGTCAGCGCCGACCCTGCGCGCCAGGAAAACATCGCGCGCATTCTCGATGCGGCCGAAAAACTCTTTCGCCACTACGGTTATAGCAAGACCAACGTGGCCGACATTGCCCGCGACCTCGGCATGTCGACGGCGAATATCTATCGTTTCTTCGGTTCGAAAACGGAGATCCATCAGGCCATTTGCGGGCGGATGCTTGAGCAGAGCTACCAGATGGCGCTTGCGATCCGCAAACAGCCGATCAGCGCGGCCGACCGGCTGCGGGCCTACACGATGGGTCAATACAGAATAACCGTGGAGAACATGCTCGATGAGCAGAAGGTGCATGAGATGGTCGTTGTCGCCATCGAACGCGAATGGCACGTCATCGAAAAATTCATCGAACGCATCCAGGAGCTGACTGGCGAGATCATCGCCGAGGGGATCGCCGCCGGCGAGTTCGTGGAGCAGGATCCGCATATCGCAGCCATGTGCTACGGCGCGGCAACCGTCAATCTCTGTCACCCGCAGATGGTGGCACAGTGCCTCAACAAGACCCACGAGGCCAGGCCCGAAGATATCATCGAATTCGCCATCAGGGCTTTGAAGAAATAACGACGCGCGCACCGGATGGCCGGCGCGCTTTCACTCTTTTGTTCGACTAGGAGAGCGACATGGTTTCGCTGACGACCAACACCCTACGCACCGTTGCCGGCGCGGCGCTGATTGCCGCCCTTGGGCTCGGGCTTGCGGGCTGCAATGAGAAGAAGGAAGAGACGGCGGAGGTCATCCGGCCGGTGAAAGTGGTCGAGATCGCCAAGGCGGACACGACGCGCAAGCTCGACTATTCGGGCGCAGTCAAGGCGCGCACCGACATGAACCTCGGCTTCCGGATCAACGGCAAGATCGTCGAGCGCAAGGTGGATATCGGCCAGAAGGTGAAGCCCGGCGACGTGCTCGCTCGCATCGATGCGACTGACTATACGCTTGCAGTGCGTCGCTCCCAGGCAGATCTGGATGCGGCCGAAAAGCAGGTGCAGACGGCTGAGCTTGCCCGCAATCGCGCTCAGGCGCTTTTCAGCAAGAACGTTACCTCGAAATCGCAGCTCGAACAGGCCGAACTTTCCTACGAGCAGGCTGTTTCGACGCGCGACTCGGCTAACTCGGCACTGACCGAGGCGAAGAACCAGGTTGCCTATGCGGACCTGACTTCAGACCTGAACGGTATCGTCACTTCGGTGAACGCAGATGTCGGCCAGGTGGTCAGCTCCGGCACGCCCGTTATTACCGTCGCTGTCGACGGCGAAAAGGAAGTACAGGTTGCGGTGCCGGAAATGGACATCGCCCAATTCAAGGTGGGCAAGGACGTCAAGGCGCGCTTCTGGTCCGACTCGGCTCTCGTGCTGGATGGAAAGGTGCGGGAAGTCTCCGGCAGTGCCGACCAGTCGCGTACCTTCGCGGTGCGCGTCAGCCTGCCGAACGATCCGCGCGTGCTGCTCGGCATGACTGCGACGATCGAGGCGCTTGCTGACAACACCCAACCCTTTGTCTCAATTCCGCTCAGCGCTCTTGCGCAAAAGGACGGGCAGAAGATCGTCTGGCTCGTCGATCGCAGCGCCGGTACGGTTCATTCCCGCGCCATCAAGGTTGCCGATTTCGCCGATGACGGCGTGAGGGTTGCCGACGGCCTCAAGGCCGGAGACGTTGTCGTCGCTGCCGGCACGCAGTTCATGACCGAGAATATGAAGGTCAAGCTCCCGGCTGATTCAGCCCAGCAGGCCTCCGCTGAAACCAAAGCCGCTTCGGCGGATGTCGTACGCTGACCCGGATTGAGAAGGGCTAGACAATGTCCACCAACAAAACTTCCGGTGAGAAGCAGCGCTTCAACCTGTCGCGCTGGGCGATCGCCCATCCGAGCATCGCGCGCTTCCTGTTCGGGCTCATCATCATCGCCGGCGCGCTCGGCCTGACCCATATGGGCCAGAAGGAAGACCCCGATTTCACCTTCCGCGTCATGGTCGTGCAGACCGTGTGGCCCGGCGCTTCCCTGCAGGATATGGAAGACCAGGTGGTCAACAAGATCGAGCGCAAGCTGCAGGAAACGCCGCATCTCGATTGGGTCAAATCCTATACCCGCGCCGGCTTTGCCATCACGACCGTCCAGATTAAGGGCGATACCAATACTGCTGAGGTGAAGGACGCCTTCTACCAGATCCGCAAGAAGGTCGGCGATATCGGCAACGAACTCCCGTCCGGCCTGCTCGGTCCCTATTTCAATGACGAGTTCGGCGATACCTTTATCACGCTGCACTCGATCAGCGGCGACGGCTATAGCTATCCGGAGCTGAAAAAATTCGCCATCCAGGCGCGCGACATGCTGCTTTCGACACCCGGTGTCGAGAAGGCCACCATCATCGGCGACCAGGCGGAGCAGATCTATATCGACGTCTCCTCCAAGGTTCTGGCCGAGCGTGGATTGACGCTCAACGACTTGAGAAATGCCATTGTCGGTCAGAACAATGTCGATCCTGCCGGCAATGTCGATACCAGCACGCGCTCGGTACGCATTTCGGTCGAGGGCGACGTCAACAAGATCGAGGATATCAAGAACCTGCGGCTGACCGCTGGTGGCCAGGTGACCCGCCTTGGCGATATCGCCACCGTGACGGCTGGCCTGCAAGACCCATATACCGCCAAGTTCCTGTATAATGGCCGCGCGAGCGTGCAGCTGGGCGTCGTCATGGCCCCGGGCTTCAAGGTGACCGATGTCGGCAAGTCCGTCGAGGAGACCTATAAGCGCTTCGAAGCCTCGCTGCCGGTCGGCGTTCAGGTCGACCAGATCGCCAACCAGCCTGACGTCGTCACCGACGCCATCAGCGAGTTCATGCATGCGCTCGGCGAAGCGCTCGTCATCGTGCTGATTGTCTCGTTCCTGTCGATCGGCTGGCGCTCCGGTCTTGTGATCGCGATCGCCATACCGCTCGTGCTGGCCGCCACCTTTGCCATCATGTACGAACTCGGCATCGATCTGCAGCGTATCTCGCTCGGTGCGCTCATCATCGCACTCGGCCTGCTGGTCGATGACGCCATGATCGTGGTCGAGCTCATGGAGCGCAAGCTGGAAGAGGGGCTGGTAAAGCTCGATGCCGCCAGCTTCGCCTATTCCTCGACCGCTTTCCCGATGTTGACAGGCACGCTGATCACCACGGCCGGCTTCATTCCGGTGGGCTTTGCGGCATCGACGGCCGGTGAGTATGTCCGCTCGCTGTTCTATGTCGTCGGCATCGCGCTCGTCGTCTCCTGGTTCGTGGCTGTTTATTTCACGCCATGGCTCGGCTACATGATCCTCAAGCAGCGGCATCATGCCGGCGAGCATCATGACGTATTCGATACGCGGTTCTATCGCCGCCTGTATTCGTCGGTCGCCTGGGCTGTGCGCCATCGCGTCATTGTCCTGCTGCTGACGCTTGCCGCCTTCGTCGGCAGCCTGTGGTCCTTCCAGTTCATTCCGCAGAACTTCTTCCCGCAATCGTCGCGTCCGGAAATCCTCGTGGATCTGTGGCTGCCCGAAGGCACCAGCATCAAGGAAGTCGAGCGTCAGGCGCAGGCCTTGGAAGCTCGCATGGCCGATGATCCGGACAAGCGTTTCATCGCCACCTATGTCGGCCAGGGCGCGCCGCGCTTCTTCCTGCCGCTCGATCAGCAGCTGACGAATCCGAACTATGCCCAGATGCTGGTCATGGCCAAGGATGAACCAGCGCGCGAGCGTCTGATCACCAAGATGCGCAACATCCTGGCGGAAGACTTCCCGGCCATTCGCGGCAAGGTCGATCGCCTGTTCCTTGGTCCGCCCACCGGCTGGCCTGTGCAGATGCGCGTGATGGGTCCGGATCGGCAAGAGGTTCGCCATATCGCCGATCAGGTGAAGCAGCGCTTTGCCCAGAATCCGCTGCTTGGCGCCATCCATGACGACTGGCTCGAGCAAGTGCCTGCCATGAAACTGGTCATCGACCAGGATCGTGCCCGCGCGCTCGGCGTCACCTCGCAGCGTATCCGCCAGATGCTGCAGGCCTCCATGTCCGGCTTCACGCTCGACAACTATCGCGAGGGCGAGGAAACAGTCGGGATCGTTGCCCGCGAGCCGGAGGAAAGCCGTCATCTGCTGACGTCGGTCAACTCGGTCTATATACCCACGGATTCGGGCGGCTTCGTTCCGCTGTCGCAGGTCGCCAAGATCGTACCTGTGATGGAGCAGAGCATCGAGTGGCGCCGCAACCGCCTGCCGACGATCTCGGTGCGGGCAACGCTGCCCGACAATGTGCAGTCGAACGACGTAACGGCCAAGCTCTATAATGACATGGCTGATCTCCGTAACAGCCTGCCTGCTGGCTACAAGATCGAGATCCAGGGTGGTGCCGAAGACAGCGCCGAGAGCCAGGCCTCGATTGCCGCCAAGGCGCCGATCATGCTCGTCATCATCGTCGTATTGCTGATGGCGCAGCTGCAGCACTTCGGCAAGGCGATGCTGGTGCTGGCGACCGGTCCGCTCGGCATTATCGGCGCGGCGGCAGCCTTGCTGATCAGCGGCGCGCCCTTCGGCTTCGTGGCGATCCTCGGCGTCATCGCGCTGCTCGGCATCATCATCCGTAATTCGATCATCCTCGTCGACCAGATCGACCAGGATATCGCGGCGGGGATGGAGCGAAGCGAGGCGATCATCGGCTCGGCCGTGCGTCGTTTCCGGCCGATCATGCTGACGGCGCTGACCGCCGTGCTGGCGCTGATCCCGATCTCGCGCGGCGTCTTCTGGGGTCCGCTCGCCTATGCGATGATGGGCGGCATCCTCGTGGCGACGATCCTTACGATCTTCGTGTTGCCCGCCGGTTATGCGCTGTTCTTCGGCCGGGAACCGAAGCACAAGTCCGCAGAGCCGCCGGCCAAGGATCAAGCCGAAGAGCAGGACAACAACATCCAGCTGCCGCCGGCCGTGGCGGCGGAGTAAGGCTCTTGAAAGACAAACCCCGGCTTCTGCCGGGGTTTTCGTTTGGGTTGCTTAGAGCAATACCAGGAAAAGTGCGCAGCGGTTTTCCGTCCGGAATTGCGCGATAACAAAAAGATGGAGCATTTTCGCAAATCGAAGAAAAGCGGAAAGGCTTTAGAGTGGGGGCAGGATCGTTTGCCTGCCGTCGGCGATTTTTAGAACTGTCAGCGTTCCGCCCATGGAGACGGCCGTATCGATGCCGATGCGGCCTTGGGCGAAAACCGGCTCGGAGCCCGGTGTGTGCCCATGAACGACCAGCAGCGGCAATTGCGGGCCATCCCACAGGAAGGGTTCGCGGATCCACATCAGGTCCTCATCGGTTTGGTCCGCGAGCGGTATGCCCGGCTTGATACCGGCGTGGACGAAGAGGGTCGAGCCCAAGGTAACAGCCACGGCAAGAGACCGCAGCAGCTCGACATGTGCCGGCGGCATCGCCTTGAGCGTTAGGTCGCGCAGCTCAACGAGGCTGCGGCCCTGGGCATACAGGATCTCGTTGGTATCTACACCATAGGAAGCGAGTGTCGGCAGTGCGCCGAATAGGTCGAGCCAGCGGCGGTTGGCGTCGGGGTCTTCCAGAAAACGCAGAAAAACGTCGTCGTGATTGCCGCACAACGCATAACGGTCGAAGCCCTCGGGCGGCGGTGCGCAGAGATGGGCCAGCACATCGCTGGAATGCGGACCGCGATCGATGTAATCGCCCAGAAACACCAGCAGCTTTCGACCAGGAATGCCGCGGGCATCCTCGACGATGCGCGCTTGAGCTTTCGCCATGTCGTGGTAGCAGCCGTGGATGTCACTCATTGCATAGACCGCCGCATATTCGCGTCCGGTGAGGTCTATGCGATCCCGTTGATGTTGCATGAAATCGACCGTTTCCCGCCGGGTTGAGCCTGATGGCCAAGGCGGTCCAATTGCTTGAAATAGCTTTGAGAAACCCGCTTGGGGCGAGTCTGCACGTGACGGTATTCCAAGCTGCGACCGGCCGCAAGCCATGCGGGCGGAAAGGTCGATCGGAAAAGGTGAAATTGCCGGAGACTAACCAGTGGGTTCGGAGGTCGCGCAGATTGCGGAACCTCCGAACGGCAATGGTGCTCAGCCGCGATAGGCGGCTTCAAGGCCGGCGATGTCGAGCTTGACCATCTGCATCATTGCCTGCATGACGCGGGCGGCCTTGGTCTGATCCGGATCGCCGATATATTTGCTGAGTACGGTCGGTACGATCTGCCAGGTAACGCCAAAGCGGTCCGTTATCCAGCCACATGCTACGGGTGTTCCACCGTCGGCAAGGCCGTCCCACAGACGATCGATCTCGGCCTGATCGGCGCAGTCCACTTCCAGCGAAATCGCATGGGTGAATTCAATGTGGTTGCCGCCATTCAGCGCCATGAAGCGCTGACCGGCAAGCGTGAAATTGACGACCAGAACCTGATCGGCCTTGCCGGCAGGCGTATCGACAACGTTCTTCTGCACGTGATCGATGCGAGAGTTGGGGAAGAGCGACACATAGAAATTCGCGGCTTCCTCCGACTCTCGCGCAAACCACAGGCATGGGGCAATCTTGGACATCGTATGCTCCTCTCTCTCGTTTCAATGTCCGAAGGACGAAAGAGAAGCGGCGAAGCCGACAAGGCTGCGAAATTTTTCCCATACCTTGGTTCTCTGATGGCTAAACCAGACGGCCGCCACCATCGATGTGCAAGATTTCTCCCGTTATGTAGCGGTTTGCCATCAGGAAGAGGATCGCCTGTGCGATGTCCTCCGGCCGGCCGATGTTGCGGCTGGGCAGGGTCGAAGCCGTCTGCTCCAGCACCTGCCGTTTTCCCTCGCCCATCAATCCGTCGAGCAGCGGAGTATCGACCCATCCCGGTGAAACCGCGTTGACGCGCATCGGCGACAATTCAAGGGCAAGGGCGCGAACCGTGCTTTCGACCGCAGCGACAGCGGCGGCCACCACCGCGCCGATGGCGGCGGGGCGCGAGGCGAACTGCCCGGAGGTCATGGTGATCGAGCTGGCCAGATGAAGAAGCGGAAGAGCGGCCTTGATGGCAAGCAGAGGCCCGATCAGACGCTCGTGCATGACCTTTGCGAGATCCGTCTCCGACTGATCCTTGAGCGATTGCAGATTCACACTTCCGGCCGTGATCAGCAGGTGATCGATCCGGTCGAGCCCTGCAAATATCGCCGGCGGCGGGGCTGCAATGTCAGCCACGATCTGGGTCGCGCCGCCGATTGCTTCCGCAGCCTTTCGAAGGCGCTCGGCGTTGCGCGACACCAGAAAGAGGTTGGCGCCGGCGTCCTTGGCCCGCTTTGCGGCCGCGAGGCCGATGCCTGACGAGCCGCCGATGATGATGATATTCTGGCCCTGGAACGATTGAAGCTGGTTATTGTCTGCTGAAATGGTGTTGGTTGGCACGACTGCTTCTCCGGTTGGATTGTTGACCAGCCTAAAATTCGTCAATCGGCGTATGCTTTAGAAGGTGGCGAGAGGCGATGTTATTTATCGTAAAATACGATAGAGTACCGATATGGACATGCTTTCCGCCATGCGCATCTTCATTCGCGTCGTCGAGCGCAGCAGCCTTTCGGCCGCGGCGCGCGATCTCGGCCTCGGCCAACCCACGGTCAGCGAGCGGGTCGAGAAGCTGGAGAAACATCTCGGCGCCCGGCTCCTCTACCGGACGACCCGCTCGGTGCAGGCAACGGACGCGGGCGCGCGCTTCTACGAGTATGCCAAGCGTGCCATCGAGGCCGCAGAGGAGGCCGAGGCTTCCGTCGCTTCGGCCGAGACATCGCTGAACGGAACGTTTCGGATTGCCGCGCCGCATGGGCTCGGGGAGACGACACTGCCGAGGCTGCTCATCGAATTCCAAACATTGCATCCGGCGCTGGCAATCGATGTGACCTTGAACGATCGCTTCGTCGATCCGATGACCGAAGGCGTGGATCTCTCTATCCGTATCGGCGAGATCGGCAGCGGCAATTTCATCGCTCGCCGACTGGGGACGATGCGGCGGCTCGTGCTGGCCGCTCCGGGCTATATTGCACGACATGGACAGCTGCATGAGCCGATGGAGCTTGCCGCACATCCCTTCATCAGGGTCGCAGGTTTCGCGGCAGATGAGCGGCTGCATCTGATCGGCCCCGGCGGAGCATCGGTGGAAGTCCCCATCCGTACCGCATGGCGCGTCAATCATTGGAGGCCGCTCATGGAGGCGGTGCTGGCTGAGAGGGGAATTGGCGCGTTGTTCGCTCCCGTCTGCAGTCAGGAGATCGCTGAAGGAAGGCTCGTTCCCGTGCTGCCGTCCTATGAGCTCAGGCGAGTGAACGTCCACGCCATCTATCCACCGGGGCCGCGACCGGCCGCCAGGACGAAAGCCTTCCTTGAACTGCTCTCCGAGCGGACCGATTTGCTCCTCGGCGAGGCATCGATTGCCTCTTGAGGATGCTATCCCTCGCTCGCAAGCCTTTCGGCGAATTCGATCGCTTCGATCAGGCTGCGCTCATTGGCGATGCCCTTGCCGGCAATGTCGAAAGCCGTGCCGTGGTCGACGGAGGTACGCACGATCGGCAGGCCGAGCGTGATGTTGACGCCGGAGAGATCCATCCATTTGCCGGTCGCAGGATCGATTTCGAAACCGAGCAGCTTGACGGGGATATGTCCCTGATCGTGATACATGGCGATGACGGCATCGTACTGGCCGGCGCGAAGCTTGACGAAGACGGTGTCGCCGGGGACCGGGCCGACGATATCGAACCCATCTTCGACGGCCTTGGCGATGGTGGGTGCGGAGATGTCGAGATCCTGCCGCCCGAAGAGGCCGCCTTCACCGGCGTGCGGGTTGAGTGCAGCGACCGCAATTTTCGGTCTGGCGATGCCGAGATGTCTGAGCGCCTTGTCGGTCAAGTCGATGACGAGACGGAGCCGCTCAGGCGTCAGTCGTTTCGGCACATCCTCCAGCGCGACATGGGTGGTGACGTGGCTGACGCGCATATTGCCGTGGGCCAGCATCATGACGGAGCCGCGGGCCCCCGTGAGCTCCGCCAGGAGTTCGGTGTGGCCGGCATAGTGGAAGCCAGCCCTGTTCAGCGCTTCCTTGTTGAGCGGTGCGGTGACGATGCCGCCGACCTTGCCTGACATGGCGAGCTCAACGCCCTTTCCGATCGCCTTGAAGGCCATGCGTCCGCCATCGCCAGAGAGAACGCCCGGCAGAATTGGTTCTCCTTCGGTGTCGGCCTGGATGAAGCAGAGGTTCGGCCAGCCGCTCTCCATCTGCGTTTCGGGGATCTCGATATCGAGACCGAGTTGCTGCCGGGCGAGCCGTAGAGCTGGACCGCTACCGATAATCGTTAGTTTCAGCTTACCTTCATCGATCCGATCTTTGAGCCGCGCTGCGGCCTTGATGATGATTTCCGGGCCGATGCCGGCGGGATCGCCCATGGTGATCGCCAGATGCCGCGTCATGGTTCTTCTCCTCCGGCGATGAGCGCATTTTCGTTCAACAGGTCGCGCCACAGGGTCGGGCCGCCAAATGCGCCTGATTTGGAGATCACCGTGGTGCCCTGCCAGGGGCCGCCAACAATCGTCGAGCGCGGCAGGCCAGGCGCTGCCTGGCCGGTGATGCTGAGCGCGGTAACGTCGAGCGCCGCACAGAGATTGCGCAACGTCTCGCCGCCGGCGACGATCAATGTGGCCGGAGCCGATTGTGCCTTGGCTATCCTGCCGAAGGTCGTGGCGATGCGTCTCGTAGCATCTTCGCGCTCGAGCCCACCGGGCAGATCGAGGCTGACCATGGCGACGCCGCCATGATGGATCTGGCGAGAGACGGCATCTGCATTCGCATCTTCCGCAAGCTTCAGCCAATAGGGACCGCAGGCCTCCAGTTGCGCCAGCGTGATCGGCTGATCAGAGCCAAACAGGCCGAGCACCGGCCTCTGCAGCCGGCGTGAAATGGGGACTGCCGGAGCCGCTCGCCGCGTGTCTGCACTCTTTTCCGTGCGCGGCAGATGACGCGTTGCCTGTTCGATATTGCGTGCCAAGGCGCGAGCGAGGCCGCCTGTGCCGCTCCAGAGGACTGGCCCCTCCAGCTGTGATGATACCCATGCGATGACGGCATCCAGATCTTCTTGGGTATGCGCATCGAAGACGTGGATACCATCTGGAACAGGCTGCTTTTCAGCGCCATCGACGGAGGCCTGGTCGAGCGTCGTGTTGAAAGCCGGCAGCCCTTCTGCCCGTAACTGCGCGACCAGATCGCCGCTGACATCGCGCCAGGCGTCCTTGCCGGCGAAGAGGACCTGCCGTCCACCCCTTGTATGCCGTCCATGATGCGGAAAAGCCGGCGCCAGGATGCAGTGCCGCCAGTGACCCAGCCGAAAGCAGGCTGCAAGCTCGACGGCCCATGGCCCGCGAAACAGGCTATCCACCTTCTTGAAGGCGAGATCCGCCCGCTCCAGCAACGGCGCAATGCCGCCGACTGCTATCTCAGCTTCCGCAGCCGTTTTCTCGCGGGTGCCGCTATCGATCGCCAGGCAATCCGGCAGGTTTGTGGGGAGCGCATTGCTGCGCAGCACCTCGATATGCCCGTAGACGCCGACGAATTCGACTGCGGTATCGAGTGCGCCCGTGAGGTCGTCGGCAATGAGGCGGAGGGTGGGCATGGACTTCTAGCGCCTTCAGCGGGCCTTGCGGGTATCGGGTATGAACATGAAAGCAAGGCCTTACGGCTGCTTGGACGAAGGGCTATGTTCAGCCTTCCACGAAGCTTGTCAACGCATTGCTTTGTCACCGTTTCATTCATCGTGCCGCGACATTCTCCGCGTTGACGGCCAGCGTGTAACCGAGCATCGCCAACAACAGGGTCGCGATGCTCGGTCCGTGCGAACGTCAGTTTGGCTGAGAAGCCGGGAAGTCGGCGCTCAGAGTAACATCCTTCCAGGCGTCGAAGTTTGCCTTGAGCGCTTCCAGGCGCTTGTAGGCAATATCGAGCGCCGGAGCGCCCAGAAGCAACCGAAGCGGCGGCACTTCGGCCTCGACCGCCTCTATGATTGCGGCTGCGGCGCGTGAGGGATCGCCGGGCTGATTGCCAGAGGAGGCTTTCGTCGATTGGCGCCGTTTTCCGGCCGTGTCGGCATAATCGTCGATCCTGATCGGGGACTCGACCATCGAGCTGCCGGCCCAGTTGGTGCGAAACGCACCGGGCTCGACGATCGTCACTTTCAAACCGAGCGGAGCAACCTCGTAGGACAGTGATTCCGAGATCGCTTCGACGGCAAATTTGGTCGCGTGGTAATAGCCGGTGGCGGCAAATGCCACCAAGCCGCCCAGCGACGAAATGTTGACGATATGGCCGCTCCTGCGGTTGCGCATGCCGGGCAATACTTCCTTGGTGACATCGATCAGACCGAACAGATTCGTTTCGAACTGTTTGCGCACGCCCTCATCATCGCCTTCCTCGATTGCGGCGAGATAACCATAGCCGGCATTGTTGACCAGCACATCGATCCTGCCGAATGCGGCGATGGAGTCGGCCACGGCTGTCTTGATCGTGGACTTGTCGGTAACATCGACGCGGAGCGCCAGGGCGCGCCCTTCGTGCTCGGCGACAAGCGCTTCCAGCTGTTCAGGCTGCCTGGCTGTGACGACCGCGCGCCAACCGCGCTCGAGCACGGATTTTGCAATCTCGAACCCAAGGCCTGCAGACGATCCGGTGATAAACCATACTGGTGTATCGTTCATGTTCAGCTCTTCCTTTTGAATGTCCTGGCGGCCCTCATGGAGAAGCACCGCATGGACCGAATCTAGGAGCGGCCGAGGTTCGGGTGTTAGGGCAGAAGGACCAGACTTTCATACGATCCTTCCAATTTTGCCGATGAGAGATATCATGCGCCGGAAATGCCGCCATTCGTGAAAGCCCGATCTATGGAACCGTCAACAGAGCTCAGAGCGCTGATCAGCCGTCACGCTGCCGTTCAGAAGCAGACGACCGCGGTGCAAGGACTGACGCTTTACAAGGTGAGCCGGCCGACATTGCCGACGGACAGTGTCTACAGCCCGAGAATTTGCCTTGTGTTGCAGGGGGCAAAGACCATTCAGCTGGGAGAGCGGACCTTCAGTGTCGATTCCGCGCAATATTTCATCGCGACAGTCAATCTGCCGGTATCTGCGCGGGTTGAACAGGCGGATCCGGCCGCCCCGCACCTGGCATTGTCCTTTGAGCTGGACCGGGAGGAGATCGCAAGGGTTCTTGCGGAAATTCCATCGGCCCATACGGCCGGGCAGCGCGATCACACCGGGCTTGCGGTGTCGCAGCAGACGCCGGAGATCCTGCGCGCGGCATTGAACCTCGTCTCCTGCCTGGACACGCCCGAGGATATCGAGATGATGGCAAGGCTCGCCAGGCTGGAACTATACTACCGGCTGCTTCGGGGTGAACTCGGGCCGATGCTGCGGCAGCTTGCGACGCAGGGGACGAATCTGGCGCAGATCGGCCGCGTTACCGATTGGATAAAGCAGCATTTCGCCGAGGCCATGAGCATCGAAAAGCTGGCCGATATGGCGGGAATGAGTGCGACGTCGCTGCATAGGCATTTCAAGGCCGTCACCTTGATGTCGCCGCTGCAATATCGAGCGCTCATTCGACTGCAGGAAGCGCGCCGCAGGTTGCTTCTTCGTGAGGCAAGCGCCCGGGAGATCGGATTTGAGGTCGGCTATGACAGCCAGACGCAGTTCACGCGTGAATACCGCAAATTGTTTGGCCGGCCACCGGCGGCAGACGCGGCCTTTCTCGGCGGCACCTGAACCCGCCTTGCCGGCGGGCCGTCCTGTTCAAGCCATGCGGTCTGGTTTGTCCGTCCGGCATAGCATAAAACGGCTTGCTGGCTTCTGCCGGCGGCATGTTGCCGATATGTGGCCATCTTCCTGTCATAGCGGCAGGGGCCATGATGTTTCATCGCTTTGAGGAGGGCAGGGTGAGTTACGATTTCCATGTGGGCCAGAAGGTCGTCTGCATCGATGACAAGTTCAAGCATGTCAGCATCGATCAGCTGATCCGCAAGGGAACGATCTACACCATCCGCTGGGTCGGCGAATACACGCATTATGTCGACGGCACCTTTATCGGGGTGAAGCTGGAAGAGATCCATCGCGGCAATGATGACGGCCCGGAAGGCTACGGCGCCGCCGACATGCCCTATCGCGCCAGCCGCTTCCGTCCATTGGTGAAGGACAAGATCGCTTCGCTCAGAAAGCTTCTGGTGCCAACGCCGGATGCGCCAGCAGAGCCGAAGGTGAAGACCAAGAAGAAGGAAAAGGTCTGATGCCTGGCGGGCGGCATTATACCCTGCCGCCCCTCTGAACTAGGCCTGCCGCGCCCGCGCAAGCCCATGTTCGATCAGGCGGCTGACAAGCTCCGGATAGGAAATGCCCGAGGCGCCCATGGCCTTGGGATACATGCTGATATTGGTGAAGCCCGGCATGGTGTTGATCTCGTTGATGACGACGCTGCCATCCGGCCGTAGAAAGAAATCGACGCGCGCCAACCCTTCGCAGCCGAGAGCCCGAAAGCCATCCGCCGCCATGCGCTTCAGCGCTTCTGCCGTCTCGGCCGGAATATCCGCAGGCACGGTGACGACGGCGCCATCCTGATCGAGATATTTCGCCTCGTAGGAGTAGAAGCCATGCGTCGCAGCCGTGGCGATCTCGCCTGGCACCGAGACGAAGAGCGTGCCGTCAGGCTGTTCCAGCACGGCGCATTCGATCTCGCGGGCGCGCACGAATTCCTCGACCAGCACCTTGCGGTCATGCCGGAAGGCTTCTGCCAGCGCCGCTTCGAACGCTGCGGCATCCTGCACCTTGCTGACGCCGACCGACGAGCCCTGGCGCGTGGGTTTTACGAAGACGGGCGAGCCGAGTGCGCTCGCAATCTCATTGAAATCGGGCTTGTCGCCGCGCGTCAGCGTTAGGGAGAGCGCCACCGGCAGACCGGCCTCGCGCAGCAGGCGCTTCGCCATATCCTTGTCGATCGCGTTGGCCGAGCCCAGAATGCCGCAGCCGACGAGGGGAAGGCCGACGATCTGCGCGAGGCCCTGGATGGAGCCATCCTCGCCGTTCAGCCCATGCAGCACTGGAAACAGCACGTCGACCGCAGGCAGTTCGCGCGCGCCAGAACCATCCAGCGCCATCAGCTGGCCCTTGCCGCCCGGAACCAGGCAGACTTGCCGGCCTTCATAGGCAATCGCCTCCGGCAGGGCGCCGTCCTTTTCCTCCGTCAGCAGCCAGCGCCCGACGCGGTCGATCAGGATCGGCACGATCTCATATCTGCCGCCATCGATCGCCTTGACGACATTGCGGGCCGACATGACGGAAACCTCATGCTCGGTGGACTGACCGCCAAACAGAACGGCGACGCGTAGTTTCGACATTGAGGCTTTTCTCCCGGGGCAAGATGGATGTGATGGGAGAAGGGTTAAAACGGGGGATTGCAGCCAAATTGGGGAGGCTGGCCGGCAGCGGGCGAGAACCGGATGCGACACGATTTCGCGACTATACCGGTATTCCTGCGCTTGCGGCCGCTTTCCGCACAATCTGTCGTGTTTTGCCTCGCCTTGCTTCGCCCCGGTTGCGCATAATCTATTTGCCGAAGGGGTATCGTTGCTTTTCTTCTCCTGTTAATTGCATGAAATGTGACAAATTCAACACAGCATTGTTTTCCTCAAGGTTGTATAGAGCTGGTATCTACGATTTAGCGTAGTGCATCTATATTGAGGAGAAAGCATTATGAAATTCCTGTTCGCGTCCGTTGCGGTGATTGCGTCAACTTTCGCGGTGTCTGCCCATGCTGCCGATCTCGCAACACCGACTGCTCCTGCTGCTGCGCCTATGGAGAGCGGCTTTTCTTGGACGGGCGGTTATCTTGGTGTGAACGGCGGTGCAGGCTGGCTGAATGGTGATTTCAGCGTTCCCGGCGCAAGCACGTCCGATAACTTCAACGGCGGCTTCATCGGCGGCTTTGCCGGCTTCAACTACCAGCTGAGCAACAACGTCGTCCTCGGCGTCGAAGGCGATCTCAATTACAACTGGAACTCGAACAACTACGATTTCTTCGGCACGAAGGTAAAGGTCGGCACGGATGTCGCCGGCTCCGTTCGCGCCCGCGTCGGCTATGCCTTCGACCGCACGCTCGTCTACGCAACCGGCGGCTGGACCGCGACGCGCGGCTTCGTCAAGGCTCTGGGCGACAAGGAAACCGAAACCTTCAACGGCTGGACCGTTGGCGCCGGCGTCGACTACGCCTTCACCAACAACATCTTCGCCCGCGCCGAATACCGCTTCAATAGCTTCGGCGACAAGGACTTCTACGGCATCAAGGCCGACCTCGACCAACACGTCATCTCCGTTGGCGTCGGCGTGAAGTTCTAAGATTTAGGACTGGTTTGATTTGGAGAGCCCCGCTGGCGTTTGTTGGCGGGGCTTTCGTTTTTACGACTGGAATGCTTTGTTCCGAAGAGAACGCGCGGCGAGCTGAAGCATAATGGCGATCAGCCGTCAGGAGTTCCGCTATCTACTTCCTGAGGGAGTTGATCCAATACCTGCGTCGCTCTTCCGATCGCATTTTGGCCGCCTCAATTTCATTGCGATCATGCTCGTCCATAGGATCAAGTGTCCTAATAACATGAGCATCCAAAAGATGTTGGCCTAGCATTGGGTCATTCTGCATTAGGTGTGCTACACAGCCTAATGGACCTTTGTATTTGCGATACTTCATCGCAGTCACTCCTTAGAGCCTGGTGAAAAAAGTCATCCCAAACCTCGGCCCGAGGCACATGACAGGAGCGAAAGTCTTTTAGGCAGCGCGCCGATCAATCGCCGACATCAATGTAGCCAGTGTATAGGTGTTCATCAATACCCGCTCCACAGCTGCTCTATCGGCTTGCACGAGCGGGGGAATAACAAAATGTACGAGCTATCTTTGAAGCCGGTCTAAGGCAAACGGATTTAGCGCAGCCAAGGCGGGAAAATTTAGAGCGATTGAGTTGTGAGAAACTGGTGCTGCTAGAGAGATTTGAACTCTCGGCCTCTCCCTTACCAAGGGAGTGCTCTACCCCTGAGCTATAGCAGCATTCCGTGGCGCTGATAGGTGCGCCGTATTGGGCGAGGCGGCTATTGCCATAGGTGGAGGCGGAGTGCAAGCCGCAAATTGCAAGTTCTGTGAAAGATCGTTGGAAAAAATGTGTCGGTCTTTTGAAGGCTGAGGTTTTCGGCTATGGAAAAGCATGGTCGCAGACAAGACAAAAATCGATGAAGAGCAGGCTTTGCAGGGTGGTTCGACATCAGGCGAGGCGGCCGAGCGTGCGGATGCCGGGCAGATCACCGAGGCGGATCGGCGGCGCGAGCGCGCGGCGCTGAAGCTACGGGAGAATCTTTCTCGCCGCAAACAGCAGGTGCGGGCGCGCCGTGCCGGTCAGGCCGACGAGACGGATGGGCTGCCGGCGGCAAAAGCAGAGGCTGTAAAAACAGGGGATGAGTAGGGCGCTGCCGCAAAAATGGACGAATCGCAATGATTCATGTCGCCCATCATCAAACGAATTGATGCGTTAATCTATTTCATCTAAACAGCGCTTTCTCCCAAAGCGCGTGAAATTTGGCGCACGGAACTTCAGGAAAGGCGGGCCTCGCCCGTATTGCACATATGGATCGTATCAGGATTGTCGGCGGCAACGAGCTCAACGGTATCATTCCGATCTCCGGCGCCAAGAATGCCGCCCTGCCGCTGATGATCGCCTCGCTTTTGACCAGCGATACCCTGACGCTCGAAAACGTGCCGCATCTGGCCGATGTCGAGCTCCTGATGCGCATCCTCGGCAATCACGGCGTTGACGTTGCCGTCAACGGCCGCCGCGAGCGCCAGGAAGACGGCTATTCCCGCACCATCCATTTCACCTGCCGCACCATCGTCGATACCACAGCGCCTTACGAGCTGGTCGCCAAGATGCGCGCGAGCTTCTGGGTCATCGGGCCGTTGCTCGCCCGTGAGGGCCAGGCGCGCGTTTCGCTGCCCGGCGGCTGCGCCATCGGCACGCGCCCGGTCGATCTCTTCATCGAGGGTCTTGAGGCGCTCGGCGCCACCATGGAAATCGACGGCGGCTATATCAACGCCACCGCGCCGAAGGGCGGCCTCATCGGCGCCCGCTATGTCTTCCCGAAGGTTTCCGTCGGCGCGACGCATGTGCTGATGATGGCGGCGACGCTTGCCCGCGGCACGACCGTCATCGGCAATGCCGCCCGCGAGCCTGAAGTCGTCGATCTCGCCAACTGCCTGATCGCCATGGGCGCCAAGATTTCCGGCGCCGGCACCAGCACGATCACCATCGAAGGCGTCACCTCGCTCTCCGGCGCCCGTCATCGCGTGCTGCCGGATCGTATCGAGACCGGCACCTACGCCATGGCCGTCGCCATGACCGGCGGTGACGTCACGCTCCAAAACACCGATATGGCGCTGCTCGACACGGCGCTCGAAAGCCTGCGCCGCGCCGGCGCTGACGTTTCGCAGACCAATAACGGCATCCGCATCATGCGCAATGGCGGCGGCATCAAGCCCGTCGACGTCGTCACCGATCCGTTCCCCGGCTTTCCGACGGACCTGCAGGCGCAGTTCATGGCGCTGATGACGCGCTCGTCCGGCATTTCGCACATCACCGAGACCATTTTCGAAAACCGTTTCATGCACGTGCAGGAGCTTGCCCGCCTTGGCGCCAAGATTTCGCTGTCCGGCCAGACGGCCCGAATCGAAGGTGTCGAGAAGTTGAAGGGCGCGCCTGTCATGGCGACGGATCTTCGCGCCTCCGTTTCGCTCGTCATCGCCGGCCTTGCCGCCGAAGGCGAGACGCTGGTGTCGCGCATCTATCACCTCGACCGTGGCTTCGAGCGTCTGGAAGACAAGCTGACGCGTTGCGGCGCCATCGTCGAGCGCATCAGCGACTAAAGCTCCATAGGGTCAGCGCTTTTAATGCCTGGCTTGCCTTCGCTGTTATACGGCGGACGGCCGCGCAGGATGCGCCAATTCCACTTCTTGTCGTGAAGAGAGCGGGCAAGCCCGCTTTCTTCGGTTGCGTCTTTTGCGCTCCCATCTTATGTCCACAGAAGAGAAACGTCGGAGACGACGTTTGCTAGAGCGCCGTGCTTCCTTTTGGAAGCACAGTGGACGCTCTAACTCTTTTAATCTACGCATCGGGCTTTCCGAAAATCGTTTCAGATTTTCGGGCCGATGCGGTAGCGCGATCGGGGATTAAGGAGCGAATGAGCAATCTCAAGCTAATGGCACTCGACAACGAGGATCTGGCCGTCATCTCCGCGCATATGCAGGATAGCGTTTTCAAGGTCGGCGATATGTCCTTCGCGCCGAAGCTCGAACACTTCTCGCTCGCAGCCAATCGCTTCGACTGGGAGCGCTCGGAAGAGCGCAAGAAGTCCTATGAGCGCCATCGCGCCGCGCTCGTGTTCAAACGGGTACAGGCGGTGCGCTCCAACGGCATCGACCGGCGCAAGCGCGATGAGGTGCTGTCGCTGCTCGCCATCCGCTTCGAACAGAAGGGCGAAGGGCCTGACGGTACGATTGAACTGACGCTTGCCGGCAACGCCACCATTGCGCTCGATGTCGAATGCATCGAAGTTCAGCTTGCCGATATCGGTGGCGCATGGGAAACGGCGCATAAGCCCCGACATCCGGATGCGGGCGAATAGCAGCGACGGTTAGGTTTTGCCGCTCAGGGCGGCTGCAGTGAAAGAGGAATATCAGCGTTGGCTATCTGGCTGGATCAGGCGTCGGAAGGGTTCGAGCAGCAGTTCGCCGCTTTCCTGACGACCAAGCGGGAAGTATCCGAGGATGTGAATGCCGTGGTGCGTGGCATCATCGACGATGTACGGGCACGCGGCGATGAGGCTCTTGCGCATTATTCCAAGAAATTCGAAGGCATCGATTTCGCCACCACGCCGATGCGCGTCAGCGAAGCGGAGATCGACGCGGCGATCGAGGCCGTTCCGGCCGAAGTGCTGGGCGCGCTGAAGGTCGCTGCGACCCGCATCGAATCGCATCACCGCCGGCAACTGCCGAAGGACGATATCTATGAGGATGATCTCGGGGTCGGCCTCGGCTCGCGCTGGACGGCGATCGAAGCGGTCGGTCTCTATGTGCCGGGTGGCACGGCGAGCTATCCGAGCTCGGTGCTGATGAACGCCGTGCCGGCCAAGGTTGCCGGCGTCGACCGTATCGTCATTGCCGTGCCCACCATGGGCGGCGCCATCAATCCGGCCGTGCTTGCCGCCGCCCGCATGGCCGGCGTCGAGGAAATCTATCGCATCGGCGGCGCGCAGGCGATTGCAGCGCTTGCCTATGGCACCGAGACGATCGCGCCGGTCTACAAGATCACCGGCCCGGGCAATGCCTATGTTGCCGCCGCCAAGCGACATGTCTTCGGCACTGTCGGCATCGACATGATCGCCGGCCCCTCCGAAGTGCTTATCATTGCCGACAAGAACAACGATCCGGACTGGCTTGCCGCCGATCTCCTGGCGCAGGCCGAGCATGACGAAGGCGCGCAGTCGATCCTGATCACCGACGATGCCGAATTCGGCAAGGCGGTGGAAAGTGCCGTCGAGCGCCAGATCAAGCAATTGAGCCGGTCGAAGACTGCAGCAGCCAGCTGGCGCGATTTCGGTGCCATCATCCTGGTGGCAGATCTGAAGCAGGCCATTCCGCTTGCCAACCGTATCGCCGCCGAGCATCTGGAACTTGCGGTCGACGATCCTGAGCCGCTGCTTTCGGGCATCCGCAATGCCGGCGCGATCTTCGTCGGCCGTCATACGCCCGAGGTGATCGGCGATTATGTCGGCGGTTCCAACCACGTGCTGCCGACGGCGCGCTCGGCACGCTTTTCGTCGGGTCTTTCCGTGCTTGATTTCGTCAAGCGCACCTCGATCCTGCGGCTCGGTCCCGAGCAGCTTCGCGCACTTGGGCCGGCGGCGATCGCGCTTGCCAAGTCCGAAGGGTTGGACGCACATGCGCGATCGGTCGCGATCCGCCTCAATCTCGAGGGGTAAGGGATGGCCAAGGGCGTCTTCCGGCTGAGCGACGTTGTCCTGGACGACACGATCGGCCGTTCGACGCCGGATGTCGAGCATGAGCGCGCCGTCGCCATTTTCGACCTCATCGAAGAAAACAGCTTTGCGCCGATCGGCCACGGCGGCGGACCCTATCTGCTCAATCTGTCGCTGGTCGACCAGAAGCTCGTCTTCGACATCCGCATCGAGGATGGCAGCATCGTCGCCACGCATATTCTTTCGCTGACGCCGTTTCGGCGCATCGTGAAGGACTACTTCATGATCTGCGAGAGCTATTACGAGGCGATCCGCTCGGCCACCCCGAGCCGCATCGAAGCCATCGATATGGGGCGTCGCGGCATCCATAACGAAGGCTCTCAAACGCTGATGGATCGGCTGGACGGCAAGATCGCCGTCGATTTCGACACGGCACGCCGGCTCTTCACGCTCGTCTGCGTGCTCTACTGGCGCGGGTGACCGGCATGGAGCAGCCGCAGGAGCAGAGGCATGTGGGCAACGGCAAAGCGCCAGGCGCCATCCTCTTCATGTGCGGGCTAAACGCCATCCGCTCACCGATGGCGGAGGCGATCGCGCGCAGCATGTTGCCGCAAGGCACTTATATCGCCTCGGCGGGCGTGCGTGCCGGCGAACGCAATCCTTTCGTGGACGTCGTGCTCGATGAGATCGGGCTTTCGCTGGGGCGCCGGCAGCCGCAGACCCTGGAGGAGCTCGAGGACGACTTCTTCGATATCATCATCACGCTCTCGCCGGAGGCGCATCACGCTGCGCTTGAGCTGACGCGGGCGAACGCCATCGAGGTCATCTATTGGCCGACCATGGACCCCTCTGCGACCGATGGCACGCGTGACCAGGTTCTCGATGCCTATCGCGGCGTTCGGGACCATTTGCTCGGGTTGATCGAGAGCCGACTTGTGGAGCATCGCGGTTCGCTTTAGAGCTGCCGATGAAACAAATGCAGAAACCCTTATCAACGAGGTTCACAAAACCGCGGCGATTGTGTAGTTTCCGCGCAATTTCCGGCGACCCCCGGCTTTTTGCCATGGGCGCCGACCTCAACCGACAGGAAAAGAAGCTTTAATGCCGAAAGAAGAAGTCCTCGAATTTCCCGGTGTCGTCACCGAACTCCTGCCGAACGCGACTTTTCGCGTGAAGCTGGAAAACGAGCATGAGATCATCGCCCACACGGCGGGCCGCATGCGCAAGAACCGCATCCGCGTTCTTGCCGGCGACAAGGTGCTGGTGGAAATGACCCCCTATGACCTGACCAAGGGCCGCATCACCTACCGTTTCAAGTAGTTCGCCGCTCTCGGTTCCAAGAAGTGGAGCATGATGTCGCCCGAATACGGCTGACACTTTTCGGCATCATGCTCTAGAGCCGGTTCTCATTCCCGCATGACAGGTCGAGGTCTGATGGCGTTGAAACACAAGCTGATACTGGCTTCCGGATCGCCGCGCCGCGTCGAACTGTTGCACCAGTCCGGCATCGAACCCGCGCGTCTCATGCCGATGGATATCGACGAGACACCGAAGAAGTCGGAGCATCCGCGCTCGCTGGCGCGGCGGCTTTCGGCGGAAAAGGGTGAGGCGGCCTTTGCAGGCATCAAGAGCGATGCCGCATGGCAGGGCAGCTATATCCTGTCGGCCGATACGGTGGTTGCCGTCGGGCGTCGCATCCTGCCGAAGGCGGAGTTTATCGACGAAGCTTCCTCGGCGCTGCACCTGCTCTCCGGCCGCGGCCACGTCGTCTATACCGGCATCTGCCTGATCACGCCGGACCGTAAGCTGCGTCAGAAGGTGGTCGAGACCAAGGTGCGTTTCAAGCGGCTTTCGAGCCGCGATATCGAAATGTATCTGGCGTCTGGCCAGTGGCGCGGCAAGGCAGGAGCCTATGGCATTCAGGGGCTTGCCGGCTCCTTCGTGCAGAAACTTGTCGGCTCCTACACCAATGTCGTCGGATTGCCGCTTTATGAAACCATGCTGCTGCTGGCGGGCGAGGGATTCGATGTCCACGCCGGATGGCAGGAAGGATAGGCTCATGGCGAGGATCGATAAGATCAAGGTAGGTTCGAAAGTTGAGCCGCTGCGCAAGACGCGTGCTTGCGCAGAATGCGGCCAGCCTTCGGTGCGCGAACACTATCCATTTTGCTCCGATCGCTGCCGTTCGCTCGATCTTTCGCGCTGGCTGAACGGCTCTTACGCCATCCCCGTCACCGAGGACGAGACCAAGGCCGACGGCTCCGATCAGGACTGAATGCGGTTTTCCCGCGTTGCTCGACCTTACGAACCCCTTCATTTTGTTCGCGAATTGCCAAAATTCGATTTCCTGTCAAAAAAGAGTCATTTGCTGCTGGACATGGCCGAACAAGATGCTATAACCCCGCTCGCTTCCGGGGCGAACCAACCGCCCAGTGCCTGCAAAGGCCCTTCGTTTGACGTGAAGTCTGGATGCCCAGATAGCTCAGTTGGTAGAGCAGCGGATTGAAAATCCGCGTGTCGCTGGTTCGATTCCGGCTCTGGGCACCATCTTTTCTCCCAAATCATGCCGACAATGGAATTGTTCTGGTTTCAGATCAGATTTTCGCTGAAATCGGGCTTTTTGCGTCGAAGAGTTCGCGTAGCGGCCTCGGCGGGAGGTGCACCCTGTGGTGAGTGAATTCCAATCACGACAACTTGAAGATGGTTCTTCATTAATTTAGTGCATGAGCACTTCAAGATGTTGATGGTATTTACAATCAGGCGTACGAATTATTGTACGGGTCACCTATTGATTCGAAGAGACTGATACCGCACCTTAGATATAGCGGGATCAAGTGATCTCGTTAAGTCCAGCGTTTATTTGCAATAGCAAGCTAACGGGGCGCCATGTCAAACAACGATGTACTATTCAACACGTTCGCCCGTACTTTCGAAGCACGGCGCGAAGTCGAGATGTCATTCTCCGAATACCTAGAAGGCTGCCGGGAGGATCCGCTCATGTACGCCAACGCGGCAGAGCGGCTGCTGGCAGCCATGGGAGAACCTCTGCTGATCGATACGGCCAAGGACACGAGACTTGGGCGTATTTTCATGAACCGGACCATCCGGACTTATCCAGCGTTTGCGGGCTTTTTCGGCATGGAAGAGACGATAGAACGTATCGTCGCCTTCTTCCGCCATGCGGCCCAGGGGCTGGAGGAGCGCAAGCAGATTCTCTATCTGCTCGGCCCCGTCGGCGGCGGCAAGTCATCGCTTGCCGAGCGGTTGAAATCGCTGATGGAGGTTCATCCCATCCATGTGCTCAAGGCCGGAAACGAGCTGAGCCCGGTCTTCGAAAGCCCTCTCAGCCTGTTCGATCCCGTGACCATGGGGCCGATGCTCGAAGAGCGCTACGGTATTCCGCGCCGGCGCTTGACGGGGCTCATGAGCCCTTGGTGCCTGAAGCGGCTTGAAGAGTTCGAAGGCGACATTTCCCGCTTCCGCGTCGTCCGATTGCAGCCATCGAGGTTGCGGCAAATCGCCGTCGCCAAGACGGAGCCGGGTGACGAGAACAACCAGGATATTTCCTCGCTGGTCGGCAAGGTCGATATCCGCAAGCTCGAAAGCCTGGCGCAGAACGACCCGGATGCCTACAGCTATTCGGGTGCCTTGAACCGCGCCAACCAGGGCATTCTCGAATTCGTCGAGATGTTCAAGGCGCCGATCAAGATGCTGCACCCGTTGCTGACGGCGACCCAGGAAGGCAACTATATCGGCACCGAGAATATCGGCGCCATTCCCTTCTCGGGCATCATTCTGGCGCACTCCAACGAGTCGGAGTGGCAGACCTTCAAGGCCAACAAGAACAATGAGGCTTTCATCGACCGCATCTGCGTCGTGAAGGTGCCTTATTGCCTGCGGGTCACCGAAGAGCAGAAGATCTACGAGAAGCTGATCGAGGAATCCGAGCTCAGCGACGCGCCCTGCGCGCCGTCGACCCTGGAAACGCTCGCCCGCTTCACTGTTCTGACGCGACTTTCCAAACACGAGAATTCGACCGCCTTCTCCAAGCTTCGGGTCTATGACGGCGAAAGCCTGAAGGAGACCGATCCGAGAGCGCGCAGCGTGCAGGAATATCGCGATACGGCTGGTGTCGATGAAGGCATGGACGGAGCATCCACCCGTTTCGCCTTCAAGGTACTGGCAGCGACCTTCAACTACGACACGACCGAGATCGGTGCCGATCCGGTGCATCTGATGTATATGCTGGAGCAGTCGATCCGCAGGGAACAGCTGCCGCTCGAAACCGAGAAGCTCTACATCGAGTTCATCAAGAGCGAGCTCGGGCCGCGCTATGCGGAGTTTATCGGGCATGAGATCCAGAAGGCTTATCTGGAATCCTATTCGGATTACGGACAGAACCTCTTCGATCGCTATGTCGACTATGCCGACGCCTGGATCGAGGACGTCGATTTCAAGGATCCGGATACGGGCCAGCTTCTGGACCGGGAGCTTCTCAACCAGGAGCTCACCAAGATCGAGAAGCCGGCCGGCATCGCCAATCCGAAGGACTTCCGCAACGAGATCGTCAAGTTCTGCTTGAGAGCAAGGGCGAGCCACGGCGGTAAAAACCCGTCCTGGACGAGCTACGAGAAAATCCGCGAAGTCATCGAAAAGCGGATGTTCTCCCAGGTGGAGGATCTTTTGCCTGTTATCTCGTTCGGGTCCAAGAAGGACGGTGAGTCCGAAAAGAAACATGGCGAATTCGTCGAGCGAATGGTCGCGCGGGGTTATACCGAGCGGCAGGTTCGGCGGCTTGTGGAATGGTACATGCGTGTAAAACAGGCGGGATGAGCCACCAAGGAAGAAGGAATGCACATTGTTGACAGACGCCTGAACCCAGGCGGAAAAAGTCTAGAAAATCGTCAACGATTTTTGCGAAGAGCAAAAGCGCTGGTGCAGAGAGCGGTCTATGAATCCTCTCAGAAACGCGACATTCAGGACATTCTGAAAGGTGGCGAAATCAGCATTCCACTGGATGGAACCGAGGAGCCTCGGTTCCATCGCGGCCCCGAGGGGCTTAAGGAGCATATTCTTCCCGGCAACAAGGACTTCCTCGAGGGCGACATTCTTCCGCGTCCCGAGGGTGGTGGCGGCAAGCCGCAGGCCGGTGGCGACGGCACCGGCGAGGATGCCTTCCGCTTCATCCTGACCCGCGACGAATTCCTCGATCTCTTCCTCGACGATCTCGAGCTGCCGGATCTGGCCAAACGGCGACTGATGTCTGCGGACCAGATCAACCCGGTTCGCTCCGGCTATTCCGTCACCGGCTCGCCCGCCAATCTCGCCATCAACCGCACCATGCGGCTGGCCATGATGCGGCGTGTCGCGCTGCATCGACCTAAGCCGGAAACGGTCGCCAAGCTCGTCGAGGAGGCGGAGGAGTGCAAGGACGAGACGCGCCGGGCGCAGCTCGAGGCCGAGATCAAGCTGCTGGAATCCAAGGTGCGGCGCATCCCCTATATCGACCCGATCGATATTCGCTATCGTCGTTTCGAGAATGAGCCGAAGCCGGTGGCGCAGGCCGTGATGTTCTGCCTGATGGACGTTTCCGGCTCGATGTCGGAGCATATGAAGGACCTCGCCAAGCGCTTCTACATGCTGCTCTACATCTTCCTCACCCGGCAGTACCGCCGGGTCGAGATCGTCTTCATCCGCCATACGGACGTGGCCGAGGAGGTGGATGAGGAGACCTTCTTCCGCAGCCCGGCAACCGGTGGCACGCAGGTATCCAGCGCGCTCGAAGCCATGCGGCGGATCGTGCAAGATCGTTTTCCGGCATCGGACTGGAACATTTATGCGGCACAGGCATCGGACGGCGACAATGCCTATTCCGACAATGCTACCACAGCGGCGCTGCTGACCGGCGAGATCCTGCCGGTCTGCCAGTATTTCGCCTATCTGGAAGTGGGCGAGGCGCGCGGCATGGCGATCTCTTCCGGCTCGGCGATCTGGTCGCTTTACGAGCGGCTGCAGGCAGCCTGGCCCGTGCTCTCCATGCGGCGCGTGAACGATCGCAGCCAGATCTATCCGGTCTTCCACGATCTCTTCCAGCGCAGGACTGCGGAAACAAGGAGCGGATAATGGCGAAAGCATCGATGGAACGGCTTTTTGAGGGTGCGGACTGGGATTTCGCCACCATCCAGCGAATCCACGATGCCTGCGAGAAGATCGCCATTGGCGAGCTTGGCCTCGATGTCTATCCCAACCAGATCGAGATCATTACCGCCGAGCAGATGCTCGACGTCTATTCCTCGATCGGTATGCCGCTCTTCTACAAGCATTGGTCTTTCGGCAAGCATTTCGCGCATCACGAGGCCTTCTACCGCAAGGGCCTGCGTGGGCTCGCCTATGAGATCGTCATCAACAGCTCGCCGTGCATTTCCTACCTGATGGAGGAGAACACGGCGACGATGCAGGCGCTTGTCATCGCGCATGCCGCCTTCGGCCACAACCATTTCTTCAAGAACAACTACCTCTTCAAGCTCTGGACCGATGCGGAGGGGATTCTCGACTATCTCAATTTCGCCAAGAGCTATATTGCACGCTGCGAGGAGCGCTACGGCCATGCGGCCGTGGAGCGGACGCTGGATGCGGCCCATGCACTGATGTCGCACGGCGTCCACCGCTATGCCGGCAAGAAGACGCCGGACCTGCGCGACGAGGAAAAGCGCGAGCGCGAGCGGCGCGAGTACGACGAGAAGATTTTCAACGACCTCTGGCGCACCATTCCGGTCGGGGCAGGCAAAAAAGCGCCCGATCTCGATCTGGAGCGCCGGCGTTCGCTTGCGGGTCTGCCACAAGAAAACATCCTCTATTTCCTGGAAAAAATGGCGCCGCGGCTGAAGCCCTGGCAGCGCGAAATCCTTCGCATCGTGCGGCATGTCGCTCAGTATTTTTATCCGCAGAGCCAGACCAAGGTGATGAACGAGGGCACGGCGACCTATGTGCACTATCGCATCATGACGCGGCTGCATGAGCTTGGCGGCATCAGCGACGGCGATTTTCTGGAATTTTTGAAATCGCATACCAACGTGGTTTTCCAGCCGACCTTCAACGATCAGCGCTATTCCGGCCTCAATCCCTATGCCATCGGTTTTGCCATGATGCAGGATATCGAGCGCATCGTGACGAAGCCCAAGGATGAGGACCGCCAGTGGTTTCCGGAGATCGCCGGCACCGGCGACGCCATGGCGGTGCTGCGCGATCTCTGGGCGAATTATCGCGACGAGAGCTTCGTCTCACAATTCCTCAGCCCGCATCTGATGCGCAAGATGCGGATGTTCCAGCTCACCGACGATCCGGAGGAAGAAGAGGGGCTGAAGGTGGCGGCAATCCATGACGAGCGCGGCTATCGGCGCATCCGCCGGGAGCTGGCGCGGCAATATGACGTCGGCTGGATCGATCCGCATATCGAGATCGTCGATGTCGACCTTGCCGGCGACAGAAAGCTCCTGCTCAGGCATACGGTGCTCAATGGTACGCTGCTTGAGGATATGGACGCCAAGCGCGTGTTGCAGCACCTGGCCGACCTCTGGAGCTATGATGTGCTGATGCAGGAGGTCGACCGCTCGGGCACGGTGCTTCGCGATCATCTGGTTCATCCACGCGCTTCCACACTTGCGGCATAAACGCTGGCTTGACTAGAGCATGCCGCGCAAAAGTGTGCAGCGGTTTTGCGACTACGACATGTGTGAAATCAAAGAGCGAAAGCCCGTGAAGCGAATCTTAGAGATCGCGACGCGCTTTAGGACGATTGTCCCTGTCTGCGTTGGTGGCCGCTAACCTGCACACCGTCTTCCGGCTGGAGCTTCAGGAAGCCGGGTATGCCGAGCAGCGGGATCACGGCCATCAGCAGAAATGCCATGTGGAATTTTTCCGGCGTCAGCGGCGAGCCGTCCAGCGTGACGAGGCCAAGCAGCATTGCGGCGACGGAGACCCCGAAGCTGACGCTCAACTGCTGAAGGACGCCGCCGAGGCTGGTCGCACGGCTGAGCTGGGCTGCCGGCGTGTCGGAATATGACAGGGTATTGGAGGTCATGAACTGCGCTGCCCGCGCCAACCCGAAGACGAAGACGTAGACGATGATGACCCAGTGCGGCGTGCTCGGCGTAATCAGCGTGAAACCGGCGACGACGGCTGCGCCGAAGACAGCGCTCCATGTCAGGATTCGGTCGAAGCCGTAAAGCTTCAGAAGTTTCACCGATACGGGCCGCACGACAAGCGCGCTGAGAGCGCTGACGAAGGTCAGCGTGCCCGATACGATCGGACTGAGGCCAAAACCGACCTGCAGCATCAGCGGCAGCAGGAAGGGAACGCCATTCAACCCGACGCGACAGACACCGCCGGCCAAGGTGCCGATGCGGAAGGTGCGCAGCCGGAACAGGGTTAGGTCGACAGCCGGCGCCTCAGCCGTTCTGGCATAGCGGATGAAGCCTGCGAGCAGCAGGCCGGCGGCGGCGAGAGCGACGAAAATTGCCCAAACCGGAATAGTAGGGCGGCCGATATTCTCGATCCCGTATTGCAGCAACACGCAGCCGAGACCGACCATGACGAAGCCGGGAAAGTCGAACCTGATCGTTTTGTCGCGCTCGGTATCTTCGACATAACGCAATGCCATGAAGATGCCGATCAGGCCAAAGGGCAGGTTCACCCAGAATATCCAGCGCCAGGAAAGATATGTCGTCAGGAAGCCGCCGAGCACCGGCCCGATGACCGGCCCGATGACGGCGGGCAGGGTCATGTAGGTCATGGCGGTGACAAGCTGGCTGCGCGGGAAGCTGCGGATGAGGATGAGGCGCCCGACGGGCGTCATCATCGCGCCGCCGAAGCCCTGCAGCGCACGCGTGGCGATCAGCATCGGCAGGCTGGTCGCCAGGCCGCACAGGATCGAGCCGATCGTGAAGATGCAAAGGGAAAGCGCGAATATGCGGCGTGCCCCAAACCGGTCCGCAAACCAGCCGCTCACCGGGATGAACATGGCAAGTGTGAGGATATAGGTGGTTACCGCCAGGTTCATGCGCACCGGGGTCGTTGCGAGGCTTTTGGCGATATCCGGTACAGCGGTGATGAGAATGGTCGAATCCAGCTGCTCCATCAGGAAGGCAACGGCAACGACGGCAGGGATGATGTAACGCAGGCGAGGATTGCGTTCGACCGCGAAAGTCTGGCCCTGTGAATTGAGATCAGGCGAGTCCATGGAATGTAATGGCTTTCCACCGCCTGAGGGGGCAGGCGTTTCCTATTGATATGACCATTATCCATGGCGCAGTGCAACAAAAACCGAACCATGAGAGGCTCGCGGAGACCAGGTTTGTCTACTCACCTGGAGCGCGCCAGGATATCTCAGATGTGCTAGGCGCGCGTTAAGCTCTTGATCTTGCAACGGTCATTGTCGCAAGGCCGGCATGTTCTTTTACGCAACATATCTTAATTCGTCGTGGCGGGAGACTGCAGCGTCCAGCGCGCCTTGTCGAAAACGATGGCGGTTCGGATCTGTTCCGGCGATGTTCTTCGCAGCTCCAGCTGAAGATTGAAGCTATTGTTGCTCTGGAATTCCTTGAAGAAACTGAGCTTGGCGCCGAAGGCCTGCAGCGTCACGTCCTGCAGCTTGCCGATCGCATCCAGCGCGGTTTGAAAGTCCAGCCAGCGCGTTTCGTTGAGCAGCAGCACCACGGTGTCGACAAAGGTGCTGGCTATGGCCTTGCCGTCGTCATTGTCGGGCATGATGACCTTGATGCGAATGGTATCGAGTTCGCCGGTCGGCTTGCCGCGGGCAATGATGAAGAAGGATGCGGCCTTAGCGTCGCCGTAGGCGCCTTTCTGGACGGCATAGCTGCATTCCGAGGTGCCGGCGCCCAGTTCGCTCGACCGCCATTGGCCCACGGACAGGCCAAATGTCACCAGATCCGAGCAAAGCTTCTCGCCGGATATTCTCCAGCTTCGCACGAAGGCGCTGCGCAGCGCGTCGACAGGCTCATCGAACAGGTGCGAGGTCTTGCGCGGGGGGGATTTCGCAACCACCGCCTTAGCCGGGGCGTTGGCGCTATGCACAGGAGGGCTTTCCGGTGCGGCGGTGTGGTTGCCGGCTATGCTGTTGGAGGAGGTTGCGGCTGAGGGCGGGGGAGGCTTGCTCTCGGCACTCTGTGTCGGCGGAGGTGCGGTCTGCTGTTCCGATACGGGGAACAGATCGAGATGATAACGGCGATCCAGCGCTCTCAGATTTCGCATGTCGTTGGCAAGCAATGCGGTCGCGAGAATGATCGAGCCGATGACAACAGCCGCAATCCAGAACACAGCCCAGCTTTTCTTGCGAGGTGGCGCCACCGACATGATCGAGATCTACAGCTACTCCCGAGGAAACCTGCCTTGCTGCAACGACCGCATGTTGCGCAGCTCGCCCATGCCTACAGCATATGCGTTTATGAACGATTGATCATTCTAATGTTTCTTTGTCAATTCATGATGTTGCTGCGAGCAGCGATAGAAAAAGCACGCAGCGGTTTTCCGTCCGGAATTGCAACGAGACAACAGCATGCAGCAGCGACGAGATTCCGTGAAAAGCTGAACCGCCCTAGGCGAAGTAGGCTTTCAGTGCCTTCACGGTCGCCGCATCGGTGTGACGGGAAGATGGTGTCGAGAATCCGAGATCGAGCAGGCGCTTGTCGTTCTCCATCACAGTCACCGCACCGGAGGAGTGGATTTCGCCGATCTGAAGTCGCGGCCACAATTGGCCGACCGTCGCCAGCGAGACGCCCGCGCCCGGCATGATGGAGATACGGCCGGCAGCGAGAGCAATTGCCCGCTCCAGCACGTCAACGCCTTCTGCCCCCGTCTTTGCACAGCCTGAAGTCAGTATGCGTTCGAAACCGAGGGAGACGGCCATTTCGACCGCCTCTCCGATATCCGGAACCAGATCGAATGCGCGATGCAACGTTTTGCCAAGAGTGCCTGAATGCGCCACCAGTGCGGAGAGCGTGTCGAAATCGAGGCGCCCGTCGGGCAACGAGGCGCCGAATACCACCCCCGGAAGGCCGGCGTTACGACATGCGTCGATATCGCGCTTCATGACGTCGAGCTCATCGGCCGAATATATGAAGCTGCCGGCGCGGGGGCGGATCATGGCATAAGAGGGGACAGGCAGGTCTGCCGCCGCGGCAATCAGTCCGGCGCTCGGCGTGAGGCCGCCGACAGAGAGCGCGCTGCACAGCTCGATGCGATCTGCGCCGCCGGCAATGGCGGTCTTGAGACCGGAGATATCATCGACGCAGATCTCAAGCAGCATGGTCGTGTTCTCCGATATATTGCAGTCCCAGCAGGGCGGCACCGATCAGTCCCGGTTCGAGCTTGCACTGGCTGGGAACGACCAGCGGCCGGCCGAACTTGCGCAGGGTGCGGTCGCGCACCGCTTCGTCCAGCCGCGCCAAGAGCGGTTCGACATTGGACAGGCCGCCGCCGACTGGAACAATGGTGGCACCGGTTATATTGATCGTCAGGGCCAGCGGCGAGGCAACCAGATCGATCATGACGTCGATGGTGCGTTGCGCCTCAGCATCGTCCTTCAGCCATTGGTCGATGATTTCTTCGCTCGACAATTCGACACCATGCAGCGTCTTGTGCACGCGTTCGATGCCACGGGCGCCGCCGACAGTGTCGACGCAGCCCTTCTGACCGCAGCCGCAGGGATAGGCGGGGATGGCGGCCGGCGGATTGCCGGCAAAGGACGCGATGATGGGACCGTGACCCCATTCGCCGGCAAAACCGCCGGCGGCGTTGACGAGGCGGCCATCCGCTACCAGGCCGCCGCCGACGCCGGTGCCGAGAATGGCGCCGAAGACAATGCGATGGCCTCGGCCCGCACCCGACTTGGCCTCGGCCATGGCGAAGCAATCCGCATCATTGGCGATCAGTACGGGGTAGCCGAGTTCGGCTTCCAGATCGGCTGCAAGGTGCCGACCATGGATGCAGGGTATGTTGGCGCAGGTCAGCGCCTGCGTGTCGGGATCGACGACCCCGGCGATGGAGAAGGAGAGGCATGCCGGTTTCTCACCCGCTTCGGCGATGACACCGCGCAAGGCTGCGACGAACTCGGAAAAATCATGCTTTGGGGTAGGGCGCCGCGCCAGCGGCAGGATGTCGGTCATGGAGCGGGCGATTCCGCCCTTGATGGCGCTGCCGCCGATGTCGAAGGAAACGATCATGAATACAGACCTGCAAGAAACATGCGGCACTTGCTCGCACCCTTTGCCGGTCTTTGCAAGGCTATTCCTTCTGGTGCCATGCGGCCATCAACCGCGCGGCAGCGTGATCCTTGCTTCGAAGCCGTCCGGTCTTCCCGTGGCGGGCGAGAGGAGATCGACGCGCCCGCCGATCTGATTGACGATGCGCTCGACGATGGAAAGCCCGAGGCCGGAACCGGCAGCTTTCGTCTTGCCGCGCCAGAAACGCTTCTTCAGGCCGGCGAGTTCCTCCTGCGAAAGCACGGTGCCGCCGTTGACGACCCGGACGGTGCCGTCATCGACGCGGACAGTCACTTCGTCGTCCACCGGCCCATGGATCAAGGCGTTCTCGATCAGGTTGCGCATGACGATTGCGAAGGCATCGATATCGATGTTTCGGATCAGTCTTTCCTTGGTGTCGTCTTCCAGCAGGACGCGGCCGGCAGTGCCGGTGTCGCGATCGTAATCGCCGATCACGGTTTCGATCACAGCAATCAGATCGATCGGTTTTTCGCCGGTGCCGATGCCTGCCTGGGCGCGGGACAACTGCAGCAGCTTTTCGGCCAGGCGGCCGAGATTGGAAAGCGACGTTTCGATAAGGGCGGCACGTTCGGTCGACTGCCCGGGCGGCAGTTCTGCGAGCAGGCGCTGGGTCTGTGCGAGAGCGCCTGCAATCGGGGTGCGCAGTTCATGCGCGCTGTTGGCGGAGAATTCTCTTTCCGCTTCGAGCGCCAGTCGGAGGCGATCGAGCAGCAGATTGACGGAACGAGCGATCGGCTGCAATTCGCGCGGCAGGGCTTCGCTATCCAGCGGCATCATGTTGCCGCCGTCCTTGGTGGCGATCTGCGATCGCAGGCGATCGATCGGGCGCAGCGAACGGCCGACGACGAGGCCGATGGCGACAATGCTGGCGGGGATGAGGGCCAGCAGTGGCCACAGCAGCGCGACGCCGCTTTCGCGGGATGCTTCGCGCCGATTCTTGAAGGCGTCGGCGACGTGCAGGAAGATCGTGCCGTCGGCCGACGATTCCGTGTAGATGCGGTACCGCGGCGTATTGTGGAAGCCGATTTCCAGCGGCACTTCGTAGGCTGTCGGCGGGGCATCGTGCGAGTGGAGGATCACCTTGCCGTTGGCGTCGAGCACCTGATAGGTCAGATATTCGCGGTTCAGCCCCTTATTGAGCTGTTCGAGGCTTTGGGGATCGCCCGAATGGTCGCGATTGGCCAGGTCGTCCAGCACCAGGGGCAGCAATCGCTCTGCGGTTTCCTGTAGCGCGCCATCGAAAGTCTCGGACAATTCCTTGTTGACGACATAGACACCGATGCCGACCGCGATCAGCCAGAAAAGCACGACGGTGCCCGTGAGCGCGGCGATCAGGCGCCAGGTGATGCTTGCACGGCTCGGCTCCTTGTGTTCCGTCATCTGTCACCCAGGCTGTAGCCTACGCCTCGGGCCGTGCGGATACGGTCCTTGCCGATCTTCTTTCTGAGGCGGCTGACATAGACTTCGACCGTGTTGCTCTCGATTTCGGAACCGAAGGCATAGAGCGCCTCTTCGATCTTGTCTTTCGAGACGATAGCGCCCGGTCGTGCGACCAGCAGATCCAGCACGGCCCATTCACGGCCTGTCAGGATGATGTTCTTGCCCTCGAGCCGGACCAGCCGTTGGGGCTGATCGATCTCAAGGTCGGCAAAGCGGACGGTCGGCTGCGGGCTACCGATGTAGCGACGGGCAACCGCCAGGATACGGGCGCTGAGCTCGCCAAGATTGAAGGGCTTTACGAGGTAATCGTCAGCGCCACTGTTCAGGCCCTCGATACGATCGGAGATCTGGTCGCGCGCCGTCAGGATGATGACCGGAGTTTCGTCGGGCTTGCGGCGCAGGCGCTTCAGAAACTCGATGCCGCTGCCGTCCGGGAGCTGCAGGTCCAAAAGGACAAGACCGTAATTGACGGCACTGGTCACTTCATCGGCGTCGGCCAGGTTTTTCACCCAGTCGACGGCATGAGCGCTTGCCGCAATATGGTCGCGAACGGCGCTGCCGATCGTATCATCGTCTTCCACAAGAAGAATCCGCACCTTAGCCCTCTCAACCGTTGACTGCGCTTCAGTTAATGCCGACGAACCTATCGGGTCAATAACGGCCAAAATAGGCCATGTGGAGATATGCTCTTCAAGGGGGCGCACCTTTGCCGAAAACGTTCCCGGCGCCTATGGACAGACAGGAACGCCGTGGTTACTTCTTTGCCTCCGGAACGAAGCGGCCAGTGGATTGCCGCAGCAAGCCATTGGAGGTTGTTCGGTCATGCTGAAGGGAATTTCGCCGCTGTTGAATGCGGATGTGCTTTACGCGCTGAAATCGATGGGGCATGGCGACATGCTCGTCGTTGTCGACACGAATTTCCCTGCCGAGGCCATTGCGAGCCAGACGGTTCTGGGCGAGCTGCTGCGCATCGACAACGTGCCGGCGGCCGACGCAGTTGCCGCGATCTTGTCGCTGATGCCTCTCGATACCTTCATCGACGACGCGGCGACGCGCATGGAAGTTGTTGGTGCGCCGGATGAGGTGCCGCAGGTTCAGCGCGAGGTTCAGGCTGCGATCGACAAGGCCGAAGGCAAGCATTGGCCGTTGTCGCCGGTCGAACGCTTCGCTTTTTACGAGCGCGCCAAGGATGCCTATTGCATCATCCAGACGGGCGAGCGCCGCTTCTACGGTTGTTTCACCTTGACCAAGGGCGTCATCCCGCCGGAAAATGCGTGATCCGATCATCGGAGAAAAGCGCTGTTTCGATAAAGGAATGTGATGGCGAAGAAGCTGGATTCCCAAGGGCGGCTCGATGATGCGGCGCGCGCCGGTTGGCTCTACTATGTCGCCGGGCGGACGCAGGACGAGATCGCAGCTGCAATGGGAATTTCTCGTCAGTCGGCGCAGCGGCTGGTGTCGCTCGCCGTTGCCGAGCGGCTGATCAAGGTTCGGCTCGATCATCCAATCGCGGCCTGTCTGGAATATGCTGCAGCGCTGAAACGGAAATTCGATCTCAAGCATGTCGACGTGGTGCCGAGCGATCCGGACGGTGCATCGTCGACGGTCGGCATCGCTGAGGCTGGAGCGGCGGAAATCGAGCGCTGGTTGAGACGCGGCGATCCGATCGTGGTGGCGATCGGTACGGGGCGCACGCTGAAGGCTGCGGTCGACCAGTTGCCGGCGATCGAGTGTCTGCAGCATCGGGTGGTGTCGCTGACCGGCAATATCGGGCCGGATGGTTCGGCCGCCTACTACAATGTCATCTTCAGCATGGCAGACGTCGTCAAGGCGCGGCATTTTCCCATGCCGCTGCCAGTGCTGGTGTCGTCCGCGGAGGAACGCGAGCTGCTGCATGCGCAGGCACTCGTGCGCTCGACGCTCGATATCAGCGCGCAGGCCGACGTCACCTTTGTCGGTATCGGCGAAATGGGCATCGAAGCCCCGCTCTGTCTCGACGGATTTCTCGAGAAAGACGAAATGCTCGCCCTGATGCAGCGCGGCGCCGCCGGCGAGATCTGTGGCTGGGTCTTCGACGGCGAGGGCAAACTGATGCCCGACGATGTCAACGAGCGCGTGGCAAGTGCGCCGATCCCCTCGCGCGACACCTCTGCCGTCATCGGAATCGCCAAGGGAAAACGCAAGTTCGAGGCGATCAAGGCTGCCGTCATCGGCCGCCAAATCAATGGTTTGATCACCGACGAGGCAGTTGCCGAGTTTTTGCTCAAGGATTGAGCAAAAAATTTAGTCCATAAAAACAAAATGATAGGCTGCTTGCTCGGCAATGCAGCAACGAATTCGCATTGACATTTTGTCGCAACGAGTGAGTAATTGCTCACGAGCAAAGCGAATGCTCATTTTTAATCTTCTGGGGAGGAAGATATGAAATTGAAGACTTTATTGCTGAGCGCCTGCTCGGCGCTGATGTTTGCTGGCCTGGCCTCTGCCGAAACTCTCACGATCGCAACCGTCAACAACGGCGACATGGTCCGTATGCAGAAGCTTACGGACGACTTCAAAGCCAAGAACCCCGGTATCGACCTGCAATGGGTTACGCTTGAAGAAAACGTCCTGCGCCAGAAGGTCACGACCGACATCGCCACCAAGGCCGGCCAGTACGACGTACTGACCATCGGCACCTACGAAGTGCCGATCTGGAGCAAGCTTGGCTGGCTCGCATCGCTCGACAAGCTTTCCGCCGACAAGGACTATGACGTGAATGACCTTCTCCCGGCCATTCGCAGCGGTCTGACCACCGGTGGCAAGCTTTATGCGGCACCGTTCTACGGCGAAAGCTCGATGGTGATGTACCGCAAGGATCTGTTCGACAAGGCCGGCCTGAAGATGCCGGACGCGCCGACCTGGGACTTCGTTGCCGATGCCGCCCGCAAGATCACCGACAAGGACCATGAAGTCTACGGCATCTGCCTTCGCGGCAAGGCCGGCTGGGGCGAGAACATGGCGTTCCTGACGGCGATGTCGAATTCGTTCGGCGCCCGCTGGTTCGACGAGAAGTGGAAGGCACAGTTCGACCAGCCGGAATGGAAGGCGACACTCGACTTCTACGTCAAGCTGATGAAGGACGCAGGCCCTCCAGGTGCTTCTTCCAACGGGTTCAACGAAAACCTGGCCCTGTTCCAATCCGGCAAGTGCGGGATGTGGATCGACGCGACGGTTGCCGCTTCTTTCGTCTCCGATCCGAAGGAATCCAAGGTTGCCGACAAGGTCGGCTTCGCTCTGGCTCCGGACAAGGGCCTCGGCAAGCGCGGCAACTGGCTCTGGGCATGGAACCTCGCCATCCCCGCTTCCTCGAAGAAGACCGAAGCTGCGGAAAAGTTCATCTCCTGGGCAACCAGCAAGGAATACACCAACCTTGTCGCTCAGAAGGAAGGCTGGCTGAACGCACCTCCCGGCACCCGTACCTCGCTCTACGCGAATGCGGACTACCAGAAGGCAGCCCCCTTCGCCAAGATGACGCTCGACTCGATCAACTCTGCTGATCCGACGCATCCGACCGTCAAGCCGGTTCCCTATGTCGGCGTTCAGTTCGTCGCTATTCCTGAGTTCCAGGGTATCGGCACGGCTGTCGGCCAGCAGTTCTCGGCCGCTCTTGCCGGCCAGATCTCCGTCGACCAGGCTCTGAAGGCTGCCCAGCAGCTGACGGAACGCGAAATGAAGAAGGCCGGCTACCCGAAGTAAGGGCCTCCGAAACGATGGAAGGCAGCACACCTCTCGAGTGCTGCTTTCCCCTAGGCCGCCGAGCGCCCGAATTGCCCTTGGCGGCCTTTTTTGTTTCCGCCGGTCCGCAGCCACCCCTTCCTGATTAAAGATAGGTCGGTATTTGCCATGGCAACGTTGCACACCCGTTCTACCGCGCGCCTGATGATGGCGCCTTCGGTTCTGCTACTCTTCGCGTGGATGATCGTCCCGCTTGTGATGACGATCTATTTCTCGACGCTGAACTACAATCTGCTCAATCCCGGCTCGCATGATTTCCTCGGGTTTCTCAACTACGAATACTTCGTCACCGACCCTGCCTTCCTAAGCTCGTTGATCGTGACGCTGCTGCTTGTCGGCGGTGCGTTGGTGATCACCGTGGTCGGCGGCATCGCGCTGGCGCTCCTTCTTGATCAGCCGATCTTCGGCCAGGGCATCGTGCGCATGCTGGTGCTTGCGCCCTTCTTCGTGATGCCGACGGTCGCCGCCCTCATCTGGAAGCATATGTTCATGAACCCGGTGAACGGGCTTCTGGCACATCTCTTCCGTCTTTTCGGGCTCGATCCGCTGACCTGGCTGGAGACGGTTCCGCTTCTGTCGATCATCATCATCGTCGCCTGGCAATGGCTGCCCTTCGCAACCCTCATCCTGCTGACCGCTCTGCAGTCGCTGGATGAAGAGCAGAAGGAAGCCGCAGAGATGGATGGCGCCGGACCGGTTTCGAAATTCATCTACATCACGCTGCCGCATCTGGCGCGTGCCATCACGGTGGTCATTCTGATCGAAACGATCTTCCTGCTCTCCGCTTTTGCCGAGATCCTCGTCACCACCAATGGCGGACCGGGCACGGCAACCACGAACCTCACCTATCTCGTCTATTCGCAGATCGTTCTGTCGCAGGACGTCGGCGGCGCATCGGCAGGTGGCATCATCGCCGTCATCCTCGCCAATATCGTCGCGATCTTCCTGATGCGCGCAGTCGGCAAGAATCTGGAGGCTTGAGATGGCACGCAAAGTCACCACACAACGCAAGATCGTCGTATCTATCGCCGCCTGGATCGTGGCAATCCTCATCTTCTTCCCGATCCTGTGGACGATCCTGACGAGCTTCAAAACGGAAGGCGATGCGATCGCCTCGCCGCCGCAATTCCTCTTCTTCCACTGGACGCTGGAGAATTATTTCGAGGTGCAGGCGCGCTCGGATTACTTCCTCCACTTCGGCAATTCGGTCATCATCGCCTTCGGCTCCACGATCCTCGGGTTGCTTGTCGCCGTTCCCGCCGCCTGGGCCATGGCTTTTTCGCCGACCAAGCGGACCAAGGACGTGCTGATGTGGATGCTCTCCACGAAGATGATGCCGCCTGTCGGCGCCTTCATCCCGATCTATCTGCTGTTCCAGAGCTTCGGCCTTCTGAACAATCAGTTCGCCAGCCGGCTCGGCATGGTCGTCGTGCTGATGCTCATCAACCTGCCGATCATCGTCTGGATGCTCTACACCTACTTCAAGGAGATCCCCGGCGAGATCCTCGAAGCAGCCCGCATGGACGGGGCGACGCTCGCCAAGGAGATCATCTACGTTCTGACGCCGATGGCGATCCCCGGTCTTGCTTCGACGATGCTGCTCAACATTATCCTCGCCTGGAACGAGGCCTTCTGGACGCTGAACCTGTCGGCTGTCGACGCCGCACCGCTCAGCACCTTCATCGCCTCCTATTCCAGCCCGGAGGGCCTGTTCTACGCCAAGCTCTCGGCGGCATCGACCATGGCGATCGCTCCGATCCTGATCCTCGGCTGGTTCAGCCAGAAACAACTCGTTCGCGGCCTGACCTTCGGCGCGGTTAAGTAAGGAAGAGAAACATGGGTAGCATTGTTCTCAAAAAAGTGTCCAAGGTCTTCGGCGAAGCCAAGGTCATCCCTTCCATCGATCTTGAGATCGATAATGGCGAGTTCGTCGTGTTCGTCGGCCCGTCGGGCTGTGGCAAGTCGACTTTGTTGCGACTGATCGCCGGCCTTGAGGACGTCTCCGGTGGACAGATCCTTATCGACGGCAAGGACGGCACCAATCTCAAGCCGTCCGAGCGCGGCCTTGCCATGGTGTTCCAATCCTATGCGCTCTATCCGCATATGAGCGTGCGCAAGAACATCGCCTTTCCATTGAAGATGGCCAACATGCCGCAGGCGGAAATCGACAAGAAGGTCGCGGATGCCGCGCGTGTCCTGAACCTGACCGATTATCTGGAGCGCAAGCCGCGCCAGCTCTCCGGCGGTCAGCGCCAGCGCGTCGCCATTGGCCGCGCGATCGTTCGCCAGCCGGCAGCCTTCCTGTTCGACGAACCCTTGTCGAACCTCGATGCGGCGTTGCGCGTCAACATGCGCCTTGAGATCAGCGAGCTGCATCAGCAGCTGAAAACGACGATGGTCTATGTGACGCACGATCAGGTCGAGGCCATGACCATGGCGGACAAGATCGTCGTGCTCAACCGCGGCAATATCGAGCAGGTGGGGTCGCCGCTGGAGCTTTATCGCTCTCCGCGCAATCTCTTCGTCGCCGGTTTCATCGGTTCGCCGAAAATGAACTTCGTCAAAGGTGCTTATGCCCAGAGCCTTGGGGGCGACACGATCGGCGTGCGACCGGAGCATGTGCTGCTGTCGACCACCTCCGGTGACTGGCAGGGCAAGGTGCTGGTTGCGGAGCATCTGGGCTCCGACACCTTCCTGCATATCGACGTCGATGGCATCGGCACGGTGACGGCGCGTGGTTCGGGCGACTTCCCGGCACGGGCTGGCGATACCGTCTACCTGACGCCCGACAAGCAGCATATTCACCGCTTCAACGCCCAGGGGTTGTCGATCTGAGCAAAAAGCCAAGGCCGTGCGCGATCGACGCGCGCGGCCAACGCATTTCCCCCGCTTCGCATGCATCGACCTCCGCAGGAGGACAAGCATAGCGGCCGGCGCCGTTTTCCCAGGACGCCCGGAGCCAGAGACCTTTCAGAAGGACCAGAGACATGACGTGCAAATTATCGCTCGCAACTCTCCAGGAGGCGGCTGCAAAGGCTGCCATTCCCACCTACGATCCGAAGTCGCTTTCGGCTGGCATCGTGCACTTCGGCGTCGGTAATTTCCATCGCGCCCACCAGGCTGTTTATCTCGACGATCTCTTCAATGCCGGCGAGGCCCATGACTGGGCAATCATCGGTGCAGGCGTGCTGCCTTCGGATGCGGCGATGCGGGAAAAGCTTGCCGCGCAGGACTTCCTGACGACGGTGGTCGAGCAGGACAATAATCGCACCGCTGCCCGTGTGACGGCGCCGATGATCGACATTCTGCCTGTTGGCGATGCCAAGGCCATCATTGCGAAGCTCGCTGATCCGACGATCCGCATCGTTTCCATGACGATCACCGAGGGCGGCTATTTCATCGATGCCTCCGGCAAGTTCAATCCTGCTCATCCGGCGATATCAGCCGACGGGCAGAACCCGGATGCGCCGAAGACGGTGTTCGGCCTGATCGTGGCCGGCCTAAAGGCGCGCCGCGCCGCCGGTCTGCAGCCCTTCACCGTCATGTCTTGCGACAACATTCCCCACAATGGCGGCGTCACCAAAGCCGCCGTCGTCGGCACGGCACGGCTGTCCGATCCGGCCTTTGCCGACTGGATCGCGGCAAACGTCGCCTTCCCGAACGGCATGGTCGATCGCATTACGCCTGCAACGGGTACGCGCGAGATCGATCTGCTGAAGCAAGCCTTCGACATCGAGGACAACTGGCCGGTCTATTGCGAAGAGTTCAAGCAGTGGGTGTTGGAAGACAACTTTCCTGCCGGTCGGCCGCCGCTGGAAAAGGCCGGCGTGACCTTCGTTCCCGATGTCACCCCCTATGAGCACATGAAGATCCGCATCCTCAACGGCGGCCATGCGGCGATTGCCTATCCGGCGGCGCTGATGGATATCCATTTCGTGCATGAGGCCATGGAAGAGCCGCTGATCCGTGCCTTCCTCGCCAAGCTTGAAAATGACGAGATCATTCCCGTGATCCCGCCGGTGCCGAACACGGTGCTTGCCGACTACTTCAAGCTGATCGAACGGCGCTTCGCCAATCCGAAGATCGCCGACACCATTCCGCGCCTGGCGCAGGACGGCTCGAACCGTCAGCCGAAGTTCATCCTGCCGTCCACGGCCGATCGCCTCCGCCGTGGCGAGGATATCGTCGGCCTCGCGCTGGTCTCCGCACTCTGGTGCCGTTATTTCGCCGGCAAGAGCGACAGCGGCAAGGATATCGTCTTCAACGACGCCAGCGCCGATCGGCTGCATGAAGCGGCGGTCAAGGCAAAGGACGATCCGAACGCCTTTCTTGTCTTCGACGATATTTTCGGCGACGTCGCCAAGTCCGATCTCTTCCGCAAGCGCTTCGCGCATGCACTGAAAACGCTGTGGGAAAAGGGTACCCGCGTCACCCTGCAGCTATACTTGGACAACAAACTCGCGGAATAACTTTCAAACGGCCGGAATTCTCCTGTTTCGGCCGTTTTCCATTGTGATGCCGGTACATCGTACTGTCGTGACGGCAACAAAGTTCAGGTTGGATTTGAGATGACCGATGCGGAGAAGGGGCTCGTAATCTTCGATTGCGACGGTGTGCTTGTGGACAGCGAACCGCTGTCGGTCAGCGTGCTCATCCAGGCAATGCACGATATCGGCGTTGAAATGACCGAGGAGGATGTCTACAGCCGCTTCCTCGGCAAGAGCCTGGCAACGCTCGTCGATACGATGCAGACGGAATTCGATGTCTTCATCGATCAGCCATTCCTGGATCGGGTTCGTAATAATCTTTACGAGCGCTTCAAGCACGAGCTGAAACCGATCGATGGCATTGGCGCGACGCTGGATGCGCTTTCGCTTCCGCGCTGCGTAGCTTCCTCAAGCCAGCTGGAGCGTATCCGCCTTTCGCTCGGCGTGACCGGCCTTCTCGACAGACTGGAGCCGAATATCTTCAGCGCCAGCATGGTCAAGCGCGGCAAGCCGGCGCCGGATCTTTTCCTCTATGCCGCCGAAAAAATGGGTGTTTCGCCCAAGGATTGCATCGTCATCGAAGACAGTCCGGCCGGGATCACGGCGGCGCGCGCCGCCGGTATGACGGTCTTCGCCTTCACTGGCGGTTCGCATGCGCATTCACCAAGCTACCGGGCGGAGCTGGAGCAACTTTCGCCGGAAGTCGTGTTTGACGCGATGCCGGAATTGCTACAACTTGTCCGCAACAAGAGATAAGTAGTCGGGACCTCCTTTGAATGCGTGATCACGTGGTTGCGGTCGATATCGGCACAGGCAGCGCGCGCGCCGGTGTCTTCACGGCAGGCGGCTCACTGCTGGCAAAAAGCGAACATCCGATCCTGATGCATCGCCCGCGTGAAAACCACGCCGAGCATGATTCCGAAGATATTTGGGCTGCCGTCTGCACCGCCGTCCGTGCAGCTGTAAAGGCCTCCGGCGTGGATGCTTCCGCAATCGGCGCCATCGGCTTCGATGCCACCTGTTCGTTGGTTGTGCGCGATAGGGAAGGGAAACAGCTGACGGTCTCCACCGGCGGAGAAAGCCGGTTCGATACCATCGTCTGGCTCGATCATCGGGCGCTTGCCGAGGCCGACTATTGCACCGCGACCGCGCATGAGGTTCTCCATTATTCCGGCGAGTTCATGTCGCCTGAAATGGAAATGCCGAAGCTGATGTGGCTGAAGGAAAACCTGCCGGAAAGCTGGGCAAAAGCAGGTTACTTCTTTGACCTCGCTGATTTCATGACCTGGAAGGCGACCGGTTCGGTGGCCCGGTCGCGCTCGACGCTGGTGGCAAAATGGAACTATCTCGCGCATCGCGATCCGGGCTGGCAAGCTGATTTTCTCAATGTGATAGGGCTCGGCGATCTGCGCGAGCGCGGCGATCTTCCCGAGGAAAGTGCCGCGGTCGGGACGAGCATCGGTACGCTGACGGCCGAAGCCGCTGACGCGCTTGGCCTCGACCCGGCCTGTCATGTCGGTGCGGGCATGATCGATGCCTATGCCGGCGCGCTGGGTGCGCTTGCCGGCCATGCCGGTGATGCCGCCGCGCTGGAGCATCAGCTGGCGCTGATCGCGGGAACGTCGAGCTGCGTTGTTTCTTTTGCGCGTGAGCGCAAGCGCAGCACCGGCATGTGGGGGCCTTATTTTGAAGCCGTGTTCCCGGGCATGTGGCTTGTCGAGGCGGGACAATCGGCCACGGGTGCACTTATCGACCATATCGTCAGCATGCATGCGGCCGGCGGCCCTCCGACGGCGGCGCTGCATGACCGCATCGTCCGGCGGATCTCGGAGCTCAGGCTTGCCGAAGGTGATACTCTCGGCGGGCGTATCCATGTGCTGCCTGACTTTCACGGTAACCGCTCGCCGCTTGCGGATCCGCATGCCCTCGGTGTCATCAGTGGCATGACGCTGGACGCATCCTTCGACGGGCTCTGCCGGCTCTACTGGCGCACCAGTGTCGGCATTGCGCTCGGCATCCGTCATATCCTGGAGCGGATGCGGGATTATGGCTACGTGCCCGACACGCTGCACGTTGCCGGCGGCCATGTAAAGAATTCCGTGCTGATGGAGCTCTATTCCGATGTCACCGGCTGCAAGGTGGTGATGCCGAAGATGAACGAGACGGTGCTGCTCGGCACGGCCATTGCCGCTTCCGTTTCCTGCGGCATCCATGAAAGCCTGGGCGCTGCCGGTGCTGCGATGTATCCAGGCGGCCTCGAGCGGCTACCGGACGCGGGCAGGAAGGCACTCTACGATCGTGACTATCGGCGCTTTCTGGCCATGTATCGACATCGGGCTGAATTGGATGCCATGGAATAGATGTTTGTTTTGCATCGCCTATCTGAGCGGTGCAGGGGCAAACATCGCCTGTAATTCTTCGATCCGGCGTATCCTGCTCTCCGCTGTCTCGCCGCCTGCCTGCCTGACGGCCATCGAGACCAGCTCCAGCAACGCCATCATGCCCGAGAGGCTATCATCGCTATTCGCGCGCTGAGGCGGCAAGGACAACGTGATATTGGCGAATTCATGCGCCCATTCCGTAAATTGGCCGGTTGCGAGCAGAACCTTGTGCCCGGCGCGACGGGCCGTTCGCGCCAATAACCGCGAAGCGACGAAGCGCGGTGAATCGATGATGATGGTGAGGTTGTTTTCCGATTGTGCGCCAAACATCTGGATGTAGCTGCCATTGGCTCCATCGAGGAAGAGGACGTGATCGCGTGCGAGCGTCAGCCGGTCGCAGAAATGGCGCCCGAGCCCCGCCAGGCCGGGATGGGCGGTGATGAACACATTGGCGGAGGACAGGATCGTCGAAACCGCCTCGTGCCATTGCGGTTGATTGGCGAGATTGTAGATGTGCTGGAGCATTTCCACCTGCTCGACGATCTGGGCGGCCAAGGGGCGGCTCTCGACGGCATCCTTCTGCAACTGCTCCAGAATGCTAGACAGTTGCAACGTGGCGGGAGGCGCGTTTTCCTTCAGGTGCACCTTGATGCCGTCCAGACCGTGGTAGCCGAGGGATCGTAGGAAGCGTCCCACCGTCATAGGGCTCAACTCCAGCCTGTCGGCAACGGAGGAGGCGGTCTCGAACGGCAATTCATTCAGGTGTTCCGAGAAATACTTTGCAATTCGACGCTCGGCCGGCGTGCCAACCTTGATATATTCCCTAAGTTTCTGACCAAGGTCTTCCAAATTTCCGCCTCGCTGACGGTCCTTCTGATGTTCGAGTGCGCCAATTGGTGGAACAATCGGGTACGAAGATCTCTCAAGGCCGCCGTTGTTGTTTTGTTTGTTGTTCGTAGCAAGGCGTATAAAATATATTAGCCTGGACTTTATTACAATGATGCAATTTTTTAATTGAGCATACTCGCATGTTTCTGGGGATATTGATATCGGGGCTATCGCTCCCTAGGTGTCGGACTATCCGCCATGAGAGCTCGACCGCATGATTGTCCTCGCTGCCCGCCTTGCTTTTGAAAATCTCTTTGCGCCTGAGACGCGCAAGGTTTTCTGGAAGGTTCTCGGCCTGACATTGCTGGCGCTTGCCGCACTTTGGCTCGCCTTGCGCGGCGCATTCAATTCGTTCGCCTTGCCATGGCTGCAAGGCTTCATGCCTGCCAGTGCGGATTGGACCGGTTGGCTAACGCTCTTTCTGGCCATTTTTGCCGGCATTGCGCTGGCGCTTGCAATGGCGTTGCTGATATCGCCGATCACGGCCCTGATTGCCGGCCTCTTTCTCGACGATGTCGCGGATGTCGTGGAGAAACGTGATTACCCCGATGATGTCCCCGGAACGGCGATGCCGCTCGGTGCGGCGATGAAAAGCTCCGTGCGGTTTCTCGGTGTCGTCATCGTCGGCAATATCGTGGCGCTGTTTCTGTTGTTCATCCCCGGCGTCAATTTGATCGCCTTCTTTCTGGTGAACGGTTATCTGCTCGGCCGGGAATTTTTCGAGTTCGCCGCCATGCGCTTCCGCTCGCCGGACGAGGCGCGGGAGTTTCGCGTCAAGCACGCCTTTACGGTTTTCCTCGCCGGCCTCGTAATCGCGGCCTTTCTGGCCATCCCATTGCTCAATCTGCTGACACCGCTGTTCGCAGCCGGGATGATGGTGCATCTGCACAAGCTGATTTCGCGACGGGAAAGCGGGCTGCGGATTCAACGTTCCTAGCTAGCGGCGTTCGTGCCGATCATCTGCGCAGGCAGTTCGACCAGCGGCGCCGGGATGTCCCAGGTCTTTTCCGGCGACCGACAGAGGTCGGCGATGACGCAGCGTTCGCACTCGGGTTTGCGCGCCTTGCAACAGTAGCGCCCGTGCAGGATCAGCCAATGGTGCGCATGGTAGAGATACTCGTCGGGAATGATCTTCATCAGTCGCTGCTCGACCTCATCAGGCGTCTTGCCCGGGGCCAGGAGCAGCCGGTTGGCAATGCGGAAGATGTGGGTGTCGACAGCCATTGTCGCTTGACCGAAAGCCATCGAGAGCACGACGTTGGCGGTCTTGCGGCCGACGCCCGGCAGGGTCACCAACTCCTCGCGGGTGCGGGGCACCTCGCCACCGAAATCGGTGATCAGCTTCTGCGAGAGCGCCACGACGTTCTTTGCCTTGTTGCGGTAGAGGCCGATCGTCTTGATGTATTCGCGGATGCGCTCTTCGCCGAGATCGAGCATCTTTTGCGGCGTATCGGCGACGGCAAAAAGCGCGCGCGTCGCCTTGTTGACGCCCGCATCGGTCGCCTGTGCCGATAGCGCAACGGCAACGACGAGCGTGAAGGGATTGACGTGCTCTAGCTCGCCCTTCGGTTCCGGCCGCTGGATGGAGAAACGACGGAAGATCTCTTCCAGGTCCGCCCTGGAGTAAAGGTTCTTTACGGCCGGCTTGCGGCCTGCGGTCGCATTTGACTTTTTCACGGTTTGGGCGCTGGATTTGACCTTGGGATTTGCCATGAACGACCTATACTCAAGTCCTATGACGGAACGCAACGCCGATACTGCGGCAGACGGCAACAGGCCGGTTTTCGCCGCCGAATTGTTCCCCCATCGCTCGCTCGGGCGGAAGGGGTTCAAGATCATGCTGGCCTTGGCCGGAGCCTGCTGCCTCTTCTACACCATCCTCTTCGTCACGCGCGGCGCCTGGCCGGTCGGCATCTTCTTCGGCGCCGATTTCGTCCTGCTCTTCGGGGCTTTCTGGCTGAACTATCGGTCCGGCCGTGTACGCGAAGAAGTGACGGTATCGCGTACCAATGTTTCCATCCGCAAGTTCTCGCCGACCGGGCGAATGGTGGAGCATGATTTCAATCCGTTCTGGACGCGTTTTCTCGTTCGCCGTCACCGCGAGATCGGGGTCGTGTCGATGCATGTCCGCGATAGAAGCCATGACACCGATGTCGGTTCCTTCCTCAATCCCGAGGATCGCGAGAGCTTCGCCCAGGCGTTCAAGCGGGCGCTGGCAACCGTGACGCAACGGATATGAGCAGGCTCGGCGAAATCAGCGACATCACATTTCCGCAGTTGCCGCACCTGCGCAAGAAACGGGTGGTTTTAGCATTCCCGCCGTGGTTTTCTCCTTTCCAAGGAGAAAGATCATGAATGCGATTGCACAGCTGAAGAAAGACATCACCCCGGAAGGTCACGACTATGAGACCGTGCGGGAGGTTATCGAGCTCATCACCGAGGAATATCGCGACCAGCCGTCGCTGGAGATGCTTGCCGATCGGCTCGGTCAATCGCCGACCCAGCTGCAGAAGACGTTCACGCGCTGGGCCGGATTGTCGCCCAAGGCATTCCTTCAGGCTGTCACGCTCGATCACGCCAAGCGCCTTTTGCGCAAGGAGGATCTGCCGCTGCTGGAGACCTCCTTCGAGGTTGGTCTTTCCGGCCCAAGCCGGCTGCACGATCTTTTCGTGACGCATGAGGCGATGTCTCCCGGCGAGTGGAAGGCAAGGGGCAGCGGTTTGGTGATGCGCTATGCGTTTCACATCTCACCCTTCGGCCTCGCTCTGATCATGGTCACGGATCGCGGTCTTGCCGGCCTTGCCTTCAGCGATTCCGGCAATGAAAAGGCCTGTCTGGCTGACGTGACCTGCCGCTGGCCCAATGCCGAGTTCATCGAGGATCCGCATGCGACGGCCCCTTATGCAGGGCGCATTTTCGAGCGGTCGAACTGGTCGAGCGATCAGCCGTTGCGGGTTGTCCTGATTGGTTCGGACTTCCAGCTTCGCGTCTGGGAAAGCCTTTTGAAAATCCCGATGGGCCGAGCTGTCACCTATTCCGATATCGCCAAGGATATCGGTCAGCCGACCGCTATGCGTGCGGTGGGCGCAGCCGTCGGTCGCAACCCCATTTCCTTCGTGGTGCCCTGCCATCGCGCGCTTGGCAAGAATGGCCAGCTCACGGGCTACCATTGGGGGCTGACGCGCAAGCGCGCGATGCTGGGATGGGAATCGGGAGACGCTTGAGGCGTTGTCTCAATAGTGCTCGAGTTTGTTGAGGGTGGCGCCCTCAACTTATTCGAAGTCGACGATTGAGCTGACCTTAAGCCGCCTTCGCCAGAGCCATGTTCAGCAGCGCCTTGGCGGCGCTTTCATCCGTAATCAGCGTGTTGCAGCCGATGCGTTTGATGGTGGCGCTGATCGCCTGGGCGCGGTGCGCGCCGCCGGAGGAGATCACGATGTGCTTGGCCTTCTTCAGCGTATCCAGATCGACGGACATGACGCGCTTGTTGATGGGATGATCGACGGAATTGCCTTCGGCGTCGAGGAAGTTGAACATGGTATCGCAGATGCAGCCCATTTCGATCAGTTCTTCCAGTTCGCGCTTCGATATGAAACCTTCCGACAGTGAGGTCGATTGCGGGCCGATATCGCCGCAGCTGACGATGGCGAGATCGAGATTCTCAGCCAGCCGGTAGATGGCTTCGAGGCCGCATTTTTCGATGAGATTGCGCTTGGTCTCGACAGAGTCGACCAGAAGCGGCGCCAGGAACATGTAGCATTCCGCGCCGAGCTGGCTTGCCAATCGCCATGTATAGTCGATCGGGTTGGTCTGATGGACGGCGACGATGCCGCCGAGCAAAGACACCACCTTGCAATTGTCACGGCGGGTCGGACGGAAGCTCGCCAGCGAGGCTGTCATCGTTCGGCCCCAGCCGACGCCGATCGTATAATTATCGGGGATGGCTTCCGTCAGGAACTGGCCGAGTGCCAGGCCGACGCTTTTTGCCTGGGCATTGACGTCGCTGCCTGCAGGCTCGGGAACGACGATGGCCTCATCGAGCCCATAGGTGCGTTCGAGTTTGATTGCCAGTTCGACGCAGTCGTCGATGCCCTCCGTGATCCAGATCTGCACCTCGCTGCGGCGCATGGCCTCATCCAGCAGACGAATGACCGTGGTGCGGCTGATGCCGAGCTGTTCTGCAACGTCCTTCTGCGTCAGGCCCTGATTGTAATAGAGCCATGCCGCGCGAAGCCTCAGTGACGAGGTTTCCGAATAGGCGGTGTGCGTCCCGCGTCTCAGTTTGGCCACAGGTCCTCCGGCAAGATTGTCGCATGCGCCTTTTAGGGTCATGATCACCCCGGAGAATGAAATGGGGCGATGTTAGATGACGGGAGCAGGCGAGGTCGGCTCTTCTGTCGCCGATATTCTATGACATGAAACTTATGTCAATTGAATTGCACAAATGTCCTTGACTTTTCATTGCGAGATTGCTGATAGTCGGTGCTGAGGAATTCGGTCTTGTCCAATCGAGGAGGACAATGTGCGAGTGTTGCTCCGAGCAGATGCCAGGCCGGACAGGGGTTCATATAGGGCGCCCCGTGCCGGTGAAAAGCCTGTTTCCGGAGGGTTGTTTCTTCACCGCTCGGCCGTTCACCGGAAATGGAACTTTCGCGCTTTTTACCCCGTTACCGATACATAGGAGAAGGAAGGGCGTATTCTGCCTGATGCCTTCAAGCCGTCCGCCGAACGGACGAGACACACCGCCCCAAATCTCCGCTTCCCCATGGGCCTCATTCAACAAGGATACCTGCTATGACTTCCAAGCTTGACCAACTCCGCGCCATGACCACGGTCGTGGCCGACACCGGCGATATCGAGGCTGTCGCACGCCTGAAGCCGGTGGATTGCACCACCAACCCGACCATCGTGCTGAAGGCGCTCGGCACGCCGATGTTCGCCGATGCGATCAAGGAAGCCGTTGCCTGGGGCAAGAAGCAGGGCGGCACGTCGGAAGCCGTCGTCCATGCTGTTGCCGACCGTCTGGCCATTTCCGTCGGTGCAGCGCTCTCCGGCCTCGTTCCCGGCCGCGTCTCGACCGAAGTCGACGCCGACCTGTCCTTCAACACGGAAGCATCGCTTGCCAAGGCACGCGCCATCATCGCTTCCTACAAGGAGCGCGGCATCGAGCGTGATCGTATCCTCATCAAGCTCGCCTCTACCTGGGAAGGCATCCGCGCCGCCGAAGTGCTGCAGAAGGAAGGCATCGACTGCAATCTGACGCTGCTCTTCAGCAAGGCTCAGGCAATCGCCTGCGCCGACGCCAAGGCATTCCTGATCTCGCCCTTCGTCGGCCGCATCCTTGATTGGTACAAGAAGTCGACCGGCAAGGACTACACCGCAGAAGAAGATCCGGGCGTTATCTCGGTGCGCGACATCTACCACTACTACAAGGCCAACGACATCAAGACGATCGTCATGGGTGCCTCCTTCCGCAACACCGGCGAAATCGAAGCGCTGGCCGGCTGCGACCGTCTGACCATCAGCCCCAACCTGCTCGACGAACTCGCTGCCGATCAGGGCAAGCTGGAGCGCAAGCTTTCGCCGGAGCCCAAGGGTTCGGTCGAAAAGATCGCCGTCGACGAGAAGACCTTCCGCTGGATGATGAACGAAGACGCGATGGCAACCGAGAAGCTCTCGGAAGGCATCCGCGCTTTCGCCAAGGACCTTGGCACGCTGCGCGCCATGGTCAGCAAGGAGCTGCAGCTCGCTGCTGCTTGAGGTGATGTAAGTTTGCTATGTTGAGAGGGGTACCGCAGGGATGCGGCGCCCTTTTTTATGTCGCTGACAGGTCGCGGCATCGAGCGTGCCGCACGATGAACTATCGAAGAAATTCCGCTCTGATCTTGTCCGACTGACCACCGATCTTCGGCGCGGCCAGATCGTTCTTGGCTCTGATACCATTCACCCGGATCGGGCTCGCCGTCGTTCGTACAGACGTTCCGTCATCGCGGCTCACGGTCTGCAGCATATCGAGTTGGCGGAAGGCCGCGCTATGCAGCAGTTGCGGCCAATCGAGCACTTCGGCCGCCCAGATGTCGGCAGGCTCCAGGAGGGCGAGCCATTCCCGAACCGTCTTCTCCTGCAGGCGGCTTGCGATCATGGTCTTGATCTCGTCGCGGCGCTGAAAGGCGTCGTCAGGCGTGTAGTCGGCGAGCGCCGGCAGATCGAGCAGCGGCGCGAGTTTTTCCAGCGGCATCATAGCCAGCGCCAGCCAGCTGTCGGCGCAGCGATAGACGCCATAGGGGGCCGCGAGGTAGGCGTGTGCATTGCGCACGGCGGATTTCTTCGGCAGGCGGCCGCCATCGTTCAGGTGTGTGGTCAGCACTTCGAACTGGAAATCGACCAGTGCCTCCAGCAGGCTCGTTTCCACATGCACGCCGCGCCCGGTCACGCCGCGTCGCACCAGCCCCGCGAGAATGGCTTGAACGAGGAGATTGCCGGCCAGCATGTCTGCGACGGCAAGCCCGAAGGGTACAGGCCCATCATTCGCCTCGCCATTGAGCCACATGACGCCGGAGCGGGCCTGAGCCAGCAGATCCTGACCGGGGAAGTGGCGCCATTCATTGTCCGGGCCATAGCCGGTGATGCTGCCATAGACGATGCGAGGATTGATTGCGGCCACGGAGGCGTAGTCGAGGCCAAGCCTTTCGATGACGCCGGGGCGGAAGTTCTGGATGATGACGTCGGCCTTGGCAATGAGCGCGCGCAATTCCTGCAGATCGCTCTCGTCCTTCATGTTGATGGCAAAGCTTTCCTTGCCGCGGTTGATGGCGTGAAAGAGCGTGGAATCGCCGCCGATTTCCGTGTCGCTGAGATAGAGCCGGCGGCAGAGGTCGCCGCCATCGGGCCGCTCGATCTTGATGACGCGCGCACCGAGATCGCCAAGCCGCAGCGCCGCCATCGGACCGGCAAGAAACTGGCTCATATCCAGCACGATGATGCCGGAGAGCAGACCTTCTTCGTCGTTGTTGTTCATATCAGGCTTTCAGCGGCGGCGCGTCCGCAGGCCGGCCGTTCTTGTAGCGCACGGTCTGGATATGCTCGCAATAGAGCACCAGCTCGCCTTCGCCCTTGAAGACTTCGTAAGATGAGCGGATCAGGCCGAGCTCGGCATATTTCGGCTGCTTATCGAGATTGGTGCGGATGGTGTAGATCGTGTCGCCGATGAAGGTGGGCTTGATGAAGCGCAGCTTGTCGTAGCCATAGGAAAAGGCATTGACGCAGTTGGTGGCGACAAGTCCCAGGCCAGCGGAAAAGACGAAGGCGCCGGCGACGAGCCGCTTGCCGAAGAGGCCTTCGGTCTCGGCGAAGATCTGATCGCTGACGTAAGGGTGCATGTCGAGCACCAGCGCGTTGAACTGTTGGGATTCGCCCTCGGAGATCGTGCGGCGCAGCGAGCGGATCTTGTGGCCGACCTCGAAATCCTCATAGAACCAGTTTTCCGAATTCCAGACGGGGATCTCGGCGTGATCGGCCGGCATAGTTTTCGGATGGGTGCTGGATACGCCGACGGTGGCGGTCATGGCATTCACTTTCGGTGGAAAGCCGCTGGCCTCAGAGAGACCAGAGGCGCTTGGCATTGAGGTGATAGAGCCCGTTGCGTTCGTCAGCGCTTACGCCTTGCATCAGGGCATGAGTGGCGGCGACCCAGGTAGAGAGATTGCCGCCGAGCGTGCAGACTGGCCAATCGCTGCCCCAGATGACGCGATCCCAGCCGAAGCTTGCGATGCAATGTTCGACGAAGGGACGCAGCGTTTCCGGCGACCAGTTGTCCGGATCGGCATAGGCAACGACGCCTGAGATCTTCACGATGACATTCGGTCGTTTCGCAGCTTCCTTGATGCCGGACGACCAGCTTTCGCTAAGCCCATCCTTCACCGCCGGGACGCCGCAATGATCAAGAATGAAGCGGACATCGGGATTGAGGTCGATCAGCGCAATCGCCTTGGCTATCTGATGCGGCAGAACGCAGAGATCGAAGGTGAGCCGCGTATTGCTGAGCCGATTCAGATTTTCGCGAAAAAGTGCGCCCTCGGAGACGTCATCAGGCACCACATGCAGCACCCGGCGAAAGCCCTTGACGAACGGGTCTGCGAGCACTCGTTCGAGATAGGCTGGAAAGCTTGTGCTTTCAGGACGGCAGGCGGCGACGGCGCCGCGCAGAAGGCTGCCGGGCTGGCGGCTCAGCTCTTTGACGTAATCCGTCTCCCGCTCGATATTGTCTTCGGCGACATCGACTTCCATGTGAAGCGTGTCGGTGATTCCAAGCCGCTTGGCTTCGCGCGCATAGTCTTCGTAGAGGCTGTCGCGGTTGAGCGCACCTGCTTCAGCCAGCCAGGGGTAGGCGAGGCGTTTCCGGTCGACGATGTGCAAATGGCTGTCGAAAAGCATGGCGTTCCTCCCATACCTGCTTGCTCAACATATACTCACAGAAGAATAGTTTATTCAAATAAAAATTACAGCTCAGCCTTGTCCACGGTGCCGGCCACGGTTTCGGAGATCTGCTTTGCCGCTTCCCGCACATATTCGACCACCTGTTCGCGCGTCGGCGCCTTCGGGTTCACAGGTTCGATATAGGGGCAGGTGAGGGCCGCCAATGCGTTGCCGTCCATCGCGAGCACGGGAGCAGAGATATTGTACACACCGCTGGTCTGAAGGCTGTTCATTGTCTCGAAGCCCTTGTCGCGGATGGCCAGCAGCTTCTCCTCGAGATCGGCAGGCGGCTCTTCCGGGTCTTGCTCCTGGCGCCTTTGCTCGTTGATCATCATCTGGCGCTGCTTTTCATCGCGGAATGCCAGGAGAATATGGCCGGAACCGGTATTGTAGAGATTGATCTGCGCCCCGACGCGTATGGATATGCCCCAATAGGTCGGCGAATCCTGTTGAGCGATGACGGCGACCGAACCGCGATCGTAAATCGCCAGATGACAGGCCTGCTCGGCGCGGTTGGAGAACTCGCGCATCAGCGGCGTTGCAAAGGAAACGAGGCGGCGCACCGGCGCATGATAATGCGCTAGTCCGAAGAGCTTCAGCGTTAGATAGAAGCGGTCGCCGTCCTGTCTCTGCACATAGCCGCGCCGCACGAGGCGATCAAGCATGCGATAGAATTCGTTAGGGCTCTTGTTGAGCGCCTTGGCGATTTCCGCCTGCGTGAGACCACCGTCGATCGTCGCCAGCAGTTCCAATATGTCCAGCCCCTTGTCCAGGGCCGGCGCGCGATAGCGATCACTGTCGTCTTCTACACTCATCAGCAGTCCCCCATGCGAAGAAACATGATTCATCATTCATATATGAATGAACGACCTTTTCAAGGGCGCGATCTCGGCTTGACGGTCAATGAATAAGATGTTTACTTATAAATCATTGATCCATATTTGGGTCGAGAGGGCGATTGGACAAGAGGTCCGATCTTATTGGGAGGAATTTCGATGAGGAATTGGAGGGCCGGTCTTGCTGCCGGCATGATGGCATTGCTTGCGAGTACCTCGGTCTTTGCCGCGGATCTGCCGGGTAAGTTTCCGGGCGTGACGATCGACGCCAAGCTCATCGGCGGCCAGCAGTATGAGCCGCTTTATGCGCGCATCACCGAATGGGAGAAGGCGACGGGCGCCAAGGTCAACATCCTGTCCAAGAAGAACCATTTCGAGCTCGACAAGGAAATCAAGTCGGACATGGCGTCTGGCAGCATCTCCTGGTGCGTCGGCTCGAACCATTCGTCCTTCGCGCCTCAGTATCCCGATCTCTACACCGATCTCGGCAAGCTTCTGCCCAAGGAAGAGATCGGCGAGTTCGTCGATTCCACCATTCAGGCTTCCACCATCGATGGCCGCCTGATCATGCTGCCGCGCGCCCAGTTCGACGTGTCGGCGCTCTACTACCAGAAGAGCCTTTACAACGACGACGCCAAGAAGACGGCGTTCAAGGCGAAGTATGGCTATGATCTGGCGCCGCCGAAGACCTGGAAGGAAGTGTCCGATCAGGCGATCTTCTTCTCCAACCCGCCGAATTTCTTCGGCACGCAGTTCCCCGGCAAGGAAGAGGCGATCAACGGCCGCTTCTTTGAAATGCTGGTCGCCGAAGGCGGTGACTATCTCGACAAGGACGGCAAGCCCGCCTTCAACTCCGAAGCCGGCGTGCGTGCGCTCGACTGGTTCGTGAACATGTACAAGGCCAAGGCAGTTCCCGCCGGTACGACCAACTATCTGTGGGATGATCTCGGAGCTGGCTTTGCGTCCGGTTCGATCGCGCTCGATCTCGACTGGCCGGGCTGGGCGACCTATTTCAACGATCCGAAGTCCTCGAAGGTTGCCGGCAATGTCGGCGTCGTCGTCCAGCCTGTCGGTTCGTCCGGCAAGCACACCGGCTGGTCCGGTCATCATGGCTTCTCGGTGACCGAGGCCTGCGCCCACAAGGATGCTGCCGCTTCGCTCGTCTGGTTCCTGACCAACGACGACTCGCAGAAGCTTGAAGCTGCCAACGGCACGCTGCCGACCCGCAAGGCTGTCTGGGAATGGGACATCCAGCAGGCTGCTTCCGATCCTTACAAGAAGGAAGTGCTGAGCACCTTCCAGGAATCGATGAAGTACGCCTTCCCGGTTCCGCGCACGCCGCAATGGATCGAGATTTCCAACGTCGTCTATCCTGAGCTCCAGGCTGCCATCCTCGGCGACAAGACCTCCAAGCAGGCGCTTGACGCCGCGGCCCAGAAGGCGACCGATGTCCTGAAGGACGCCGGCGCGCTCTAAGCGATGCAATCGAAGTCCCGCGCTCCAGAGAGTGCGGGACCTCCGCAATCTAACTTTGAGAATGGCTTTTGGTCGGTGCCGCAAGGGACTGGTCCGTGCCGCCGGCCTTGTGCCGGGTCTCGTCCTAAGCAATCCATTCCACGCAGTCCGGGCCACGCTGCCGAGGAATGCCGACAGGTGCAAACCATGTTCAAAAAGATATCTCCACCGGTCCTGCTTCTTCTTCCGGCGATTATCGTCCTTGTCGCGGTCGTTCTGTTTCCGCTGCTTCTCTCGTTCTATTCCAGCTTCACGCCGTTTCGCCTGACAAGGCCGGCGACGCTCTTTACGTTCATCGGCCTGCGCAACTACATCCGCATCCTGACGGACCCGGTGTTTCTGGCCGCCTTCGTGCGCACCGTGGTGCTGCTGACGATCGCGCTCAATCTGGAAATGCTGCTCGGCCTCGGATTGGCCCTTCTCGTCAACAAGGCAACGCACGGCAAGCGCATCCTGCGCACGCTGATGATGTTTCCGATGATGTTTTCGCCCGTGCTGGTCGGTTTCCAGTTCAAATTCATGTTCAACGACAATGTCGGCATCATCAACAATGCGCTGCAGTCGCTTGGTATCACCAACGATGCCATTCCGTGGCTCATCGACGGCAATCTGGCGCTGTTCTCGATCATCGTCGCAGAAGTCTGGTCGTCGACCTCGGTCTTCGCCATCCTCATTCTGGCCGGCCTCTTCGCCATGCCGCAGGAGCCAGTCGAGGCCGCCAAGGTCGACGGCTGCACCAGTTGGCAGACCTTCCGCTACGTCACCTGGCCGTTCCTTATGCCCTTTGCCTTCATCGCCATGACGATCCGTTCGCTCGACGTCGCCCGCGCCTATGACATCGTCAAGATCATGACCGATGGCGGGCCGGCAAGGCGTACGGAGCTGATCTGGACGCTGGTCGGGCGCACCGCCTATGCCGATGCGCAGATGGGGCTTGCCAACGCTATGGCCTATGTCTCGATCATTCTTTCGATCGCCTTCACAGTCTATTTTTTCCGTAAGCTGGCGCTTGCCCGCACCCAGATCGGAGCGGAGTGGTAATCATGGATCGCAACGCTCAACAACGCCTGCAACGCCGCCTCTGGAAGGTCGCCTATCTCATCGGCCTTTTCATCGCGATGCTCATCATCTGCCTGCCGGGTCTCTGGATCATCGTCAGCTCGCTTCGTCCGACCGTGGAGATCATGGCGAAGCCGCCGGTTTGGATTCCGCAGGAGCTTTCGCTCGAAGCCTATCGCTCCATGTTCAGTGGTGTGGGGCAGGGTGGCATTCCCGTCTGGGATTATTTCCGCAATTCGCTGATCATTTCGATCACCTCGACTGCCATCGCGCTCATCATCGGCATGTCCGGCGGTTATGCCTTTGCCCGCTTCCGTTTCCGCGGCAAGTCGACGGTGTTCCTCGGGCTCATGCTGACGCGCTCTGTACCCGGCGTCGCCCTTTCGCTGCCGCTGTTCATGGTCTATGCGCGGCTCGGGATCATCGACACGCATTTCGGCCTCATCCTCACCTATGTCGCGCTGAATGTGCCCTTCACCATCTGGCTGATCGACGGCTTCTTCCGGCAGGTGCCGAAGGATCTTGCCGAAGCCGCGCAGATTGACGGCTGCACGCGCTGGCAGGCTTTCTGGCAGGTGGAGTTTCCGCTTGCCGGTCCGGGTATCGCGTCGGCCGGCATCTTCGCCTTTCTCACCTGCTGGAACGAATATGCACTGGCCTCGCAGCTGACGCGCTCGGTCGATTCAAAGACGCTGCCTGTGGGTCTGCTCGACTATACGTCCGAGTTCACCATCGACTGGCGCGGCATGTGCGCGCTCGCGGTCGTGATGATCATTCCGGCACTCGCTCTCACTTTCATCATTCAGAAGCATCTGGTGTCGGGTCTGACATTCGGTGCGGTCAAAGGTTGATATCAATGGCTCAGGTTTCCCTTAAAAAACTCGTCAAGCGCTACGGCGCGCTGGAAATCGTCCACGGCATCGATCTCGATATCGCCGACAAGGAGTTCATCGCGCTCGTCGGCCCTTCCGGCTGCGGCAAGTCGACGACGCTGCGCATGATCGCCGGCCTAGAAGAGGTATCGGGCGGTACGATCGAGATCGGCAACACCGTCGTCAACGAGCTGCCGCCGCGCGACCGCAACATCTCGATGGTGTTCCAGTCCTATGCGCTCTATCCGCATATGACGGTGCGCGAGAACATGGGTTTCTCGCTGAAGATCGCCAAGCAGCCGCAGAGCGAAATCGATCAGCGCGTCAACCAGGCGGCCACCATTCTGAGCCTTGAAGCCCTGATGGACCGCCGCCCGGCACAGCTTTCCGGCGGCCAGCGCCAGCGCGTCGCCATGGGCCGCGCCATCGTTCGCCAGCCGGAGGTCTTCCTGTTCGACGAGCCATTGTCGAACCTCGACGCCAAGCTGCGCACGCAGATGCGCACCGAGATCAAGAAGCTGCATGCCAAGGTGCAGTCGACGGTGATCTATGTCACGCACGACCAGGTCGAGGCCATGACGCTGGCCGACCGCATCGTCATCATGCGCGACGGCCATATCGAGCAGGTCGGCACGCCCGACGAAGTGTTCAAGAAGCCGGCCACGCGCTTCGTTGCAGGCTTCATCGGCTCGCCGCCGATGAATATCGAAGAGGCGACGCTGAAGGGCGGCGAACTCACCTTCAAGAATGGCGATCGCCTGCCGCTGCCGAGCCAGTTCACCGGCAAGGTCAAGGAGGGCGAAAAGGTCGCCTTCGGCCTGCGCCCCGACGATATCTTCCCGACCGGTCATGGCCTGCATTCCGGCGCGGAATCGGCCGTCTACGAACTGACGCTGCCTGTCGCCATCACCGAGCCGCTCGGCAACGAAACGCTTGTCTTCGTCGAGTTCGCGGGGCGCGAATGGGTGTCGCGCATGCTCAATCCGCGCTCTCTGAAGAGCGGCGAACAGCTGAAGATGAGCTTCGATCTTAGTCAGGCCCACCTCTTCTCCGTTGAAACCGGCAAGAGCCTGGCAATCTAAGGAATACCCTATGGCACGCATCGAAAAAATTGAATTGCGGATGGTCGACCTGCCGCCAAAGGTGAAGCGGACGGATGCGATCCAAAGCTTCGTCAGCCAGGAAACGCCGATCGTCACCATCACCGATAGCGATGGCGCCGTCGGCACCGGCTACAGCTACACCATCGGCACCGGCGGCTCGTCCGTCATGCGGTTGCTCTCCGACCATCTGGCGCCCCTGCTCATCGGCGAGGATGCCGATCGCATCGAAGCGATCTGGCATAGGCTCGAATTCGCCACCCATGCGACGACTATTGGTCCTATCACCGCATTGGCGCTCGCGGCCGTCGATACCGCGCTGTGGGATCTGCGGGCCAAGAAGCAGAACCTGCCGCTCTGGAAGCTGGCCGGCGGCGCCAAGGACCGCTGCCCGCTCTATACGACCGAGGGCGGCTGGCTGCATATCGAGAAGGAAGCTTTGGTCGAGGACGCCCTGCAGGCGAAGGCCAAGGGCTTTTCCGGCTCGAAGGTCAAGATCGGTAAGCCGCATGGCTCTGAGGACTACGACCGGCTGGCCGCGATGCGCCTGGCGCTCGGCTCCGGCTTCGAGATCATGACCGACTGCAATCAGGGCTTTACTGTCGACGAGGCGATCCGTCGCGCGGCACGATTGAAGGAGCTGGATCTCGCCTGGATCGAGGAGCCGCTGCCGGCCGACGATCTCGACGGCCATATCCGGCTGACGCGCTCAACGCCGACGCCGATCGCGGTCGGCGAATCCATGTATTCGATCCGGCATTTCCGCGAATATATGCAGAAGGGTGCCTGCTCGATCGTCCAGGTCGATGTTGCCCGCATCGGCGGCATTACGCCGTGGCTGAAGGTGGCGCATGCGGCCGAGGCCTTCGATATTCCCGTCTGCCCGCACTTCCTGATGGAGCTGCATGTCAGCCTCACTTGCGCGGTGCCGAACGGCAAATATGTCGAATATATCCCGCAGCTCGATGACCTCACCACCAAGGGCATGGAGATCGTCGACGGCAAGGCGCTCGCGCCTTCCGAACCGGGTATCGGCATCGAGTGGGATTGGGATGCTGTGAAGGCGCGCTCGATCGGCGAATTCACCTGGGAAATCCACGGCTGAGGAGGAACTGACCATGCAACGGATGGGTATGGTGATTGGCCTGGAGCCGGCCAAGATCGCGGAATACAAGGCGCTGCACGCGGCCGTCTGGCCCGAGATCCTGGCGCTGATCTCGGACTGCAACATCACCAACTATTCGATCTTCCTGAAGGAGCCCGAAAACCTGCTCTTCGGTTACTGGGAATATATCGGCACGGATTTCGAGGCCGATATGCGCAAGATGGCCGCAAGCCCGAAGAACCAGGAATGGTGGTCGGCTTGCATCCCCTGCCAGAAGCCGCTCGAAACCCGCAAGGAGGGCGAGTGGTGGGCCATGATGGAGGAAGTGTTTCATCATGAGTGAGGCTTTCGATCCCAAATCACTTCGTCAATGGTCGCCAAAGCCGTCAACGCCGCGTCCGATCGTGATCTTCGGCGCCGGTAGCATTGTCGGTGACGCGCACCTACCGGCTTACAAGCAAGGCGGCTTTCCGGTCGCGGGTCTCTACGATCCGAATGCCGAGAAAGCGGCGGTGCTTGCTGCTCAATGGGGCATTCGCGCATTCGCTTCCGAGGCCGAAGCGTTTGCCATAGAAGGTGCTATTTTCGATTTGGCGACGCCGCCGGCGGCGCATGCGCCAATCCTGGCGAAGCTGCCGCGCGGCTCCTTCGCGCTGATCCAGAAGCCGATGGGCAGCGATCTCGCCGGCGCCTCCGAAATCCTGCGGGTCTGCCGCGAGCGCGACATCAAGGCAGCCGTCAATTTCCAGCTGCGCTTCGCGCCGATGATGCTGGCGCTCTACGATGCCGTGGAGAAGGGCTATCTCGGCGAGGTCGTCGATTTCGACGCCTGGCTGGCGCTCGCGACACCTTGGGGGCTCTGGCCTTTCCTGAAAGGCCTGCCGCGGATCGAGATCGCCATGCACTCGATCCATTATCTCGATTTCATTCGCGGGCTGCTCGGTAATCCGCAGGGGGTGCACGCCAAGACCATCGGCCATCCCAATCACGAAGTCGCCCAGACCCGGACGGCGGCGATCCTCGACTACGGCGACAAGGTCCGCTGCGTCCTCTCGGTCAATCACGACCATGATTTTGGGCGCAAGTACCAGGCCTGCGAGTTCCGCGTCGCCGGCACCAAGGGCGCGGCCTATGTGAAGCTCGGCGTCAATCTCGACTATCCGCGGGGCGAGCCGGACGAGCTCTGGATCCGTCCCGAAGGTGGCAGTGACTGGGTCGAGGTGAAGCTCGAGGGCGCATGGTTCCCGGATGCCTTCGTCAATCGCATGGCCAACCTGCAGCGCTTCGCCTCGGGCGAGGACAAGGTGCTGGTCGGCTCGGTCGAAGACGCCTGGCAGACCATGGCGCTGGTCGAAGCCGCCTATCAATCGAGCGCCGCGCCGGCGACGCCGATTGCAGAACTTCCGAAGGCTTGAGGAATGGCAGAACAAACCATCTATTTCGAAGACTATGAACTCGGGCATGTCAGAGTGACGACCGGGCGGACGATTACCGAGACCGATTTTGTCGTCCATGCAGGCCATACAGGCGATTTCTTTCCGCACCATATGGATGCGGAATTCGCAAAAACCTTGCCCGGCGGCCAGCGCATCGCGCATGGCACGATGATCTTTGCGATCGGCGTCGGACTGACGGCATCGCTCATCAATCCCGTCGCTTTCTCCTACGGCTATGACCGGCTCCGCTTCGTTCGGCCGGTGCATATCGGCGATACGATCCGCACGCGTGTCACTATCTCGGCGAAGGAAGATGACCCGAAGCGGCCGGCGTCCGGCCGTGTCGTCGAGCGCTGCGAAGTGCTGAACCAGCGCGACGAAGTCGTGCTTGCCGCCGATCATATCCTGGTCGTCGAGCGCAAGTCCTGTGCGGAGACGTCATGATGGTGAAGCTTAAGGGAATGACCTGGTCGCATCCGCGCGGCTACGATCCGATGGTTGCCTGCTCCACGCAATGGCAGGAAAAGACCGGCGTTGAAATCAGCTGGGAAAAGCGATCGCTGCAGGATTTCGAGACCTTTCCGGTGGAGGAGCTTGCTGCCCAATACGATCTCATCGTCATCGATCACCCGCATGTCGGCCAGATTACGCGCGAGAACTGCCTGCTGCCGCTCGATGATGCCGCTCATGCCGATGAAATTGCAGCGATTGCAGCGGGCACTGTCGGGCGCTCCTATCCGAGCTACAATTGGCAGGGTCGGCAGTGGGCCTTTCCGCTCGATGCGGCGACGCAGGTGCAGGCTTACCGGCCGGATCGCCTGAATGCGCCGGTCAAGGATCTCACAGAGTTCGTCACGCTCGCCAGGGAAGGCAAAGCGATCCTGCCGATGCGGCCGCCGCATTCGCTGATGACTTTCATTACGCTGGCTGCCCATCTCGGAACGCCCTGCAGCATCAATGGACCGGATTTCATCGCCGAGGCGGATGGTAAAGTTGTGCTCGATTGGATGGCACGGATCGTCTCGGGCATGGATGGCAGCTGCTACGAGATGGACCCGATCGCCGTGCTCGACCTTATGGGCGAGCCGGACAGCCCCTATGTGGCGTCACCCTTCATCTACGGTTACGTAAATTATTCCTTTGAAGGCTTCAGGCCGGCACGGATCGCCTTTGCCGATATGCCTGTTATCGACGGCCGCGAGCCGAACGGCTCGGCACTGGGTGGAACAGGCATTGCCGTCTCGGCACGCACGAAGGTGCCCGAAGAGGCGAAGGCCTTTGCGCGCTGGATTGCGAACGGGCCGGTGCAGGCGGGCATCTATGCAAATGGAAACGGTCAGCCGGGCCATGCCGACGCCTGGGCCAGCGATGTGGTCAATGCGCCCGCGCTCGACTTTTACCGCAACACACGCGCGACGCTCGAGGGCGCCTATGTACGGCCGCGACATGATGGCTACATGGCATTCCAAAGCGACGCATCCGAGGTGATTAGCGATGGACTGCGAAGCGGCGAGCGGCATACAGTCCTTATCGAAAAGCTGAACCGCCGCTTTGCGCAGTCCTTCGAAGCATAAGCGCGGGGCTGCGACAACCGATTGTTATTGCACGATCTTATCCAAGTTTCTGGCGTGCGGCCGGGATGGATAAGATCATAGTTCCCGAGGAAAGGATCAGGATTATGGGTCACGGGTTGGAAGGCAAGAAGGTCGTCATCACGGCGGCAGGGCAGGGCATCGGCCGGGCATCGGCAGAGCGCTTCATCTCGCTTGGCGCACATGTCTACGCCACCGATATCAACGAGCAGACGCTTTCCACGCTTGATGGCGCCACGAAGCATGTGTTGAACGTGCTCGATAGCGCCGCCGTCAAGGCTTACGCCGAGGAGATCGGCCCGATCGACGTGCTCTTCAATTGCGCCGGTTTCGTTCATGCCGGCACCATTCTCGATTGCGAGGAGAAGGACTGGGATTTCTCCTTCAACCTCAATGCCAAGGCGATGTACGTGACCTGCCGCACCTTCCTGCCGGGCATGCTGGAGAAGGGCAAAGGCTCGATCGTCAACATGGCCTCGGTCGCCTCCAGCGTGAAGGGCGTGCCGAACCGGTTTGCCTATTGCGCCTCCAAGGCTGCCGTCATCGGGCTCACCAAGTCGATCGCCGCCGATTTCGTAGCCAAGGGCATCCGCGCCAACGCCATTTGCCCCGGCACCGTCGACAGCCCCTCGCTGCATGAGCGGCTGCGGGCAACCGGCGACTATGACAAGGCGATGAAGGATTTTATCGCCCGCCAGCCGATGGGCCGCATCGCGACCGCCGAGGAGATCGCTGCGCTGGTAACCTATCTCGCCGGCGACGAGGCGGGCTTCACGACTGGCCAGACCCACGTCATCGACGGCGGCTGGACAGGCTGAGCTATCGGTTCACCACTTGAAGGCCCCGTATTGCGGGGTCTTCTTTTATTTGACACTCTCATCGGCGAATCGACGTCCTGTAAGACGATTTACGATTGGGAGAGCGGCATGGATGCGCAGGGACATTTGCATCGTTCGAGATGGCGGGTCTTGTGGCGTAAGCATCATGTGATTGCAATCTCGGTGCTTGCCGGCATCGCCGTCTTCCTGCTCCTGACGTCGCGTGATTTCAATGTCGGCAATCTGCTGATTGCCTGGGATACGACGGCCACCGTCTTCATCGTCTACAGCCTCTACCGGATGCTGACTGCCGATGCGCAGCGCATCCGCAAACGATCCGCCGATCTGGATTTTTCAGACGGGTTTCTGCTGTTCCTGTCGATTGCGGCCGCTATTGCGAGTATCGGCGGCATCGTGCTCGACCTGCTCGGGGTCAAGGATGCTTCACCCGAAGTCGCGTTCTTCCGCGTGATGATGGCGATCGTGACGATCCTGATCTCTTGGGCGTTCCTGCACACGCTGTTTACCATTCACTATGCGCATCGGTTCTACAGCGCTCCGGGCAAGGGGCAGGGGCTGAAATTCGCCGAGCCGGTGGAGGAGCCGATCTATTGGGACTTCCTCTATTTTTCCTTCACCATCGGCGTGGCGGCTCAAACCGCCGATATCGGCATTTCCACGGTTTCGATGCGTAAGCTGGCGCTTCTCCATGCCATCCTGTCGTTCCTGTTCAACACAACGATCCTGGCTCTCGCCATAAACGTTGGGGCGAGCCTGATCTAGGCCCGCCCCAATGCGCCAAAGGTCAATGTCGTCAGACGACGGCGTTGCCGGCCATGACTGCCAGAACCAGGAACACCAGGAAGATGATCAGGAAGATGCCGAAGAGCACACGCGCAATGGTTGCGGTTGCCGCCGACACGCCGGAAAAGCCGAAAAAGCCGCTAATCAGCGAAATCACAAAGAAAATGAGAGCCCATTTCAGCATTTAGCAGTCTCCTCTGCGTTGTACTTCTTAAAGACGCGGGAGACGGGAAATTGTTCCGAGGGCGTTTCGATTAAGGCCCGATTCTGCTGGTTAAGGCTGGATCGGGCCTCGTTCATATTGGGGCGTGCCGGCCCTTCGCATGGCTCAGGGCGTTCGGCGCTGTAATCGATCCACTGGATCGATTACTTGGGTTACGCCGAACCGCACCTCACCCATGATTGATCATCACATGCCGCACGGCGGTGTAGTCTTCGATAGCGTAGACCGACATATCCTTGCCGTAGCCTGATTGCTTCAGGCCACCATGCGGCATCTCATTGACCAGCATGAAATGGGTGTTGATCCAGGTGCACCCATATTGCAGGCGGGCGGCCGTCTGCATGCCCCGGCTGATATCCTTCGTCCAGACAGAGGAAGCGAGGCCATAGTCGCTGTCATTGGCCCAGGCCACGGCATCGTCGGGATTGGTGAAACGTGTCACCGAGACGACGGGGCCGAAGACTTCGCGGCGGACGATTTCGTCGTCCTGCGTGGCGCCGGCAACGATGGTCGGCGCATAGAAGAAGCCGCGGTCGCCGGAGATCTTGCCGCCGGTGGTGATCTCGATGTGCTTGTGTTCGGCGGCGCGGGTGACGAAGCTTTCGACGCGGTCGCGCTGGCGTTTGGAGATCAGGGGGCCGATCTCGTTCTCGGTGTCGTCGGCCTGATTGAACTTGATGCTGGAGACTGCCGATGTCAGGTCGGCGACGAAATTGTCGTAGACCTTGGCGTCGGCATAGATGCGGCAAGCGGCGGTGCAATCCTGGCCGGCATTGTAGTAGCCGAAGGTCCGGATACCTGACACGACGGCGTCGATATCGGCATCGTCGAAAATGATGACCGGGGCCTTGCCACCAAGTTCGAGATGCGTGCGCTTCACCGTCTTGGCGGCTGCCGCGAGCACCTTCTTGCCGGTGGCGACATCACCGGTGATGGAGACCATGCCGATCTTGGGATGGTTGATCAAAGCGTTGCCGACGCTTTCGCCCCGGCCGAGAATGACGTTGACGACGCCTTCCGGCAGGATGTCAGCCAAAAGCTTCGCCATCTTCAGCGCCGTCAGCGGCGTCTGCTCGGAGGGCTTGAAGACGACGGTGTTGCCGCCAGCAATCGCCGGTGCCAGCTTCCAGGCCATCATCATCAGCGGATAGTTCCAGGGCGCGATCGAGCCGACGATGCCGACCGGATCGCGGCGGATCATCGAGGTGTGACCTGGCAGATATTCGCCGGCGACCGGGCCGTGGAGGTTGCGCACCGCGCCAGCAAAGAAGCGGTAGCAGTCGACGATCGCCGGGATTTCGTCGTTGAGCACGGCGTTGATCGGCTTGCCGCAGTTCAGCGCCTCGAGCGCCGCGAAGCCTTCGGCATCCCGCTCGATGGCGTCGGCGATTTTGAGCAGGTAGGCCGAGCGCTGGCTCGGCGTCGTCTGCGACCAGTTCGTGAAGGCTTTTTCGGCGGCTTCGACGGCGGCATCGATCTGGCCGAGCGAAGCCTCCGGAAGGGCGAGTACCGCCTCGCCCGTCTTCGGGTTAAGAACGCGTTCCTCCGTTTCGGTGCCGGCTTCGAAGCGGGAGCCGATCAGCATTTGGGTATCCATTATTTTCTCCCTTTCATTTGCCGCCGCCGGCGATCTGGTCGCCGTCGCGGGTAAGATAGTAGGCTGCCAGGATCGGCAGGAAGGTGACAAGCACGACGACCATGGCGACGACATTGGTCACGGGTCGCTGGCGCGGGCGAATGAGTTCCTCCAGCATCCAGATCGGCAACGTCATCTGCTGGCCGCCGGTGAAGGTGGTGACGATGACCTCATCGAAGGACAGCGCGAAGGCAAGCATGCCGCCGGCGAGCAGCGCCGTGCCGATATTGGGCAGGACCACATGGCGGAAGGTCTGGAAGCCATCGGCACCAAGATCCATCGATGCCTCGATCAGCGAGCCGGAGGTGCGGCGGAAGCGGGCGACGGCATTGTTATAGACAACGACGACGCAGAAGGTCGCATGGCCGAGAACGATCGTCCAGACCGAGAATGGGATATCGAACAGGCTGAAGGCCGAGCGAAGCGCGATGCCGGTAATGATACCGGGAAGTGCGATCGGCAGGATGACCAGCAACGAGATAGCCTCGCGACCAAAGAACTTCGTCTGGCTGACGGCGGCGGCGCAGAGCGTGCCGAGGAGCAGGGCGATTGCGGTTGCGATGGTTGCCACCTGCACCGAGAGCGCCAGCGACGACCAGATATCCGGCCGGTTCCAGGCAATGCCGAACCATTGCAGCGTGAAGCCCGGCGGCGGCCACTGGTAGCTTTTTTCTTCCGTCGTGAAGGCATAGACGAAAATCAGCAGGATCGGCAGATGGAGGAAGAGCAGGCCGCCGGCGGCTGCGGTCTTCAGCGGAAGTGAGGCGCGTTGGCCACGATCAGAGCGCATCGAAAGCTCCCTGCTTTTTGGCGATCCAGAGATAGATGGCCATGATGACGATCGGCACGACCGAGAACGCGGCGGCGAGCGGCACGTTGCCGGCAGTGCCCTGCTGCGCATAGACGGCCTGGCCGATGAAGAGGCGCGAGGAACCGACGATCTGCGGGATGATGTAATCGCCCAAGGTCAGCGAGAAGGTGAAGATGGAGCCGGCGACGATACCCGGTAGCGCGAGCGGCAGCAGCACGGTGCGGAAGGTCTGGTTCGGCGTCGCGCCGAGATCCGACGAGGCTTCCAGCAGATTGGCCGGCACGCGTTCGAGAGCAGCCTGTGTCGGCAGGATCATATAGGGCAGCCAGACATAGACGAAGACCAGGAAGGTGCCGATATAGCTGACCGATAGCGAGTTGCCGCCGATAATGGGCAAAGCGAGGACGCCGTCGAGCAGCCAGCCGAGATGCAGTTTGGCGAAGATCCAGGTGAGGATGCCCTCCTTGGCGAGGATCAGCTTCCAGGCATAGACCTTCACCAGATAGCTCGACCAGAGCGGCAGCATAATGCCGAGATAGAACAGCGCCTTCCATTTGCCCTGCGCATAGCGGGCGGCATAGTAGGCGATGGGGAAGGCGACCAGGGCAGAGGCGACAGTGACGAGGGCGGCCATGACCACCGTGCGCACGATGATGTCGAAATTTGCCGAATTCAGCAGCTGGGCATAGGTTGAGAGCGTGAATTCGTAGTTCACCAATCCCGAGAAGTCGTCAATCGAGAAGAAGCTCTGCAGCAGCAATGCAATCAGCGCGCCGATATAGATGACGCCGAGCCAAAGCAGCGGCGGCGCCAGCATCAGGAACAAGAGCAGTTTCGGGCGACGCCAGAAGAGGTCCGAGAGATGACCGAAGACGCCGCCGCGGCTCGGCAAGATCGAAGCCGGCGCTTGTGCGGGTGAGGTGGGGAAGGCCGCGGCGTTCATGCGGCGTCGTCCATATAGTGCACATCGGCCGGCTGCCATGCGAGGCGGACGGACGTGCCGGCGTCCGGCGTCGGCAGACCGGCGGGAACGGTCACATGCAGGTGGGCGCCGTTCGCCTCCACTGAAAGGCGGGTGGCAGCGCCGAGGAAGTTCAGTGCTTTTACGGTTGCCGGCACGCCGCTCTCTTCGGTCAGGCGGATCGCTTCGGGGCGGAGGCTTGCCCAACGCCGTTCGCCGCCGAGCGACGACATGACCTCTGGGGCAATGACGTTGGAGGAGCCGACGAAATCGGCGACGAAGCGGGTTTTCGGCCGCTGATAGATATCGTGCGGCGTGCCGTGCTGCACGATGTAACCGTCGTTGAAGACGGCGACGCGGTCGGCCATCGAAAGCGCCTCGCCCTGATCGTGGGTGACGAAGACGAAAGTGATGCCGAGCGCCCGTTGCAGGGTTTTCAACTCTTCCTGCATCTGCTCTCGCAGCTTCAGATCGAGGGCGCCGAGCGGCTCGTCGAGAAGCAGCACTTTCGGCTTGTTGACGAGCGCCCGGGCGAGCGCCACGCGCTGGCGTTGGCCGCCGGAGAGCTGGCCCGGGCGGCGAGCGCCATAGCCTGGCAGCTTCACCAGCTCCAGTGCCTGCTCGGCGGCGCGCTGCCGCTCGGCCTTGCCGACACCCTTGACCATCAGCCCGTAGGCGACGTTGTCGAGGATGTTGAGATGCGGAAACAGCGCATAGTCCTGGAAGACCGTGTTGACGTTGCGCCGATAGGGCGGCACGCCTTCTGCGGTTTCGCCAAAGATTTCGATGTGCCCGCCTGTGGGCTGCTCGAAGCCGGCAATCAATCTGAGGCAGGTGGTCTTGCCGGAACCGGAAGGGCCGAGCATGGCGAAGAACTCGCCGGGCGCGATTTCCAGATCGACACGGTCCACAGCGCGAACCTGGCCGAAATGGCGCGACACCTGCTGGAAACGAACGGCGTTCATTGGTTTCTCCAGGAATATGCAGAATGTTTGAAACGATGTCAGCTGGCCCGATCGGGATCTGGTCTGCGGCAAGGAGCCGGCGCATCGGAGTGCCGGCGGGTCGCCGCTCCATCGATGGGAGCGGCGAGGGCCGATATCGGCTCGTTATCTGCCGCCGATCACGCCGATATAGTCGGAGACCCAGCGATGATAGGGCACGCATTCGCTCTGCGTGCTGCACTTCGCAACCGGCGTCCTCCAGAAGCTGATCTTGTCGAAATGGTCGTAGCCGTTCGTGGCGCAACCGCTGTCAGTCAGGAGTTCATTGCCTTTGCAAGCTGCCGGAACGGAGGGAACGGCGCCGAACCAGGCGGCCGCGTCACCCTGAACCTTGGCCTGGAGGGAATGTTCCAGCCACATATAGGCGCAGTTCGGATGCTCGCTGTCGGCATGCAGCATGGTGGTGTCGGCCCAGCCCGTCGTTCCCTCTGCCGGGAAGGTCGAGGCGATCTTCTGCTTGTCGGCCTGCAAGAGGTTCACCTGGAACGGCCAGGAGCCGGAGGCGACGACACCTTCGTTCTTGAAGTCGTCGGTCTGGATCATCGCGTCATGCCAGTAGCGGCTCACGATCTTGCGCTGGCCGCGTAGCAGTTCCAGAGCGGCCTTGTACTGATCCTCATTGAGTTCGTAAGGGTTCTTGATACCGAGCTCGGGCTTATGGGCCATGAGGTAGAGGGCAGCATCGGCGATATAGATCGGACCGTCATAGGCCTGAACGCGGCCCTTGTTGGACTTGCCGTCGGGCAGGGTCATTTCCTCGAAGACGACATTCCAGCTCTTCGGCGCCTGGCCCTTGAAGGCGTCGGTGTTGTACATCAGCACGTTCGGTCCCCAGAGATAGGGGACGCCGTAGTGGACGCCGTTGACGGTATGCCAGGGAGCGTTCTTCAGACGTTCGTCGAGGTTTTTCCAGCTTGGGATCAGATCCGTGTTGATCGGCTGGACGCGCTTGCCGGCCACGAGGCGCAGCGATGCGTCACCCGAGGCGGTGACGAGGTCGAAGCCGCCTTCGTTCATCAGCGCGACCATTTCGTCCGATGTTGCTGCTGTCTTGACGCTGACCTTGCAGCCGGTTTCCTTTTCGAAGCCGGTGACCCAATCATAGTTCTTGTCGCTCTCGCCGCGCTCGATGTAGCCGGCCCATGCGACAATGCTCACGGCGCCTTCGCCCTTGCCGAGCGTCTTCAGCGGCTCGGCGGCAATGACCTGCGTGGCGAAACTTAAGCATGCGAGTGCAGCCGTGCATGATTTCAGCAGATGCTTCATCGGATCCTCCCGGTTTTGCGCCCTGATAGTCTCGATTGTGTAGAGTCAGGGTCTGGCTCTCTTCCCGGGAGAAAAGGTGACGCGATTTCGCCGCATTCGCAAATTCATTTATCAGAAAGGTGATATCGGAAATTCCGATTCCTAGCTGCGTGTGCGCACGCTGTCGAAGGCCTCGGGCCGCAGTTTGCCAACCTTCATAAGGTGTTGCAGTGCGTAGGCAACGGAAAGGGCGTCGTCGAGTGCGTCATGGCCCACCAAGGGCGGGTGCTGCACGCCATAGTAGTCGGCGAGCTTGTTGCTCGGCGTTCTGGCCAGATCCTCGATGGGCATTCCCGCTGCCAGCAGAAGCTTGACTGCATTGTCGAAGCGGCGGGCGGGGATCGAGGGATGAATTCCGGCAACATAGCAGCTGATCGCCATCATGTTCAGCTCGTCCTTCCCCCAGGACCAGAAGCGGGCGCCGTCCGAGAAACGATCCAGGCCCGAGATGGCATCCGACAAGGAGATGCCTTCCGACTTGATGTTTTCCTCGGTAATGCCTGTCAGGGCAGTGAAGAACGGGTCGAGCGTATATTGAGCGCCAAACCTGTCGACGGTGCGAACATAGGCCTTGTAGCTATCCAGAATAGGGAAACCGCTTCCGAGGCCAAGCTTGACGGCACCGATCTGGGCGACGACTGGATCGGGATCGTGGGCGGCGCACCAGTATCTTCGTTGTGACCCTTCAAGGCAAAGGAACTCACAGTCGAATATGATGGCGGTCTTCATATCTGGGCCTCTCTGCTGGAACAATCTTCGATTGCATTTCAAGCATCGGCGCCGGCAGATCGCCTTGCTACCGCTGCCGTCCGGAGCGCATGCTTTCGGCAACGCCGACGAAGTCGCGCGCGGCCTGCGGCAGGCTCGATCCCTTCCGCCAGACCATGCCGACCTGTACGACCGGCAAAGAGCCTGAGACATCGCGGCTTTCGATACGATCGCCTTCGAGTGACCAGGGGCGGTAGACAAGGTCGGGCAGCAGCGCCACGCCGGCACCGGTCGCGACCAGGCTGCGCACCGCCTCGACCGAGCGCGTGCGGAAAGCAACATGGGGGCGGGCGCCAAGTGCACTCAAAAGCTTGCCGGTGTTCTCTTCGATTTCGTCGATGGTCAACATGATCAACGGTTCGCGGGTAATATCGGCAACGCTGATGATATCCGCCGAGACAAGGGGATGGCCCATGGGCAGCCAGAGGCGATAGGGCGAAGTCTCCAGGATCTCGGCCTGCAGCGCCATGCGGTCGCGCAGGTTTGATATGACCATGACGGCGACATCGAGCTCGCCTCCAATCAAAAGATGCTCCAGATAGCCTCCGTTGTCTTCGATGGCACTGACTTCGACGCCGGGGCAGGCGCGGCGATAGCGGGCCAGCAGGTCGGATAGCACATAGCCGGCAACGAGCGAGGTCACCCCGATATTCAGCGTGCCGCCGGCCTCGTTGCGCTTGCCTGAAAAGCTGGTTCGCGCATCGGAAACGGTGGCGAGAATCTTGGTCGCGTGGCGCAGAAACTGATGGCCGTTATGGGTGATGGACAGCCCGCGCGGGTGACGCTCGAACAGCTCGACGCCCAGGTCGCTTTCCAGCTCTTTCAGTGCTTCGGTCACCGACGACTGCGAGATGGACAGGTTCTGCGCCGCCCTGGTCACGGAACCCTGCTCCGCGACGGCAACGAAGTATTGTAGCTGTCTCAAGGTGAAGGCCATGACAGGGTTAGAGCATGTCCGCCGTAGAGAAAGCAAGCGCTCGTCATAGCTGTGAACGTTCGGACCTTTTTTGGTAAAGTCGTGGCGATGGATGTAAGTTTTGCCTCCGTTTTAAGTATTCCGAAACGCCAAATCCCTAACGTGAGAGTTGATCATCTTTATCGCCTTGGAGTGGTCTATGCTGGAGCAGTTGGCGTGAGCGCCTTACTGCACATTTTCCGGATGCCCCGGAAATTTGTCGTCATGATCGGCGGAGTGGCCCTTTTCGTAGGCTGCTCCGGCGTTTTGGCGATCTATTTCGGCAAGGACAGGCTTCTCGGTCTTACATCTGCTTCCGCAAACGGGTTGCAGTGCACGGACATCAATCTCGTTACTATTCGCAAGGACAATCGCTTCTGGGTGCGCAAATATATTCGCACCGATCCGACGGACGGCGTGACGCGCGTGAAGACGGCGTTGCGGGTCGCCAAGGCCGTCTATCAGGAGCAGAAACCTGATCTCGTGCAGGTTGTGGTTCTCGACGAAAACGGTCCGACGTTGCGCTCCGACATACGTGGCCGGGCGCTGGGAGCGGATGTCGTCTATGTGCCGCACCCGGAAAAGCTTGCCGATGGCAGCTCCGAGGCGCCGCTTACGGCGCGCTATTATAATGGCGGCGCCAGCACCGCCGGCCTGTTTTACGGCGAACAGATCACCATGCAGCCAAAGGACATCGATAGCGCTCTTGCCGGTTTGAAGGACCTCAGCGATTGCGACAATGCGCTGGCAGCCGACAACAGTGCCGGCAATGCCAAGAAGGACAAGCTGAAGGCGGCGATCGCCGCGGAGGAAAGGGCTGCCGCCGCGCAAGCCGTCGAGCAGGATAGCAAGCCCGCTGCGCCGGAGCCGAAATCGACCGGTAACGTGCGGCCTGGATATGACAGGAATGGCGAATTTATCGGCGCCGACGCCACCATCGACGAAAAAAGCCCGTCACCGGGATTGGATCCGACGATGACGGGAGCTGCGGAACGGCGGTCGCCGGTCACGAACTGATCGAGGTTTGCCTTGCGCCATTGGGCGGCAAGGCGATGGCCTCACTCCGCGAGATGTTTCTCGCCGATCGCCTGATAAAGCGCGAACAGCGCTTCGTGAACCTCACCCGCAAGACGGTAGAACTCGGGATTTGCCAGGATGGCGGGGTGCTGCAGCAACTGGTCGTCGGTCATGTCGAGCATGATCGACGCCGTGTGCATCGCCTCGTGGCAGCCGAAAGTCCCCGGTGCGTATTGCGATAGATCGATGTCACCGATCTCCGCAAGATCGGCCAGCCGCTGCTGTTCGTTGTCGGCATCTGCGGCCGATATCTCTTTCTCGGTCATGGTTCGCACCTTTGTTTTCTGGAGGACGAGACTGCCTCAATCCGCCTTGTTGCGACGGGCCGGGAAGAGGATGATATCGCGGATCGACGGCGAGTTGGTCAACAGCATGATCAGACGATCGACGCCGATGCCGAGACCGCCTGCCGGAGGCATGCCCTGGTCGATGGCGTCGAGGAATTCCTCGTCAAGCTGCTTTTCCTTTTCACCGCGCGCATGCGCCTGCTGCAATTGCTCGACCATGCGGGCGCGCTGCTCTTCCGGATCGTTGAGTTCCGAGAAGGCGTTACCGAGTTCCCAGGCGTTGCAATAGGTCTCGAAGCGCTCGACGAGGCGCGGCTCGCCCGGCACTTCCTTGGCGAAGGGCGAGATGTCCTTCGGGAAATGCGTGACGTGCGCCGGCTGGATCAGCGTGCCCTCGACCTTTTCTTCGAAGATGAAGGCAAGGCATTCGCCCCAGGTTGCGTCCTTCTCGACGGCAAAGCCGGCGGCCTTGGAGGCGGCGCGGGCCTCTTCGTCGGTCTTGATCGCCAGGAAGTCGATGCCCGTCGCTTCCTTGACGGCGCCAGGCATCGGCACGCGGCGGAACGGACCCTTGAAGGAGATCTGCTTGTCGCCGAAGGCAAACTCGGTGCTGCCGTGGATCGACATGGCGAGCGTCGAGAACAGGCGCTCGACGAGGTCCATGATGTCCTCGTAGTCGGCATAGGCCCAGTAGCACTCCATCATGGTGAATTCTGGATTGTGCCGGGTGGAAACGCCTTCGTTGCGGAAGTTGCGGTTGATTTCGAACACCTTGTCGGTGAGGCCCGAAACCAGCGTGCGCTTCAGAAACAGTTCCGGCGCGATGCGCAGGAACATGTCGAGCTTCAGCGTGTTGTGATGCGTCTTGAACGGCTCGGCGGTGGCGCCGCCATAGACCGAGTGCAGCATCGGCGTTTCGACTTCCATGAAGCCGTCATTTTCCATGAAGCGACGGATGCCGGAGACGATGCGGCTACGCTGCTGGAAGCGGAGCTTGGATTCCTCGTTGGTCATGATGTCGAGATGACGCTTGCGGTAGCGCAGCTCGATATCGGACAGGCCATGCCACTTCTCCGGCATCGGCAGCAGCGACTTGGTCAGCATCGTGATCTGCTGGGCATTGATCGTCAGTTCGCCGCGCTTGGTGCGACGCACGACGCCGGTCACGCCGATGATGTCGCCGATATCGATCATCGGCAGCAGGGCACGGGCCTCTTCGGTCGTCACGTCCTTGTGGCTGAAGATCTGGATCTTGGCCGAGGCGTCATGGATATCCATGAACATGCCGGAATTGCGCGAGGAATAGACGCGACCGGCGACGGTGACGACATCGGTCGTTTCCGTGTCCGGCTCAAGGCCTTCGTATTTGGCGGCCAGTTCGGAATTGGTCAGCGTGCGGTGGAAATGCGCGGGATAGACGTCGCCGATCTGCTCGCGCAGCAGCGTCAACTTCTGACGGCGGACTTCCGTTGCGTCGGAGGAAAGGGCTGTTGTTTCGGTCTTTTCGGTCATGGTTCTAAGTCCGGTTCAATTCTTTGGGCCGACGAGGGTCGCGACGGTCTGGGCCGCAAGCTTCAGCCGCTGGCGTACGACGGAACGGCCGAGGATGGCCATGCTATCGAAAAGCGGCAGAGAGCGCGAGGAGCCCGACATGGCGACGAAGAGAGGTGCTACGATGACCTTCAGCTTCTTGCCCATGCGGTCGGCAATGGCGCGCAGCTCTGCTTCGATCGTCTCGACATTCCATTCGAGGATCTTTTCGAGGTCCGGCTGCACGGTGTTCAGGATTTCGAGGAGTTCTTCCGGCGTCGACTTGATTTTGGCGAAGGCCGAAGGATCAAGGTTGAGGTCGGACTTGAACAGGAAGCCGGCGAGGTCGGGCAGTTCACCGAGCTTGGTGATGCGCGACTGCGACAACTTCAGGCCTTCCTGCAGGCGGCTGTTTTCCATCGCCCAGGTCAGAACGCGCTGCTGGAATTCCTCTTCCGACAATTTTTCGCGGATCCAGCGGCCGTTCAGCCAGTCGAGTTTCTGGATATCGAAGATCGCGCCGGCCTTGGAGAGGTTTTCCGGATCGAACTTTGCCGCGAGTTCTTCCATCGTCAGCAGTTCATCGCCTTCGGCGATCTGCATGAAGAACAGGCCGAGGAAGTTCATCAGCGCTTCGGGGATGTAGCCGAGGGCCGTGTAATAGGAGATCGATGTCGGGTTCTTGCGTTTCGACAGTTTCGATTTGTCGGCATTGCGCATCAGCGACAGGTGCATGAACACCGGCGGCTTAAGACCGAGATAGCGATAGATCAGGATGTGCTTCGGCACGGAAGCCAGCCACTCTTCGCCGCGTGCCACATGGGTGATCTTCATCAGATGGTCGTCGACGACGTTGGCCATATGATAGGTCGGCATGCCGTCCGCCTTCAGCAAAACCTGCATGTCGACCGCATCCCACGGGATCTCGACGTCGCCATAGACGCCGTCATGGAACTTGCAGGTGCCTTCGGTCGGGATCTTCATGCGCACGACATGCGGCTCGCCCGCGGCAACGCGCGCGGTGACTTCCTCGGCCGACAGGTTCAAACAGTGGCCGTCATACTTCGGCGGCAGGCCGGCGGCGCGCTGCGCCTCGCGCATCTTTTCCAGGCGCTCGGGCGTGCAGAAGCAACGGAAACCGTGGCCGGCATCGACGATCTTCTCAACGTAGGGCTTATAGATGTCCTTGCGGTCGCTCTGGCGGTAGGGGCCGTAAGGGCCGCCGACATCGGGACCTTCGGACCATTTGAGGCCGCACCATTTCAGAGCGTCGAGCACCTTGGTCTCGAATTCCGGGGTGGAGCGGGTCGCGTCGGTATCCTCGATGCGCAGGATGAACTCGCCGCCGTGTTTTTTGGCGAAGAGATAATTGAACAGCGCGATATAGGCCGTGCCGACATGCGGCTCGCCGGTGGGGGAGGGTGCGATGCGGACGCGAACGCCTGAAGTGGTCATCTTGTTTGCCCGTCATAAAGGGCCGGGCCGCGCTCGGGACGAGCACCGTCCAGCCGAAGATGTATGTCTGGATCAGGAAACCGGCCGGAAAAGGGCGTCTTGCCGCTTCCATTGCGCGTTTTCCATATGGCTGGCTTAGGCCATATTCAAGTGATGGCGTCAAGGGAAACTGCGCTGTGAGGCTTCCGCGATGGGGTGACCGGTACCGTGCCGCATCGATTTGAGCCGCTCTCACAATTTCATAGGGTCTCTTTACGCTTCGTAAGGCTACCGGAATAAAAGCGGACGAGCTGACGAATTTGATTTGCAATTTTCGAGGTAGTTGCGAAATAGGTCTTCAATCGTTCACCGCGAGGAAGCAATGAAGAAATTGATTTTGAGCCTTTTGTTGACAGCCGCCATGTTCGATGTCGCTGCAGCACAATCGACCATTACGCGCGACGGCTCGGCGAAGCTGATCGAATCCTATCGCGCCTATATCGGCAGCGACGACCTTTACAATTCCAAGGGCGAGCGACTGACGGCCCCCTGGCAGATCATCCGGCAGGACCGCGCGAACTATCATGCCTATCGCCGTCGCGACCGCGGCGACCAGGGGGATAGCTTCTTTTCGCTGCCGACGAACCGCGCGAAGCTCGAAGAGATGCTGGCGAACGGCAATATCGCTGATGACGCCGGCAACCTCATCGTTCGCGGCAATGTCTGGGTGAAAGTCGATATCTATGGACGCGGCGACGTCGGCGAATATGTCGACATCCACGTTCAGGACTGATCGGACAGGCGCATTTTCAGGAAAAGTGCGTAGCGGTTTTCCGTCTGGAATGCATGAAAACGTTCCAAAGCCGCACCCGTTTCGGGGGTGCGGCTTTCCCGGTCAATGGCCGCCGGATGCCTTTTTCCGCCGGTTGCGCGCCAGCATGTTGAGCACCTCGACCAGAGCCGAGAAGGCCATGGCGGCGTAGATATAGCCCTTCGGAACATGCACACCCATGCCTTCAGCGATCAGCGTCGTGCCGATCATCAGCAGGAAGGCGAGCGCCAGCATGACGATGCTCGGGTTCTTCTCGATGAAATTGGCAAGCGGATTGGCGGCCACCAGCATGACGGTGACGGCAGCGATCACGGCGATAAACATGATCGGCAGATGCGGGGTCATGCCGACGGCGGTGATGATGCTGTCGATCGAGAAGACCAGATCGAGCAAAAGGATCTGGCCGATGGCTGCGGCAAAGGTCGAGGTCGTCGATTTGGCAATGAAATCCTCGCCCTGTTCCTGCGGATCGACGTTATGATGGATCTCCTTCGTGGCCTTCCAGACCAGAAAGAGGCCGCCGCCGATCAGGATCATGTCCTTCCAGGAGAAGCCCTGGCCGAAGATCTCGAAGACGGGGGTCGTCAGCTGGACGATCCAGGCGACGGTGCCGAGCAACGCGAGGCGCATGCCAAGAGCAAGGCCGATGCCGATCTTGCGGGCTCGGTCGCGATGTTCGGCCGGCAGCTTGTTGGTCAGGATCGAAATGAAGATGAGGTTGTCGATGCCAAGCACCACCTCCATAACCACGAGTGTGACGAGCGCGACCCATGCGCTCGGATCCTGCATCAGACCAACGATATCCATAGACGGTTTCCCCTTTTTTCAGCTTCTTATCGGCTTGGCCGGTGCTCAAACTCAGCCTCCAGCCTTCCAGAATGGCCGTAATGTAAGGAGTGCCGTCTTCGGTACAAGCGTCGCCGCCATTTTCGTGGCGGCGGCGTTGTCTATGCCTGCAGAGGAATCCAGATTTCGGTTAGGCCCATGCCTGTGCGCGGATCGAACCTGTCGTCGTAGCGTTCCATCATGTCGGGTGTTCCACCGTGCCGGTGGCCCGATTGCGGCAGCCATTCGCCGAAGATCTGGTGCACGGTAGCGGAAATGCCGGATATGTGGCCGCGATGAGCAAAAACCGCGTAGCGCTGCTGCGGCAGTCTTGTCGTCGTGAAGCCTTCGGGAAGATCGTCGGTTTCGCTGACCTCCACGGCGGCCATATAGCGAAAGCCCTCTTTGCCATCATCCGCCTGCGTGCAGACGCCGTAGGCGACATTGCCTGCCTGACCCGGGATGTGGCCGTAATGCTGATTGAATTTCTGCCAGAGCGACGGTATCGCCTGCGTGGCTTCATAGGCATAAGTCTCCGCAAGGCCTGCAAGTAGTATTGCTGGATAGGTTTCGAAGCGTGGGGCCTCGAGCTTGGGAAGGCGGGTGTCGTCCATTCTGATCGGCTCCTGTAGAGCGAGGTTGCGAACGTGCCCCTGTTTACGCAAGCTTTCCGGCGTCATGCCGAATTGCTCGCGAAAGGCACGGGTGAAGGCCTCGTGCGAGCCGTAGCCGGCATCGAGGGCAACCTGGAGAATGGTGGAGGAATTGTCGATCAGTGCGAGGGCCGCTCCGCTGAGGCGCCGGCTCCTGATGTAGCCGCTGATCGAGTGGCCCGTCGTCATGCCGAAGACGCGCGACAGATGATAGCGCGACAGCCCGGCCGTCTCGGCGATCTCATCAAGCGAAATATCGGACGCAAAGTGGCTTTCGATGAACCATATTGCCCGTCCGATAGCGCTCATGATGAATTCTCCTGGTTGCCGGACCAGTCATAGGCGCCCGATCACAGCGACGCTTGATCGTCATTGCGGAGTTGGGGGCTGCTCCGAATGTCGGCAATCGGAAGCGCCGTCAGGTGCGATCCCGCCGTACGGTAGCGTAAGCCGCCAGGAAAACCCGCACTGCGCCGCGCACGACATAATCGATTTCGTCCGCCGAGGGTGGGGCGTCCATGTCGCCGAACAGTCGCAGCTTGAAATAGCCGCCGCTGGCCATCTCGAGGAATTGGCGCGCGGCCAGATCGAAATCCTCTATTTCGACAGCGCCCGCTTCGGCCTTGCGCTCCAGAAAACTGCGCAGAACGGTGCGAAGATTGTCAGGGCCGGTGAAGAAGCGTTGACAGAGGGTCGGCATGCGCTCGCGTACGCCAACCACTGTCCGCATGGCACTGATGGTCTTGTCGGACGTGACGTGGGTCGCAAATACCTTGCCAAACTGGAGAAGGCTGGAGGCTATGTCGGCATCGTCCACCAGGGCGGCACGCACGATTTCGACGAAGTGGGCGCGTTCGCTGTTTACGATGGCGGCGAACAGATCTTCCTTATTGGCGAAATAGACGTAGAGAGTGCCCTTGGAAACGCCGGCTTCACGAGTGACGTCGTTCATGCTCGCCGCATCAAAGCCCATTTTCATAAAGACGCGTTTTGCGCCCTCGAGAATTTGATGACGTTTGGCTGGGTCCTCGCCGGCGGCCCAACGTCCACCGGATGCAGGTGCGGGCGCGCTCAACAGGACGGCATTTTGCGATTCGTGTTTCATCTTCTCCTTCTTCGATTCATTTTTTCTGAATCTTAAACAGATTCGCCAAATAAATCGAACCACGCGGTTCGATGTCTCTTGATATGGAATCTAAAAGGCTCTATGTCAATTGAACTGAACCGTTCGGTTCGATTATTTTTACCAAGATTTTCGGTGGTAGGGCAATGTCGTCAAGTCATGGAAACAATGTAGCGCGCATCGTGAATGAGCCCGCTGATGCCGAAGCGGAAGCTCGGGAAGCAGGGGCATCCGCCGATGCTCCTGTCGCCGAAACGCGCGGCAACCCCGCCCCCGCCCAGGCTGCGCCGGCGTCTCCGGCCCCCGCGGCCCCACCGCCGCCGGAAAAGAAGCGGCGCAGCCTGGTTATGCCTATCGTCGTCGTTCTGGCGCTGGCAGGCGGCGGCTGGTACGGCTATGACTGGTGGACGAACGGCCGCTTCATGGTGTCCACAGACGACGCCTATATCGGTGGCGATATCGCAACCATCTCGCCGAAGGTTACGGGTTATGTGGCCAAGGTGAATGTCGTCGCCAACCAGCAGGTCAAGGCAGGCGACGTGCTCGCCGTTCTCGACGATGGTGACTACAAGCTGGCGCTGGAACAGGCGCAGGCTTCCTACGACACCGAACAGCTTTCGCTCCATACCATCGATGCACAGATCGCTGCCGGCCAGGCCGCTCTTGCCCAGTCGCAGGCCCAGAAGGTTGCCCTCGACGCCACGGTTCGTGGCGCCCAGATCACCCAGACGCGCGCTGCTGAGTTGCAAGCCAAGTCGGTCGGCACCACGGCTGCCTTGGATAGCGCCAATATCGCGCTCGACCAAGCCAAGGCCAACCTGGTCGGCGGCGATGCCGCGATTGCTTCGGCGCAGGCGAACATCAACCTGCTGCAGGCTCAGCGCCGCCAGGCCGAAAGCACGATCAAGGGTCTTGCCGCTGCCCGTGACAAGGCCGCCCGCGACCTGTCGTTCACCGTGCTGAAGGCGCCCTATGACGGTATCGTCGGCAACCGCTCGGTTCAGGAAGGCGATCTCGTCTCTCCTGGGCAGAAGCTGATGGCGATCGTCCCGACCAAGCAGCTCTATATCGACGCGAACTTCAAGGAAACGCAGATCCAGCATCTTGTTCCCGGTTCCAAGGTCAATGTCCACGTCGATGCCTTCAGCGACCATCCGATCGTCGGCACTGTCGAGTCGATCTCGCCGGCTTCGGGCTCGGTCTTCTCGCTGCTGCCGCCGGAAAACGCGACAGGTAACTTCACCAAGATCATCCAGCGCGTGCCTGTTCGCATCGCATTGCCGCAGGATGCGCTCAATACCGGCCGTCTGCGCGCAGGCCTCAGCGTCGTCGTCGACGTCGATACCCGCACGGCACCGGACAAGTAAGCGATCAAGCTCGGGAGAGACGCGCCATGTCGTCCGCCAGCACTACAGCCGGATCGCCTCCACGCGCGGCCGGCCCAGCCGCGCCAGCCGCGGCCGATCACATAGACCCGAAAAAGCTCATCGCCTTCCTGGCGATGGTGCTCGGCATGTTCATGTCGATTCTCGACATTCAGATCGTTTCGGCATCGCTCAGCGAAATCCAGGCCGGCCTCAGTGCCGGCTCGGATGAAATCGGCTGGGTTCAGACGGCCTATCTGATTGCCGAAGTCATCATGATCCCGCTGTCGGGAACGTTGGCGCGCATTATCTCGACGCGCTATCTGTTCGCGATTTCGGCCGCCGGCTTCACCGCGGCGAGCGCGCTTGCCGCGACCGCCACAAACATCGATCAGATGATCATCTACCGCGCCCTGCAGGGCTTCATCGGCGGCGGCATGATCCCCTCGGTCTTTGCGGCTGCCTTCACGATCTTCCCGCCGTCCAAGCGCAACGTCGTTTCGCCGATCATCGGCCTGATTGCCACCCTTGCGCCGACCATCGGCCCGACCGTCGGCGGCTATCTCTCCAACGCCTTCTCCTGGCATTGGCTCTTCCTGGTCAATATTCCGCCGGGTATCGTCGTTGCCATCGTCACCTGGAACTACATCGATTTCGACAAGCCCGAGCTGTCGCTGTTTAAGAAATTCGACTGGTGGGGCCTGATCTCGATGGGCGTTTTCCTCGGGGCGCTGGAATATGTGCTTGAGGAAGGCAATACCAACGACTGGTTCAACGACAACTTTATCGTTGCCGGCGCCATCGCCTCCGCCATCGGTGCGATCATCTTCTTCTACCGGGCCTTCACCGTCGATTTCCCTGTGGTGGACCTTAAAGCTTTCACGAACAAGAACTTCGCCTTCGGATCGATGTTCTCCTTCGTCATGGGCATTGGCCTTTATGGCCTGACCTATATCTATCCGCTCTTTCTCGCACGTATTCGAGGCTACGACTCGCTGCAGATCGGCGAGACGATGTTCGTTTCGGGTCTCACCATGTTCTTCACGGCGCCGCTTGCCGGCTTCCTGGCGAGCAGGATCGATCTGCGCATTCTAATGATCATCGGGTTCACCAGCTTCTCGGCCGGTACCTACATCATGATGCACCTGACGGTCGATTGGGACTTCTGGGAACTGCTGATCCCGCAGATATTGCGCGGATTCGGCCTGATGCTCTGCATGGTGCCGATCAACAACATCGCGCTCGGAACAATGCCCCCCGCCCGTATGCGCGGCGCGTCCGGTCTGTTCAATCTGACGCGTAACCTTGGCGGCGCGGTCGGTCTTGCCATCATCAATACGCTGCTGACGAACAGGCAGGACCAACATTACTTCAACCTGCGCGACCATATTCACTGGGGCAGCCATGCTGCCGTTACCCAACTGAACAACATGGCCGCAAACTTCAATGCGTCCGGCCTGGACGGGCAGCAGGCTGCGCTGAAGCAGATGGTCAATATGGCGACGCGGCAGGCTGTCGTCATGTCGTTCGGCGACATCTTCCTGATGCTGACCGTGCTGTTCCTGGCGATGATCCTCGGTGTTCTCATGCTCAGCAAGCCGAGCGTGCCGGGTGGCGGCGGTGGTGGCGGCGGCCACTGACAAGCCGGTTTTAAAGAATGCTCCCAAGGCATGGCCCCTCCTCGTGAGGGGCCTTTTTTATTTCCAGCCAAGACGAAAATGCCGGTGCCGGAAAATTCTGATTTACGTACATCAGAAATCGCAGTAAGGGTTTGTGCAGGAGGAGCCGATGAGACCGACCGTGCATGACATCGCCGCTGCCGCAGGCGTCAGCCTCGCCACCGTGGACCGCGTCTTGAACCAGCGGCCGGGCGTACGGCTGGTCACGCGCGAAAAGGTGGAGGAGGCCATCCGCCAGATCGGTTACATACGCGATGTCGCCGCCGCCAACTTGGCCAAGGGGCGCGTCTATCCCCTCGTTTTCATTGTACCAACAGGCGACAATTCCTTCATGCACGGCCTGCGTTCCGAGGTGCATCACGCGACCTTGCGCGCGAGCATAGAGCGCACGGATATCCGCATCGTCGAAGTGCCGGCTTTCGATGTGCCGGCGCTTGTTGCCGCGCTCGACGCATTGCAGGGACGGGACATTGCCGGCGTTGCCCTGGTGGCGACCGACGCGCCGGAGGTTAGGGCGGCGGTCGACCGGCTGGTGTCGGAGCGCATCCCTGTCGTCACGCTGGTTTCCGATCTTACCGATTCTACCAGGCATCACTATGCCGGTATCGACAATATCGCCGCCGGTCGTACCGCCGCGCGGTTGCTCGGGCGGTTCCTGGGGGGGCGCGAGGGCTATCTTACCGTTCTTGCTGGCTCCATGCTGGTGCGCGACCATCGCGAGCGCCTGCAGGGCTTCTCGGCTGTCATGGCGGCGGAATTTCCCAGGCTGCGGTTGCTGCCGGTCCTGGAAGGGCGCGACGATCCCGAGCGGACGAAATCGCTTGTTTCCAAGGCGCTGTCCGAAAACAAGGACATTATCGGCATCTACAGCCTCGGCGCCGGCAATAGAGGTCTGATCGCAGCCTTGAAGGCCGTTCGGCCCGCGCGCGAGTTGACCGTTGTCGCGCATGAACTCACGCAGCATACGCGCGCGGCACTGCAGGACGGCACCATCGATGCCGTTCTCAATCAGGATGCCGGCCATGAGGTGCGCAGCGCCATCCGCGTCATGAAAGCGACCGCCGATGGCCAGGCCGTCATCGCCGATCAAGAGCGCATCCGTCTCGACATTTTCTTGAAGGACAATCTGCCCTGACATTCGCAGGCGGCAGAGCACAGGGAGTACCATCTGATGTATTTGGGTCTCGATCTCGGAACGTCCGGCGTCAAAGCGATGCTGATCGACGGCAATCAGAAGATCATCGGTTCCGCCCATGGCGATCTCGATGTCTCGCGCCCGCATCCCGGCTGGTCGGAGCAGGATCCCGCACACTGGATCCGCGCGACCGAAGACGCGGTTGCCGGGCTGAAGGCGGCGCATCCTAGGGAATTGGCGGCTGTGCGCGGTATCGGCCTTTCCGGCCAGATGCATGGCGCGACGCTGCTTGATGCCGATGACAAGGTGCTGCGCCCCTGCATCTTGTGGAACGACACCCGCAGCTACCATGAGGCTGCCGCGCTCGACGCCGACCCACGCTTCCGCGCGCTGACCGGCAACATCGTCTTCCCCGGATTTACGGCGCCGAAGCTTGCATGGGTTGCCAAGCACGAGCCTGATATTTTCTCCAAAGTGCGCTGGGTGCTGCTGCCGAAGGACTATCTGCGTCTCTGGCTGACGGGCGAGCACATGTCGGAAATGTCCGACTCTGCCGGCACGTCCTGGCTCGACACCGGCAAGCGCAAATGGTCCTCTGAGCTTTTGGCAGCGACCAATCTCGACGAGAAGCAGATGCCGACGCTGGTCGAGGGCACCGAGGTCGCCGGCAAGCTGCGCGGCGAACTAGCCTCGAAATGGGGTATTGGCGGCGATGTCGTCGTTGCCGGCGGCGCAGGGGACAATGCCGCCTCGGCCTGCGGCATGGGCACGGTGAGCCACGGCGCCGCCTTCGTTTCGCTCGGAACGTCTGGCGTGCTCTTTGCCGCCAACGGCTCCTACCTGCCGAAGCCGGAAAGCGCTGTCCATGCCTTCTGTCATGCGCTCCCGAATACCTGGCACCAGATGGGCGTCATTCTCTCGGCAACCGATGCGCTCAACTGGCACTCGCATGTGACGGGCAAGTCTGCCGCCGAACTCACCACCGAGCTTGGCGATACGCTGAAGGCGCCGACGAGCGTCACCTTCCTTCCCTATCTCTCGGGCGAGCGTACGCCGCATAATGATGCGAAGATCCGTGGCGCCTTCATCGGTCTCGGCCATGAAAGCGGTCGCGCCGTGTTGACGCAGGCCGTGCTCGAAGGTGTGTCCTTCGCCATTCGCGACAATCTGGAAGCGCTCCGTTCTGCCGGCACCGATATTGCGCGCGTCACCGCCATCGGCGGCGGGTCGCGTTCCTGTTACTGGTTGGCCTCGATCGCCACTGCGCTCGGCGTGCCTGTGGATTTGCCGGCGGACGGGGATTTCGGCGCGGCTTTCGGCGCTGCGCGTCTCGGGCTGATTGCGGCGACGGGCGCCGACCCCGTTGCCGTTTGCACCCCGCCCGAGACGGCCGGCACGATCGATCCCGTGACATCGCTGACGGATGTGTATGCCGATGCCTACAAGCGCTATCGGGCAGTGTATCCGGCGATCAAGCCGCTGTCGGCGCACTGAAATGGCGTGCGTGTGAGCCCCTCATCCGCCCTGTCTTCTTCCCGTCGGTACGGGGAGAGGGGGGATGGGCGTACCGCTCTCCCTATCACCTCTGACGAACGGGAGCACGGAGGTCGTCCTGTCACCCGCAAGCGGGGAGAGGGCCAGGGTGAGGAGCAACGCCGCTTGAAACGAACAACAATACCGAAATACCAACCTGAGGAGACAAGACATGAGCACCGGATTTTTTGGTGACATCAGCAAGGTGAAATACGAAGGCCCCGACAGCACCAATCCGCTGGCCTTCCGTTACTACAACAAGGACGAAGTCATTGCGGGCAAGCGCATGGAAGAGCATCTGCGCTTCGCCGTCGCCTATTGGCATACGTTTACCTGGCCGGGCGGCGACCCCTTCGGCGGCCAGACCTTCCTGCGTCCCTGGTTCAACGAGACGATGGAAGCCGCCAAGCTGAAGGCTGACGTCGCCTTCGAATTCTTCACTCTCCTCGGCTCGCCCTACTACTGCTTCCACGATGCCGACGTGCGTCCGGAAGGCAAGAATTTTGCCGAGAACACCAAGAACCTCAACGAGATCGTCGATTACTTCGCCAGGAAGCAGGCCGATACCGGTGTAAAGCTGCTTTGGGGCACGGCAAACCTCTTCTCCAACCGCCGCTTCATGTCGGGTGCTGCCACCAATCCGGATCCGGACGTCTTCGCTTTCTCGGCCGCGACCGTGAAGACCTGCATGGATGCGACGCATAAGCTCGGCGGCGAAAACTACGTCCTCTGGGGCGGCCGCGAAGGCTACGAGACGCTGCTCAACACGGATCTGAAGCGCGAACTGGACCAGATGGGCCGTTTCCTCAATCTCGTCGTCGAGTACAAGCACAAGATCGGCTTCAAGGGCACGATCCTGATCGAGCCGAAGCCGCAGGAGCCCACCAAGCACCAGTACGACTACGACGTTGCCACGGTCTACGGCTTCCTCAAGAAGTATGGTCTTGAGAATGAAGTGAGGGTCAATATCGAGCAGGGCCATGCGATCCTCGCCGGCCATTCCTTCGAGCACGAACTGGCGCTTGCCAATGCGCTCGGCATCTTCGGCTCCATCGACATGAACCGCAATGACTACCAGTCCGGCTGGGACACTGACCAGTTCCCGAACAATGTTCCGGAAATGACGCTGGCTTACTACCAGGTTCTGGCAGGCGGCGGCTTCAAGACCGGCGGCACGAACTTCGACGCCAAGTTGCGCCGTCAGTCGCTCGATCCCGCGGACTTGCTCATCGGCCATATCGGCGGCATGGATTGCTGCGCCCGCGGCCTGAAGGCGGCTGCCAAGATGATCGAGGATAAGGCGCTCTCCAAGCCGCTCGCCGACCGTTATGCCGGCTGGGATTCGGCCGAGGGCCAGAAGCTGCTGCGCGGCGAATATTCGCTCGACCAGATCGCCCAGTGGGTCGAAACCAAGGACGTCAACCCGCAGCCGAAGTCCGGCAAGCAGGAGCTCCTCGAAAACATCGTCAATCGTTACGTTTGATCGACATGGTCTGGAGGCGGTGGTCCATCGCCTCCAGACTTCTGCCTGAAGGCTCGGCTGGAAATGGATATGGAGTTTCCGGAAGGGTCTTTGGCATTGGCGAAGGCATAGCCATCGGCTTGATGGATAGGGCCGAATTCAAGCCCCTTTTCTGAACATCTCGCGCGGAATGCTTCGACATGTTCGACATCGAAGACCAGCTTTACCAACGACTGGCCCATCTTCTGAGCTTTCCCCGCCGGATGGATCATCAGGTTGGCACCGCCATCCGATGTCAGCAGTTCGACGATCCGATCGCCCTCCAGACGGAGCGGCGTGAACCCGAAATGCGTCACGTAAAAGCGGATCGTTGCTTCGACATCGCGGACATAGAGCGTAATTCTACCGAGTGGCATCACTGCACGCGCCTATCTGCGGCCACGTGCCGGCGGCGCAACCGAGTTTCGCACCACGAGGTCCGGCCGCAGAAGGATTTCCGTCTCGGGCGGCTCCCCATTCGAAAGCAGTTCGAGCAGCAAAGCCATCGCGTGCTTGCCGATGGCGGTGCGAGGTTGCCGGATCGTCGTCAGCGACGGCGTCATGAAGACGGCTTGCGGCACGTCGTCGAAGCCGGTCACCGAAAAATCCTCGGGGATATCGTAGCCACGCGCCTTCAGGGCGATCATCACGCCGATCGCGGTTTGGTCGTTAACGCACATGAAGGCTGTCGGCAGCGTGTCACGCATGAAGAGTTGCTCGACGGCCAGCCGCCCGCTTTCGATGGTGCCATCGCCGTCGAGCACGATGCGCAGGTCATGGCCGATGCCGGCTGCGTCCATTCCGGTTTCATAACCCACGCGCCGGCGGCTATAGGCGAGGCGGGTGCGGGAATCGCCGATGAACGCGATCTTGCGGTGGCCCTCGGCAATCAGCAGGTCGACAGCCTTGCGCGCGCCGGCGATATCGTCGACGCCGACATAGGGAATGCCGCCGTTGAAGACCGGCTCGAAGACGCCAACGCTCGGCGGCAGCCGCGCCGTCATCGTCTGATGTCCGAAGGGCAAGATGCCGGTAAAGAGGATCAATCCCGCCGCCTGGTTCGAGTTCAGGAATTTCAGATACTCGAGCCCGCGTTGCGCGTCGTTCTGCGTGTGGCCGATAAGAATGCCATAGCCGTGCGAACGGGCCTCGTTCTCCAGGCCGATCAGAATATTGGAGAAGTTCGGGTCGCCGATATCGGGTGCGACGACGAGAATCATGTTGGAACGGCCGAGCCTCAGGCTGCGGGCCATGGCGTTGGTCGTATAGCCAGTGACGGCGATGGCCTGATTGACCTTCAGCCGCGTGGAATTGGCGACTTTCTCTGGTGTATGGATTGCCCGCGAGACCGTTGCGATGGAAACATTGGCAATGCGGGCGACGTCTTCGATAGTTGCGGGCGTGGAATTCGACACTGCGCTCTGCCTTGGGGTCTCGTCTCGGGGCTGGAGACTACACAGACTTACGTGGAGGTCAAAGGTAACCGCGAAATTTTGTACGATATCCGATGATGTAAACCTTTACACCATCTATGTAAAGGTTTACATACCGTGGAAAGCGGGTGGGACCGCAGGGAGGATTCTATGAGTTCGGAAGCCGTCGACGGTGCGGTGGTGCTGTCTGCGAGAGGGATTTCCAAGGCCTTCAACGGCGTGCAGGTGCTGTTCAGCGTCAACTTCGATCTGCGCGTTGGCGAGATTCATGCGCTGATGGGCGAGAACGGCGCCGGCAAGTCGACGCTCGTCAAGGTTCTCTCCGGTTTCGAGCAGCCGACCTCGGGCGAAATCCTGCTTGACGGCAAGCCGGTCAAGCTGCCGCCGAACGGCGCTGCCGAAGCGCTCGGCATCGTCATCATCCATCAGGAATTCAATCTTGCGGAACATCTGACCGTCACCGAGAGCCTGTTTCTCGGCCGCGAAGTCACGCGCTTCGGCGTGCTCGACCGCAAGCATATGCGTGCGGAGACGCGGCGTGTGCTCGATCTTCTCGGGTCGCATGTCGATGAGAATGCGCTGATCAGCACGCTCTCCATCGCCGACAAACAGATGGTGGAGATCGCCAAAGCCATCAGCCGCGATGCACGGATCGTCTTCATGGATGAGCCGACCGCCGTCCTGTCGCGCGAGGAGACCAATTTCCTGTTCAAGCAGGTACGCAAGCTGCGCGATCAGGGAACGAGCTTCGTCTTCGTTTCCCACAAGCTCGATGAAGTCATGGAGCTGACGGATCGGGTGACCGTGTTGCGCGACGGCCAATGGGTCAAGACATCGCCGACTTCGCTGCTCGACGGCGAATCGATCGCCCAGTTGATGGTCGGGCGCGAGCTTTCCAGCCTCTATCCGGCGAAGAACGAGCCCGATGTCGACGAGAAGGTCGTGCTCAGTGTCAGCTCGCTTTCGACCGGTTACGTCCGGGATGCGAGCTTCGAGCTGCGCAAGGGCGAGATATTGGGTTTTTCCGGCATGATCGGCTCGGGTCGGACCGAGCTGATGGAGGCGATCGTCGGGCTGCGGTCGCGCATTGCCGGCGAAGTCGTCGCCAATGGTCAGACGGTGCCTCAGCATGATGTGCATGCGGCCATCGATGCCGGCCTTGCCTATATGACCAAGGACCGCAAGTCCAAGGGGTTGCTTCTGAACTCGGGCATGGCCGTCAACCTGACCCTCCAGTCGCTCGATCGGCACGGCAAGTTCGGCTATCTGAGCGCCTCCAGCGAGGCCAATGCGTTGACGCGGGCGCGCCGCCGGTTCGACATCCGCGTGCGGGACGGCAATATCGTCGCCGGCCGCATGTCCGGCGGCAATCAGCAGAAGCTACTTCTGGCAAAGGTCATGGAGACCGAGCCGCAAATCATCATCATCGATGAGCCGACGCGCGGTATCGATGTCGGCACGAAGCAGCAGATCTATCATTTCATTTCGGCACTGGCGCGTGACGGCCATTCCATCATTGTGGTGTCTTCGGAAATGCCCGAGGTCATCGGGCTGTGCACGCGGATTGCCGTGATGCGCGAAGGCCGGATCGTCGGCGTGCTCGAGGGCGACGAGATCTCCGAACAGGAAATCATGCGTTATGCAGCGGGCCTGAAGAAAAAGACCGCCGCCTGAACGGGTGGCACAGAGCAGGGCGAATTCCCAGCAATCGTGGGACGGGAGGTTGGTTTTGGTTATGAGCGTGGGCGAAGACAGCAGCGGAAAGACAGGTCGGCGGGGACGTTCCTGGCGGGATATCGATCTGCGGGCCGTTGCGCCGTTTGCGGCGCTGGTGCTGCTTCTGATCGTGGGCGCGTTGGTCAATCCGAACTTCATCGGCATCACCAATCTCACAAACGTTGCGACGAGATGCGCGTTCATCGCCATCATCGCCGTCGGAGCTACCTTCGTCATCTCGGCGGGCGATCTCGATCTGTCTGTCGGCGCCATGGTGGCTTTCGTCGCCAGCCTGATGATCCTGTTGATGAACTCCGGCGTCATCGCCGATCCAGTGCTGATGTTGGCGGCGGCGGTGTTTTTCTCGATCGTTGCCGGCGTTCTGTGCGGCTTGGCCAATGGTTTGATCACGACCATGGGCAAGATCGAGCCCTTCATCGCCACTCTGGGCACGATGGGTGTCTACCGCGGCTTGACGACCTGGTTATCGCAAGGCGGCGCGATCACCCTGCGCTCCGCAGAGGTGCAGGCGCTCTACAAGCCCGCCTACTACGGCTCGGTACTCGGTGTGCCGGTGCCTATCGTGGTCATCCTCGTGATAACCTGCGTCGCGGCCTTCATTCTCTATCGTACCCGTTACGGACGGCATGTCATCGCCGTCGGCTCCAATCGTGACGTCGCGCGCTATTCGGGCGTGGCCGTCAATCGCGTGCGCACCGTCGCCTTCATTATCCAGGGATTTTGCGTTGCCATTGCCGTCCTTCTGTATGTGCCGCGGCTTGGGTCCACATCGGCCCAGACGGGTATTCTCTGGGAGCTTCAGGCAATCACTGCCGTCGTTGTCGGTGGCACGGCTCTCAAGGGTGGCGCGGGCAGGGTATGGGGCACGATCTGTGGTGCCTTCATCCTGGAGCTTGTCGGCAACATCATGCTGCTTTCCAACTTCATCAGCGAGTATCTGCTCAGTGCCATCCAGGGCGCGATCATCATCATCGCCATGCTGGTGCAGCGTTCGCTCGCTCGCAAATAGCCAATAACCGGGTCAGGGGGCGCCCGGTCATCAGGACAAGGCCCTGTTTCCAAGTGGGAGGATAAAATGCGCAAAAGACTATTGGGCTTGGCAGTGGCGATGGCGGCTCTGGCCGGCACGGTACATGCCGAAGACAAGAAAGTGACCATCGGCGTTTCCATTCCGGCCGCAGACCATGGTTGGACCTCGGGCGTGGTGTTCCATGCCGAGCGCGTCGCCAAGCAGCTGATGGCCCAGCATCCCGGCCTGAACGTCATCGTCAAGACCTCGCCCGATGCGGCAAGCCAGGCCAATGCCGTACAGGACCTCGAAACGCAAGGCATCGACGCTCTCGTGATCCTGCCGTCGGATCCGGATCCGCTGGTCAACGCCATCAAGGAAGTCAAGGATAAGGGCAAGTTCGTGACGCTGGTCGACCGTGCGCCGAGCAGCAACGACAACTCCGTCCGTGACCTCTATGTTGCCGGCAACAATCCGGCGCTCGGCCAGACGGCCGGCGAATACATCAAGAAGACGACGCCGGATGCACAGGTCGTCATCATCCGCGGTCTGCCGATCCCGATCGACCAGCAGCGCCAGGATGGCTTCGACAAGGGCATTGCGGGTTCGAATGTGAAGGTTCTCGATCGCCAGTACGGCAACTGGAACCGCGACGATGCCTTCAAGGTCATGCAGGACTACCTGACCAAGTTCCCGAAGATCGATGTCGTCTGGTGCCAGGATGACGACATGGCCGTCGGCGTGCTGCAGGCGATCGATCAGGCCAAGCGCACCGACATCAAGTATATCGTTGCCGGCGCCGGCTCGAAGGACATGATCAAGAAGGTCATGGATGGCGACAAGCTGATCCCGGTCGACGTGCTCTACCCGCCGGCAATGGTCGGCACCGCGATGGAATTGACCGCCGCCAATTTCTACAATCAGGTTCCGGTTCGCGGCAACTACATCCTCGATGCGACGCTCGTGACGAAGGATAATGCCAAGGACTTCTACTTCGCCGATTCACCGTTCTGATCGGTTAGGTTGAACAGATGCGCCCGCCGGCTTCGGCGGGCGTTTTTTATGGGTGCGCCGCCTTGTTTCTCTGCCGGCGAGAATTTTTGCGGCACGTACCTCTTGCCGCCGGCGGCAGGCCGTGATTAGGTCACCAGGCATTCGACTTTCATCCTGACGGCCCTATAGTTTTTTGAGGTCATGGTATCCCATACCGCCTCGAATACAGGTCGGTATGGCATCGGAAACGTTTACAGAACGCGACTAGGGAGGAATTAGCTATGAAGACGATCAAGGGCCCCGGCCTGTTTCTCGGACAATTCGCAGGCGATACCGCGCCATTCAATTCGTGGGATTCGATCACGAAATGGGCTGCCGATGCCGGCTATGTCGGCGTGCAGGTTCCGACCTGGGCAAGCCAGCTCATCGACCTGAAGAAGGCGGCATCCTCCAAGGATTATTGTGATGAGTTTGCCGGCATTGCCCGCTCGAACGGCGTCGAGGTAACGGAGCTTTCGACGCATCTGCAGGGCCAGCTCGTCGCTGTTCACCCTGCCTATGACGAAGCTTTCGATGGCTTTGCCGCTCCGGAAGTGCGCGGCAACCCCAAAGCACGGCAGGAATGGGCGGTCGAACAGGTCAAGATGGCGCTGACGGCTTCCAGGCATCTCGGCATCAAAGCGCATGCGACCTTCTCGGGCGCGCTTGCCTGGCCATTCATCTATCCCTGGCCGCAGCGTCCGGCCGGCCTCGTCGAAACCGCGTTTGAAGAGCTTGCCCGTCGTTGGACGCCGATCCTCAATCACGCCGATGAAAACGGCGTCGACGTCTGCTACGAAATCCATCCCGGCGAAGACCTGCATGACGGCATCACTTTCGAGATGTTCCTCGAGCGCGTGAAGAACCATCCGCGCGCCAACATGCTCTACGACCCCTCGCACTATGTCCTGCAGTGCCTCGACTATCTCGACAACATCGACATCTACAAAGACCGGATCAAGATGTTCCACGTCAAGGATGCGGAATTCAATCCGACCGGACGTCAAGGCGTTTACGGTGGCTATCAGGGCTGGGTCGAGCGTGCCGGTCGCTTCCGTTCGCTTGGCGACGGCCAGGTCGATTTCGGTGCCGTCTTCTCGAAGATGACTGCGAACAACTTTGACGGCTGGGCAGTGGTCGAATGGGAATGCGCGCTGAAGCATCCCGAGGATGGCGCGCGTGAAGGCGCCGATTTCGTCAAGGCACATATCATCCGCGTTACGGAAAAGGCCTTCGACGACTTTGCCGGCAGCGGTACCGACCAGGCGGCAAACCGCCGTATGCTGGGGCTGTCGTAATTTCTCTTCTCCTCCCAAGCCCGGGAGGATGCTGCCGGAGCCACCCTCGTCCTTCGAGGCTTCACTCCTTCGCAGAGCTCAGGAGCCTCCGCACCTCAGGACGAGGGGCGAGCAGGCTCTCGCGAAGCTCCACGAGAGCCATCTTCGGCATCGGCAGGTGGACGAGTGTGGTGCTGGCGCAGCAGATCAGCCTCACCCTGAGGCGGCCCGCAGGGCCCTCGAAGGGCGAGGCGGGTGGTTTGGACTAGGGCCACCAAGAATGTGAATTCAATTCTCAGGAGGACAGAATGGCAATCGAAGGATCATCGGAACAGACGCGGGAGCCGCGCATTCGGCTTGGCATGGTCGGCGGTGGTGCCGGCGCATTCATCGGCGCGGTACATCGCATCGCGGCACGCATTGACGACCAGTTCGATCTTATCGCGGGCGCGCTATCGTCTTCACCGGAGAAGGCTGCTGCTTCCGGTCGCGATCTCGGTCTCGATCCCTCGCGCACCTATTCCAGCTATCGCGACATGGCGATCCGGGAAGCCAAGTTGAAGAATGGCATCGAAGCCGTTTCGATCGTCACGCCGAACCATGTCCACTATGACGCTGCGAAGGAATTCCTCCGTCGCGGCATTCATGTCATCTGCGACAAGCCGCTGACCTCCAATCTCGCCGACGCCAAGAAGCTGAAGAAAGTGGCCGACGAGAGTGGTGCGCTCTTCATCCTCACACACAACTACACCGGCTATCCGATGGTCCGTCAGGCACGCGAGATGGTTGAGAATGGCGAGCTGGGCGATATCCGCATCGTACAGGTGGAATATCCGCAGGATTGGCTGACCGAGAATATCGAGCAGTCCGGCCAGAAGCAGGCGGCATGGCGCACCGACCCGGCTCAGTCCGGCGCTGGCGGGTCCACGGGTGATATCGGCACGCACGCCTATAATCTCGCTTCCTTCGTCACTGGCCTTGAGCTCGATAGCCTTGCCGCCGATCTCGACAGTTTCGTCGAGGGACGTCGTCTGGACGACAATGGCCATGTGCTGCTGCGCTTCAAGGCGAAGGGCAAGGAGAAGAAGCCGGCCAAGGGCATGCTCTGGTGCAGCCAGGTGGCGCCCGGCCACGAGAATGGCCTGAAGCTGCGCGTCTACGGCACCAAGGGCGGCATCGAGTGGACGCAGGCCGATCCGAACTATCTCTGGTACACGCCGTTCGGCGATCAGAAGCGGCTGATTACCCGCAACGGCGCCGGCTCCGGTGCTGCCGCGGCCCGTGTCTCGCGCATTCCATCAGGTCATCCCGAGGGCTATCTGGAAGCCTTCGCGACGATCTATACCGAGGCCGCGCGCGCCATCAACGCCCGCAAGAGGGGCGTGGCGGTCGATCCTGCCGTGGTCTATCCGACCGTCGACGATGGCGTGAAGGGCGTGGCTTTCGTCGAGGCTTGCGTCGCTTCCTCGAAGCGCAATGGTGCCTGGGTGAAGCTTTGAGCTAAAGGTTGGATTCGAGGCGGTGAAGCCGCCTCGAATCTCCTCGTTCAAGCGACGGCTGTCCGTTTGCGCTTCAGCAGTGCATCGAGGCTCAGTGGGCCGCCGCCGGCGCCTACGAGAAACAGGAAGATGAAGCAGAAGAGGATGGCGGCGACGCCGCCGTTCTGCGCGGGGTAAAAGCTTTTCGGCGCGTGGGCCATGAAATAAGCGAAAGCCATCAGGCCCGAGAGCACGAAGGAGGCAACCCGCGTCTGGAAGCCGATCAACACGAGGAAGCCCAGGGTAAGCTCAAGCAGGCCGGCGACCCAGGACAGTGATCCGACTGCCGGAACAGATTCTGCGGCCGGGAAGTGCAGGATCTTCTGCGTTCCATAGCTGAACAGCACGAGCGATGCGACGATGCGCAGGAGGCTCAGCAGATGGGGTTGAAAAGCGTGGAGCGCAGGGAGCATTTGTATCCTTTCATTGTCAAGTTTGCCTGCTACCCTCAATTGATCCACGCCAAAAAGACAAGTCACGACTGTTGACATTGGTGTTATCGGCTTGGCCGTGGACATCATCGTCATAAGCCAAGTGATCCGGAGAGCCGTTAGCCGGCTCTATTTGAGAGCCCCTGCAACGTTACAGTTTCCAAATGCCGGTACTGTACTTTGCCACGCAGGTTGGCTAAACCGCAGCCAGCGAAGCCACAACAGACGGGATTTTCACCATGATCGATCCGAAGCTTCTTGCCGATCGCTTCCCCGGCGATTTCACATTCGGCGTTGCCACCGCCGCGTTCCAGATCGAAGGCGCCACCAAGGCCGACGGGCGCAAGCCCTCCATTTGGGACGCTTTCGCCAACATGCCCGGTCGCGTCTATCAGCGTAACAATGGTGACGTCGCCTGCGATCACTACAATCGGCTGGAACAGGATCTCGATCTGATCAAGGACATGGGCGTCGAAGCTTATCGCTTCTCGATCGCCTGGCCGCGCATCATTCCCGACGGCACCGGCCCGGTAAACGAAGCCGGCCTCGATTTCTACGATCGCCTCGTCGACGGCTGCAAGGCACGCGGCATCAAGACCTTCGCGACCCTCTACCATTGGGATCTGCCGCTGACGCTGGCCGGTGACGGCGGCTGGACGGCACGGTCGACGGCGCATGCCTTCCAGCGCTATGCCAAGACGGTCATGAGCCGCCTCGGCGACCGTTTGGATTCTGTCGCGACCTTCAATGAGCCCTGGTGCATCGTCTGGCTGAGCCATCTCTATGGCGTCCATGCGCCGGGCGAGCGCAACATGCAGGCAGCCCTCTATGCCATGCACTATATGAACCTCGCGCATGGTCTTGGCGTCGAAGCGATCCGCTCGGTCGCCCCCAAGGTGCCGGTCGGCATCGTGCTGAATGCCGCCTCCATCCTGCCGGGCTCGAATAGCCCCGAAGATCTTGCTGCAGTCGAGCGCGCGCATCAGTTCCACAATGGTGCCTTCTTCGATCCGATCTTCAAAGGCGAGTATCCGAAGGAGTTCGTTGAGGCGCTTGGCGACCGCATGCCTGTCGTCGAGGATGGCGATCTCAAGATCATCAATCAAAAGCTCGATTGGTGGGGTCTGAACTACTATATGCCGATGCGCGTCCTCGATGACGCCTCCAAGAGCGGCGATTTCCCCTGGACGAAGGATGCGCCGCCGGTCAGCGACGTCAAGACGGATATCGGCTGGGAGGTGTACTCGCCTGGCCTGAAGCACGTCGTCGAGGATCTCAACAAGCGCTACGAACTGCCGGAGTGCTACATCACCGAAAACGGCGCCTGCTACAATATGGGCATCGTCAACGGGGAGGTGGATGACCAGCCGCGCCTCGACTATTACATTGAGCATCTCGGTGTGGTGGCCGACCTCATCAAGGACGGCTATCCGATGCGCGGCTACTTCGCCTGGAGCCTGATGGACAATTTCGAATGGGCCGAAGGATACCGCATGCGTTTCGGCCTCGTGCATGTCGACTACGAAACGCAGGTCCGCACGATCAAGAAAAGCGGCAAATGGTATCGGGAGCTTGCGGGCCACTTCCCGAAGGGCAACCACAAGGCGGATTAATCGATCCGGCTGGGCGTCGCCCGAATCGATGGAGCCTGCTAGGTTCCATCGATGACCTCGCGCCCGCTCTTCCTCTATGCGCTTTGTGGCAGCCAGCGGCAGGCTTCGACCAGCCGCCGGCTGCTGGAAGCCATGCGGCTTGCTTGCCCTGACAATATCGCCATCGAGATCTGCGATCTGATCGGCGCGTTGCCGATCTTCAATCCGGATCATGAAGGCGGGAAAACGCCGCCCATCGTGGAAAAGTTTGCCGCGAGAATACGAGAGGCGGATGGCCTGATCGTGTCCTGCCCGGAATATGCACACGGCATACCGGGAGGCTTCAAGAACGCGCTCGACTGGCTGGTGTCGCGGGACGAGGTGCCGTTCAAGCCGCTGATGTTCGCGCATGCATCGCATCGCGGCGATCTCGTTCTGGAGCAGCTCACGGAGGTGCTGAGAACCATGTCGCTGCGCATCGTATCCGAGGCCTTTTTGCGTTTGCCGATTGCCGGCAAAGGCGACGAAGCGCAGGCGGAAGCTCTTGTGCAGGCACGGAATAATGGTTTGTTGCTCACCAGCCTCAGCCGTTTCGCGGCCGCGATTTCCACAGAAGGGTGAATTCTTCCCAGATCGGCAAAGATACAACTCTTTCCTGTAGGAATCCGGAACTCGCCTTAACCGTTTATTGAAGTCCTGACGGCACACTTTCGCACCAAGGAGAAAAGGCCTTGGGAGCAGTTTTCGAGTCATTGCGGCAGGGCACGCATATCGGTCGTCATTCCATTGTGACGGCCGTTTTGATTTCTTTCGCAGTGGTCGTTGCCGTGGTGACCCTGATGGTACTCAGCGCGATCGGCCGGGTCGCGGATTACTCCAACAAGCTGGATGACGAACGCTCCTGGGAGACGACCGTCGGCGCGCTCAAGACTTTTCAGGGGCAGCTCGAGGCGACGCTGCACGATCATTCCGCACGCAACGACGCAGCGAAGAGTGTCTACGGCAAGGACGACCAAGGCTGGGTCGCCGGCAATTACGGTGACATCTCCTCGAACGGTGCACTGTTCGATATGGCGATCATCGTCGATGACGAGAACAAGCCGATCGTCGCTTTCCACGACGGCGAGCCGATGACTGAGAATGTCGAGGATGCGCTCGGAACCGCGGTTTGGGCTCTGGTCGACCAGGCAAGACGCACGCTCGTGACCGGGGTTCCCGAGGCGAGCGGCTATATCATGACCAACAAGGGGATCGCAGCTGTCGGCGTTGCGACCATTCGAGAGAGATCCGGCCGCATTCCGGTGCCCGAGGGCCAGCGGCGCTATCTGATCCTCGTGCGCTATTTCGATGCCGCTCGGATCAAGATGCTCTCGAATATCTATGTCATCAGCGGTTTGAAGCTGGTGCCGGCGGAGACCGTGGCGCGGTACGCCGTTTCCATCGTCGATCCGCTAGGCAAGCCGCTGGGCCGATTGGTCTGGAACTCGCGCGAACCGGGAGATCAGAGCTATCAGCAGGTACGCCCGCTGGTGCTTGGCGCACTCGGCCTGGTAGGGCTGTTCTTCGTCGTCCTGCTGATCCTGGGGTGGCTTGCCGGGCGCCGGCTTCGCGCCGAAGAAGTGCAGGCCCGCCAGGGCTCGCTGCGTGATCGCCTGAGCGGTCTCCTCAATCGCGAGGGATTGCGCCTCGATGTGGATCGGTTGGTGGAGCGGGCACGCACAGACCGCAGCAATGTTCTGCTTCTCTATCTCGATCTCGATGGTTTCAAGGAAATCAATGACGCATACGGGCACGGTACTGGCGACCAGCTCATTCGCGCCGTGGCGGCGGGCCTGAGCGTGCTCGTGCCGCCGCAGGCGTCGCTCGCCCGGCTTGGAGGCGATGAATTCGCCATCGTTTTCCCGACCAAGGAACTCAACGATGCTCCGGCCCTGCGGTTGGCCGAACAGGTTCTCGATTTTCTCTCGGAGCCGCTGGAGATCGGACGGCGCGTGGTTGTCGTCGGCGCGAGTATCGGGATTGCAAGCTCCGCCGAAGGTCGCATCGACCGTGAGGAGCTGGTGCGCCGTGCTGATCTTGCCATGTACAAGGCCAAGGAGGCCGGCCGCGCCCGCATGACCTGCTACGAGACGGCCATGGATGCGCATCGCGAGGAGCGCAACGCACTGGAGCTCGATCTGCGGCGCGCGATCGAGACGGAGGAATTGACGCTCGTCTATCAGCCGCTGGTCGATGCTTCGAGCTGTGAAATGACCGGCGTCGAGGCGCTGGTGCGCTGGAACCGCCCGGGTCACGGCGCGATTTCGCCGGAAGTATTCATCCCCGTTGCCGAAACCAGCGGATTGATCGAGGCGCTCGGGTTGTTCGTCTTGCGCAAGGCGTGCGAAGCGGCCCAGCAATGGCCGGATCTGCGTGTCGCCGTCAACGTCTCGCCGGGGCAATTCCGCAACCCGGCCTTTGCCGACTACGTTCGCAGCGTGTTGAACACGACGGAAATCGAGGCGGGACGGGTAACGCTTGAGATCACCGAAGGCTACATCATCCAAAATCCGGAGCGGACCCGTCAGTCTATCGAGCGGCTGAAGGCGCTGGGCGTCAAAGTCGCGCTTGACGATTTCGGGTCGGGTTTTTCGTCCATCGGCTATCTCAGGCAGTTCGGCTTCGATCGCATCAAAGTCGACCGCTCGCTCACCATGAACGTGCTGGAGGACAGCCGTGCTCGCGAAATGCTGCGGGCAACCGTGGCGCTGGCTCGCTCGCTCGACATTCCGGTCACGGCCGAGGGGATCGAGATCGAGGAGCAGGGGCGGGCGCTGCAGGGCTTCGGCTGTGATGAACTACAGGGCTATTTCTATGGAAAGCCGATGCCGGCAGCCGAAATCACCAAGCGGTTTTCGATTCAGAAGGCTGCAGCGCTGGACGAGGAACGCGGCGCCGCCGCTTGAAGCGCGTCGCGATCGACGGAATTCGCGTCTCGCGCTTTAGGCTTTTGATTTGACTTATGTCGTTGTCGCAAAGCCGTGTCTCACTTTTTCGCGACACGCTCTGGCTTCTCAGCCGATATGCTGCTGGCCGCGCTTGCGGGCAAGTGCAATCTGGCGCTGCCTCTCACGGTAGCGTTCGCGGTCTTCCTCGTTGCGCTCATGGTAGCAATGGCTGCAGGACACGCCGGCCTCGTAGAAGGGTGATGTCACCTCTTCCGCCGTAATCGGGTTGCGGCAGGCGTGGCAGAGCTTGTGGTTGCCTTCCTTCAGGCCGTGCTCGACCGAGACGCGCTCGTCGAAGACGAAGCAGGCACCTTCCCAAAGGCTCTCTTCCGCCGGAACTTCCTCGAGATATTTCAGGATGCCGCCCTTGAGATGATACACCTCGTCGAAGCCCTGCTGCTTCATGAAGGCTGTTGCCTTCTCGCAGCGGATGCCGCCGGTGCAGTACATGGCGATCTTCGGCTTGTTGTGCAGGCCGGTATTGTCGCGCACCCATTCCGGAAACTCGCGGAAGGTCTTCGTCTTCGGGTCGACCGCGCCCTTGAAGATGCCGATGGCGGTTTCATAGTCGTTGCGCGTGTCGATGACGATGGTATCGGGGTCGGAGATCAGCGCATTCCAGTCCTTCGGCGCAACGTAGGTGCCGACGACCCGGGTGGGGTCGATATCTTCGACGCCCATGGTGACGATCTCTTTCTTGAACTTCACCTTCATGCGCACGAAGGGCATTTTCGAGGCGCGGCTCTCCTTGTGCTCCAGCCCGGCAAATTCCGGCTGCGCCCGCAAGAAGGAAAGCACGATGCCGATGGCCGCATCTGTTCCGGCGATGGTGCCGTTGATGCCCTCATGCGCGAGCAGCAGCGTGCCCTTGACGCCATTTGCCTCGCAGAGCGCGAACAGAGGCTCCTGCAAGCTTTCAAAGCGCGGGAAGGAAACGAAATGGTAGAGCGCCGCAACGAGGAATGCGCCGGTCGCGTCGCGCCGTGGATCTGAAAGAATGTCGGTCATGGCGGGGAAATACAATTTTGTGAGCTTTCAGGCAATCGGGATTCGCATGGAGGCCCTGCATTCCCGGGCCGATGCTTTCATTCGAGCGACCCCGCCGACCGTAGATGCAAGATAAAAGGCCGATCCGGCTGCCGTCGCCGCCGAAGCGGCTGCTTCAATCCGCCGCTTCCAGCCATAGGCGCTTGATGGTTTGCGCCTCGCGCTCGGGCTTGTCGGCAAAGACCCAATGGGCTCTGCTTAGCGCTTCCTCGCGGGCGATCTGCTGGCGGGAAACGATTGCTTCCAGCAGGCGGGCGCGATCGTCGCAGCCGTCGAAGAGCTGCGGTTCGCGGTTGGCGACATCGGAGAGGATCGACAGATCGAGATAACGTCCGAGCACATCGACGAGAGCTTTGGCTTCAAGCTGCTTGGCGTGCATGGCCGCCGGCCAGATGTCGCGCAGCAGCATGTGGTTCATCCAGCAATCCTGGCTGCGTTTGCGCAGGTCATGGAAGCTTTCCACATGGGCATCGTCGTCGCGGCATTGGTGAAAGGCGTCCATCGCCTTGCGGCCGTTCCTGCGCCAGCTTTTCTCAAGCAGGCGGGCCGTATCGCGCCTGCCGCATTCGAGGGAAATATCTTCCACGGCTTTGATGGCTTCGTTACAGGTGGAGATTGCCGCCTGCGCCTTGTCTTCAAGGTCGTTCTCCGCCTGGGACAACCGGTCGCGGCGAGTGGTCAGCACATCCGCGACCCGAGACAAGGCTTGCCGTTCTTCATCCAGAGTTGCCGTACCCTGAAGATAGCGAGTGACTTCGATCAACGCTGTTGCGTCGCGCACGCTGGAGAGAGTGCGCGCCATGTCTCGAAGCCGGCCATTTTCCTGCTGCTGGAATTCCCGGGCTACGGGGGCGATCAATCGATAGAGTGCGCGTACGCGCTTGACGCTCTTGCGCGCGGCATGCACCGCTTCATGCAAGCCTTGCGGACGATCCTGAAGAACGGCTATGGCTTTGCCGAGCTGATGCGCGGCGACCCTGTGCACCTCGCCATCGAGGCCCCGATCAGGCCGTATGCGATAGCTCATCGTACTCCCGTTCGAACTGGGTCGCGAGCGCTTGATTGGAGTAGCGGTAGTCGCCGGTCACTTCCCGGCCTATCCAGTCCGGCAGTTCCGGATTGTCGTTTTCGTCTTCCATTTCGACTTCGGCGATCACGAGGCCGCGATGGGCGCCGCGGAAGACATCGACTTCCCAGATGAAGCCCTTGAAGGGTACTTTGTGACGGGTCTTTTCGATGACGAGGCCGAGAGCCGTCCCCAGCAGTTCTTCCGCCTCGGGAATGGGGATCTCGTACTCGAATTCGTCACGCGTCATCTTCTTGCCGATCTTGATCGTCAAGGTTGCGACAGATTCGTTCGTCAGCCTGATCCGCACTGAACGATCTTCCATGGAGGCGATATATCCCTGTCGCAGAACAAGTCTCTCCGACACGAAATTCCGCCAATGATCGCCGCGCACCAGAAACTTTCGCTCGATCTCTTTTGCCATGCGTTTGACATGCTCCACCGGCACAGATCAGTCTAGACTATAGCAAGTCAGGACGGATTCCTACCCATCGTAGCGAGAGCAAGCTTTTGTCTCGACAAGCCCCTTTGGGGAGGTTATTCGAAAGCCGGATTTCAATCGTTTTAAAGGAGCGCACCGACCATGGGCGAGAAAACTGCGAAGCTTCTTTCCATTCTGAAACTGCAGCCGGTCGTTCCCGTGCTGATCGTCGAGGATGCGAAATCGGCCGTTCCCCTTGCGCGGGCCCTCGTTGCCGGCGGGTTGAAGGCGATCGAGATCACGCTGCGCACCGCCGGCGCGCTCGATGCCATTCGCGCCGTGGCCGAGGAAGTCGAAGGCGCTGAAGTCGGCGCCGGCACGATCCTGAATGTTGCCCAGTGGGACGCGGCCGTCGAAGCCGGTTCCAAGTTCATCGTCAGCCCCGGCACGACGCAGGAGCTTCTTGACGCTGCCCGCTCATCGCATGTTCCGCTCCTGCCGGGTGCCGCTACGGCTAGCGAAGTCATGGCTCTGCGGGAAGAGGGCTACACAGTACTGAAATTCTTTCCGGCCGAGCAGGCCGGCGGCGCTGCCTATCTCAAGGCGCTGTCTTCGCCGCTTGCCGGCACGATCTTCTGCCCGACGGGCGGCATTTCGCTGAAGAACGCCCACGACTACCTGTCGCTGCCGAACGTCGTCTGCATCGGCGGTTCCTGGGTCGCACCGAAGGAGCTGGTTGCGGCCGGCGACTGGGCCGGGATCACCAAGCTCGCGGCTGAGGCTGCCGCCCTCAAGGGCTAAACCCGCACATCCCGTTCATTGGACTTCGAAGGCGTGTCTGGGACCAGGCGCGCCTTTTTCTATCTCGCGGATTGGTATTTGCGGTTGCGCTTCCTATCTCCCTGTCACCATCAACAGGACGGAAGGAGCACCACATGATCGATGCCCGCAAGCTGCTGGACCAGTTTTTGGGATCACAAGTCCCTGGAATGCAGGGAAGCGTGAAGGACAAGGCGACCGCCGCCATCAATCTCGCAAGGGATAATCCCATGGCGACCAGCGCGATCGCCGGCGTGCTGCTCGGAACGAAGACCGGACGCCAGGTTGCCGGCAATGCGCTGGCGCTCGGCGGTCTTGCCGCCATCGCCGGGCTTGGCTATCAGGCCTACAAGAATTACCGGGATGGCAATCAGCCGCAGCCGGCGCCTCAATCCACTCCGCAGGCCGAGCCGCAATTCCTGCCGCCGCCTTCGGATTCCGGCTTCAGCACGGCACCGGCCATCGCCAGCAACGACTTCACGCTCTCATTGGTTCGCGCAATGATCGCGGCGGCCCGCGCCGACGGCCATATCGACGATACCGAACGCCAGCGCATTCTCGGCAAGGTGCAGGAATCGGGCGTGGGTTCCGAGGCGGAGTCCTTCTTTCAGCGCGAGCTCGCCAGTCCCGTCGATCTCGACGCCATCGTTGCCTCGGCGAAGACGGAGGAGCAGCGAGTGCAGGTCTATACCGCTTCGCGGCTGACGATCGAGCCCGATTCACGGGCCGAGCGCGGCTATCTTGATCTGTTGGCCGGCCGTCTCGGTCTGCCCGACGCGCTGGTCGATCACATCGAGGCGACGGTTGCAGGCGCCAAAGTCTGAGCCTGGGTGGTTGCGGCCGGTTGCCTTTCGTCGGCGGCTGGCCTAAGCCTTCGCCGGGACATTTCACGGCATGCTAGGAATCGGCGATTTGACGGACAAGAAAAGCGATACGCGCTCGGCAGCGATAGCGGCAGGGGTTATTTTGCTGGTCGCAACGGCCGTGCTCTATCTGATGCCGAATGTCATCGTCCGGCTTGGAACCATCTCGCCCTGGCTCGGCACCGGCTTCGGTGTGCTGGTCATTCTGGCCTTCTTCTTCGTGTTCTGGCTGAGGGCACGTTATCAGCGCCGCAGGGATCGGTAGTCGCTCTCAATTCTGCAGTGAAGCGCCGAGCAGAATGACGCCGGTGAAGACGACCAGCAGCGCGCCGAGTATCTCGATACTGTTGCCGACCCATGCCGAAAGCCTTGAGCCCTTGCCGGTGAAGCGCATGGCTGTGCCTTTCGCGAAAACCGCGATCATGGCGAGCAGCGAAACGGTCAGCGCCGTGCCGATCGACATGGCGAGCACCGACAGCAATCCGCCGAGATAAAGCCCGTTCAGCATCGAGAAGGTCATGACCAGCAGTGCGCCCGAGCAGGGCCGCAGGCCGACGGCTATAATCGCAGACCAGGCTTCGCGAACGCTGAACTTTTCGTTCGATAGCATCTTCGGATCCGGCAGATGGGCGTGGCCGCAGGCCTCGCAATAGGCGCCGTCGCCTGTCGCATGGGCCGGATCGTAGCATTGATAGCCTTCGGCAGCAGGCAAGGCGGTCGTACGACTGCGCGGAAAGCCTCTTGCCGAATCCGTGCCGGTTGCGGCCCCTTCGAAGAGCGACATGCTGATTGGCCCGACTGATGTCGCAAGCTCAATCTCCCGGCGTTGCGCCCGGCTCTGAAGCATCGCCCGCACTTTGCGGAACAGAAGCCAGCAGCCGAACAGAATGACCATGACGAAGCTGGCAAGCTCCATGGCGTTGGTGGCCATGGTCATGGTGATGCCGGAACCGCGCAGAACGAAATAAGCGGCGCCCACGACGAGAACGGCGACGAGGCCCTGGATGAGCGCAGAGACGAAGGAAATGCCGATGCCGCGCTTCAGCTCGATCTCATTGGCAACCATGTACGAGGAAATGACTGCCTTGCCGTGGCCGGGGCCGGCGGCATGGAAAATGCCATACGCAAAGGAAAGGCCGATCAGGGTCCAGAGCTGCCAGGGGTCCTGGCGCATGGCCTCGATCGATTTCGTAAGGGCGCGATAGAAGGCCTGCTGCTCGTAATTCACATAGAGAAAGATCGGAGCAAGCGGACCGCCTATCGGCTGGAAGCTCGGTTCGGCCGTGCCGATGCCAAGGGGGGAGCCTGCCGCATGCGCGAGACCGGCAACCGCCAGAAAGGCGAGCGCTGCAGCCGCGACCAGTTTCTCTCTTTTCGATATCAGCATTCGACGTCTATCCGCGTTGCGAAGAGTTTCGACATCGTCGTCCCCGTCGGATCGTTGAAGAAGGCATCCGTCAAGGTCGAGCGGTTTTCGGCGATAACTTCATCCGGGTTCGGGCGCACGACTTTCTGGGTGCAGCTTTTGAAGGCCGCGCCCTCGGTCACCAATTCCTTGTCGCTCGGAAAATCGATCGACGTATAGAGCGTTGGGTCGTAGATACCGAAGCTGAGCTTGTTGCCCTTTGCCAACGGCATCGGCTCCGCCGGCTTGACGGCGAAGAACATCAGAAGCTGGCCGTCGCGAAAGTCGACATTGATGATGTCCGGTTTCTCCACCTTGATCGATTTGCCGTTGAGCGTGAGGTTCGCATAGTAATCGTAGTCGGCGAGGGATTCCCGAACGGTCTTGCCAACTTCCTTCAGCTCGTCCGGATCAAGCTTCAGGTTGGTGTTCTTGTCGAAGTCCATCAGCACGGAGGACGAGAATACTTCATCGAAGCGCCAGACGTTGCGCAGTTCCTGCACATTGCCGTCCGGACCTGCCAGCACTTCAAGCCGCGCTTCCACGAAGATATGCGGATGCGCCGACACGATTGCCGGCGCAAACAGCAGTCCGCCGGCGAGGGCGACGACGTGGACAATCGTGGGTTTTCTCATGCGTCCGATGTGTTTCGCGAGCATTGATTCCTTTCGACTTCTGGTTAGGAAATGAGACGGAATTGGGACCGGTCGGCGGAACCGGTATCAAAACCAATTCAAGGCGATTCATTCAAGTATTTGATCTCGCGATACCTGCCGACAAGAAGAGGTTCATGTTGCGAAGAGCAGACAGGTTGATGAGCTAACCCGACGAGCGCGTAAGAATTGGGGGAACTCAAATCAAGCTTGTTTCATCAGGATCTGTCTTTGTCTGACGTCTCTCGGGTTTGGCGGACGCCGGGTTTTCGGCCCGCCGCTTTTGTAGAAAGCGGCGGACGGCAGGATCTATTTCCAGCGCGATCGCTTGGTCATAGGCCTCGCGCGCAGCCATCATTTCCCCTGCTCTCGTATGAAGTTCGGCTCGCGCCGCCCAATAGGGCTGGTACTCGATAAGCCGGCTGCCGGGGTCCAGCGCCGGCAGCGCCGCCAGTCCCGCGGCGGCGCCATGCGTCTGCGCCACGGCGATCGCGCGATTGATGGCCGCCACCGGCGAGCCGGTAATTGCGCAGAGACCGTCATAGAGGCGTTCGATCGCCACCCAATCAGTCTTGCCTGTTCGGCGTCGCGCGACATGGGCCGATTGGATTGCCGCTTCCAATTGATAGCGGTCGAAGGCGTTCAATGCACTGGCGTGAATAAGCAACCTCTCAGCTTCGTCGATCAACCCTTCGTCCCAAAGAGCAGGATCCTGATTGGCCAGCGGTACGAATTCGCCGGCCGAACTGCGCCGAGCCTCAAGCCGCGCATGTGAATAGAGCATCAGCGCAAGCAGGCCCAGCGCTTCAGCCTCCTCCGGCAAGAGCGCGACGATCAGCCGGCCGAGCCAAATCGCCTCCTCAGCCAGGTTACGCAGGCTGGCATCGACGCCGGCCGGGTCACTCCAGCCTTCCGTGTAGGCCGCATAGACCGCCTCCAGAACTGCGCCAAGGCGCCCGCGCATGTCCGCCTTGTCGGGCACGCGCAAGGGAATCTTGGCGCGTCGAATCCTGCTTTTGGCCCGCGCCAGGCGCTGGCCCATTGCCGCCGGTGAGATCAGGAAGGCAGAGCCGATTGTCTGTGCGTCAAACCCGAGGATCGTCTGCAGGATCAGCGGCGCTCTGATACCAGGCTCTATTGCCGGATGCGCGCAAGCGAACATCAAAGCAAGGCGCTCGTCGGGAATCTCCGGCGTTTGACTCGCGGTCGCCTCCAGCTCCTCCGCCATCAGCCGAAGATGTTCGGAGGCAGCGGCGCCGACCCGTCCGCGTCTGATGGCGTCGATCATCTTGCGCCGGGCAACGGCAAGTAGCCAAGCCTCCGGGTTATGCGGCGCGCCATTGACTGGCCAATCGGCCAGGGCGGAGGCAAAAGCCTCCGACAAGGCGTCTTCGGCGCCGGCCACATCGCGCGTTCGCGCCGCGAGAATGGCGACCAGCTTGCCATAGCTTCGGCGCGCAACCGCCTCGGCAGCCGTAATGGCCGGCTGGTCGTCTTCTCGCGACATGGCGTCAATAGACCATGAGAGGGCGAAGCTCCACGGTGTCGTGCTGAGCGCCCGGACAACGGGCTGCCCAGACGACGGCGCTGTCGAGATCGGCGGCCTCGATCAGATAATAGCCGCCCAGCTGTTCCTTGCTCTCGATATAGGGGCCGTTGAGAACCGAGGGCTTGCCATTCGGCGCACGCACCACGGTTGCCGTCGAGGAGTCCTGCAATCCGCTGCCCGCCAGGAATGCTCCGGCCTTTTTCAGCACTTCCGTGTAGGCGGCGTAAGCCGCAAACATCTCGGCCTTCTGCTCCTTCTTAGCATTCTTATGTTCGGCCTCGTTCCAATACACCAATAGCATATACTGCATGACTCGTTCCTTTCTCGAGTTACGCGGAGCCTTAGTGCCCGCTGCAGCAGTGACGTTTGAGCCGGCGCGATTTTGACAGGGCGCGGAGAGAAATTTCAAGCGAGACAGAGTTGAACGCATTACGTCCATTGACCATGCGGGACATGGGCAATCGGCCGGAAGCCTCGCTGGCTTTGACAGCCGGAGTGCTCAGCCGTTCTTGCGGAACCAGTTGTGCAGGTAGTCCACAAAGATGCGCACCTTTGCCGGGAGGTAGCGCCGATGCGGATAGACGGCATAAATGCCGCGGTCGGTCGGGAGATAGTCGTTGAACAGCGTCAGCAACTGGCCGCTTTCGATCGCCTTGCGTCCGATGAAATCCGGGACGACGGCAATGCCAAGGCCCGAAAGCGCTGCGCGCAGCGTTGCATGCGGGCTGTTGACCTCGAGCGAGCCGTTGATGGCAACGTTGAAGATGGTGCTGTCGGCATCGACGAAACGGATGCTGCCCTGCGAGCGCGTGTTGGTATCGATGATGAACGGCACGCGTGTCAGATCGGTCGGATGCTCCAGGGACGGATAGCGATCGAGGAACTCCTGCGTCGCGCAGAGATGGACGCGGAAGTCTGAAATCTTGCGGGCGATCATGCCGGAATCTTCGAGCTTGGTGATGCGCACGGCCACATCGAAGCCTTCCTCGATCAGATCGACAAAGCGGTCATCTGCCGCGATCTCCAATGCCAGATCCGGATTTTCCTTGGCAAAATCGATCAGCGACTGTCCGACTTCGGCATCGACGAATGTGCGCGGCACCGAAACGCGCAACCGCCCTTTAAGCTGCTGGTTATTCTCGCGCACGAGGTCGGCAAGATTGTCGATCTCCTTCAGGATGTCGGAAGCGGTGCGATAGTAGGTATGGCCTGCCTCGGTCATGGAAAACTGGCGGGTGGTGCGGTTGAGCAGCAGCGCGCCGAGTTCATCCTCGAGTTCACGGACATATTTCGAGAGCAACGCCTTGGAGCGTCCGGTCTTGCGAGCCGCCGCCGAAAACCCCTCTGCTTCCACCACGTCTATGAAGGCGCGAATCCGGGTCAAGGTATCCATGGCGAAGCTCCCCGTTAACTGTTTCCGGATGTTGAACAAAACGCGCTGATTTGTTCAATTATTTTTTTAGGGAGCAGGTGAAAAAATTTCTTGATTATGATCGCGAATGTTCCTATTTCCGGATCAGCCCAAAGTCGCACGTGCCCGTGGGTGTCCGCCGATCCTCGATGTGGTGAGAAAATCGGTAAGGTACCTGGAACTAACCCCTCCAGTCGCTATTTCGGCCAACCGAAAAATGCGAGGACATCTGAAGCAACGACGGTGCGGGCCTTTTTGTTCTCTCCCGGCTTTCCATCAGCCGGGGTTACTGAAGAGGCACACCTTCATTGCCGGAAGTGCGGTTGGGATATTCCCTCCAATCCATGGCAGACAAAGCGAATTAGCGCCGCTTGCGGCACTCGTTCAACATCCGCGCTTCGCGCATTTGCACGGTACCGGGGTCTCCACCGGCTGGTTCCTAAGCGAATGAGCGTCGCCCTTTGTCCTCTGGGTTTTCCCCGGAGCTTTTGGAATTGAAAGGGAATTGACATGACCACCCAGCGTATTCGCGACTTTCTCGCTACCCGACGTCCGGACGGTCCTTGCCTGGTGGTCGATCTCGACGTCGTCCGCGATAACTTCCGTGCCTTCCGTCATGCCATGCCGGACAGCGCCATCTATTATGCTGTCAAGGCCAACCCGGCTCCGGAAGTGCTGCGCCTGCTAGCAAGCCTCGGCTCCAGCTTCGATTGCGCGTCCGTCGCTGAAATCGAAATGGCGCTCGATGCCGGTGCGACCGCTGCCCGCATTTCTTTCGGCAACACCATCAAGAAGGAGCGCGATATCGCCCGTGCACACGCACTCGGTATCAACCTCTTCGCCGTCGACAGCCATGAGGAAGTCGAGAAGATTTCCCGTGCCGCTCCGGGCGCTCGCGTATTCTGCCGCGTTCTGACGGATGGCGAAGGCGCCGAATGGCCGCTGTCGCGCAAATTCGGCTGCGTCCCGCAGATGGCCGTCGACGTTCTCGTCTACGCTCACCAGCTGGGTCTGGAATCCTACGGCGTGTCTTTCCACGTCGGCTCGCAGATGACCAAGGTCGATGCATGGGACGATGCTCTTGCCGATGCCAAGCGCGTCTTCGTTTCGCTCGCCAAGCAGGGCATTCACCTGCAGATGGTCAACATGGGCGGCGGTTTCCCGACCAAGTACCTGCGCGACGTTCCGTCGGCCGAAGCCTATGGCAAGGCGATCTTTGCGTCTCTGCGCGCCCATTTCGGCAACCAGATCCCGCACACGATCATCGAGCCGGGCCGCGGCATGGTCGGCAATGCCGGCGTGATCAAGGCTGAAGTCGTCCTGATTTCGAAGAAGTCGGACAATGATGCCGCACGCTGGGTTTTCCTCGACATCGGCAAGTTCGGCGGTCTCGCCGAAACCATGGACGAGGCGATCCGCTACCCGATCCGCACGGAGCGCGACGGCGACGAGATGGAACCTTGCGTCATCGCCGGCCCGACCTGCGATTCGGCTGACGTGCTTTACGAAAAGAACCTCTATCCGCTGCCGGTGACGCTCACCATCGGTGATGAGGTCATGATCGAGGGCACCGGCGCCTATACCACGACCTACTCGGCCGTTGCCTTTAACGGTTTCGACCCGCTGAAGGCCTACATCATCTAAGGTCCCATAAGGATCCGAAGTGCGATAAAGCCGCCCCCGTAGCCAGTCGGGGCGGCACCCTCACAATAGATTGTCACCGCCGCTGATAACGGTATTGGGTACGGGAGGCCAAGATGGCCGCTGTTCTTGATTCTGTCCGCGCATTCTTTGCGCCCACAACATTCACACTCGACCTCGAAAACGCGGGCGATGTCGTCGCGCGCGAAAGCCTGCTCGACCGCGCCATGGGGCCAGACCGCCGCAAGAAGTCGTCGGAAAAGCTGCGTCAGGGCCGCGTACCGGCCGAAGGCCTGGCGCTGGTTGCGCGTGATCGCACCGGCCACGTTATCGGCACTGTCCGCCTCTGGAACGTCGAAGCCGGCGTCGATCGTGAGACTCGTCCGGTCGATGCGCTGCTGCTCGGCCCGCTGGCCGTCGATCCCGCCTATGAAGGCAAGGGCGTCGGCTCGGCGCTGATGCGCGCCGCCGTCATGGAAGCCAAGAAGCGCGAGCATGGCGCGATCCTTCTCGTCGGCGATGCGCCTTACTACGAGCGCTTCGGCTTTTTTGCCGCAAAGACCCGCCATCTGGTGATGCCAGGCCCGTTCCAGCGCGAGCGCTTTCTGGCTCTGGAGCTCAAGGAAGGCTGGCTCGACAGTGCAGCCGGTCTGATCGTCGCCAGCGGCCGCAAGCTGGCTCAGCCGCCGATCTCCAAGGCTGCCTGAAAGTTGTTTGCCTTCGCTGCGAACGGGTGAGGGCACTGCCATTTTGCGGAACTTCGCTTTGACGTCGCTAGGTGACGGGAAGATGGGGCGCTTTTCGTTGAACAGCGAAAGCGCTCCATCTTCCTGTTCTTTTGCGCGTTGCGGCCGGAAAACCGCTGCGCATTTTTTCCTGAAAATGCTCTAAATATTCTGATCCATCGTTTCGGCCGGGATCTCGTCGGCGCGATGGATGCGCACAACCAAAGCCGGTACGCCGGCGACGGTGCAATGCGCCGGAACCGGCTTCACCACGACGCTGCCGGCTGCGACCTTGCTGAAGGCGCCGACCTCGATATTGCCGAGAATTTTCGCACCGGCGCCGATCATCACGCCGTGGCGGATCTTCGGATGCCGGTCGCCGCTTTCCTTGCCGGTGCCGCCCAAGGTGACATTCTGCAGGATAGAGACCTCATCCTCGATGACGGCGGTTTCGCCAATCACGATGCCGGAGCCGTGATCGAGCATGATGGACGTGCCGATCTTTGCAGCCGGATGGATATCCGGCCCGAAGACGAGCGAGACGAGATTGGAAAGCCAAATGGCAATTTCCCTGCGGCCCTCCATCCATAGCGCATGGGCGATACGATGCGACTGCAGGGCATGAAAACCCTTCAGGTTCAAAAGTGCATGCAGATAGGTCGTGCAGGCCGGGTCGCGCGTGCGCACGGCAACGAGGTCGGCCTCGGTCGCCTGCAGGATTGCAGGATGCCGCGTCAGCACGTCGGACAGCAGCGAAAGCATGTCACCGTGCTCGATCCTGACGACGCAGAGCCGTGCCGCCAGCACGTTGGCAAGGTTTTCGGCATTGGAGCTGCTGGCAAGCAATTGCGCCTGCAGCAGCGGGGCGAGCGTCGGCTCGCGGGCCGCAAGCTCGGCGGCCTCGCAACGGATCACATCCCAGACGTCCTCGGCTGGGGCAGGGGTATTTCCGGCTAGCGCCGTTCCTGACTTGGGCATGATCCTGTCTTTCTGTTTAGGCCGAAACGTCGACAACGCCGCAGTCTCCGGCTTCGGAGGCGAAAGCGAGCAGTTTGCCGGATTTGCTCCAGCTCATCGCCGTGATCGCACCCTTGCCGGGCCGGCGCAAGAGCGCCTCCTTGGCGTCACCGACGCGGACCGCCAGGATCATGCCGTCGATGAAGCCGATGGCGAGGATGTCTTCGGCCGGATGGAACTTCACGCAGGTCGCCATGATGTTGGCGCGGCTGCCGAGTTCGAGCGGTGCCTTGCCCATCGGGCCGTCCTTGCCCTGGAACGGCCAGACGATGGCGGCCGGTGCGCCTGACGATGCAAGCCACTTGCCCTTTGCCGACCATGACAAGGACTTCACCTTGGCGGGATAGCCGGTCATGCGCATGTGACGGGCTTCTGCACCCGGCTTGGCGTCCAGCTTCCAGCCGTGCAGGGCGTTTTCCTGCATGGTGGTTACGATGAACTGGCCGTCCGGCGAGAAGGTGACGGCGGTGTGGGCGCCCTTCCATTCCAGATTGACCGGCGGTGCGCTCATGCCGACCCAGTGCAGCGATACGCCGTTATAGCGGGCAGCGGCGATGCGCAGGCCCTTAGGTGCAAAGGCAATGCCTTCCACCGTGCGCTCCTCGGCGAATTCCTTCGTCGCACCGTCAGACAGGCGCACGACGGTGCTCTTGCCGTAGGAATAGGCGACCGAGCCCTGCGGCCCGGCAGCGACCTGGCTGATCCATTTGCGTGGCGCTTCGGCCAGCACCGTTACGGAGCCATCGGCTGCGATGCGCAGGACCTTGCCGTCTTCGCCGCCGGAAATCAGGCTCTCGCTATAGGGGTCGCGAATGCAGGTGAGCATGCCCTGGTGGGCTTCGGTGACCTTGTCCCCACCTTCCAGTCGATGGATAGCGCCGGCGGCGCTGGCGAAGAGGGGGGTGTCACCTAAAAATTCGACGGCCAGAACGTGGCCGTCGATATCAAGCGGAGCAACAGTCGGCATCAGGCAGACGCCTCGCAGGCTTTGAAGCTTGCTTCCAACTTTTCGCGGTCGAGTTCGCGACCGATGAAGACGAGGCGGCTTTCATGCTTCTCGCCATCCTTCCACGGACGCTGGTGGTCGCCCTCGATGATCATGTGAACGCCCTGAACGACATAGCGCTCCGGATCGTCCTTAAAGGCGATAATACCCTTGAGGCGCAGGATGTTGGGGCCTTGCGTCTGCGTGACCTTCTGGATCCAGGGGAAGAAGCGTTCGGCATTCATCTCGCCGCCGCGCAGCGAAACCGACTGTACGGTCACGTCATGGATCGGCGATGGAGCGTGGTGATGATGGTCGTGACCATGGTCATGATCATGATGGTGATGATCGTGGTCATGGTGGTGGTGGTGGTCATGATCGTGATCGTGATGGTCATGATCGCAATCCGGGCCGCAGACGTGATCGTCGTGGCCATGCTCGAGGAAGTGCGGGTCGTTCTCGAGCGCACGTTCCAGATTGAAGGCGCCCTGGTTCAGCACGCGGGCGAGATCGACGCCGGAGCGGGTCGTCTTGTAGACGCGGGCGGCCGGGTTGATCGCGCGGACGACATCCTCGATCTGGGCCAGCTCTTCCGGCGATACCAGGTCCGACTTGTTGATGACGACGACATCGGCAAAGGCGATCTGGTCTTCGGCCTCGCGGCTGTCCTTCAGGCGCAGCGGCAGGTGCTTGGCGTCGACGAGTGCGACGACGGCATCGAGCTCGGTCTTGGCGCGGACATCGTCGTCCATGAAGAAGGTCTGGGCGACGGGAACCGGATCGGCAAGGCCTGTGGTTTCGACGATGATGCCGTCAAAGCGGCCAGGGCGGCGCATCAGGCCTTCGACGACGCGGATGAGGTCGCCGCGAACGGTGCAGCAGACGCAGCCATTGTTCATTTCGTAGATTTCTTCGTCCGACTCGACGATGAGGTCGTTGTCGATGCCGATCTCGCCGAACTCGTTGACGATGACGGCGTATTTCTTGCCGTGATTTTCGGAGAGGATGCGATTGAGCAGCGTCGTCTTGCCGGCGCCGAGATAGCCGGTGAGAACGGTAACGGGAATGGGCTTTTGCGTGGCTGTTTCGGTCATGGGAGCCTCGAAATATGGAAGGTTGCCCCGGGGAGCAGACTTTGGTCGGGTTCCATATAAGGAGTTGGCGACCTCAGTTCAAAGGCTTTTATATGTTATAAGATCACATTGGGTTGCGGCGGCAGACTGGCAAAGAGATCATGTGAGGATCGACATGTCGAAACCGTCGACGTCTTCGAGCAGCTCGACAAGGCCCTTGACGGCATGTGCGATCAGTCTTTCGCCCTTTTCCGCTGTCGCCACACCGGCATTGCCGGTGACGCCGTGTTCGCTGAGGTCGGACATCTTCCAGCCGAAGGCATGGGGGCCGTAGGCGCGAAGGTGATTGAGGTCGCGGATGAAATCGGATTGGCGGGATGGAAAGTTTGCGGCTTTCGTCATCTCGACCTTCTCCGGGTGGAGGGCGAGCATGACGGAGGTCTCGATATCTCCGCCGTGAATGTCGATGGCCTTGTCATCGGGCGAGATCAGGCCGTCGGGCACGCCGAAGCGGGTCCAGCTGGTTGCGACCGCCAGCATGTTGAAGCGCACGCGCGCTTCCGTCGCGACGATTGTTATCAGCGGGGAGTTGCCGCCATGGGCATTCAGCATGACGAACTTGCGGATACCAAGGTTGCTCATGCTCTCGGCAGTTCCGAGCCAACGGTTGACGGCCTCGTCGAAGGACAGCGACCTGGAGCCGGCGACATCCATGTGCTCGATGGAATAGCCGATGGGCTCGGCAGGCAGAAAAGTGACCGGCAGATCGGCAGGCAAAGCAACCTTGAGGCGTGAGACGATGCCCTCGGCGATCAGCCTGTCCGTATCGAAGGGCAGATGAGGTCCGTGTTGCTCATAGGCGCCAAGTGGCAGCACTACGATCCATTTTGCCCGTTCTTCAGGGGGGAGTGTAGCATCATTGTCGTCGAAACATGGCAAAGGATGCGCCATCTGAGGGTGTGCCTCTTGTTTATGTCAATAACCTGCGCAATGTCATAGCGTGATGGCGCATCGGCGAAAAGGTCAACGGAATCACGATGGGTAAGAAGAACAAGGTCGGGAAGAAAAGTAAGTCAGGTAAGAAGAAGGATCACCGGGACTACACGCTTGCTGATCTGTCGCCGGCATTAACACAGGCGGCGCGTTCGATGCGAACGGTGATGACCCGCAACCTGACGGCAAGCGGTCTCTATGCCGGGCAGGACGGCGTCATTCTTGCGCTTTCGGCCAGCGACGGTCTTCCGGCCGGATCGTTGGCGCAGAAACTCGGCGTCAAGGCGCCGACGATGACGCGCACGATCGGGCGCATGGAGGCGCAAGGCTTTGTCGAACGGCGGCCGGATGCCGAAGATGCCCGCTTGACCAAGGTCTATCTCACCGAGGCGGGCCGCAACAGCGTCAGCGAGATTGAAAGCTCTGCCGCCAGCTGTGATGAACTCGCGACGCGCGGCTTCTCGGAAAAGGACATCCGCTCGCTCGTTCGTTTGCTCAAGGCGATCGAGAACAACCTCCAGGCGGGCGATGACGACGAGGACGATGAGGAAATCTGAAAATCCTCACGAATTCGAGTTGCGCGACGCGATTAAAGCTTTTAATTAAATATTTTAAATTCCGGAATCGTAAAACGAACGGAATAGGTTACGGCTGCTCACGGGGAGGGAGCGCGTGGCGCAAAAGATAAAGCTTTCGACGATCGCGGAAACGCTCGGCATTTCAACTGCAACCGTATCTCTGGCTCTGCGTGACAGTCCATTGGTCGCGGTCAACACGCGAGAGAAGATCAAGGACCAGGCGCGAGCGCTGGGTTACATCTACAATCGTCGCGCAGCGAGCCTCAGAACGTCGCGATCGGGCATCATCGGCGTCGTCGTTCACGACATCATGAACCCGTTCTACGGAGAAATCCTGAAGGCGATCGAAAGCGAACTCGACCGCAGCCGCCACACCTTCATCCTCTCCAATCATTATGATTCGGTCGAGAAGCAGCGAACGTTCATCGAGACTCTGCTGCAGCTCGGCGGCGACGGAGTCATCATGTCTCCGGCAATCGGCACACCGCCGGAAGATTTCGAGCTGGCGGAAGAAAACGGCATGCCGGCCATCCTCGTGGCGCGCCAGATCGAGGCGCTCGATCTGCCGACCTATCGCGGCGACGACAGCTACGGCATCTCGCTTGCCACCAATCACCTGATCAGCCTCGGCCATCGTTCCATCGCAATGATCGGTGGCACGGACCAGACCTCGACGGGGCGCGACCGCTATCAGGGCTATGTCAATGCGCTGCGCAAGGCTGGAATCGAAGTCGATTCCAATCTGCGCATTCCCGGAGCGCGCTCCAAGCAAGGCGGCTTCGAGGCGGCGGTGCACTTCCTGTCATTGCCGCAAAAGCCGACGGCGGCGGTCTGCTGGAACGATCTGGTCGCCATCGGGCTAATGAACGGCATTTCCCGCGCGGGCCTGGTACCGGGACGGGACATTTCAGTGACCGGCTATGACGACCTGGAAGAAGCCGCGATCGCAACGCCGGCACTGACCACGGTCTGGAACGGTCAGGCCGAGGTCGGAAGACTTGCCGCGCGAGCGCTTTTGGATAGGTTGGCAGGAAGCCATGAGCCGGATGGTATCCATCTCATCAAGCCGGAAATGCGCATCCGCCAGTCAACGGCGCCCTACAAGGCTCGCCTTTAGTCGCGCCCGTATCCAAAGAGGAAAGTTCCATGTCCGATAGCCGCGTCGCCATCCTCGTTCCGGGGAAGATACACCCGCGTGTTCTCGAAAGGCTCGGAAAGCAGTTCGACGTTGTTTCCGTCGAACGCGACGGGGGGCCGAATGTCGATGCCAAAACCGCGGCGCGGGTGCGCGGCGTTGCAGTCGGAGGTGGCTTCAGCGCCGCCTGGATCGATGCCTTTCCGAATCTTGAAGTCATCGCCAATTTCGGCGTCGGCTATGACGGCATCGATGTGAAGCACGCCGCTTCGAAGGGGATTGTCGTTACCAACACGCCCGACGTGCTGAACGACGAGGTTGCGGATACGGCGATTGCTCTCCTGCTGAACACGTTGCGGCAGTTTCCGAAGGCGGAAAGCTGGCTGCGCGAGGGGCGCTGGGTAAAGGATGGTGCCTTTCCGCTCTCTCCCTTCTCGATGAAGGGCCGCCGCGTCGGCATTTACGGGCTCGGCCGCATCGGGCTCGAAATTGCGAGGCGGCTCGAACCGTTCAAGGTGAAGATCGGCTATCACACCCGCTCGCCGCGCGACTCGCTGCCCTATGACTACTATCCGACGCTGAAGGAAATGGCGCAGTCGGTGGACACGCTGATTTCCATCGTGCCGAAAACAGCGGAGACCCATAAGGTCATCAATGCGGAAATCCTGTCGGCGCTCGGGCCGCAGGGCGTATTCATCAATGTCGGCCGTGGCTGGTCAGTCGATGATGACGCGCTGATCGCCGCTCTCGGCAATGGTACGCTGGGGGCTGCCGGCCTCGATGTCTTCTATGACGAACCCAATGTCCCTGCCGGTTATCTCTCGCTGTCGAATGTCTCGTTGCTGCCGCATGTGGCCTCCGCCTCGGTACCGACACGCGACGCCATGGCTGATCTCGTCGCCGACAACATCGTCGACTGGTTCGCCAAGGGCCAGCCGATAACGCCGGTGCCGGAAACGCCGGTCAAGCCGCGGGGCTGACCACGCGGCGCCCGCAAAGGAACAAAAATGCTTTATTGGGCGGCGGCGAGCCGCTCCTTGCTCGCTGCATAGTCGCGAACCGCGTCCCCGAAGGCGACGAACAGTTTGCGCGACGGCGAATCCGTTTCGGCCCAGTATTCCGGGTGCCATTGCACGCCGACGGCAAAGGCCCGGGCGCCGATAACGGAGACGGCTTCGATGGTGCCATCCTCGGCCAGAGCTTCGACCTGCAGTCTCGGCGCCGTTTCGGCAATCGCCTGGCGATGTAGCGAGTTTACCTTTACTTCGCCCGGACCGACAACGCGGGCGATGCAGGAACCTTCCTTGACGAAGACGCTCTGGCGGATCGAATACATCGTGTCGCGATCGACATTCTGCGGCTTGCGATGATCCCATATTCCCGGCTGATCCTGGATTTCGCTGGCAAGCGTGCCGCCAAGGGCGACGTTCAGCTCCTGAATGCCGCGGCAGATGGCGAGCATGGGAATCGCGCGCTCGATGGCGCGGCGGATAAGCGGCAGCGATGTCGCGTCGCGCGCCGGATCGAAGGGGCCATCGCTATCTTTTGCTTCTTTCCCATAGAGCGACGGATGCACATTGGTAGCCGAGCCGGAGACGAGCAAGCCGTCGACGCGATCCAGAATGGCGTCCGCATCGTTGTCGCTCTCAAGCGCAGGCACGATCAGGGCCATCAATCCCCCTGCCTTCACGGCGGCGTGGACATATTGTAGCTGTACCGCATGCCAGTTCGTTCCGTCGAACTCGCGGATATCGGCGGGAATGGCGATGATCGGTCTGGACATTCTAGGCTCCGGAAGATGCGACAGGGGCTATTTTCTCAGACCCCTGACCGACGAAGATGTCAATCCGAGGGCGAATTCTCATCGGCTCCAATCTACGTGAATATGGCTTCGGCGGCAACGTGAAGTGGTTTCCACGAGGCTTTGCCTTCATTCGTCACAAGGATGTACAGGAATCGCCATAATGCGATGCGAGAGCAAACTTGAAAGACTGTGTGCGGCGTGGTTAGTTCCATCGCTTGCGCCGGGTCGGGGAGCGCGCCGCTCTCCAGCAAAGCCGTCCGTATGGGAGAATTCGATGGATCGCCGTTCCTTCATAAGGCGGGCAGGAGCCGTTGGCGCAGGTGCTGCCGCCTCGGCACTTGCCAGTCCGGCCCTGGCTCAGGAATCGCCGAAGGTCACCTGGAAAATGACCTCGTCGTTCCCAAAGAGCCTGGATACGATCTATGGCGGAGCCGAGGATATCGCCTCCCATGTGTCCGATGCGACCAATGGCAATTTCATTATCCAGGTCTACGAGGCCGGCGAAATCGTGCCCAGCGCGCAGGCGGTCGATGCGGTGAGCGCCGGAACCGTCGATGCTGCGCATACGTGTTCCTATTATTTCGCGAACAAGGATCCGACCTATGCCATCGGCACGGCGCTACCGTTCGGTCTCAATGCCCGGCTGACCAATGCCTGGTTCTACCAGGGCAACGGCAACAAGCTGATGAACGAGTTTTATGCGACGCAGGGCATGTTGGGCCTTCCTGCCGGCAATACCGGCGCGCAGATGGGCGGTTGGTTCCGCAAGGAAATCAACACGCTCGACGATCTCAAGGGCTTGAAGATGCGCCTGGCCGGTCTTGCCGGAAAGGTGATGGAGAAGATCGGCGTTGCCCCGCAGCAGGATATTGCCGTGAACGATGTCTACGGCGCGTTGGACAAGGGCACCATCGATGCGGTCGAATGGGTTGGCCCCTATGACGACCTGAAGCTCGGGCTGCAGAAGATCGCGAAATACTATTATTACCCAGGATGGTGGGAAGGCGGCGCCGTAGTGCATGCCTTCTTCAACCTGGAAAAATGGAGCGCGTTGCCGAAGAACTATCAGGCCGTTCTTACCGACGCCTGCGCTTTTGCCAACACCAATATGCTGGCGAAATACGACGTGAAGAACCCGCAGGCCTTGAAGGAAATCGTCAAGCAGGGCGTGACGTTGCGGCCCTTTAGCCAGGAAATCATGGAGGCCTGCTTCCAGGCCGCGGGCACACTTTATGCCGAGCTTTCCAAATCCAACGATTCCTTCAAGCGTATCTATGAAGACCAGGTTGCTTACAAGAAGGACGCGTATTTGTGGATGCAGCTCTCGGAATACACGTTCGATACGTTCATGATGATCCAGCAGCGGGCAGGCAAGCTATAATCGACGTTGCATAAGTGTTTAATGATGTTTTGTTTTATTTATTAGTCACTTAAATATTAAGCTGCAGGCGGAACTCACTTGGTTCAGTTGCACGAATACGATGCGTGTCGTAACGTCAACTCAACCTAAGTTACCGGCATAATTGGAAAATCTGTCCAGATGCGTGCTATTTGGGCAATCAAATTTTAAAGTGTTTCACCTAGGGTGTCCGCCGCATCAGGGGAACTCTGAATGAAGCCTCCAAGCCCGGACACCGTACCGACGGATGTTTATCTGTCGTTCGTCAGTTCGCTTTTCGGAAACCGTAAAACATTGTTTACGGGCGTGGTCGTTCATATCCTGACGTATGTCATCGTCTTCATGAGCACGCGCGCGAGCATCTATCTCGTTCTCTGCCTGGCTTTTGCGGCTGTTTTCGCACTGCGGATGTATTCGTTCTGGCTCTTCGACGCCGCCGACAAGCACGGTTTCAAGCGCGCCGATATAGCGCATTGGGAAACCCGCTATGTCATCGGAGCGGCGGGAACCGCTTCCATTCTCGGTATCGGCAGCGGCTATGCCATCCTCATGGTGCAGGATCCGCTCGCGGAATTCATCTGCATCGCGGTGACGATGGCGTCGATGGTCTCGATCGTCGGCCGCAACTACGGCTCCCAGAAGGCGATCGATCTCCAGACCCTGGCCTGCTGTCTACCCATTATCATTGCTTGTCTGATGTCGGAGCAGCTCTACAAGGCTGTGGTGTCCATCATGCTCGTCCCGTTCGGATTGACGACGCGGGCGATGGCGAACGGCGTGCGCGAATTTCTCTACAAGAACGTCATTGCATCGCGCGAAATCTCGCAGATCGCCGACCGGTTCGATACCGCGCTCAACAATATGACGCATGGCCTGTTCATGCTCGATGCCCACAATCGCATCCTCGTGGTCAATCGCAAGGCATGCGAGCTCCTGAATTTCTCGCATCAAGAGCAACTCAAGGATTGCGAATTCGACGTCGTGCTGCGTTACGGCGCCCGTCATGCCTTCATCGACGGTTCGCTGCCGGGGCTTATTCAGCGGCAGATGGCGCAGCTTGTCAGCGGCACGCTTTCGCGCACCCTCATCCAGTTCAACGAGGATCAGTTCCTCGAGTTTTCGGCAAGTCGCCGCGCCGACGGCGTCGTCATCCTGATTTTCGAGGATGTGACCGTGCGCATCCGCGCGGAGCGCAAGATCCTGCACATGGTGCGCTACGACCCTCTGACGGGGTTGCCGAACCGTGAATATTTCGTCGAACTGGTCAAGGAAAAGCTCGCGGCGCGAACCGTCGAGAGCCAGGTCGGCATCCTCGTCCTCGACGTCGACGACTTTAAGCATGTCAACGACACCAAGGGCCATGTGACCGGCGATAGATTGCTGGTTGCCATCGCGGAGCGCCTGAAGGAGCTTGCCGGCACCACCGTGCTTCCCGCGCGGCTGGTGGGCGATCAATTCGTGCTGTTCTTCCCGAACGAGGACAATGCGCCCGACTTGGATTCTCGGGTGCGCGCGCTGCACGCCGCGATGACAGGCACCTACGATGTCGATGACAATAGCCTCCGGATCTCGTTCAGCGGCGGATACGTCACCATGTCGAGCCGCGAGTTCCGTCCGGAAGAGTGGCAGATCAAGGCCGACCTGGCGCTGTTCGATGCCAAGCTGCGCATGAAGGGCGGTTGCAGCGCCTTCGAACAGGAGATGGACGCGCGCTATGTCGAGCGACAGAAGCTGAAGGACGATCTGCGCGAGGCCGTGGAGACCGGCAAGCTTCTGGCCATGTACCAGCCGATGTTCACGCCGGACGGCTCCCGCATCGATTGCTGCGAGGCGCTGGCGCGCTGGGTCCACCCGGAAAAGGGCTCGATCCCGCCCAATATCTTCGTGCAGATCGCGGAAGAGATGGGCATCGTCGGCGGCATCACCCGCTTCATGATCAATCAGGCTTGCCGGGACTGTGTCTCATGGCCGGCGCCGATTGCCGTGTCCGTCAACCTCTCGGCGCACGACCTGCGCAGCAACGATATCGTCGATGTCGTGGTGCAAGCACTCGAGACATCGGGCCTCGAGCCGTCGCGGCTGCATCTCGAAGTGACGGAAAGCTGCCTGATGGACGAGATAGCGACCGTTCGTTCGATTCTGGCGGATCTGCGCGCCAAGGGCATCACGATTGCGATCGACGATTTCGGTACGGGCTTCTCAAGCCTGAGCTATCTCGATTCACTGCCGGTGGACGTCGTCAAGATTGATCGGTCCTTCGTCCGCGACATCACGACGGACAGCCGTCGTTTCAAACTTCTCTGCGGTATCGTCGATCTCTCCCGCGCCCTTAGCCTCCATATCGTGATCGAAGGCGTTGAAACGCTGGAGCAACTGGCACTGATCGTCGAGAAGGATCTGGCCGATATCATCCAGGGCTATGTGTTCTCCATGCCCGTGGCGCAGGAGCAGGTTGCCGGCATGGTGGACAGCCTCAGCCGGCGACAGTCGGGGTTGCGGCACGATCACGTCGCCTGACGCATCCGACAGAAGCGTCCTGGATCGTCTCTTCAAGACATATAGACGTGTTGAATAGCGGCCTTGTTTTGCTGCCAGGTTCGCTCGCGCAGATCATTCATTTCCTTTGAATCATCCAACAGACCTCTGCCCGTTTGACCCGGAGCAGATACGGATGTGATGCCACCCGCATCCTGTCCCCGGTCTCGCCAGGGTGAAGATTTGAACACTTTGCTGGGCTTAAGCCTATACCGGTATTCGTTAAGAAAATTAACCTTAATGAACGAATAGTTAATAAAATTTAAAACAAATATTGATCAAATTTTCCATTAATACGAATGATGGTCCGTTAACCATTACGGAACATTAACCATGACTAACATGAGTGCTTTGCAAAACAGCTTCGCGGGCAAGCTGATGGAGGTGCTCGATCACGTGGAATACCGCCGGATCGAAAGCAGCGAAGACATGGAGGATGTCGCGCGGCTACGCTACAAGGCCTACAAAGCGCGCTCCGTCCTGCCGGTGGCCGCTAAAAACCTGATCGATGACATCGACTTCGACGACCACGCCTATATTTTCGGGGTCTATTACTACGAAGAGCTGGTGAGCACGGTGCGAATACACCATGTCACGCCGGATCATCGGGTATGCCAGTCGACCGGCATCTTCCCCGACGAAATTCACGCTTTCCTCGATGCCGGCATGTCGCTGATCGACCCCGCCCGCTTTGCCGTCGATCCCGACCTCGAACTGGAATTGCCGGCGTTGCCTTATCTCACGTTGCGGCCAGCGATCGTCGGTGCCATCTATTTCGACACCGATCGAGTGATGCAGCATATTCGCCCGGCGCATGCGGCCTTCTACAAGCGTGTCTTCTATGCCGACACGGTTGTTCCGCCGCGCATGACCAAGACCTACGGCTTCGAGCTGACGCTGTTGGCATCGCGGTCGAAGGAGATTCGCGGGAAGTTGATGAAACGCTATCCGTTCTTCGATTCGGAGCCATACGAACGGCGCATGATGTTCTCACGCAGCAAGGATAATAGCTCACCTCCTCTGACCATCCTGCCGACGGCGCGGCTGGCAAGTGGCGGAAGGCGTGAAATTCACGGGCAATTCGGCTAGCCTGCGTACGGCTGCGACCTTCTCGTGCATTGCATTTCTTCTCGCTTTGTGTAACCCCTCGGTAGAGGAAATTTGGCTGCGGCATCGTCTTGCTTGGTGCCGCCGCTTTTGAGGACGAACTCCAACCCTTGGCGCATTATCGAGCCCATGGGTTGAGTGCATCGAGGGGAGATTTTTTGAATGGCCGAACATCATACTGGATCCGCCGAACTGGGTGCTCCGATGGACTACAAGGAGCACGAAAAGACCTACAATCTTTTCATTTCGGGCGCCAAGGTCGGATCCGCGATCATCGCGGCATTGCTGATTGCCATGGCGGCGGGCTTCTTCGGTCATGCCGGCTTCCTCGGCGGTATACTTATTTTCATCGTTCTTTCCATCGCCAGCATCGTCCTTCTGCGTTGACGCTTCCGCGCTGATCGACGCCGGGTCACAGGCCCGGGCCTTCCCGTAATTCTACAGGTTGACGCGCCATCGTATGCGATGCGCTGCCGTTTGATGCGAGGTGTTGTCGTTGGGCAATCTGGTTTTCGTGGCCAAGGAAAGCGTGGCGGAAGAGACGCGTGTCGCCGCTTCCGCCGAGAGCGTGAAGAAGATGAAGAACCTCGGCTTCGATGTCGTCATCGAAGCCGGCGCCGGCGCTTCGTCGCGCGTTCCGGATGCCGACTATGAAGCCGCCGGCGCCCGTGTCGGCACCGCCGAGGACGCGAAGGCGGCGGATGTCGTCCTCAAAGTCAGGCGACCGACAAGCGGGGAGATTTCCGGCTATAAGAGCGGCGCGATCGTCATCGCCATCATGGATCCCTACGGCAACGAGGCTGCTCTTGCCGAAATGGCGCGTGCCGGGCTGACGAGTTTCGCCATGGAACTGATGCCGCGCATAACGCGCGCGCAGTCGATGGACGTCCTGTCGTCGCAGGCCAACCTCGCCGGCTATCAGGCAGTGATCGAAGCTGCCGCGGTCTATGACCGGGCATTGCCGATGATGATGACGGCGGCGGGCACCGTGCCGGCGGCAAAGGTCTTCGTCATGGGTGCCGGCGTTGCCGGTTTGCAGGCCATTGCGACGGCCAGGCGCCTGGGCGCCCTGGTTTCGGGCACCGATGTTCGCCCCGCCGCCAAGGAACAGGTCGCCTCGCTCGGCGCGAAGTTCATTGCCGTGGAAGACGAGGAATTCAAGGCGGCTGAGACGGCTGGCGGCTACGCCAAGGAAATGTCTAAGGAGTATCAGGCCAAGCAGGCCGCCCTCGTCGCCGAACATATCGCCAAACAGGATATCGTCATTACCACGGCGCTGATCCCCGGTCGGCCCGCACCGCGGCTCGTCGGCCGCGAGATGCTGAAGGCGATGCGTCCCGGCGCCGTTGCCGTCGACCTTGCCGTCGAGCGTGGCGGCAATATCGAGGGTGCCGAATACGGCAAGGTCGCTGATGTCGAAGGCGTCAAGGTGATCGGATATCCGAACATGGCCGGAAGGATCCCGGCAAGTGCCTCGGCTCTCTATGCCAAGAACCTGGTCACCTTCCTGGAAACCATGGTCGACAAGGACAGCAAGAGCCTCGGATTGAACCGTGCCGACGAATTGATCAAGGCGACGATGCTGACCGATGGCGGCGAAGTCGTGCATCCGAATTTCGTCGATCCCGACCAGCCGACGGTCAAGAAGGGAGATCTCTGAGATGGCCAGCCAAGCAATGGACCAGGCACTTCAGCAATTGAATGATGCTGTCACCGCCGTCACGAACGCCGCCGCGCAGGCGCCGCAGGCCGCAAGCGCTGCAACGGGCGGAGCAATCGATCCCTTCGTTTTCCAGCTGGCAATCTTCGTGCTGGCGATTTTCGTCGGTTACTACGTGGTCTGGTCGGTAACGCCGGCCCTGCACACGCCGCTGATGGCGGTAACGAACGCCATCTCCTCGGTCATCGTCGTTGGTGCGCTGCTGGCTGTGGGCATTTCCGCGAGTGGTCTCGCCACCGGCTTCGGCTTCGTGGCGCTAGTCCTGGTCTCGGTCAACATCGTCGGTGGTTTCCTTGTCACCCAGCGCATGCTGGCGATGTACAAGAAGAAAGACAAGTGAGAGCGGCATGCTGAGCAATATCGCGGCTTTCCTCTATCTCGTCTCCGGCGTCCTGTTCATTCTGGCGCTGCGCGGGCTCTCCCATCCAGCAACCAGCCGGCGCGGCAATCTCTACGGCATGATCGGTATGGGCATTGCCATCGTCACCACGCTGGTGCTGGCAACGCCGTCGTTTGGTGGCTTCGTGCTCATCATTCTCGGTCTTGCCATCGGCGGCGGGGCAGGGGCCTATATCGCCCGCGTCATTCCGATGACGTCGATGCCGCAGCTCGTGGCCGGCTTCCATTCGCTTGTCGGTCTGGCAGCCGTTCTTGTTGCGGCTTCCGCGCTCTATACGCCGTCTTCCTTCGGCATCGGTGAAATCGGCCAGATCCACACGGAAGCCCGCATCGAAATGGCAATCGGCGTCGCCATCGGCGCGTTGACGTTCACCGGCTCGATCATCGCCTTCCTGAAGCTCGACGGGCGCATGTCCGGCAAGCCGATCATGCTGCCGAACCGGCACGTCATCAACGCCGCCCTGCTGATCCTGATTGTTTTCTTCATCACCAACCTTGCGATCAGCGAGAGCCATTTCGCCTTCTGGGCCGTCGTCCTTCTGTCGCTGGCGCTTGGTGTGCTGCTGATCGTGCCGATCGGCGGCGCGGACATGCCCGTCGTCGTGTCGATGCTGAATTCCTATTCCGGCTGGGCCGCCGCCGGCATCGGCTTTACGCTCGGCAATCTCGCGCTCATCATTACCGGCGCGCTTGTCGGATCCTCGGGTGCGATCCTGTCCTACATCATGTGCAAGGGCATGAACCGCTCCTTCGTTTCGGTTATTCTCGGTGGGTTTGGCGGCGAGACGGTATCGGGCGGGGCCGACAATTCCGACAAGATGGTAAAACTCGGCTCGGCCGAAGACGCGGCCTATCTGATGGCCAACGCCTCAAAGGTCATCATCGTGCCGGGTTACGGCATGGCGGTGGCGCAGGCTCAGCACGCGCTGCGCGAAATGGCCGACAGGCTGAAGGCGCATGGCGTCGAGGTGAAATATGCTATCCATCCCGTAGCCGGCCGCATGCCCGGGCATATGAACGTGTTGCTCGCCGAAGCCAACGTGCCCTATGACGAGGTCTTCGAACTCGAGGACATCAATTCGGAATTCGCTCAGGCCGATGTCGCCTACGTCATCGGCGCCAATGACGTGACGAATCCGGCTGCGCGAGACGACAAGACTTCGCCGATCTACGGCATGCCGATCCTCGATGTCGATAAGGCCAAGACCTGCCTCTTCGTGAAGCGTTCGCTCGGCTCCGGTTATGCCGGCATCGACAATACGCTGTTCTACAAGGACGGCACGATGATGCTCCTGGGCGACGCCAAGAAGGTGACCGAGGAAATCGTCAAGGCGATGAACGACTAAGCGTCGAAACGCGCGGAGCCCTCGATCGGGATTATCGCTCTGCGCGTCTCGTTCTTCAAAAAAGTCAGATCTATTTATGAGCTGCCGTCGATTTCGCGGTGTCTCGTTCGTCGTGTGCTATGTTCTAACCAATCAAGGAGACAGAACTCATGCGATTCATGATGCTGATGATTCCCGACGGCTACGCTTCTGCCGCGCCCGATGCCTTGCCCAGCCTGGAGGCGATCGAAGCGATGATGAAATATAATGAAGAGCTGAAGAAGGCCGGCGTGCTCCTGGCGCTCGAAGGGCTGCATCCTCCGGCTTCCGGCGCGCGGGTGAGCTTCAAGGGCGGAAAGCCTACCGTCGTCGATGGTCCCTTCGCCGAGGTCAAGGAGGTGCTGGGTGGCTATTGGATCATCGATGTGCGCTCGCGCGACGAGGCCATCGAGTGGGCGCGTCGTTGCCCCGCAGGAGAAAACGCCACCATCGAGGTTCGTCGCATTCAGGAGATGAGCGATTTCCCCGAGGATGTGCAGAAGGCGGCTGCAGGCTTCAGCGAGCTGAAGGGGTGACCACCTCCGGTGCCATCGAGGCGGTCTGGCGGATCGAGCAGCCAAAGCTCGCCGCCAGGCTGAACCGCTTGCTGCGAGACATCGGGCTCGCCGAGGAGATCGCGCAGGATGCCTTCGTGCTGGCCCTAGAACGCTGGCCCCAAGATGGTATCCCGCGCAACCCGGCGGCGTGGCTGACACAGGTTGCGAAGAACCGCGCGCTTGACCGGTTGCGTCGCACTACGCTGATCGACCGCAAGAATCGCGAATTCACGATCGATCTTGCCGAACTTGAGCGCGCGATGCCCGATATCGAGGCCCTGCTGGATGAAGATATCGATGACGACCTGCTGCGGTTGATCTTCACCGCCTGCCATCCGGTATTGCCGCCCGAACAACGCGCGGCTCTAGCCCTGCGGCTGCTGGGCGGCCTCTCCACCCAGGAAATCGGTCATGCATTTCTGTTGCCCGAGGCCACCGTTGCCCAACGCATCGTTCGCGCCAAGAGGACGCTGCGCGAGGCTGGTCTTGAGTTCGAGACGCCACGCGGCGAGGAGCGAAGGGAGCGTCTCGCGGCCGTGCTGGAAGTGGTCTACCTCATCTTCAATGAGGGATATGTCGCGACGCAAGGGCCGCATTGGTTGCGGGACGATTTGTGCGGCGAGGCATTGCGCCTCGGGCGATCGCTGGCGGCACTGATGTCCAACGAGCCGGAGGTGCTGGGGCTGCTCGCGCTTATGGAGTTGCAGGCTTCGCGCTTCGCGGCCCGGACCGACGACGCGGGCAATCCGATCCTGCTGCTCGATCAGGACCGCAGTCGGTGGAACTGGTCGCTCATCCGCAGTGGCCTCGATCATCTGAGCCGTGCGTTGCTCCTCACACCAATGCCCGGTCCATATCTACTGCAGGCGATGATCGCGGCATGTCATTCCCGGGCCACGACCGCCGCCGAAACCGACTGGATCGCCATCGCCGCCTATTACCAGGCGTTGGCTCTGGCCGCCCCGTCGCCGATCGTCGAGCTTAACCGAGCGGTCGCCGTCGGCATGGCGTTCGGAGCCGCGCAAGGGCTTGTCATCGTCGATGCATTGAAAGACGAGCCGCGCCTGAGGGAGTCACATTTGCTACCGACCGTGCGCGGCGATCTTTTGGAGAAACTCGGACGAACCGCGGAGGCTCGCGTCGAGTTTCACCGCGCCGCCGAGATGACGGGAAACAGCAAGGAGCGCGCGGTGCTGCTTGCGCGCGCCGAAGCAACCGTCGCCCAGACATAGGCGTCAGCTACGTTCGCGTTCCATCATGCTGCGCGGGGAGAGCAGCGTCCAGACGAGACCGGTTGGGCGGAAGTCTATGTCCACATTGCCTCCGAAGGCGGCGGCGGCATGGACCTTGGTGACGGTGGTGCCAAAGCCGGCTTCGGTTGGCTGCTTGACCTCGGGGCCGCCACTTTCGCTCCAGACGAAGCGGATCATCGGCCCGTTTTCACCGATCTCATTTGCCCATTCGATTTTGATCTTGCCTTCGGGTGCGGAAAGCGCACCGTATTTCACCGAATTGGTTGCCAGCTCGTGCAGGACGAGTCCGAGATTCTGAACGGCCTCGGGCTTCAGCAGGAAATCGTTGCCTTGCACGTCGAGCTGCTGCGGCGCCTGCAGAAAGGTCGCGAGATGGATGTCGATCACTCGCCGCAGCGAGACGCCGGACCATTGTTCGCTGGTCAGCACTTCTATCGAACGGGCGAGCCCTTCCAATCGGTCTGCGACCGCTCGCTGGAACGTGTCGACGCTGTCCGTCTGCCGCGCGAGTTGGCGTGTCATCGCCTGGGCGAGCGCCAGCAGGTTCTTGGTGCGGTGCACGAGTTCGTGCATGACGAAATGGAGCCGATCTTCCGTGACGCTGCGGTCGAAAGAGGCGTTGGAGAGTGCGACTGCCACCTGGTTGGCTTCGACAACGCTGGTGTCGATCGGAGCGACAATCTCGCCGCGGCCCATGCGATCGGCCATGTCGGCGATGCTCTGTATGGTGATGCGCACCTGCCTTGCCAGTGCGTAGACGGCAATCAGCGCGATCAGCAGCAGCGTGACACCGCCATAGATGAGAAAGCGCCAGGTGCTCATCAGAGAAGACTGCGCCGAGGCGATCGGCCCCCAGACCACTGCCTTCCATGACCAGCCGGAGATCTGCGCGTAGCCAAGCAGAGAGCGTGGCAGGACCTTCTCATCCTGATAGACGCCGCTGGATGCAATCAGCTTCGACAGGATCTCCTTGTTGAAAGCATCGCCCGGTGCATGGATCGTCGGGCCGCTGGCCGCGACGACATGGCCGGACTTGTCGATGACAGCAGCCGACCAACCCGGCGGCAACGCCTCCGTCGTCACGAGTTTGGCAAGGTCGTTGGCATCCTGGGTGATAGCCAGGGCGGCGCCGGCCGGGGAATGCTCGAGCGGCAAAGTGACGTTGTATACCCAACGTCGTGCGGTTGAGGCCACGAAGACATCGGAGGTCTCGATGCGTCCGGAATCCAGCGCCGATTGCAGCGCGGGCATATTGCCCGTCTTACCGAGCGCCTTGCCGAGAGGCCAGCGGGTATTCAACCGAATCTGGCCGTCCTTTTCCATGAGCAGCACGAAGAGCGAATCGGTTCGCAAAACCGTCTCCGTCCGGGCGAAGAAGGTAGCGATGTCATTGGTTTCCAGCTCCGGCGAAGAGGAAAGCAGCCGCAGCGTGGTTGCCATGTCCTGCAATTGCCGGTCGATAACGCGCGCCAGACCTTGAGCTGCTTGGACAGTATCGCCCTTCAGGGCGTCGCGTTCATTGTCTTCGAGCTGGACGAGGAGTAGAGCGACAAAGGCCAGGATAGGCAAAGCGATCGCCAAGGCGATGGCGATCAGATAGGCTCCAATCGACGCTTTTGGGAAGTGCGGCTTCCTCATGGAGCGATCAGCAGGTCAGATCTCCGGATCTATCGACCACGCTGGCAGAAGCGGAAATAATGGTTCTGGTCATCATGCCAAGCGCCCCCATGCTTAGACCCGAGCTACATGCTCTTTAGGCACCCATGTTAGGGCCCCGTAAATTACCTTGCAACATCTGAAAAGTCATTGCTGCGAAATCATAAGCGATCCCCGATATTTACGACCATAGCGATTTGTTTCGGCCGCCTCGACAACCGCGATGTCCGTCTGATCAAGCAAAGCGAGAAAGGCGGAACGCGGAAAGCTGCGGCAAACTCGCACCATCAAGCATCTCCTCGGCGGCAAGCAGCCCGACTAAAGGCGCCAGCGTCACCCCGGAATGGAGAACCGCCAGATAAAGGCCGGGTTGAGCATCGACGCTTCCGAGGATGGGCAGGCCGTCCTTCGGTGTCGGGCGGTAGCCGACCGTGTGAAAATCCAGCGCCAGCGCCTCGCCACCCTTCAGTGCCGCCTTGACCTTGCCGAACAGCTCGTCGGCTGCCCCTTCCGGATCGCCGGCGGGATCGGTGCCGCCGAAATCGCTGCCCGCGATGATGCGTCCCTCCACCGTCTGACGCATGTGCAACTCAGGCGCCATGACGAGGCCGTTCAGCAGTTTTGGTGCAGGGCGGGAATGAACGATCAGGCCTGGCGGTGCTTCCAGCGGGAGGTCGATGCCGGCGGATGCTGCAAGCGCCACCGTTCCGGCGCCGGCGGCGAGGACGACATGATCCGCTTGGAAGATCCCCTGGCTGGTTTCGACGCCGGTGACGCGGCCATTCTCCGTCAACAGGCGTCTGACCTCGATATCAGACAATAGCCTTGCCCCCCGATTCCCTGCGTCTTTCAGCAGAATCTCGGCGGCGGCAACCGGCTCGACGGCACCCTCTTCGGCGACATGCAGCGCATATTCCGGCGGCTCCGCAAGGTTCGGCTCGATCATTGCGCTGGCGGTCTGATTAACCGGCTGGAGGCCATAGCCCCAGCCGTGATGTTGCGCTGCGTAGGCGTCCAGTTCGGCCTCGGGGAGATCCCAGCACAATCCACCGCACCAACGGAGCGGCAGATCGGGCAGCTCTCTTGCAAGCCGCGACCATTCGGCCATCGAACGACGACGGAAGTGGAAGTAGAATTCCGGGTTGCCCCAGCTCGCATTGATCCAGGCGAAAGAATTCGGGGTCGCAACGCCGCCGACCTTTTCGGCAACCACCGTGACATCTGCGCCTTTACGCTGAAGATGCCAGGCGATCGAGGCGCCGATGATTCCGGCGCCGATGACGATGATTTTCTGGGCTGAGGGCATGTCGCTGTCTCGTTCGGATGGGAGACTTGAAGACTATGCGTTCATCGGAGCAAAGAAAAGCCGCCGGGCGAAGCATCGCCGGCGGCTGAACATGTCATCAGGATGCGGGTTCCTATCAGGCCCCGCCGCCCACGCGAGCCAGACCGTCTCTGGCCGGCTGATAATTGGGATCGAGATTGACCGCGTGCTGGTAAGAGCGGCGGGCTTTCGCCTTGTCGCCCTTGCGCTCGTAGACGAAAGCCTGATTTGCCCAGGATTCGGCGACCTTGTTGTTCAGGTCGATCGCATGATTGAAATCCGCGAAGGCGTTGTCGTCGTCATTCTGCGCGAGATAGGAAATGCCGCGGCTGTTGTAGGGTTCGGGCGAGTTCGGCGACAACGAGATCGCCTTCGAGAAATCGTCGATCGCCTTGTCCTGCTGATTGCGCTTCTGGAAGATCACGCCGCGGCCGTTATAGGCGCGGCCATCCGTCGTTCCGAGGCTGATGGCCTTGGAATAATCGTTGAAGGCATCGTTGTCGCGGCCAGCCTGGCGATAGAGATTGCCGCGGCCGATATAGGCGACATCGTAACTGCCGTTGATCTGCAGCGCCGCATTGTAGTCCGCTATTGCTTCCGGCAGCTTGCCCATGTTGCGGTAGATGAGCGCGCGATTGGCATAGGCCTGGTAGAATTTCGGATTGAGCTGGATCGCCTGATTGAAGTCGCCGAGAGCACGGTTGAAATCCCCGCCGCGGCCATACGCCGTGCCGCGAACGTTGTAGCCTTCCGGATCCTGCGGATTGGCACTGATGACCGAAGTCAGTGAAGCGATATTTTCCGAGGAGCCTTGTGCCTTGTCGATGCGGATGACGCTATCGGTGGAGGCCGTCTGGCAGCCGGAAAGGCTGATTGCAGCAAGAATCGCCAAAACTGGCAGGGCCGCGACTTGCTTCGAAACTCGGGAGGAGAAGTTCGAAGTGCGGTACTTTTCGAAAGTCGTCATTGCCATTATCGGGTTCGCTTTCCCCATGCGTCATATCAGGCTGTTCTGATTTAATCCGATTTGCGCAGAGAATAAATCAAAAAGGCGGCGGCGAACGACTCGCCCCCGCCACACATGCATCTGAAAACGTCGAAAAAACGGCGATTACTTGGCAACAAGGCCTTCGCGCTGAGCGCGCTTGCGAGCAAGCTTGCGAACGCGACGAACAGCTTCAGCCTTTTCGCGAGCACGCTTCTGCGACGGCTTTTCGTAATAGTCGCGCATCTTCATTTCGCGGAAAATACCTTCGCGCTGCATCTTCTTCTTGAGAGCGCGGAGAGCCTGGTCGACATTGTTATCGCGGACAAGTACCTGCACGAGAATCACGTTCCTTTGGTTTGGTTGATGCCAACGGCGACGGCAGCGCCTGGAGGCAAAAATATAACGTTCGCGCAGCCGTAGCCTTGCGATTGGTTAGGCGAGATAGCAGATCGGTTTGTCAAAGTCTAGCCAGATCGTGAGTTTGCAGAGGAAAAAGCGGTTTGTCGAGCATTGAATTGGCCTGATTATGCTGTTCCCACCATAGGGTGTAGGCTTGAACCTGCGCGTCTTTTGGAAGCGGCGCGCTTGCTTGAAACGTCAGCATGTCGGCTCTCATTCGCAATGAGGCGGCAGCCTGATTCCACGGTTGGCGAATGCGGAGGGGGAGCACGCTATGGATTCACGCCATCTAGCAGGAGATAGGAAAGGGTTCATGGCGCTGATGCTCACTGCGATGCTTGTCGGCGTCGTTCTGGCGTCAATGCTCTTGCCGGCCGCGGCCGGCGAGGTACGCTTCGGCAAGAATGTCCGGGTCGGTGGCCACGATTTTTCGAACCAGACTTTCGACAGAAAACACCGTGCTAAAATCTATCTCTACAACCTGAAGCCGCACAGAGAAGGATGCGTCTGGCGCAAGGATGGTCATGGCGGTCGGGTGAAGGTTTGCCACCTCCAGCGCAAGTAGGGGGAACTATGAGTGATCAGATCGTGCCGACGAGCGTTCGGTATTACGAGCGCCTCACATATGCCGGGATGGCGGTGATTTTTATGAATCAGGTCGTGAACTGGGATAAGGCGGGGGCCAAGCATTTTTCCGAAGCGCCGCTTGCCTATGTAGTTGTACAGGTCGCGTTTCTTTGCGTCCAAATCTTCTGGGTTTGGCTGGTTGTTCGCAGGCGGCTGAACTGGGCGCGCTGGGCGACGCTTGGCGCGCAATTCGTGATGATGTTCATCATTGGTTGTGGCTTCGGCATGCTCGTCGATAGGGGCCACGCCGACGGAACCGTTTTGGAACTCGTTTTCTTAATTCTGGCGACTTCGTCTTATCTGCTTGCGGCGTGTCTTCTTTTTACGCGTGACGCAATACCATGGTTTGTTCCTCAGAGGGTTGAATGCAGCCATGCGGATGCCAACACCTCGAATGGTTCGGCTCATTCTTTTTAGCCGTGTCGAAAGCCGGTCCTGAATGCGTCGCAAAAGAGCCGTTGTGTCGGTTTCTGATTTGCGATTTGTATGATCCACAGAATGGCGTCTTGCCTGAAGGAGTTGAGGGCGAATGCGTAAATACTCGGTTTTTGCCGTGGCACGGGAAGCGATGCGGGCTCACAAGGGCTGGGAGGCTCAATGGACCTCGCCGGAGCCGCGCAAGGAGTATGACGTCATCATCGTCGGCGCCGGCGGTCATGGCTTGGGCGCGGCCTACTATCTCGCCAAGGAGCATGGCATCACCAATGTCGCGGTGATCGAGAAGGGCTGGCTCGGCGGCGGCAATACCGGCCGCAACACGACCATCATCCGCTCGAACTATCTCTATGAAGAGAGCATGCACATCTACGAGCATTCGATGAAGCTCTGGGAGGGGCTGTCTCAGGATCTCAATTACAATGTCATGTACTCGCCGCGCGGCGTGATGATGCTGTCGCACAATGTGCATGACCAGCAGTCCTTCAAGCGGCATATTCATGCCAACCGCCTCTATGGCATCGACAATGAATGGCTGACGCCGGAACAGGCGAAAGCCTATTGTCCGCCGCTCGATATTTCGAAGACGGCGCGCTATCCGATCAACGGGGCTGCCCTGCAGCGTCGCGGCGGCACGGCGCGACACGATGCGGTTGCGTGGGGCTTTGCCCGCGCGGCTTCCGACCGCGGCGTCCACATCATCCAGAATTGCGAAGTGACCGGCATTCGCCGCGGGCCGGATGGCCGTGTGACCGGTGTCGACACCAGCAAGGGTTTCATCGGCGCCAAGAAGATTGGTGTTTCGGCTGCCGGCCATACGACTGTCGTCATGCAGATGGCAGGCGTACGCGTGCCGCTGCAATCGAGCCCGCTGCAGGCGCTCGTGTCCGAACCGCTGAAGCCGATATTCCCCTGCGTCGTCATGTCGAACACGGTGCATGCTTATATCTCGCAGTCCGACAAGGGCGAGCTCGTCATCGGCGCCGGCACGGACCAGTATAATTCCTACAGCCAGACCGGCGGTTTGCAGATCATCACCCATACGCTGGATGCGATCTGCGAGCTCTTCCCGATGTTCCGCCGCGTGAAGATGATGCGCTCCTGGGGCGGTATCGTCGACAACACGCCGGACCGTTCGGCGATCCAGTCGAAGACGCCGGTGCCGGGCCTTTACGTCAATTGCGGCTGGGGCACGGGTGGCTTCAAGGCGACGCCGGGTTCGGCCAATCTCTTCGCACATCTTATCGCTCGCGACGAGCCGCATCGGTTCAATGCCGGACTTAATCTGGATCGCTTCCGCACCGGTCGTCTGATCGATGAAGCGGCAGCCGCTGCTGTGGCGCACTGATGCCGACGGCGGTCGGGATTGTTCTTACGGTCGGCCTTTCATTGCCGGCAGGAGCGGTTGTGACCGAAGTCAACGATCTCTTTCCAGGGGCCGAGGATGTTCGCATGCAGGTGATCCACAAAGCAAAGGACGAGGCGGACTGGCCGTTCACGGCCGAAAGCGGCGTGCTTGCCTGCGTCAAGGTGCTGAAAAAGCCGACGGTCTATTTCGTGCCTGAGCAGACGCCTGAGGCAAAGAGAGCATTTGCGATCGACACGGATCTTTTGGGCATGAGCCTGGTCAATCTGGGAATGACCAACGTACTCAAACCCTACGGATCGTTGGAGACGCTGCTGAAGCGCATAACACCATTTGTCACCATGGGACGGCGGCTCTGCGCCCAGCCTCCCGGCACAAGCCTTTCGGGCACCGAGCTTTAACACAGGTAGAAAACGATGCTGCTGATTTACTGCCCCTATTGTGAGGAAGAGCGTTCGGAACTCGAATTCCGCAATGCCGGCGATGCGCATATCGTGCGGCCGGCCAACATAGCCGGGATCTCGGATGAAGAATTCGAGGAATATTTCTTCCTGCGCGACAATCCGAAGGGCCTGATTTTCGAGCGCTGGCGGCACATTCATGGCTGCGGCCGCTTCTTCAATGCGGCGCGCGACACGGTGAGCGATCAGTTCTACCGCACCTACAAGGCCGGCGAGCCGAGGCCGGATCTGGCAACGCTGAAGCCCGGCGCTTCGGAGCCGGCAACCCAGCATCAGAACGAACAAGAACAGACGGCACAAAAAGAGGGATTTGCTGAATGAGCGGCGCCAATCGTATCGCGGGCAAGGGACGTCTGACGCCGGCCAGAACCGCTCGCTTCACCTTTGACGGCAAGAGCTATACCGCGCTCGAAGGCGACACCGTCGCCTCCGCGCTGCTCGCCAACGGCGTTCATCTCGTTGGCCGCTCCTTCAAGTATCACCGTCCGCGCGGCATCCTATCGGCCGGGGCCGAAGAGCCGAACGCACTGCTCGATATCTCGCGCGATGCGGCGCGCAGGCAGCCGAACGTGCGCGCCAGCGTGCAGGAAGTCTTCGACGGCATGAAGGCGCAATCGCAGAACCGTTGGCCCTCGCTCGCCTTCGATGTCGGCGGCGTCAACAATCTGATGTCTTCCTTCTTTGCCGCCGGCTTCTACTACAAGACCTTCATGTGGCCGAAGGCAGCCTGGAAGCATATTTATGAGCCGCTCATCCGCCGCGCTGCGGGCCTTGGCGTCGCGCCGACGGAAGAGGATCCGGATCACTACGCCAGCCGCTATGCCCATTGCGACGTTCTCGTCGTCGGTGCCGGCGTTGCTGGTCTTTCCGCAGCGCTCGCCGCAGCCGAGACCGGAGCGAAGGTCATCTTCTGCGACGAGCAGTCTGATGTCGGCGGCGCGCTGCGCTTCGACACCGGCGTCAAGATCGACGGCGTCGAGGGGTATGACTGGGCGCAGGCTATCGTCGCCAAGCTCAAGGCGATGCCGAATGTCGAGGTGCTGACCCGCACGACGGCTTTTGGCTATTACAACCACAACTTCCTCGGCCTTGCCGAGCGGGTAACCGACCATCTGGCAAAGCCGGGCCGCAATCTGCCGCGCGAGCGTCTTTGGCAGGTCCGCACCAAGCGCGTCATCCTGGCGACCGGCGCCATCGAACGCCACATGGTGTTTCCGAACAACGACCGTCCGGGTATCATGCTCGCTTCGGCCGCGCGGGCCTATCTCAATCACTATGGTGTCGCCGTCGGTGCGAAGATCGGCGTCTATACGGCGCATGATTCCGCCTATGAGGCGGCATTCGATCTGAAGCGCGCCGGTGTCTCGGTCGTTGCCATCGTCGACAGCCGCGCCCGTCCGGGCGAAGCCGTTCTGGCCGAGGCAAAGCGGCTCGGCATCGAAGTGATGACTGACTATGCCGTCGTCGACACCGCTGGCAAGCTGCGCGTCTCCTCCATGACTGTTTCGCGCAACGGCAGCTCCGCCACCCGCAAGATTGCCATTGACGCCCTGCTGGTCTCGGCCGGCTGGACGCCATCGGTCCACATGTTCTCGCAGTCGCGCGGCAAGCTGAAGTTCGAGGCGGAGAAGCAGCGCTTCCTGCCGGGCACTTACGTTCAGGATTGCCTTTCCGTCGGCGCCTGCAACGGAACGGATGGGCTGCAAGCCGCAATCGAGGAATCGCTGGCAGCCGGCGAACTGATGGCGCGCGCCACCGGAGCCACCAATGGCGGCGAGAAGATCCAGCTTCACGCCGAGCAGGCCTTCGAATGGACCGGCGGCATGATCGGTGCTGCCGAGGGTGCGGGGCCGGATACGAATGCGAAGGCCTTCGTCGACTTCCAGCACGATGTCTGCGCTAAGGATATCCGCCTTGCCGTGCGCGAAGGCATGCATTCCATCGAGCACATCAAGCGCTTCACCACCAACGGCATGGCGTCCGACCAGGGCAAGCTTTCCAACATGCACGGGCTGGCCATTGCCGCCGAGATGCTCGGCAAGGACATTCCGCAGGTCGGTCTCACCACCTTCCGCGCGCCTTACACGCCTGTCACCTACGGCACACTCATCAGCCATTCGCGCGGGCACCTTTTCGATCCCGCCCGCAAGACGCCGATGCATGCCTGGGAAGAGGCACACGGCGCGATCTTCGAAGATGTCGGCAACTGGAAGCGCGCCTGGTTCTATCCGCGTGCCGGCGAGACGATGCATCAGGCCGTCAATCGCGAATGCCGTACGGCGCGCGAGGTGGCCGGCGTGTTCGATGCCTCGACGCTCGGCAAGATCGAAGTGGTCGGGCCGGATGCAGCCGAGTTCCTGAACCTGATCTACACCAATGCCTGGGATACGCTGAAGCCCGGCCGCTGCCGCTACGGCATCATGACGCGCGAAGACGGCTTCGTCTATGACGACGGTGTCGTCGGACGCCTGGCCGACGATCGTTTCCATGTGACGACGACAACAGGCGGTGCGCCGCGTGTGCTGCATCATATGGAAGACTATCTGCAGACCGAATTCCCGCATCTGAAAGTCTGGCTGACCTCGACCACCGAGCAGTGGGCCGTCATAGCCGTGCAGGGACCGAAGGCGCGAGAGATCATCGAGCCGCTCGTCGAGGGGCAGGATCTGTCCAACGAGGCCTTCCCGCATATGAGCGTGGCCGAGTGCAAGGTCTGCGGCGTGCCGGCCCGGCTGTTCCGCGTCTCCTTCACCGGTGAAGTCGGTTACGAAATCAACGTGCCGGCCGATTACGGCCAGTCGGTTCTGGAAGCCGTCTGGGCTCGCGCCGAGCCGCTGGGCGCTTGCGCCTACGGCACCGAGACGATGCACGTCCTTCGCGCCGAAAAGGGCTACATCATCGTCGGCCAGGATACGGATGGTACGGTGACGCCTGACGATGCCGGGCTTGCCTGGGCCGTCTCAAAGAAGAAGACGGATTTCGTCGGCATTCGCGGCCTGAAGCGGCCGGATCTCGTCAAGGAAGGCCGCAAGCAACTGGTCGGTCTCGTCACGCGCGATCCGAAGGTGGTGCTGGAGGAGGGCGCGCAGATCGTCGCCGACCCGAACGAACCGAAACCGATGACCATGCTCGGTCATGTCACTTCGGCCTATTGGTCGGAAAATCTCGGCCGCTCCATCGCCTTCGCGCTGGTTGCCGGCGGTCGCGAGCGCATAGGCAAGACGCTCTATGTGCCGATGCCCGACAAGACGATATCAGTCGAAGTGACGGATCTGGTGTTCTTTGACAAGGAAGGAGGCCGGATCAATGGCTGATCTCGCTACCCGCAAACTGCCACTCGCCGGCCGCCATGGCGGTTCCGCCGCGGTTCGCCTGACAGCTGCAGCTCCCGCAAGCCGTATTGCATTGCGTGCCCCAGCCGATTCCGTCGGCGGCCTTTCGCATGTGCTCGGCCTGCAATTACCGACCCGGTCGAAAACCTCAGCCAGCAACAATGGTCGTCATGCGCTCTGGATCGGTCCGGACGAATGGCTTGTCATCGATGAAAACAGCGCCGATCTGATGGGCGCGACTGCATCGTCCGGTGTGTTGCACTCGGCGACCGATGTGTCGCATCGCAATACCGCTGTCATCGTCTCCGGCCCCGGTGCCGAAGCGACGATATCGGGCGGCTGCCCGCAGGATCTGTCGCGCGAGGCCTTTCCGGTCGGAGCTTGCTCGCGCACGTTGCTCGGCAAGGTCGAAGTCGTGTTACTGCGGCTGGACGAGGAAACATTCCGCGTCGAGGTCTGGCGCTCCTTCTCCGATTATGCCTTCGGCCTTCTGAGCGAAGCTGCGGAGGATGCGGGTCTTTAGGCTCGACATGCTCTCCCGAGCAAAGCTAACGCAAAATTGGAGCACGACATAACAGCCTTAACTGATGGCAATCGATCTTGTCTGCCATCAGTTTCGGTCCCATAATGGTTGTATCGGCGGCGTCGAAATGCTCGCCTTCAACCCGTGCACTGGGACGCGCGACACAAAGGTTCTGCCCATGGGCTCTGACAAAGATGGCCGTGAAGCTGATTCCAAGTCGTGGTCCGGAATAGGATGTGACGAAAGTGCGCAGCCAGAGATATCAAGTAAATTTAGCGCTTTTGATCGTTTTCGAAACTACTTTAAGCTTTTTATAATTATAATAACATTGCTCAATATAATTGATTTGGTTATTGGCGGCAAAATTTCCTTTGATGCCATTTCCATATATCATGCGTTAATATTCCAGATCCTCGAAGTTTTAGGCGGAATTGCGCTGATTTTTGTGATCGTACTCAGGGAGGAGATCCACTCCGCCCTGAAGAAATTCTAAGTCTCCTCGGGCCGGTCCTTCGGATCGAACTGCGATATGGTCGTCCATGTCGCAGTCAGCGCCGGCTTGCGTTCGTTCTCGATTTCAACGGTTACGTCGTGCGTGAGCATCAGCATGCTGGCGCCGCGCAGCCGCGTTTCGGCAAGCAGGAAGCGTCCGCGCACCCGCGCGCCGCATTTGACCGGCGACATGAAGCGGATTTTCTCGAAGCCGTAGTTGATGCCCATGGTCTGTTCGCGGATCTTCGGCAGACCGCTATAGTTCATTGCTGAAAGTAAAGAGAGCGTCAGGAAGCCGTGGGCGATGGTGCCGCCATAGGGCGTTTCCGCTCTGGCGCGCTCGGGGTCGACGTGAATGAACTGATGATCGAGCGTGGCATCGGCGAAGGTGTCGATCATCGTCTGGTCCACGACGATCCAATCGGAAATGCCGATTTCCGTTCCCGCAAGTTTCATGATCTCAGCAAGCGATATGTCGCCGGGCATTCCATCCTCGTCAGTTCAAGAGCATGATGCCGAAAAGTGTGCACGGTTTTCGGGCGATATCATGCTCTGCCTCTTTTATTCCAGAGCCGGATGATTTTAAGTCGAGTTGACCTAAAATCATCCGGCTCTGGTGGCCACTGACCCTTTCTGGCGAATCGGAACGGAAAGTGCAACGAGGATCAGGATTCGACGAAGAAACAGACGGTACGGGCAGGGATGGCGATGTGCTCTCCGGCGGGCGTCTCGTCTGACGCCGTCAGCCGCGACCAGCCGCCTCTTTCCGAGGTCGGCAGCGCGGCGCCGAGTTCTACCGTGGAGCGGTTGAACAGCATGGCAAGGCGCGTCGTTTGGCCATTGGCGCGATCCTCGGTCCGGATCGCCATGCCGAGCATGCCGGCGTCAGGCGCTTCCCAATCCGGCACCGACATCGGCTTGCCGGCCGCCGAGAACCACAGCACGTCGCCATCGCCCTTGAAGAAGTCCATATCGGCAAAGGCGGAGAAGCGGCGGCGCAGGCCGGCGAGCCAGGCGGTATGGCCGATCAGTTCCTCGTCCAGCGTCGTCCAGTCCATCCAGGTGATGGCGTTGTCCTGGCAATAGGCGTTGTTGTTGCCCTGCTGGCTGCGCCCAGCCTCGTCGCCTGCGGTCAGCATGATCGTGCCGCGTGTGGCAAACAGGGTCGAAAGCATGGCTTCGATATCGGCGCGGCGCTTGTTCAGGATAGACTGATTGTCCGTCTTTCCCTCAACGCCATTGTTCCAGGAGTAATTCTCATTGTGGCCGTCGCGATTGTTCTCGCCATTGGCCTCATTGTGTTTGTTCTCGTAGGAAACGAGATCCATCAGCGTGAAGCCGTCATGGGCCGCGAGGAAGTTGACACTGCGGGTCTGTGTGCGTCCGTCGCGGCCGAAGATGGAAGAGGAGCCGGCAAGAATCGTTGCGAGCCCGCCGATCCCTGCGTCGCCACGCCAGAAGCGGCGCAAGTCGTCGCGGGCGCGATCGTTCCATTCGAGGAAGGGTGCCGGGAAGCTCCCCAGCTGGTAGCCGCCCGGACCGATGTCCCAAGGCTCGGCTATCAGGATGCGATCCCGAAGTACCTCGTCCGCCAGCATGGTGCGCAGCGTCATGCCGTCAGGATCAAACCCGTTGCCGCCGCGCCCGATCACCGTGGCGAGATCGAAGCGGAAGCCGTCGATGCCGGCATGCTGGACGAAGTGGCGGAGGCTATCGATGACCAGCCTGCGTGTCGCCGGCTGGTCGCAGGCGACGGTGTTGCCGGTGCCGGTGTCGTTGACCAGCGTGCCGGGTCGATCCGGCAGGTGGCGGAAGTAGGTGGGGCTGTCGAGGCCACGCAGCGAAAGCGTCGGCCCGTGGCGGTCACTTTCGCCGGTATGGTTGAAGACGAGATCGAGGATAACCGCGATGCCTTCGGCGTGAAGAGCGGCGACGGTCTCGCGCAATTCTTTCACGCCACCGGGGGCGAGCCGCGGATCGAGCGCCATGAAGCCGACCGGATTGTAGCCCCAGCCATTGGTGAGACCGAGCGGCGGCAGGTGTCGTTCGTCGATCCAGGCAGTGATCGGCATCAACTCCACCGCATCCACCTGCAGGCGTTTAAGGTGGGCAATTATCGAGGGATGGGCGAGGGCGGCGACGGTGCCGCGTTGCTTGGCCGGTACATCGGGGTGCAGCGCGGTGAAGGGCTTGACGGCGATCTCATAGATCAGGCCACCCGCCTGGAACAGCGGCTTCGTCAAGGCAACGGCCATGTCGCGTGAGACGATCGCCTTCGGCATCAGGTCTTGCGTGTCTTCGCCGACGATGCCGAGACGCGGATCGTATTGAAACGGTCGATCCAACTCCTTGGCATAGGGGTCGATCAGCAATTTGGACGGGTCGAACCAAAGGCCTTGATCGGGATCATAGGTGCCGTGGGCGCGCAAGCCATAGCGCATCCCCTGTTTGGCGCCCTTGACGAACAGGCGATGCTCGTCGCCATCCCGGGTGAATGGCAGGCGCAGAACCTCCTTCTTGCCCTCCGCATCGAACACGCAGAGTTCGATGCGTTCTGCGCACCTGGAGGTGACGGCGAACTCAACGCCGGCATCTGTGAGGGTAGCGCCAAGGGGAGAACGGATTGTCTGATCTGACATGTCTCGAGGGCTTTCCGGATCGCTAGAGGCAGTTCGCTCTCCCTGCTAGCGGGAGAGGTTAAAGCGCGTAGCGATCTTTCAGATGCGCTTCACACGCTTTAGCTCTTTGATTTCACGCATATCGTAGCCGCAAAACCGCTGCACATTTTTGCGCGACATGCTCTAGACTTGAAAGACTGAACTTTGGTGCGGCGAATTTTTAGAAGGTCTCTCAGGCTGATCGCCGCCGCACTGCATTCGGACGCGGCTGGACGCCTTCTCCCCGCATATGCGGGGAGAAGGTGTTTAGGTCATCGGTTCAGGTAATAACCGTCGGCGCATCGCGGCCGGTATGGCCCTTGATGTCGGCAATCGCCTGTGCGGCGGCGATGAGGTCTGCCAGCGCTTCCTGCGTCTCGATATTGTGGCGGGTCGAATCCGGTTCGTAACGCTCGATATAGACGCGCAGCGTCGCGCCCGTTGTGCCGGTGCCGGAGAGGCGGAAGACGACGCGGGAACCGCCCTCGAACAGGATGCGGATGCCCTGATGCTGGCTGGCGGACTTGTCGACAGGATCGTGATAGGCGAAGTCGTCAGCGGCGGAAACCGTGAGGTCGCCGTATTTCGTGCCGGCCAGGGTCGGCAGCTTCTCGCGCAGAGCGGTGATCAGGCCGTTGGCGGCATCGGTATCGACGCCCTCGTAATCGTGGCGGGAATAATAGTTGCGGCCGTAGGTGGCCCAATGTTGCGTCACGATATCGATGACGCTTTCACCGCGCACGGCCAGAATGTTCAGCCAGAGCAATACGGCCCATACCCCATCCTTCTCGCGAACGTGGTTCGAGCCGGTGCCGGAGCTCTCCTCGCCGCAGATCGTCGCCATGCCGGCGTCGAGCAGGTTGCCGAAGAATTTCCAGCCGGTCGGCGTTTCGTAGATGCCGACGCCGCGCTTTTCAGCAACGCGGTCCGCAGCACCGCTTGTTGGCATGGAGCGGGCAATGCCGGCAATGCCGTGCGAATAGCCGGGCGCGAGATTGGCGTTGGCTGCCAGGATCGCCAGGCTGTCGGACGGCGTGACGTAGATGCCCTTGCCGATGATGAGGTTGCGGTCGCCGTCACCATCCGATGCCGCGCCGAAATCGGGCGCATCGTCTCCCATCATCTCGTCGTAGAGTTCCTTGCAGTGGACGAGGTTCGGGTCCGGGTGATGGCCGCCGAAATCGGGCAGCGGCAGGAAATTACGCACCGAGCCGTCTGGCGCGCCGAGACGGATCTCGAAGATTTCCTTGGCATAGGGGCCGGTAACGGCGCTCATCGCGTCGAAACAGATGCGGAAGCCGAGGCTGATGAGATTGCGGATCGCGCCGAAATCGAACAGCTCCTCCATGAGGGCAGCGTAATCTTCGACCGGATCGATGACCGAAACGATCATGCCGCCGACATCTTCGCGAGCGATGCGATCGAGGTTGATATCTGGAAAGTCGGCGATCTTGTAGTTGTCGATAACCTTGGTGCGCTCAAAAATAGCGTCGGTGATCTTTTCAGGCGCGGGGCCGCCATTGCCGATATTGTATTTGATGCCGAAATCTTCGGTCGGGCCGCCGGGATTGTGGCTGGCCGACAGGATGATGCCGCCGAAGGCCTTGTATTTGCGGATGATGTTCGAGGCAGCAGGCGTCGAGAGGATACCGCCCTTGCCGACCATCACCTTGCCGAAGCCATTTGCGGCGGCCATCTTGATGGCCTTCTGGATGACCTCGCGATTGTAGTAGCGACCGTCGCCGCCGATGACCAGGGTCTTGCCCTGATAGCCCTCGAGCGAATCGAAAATCGACTGGATGAAGTTCTCCGCGTAATTCGGCTGCTGGAATTCGGGAACCTTCTTTCGCAGGCCGGAGGTGCCGGGTTTCTGATCCGTGTAGGGGGTGGTGGATACGGTTTTAATCATCGGGTTAAGCGCCTCTCGAGACTAGACTGGAGTAGAGAGCGGCATAGCGTTCTGCGCTCCTGCCCCAGGATACGTCGGATTTCATGCCCTGCTTTTGCATCTGCGTCCAGACCTTTCGGTCTTGAAAAAGGTGCATGGCACGGCGCATGGCTTGCAGCAGTCCTTCGGCGGTAACGGGCGAAAACTGGATGCCGGTCGCGACTTTCGCCTGGAGCGCGGCATGGTTGGCGTCGATAACGGTATCGTTAAGGCCGCCCGTCCGTGCGACGATCGGCAGGCAGCCATAGCGTAAGCCATAAAGCTGCGTGAGACCACAGGGTTCGAAGCGCGAGGGGATGATAATGGCGTCGCTACCGGCCTGCAGCAGATGCGACATGGGCTCGTTATAGCCGGCCGAGACGCCGACACGGCCGCGGTGTCGGCCGGCTGCGGCAAATAGCGCGCCTTCCAGCGCAGCGTCGCCGGCGCCGAGGATTGCAAGCTTGCCGCCCATTTGGACGATCTCGCCAGCGATGCTCGCCAGAAGGTCCATGCCCTTCTGCCAGGTCAGACGGCTGACGACACAGAAAATCGGGCCATCATCGACATCTAAGCCGAAATGTTCGACCACGCGTTGGCGGTTCGCGGCGCGGTCCTTCAGCGTCGTGGCGCTGTAGGTCTGCTCGATCATCGCATCGGTTGCCGGATTCCAGACGTCATCGTCGATGCCGTTGACGATGCCGTGCAGGCTGTTCGCCCTGCTGGCGATAACGCCTTCGAGGCCCATGCCGAATTGCGGCGTCAGAATTTCCTCAGCGTAGGACGGGCTGACGGTGGTCAGGGCATGAGCCGTCTGCAGTCCGCCCTTCAGAAAGCCGACGTCGCCGTAATATTCGACCCCCTCCACGGAAAAGGCGTGCGCCGGCAGGCGCAGGCCGGGGAAGATATCGGAGCCGAACTGGCCCTGAAACGCGATGTTGTGGATAGTGAGTACGCTCGGCAGCTCCGGCGTGGGATAGTAGCGCATGTAGACCGGCACCATCGCCGACTGCCAATCATGCGCATGCACCAGATCCGGCCGCCAGCCCGGCAGCAGGCCTGCGGCTATTTCCGCGCCAGCCAGCGACAGAGCGGCGAAACGCCGCCAATTGTCCGGATAGTCCTTACCGGTCGCATCGACATACGGGCCGCCGGTGCGGTTGTAGTAAGCCGGCGCATCCAGCACGAGGAAGGAAATGCCGGCGTGCTCGACTTCCAGCACGGTCGCCTTCTCGCCGAGCAGGTCGGCGAATTCGAGGCGGGCGACCGGCTTGCGAATGACCTTCATGACCGCGGGATAGCCCGGGATCAGGGTCTTGGTGTCGATGCCAAAGGGCTTTAATGCGATTGGCAGGGCGCCGGCCACATCGGCCAGCCCCCCTGTCTTGATCAAGGGGAAGACTTCGGACGATACCGAGAGAACCTTCATAAGTTACAAATCCAGCTTGTCGATCATCGTTTGGGTGATCAGGCAGATGCCGCTTTCCGTACGACGCCAGCGCTTGGCATCCAGCTCCGGATCCTCCCCGACGATCAGGCCTTCCGGAATGGTGACGCCATGGTCGATGACGACATTCTTGAGCTGCGCGCGGCGACCGACCTTCACGCCCGGCAGCACCACCGCCCCCTCCAGCTTGGAGTAGGAATTGGCACGCACGCCGGTGAACAGCAGGCTGTTATAGAGGCTGGCACCGGAGATGATGCAGTCACCTGCAACCACCGAGGAGACGGCCGAACCGCGGCGATCTTCGTCGTCATGGACGAATTTGGCCGGCGGGCTGATTTCCGCATAGGTCCAGATCGGCCAAGACTTGTCGTAGATGTCGAGCTCCGGCACCACGGCGGTCAGGTCGATATTCGCCTGCCAGTAGGCATCGATCGTGCCGACATCGCGCCAGTAAGCCTCCCGCTCGAAATCGGAGCGGACGCAGGACTGCGTGAAGCGGTGTGCGACGGCTTTGCCGTTCTTGACGATGTAGGGGATGATGTCCTTGCCAAAGTCTCGGCTGGAATTCGGGTCCGCAGCGTCGCGCTTCAGGCATTCGATCAGGAACTTCGTGTGGAAGACATAGATGCCCATCGAGGCCAGCGCGAAATCCGGATTGCCCGGGATACCGGGTGGATCAGCGGGCTTTTCGACGAAATCGATGATCTCGTCCTTCTCGTTGACATGCATGACACCGAAGCCGACGGCTTCCATGCGCGGCACTTCGAGGCAGCCGATGGTGACCTGGGCGCCTGAATCGACGTGCTGCTGCAGCATCCATTCATAGTCCATCTTGTAAATATGGTCGCCGGCAAGGATGACCATGTATTCCGGGCCGTAGGGCTCGATGATGTCGATGTTCTGGTAGACGGCGTCGGCGGTGCCTTCATACCATTGCGTTTCCGACACGCGCTGCGAAGCCGGCAGAATATCGAAACTCTCGTTTCGCTCCGGGCGGAAGAAGTTCCAGCCGCGCTGCATGTGGCGGATCAGCGAGTGCGCCTTGTACTGGGTGGCGACACCGATGCGGCGAATACCGGAATTGAGCGCGTTGGAGAGGGCGAAATCGATGATGCGGGTCTTGCCGCCGAAGTAGACGGCCGGCTTGGCGCGGCGATCGGTCAATTCTTTCAATCGACTGCCTCGGCCCCCGGCAAGAACGTAGGCCATGGCGTCGCGTGCCAGCGGCTGGAAACGTTTTTCTACCATTTTATTCCTCCCTGTCCGTAATGATCTCAAAATTCCGGTTCGAGCATGATGGTCGCCAGCGGGGGTAGCGTTATTGTCGCTTGTATGCCGCCGCCGGCACTTACGGCCTGCACACGCCCGCCGTTGCCCTTGCCGCTGCCGCCATAAATGTCGGCATCGGTATTCAACACCTCGCGCCACCGCCCCTCAGCTGGCAAGCGCAATGTATAATTCTCACGGTAGACTGGCGTAAAATTGGTGATGACCGCAACCGGTTTTTCACCCGGCGCCTTGCGCAACCAGGCGAAAACCGAATTCTCGAAATCATCGACCACAAGCCATTCGAAGCCATCGCCTTCACAGTCGCGTGCATGCAGTGCCGGCTTGCTGCGATAGGTGAAATTGAGATCGCGGACGAGGCGCCGCATGCCTTCATGCATGCGATACTGCAGCAGGTTCCAGTCCAGCGCGCGCTCTTCGCTCCACTCACTCCATTGGGCGAATTCCTGGCCCATGAACAGCAGCTTCTTGCCGGGATAGCCCCACATGAAGGCATAGTAGGCGCGCAGATTGGCGAATTTCTGCCAGTCGTCACCGGCCATCTTGGCGATCAGCGATCCCTTGCCGTGCACGACTTCGTCATGGGAGAGCGGCAGGACGAAGTTTTCCGAGAAGGCATAGATCAGGCCGAAGGTCAGCTCATTGTGATGATACTTCCGGTGCACGGCCTCGCGGGAGAGATAGCTCAGCGTGTCGTGCATGAAGCCCATGTTCCACTTGAAGCCGAAGCCGAGGCCGCCTTCGTGGACCGGCTGCGAAACTTTCGGCCAGGACGTGGATTCCTCGGCGATAGTCATGACACCCGGGTGGGCGCCATAGACCCTCGTGTTCATGGACTGGAGAAAGCGGACGGCTTCGAGGTTTTCGTTGCCGCCATATTCGTTGGGGATCCATTCGCCATGCTTGCGCGAATAATCGAGGTAGAGCATCGAGGCGACAGCATCGACGCGCAAACCGTCCAAATGGTATTTTTCCGCCCAGAAGAGGGCATTGTTCTCGAGATAGGAGAGAACCTCGGTACGGCCGAAATTGTAGATCGCCGTATTCCAATCGGGATGGAAACCCTTGCGCGGATCCTCGTGCTCGTAAAGCGCGGTGCCGTCGAACCAGCGCAGGCCGTGCTCGTCGGTCGGGAAATGCGCCGGCACCCAATCGAGAATGACGCCGATGCCGACCTTGTGGCAGCCGTTGACGAAACGGGCGAAACCGTCAGGCTCGCCGAAGCGGGCGGTCGGGGCGTAGAGGCCGGTCGTCTGATAACCCCAGGAAGGATCGTAGGGGTGCTCGGTGATCGGCAGGAACTCGATGTGGGTGAAGCCCATATCGACGCAATAGGGGATCAGGCGTGAGGCAAGCTCGTCCCAGGAGAGCATGGAGCCGTCATCGCGGCGCTGCCAGGAGCCCGCATGTACCTCGTAGATGCTGATGGGCTGCCGGCGCTGGTCGACGCTTGCCCAATGCTCGCGATGCGCCGCATCCTCCCAGACCTGATTGAGTTCGTTGGCCGTGACGGATGCGGTCTTGGGGCGCAATTCGCTGCGGCGGGCGAAAGGATCGGCCTTCAGCGGCAGCAGCACGCCATCCTGCCCGCGGATCTCGAACTTATAGGCGACGCCGGCCGGCACATCGGGCGCGAAGATCTCCCATATGCCGGAATCCGACCGGTAGCGCATGACGTGCCGGCGGCCATCCCAGTTGTTGAAATCGCCGACGACCGAAACGCGTTGAGCATTCGGCGCCCAGACCGCGAAATGAAAGCCCTGGACCCCTTCATGCTTCAGCGGATGTGCGCCCATCTTGTCGAACAGGCGCAGATGCGTGCCCTGGCGGGCAAAGTAGTCGTCCATCGGACCGAGGACCGGGCCGAAACTATAGGGGTCGGTTACTGCCCATTCGGCATCAGCGCGCCGGGCCCGGTAACGTACCGGTTGTTGTTTGGAGAGTTTTACCTCGCCGGTGAAGAAACCCGCCGAATCGAGGCAATCGAGTTCGCCGATGACGGTGCCATCGAGCGCCGTCGCGGTCACTGCTTCGGCGCCGAGAATGAAACAGCGGGCCACAAATCCATCGTCGACCCGGTGGACGCCGAGGACGGCGAACGGATTGGAATGGGTGCCTGCGAGGATTGCAGCAATATCGTCTGCCGAAATGTCCCTCAAGCCTGTGCCGTCAGCGGGTCTCTTCGGCTTTTTCATCCAGCTCTCCAGATTTCCTTGGCATATTGACGGATCGTCCGGTCGGAGGAGAACCAGCCCATGCGTGCGGTGTTGTTGATCGTCTTCGCGTACCACTCCGACGGATTGGCCCACAGGATGTCGACTTCGCGTTGCGCCGAAGCGTAGGCATCGAAGTCGGCGGCGACCATGAACCAGTCGTGGCTATAGATGCCTTCGATCAGGCTGGCATAACGGCTGCGATCGTCCGGCGAGAAGACGCCGGAGGCGATGGCCGCAAGCGCCTGGGCGAGTTCGCGCGAGCGCTCGATGACGGCACGAGGATCGTGGCCGTCGCTGCGCAGGCTGGCGACTTCGTCTGCCTTCAGTCCGAAGATGATGATGTTGTCTTCGCCGACATTGTCGCGCATTTCGACATTGGCGCCGTCGAGCGTGCCGATGGTCAGCGCGCCGTTGAGGCCGAATTTCATGTTGCCGGTGCCCGATGCTTCCATGCCGGCGGTCGAAATCTGCTCGGAGAGGTCGGCGGCCGGAACCATGACTTCGGCGAGAGAGACATTGTAGTTCGGCACGAAGACGACCTTCAGCAGGCCGCGCACCGACGGGTCGTTGTTGATGACGCGGGCGACATCGTTGATCAGCTTGATGATGAGCTTGGCATTATGATAGCTCGGCGCCGCCTTGCCGGCGAAGAGCTTGACGCGCGGCTGCCAATCCAGCTCCGGATGCGAGCGGATCTGGTCGTAAAGCGCCACCGTCTCGATGATATTGAGAAGCTGGCGCTTGTACTCGTGGATGCGCTTGATCTGAATATCGAACATCGCGTTCGGGTCGAGCTTGATGCCCATGCGGCTGGCGACGAGATTGGATAGCTGCACCTTGTTGGCGCGTTTTACCGCGGCAAACTTTTCCTGGAAGGCGCTGTCGTGGGCGAATTTGTCGAGCGGCTTTAGCTTTTCGGCATCGTCGAGAAAATCGTCGCCGATGGCTTCACGGATAAGACCGGTCAAACCGGGATTGCACTGCATCAGCCAGCGGCGCGGTGTGATGCCGTTGGTCTTGTTGTTGATGCGATCCGGATAGAGCTTGTGCAGGTCGGCAAAGACCGTGACCTTCATCAGGTCGGTGTGCAGTGCCGAGACGCCGTTGATGGAGTGCGAACCGACAAAGGCGAGATTGCCCATGCGCACGCGACGATCGCCGTTTTCGTCGATCAGCGAGATCGAGCGGATCTCCGTGTCGTTGAAATTGCGGGCCTTGCGGGCCTCGACGAGGATCTTCGCATTGATGGCGTAGACCAGCTGCATGTGGCGCGGCAGAAGCCGTTCGAAGAGCGGCACGGGCCAGCTTTCGAGAGCCTCCGGCAGCAGCGTATGATTGGTGTAGCCGAACGTCTCGCGGGTGATACCCCAGGCCTTGTCGAAATCGAGGCCGTGAACGTCGACCAGCAGGCGCATCATTTCGGCGACGGAAACTGCCGGATGCGTGTCGTTCAGCTGGATCGCGACCTTGTCCGCCAGATTGGTCAGGTCGTCGTACTGCTGCAGGTGACGGCGCAGAATGTCCTGCAGCGAGGCCGAGGAGAAGAAGAACTCCTGGCGCAGACGGAGTTCCTGGCCGGCAGGCGTCGCGTCGGCGGGATAGAGGACGCGCGTCAGGCTTTCAGCTTTGTTGCTTTCCCTGAGCGCACCGATGTGATCGCCGGCGTTGAAGGCATCCAGCAGGATCGGGTCGATCGGCTGTGCCGACCAGAGGCGCAGCGTATTGACGCGCTTCGCCCGCCAGCCGACGACGGGCGTATCGAATGCGGTGGCGATGACGCGCTCGGCCGGTTTCCATACATAGCGGGGCTGATCGTCATGACCGCCGACCGTTTCGACGCAACCGCCGAAGCCGATTTCGTAGGAGCTTTCTTGGCGCTCGAATTCCCAAGGGTTGCCGTGGGCGAGCCAGGTTTCCGGCAGTTCTACCTGCCAGCCATCGGCCATCTGCTGACGGAACAGGCCGTGGACGTAGCGAATGCCGTAGCCATAGGCCGGCACGTCGACGGTCGCCATGGATTCCATGAAGCAGGCGGCGAGCCGGCCAAGACCGCCATTGCCGAGCGCGGCGTCGGGCTCCAGGCCGGCGATGACGCGGATGTCGACGCCAAGCGAGGACAGGGCATCGGTGATCTCTTCCATCAGGCCGAGGTTTGAGACCGCGTCGCGCATGAGGCGTCCGATCAGAAACTCGAGCGATAGGTAGTATACCCGCTTGGCGCCGGTCTCGTAGACGCGGCGGGTCGATTCCATCCATTTGTCGATGACGCGGTCGCGTACAACGAGGATCGTGGCTGTCAACCAGTCGTGCGGCTTGGCCACTTTCGCATCCTTGCCGATGCGATAGGTCAGGCGTTCGATGATTTCTTCCGCAAGGATTTCGGGGCGGGAACTGCGCGGGGCGGGGACGGGAAGATCGGCCTTCGTCAAATTATTCATATTATCAACTCTCGCCATTTGTGTTTTATATTCAGGGTGTTATGCCCGATTAAACCGAATTTCCTCTCCTCTTCCCTAGCAGTTTACGCACTGATGTAAAGCAGTTGCAACAAGTGAGTTGAGCAGATGCCAAAATAGCCGCCAACTGCTCTCTCCCGGCGGGAAAAGACTTGATTCCGATGATGTTTCCGGCTCTTATTCGCGCACCGTCGAAACAGAAAACCCCGCGATACTCGTATCGCGGGGTTTTCTGTTTAAAATCCATTCATGGTTGTTTGGCGTGAGGCCCGGTCACTGCGTCAGGAGCGTCATCTGTTTGGATGTCTCGGTAGCGATCGTCTTAAACGCGTTGAACAGATCCGCCGCGCTTTGAGGCGTAAAGTAGTCGGAAGCCGAGGTGGCGCAGTATTTCAGCAATGCCTGACCATTTGCAGGCGCCATAAAGGCAATTGTATATACGTGAATGCCGTTGCTGCGTGCTTTGTCGCATTGGATTTTGGTAGTCGCATCGGCATTAGCCACGTTGTTGTCGCCATCGGTCATGAAAACGATGTACATGGTGGGGTTTGCCACGCCGCTTTTCTTCTTGTGCTGTAGCTGCTCATTCGTCAGCCCTGCCGTGGTTGAAGGTTGCGTCAGCGCGCTGACTGCGGTCGTGAAAGCGGGTGCGGAATTCGTCGAGCCGCTGGAAGTCAAATTGTTGACATAAGTGGCGATCCCACTCGTACCCCATGCCAGAGATGAAGGCGTTTGAGCGGCGTTGTTATAGGATACCGCACCGGTGCGTACATACATCATGTTCGGATCGGCGCTGTTCAGTTGCGCGGAAAGATTGGATGTCGCGATCTTCAACGATTGCATTTTGCTATAATAATTCGGTTTGGTGCCGGTGCAGGTGCCAGTCACCTGCTTGCCATACGAATTTGTCGTCGTGCAGCTGTAGGTGTACGTTGTCGTGGGTTGATCGCTATTAACCGTATCCGTGGCTTCGTCCATGGAGCCGGATCGATCCAGAACGAAATACATCGACAAGGCATTCTTCTGGGATTCGGAAGTTTTCCCGCTCGTCGAGCTGCTTGACGTGCCGACATTCAATGAGCTTTGACCGAGCAGCTTGGTCATACCGTTCGCGGTCATGGAATATGACGCGTTCACGACGACCGAATAACCGACATTGCCTGAGGAATCTGTCGTCTTTGTCACCGTCGCGGTAACGCCGGATTTAAGCGAATTCGTTGAGGTGGTGTCGCCGCCAAGATAATTCGACATCTGCCCAAGAACGAGACTGGTAGCCAGGTCCTTTGCGTTTGCCGTGGTTGCGCCACCATTGACGAGTGCTGTGGCCGTGGCGAGTGCAGCGGCGTCTGTCGCTTCCTGTAGCTGGCTGCGCGACAGCGACATGTTCGCAACATCGATTGCAACCCCGCCGCCTGCAACCAGCACCGGTATGGCCACTGCGGTCAGAATACCGAAGTTGCCGGCACTATTGCCGAGAAGTTTCTTAAATGTACGAAGTATATCCGAACCGGAGATCATCATGTCCGCCTGCTGGAGGGAGTTAAAAGCCTCAAGAACGGGCGGGACTATCGATGATAAATATGAGTCAATCGTTTAAGTGGTGGTTTTAATTTTAATAAACCGCCAGTTTGGTATCATTTTGATTGTGTCTTATACTATATTAGCTTTGTACTATATTAGTGGAATGACATCTACGGCCTGAACCGTCTTTTGGTTACCATAGCCTTTCAAGACTCCGATAACGGGGGCGACATCGGAATAATCGCGGCCATAGCCGACGACGATATGGTCTGTGCCGGCCGGAATGTTGTTGGTAGGATCGAGCTCGATCCAGCCCGCGATCTCGCCACACCAGACGCGCACCCAGGCATGCATCGCGTCGGCGCCTTCGAGCCGCTCTTTGCCTGGTGGCGGGATGGTGCGCAGGAAGCCGCTGACATAGCCGGCCGGGATGCCGAGGCTGCGCAAGGTGAGGATCATCACATGCGAGAAATCCTGGCAAACGCCGCGTTTCAGGCGGAAGGCCTCCTTGGGCGAGGTGTCGACCGTCGTTGCCTTCGGATCGTAGGTGAAGTCCTTGTGGATCTGGGCGCAGACCGCATGGGCGATCTGCATGGTCGTCAGCTTTGTCGTCTTCCACTGCTTGCCGTAAGCGGCAATCTCGGGTGTGTCCGGCAGGCGAGGGCTGCTGCCGAGGAAATGATGCGGCGAGGCGGGATCGATCGACCAGCAATCGCTGATTTCCTCGGGCAGCTTCGCCAGCAGTGGCGAGAAGTCTGCCGCGACCGGCTGGCTTTCGACCTGAACTCGAGCCTGCATGCGGATATCCAGTTTCTGATGCGGATCACGCACCAGGATGGAGGTTGCCGGATGCTGGAAGAAATCGGTGAAGTTCGACTGTTCGTTCGGATGGGGGCTGATTTTCAGCGAACCGGCAATCAGACGCTGGCGATTGGCGAGCGACAGCGGCAGGAGGCGCAGAATGTGGCGCGCGCCGCTGGCCGGAACGTCGTAGATATAGCCCATATGCAGCGACAGGTCGTAGAGCATTACATCATCCGAGATAGGTGCGGGCGAGCAGATCGGAGAGCTGCTCCAGCTCTCGTTCCAGCCGCTGATAGACCTCGCCGTTCATCGTTTCCGGCGTCATGACGGCGAGCCCCGAATGCAATCGCATGGCTTCCCGATAGAAGGGCGACATCTGACCGTTGACGAAGGCGTTCGGCAGTTGCTCCACCTCGTGGCGGATCTCGTTCACCTGGAAGAGGATCGAGCGTGGGTTGAGAGGATCAAGCGCCAGAAGATCGGTCACTGTCAGGCGAGCGGTGTTGACGTTGTAACGGCGTCGATGGGTCATGACGCTGTCGCCGATTTCGAGCAGCATATCGAGCGCGCCATCGGGCGCATCGGGGCCGGACATGTGGCCGAGCAGCCGCGTCATGTGCAGGCCGCGCTCGATATAGCGGCCGAGCGACAGGAAGCGCCAGCCGGTGAAGCGATACATGTTCTCGTGGACGAGGCCGGCAAAGCCTGCGAGCTTGCGCAGCAGGACGGTCATGGCATGGCTGGCGTCGTCGCCGTGCCTGACATTTTCCTTGAAGCGGCGGGCGGTCTTGGCAAGGTCGGTCAATGCCAGCCAGCCGTCCGGAGAGAAGCGATCGCGGATATTGCTGGCCGAATAGACGGCGCTGTCGATGTTGCGCAGCAGGCTTTCCGGCACCGCCTTGCCGATGTCGATGTCGATGCCGGCGAGATAGGCGCTGACATTGGCGAGCAGCGGCTGATCCGGATCGGCAGCTTCAGCAAAACGCCCGTGCCAGGCGCGCAGAATGCGCAGCGCCCCTTCGGCACGCTCGATATAGCGGCCGAGCCAGAAAAGGTTGTCGGCGGCACGGCTCGGCAGGCTACCCGGCATGTTGCGGGTGAAGCTTTCTTCGGTCGGCAACAGTGTGTGTGCTTCGACGGGCTTATCGGAAACGATCCAGACGTCGGCTGCCGAGCCGCCCGACTGCATGGCAATGGCGGCGACATCGTCGCCGCTGCCGATGCGGGCAAAGCCGCCGGGCATGATCTGCCAGCCATTTTCCGTGCGGGCGGCGAAGACGCGCAGGCTCATCGGCCGCGGTATCAGCTTGCCATTGACCCAGGCCGGCGTTGTCGAAAGGGTGACGACCTCCTGTCCGACCAACTTGTGACCTTCGGTCGCCAGCCAGTCAGCAATCGAATCGCGGGCGGTGCTGCGCAGTGTTGAACCGAGCACCGATTGGCCGTTGTCGTCGAAGAAGGGCATGCAGGAATAGGCCGGCCCGATGACCATCTTCTCGATGTTGGCCGCGACATGCTCGCGCTCGCTCTTCTGGCCGCACCACCAGGTCGCGATTGACGGCAGCTTCAGTTCCTCGCCGCGCAGATGCCGACAGATGGTCGGCATGAAGGCGAGCAGGGCGCGGGTTTCCAGAATGCCGGAGCCGAGCGCGTTGACGATGCTGACGGTCTGTGCCCGCAGCGCCTCGACCATGCCCGGCGTGCCGATATGAGAGTGCTGGTTCAGCTCAAGCGGGTCGGCATAGGACGCGTCGAGGCGGCGCCAGAGCACGCTGATCGGCCGCAAGCCGGCGACCGTGCGAACCATCAGCTGGTCTTTGACGACCGTGATGTCCTCGCCTTCCAGCAGCATGAAGCCAAGATAGCGGGCGATATAGGCGTGTTCGTAATAGGTCTCGTTGGCCGGTCCCGGGGTTAAAACCGCGACACGTCCTTCGCCGCCGCGTTTGCCACCGAGCAGCGCGTCGCGAAAGGCGCCGAAGAAGGAGGCGAGGCGATGAACCTTGGTTTCCGCATAGATGTCGGAGAAGGCGCGAGTGGTGGCGACGCGCGTTTCAAGCGCAAAGCCGGCGCCAGACGGCGCCTGGGCACGGTCGGCCAGCACCCACCAGTTACCATCGGGGCCGCGGCCGATTTCGAAGGCGAGAAAGTGCAGATAATGGCCGTTCGCCGGTTTCACGCCAGCGAGCGGGCGCAGGAATTCCGGATTGCCGGCGATCAGGGCAGGCGGTAGCAGGCCTTCGTTCACCAGGCGACTGTCGCCGTAAATGTCGGCGATGACGTCTTCCAGCAGATCGGCGCGCTGGCGCAGACCTTCGGAGAGGCTTTGCCATTCGCGCTCGTCGATCAGAACAGGGATATGCGAGATCGGCCAGTTGCGCTCGCTGACGCCTGCTGCGCCATAGGCCCGATAGAAAACGCCGGCATCGCGCAGATAGCGGTCGGCGCGGGCAAAGCGTTCGGTCAATTCCTGTTCCGACATACGGCTCAGTGCAGATAGCAGATTCTGCCAGACCGGCCGCACCGCACCGGTGTTATCGACCATTTCGTCGGCGACGCCGGCCAGCGCGCTATAGGCAAAGGCCGGATCGTTGCCGATTCCAGCCTTCACGTCGTCGCGTTTTTCCGCCGCCGGTTTTCTAGCCATGTACAGTTCCGTCTCAAATTCCTGCCGGCCGCCGAAGATCGAGCGTCAGCGGGAATTCCACCGATGCGGTCTCAGGTCTCAGGGCATAGCCGCCTGCTGTATGCCCCCAAGGCTCGAAACGCGCAAGACGCCGTGCTTCCGCCTCGTTGCCGTTGATCGGGAAGGTGTCATAGTTTCGGCCGCCTGGATGAGCAACATGATAGATGCATCCGCCGATGGAGCGTCGCGACCATGTATCGTAGATATCGAAGGTCAGCGGCGTATCGATGGGGAGGACGGGATGCAGGCCGGAAGCGGGATGCCATGCCTTGTAGCGCACGCCGGCGACGGAGACGCCGGCCATTCCCGTCGGCGTCAGCGGCACGGGCCGACCGTTGCAGGCAATTGTGTAGCGGGAAGGATTGGCCGTTTCGAGCCGCACCTGTAGGCGCTCTACCGATGAATCGACATAGCGTACGGTGCCGCCGATGGCACCTTCTTCACCGAGCACATGCCACGGTTCCAGCGCCTGGCGCAGTTCCAGCTTGCTGCCCTCGTATTCCACTTCGCCGCAGAAGGGGAAGCGGAATTCGAGCTGCGCCTGGAACCATTCCGGCCGGAGATCGAAGCCGCTTTCACGGAGATCGGCGAGCACGTCGAGGAAATCCTGCCAGATATAATGCGGCAGCATGAAGCGGTCGTGCAGTGTCGTGCCCCAGCGGACGAACCTGCCGTCGATGGGGTTGCGCCAGAAGCGGGCGATCAGCGCGCGCACCAGCAATTGCTGTGCAAGGCTCATGCGGGCATTCGGCGGCATCTCGAAGCCGCGGAATTCGACGAGGCCGAGCCGCCCCGTCGGTCCATCCGGCGAGAACAGCTTGTCGATGCAGATTTCCGAGCGATGGGTGTTGCCCGTCACGTCGGTCAGGAGATTGCGGAAAAGCCGATCCACAAGCCATGGCAGCGGCTGCAAGCCTTGGCCCGGTGCTGGCACCTGGGCAAGGGCGATTTCCAGCTCATAGAGGCTGTCGTGACGGGCTTCGTCGATACGCGGCGCCTGGCTGGTCGGCCCGATGAACATGCCGGAAAACAGATAGGAGAGCGAGGGATGGCGCTGCCAATGCAGCACAAGGCTCTTCAACAGGTCGGGGCGGCGAAGGAATGGGCTGTCGTTCGGATTGGCGCCGCCGACGACGACATGATTGCCGCCTCCGGTGCCGGTGTGACGTCCATCGATCAGGAACTTGTCCGTGCCGAGACGTGTTTGCCGCGCTTCCTCATAAACCGCAGTCGTGATGTCGACGCAGTCCTGCCAGTTGGATGCAGGGTGGATATTGACTTCGATCACGCCCGGGTCCGGCGCGACGCGAATGACGTTGATGCGTTCGTCCTGCGGCGGCGAATAGCCCTCGATGTGAACCGGCAGTCCAAGTTCAGCCGCGGCATTCTCGGCCGCTGCCAGCAGCTCGAGATAATGTTCGATCTTTTCCACCGGAGGCATGAAGACGCAGAGCCGACCGTCACGCGGTTCGACCGAGATGGCGGTGCGAACGGCGCCACCGATTTCGCCGAGCGTCTGTTCGACCCGCGATTGGGCGCTATCGTCCGACTGGAAGGAAGCTTCCGGCATGGCGCGGCCGGCGGGCAGGATGACGTCAGGCAGAGGCGTGCGCGGAATGGAGGGATCGGCCGTATGGATATAGGGGTAATGCGACGGCGGCACATAGGGGAGCGTGCCGAGCGGCAGGCGATAGCCGACCGGCGAATCGCCCGGCACAAGGAAAATCTTGCCACGACGCGTGCGCCACTTTTCACTGACCCAGCGTGTCGTGCCGGCACGCGCGTTCCAGGCCTGTACGGGCAATATGTAGCCGGTCGGGTTTGTCAGGCCACGCTCGAAGACGCGGGCGATGCGGCTGCGTTCCTCCGGATCCTTGAGCTTCGAATTGGAAGGATCGACGTTCTCGGGCAGACTGCCTTCCTTGACGATCCATTCAGCCGGATCTTCGTAAGCCGGTTGCACCATGTCGGGCTCGATCGCCAGTTCCTTGGCAATCGCATTCAGAAGCTTGCCGGCGCTCTCCGAGTCCGCGCCGGTCTTTGCCGTTTCTTCGGCGATCAGCGCGGGGTTCTGCCAGATCGGCCTGCCGTCCTTGCGCCAGTACAGCGAGAAGGTCCAGCGGGGCAGGCCTTCGCCGGGATACCATTTGCCCTGGCCGTAATGCAGGAAGCCGCCGGGCGCGAAACGCTCGCGCAGGCGTCGGATCAACTGATCGGCAAGGTCACGCTTGGTCGGACCGACGGCTGCCGTGTTCCATTCTTCCGACTGGAAATCGTCGATCGAGACGAAGGTCGGTTCGCCGCCCATCGTCAGGCGTACATCGTCCTGTCTGAGAACGGCATCGACTTTTTCTCCAAGCGCGTTCAATGCATCCCAGCTTTCGTCGGAGAAGGGTTTGGTGATGCGCGGATGTTCGGCGACGCGGGTCACCGTCATCGCGAAGTCGAACTCGGTGCTTGCCTCGCCGAAGTAGCCGCCGGAGATCGGGGCGGCGTTGCGATAATGCGGCGTGGCGGCAAGCGGAATGTGGCTCTCGCCGGTGAGCAGTCCCGAGGTGGGATCAAGACCGACCCAGCCGGCGCCGGGAAGATAGAGTTCCGCCCAGGCATGCAGATCCGTGAAGTCGACTTCGGTGCCGGACGGGCCGTCGAGCGCTTTCAGGTCAGGTGTGAGCTGGATGAGGTAGCCGGAGACGAAGCGGGCGGCGAGACCGAGGTGGCGCAGCACCTGCACCAGCAGCCAGCTGGTGTCGCGGCAAGAACCCTTAGCCTTTTCGAGCGTCTCCTCTGGTGTCTGCACCCCGGCTTCCATGCGGATGACATAGCCGATCTCCTGCTGCAGCCTTGCATTGATGCCGACGATCATATCGACGGTCGGCTGTTCGGAGCGGTCGAGCGTGTCGAGGAAGGCCTGGAGCCGCGGCCCGGTTTCTTCCGGCGTCATATAGATCGACAGATCCTCGCGGATCGTCTCCGGATAGGCGAAGGGCCATTTGGTGGCTTCCTCTTCGACGAAAAAGTCGAAGGGATTGTAAACGGTCATATCGGCAATGAGATCGACCTCGATCTTCAACTCTGTGACCGGATCGGGAAAGACGAAACGGGCGAGGTAGTTGCCGTAGGGATCTTGTTGCAGATTGACGAAGTGATTTGACGGCGTGACCTTCAGCGAATGGCTCAATACGCGCGTTTTGGAATGCGAGGCGGGTTTCAGGCGGATGATCTGTGGGCCGAGGCGGACCGGATTGTCGTATGTGTAGTGGGTGAGATGGTAGATGCTTGCCGTGATAGCCATACGTCTCTTTGCCTAGCCCGCATCATTGTGCGGTGATTGCTATTCCCGAAGGCAGTGTGTGCAATGCAGCGAGAGAAAGCAAGACGTCTTGGCGGTTGGGGGAAGTCTTGCAGTGTCCGGTCAAAATAAAACGGCGAGCTTTTGCCCGCCGCTCGAGAATCTTTATTCCACTGGTTGCAATCAGCTTCTGCCGAACTCGTCGACGAGGCGGATGATATCGTCTTCGCCGAGATACGAGCCGGTCTGTACTTCGATCAGTTCCAGCAGGATCTTGCCGGGATTTGCCAGACGATGCACTTCGCCGAGCGGGATATAGACCGACTCGTTTTCGCGCAGCATCTGCACGTTTTCGCCGACCGTCACCTCCGCCGTACCCTTGACGACGATCCAGTGTTCGGAACGATGGTGATGTTTCTGCAGCGACAGCTTCTTGCCGGGCAGCACGAAGATGCGCTTGACCTGGAAGCGGTCGCCATTGAGCACCGACGTATAGCCGCCCCATGGGCGATAGGATGTCGGATGCGTTTCGGTGAGTTTCGCCGTCTTCTTCTCGCTCGCCAGCAGTTTGACGAGCTTGCCGACTTCCTGGCTGTCCTTGAGGCGGCCGACATAGACGGCGTCTTCGCTGGCGACCACGGCGACGTCCTCAAGCCCCTGCACGGCGACGTGCAGGCTATGGCTCATGACGAGCGAGTTCTTGGTGTTGACCAGCGTCGTGGCGCCGGTCGTCACGTTGCCGCTTTCGTCACGATTGCCGACTTTCCAGACCGAATCCCAGCTGCCGAGATCGGACCAGATGAAGGGGGAGGGAACAACGGCCGCGTTGGCCGTCTTCTCCATCAGAGCGTAGTCGATGGAAATATCCGGGCTCTTGGAGAAGTGATCCGCATCGAGGCGGGTGAAATCGAGGTCGCGTGTCGATTTGGAAACGGCCTTGCTTGCCGCCTTTTCGACCTCGGGGGCGAATTCCTTCATCTCGGTTACGAGCTGGGCGGCGGAGAACATGAACATCCCCGAATTCCAGTAGAAGTTGCCGCTGGCGACCATCTCCTTCGCCTTTTCCAGCGCCGGCTTTTCGACGAAGCGCTTGACGGCGTGAGCACCGCTCGGGAGGGCCTTGCCGCTTTCGATATAGCCATAGCCGGTCGCTGGTTCGGTCGGCGTAATGCCGAAGGTGACGAGCTTGCCCTGCAGTGCCGTATCACGCGCCTGGCGCACGCAATCATAGTAGGTCGTGGTGGCATCGATCTCATAGTCGGAGCCGAGGACGTGCATGATCGCGTCCTTGCCGAAAAGCTCGGTCACGAGCGCCGCGGCGGCGGCAACGGCGGCGGCTGTGTTGCGGGCGACCGGCTCCAGCAAGATCGCGGCCAGCTTCAGGTCCAGCTCACGCGCCTGTTCGGCGACGAGGAAGCGGAATTCCTCGTTGGTTAGAACGATCGGCGCTTCATAAAGCTCGGCATCCGCGACGCGTTCCAGCGTGTTCTGAAACAGCGTCCTGTCGCCGATGAACTGGATGAACTGCTTCGGTGCGGAAGCGCGCGACAGCGGCCAAAGCCGTGTGCCCTTGCCGCCTGCCATGATCACCGGAACGATTTTGGCTGCCATGCTCTGCCTCCCCTGGACGCTTCATTCTGGAACTGCTTGCGAAGATACACAATCAATACTCTATGGGTTACGTTTTGCGGGCAACTTCAATCGCGATTGCGTTATTTTTTTATGAAACGCCGGCGTCAATATTTCGGGATGGCAAATATTCCGGACGCCGATGCAGAGGTTTCAACGGTTTTTGGCTGAAAGCGCCGGAAAAGGTATGGGCGAGCGCCGCAAAAGCAACGCTCGCCCATGATCAAGATGTGCTCGCAGGCGCGAGGCCCACGTTTATTTGGTTTGCCGCCCGAAGCGCATTGCGATCTCCAGAATTCGCTTCCTGCGCTTTAGCTCTTACGCATTGGCGCAGCCGCAGAACGGCCGCGCCCTCTTGCGCCACATGCTTCAGGCTTCCGCCCGGTCGCGTTGCTCATCATGGGCAGCAGCATGGGTAAGACCGTTGCGCTTGTTGTAGCGGATCGACGACCAGAGCGAGATACCGATCAGGGTCGCGCCGCCAAGGCCGGTGATGACTTCCGGAATATGCGTCAACGTCTGCACATACATGATCACCGAAAGGATCAGGATGGCATAGAAGGCGCCATGTTCGAGGTAGCGGTAATGGGCAAGCGTGCCCTTTTCCACCAACATGATCGTCATGGAGCGAACATACATCGCACCGATGCCGAGGCCGATGGCGATGATGAACAGGTTCTGCGTCAGGGCAAAAGCGCCGATCACGCCGTCGAAAGAGAAGCTCGCATCGAGGACTTCGAGATAGAGGAAAGCACCGAAGCCGCCTTTTGCCGCCGCGGACATCGTCTTTTGCGAGGCGTCCAGGAAGCCTGCCAGCACCTCGACAAGCAGGAAGGTCAGCAGGCCATAGATCGAAGCATGCAGGAAGGTCGTCGCATCGTCGCCGTCGAGAATGTAGGTGAAGGCGAGGACAATAACGAGCACGAAAGCGATTTCAACGCCTTTGACCGTGGCGTAATGCGCCATGCGCTTTTCAATGAAGCTGATCCAGTGAACATCCTTCTCGTGGTTGAAGAAGTAGGTCAGGCCGACCATCATCAGGAAGGTGCCGCCGAAGGCCGCGATCGGAAGATGTGCGGCCCGCATGATCTCGCCATACTGCTCCGGCTTGGTCGCGGCGAGCTTCAGCGCTTCCCAGGGATCGATCCACGCGGCGATGGCAACGATTGCCAGCGGAAAGACGATGCGCATGCCGAAGACGGCAATGATGATGCCCCATGTCAGGAAGCGATGCTGCCAGACGGGGGTCATTTCCTTCAGCTTGTTGGCATTGACGATGGCGTTATCGAAGGAAAGCGAAATTTCGAGCACGGCCAGAACCGAGCATATGAAGAACGCCGTCGCCAGGCCGCCAAACGTGCCTGTGGTGTTCCAGCCTAAAAAAGCCCCAAGGGCAAGGCCGCCGATGGTGACGGCGAAAGCCCAGCCGAAATAGCTGAGCAAGGATTTGGAAGCGGTGGGCGTCGTCATCGACGCACCTCGCCGCAGAGGAGGTTGAATCCCGAAAAAGCGCGCAGCCACATACCGTAGACGGCATGCGGGTGAGGCATGGTCAAGCTGTTCATGGAAAAAGTCCGCCGGCTCATCTGCAGGCGGTACCGACATCGCGAGAGCGCCGTAAAAACTCTCGCCAGAGGGGCCCGGCACCATAGTTCAATCCATCGCCGATGTCAGGGAGGCGTGGAGATTGATATAAGGTAGTGAAGTCACAGCGGACGTCAAGAGCCAGGGGTTGAAATCCTGCCCGAGGCACCACTTCCAAATTCGACAATGTGGGGAACCAAACGGGAAGGGTGGCGTTTGACCATCAGGCTTGTTTGTGCTGCCCGTCTTGCCTGGATGACTGAGACCGATAGGAGAACTTCCCATGAGCCCTAATCCCATTCATCATAAAGCGCAGGAAAAGAAGCCGGAGTTGACCGAACGGCAGAAGAAGGCACGATCGAATACGCTTCGTCAGGCGCAGGTGCTGCCGCCGCACCAGGTCGATCTCACCCTGCATCCGGTAACGCATGAGGACGTCCATGTGCCGGCCCATGTCAACGGTGCGGACCTGTCGCGTGAGGCGCCGGCCGACGCCAATCATGGACATAGGCCGAAAAGCGGTTCGCGGCATTGATGCGGCCGCGAACCATCCAATGATCCGTGCCTATTTGTGGCGAGGGGTCTTGCCGTCTGACGTGAAGCTGCCATTGAAGCTCATCTCGGGCGATTTGGCCGAGCATTGGATGGCGATCGCCTTGCCCTCGTAGGGGTTTGCGAAAGTGCAGGTACCCTTGGCTTCGACCTGGCCCGACATCTTGTTGCCGGCTCCCGTCGAGATAACGTCGATCGGCAATTGTGCGGTGCCCTTCTGGCTGCCGGGCTTGATGCCTTTGCCATTGCCGCGGAAGCCCAGCATTTTGCCGCCGGAGGTGAAAATGAAGGTCACGGAGCCATCAGGTGCGGTCACGCTGGCGAGTTCCGCCTTGCAGCCTTTGGAGGCGTCGAGCTTGCCAACCACGAGTTTGGAGCATTTTCCAGTGACGACGGTGACGCCCTGTGTCGGAAAATTCTCTACGGGCGCAGCCGCGGCCGATGTGGCGACCAGCGCCGTCAATCCAAAAGCAATGCATGCGAATCGCATAAGAGGGGCTCCTTTCAAGCCCCTGCAAGTTCGCCGATCAAAATGTGGCAGTCAACCCGAAGCCTTCATGGGGTTCGGGCGTCATTCCGGAACGAGCGAGCCGATCAAGTGCAGCAATGCATTCTGCCTGTTGCCGCCGCCGGCCAGAAATTCATAGAGGGTCATGGTTTTTTCACTGCCGCCATCGACCGTAAAATCGGCTTCACGGATGACGAAGACCTCGCCGCTTTCCGTGTCCCGGGCAAGATGGAAATGATACTCGTCTCCATTTGGCTTGTGGTTTTTGTAGAAGTGCCGCTTTACGACCGTCATCTCGTCCTCCCGTATGACCAATGCCCTGATATGACAGTAGGATGACGGCGCGCTTGGAAGTCAAGCGGCTTGTGGCGGGAAGTTATGTCGCAGGGTCACCAGGGCCGGATCGCTGTGAACATCAGCATGTGATTGGATATCGGTGAAAAGGCGATTATTCTAAATCCTGCGCTCGAATATTCGAGCCGCTACAAGCGGGAGATCGAAGCTCATGAAAATGATGTTGGCTTTGGGTGCGATATTGAGTCTGGCATGCGTCTCAGCCGGCGAGGCGCCTTCGAATTATCAGTCCTATCATGGTGCCGTGCGCGTCGACAGCGATCCGGTGTTGCTGGCGAAATATGGCAGAGCCCTCAATCATTGCGAACCTGAGGCCTACTCCTGGCGGCGAGGCTCGCCGGATCCGGAGAGCACGCTTTACTGGCTGGCGCTGAGAAACTGCCTCTATCGCCAAGGGTTCCTGGATAGGGGCGCCTACGCCTATCCGACGACGACATTGGGACTTCGGCATATTCTGGAGCAATAATCCGCAGGGATCTATCGCTGCCGCTAGCGCATAGCTGCCGGACGAACACCGGACGGACAAAGGTTCGGCAGGAGATCGGCGCATTGCGGGAACCTGAAACTGAAAAGGCCTTTCGATTTCTCGAAAGGCCTTGCTTTTCAGCGAATTAGGATGGTGGGCGTGACAGGGATTGAACCTGTGACCCCTACGATGTCAACGTAGTGCTCTCCCGCTGAGCTACACGCCCATCCGATGGCGGCGCATAGATCACAAAACCCCGGGTGCCGTCAATAGGCTTTTTTCGGTTTTGTGACGAGGCCGCCGGAAGCCTTACGCGGCAAGGAGTTTGTTGACTTCATCGACCAGCTCGCGAAGGTGGAAAGGCTTGGAAAGGACCTTCGCATCCTTCGGTGCCTTCGAATCAGGGTTCAGTGCCACTGCGGCAAAACCGGTGATGAACATCACTTTCAGATCCGGATCGAGTTCGGTGGCGCGCCGCGCCAGCTCGATGCCGTCCATCTCCGGCATGACGATATCCGTCAAAAGCAGCGAGAACGGCTCTTCGCGCAGCCGGTCGTAGGCGCTTGCTCCATTGTCAAAGGACAAGACCTTGTAGCCGGCTTTTTCGAGCGCCTTCACAAGGAAGCGACGCATGTCGTTGTCATCTTCGGCAAGAAGTATCTTCTGGGTCATCATCTCTATCGCTAATCAATATTGTCTTGTTGGCACGTCCAGGGTTTAGGTTAGCGCTCCGCCGTAAACAAGCCGTGAATGGTGAGCCATAACGCGCTCATCCGGCATTTGTTCGAGGCATAAGCACATCCTACGAAAACGTTTCAGGTTTTCGCTGAGCGCACATCGGGAGATTTCGATTTCGGCGCTTTGGATTAAGGCCATTTCGGTCAAGTTACTATGGACTTGCCGTCATGCAACTGGCAACATGACAACTGCGACAAGTTGTTGACATGGTAAAGACGTTGATGTCCGCGGAAATGCGTAGTTACGAGATTTACGAGGTATTGGAGCCCGCCTCCCAGACGATACCGTTTGTCTATAGCTCGCCGCATAGCGGCCGCATCTATCCTCCTGATTTCGTCGCTCAATCCCGCCTGCAGGGCATCGCCATACGCCGCTCGGAAGATCACTATGTCGACGAGCTTTTTTCGGCGGCAAGCTCTCTCGGTGCACCGCTGCTGCTCGCCAATTTTCCGCGCGCCTATATCGATGTGAACCGCGAGCCCTATGAGCTCGATCCGCGCATGTTCGACGGCGCCCTGCCGCCCTATGCGAATATCAATTCGCTGCGGGTTGCGGGCGGGCTCGGCACGATCCCGCGAATCGTTGCCGAGAATATGGAAATCTATGCGCGTCGCGTGCCGGTAGAGGATGCGCTTCAGCGAATCGAAACGATCTACAAGCCCTATCATGCGACCCTTCGGCGGCTGATTGCGCGCACGCATGTCAAATTTGGTTTCGGCGTGCTGGTCGATTGTCATTCCATGCCGGGCAATATCCGAATCGCCGGCAGCAATATCCGGCCGGATTTCATTCTCGGCGATCGCTATGGCACCAGTGCCTCGGCTGAGCTGTCACGCGCGGCCATGCAGATTCTTGAAGAGCTGGGTTTCAACGCGGTGCGCAACAAGCCCTATGCTGGCGGTTTCATCACCGAGCACTATGGTCGTCCATCACGCGGGCTGCACGCGCTGCAGATCGAGGTTAACCGCTCGCTGTATGTCGACGAGACGACGCTGGAGAAGCGCCCGGATTTCGATCAGATCGCCGCAGCCATCACGCTCTTTATGAAGCGCATTGCCGAACATGTGGAATCCTATACAGGCGATCCCGCGCTGGCCGCGGAATAGGATCGATTTCCGTATTTCATTCTGAATATTTGGGATGTTCTCGCGTCACCGCGACCGGCAATCCTGCTTGTGCGGGCGTCGTCGTGCTTCTTGCCGGTTGGTCATCTGACAATGCGCAAAAAGAACCGCGCTCGTGGCGCGGCTAAGTCTAGGGAGGAAACACCCAGGAAGGGCATTTACAGTCGGAAGACTGTAGCGGGATAATGCTGCTGCATTGCACAAATGTCAAGCATTTTGTTGCACTGCAAAATATCTAGGCAATTTGAAAAATCCTGCCTGATTCGCAGGCATTCTGCGCGCTGTGTCATCATCCGGTTTGCTTCGTGGCGCTTATGCGCTATGACATCGCCATCCCGCCACGCACCTGGATTGACCATGCTCCCCGATCGCTCGTTTTTCTATCGACTGGCCGAAGCGGCCAAGGCCGAAACCCTGCCGCGCTTCAGAGCTGGCGTTGACGTGGTCAACAAGGAAGCCAAGGGCTTCGATCCGGTGACCGAAGGCGACCGCGCCGCAGAAGTGGCGATTCGCGCGCTGATCGAATCAGAGTTTCCCGGTCACGGCATTCTCGGCGAAGAGCACGGTAGCGTCGGTCTCGATCGCGAGCATGTCTGGGTGATCGACCCGATCGACGGCACGCGCGCATTCATCTCCGGCGTTCCGGTGTGGGGCACGCTGATCGGCTTGCAGAAGAACGGTCGCGCCATCATGGGCCTTATCGACCAGCCTTTCACCGGCGAGCGCTATTTCGCCGATGGTAACGGGTCCACCTATTCCGGTCCGGACGGCGAAAAAAAGCTGCAGGTTCGCGATTGCGGCGACCTCTCGAACGCTATTCTCTTCACCACGTCACCGCATCTGTTCGTCGGCGAGGAGCTTGCCAAGTATCGCGAAATCGAGAGCCAGGTGCGTCTCTTCCGCTACGGCACCGATTGCTATGCCTATGCGTTGCTGGCGGCCGGCCATGTCGATCTCGTCATCGAGAATTCGCTGAAGCCCTACGATGTCGGCGGTATCATTCCGGTCATCGAGCAGGCCGGCGGCATCATCACGACATGGGATGGCGGCCGTCCGGAGATGGGCGGTTCGATCATCGCGGCCGGCAGCCGTGCCGTCTATGAGCAGGCTCGGGCTATTCTGGCTCGCTAGAGCATTTCCAGGAAAAGCGCGCAGCGGTTTTCCGTCCGGAATGCGTAAAGAACCAGGAAGATGGAGCGTGTCCGCGATTCAAAGCGGAGCGGAAACGCTCTCTGATCTCAATCTGTGCATGGCTTATCGGGCGATTTGCGAAAGACGGGTCTCTTAAGCCCCTGCTTCCACTTCATAAGCATTCGTCACCGCGTCGCTGCCGGGAATGAAAGCGTGGATCGCGGCGAGTGCCTGGTTTCGGTAGATATCCCGCTCCTGCAGGATTTCATGCTTGGACCCGTGAACAGGCACGAGTTGTGCAGCCCGAAAGTAACGCGACAGCCGTTCCTGATTGGCATAGGGCACCACGCCGTCTCGCGTCGGTGCGATCAGAACGGTCGGAATGGGTATCGAGAACAGGTGTTCGGGTCTGTTGACAAGCTCGATCGTCTGGAAGGCCTGGGATAGCCAGCGTGCCGTCGGCGGCCCCAGGCAGAGCTGCGGATAGGTCGCGCCGATACCGATATTGCGCCGATAGCGCTGCTCGTCCGTCGTCAGCGGATTTTCGGCGAACGGCTTTTCCTTGAATTTCTTGCTGAACTGCATGCGGCCAAGTCCGATATTGCTGGCCGTACTGGAAAGAAAGCGGATGAGGTTGGGGGAGGCGCCGTGACCCATCAGGCCAATAAAGGGCGCGGACAGCACCATTCGCTCGATGCGGCTTCCGAGCCTGGGGGCGGCAGACAGAGCGATCAGACCGCCTGTCGAATGTGCAAGCAGAAAGAAGGGAAGGCGCGTATCCGGCAGGACGATTGTGTCCAGGAAAGCCGTGAGATCGCGCTCGTAGTCAGAAAACCGGCGGACATGGCCGCGCAACGGATCCTTCAGCAACCGCTCCGATCCACCCTGACCGCGCAGATCGAAGGTTGCAACCCAAAGACCCTTGGCCGTGAGATCGCGGATCGTCTCGAAATACTTCTCCATGAATTCGTTGCGGCCCTGCAGCAATACCACGGTCCCGCGGGCAATCGGCTGCTCGCACCGGAAAACGGCATAGCGCAGTTTGCGCCCGTCGAAGCTCTCGAAGAACCCTTCGGTGCGGTTTTCCGGCACTGGATTGTCTGCCGTGGAATAGAGGACCGAATCCATCGCGATGTCGCGCCTCGCTTGAGAAATGGCTTGTTCTAAGGGGATAGCTCAGGTGGGACGAATTGCAACAGGTTTGTGGCTTTTCTCGGCATGAGGCCTTCCCGGGGCTCTTGAGGGACGGGACGCGGGATTGTCCTTATCAGGATTTCGGCGCTGCACCGCGCCGTTCGAGTGCGGTCTTGCGGATGATCTCGGCGATCTCCGGGCTGCTGCTCGACAGCATCTGGAAATCCGAGGAATAGAGCGACAGCAACGAGACTTCGGTCGTGGCGCTGACGGTTGCCGAGCGGGGTTCGCCGGTGATCAGCGCCATCTCGCCGAAGAAACTTCCGGAGCCAAGTTCCACCGGGTTCGGGGTGGCGACGCTGACGCGACCTTCGACGATGAAGAACATCTGGTCGCCGGCCTCACCCTTGCGGCAGATGATGCCGCCGGCTGGCACGACGCGAGGTCTCAGCGCGCGCACGATTTCGATGAGCGCTCCCGAGCCAAGTTTCTGGAACAGCGGCACGGCTGCGACCAGCTGCCAGTTGCGCACGAAATCCTGGCGGCGGACCTCCTCGTAGAAGCCTGTGGCGAGGATACCGGCCCAGAGTGCGAAGATGCCGATCCCGCTCATCATCACCAGTCCGGCGAGCACGCGACCGGCAAAGCTCTGGGGGATCTCATCGCCATAGCCTGTCGTCGACAGCGTGACCACCGCCCACCACATGGCCAGCGGAATGCTGCCGAACTTGTCCGGCTGAACGTCGCGCTCGATGACATAGGCCGCGAGTGCGGCGGCGAAAAGAACGATGACGAAGATCGAGGTGACGCCGATCAGGTTGCGCGCCTCCTTGGTCAGGACCCTGCCCAAGAGGCGAAAGAAGGTCGAACCGCGTAGCGGCTTCAGCAGCCAGATGGCGCAAAAGAGGCTTTGGTCGCGGCCGCGGGCGAGAAAGAATGCGGCCAGGGGGACCAGAACGGCAAGCACGTCGACGGCTATTTCCAGCGATCTGCCGCGGATGTCTCTCGCCCGCTGCATGATCAGCGTCTCGATCAATTGCAGAACATAGGCGACCCACACGCAGATGAGCACGATTTCCAGGGTGCTTCTGGTCTGGCCGGTCATATCGGGCGTGGTGAGTGCGGCCACGGTTGCCAGACCGATTGTCGCGAGCAACGCATTCAGCGATGCGGAGATTTTCGAGAAAGAAAGTGCCGACATTCGATACCCCAGGGCAGGCCCGCCATATCGCCAGCATAGGATGCCTCCGATCCCGGCGTAAAGGCCCGGCAGTTCATGCCCGGCAATCCATGTCATCAGCCGCTATCGCTGGCCGACATCCAGAGGAAAACCCTTGAAGGGCTTGATCTCCTTGAGCACGAACGTCGTTTGCATTTCCTTGATGCGCGGCAGGCGGCGAACGACGGCCATGGCGAAATCCGCGTAACTGTCGAGGTCGGCGGCAACAACCTGCAGCAGGAAATCGGCGTCGCCGGCGATGCTGTAGCACGCCACGACTTCGCTCAGCTTCAAGACATCGCGCGAGAATTCCTCGGCTTCCGCTTCGCTATGGCTATCGATCTTCACCCGGATGAAAGCCAGCACGCCGAGGCCGATCTGGCGCCTGTCCAGGGTTGCCGTGTAGCCCTGGATCACGCCGGTTTCTTCCAATTGACGCACGCGCCGCCAGCAGGGGGACGTAGAGAGCCCGACTTCCGACGAAAGGGCCTGGTTCGTCAGGCGTCCGTCCTTCTGGAGCGCTCCGAGAATTTTCAAGTCGATCTGTTCAAGCGTTGAGGGCATATCTGGCCGTAATTTCCGTTAGACTAGGTAGATTCTACCATATTCAATCAAATCCCGGCAATGAAAGGTAAGATCGTCCCCGGTATTGGAGATAACCTGATCGGGAAATCAACGTCAGCAACAGGCCTCCCATGTTTCCCGATATTCGTCTCGCCATCGTCATCAATCCGGACCTGCCGCTGGGGCTGATCGCCAACACCGCCGGCGCCATCGCAATCGGGCTGGGGGCGCGATTTCCAGTACTTGCCGCGCAGCAACTGACCGACAGGGAAGGGCGCGCCATCGACATCAGTTCGAACATGCCGGTTCCGATGTTGCAGGCCGATGCCGAGACCATCCGGTCGCTACTATTGAAGGCATTGCCGCAACAGGGCGAGCGGGCGGTCGTTGCATTTCCGGCCTTTGCGCGCTCGCTGCACGACTATAGGGAGTATGAGGCAGCATTTCCCGACCGCGACCTCAACATGGAAGCGATCGACGGCTTGGGAATTGCAGGCCCGTCGAAATGGGTGAAATCGCTGACGGGCTCGCTGAAGCTGTTGCGATAACGGCCGACGTCGCCTCGATTGCGGACGGAAAACCGCGTCACTCTTTTTGTTGAATTGATGGGTCGCCGGAAAGAAAAGGGCCGGCTCGCGGGATAGAGAGATCCGCTTCGCCGGCCGAGCAGGACTGAAGAAGAAGGGACGATACACTTCAGTCATCGGATGATGGTGTTCCGATGGTTTATTGATAGACCCGCCAGCCTGAACGGGTTCCGAACCGCTCGTTCATCTACGGTTCACGCAGCTTTCTTTGTAAAATGCGCCCTGCCGCAGAGGGGGCTTGAACTCTGGAAATGCGATCCCCATCTCTTTTTCGCGGGTGCCAAACGGGCCTGCGGAACCGTCCCGAGGCTGCCAGAAGTGGGGTCATGGGACAAAAATTGAAATCGCAATCGTCGCTCACAGGAGGACTCCATGCGTCACGTAGACTTCTCTCCCCTCTACCGTTCTACCGTCGGTTTCGACCGTCTTTTCACCATGCTCGACAGCCTTGGCCAGCCGGATCAGGCCCAGACCTATCCGCCCTACAACATCGAGCGCACGGGTGAAAATACCTATCGCATCACCATGGCCGTTGCCGGTTTCGATGAAAAGGAACTGAGCATCGAGGCTCATGCCCATGTCCTTCAGGTCAAGGGCGAAAAGAGCGAAGAGCCGGCTGAAACCAGCGAATATCTTTATCGCGGTATCGCCAAGCGCGCCTTCGAGCGCCGTTTCCAGCTCGCCGACCATGTCGAGGTCCAGGCTGCTTCGCTGAAGAATGGTTTGCTGCACATCGATTTGCTGCGCAACATTCCCGAAGCCATGAAGCCCCGCCGGATCTCTATTGAAGCCGAGCCCGTGGAAACCCCGAAGGCTATCGAGGCTCACATCAACTAACCCATGCCGGGGTGGCGGACTTAGGCCCGTCGCCCCTGATCCTCCCAAGATCAAACAAAAGCGGCGTCCCACAGGGACGCCGCTTTTGTTTTGGCGGTATGGGCAGGCGCTCAGGCTGCGCTGGTCGCTTCGCCCGATTTTGCCCCTGCCTGTGCCTTTGCGGCCTCGCGCCGTTTGGCGGCGTCGGCATATTTCTGGGCGAGCACGGCGCAGGTCATCAGCTGGATCTGGTGGAACAGCATCAACGGCAACACGATGGCGCCGATGCTCTGGCCGGCGAAAATGACATTGGCCATCGGCACGCCGCTTGCCAGAGACTTCTTGGAGCCGCAGAAAGTGATGGTGATCTCGTCTGCTTTGGCAAAGCCGAGAGCGCGGCTGCCGAACATGGTGATGCACAGCACCATCGCCAGAAGCACCATGTTGGCGACGATGACCGTGATGATGTCGAGCACGGAGAAGGTATGCCACAGGCCTTCAACGACGGCCTCGCTGAAAGCCGAATAGACGACCATAAGGATCGAACCGCGGTCGACGGGCATCAGGATCTTCTTCTTCGAACGAATCCAGTCGCCGATCCACGGCTGCAATAGCTGTCCGGCAATGAAGGGTGCCAGCAGTTGCAGCATGATCTGCCACAGGACATCCCAGGAAAAGCCGCCGCCCTGACCGCCGACCGAGAACAGGATGCCGACCAGCAGCGGTGTCAGGAACATGCCGAAGATGTTCGAGGCCGAAGCGGAGCAGATGGCGGCGGGCACGTTGCCGCCAGCGATCGACGTGAAGGCGATTGAGGACTGCACGGTCGAGGGCAGGACACTCAGGAACAACATGCCGGTATAGAGCGACACGGGCAGGATGCTGTTCGGGACGATCTGACCCATCGCCAGTACAAGGAGCGGGAAGACGCCGAAGGTGGTCAGCAGGATGACGAGGTGCAGCCGCCAATGCAGCATGCCGGCAATGACGACATCGCGCGACAGGCGCGCACCATGCAGGAAGAACAGCAGGCCGATGGCGAAGTTGGTGGCAATGCCAAAATACTTGGCGCTCGCGCCATGTACCGGAAAGAAGGATGCCGTCAGAACGGTGAGCACCAGCAGCATGGTGAAGGTGTCTGGAAGAAAGCGGCGCATCGTGCCAATCCCAATCGCAAGTCTTGATATTAATCCTTGCAGATAGACCTATCGCGATCCACGATGCAAGGAATAACAGTTATCGTAAAGTCGGATAAGCATCATGCTGGACCTCACACAATTACGCAGTTTCGTCGCCGTCGAGCAGATGGGCAGTTTCACGCTGGCGGCGGAGCGGCTTGGTCTCGGCCAATCCACGGTCAGCCAGCATATACAGCGTTTGGAAACCGAGCTTGGCCGCAAGCTCTTGGCGCGCGACACGCATCGCGTCGTTTTGACGGGTGATGGCGAGGCGTTGCTTGGCCATGCCCGGCAGATGCTCTCGATCGAAGGCGAGGTGCGGCAGCTCTTTGCCGGCAACAGCCTGCGGGGCAGCCTGCGCCTCGGTGTCTCTGAGGATTTCGTCACCAGCCAGCTTCCCGATGTGCTGGAGGAGTTCGTTCGGTCGCACCCCTCCGTCGATCTCGAGTTGACGGTCGCCTTGAGCGGCACTCTCTATGAAATGCAGGATAATGGCGATCTCGATCTGGTGCTCGCCAAGCGTCGGCTTGGCGATGTCAGAGGAACGCTTGTTTATCGCGAGCCGCTGGTCTGGCTGGCACGCGATCCGGAGCGGATCCGCAATCTTGCAGCGCCCTTGCCGCTGATTGCCTTTCCGACGCCGAGCGTTACACGGGCGGTTGCGCTGGAGGCGCTGCGCCGGCAGCAGATGCCGTGGCGGATCGTCTGCACCTGCGGCAGCCTCAGCGGCCTGACGGCGGCAGCGCGCGCGGGCATGGGGGTTCTCGTTCAGCCGAGGAGCATGGCGCCTGCGGGTTTGATGGAGATCGCGCCGGGTTGGCTGCCGGCTCTAGAGGACGTCGAGTTCGTGCTCGTGCCCCGCAAGGGCGCGGACCAACTTTTGGTTAGAGCGCTCTCCGAGGATATTCTGGCGAAGGTCAGAGGTCCGCGATCAAGCTGACGATAGTCGGCCTATCACGCGACGGTAAAAGCCGTTTTCGATCATGCCGCTAGGATCGGGCATTTGCCGTCACATATTTCGCCGGCGCACATTCTTCTTCATGCGGCCAAATCGTTTGGCGGAGACGATTCAGACTGACGTCAGCTTCCGGCGCTATCTTGAGTAGCGATGTACGAGCTGCGCAAGGATATCCGAGCCGATGACATATGGTGCCATCTTCATTTCCGGGCTTGTTGTCTGCGTCATGGCAATGACGATGATCGTTCACCGCGCACCAGCCGCCGATCTATCGAGCTTTGCAATGCTCGCCCATAGCAACTAAGAATTATATTCCAGTCGTTCTTCTGAGCGCCGTCCGGCAAGAAGCCGGCTACGGCGCTCCTTTTAATCTGCCATCAGGCCAGGCAGGCGAGGAAGTTCGCGACATCGGCTTCGGTTGTCGCGAAGCTGGTCACGAGGCGGATCAGCGTTTCATCGCTGCCGACGAGTTCCGGCTGAGATTCCGGGATCGGCCATTCATAGAATTTTGCGCCCTTGTCTTCGGCTGCCTTGGCGGAGGATTTCGGTATGATTGCGAAAACCTCGTTGGATACCGTTGGCCAGGCGAGGTGGGCATTCGGAGCCTTCTCGATGCCGGCGCGCAGACGGTCGGCCATGCTATTGGAATGGCGGGCGAGATCGAGCCAGAGACCATCCTGGAAATAACCGTCGAACTGGGCGGCGATGAAGCGCGACTTGGAGAAAAGCTGGGCGGCGCGCTTGCGGATGAATTGCATCTCCTTTGCCTTCTCGGGATCGAAGAAGACAATGGCTTCTGCGCACCAGCAGCCGTTCTTGGTGCCGCCGAAGGACAAAATGTCGACGCCGCGCTTCCATGTCATCTCGGCCGGGCTGGCGCCGAGGGCAATCAGAGCATTCGCGAAGCGCGCGCCATCCATATGCAGCGGCAGGCCGTTCTCTTTGGCGATGGCGGCGATGGCGTCGATCTCGGCGAGCGAATAAACGGTGCCGATTTCCGTCGCCTGCGTGATGGTCACGGCAGCGGCGCGACCATGATGCACGGCATCCTGCGGAAAGCGGCCAACCTTGGTGGCAAGCGCCTTGGGATCTATCTTGCCGAGCGCTCCGTCCACCGTTGCGAGGCGCGCGCCGCTGAAGAAATCAGGTGCGCCGCATTCGTCTTCGGCGACATGCGCCTCGGTATGGCAGAAGCTGATGCCTCCCGGCTTTTGAACGCTGGCAAGCGACAGCGAGTTGGCAGCCGTGCCGGTGGCGACAAAGAAGACGGCGACTTCACGCTCGAAGATCTCGCTGAATTTGGCTTCGATTTTTTGGTCGAGGTCGCTCGTGCCGTAGGCCGATGCGAAGCCTCCGGACTCGGCGAGGAGACGTTCGGCGATCTTGGAATGGGCGCCGGCCCAATTGTCGGAGGCAAAGAACATGGAAATGCACCAAATAAAATGAGTGAGCTACGGGAGCGATAGATAGGGTCGGCGGGACATTACGCCAATGCAAAAACCTATCAAGAGCAAGAACTTGAAGAACCCATCACAGAAATTGATCTGCGCAATCAACAAATAAAATGATGCGCTAAAGCGAAACTTTATTGCTCCATTTCTGCAGCATAGGCAATCTTCCGTCTTTCGTTGTCGAATTTTTGCCGTTTTGCTCTTGCGAAGGCACAAGCTTTCTGGCATAGAGCTGATGAATTAGGACAGGGTTGCTGTCCTATTTTGGCCGCCTAGGCCGAAGATGCGTCGAAGGGTCCTGACGATGTTGGGATTTCGAGCTATAGTTACCGGGAGCATGCCTCTGAAAGCCTTTCGGCTGCGGGCAGGGCGGCGGTGGAATAGCAAGGCGCGAACGCTGACGACAGGCTCCGCAACGGGGCCATGGTTCGCGGCCGGATCTTCACAATGCAACAGAGCTGTCGCGCGTCGGCGCCGGAAACGGACCGCGCGGGACGAAGGAGCGCCCGCGAGGCGGGCCTTACCGGAGGGAAGACGATGACGAACAGGAAGACGTTCACGAGTTTTGACCAGACCGCTGTAGCCAACGCTGCCGCGACGGCCAAAACGTCGAAACGTGCCAATCGTTCGAAGTCGGTGGGCATCCCGCCGAAACAAGGCCTGTACGATCCGCGCAACGAACATGATGCCTGCGGCGTCGGCTTCGTTGCGCACATGAAGGGTCGCAAGTCGCATCAGATCGTGCGTGACGGCCTGTTCATCCTCGAAAATCTGACGCATCGCGGTGCCGTCGGCGCGGATCCGCTGATGGGCGACGGTGCGGGCATTCTCGTGCAGATCCCCGACCGTTTCTTCCGTGAGGAGATGGCCAAGCAGGGCATCATCCTGCCGAAGGCCGGCGAATATGGCGTCGGCCATTTCTTTCTGCCGCGCGACGAGGCGCTGATCGAGCATTTCAAGACCGCGATCAAGCAGGTCGTGGTCGAGGAAGGCCAGGTTCTGCTCGGCTTCCGCGACGTGCCGGTCGACAACTCCTCGCTGTCCAAGGCACCTGAGATTGCGGCCACCGAGCCGTATCATGTGCAGGTCTTCATCGGCGCCGGCCGCGATGCCGGCACGAACGAGGAGTTCGAACGCCGCCTCTTCACCCTGCGCAAGGTGATCTCCAACCGCATCTATGCGGAATACGAGGGCGAAGAGAGCAGCTTCTATCCTGTCTCGCTGTCGAGCTCGACCATCGTCTACAAGGGCATGTTCCTCGCCTACCAGGTCGGTGCTTATTATAAGGACCTGTCCGATCCGCGGTTCGAGACGGCGGTTGCCCTCGTACACCAGCGCTTCTCGACCAACACCTTCCCGTCGTGGAAGCTGGCGCATCCCTACCGCATGGTCGCGCATAACGGCGAAATCAACACGCTGCGCGGTAACGTCAACTGGATGGCCGCCCGTCAGGCATCGGTATCTTCGCCGCTCTTCGGTGAGGATATCTCCAAGCTCTGGCCGATCTCCTATGAAGGACAGTCGGACACGGCCTGTTTCGACAACGCGCTCGAATTCCTCGTGCGCGGTGGATATTCCATGGCGCATGCCATGATGATGCTCATCCCGGAAGCATGGGCCGGCAACCAGCTCATGGCTGCCGAGCGCAAGGCATTCTACGAGTATCATGCTGCCCTGATGGAGCCGTGGGATGGCCCGGCCGCCGTTGCCTTTACCGACGGCAAGCAGATCGGCGCGACGCTCGACCGCAACGGCCTGCGTCCGGCCCGCTATCTCGTCACCGACGACGACCGCATCATCATGGCATCCGAAGCCGGCGTTCTGCCTGTTGACGAAGAGAAGATCATCCAGAAGTGGCGCCTGCAGCCGGGCAAGATGCTGCTGATCGACATGGAAAAGGGCCGCATCATCTCAGACGACGAGGTGAAGTCGGAGCTGTCAAGCAAGCACCCCTATCGCAACTGGCTGAACCGCACGCAACTGATCCTCGAAGACCTGAAGCCTGTTGAGCCTCGTGCGTTGCGCCGTGACGTGTCGCTGCTCGATCGCCAGCAGGCCTTCGGCTATACCACCGAGGATACCAAGCTCCTGATGTCGCCGATGGCGACGACGGGGCAGGAAGCCGTCGGCTCGATGGGCACGGATACGCCGATCTCGGCCATGTCCGACAAGGCAAAGCTGCTCTACACCTACTTCAAGCAGAACTTCGCGCAGGTGACGAACCCGCCGATCGACCCGATCCGCGAAGAACTCGTCATGAGCCTTGTTTCCTTCATCGGACCGCGTCCGAACCTGCTCGACCATACCGGCATGGCCAACGCCAAGCGCCTGGAAGTGCGCCAGCCGATCCTGACCAACGGCGATCTGGAAAAGATCCGCTCGATCGGTCACACCGAGGACCGCTTCGACACAAAGACGCTCGACTTCACCTATGATGTCGAACGCGGTGCCGAAGGCATGCCCGAGATGCTCGACCGTCTCTGCGAACGGGCGGAAGCCGCCGTTCGCGGCGGCTACAACATCATCGTGCTCTCCGACCGCCAGATCGGCCCGGACCGCATCGCGATCCCCGCGCTGCTGGCGACGGCTGCCGTGCATCACCACCTGATCCGCAAGGGCCTGCGCACCTCGGTCGGTATCGTCGTCGAAACCGGCGAGCCGCGCGAAGTGCATCAATTCTGCCTGCTGGCGGGCTATGGCGCGGAAGCGATCAACCCTTATCTTGCCTTCGACACGCTGCTCGACATGCATCAGCGCGGCGAATTCCCGAAGGAAGTGGACGCGACCGAAGTCGTCTACCGCTACATCAAGGCGGTCGGTAAGGGCATCCTCAAGGTCATGTCGAAGATGGGCATTTCGACCTATCAATCCTATTGCGGCGCGCAGATTTTCGATGCGATCGGCCTGCAGCAGGAACTGGTCGACAAGTATTTCTTCGGCACGGCAACGATGATCGAAGGCATCGGTCTCGAGACCATTGCCGAGGAAACCGTTGCGCGGCACAAGGCTGCTTTCGGCGGTGATCCGTTGCTGGCGAGCACGCTCGACATCGGTGGCGAATATGCCTACCGCATGCGTGGCGAAAGTCATGCCTGGACGCCTGACGCGGTGGCCGCCCTTCAGCATGCCGTCAGAGGCAATGCCGAGGACCGCTATCGCGAATTCTCCGAAATGGTCAATGATTCGGCCCTTCGGATGAACACCATCCGCGGCCTCTTCAAGATCAAGGGTGCGGAAGCGCTCGGTCGCAAGCCGATCTCGGTCGACCAGGTCGAGCCGGCCGTCGATATCGTCAAGCGCTTCTCGACGGGCGCCATGTCCTTCGGCTCGATCAGCCGCGAGGCGCACACGACGCTGGCGATCGCCATGAACAGGATCGGCGGCAAGTCGAACACCGGCGAAGGCGGCGAAGAAGCCGACCGCTACATGCCGCTCGTCGACGGTTCGCCAAACCCGGAACGTTCGGCCATCAAGCAGATCGCGTCCGGCCGCTTCGGCGTGACGACGGAGTATCTGGTCAATGCCGACGTGCTGCAGATCAAGGTTGCGCAGGGCGCGAAGCCCGGCGAAGGCGGCCAGCTGCCCGGCCACAAAGTCGACGCAACGGTTGCCAAGACCCGGCATTCGACGCCGGGTGTCGGCCTGATCTCGCCGCCGCCGCACCACGACATCTACTCGATCGAAGATCTGGCACAGCTGATCTTCGACCTGAAGAACGTCAATCCGACCTCGGACGTATCGGTCAAGCTGGTCTCGGAAGTCGGCGTCGGCACGGTTGCCGCTGGCGTCGCCAAGGCGCGCGCCGATCATATCACCGTTTCGGGCTATGATGGCGGCACCGGCGCTTCGCCGCTCACGTCGCTGAAGCATGCAGGTTCGCCATGGGAAATCGGCCTCGCCGAGACCCAGCAGACGCTGGTGCTGAACGGGCTGCGTTCGCGTATTGCCCTGCAGGTGGATGGTGGTCTGAAGACCGGTCGCGACGTCATCATTGGCGCTCTGCTCGGTGCGGACGAATTCGGCTTCGCCACCGCGCCGCTGATCGCGGCCGGCTGCATCATGATGCGCAAATGCCATCTCAACACCTGTCCAGTCGGCGTCGCCACTCAGGATCCGGTGCTGCGCAAGCGCTTCAAGGGTGCGCCTGAGCATGTCATCAACTACTTCTTCTTCGTTGCCGAAGAAGTGCGCGAGATACTCGCCTCGCTGGGCGTTGCCAAGCTGGACGACATCATCGGCGCTTCCGAGCTTCTGGAAAAGGACGAGATGCTCGCCCATTGGAAGGCCAAGGGACTCGACTTCAGCCGTATCTTCCACAAGGTCGATGCGCCGAAGAAAGAGACTTATTGGACGACCGTGCAGAAGCACCCGATCGACGACATTCTCGACCGCACGCTGATCGAGAAGGCGGAGCCGGCTCTGTCTTCCAAGACGCCGGTCGCCTTCGAAGTCGACATCAAGAATGTCGACCGTTCGGCCGGCGCCATGCTGTCGGGCGCGGTTGCCAAGCGCTACGGCCATCGCGGCCTGAAGGAAGATACGATCAACGTCACGCTCAAGGGGACCGCTGGCCAGTCGTTCGGCGCATTCCTGGCGCGTGGTATCACGTTCAAGCTCATCGGCGACGGCAATGACTATGTCGGCAAGGGTCTCTCGGGCGGCCGCATCATCATCCGTCCGCCGGAGAATTCGAAGATCAAGGCCGAGCATTCGATCATCGTCGGCAACACCGTGCTTTACGGTGCGACCGAAGGGGAGTGCTACTTCCGGGGTGTTGCAGGTGAGCGCTTCGCGGTCAGAAACTCCGGTGCGGTCGCCATCGTCGAAGGCGTGGGCGACCATGGCTGCGAATACATGACCGGCGGCGTCGTCGTCGTGCTCGGCGAAACCGGGCGCAACTTCGCGGCCGGCATGTCGGGCGGTGTAGCCTATGTGCTTGACGAAAAGGGTGATTTCGCTAGCCGCTGCAACATGGCCATGGTCGAACTGGAGCCGGTTCCCGAAGAAGACGAACTGTTAGAGAAGCTGCATCATCACGGCGGCGATATCATGCACAAGGGACGCGTCGACGTCTCCGATGACATGACGCGCCATGATGAAGAGCGTCTCTACCAGCTGATTTCGAACCATTTCCACTATACGGGCTCGACGCGGGCCAAGGAAATTCTCGATCACTGGGCCGATTACCGCCCGAAATTCCGCAAGGTCATGCCGGTCGAGTACCGTCGTGCGCTTGAGGAAATGGAGCGCGGTCGCATGAGCGTGGCGGCGGAGTAATCCGCCCCGGCTTGTCAAGCCAGTCGAGGATTTCGCCTCGCATTGCGGTCGCCGACCAGGCGATCGCAACTGTCGAATAGCGGAATCGGATTTGAATTAAAGTGCCGGACTGGGCAACGTAGATGACCCTCAGGCACGGGAGCCGCGGCTCCTCTTTTTGAGTGAGGAAACGATAGCATGGGCAAGGTAACAGGCTTCTTGGAGATCGACCGTCAGGTCGGCAAGTATCAGCCGGCTTCGGATCGCATCCGGCATTTCCGCGAATTCACGATCCCCATGTCGGACCAGGAAGTGCAGAAACAGGCAGCGCGCTGCATGGACTGTGGCATTCCCTATTGCCACGGCCCGACCGGCTGCCCGGTGCACAACCAGATCCCGGATTGGAACGACCTCGTCTATAACAACAACTGGGAAGAGGCGATCCGCAACCTGCATTCGACCAACAACTTTCCGGAATTCACCGGCCGCGTCTGCCCCGCACCTTGCGAGGAGGCCTGCACGCTGAACCTGGAAGACGCACCGGTCGCCATCAAGACCGTCGAGCAGGCGATTGCCGACAAGGCCTATGAACTGGGCTTCATTCGTCCGCAGCCGGCAACGGTGCATACGGGCAAGAAGGTTGCCGTCATCGGGTCCGGCCCTGCCGGCATGGCAGCCGCACAGCAGCTCGGCCGTGCCGGTCATGAGGTTCACCTCTACGAGCGCGAAAGCAAGCCCGGCGGCCTGCTGCGCTACGGCATTCCGGACTTCAAGATGGAGAAGAACTTCATCGATCGCCGCGTCGAGCAGATGAAGGGCGAAGGCGTCACCTTCCATTGCGGCGTCAATGTCGGCGTCGATGTCAAGATTGAACAGCTTTTGGCCGATCATGATGCGGTGCTTTATTGCGGCGGCTCGGAAACCCCGCGCGAGGCCGGCATTCCCGGCGTCGAGCTGGCCGGCGTTCATGACGCCATGCCTTATCTCGTGCAGCAGAACCGCCGCGTCGGCCGCGAAAACATCGACAGCGCCGGCTGGCCTGCCGACCCGATCCTGGCCGGTGGCAAGCATATCGTCGTCGTCGGTGGTGGTGATACCGCCTCGGATTGCGTCGGCACGGCATTCCGCCAGGGTGCGGTGAAGGTCACCCAGCTCGACATTCGCCCGCAGCCGCCGGAGAAGGAAGACAAGCTCGCCGTCTGGCCGTTCTGGGCGACGAAGATGCGCACCTCTTCCTCGCAGGCCGAAGGCGCGGTTCGTGAATTCCAGGTCGCGACGCTGGAATTCATCGGCGAAGACGGCGTGTTGACCGGTGTGAAGTGCTGCGAAGTGGATGAGCGCCGCAAGCCGATCGCCGGAACGGAATTCGTCATCCGCGCCGATCTCGCCTTCATCGCCATCGGCTTCCGCGGCCCATTCACCGACAGCGTGCTCAAGGAACTCGATGGCAAGCTGACGCTGAACACGGACCGCCGCGGCTCGACCAACGTCGTTGCCAACGACAAGGACTACAAGACCTCGGTCGACAGGCTCTGGACCGCCGGCGACGTTCGCCGTGGCCAGTCGCTGGTGGTCTGGGCGATCCGCGAGGGCCGCCAGGCCGCGCGTGCGATCGACGAAGCCCTGATGGGCGCGACGATTCTGCCGCGGTAAGCCTTACCGATATCGTCTGTCAATCATGCAGAAGGCCGGGCTCGCAGAGAGCCCGGCCTTCTGTCTTATCTGCTTGCGGCAATGTTCCAATTGTAGATGCAACGGTCGAGGCCGATGGCGATCTCAAGCACCGTGACGTCATGGTCGATCGCCGGGCCTTTCTTGGCTTGGCTGCGGTAACGCTGTGGGAAATCCGTACGCTTCGAAATGGAGCAAACCTCCATCCATTTGTCGCCATTGTCCACTTCGATATCCATCGTGACCTGCGAGTAGGCCGGCAGGCGGTCCGACGGCACGATCCTGCTGGGCAAGTGGATGACCGAGGCAATCATGCGGCGAACCGGCTCCAAGCTTGCCATATGATAGTCGTTGCCGCTATCGGCGGTGAAGGCGCATTGGAATTCGAGCTGCCAGAACTCCTTGAGCCGCACATGCTTGCTCGGTTGATCCTGTTCGCGGCGATAGGATTTGCCTGCCTGCCAGATGCAGAGAGGCAACCGTGTCTTCGAATGATTGCCGAGAAGATGTTGCATGTAGATATAGGTGGAAGGTGTCGTTTCCGGGCGAAGCACAAGTTCTGCCTCGGTTTCCGATAGTCGTTCCTGCACCCATATATCCGAATTGGAATAGGCGTCGGAGACCAGGTTTCTCGGCATCAGGGTAGGAGCTTCGACCCTGCGGATATCCCAGGCCGGGTTTGCCGATCGTAGGAAGGTTGAGACTTCGTCGGAAAAGAAGCGGATGAGGTCGTCACGCAGACGAATGTCTCGCTCTTCCCAGTGAACGAGCGAATTGACGTTGTAGATATTGAGCACGTGCCATTCTCCATGGGCAACGTTGATGTTTTGGAGTGAGGGGCTTTACGTCCAGCAATGGCCGGACGCGCAAAGCCTCCGGTCGTCACGACTGGACGCGGAGACCGCGGCCGGAGAAAGCGCGCAAAACCGCGGCCTGCAGGCAGGTGCGGTTACGATCGATTTGATCTGCGCGGTCGGTGCTCATGGCATTTTTCTATTGGCGCACGGCAGGATTGTCAAACGGCTTCGCCTTCAAGGCGTGGCGGTCGGCGTCGCAGGTAGCCGATAGTCATCCACACGACCTGCGGGGGCAGGAGCCATCTGGCCCTTGTCGACCAAGAGATCCCTTGGCGAAGCCGCCGCCGCAGCCGGTGCTGGCGAAGCGCCCAGAAGCTGCGAGCCGCCATCGAGATCGGGGTCGGAGAGGCTCATCGGCGGCGTGCTCACGATTTTCTCCGGCTCCGCGCCCGGCAGGCTCGCCTGCTGTGCGGGCAACGGGCTGCCGGTGTCGAGGCGGGTAATATCCGGGCTTGCCTGATTGCCCAGCAAACGCCGCGCCGATTTCTCGACATAGAAGGCGATCTTGCGCTTGCCGGCAGCCGTCATGTTGACACCGTCGGCGGTTCTGAGACGCACCTGCTGGCCGTTGATATCGGAGCCGGTCACGACGAATTCGCCGTTTTGATCGGTGAAGCCGTCCCATATGTCTATGAACTCGCCACCGACGGCCGCCATCTGGCTTTGGTAGAGATGGTTGAGCTTGACCGCACTTGCCGTCAGCTGGTCGGATTGGAAGGGCGGCAGCCCGACCCATAGCAGCGGTATATGCCGGTTTGCTGCCAGCTTGGCAAATTGCTGCACCCGCTCCTCGTAGGCGAGAAACCAGGGGTCCGTGCCGTATTTTTCGTTCAGTCCGTCGCCGATGATCGGTTGCCTGTCGTTGGCGCCGAGCATGACAATGACCATTGCCGGCTTCAGCTGATCCATCATGCCTGTCAGTTGCTGAGGCCAGTTGTAGTAGTCCTGGCGGACGAGGCCGGAAGCCACGTTGCCGCGTGTCTGGATGACAACGCCGGGTGAAGCCGAAAAGGCGTCTTCCAGTCCGGTTCCCAAGCCGCTCGCCAGAAAGTCGCCGACGACGAGGATCGTCTTTGCGTCCGGAAGCTTTTCTGCCGCTGGCGGCGTTTGCGGCTGAACCGCTACCGGCTGTCGCGGCGGCGGCGTCGGCCGTTTGCGCGGCTGGCTCTTTCTTTGTGGCGGCGGCTGTTCGGCGGGCTGGTCGGGATAGTCCGGCTCGCGGGTACCGAACAGCATGTCGAACAGGTTTCTGCGCGGCCGTTCCTGCGCCTCGGCCGCCGGCGACAGGCAGCCGAGCGCGATGACGGCCGAGAGCAGTGCCGTGAAGAGAGCCCTCAGGGTGGCCGTGATCGCGCGGGCAGGTCGCTGTTTCATCATCTCTTTCCGCTCACGGCTCGTGATCGCATGAGGGGCTTTTCCCCGTCCAGCGAACCTGGAGCCCACAGATGGCGGCGATCCTATTTACGCAATGCGTTCAACAGGTTCATCGAGGGCTCACCATCTGCATCCATACCGATGCGCTGCTGAACCGCGGAGATGGCAGCCTTCGAGCCGGACCCGAAATTGCCGTCGACAACGCCATCATAATAGCCGAGCTGCTTCAGCCGCGTCTGCAGCTCGAACTTCTGCTGGACATTGAGCGTGCCGCTCGGGCGTGGCCAGGATTGCTGCATGCCGCCATAGCCGGCAATCTGATCGGCAAGCAGGCCGACGGCCAGGGCATAGCTGTCGGAAGCGTTATAGCGCTTGATGGTGAAGAAGTTGCCGGTCATCAGGAAGCCGGGGCCGTTCGAGCCGCCGGGCATCTTCAGTTGCGCGCGGTCGGAGGTCTGGCGGAAGCCCTTGCCGCCCGGACGAACGAAGCCGAGAGCCGCCCACTGGGCGATGGTATGCGTCTTGCCGACCTGGGCGTGACCGCCGGGCGGGACGACGACTTCATAGCCCCAGGTACGACCGGTGCTCCAGCCGTTCTTGGCGAGCAGGTTGGCGGTCGTGGCCAGAGCGTCCGGAATTGAGTTCCAGATATCGGCGTGGCCTGTCCCGTCGGCGTCGACAGCGTAGAGCAGATAGCTGGTGGGGATGAATTGGGTGTGGCCCATGGCGCCAGCCCAGGAACCGTTGAGGTCCTTGCGCGAGATATCGCCCTTCTGCAGGATCTTCAGCGCGGCGATAAGCTGTTTTTTGGCATAGCCTGCCCGTTTCGGGTCGGCATAGGCAAGCGTCGCCAGCGCACGGGGCACGTAATGTAGCCGGTCATTCTTGGCGAGAACGGCGCCGTAGTTCGACTCCATCGACCAGATGGCCAGCATGATGTTGCGATCAACGCCGAAGTGCTGTTCGAGCGTGCGCAGTGTGGACCCGTATTTGACCGCCATCTTACGGCCAATATCGACCGTATAGGGATTGACACGGGAATCCAGATAATCCCAGATTTGGGATTTGAATTCCGGTTGATACTGCGCCTTTTCAAGGACCGTGGGGTCGGGATCCGTCACGCCGGCAAATGCATTGCGGTAGGTCGATTGCGTAATGCCGCTCTTTGCGGCGGTCGCATAGAAGCCCGCGATCCATTTTTGGAACCCTGGGTCGGCATTGGCGTTAACGGGAGCGAGTCCCGCGAAGGCACCGAGCGCGAGCGCCAGAGCGAGACCAAGAAGGGAGTTTTTGCGGTTTACGGTCATCTACAGCCTTGTCCATCGATTGTTGGATTTCGGTGCGGCGATGCACGTAGCATCGGCCCAAGCTTGACACTAAACGAACGAAGTCAACAAATTCTTTACCATGGAAGTGCCGGCCAGTCATTATTTGCAAAACAGTAGCAAATTTAATCTACTGACCCTTAGAATGGCTTGGCGCCAGCTATTTAATGCCCAGGAGGTATGAGTGGGACAGCATAAGAAGGTTCGTAAGGCAGTATTTCCGGTCGCCGGACTAGGGACGCGGTTCTTGCCGGCGACCAAGGCGGTGCCGAAGGAAATGCTGACCGTCGTCGATAAGCCGGTAATCCAGTATGTCGTCGATGAGGCGATGGAAGCCGGTATCGAGCATTTCGTATTCGTGACGGGCCGCAGCAAGCACGTCATCGAAGATTACTTCGACATTCAGTTCGAACTCGAGCAGACTTTGCGCCAGCGCAACAAGAATGCCGAGCTGTCGCTGTTGAACGGTCTGCTGCCGAAGGCCGGCACGGCAAGCTTCACGCGCCAGCAGGAGCCGCTCGGTCTTGGCCATGCCGTCTGGTGTGCGCGCGAAATCGTCGGTGACGAGCCGTTCGCGCTGCTGCTGCCCGACATGGTCATGCGCGCCGAAAAGGGCTGCATGAAGGGCATGATCGAGCTTTACGAGCATAGCGGCGGCAATGTCATCGCCGTTGAAGAATGCGCTCCGGATCAGACCCATAAATACGGCATCGTCGGTGTCGGCGAAACGGTCGGTAATGGCTTCCGCATCACGGAAATGGTCGAAAAGCCGGCCAAGGGTACGGCTCCGTCCAACTTCTTCATCAACGGTCGCTACATCCTGCAGCCGGAAATCTTCCGTATCCTGGAAAGCCAGGAACGGGGTGCCGGCAACGAGATCCAGCTGACCGACGGTATGCTGAAGCTGGCGCAGAACCAGGATTTTGCCGGCTATCACTTCCAGGGCCAGACCTTCGACTGTGGTGCGAAGGACGGCTTCATCCTCGCCAACGTTGCCTTCGCATTGGCACGCGCAGATATTCGTCCGACCATCGAGGATGAGTTCAAGGCGTTGATCGCTGCTTTGAAGTAAGCTGCCGATCGCTCCCTGCTGAAAATTCAAGGCCCGGCTATGCCGGGCCTTTTTCATTGTCGAAGCAATGGTTTTCGGCGAGGATCAGGCGCATTGCGAAATCGCCGTCAGCGCTTCACAGTCAAGCCGACGCCGGCCTGGAGCTGACGGGTATCGTCGCCGGCCTTTCTGGTAGTCAGCTGATAGCCAAGATTGCCTGTCAGATCGAGATAGCGGTTGATCCCCCAGGTCAGGCCCAGGGCCGCGTCATATTCGGTCTCGTCGGATACGCTGCCGCTCGAAGGGTAGTCTCGCCAAATCGTTCCGCCCGTTACCTTGGCGGTGAGATCGTCGCGCAGCTGGTGGCTCACGGTGCTGGTGAGCTGGTAGGCGGTGTAGCCGCCCAGGCCTGGAGTCGTCGACGGTTGAACTGTGCTCGAAAGGCCGATGCTGACATCGGTGCCGCGCTGCGGTGACCAGGCGAGGCTGCCATCGATCGTCGGTGCGTCGATCGAGGCGAGGCGCGCATCGTCGAATTGCGTGTGCTGATAGCCAAAGCCGAGCTCGCCCTTCAGCTTTTCTCCGAGATCGAGCTCGATGCCAGCCTTGCCGCCATAGCTTTGGTTTGAGCGCGCGTAGCCGTTGCTGTCGCGCGTCTGGTCGTAGACCGCGGCGCCGAGGTCGGCTTCCACAAAGGGAATGATTGCGGGCGACAGCTCGTAACCGATGCGGCCGCGCCACGTGCCCGCCGTCTGGTCGCGGTCGCTGAGCGTGACCTGGGTTCCATCGGAGAGCACGGCGTTGGAGTAGATCGTTCGGGTCAGCGCAACGGCCGTCGAGCCGCGCAGCACGCCGAAGTCGCGCTCCAGCGAAAGCCCGGTTGAGAACTGGTTGACGGCGGATTGCTTCGAAGCGCCGATAATGGCGTTGGGATCGCTGGTATCTTCCCTGTAAAATTGATAGCCGGCCGTGACATGGGCAATCGTGTTGGCGGGAAGGTCGAGCCGCAGGTCGGCATTGATCGTAACCACAGGCCGTTCTGCCGCGGTGCCGCTGAGATTCTTCTGCCAGACGCCTTCGCCGGTGACGGTCAAGGCGTGGCGATCCCAATCAGAAGTCAGCGTGCTGCGCAGGTCCGTCTGCAGGAAAGTGCGGTTGTCCTTGACGGCGCCGGTACTGTTTCGTTCCACATTGATCGACTGGTTGATCGATGGACGGAGCGTGAATGTGCCGAGTGGAATGCCCTGAGCGTCGGCGCGATCGGGATATGAACGCGCCCTCAGTCCGTCGACAGTCGGTTCCCGCGAGTTGACTCGACGCAGGTCGTCATCGAGCGTCGAGCCTGTCGTCAGCGAATCCAAGCGAAGACGCATGTTCGGCGGCGCGTCGGCATTTGCGCTGGATGCCTGATTTGTGGCGGATGCCGGCTGCGCGCCGGCTGCGGATGCCCCTGTGGGATCAGCCGTCGGGTTCGATGTCGGCGCGGCTGTCGGCAGCGAGTCGTCGAGATTTTGGTCAGGAGGAAGCGATTGGGCACTTGCGGACATCGGCGCAGCGAATGCGACACCCCAGCCCAGCAAGGCGGATGTTGCCCATGCCGTCAGCCGGAGGGTGCTTTTCCCCGCCTTGTTCTTGCCGATGCTCATTTTATCTAAGTCTGACCTTGCTGGAAATACTCTAAATCCTTACTCAAGTGTAAAGCTGTGTGGTTAACGGTTGGTTGCTAAACGCGAGTTGCTTGGAAAGAACCGGTAATATTCCGGAGCTTAGACAGCGAGCTGCAGCTGCGGAGAGGGCGGATCTTCGGTGGACAGATTTGCAGAAAAGCGTTAGGCCTCGCTCATGAACAAGAGAGCTGTCAGATTGATCGAGAACGGTGCGATCGAATCCGCCATGCGGACCATCGAGACCGAGAGACGGGGCCTCGAAGCGCTGGAACGTGCCTTGGCCAACAGTCTAGCCGGGCCCTTCAGCCGCGCGGTCGAGATCATCGGCGATATCAACGGCCGTGTCGTCATTACCGGCGTCGGCAAAAGCGGCCATATCGGCAACAAGCTTGCCGCCAGCCTGGCCTCCACCGGCACCCCGGCGTTTTTCGTTCATCCCGTCGAGGCCAATCATGGCGATCTCGGCATGATCACGCAGGATGACGTCATCATCGCTATCTCCTGGGGCGGCGAAAGCGCCGAACTTCGGGGCATCATCAGCTATTCCCGCCGCTTTTCGATCCCGATGATCGCGATCACAGCCGGCGAGAGTTCGACGCTGGCGCGCGAGTCGGATGTCGTTCTCCTGCTTCCGAAAGAGCAGGAGGCCTGTCCGCACGGACTTGCGCCGACCACGTCGACGATGCTGCAGCTCGCCATCGGCGATGCGCTCACTGTAGCATTGCTCGAGGCCCGCGGCTTCACCGCCGAGGATTTCCGCACCTTCCATCCGGGTGGCAAGCTCGGCGCCAGCCTCTCGCATGTTGCCGATATCATGCACAAGGGCGACCGGGTGCCTCTGGTCAAGCTTGGCACCGGCATGCCCGAAGCGGCGATGATGCTGTCGAAGATGCGTTTCGGCTGTGTTGGCGTGATCGATGAAGAGGGATGCCTGTGCGGCATTGTCACCGATGGCGATATCGCCCGCAATCTCGGAGCCAGCCTTGCCGAGAAGCTGGTGGATGAGGTCATGACTCCCAATCCGAAGACGGTGAAAGAAACGACGCTGGCGACCAGCGCCATGGCCGTGCTCAATCGTCACAATATTTCAGCACTCATGGTGATCGATGATGCACGCCGGCCGATCGGCGTCGTGCATTTCCACGATCTGTTGCGGATCGGCGTTGCCTGATCAGACGGGTTCAACTGTCAGTTCGCGGCCATTGCTGGCAACGACCTTGACGCGGGTGCCGACCGGCAAGTCCGGCCCGTTGACTGTCCAATAGGTATCGTTCAATCGGATGCGGCCCCGACCTTCGGTGATCGGCTGATCGAGCGTTGCCGTGCGCCCGACGAGGCTCGCGCCGCGCTGGTTCAGGAAAGGCTCGTCCGTGACCTGGTTGTTGTTGTAGATATATCGCCGCCCGATGAGGGTGACGACAACGGCCGATGCCGCAAAGATCAGCCATTGCACCTGCCAGGTCCAGAAGGCGCTATCCCACAAAAGCAGCGAGAGCGCCCCGACGATGATGCCGGCGAGGCCGATCCAGACGAGAAAGAAGCCGGGCAACACCAACTCGGCGGCAAGCAACACGAGACCTAGAAGCCACCAGCTCCAGGGACCGAGTTCGACGACGAGGTTGTCGAACATCTCAGGTCTCCCTTGATATCAGCGGGTTGACGGAAGGTGTGGTACGTACGGGTCCCGAGCGCGGCCGCGGAGGCTGCGGCGCTCCATTGCCGTCGCCATTGTCGCCGAAGACTTCGCGGGCGATGGCGCCGATACCGCCGAGCGAACCGATGAGGGAGCTTGCCTCCATCGGCATCAGAACGATCTTGGAATTGTTGGCCGAGCCGATCGAGGTCAGGGCCTCCGTGTATTTTTGTGCGACGAAGTAGTTGATCGCCTGCACATTGCCTTCGGCGATGGCCTCGGACACCATGCGGGTGGCCTTGGCTTCGGCTTCCGCAAGGCGTTCGCGGGCCTCGGCATTGCGGAAAGCAGCCTCGCGCTGGCCTTCCGCCTGCAGCACGGCCGACTGTTTTGCACCTTCGGCGCGCAGGATCTGCGCAGCACGCAAGCCTTCTGCCTCAAGAATCTGGGCGCGCTTTTCGCGCTCGGCCTTCATCTGCCGGCCCATGGCGTCAACGAGATCCTTCGGCGGCTGAATGTCCTTGATTTCGACGCGCGTCACCTTGATACCCCAGGGCTCGACCGCCTCGTCGACCACGCGCAGCAGCCGCTCGTTGATAGCGTCGCGGTTGGACAGAAGTTCGTCCAGATCCATCGAACCCATGACCGAGCGAATGTTGGTCTTTGTGAGGTTGAGAATCGCGCTTTCGAGATTGGTGATCTGATAGGCAGCCTGCGCCGCGTTGAGTACCTGGAAAAAGGCGACCGCGTCGGCGGAGACGCTGGCATTGTCCTTCGTGATGACTTCCTGTGTCGGCACGGCCAGCACCTGTTCCATCACGTTCATGCGCACGCCGATCGTTTCGATGAAGGGCACGATGAGATTGAGTCCGGGCTCCAAGGTGCGAATATAGCGGCCGAAGCGCTGGATTGTATAACGATAGCCCTGCGGCACGGTCTTGATCCCTGCAAACAGCACCAGGATGACCAAGATCACCAGGGCAACCACGACGATGCTGAACCCACCGACTACCATTGAATTCCTCCTTGGCGCTTGTCCGCGATGCGGATCTTGCGTCCGACAAAAAAGCGCCGCCATGTCGTTACCGCTTCGGTCGCATACGCGAAATGGCAGCTCAATCAGATGTGGTGGGTTAGCACGTTCTCGGCAAGGGAGGAATGGGGTGCTACAACACCTCTTCGGTTCTTTCGTGCGCGAGGAGATGATCAATCATTCGCGATCCGGCTCTTGCGCCTGACGATTGATATTCATACCTTATTGGTAAGTTCTTCGGCCCCGCTGACACGTAAACTTTCGGGCCCAGCCATAGCGCATCGTCAGGGTGAAACAATGAATATGGATAGGACCTTACGGTCGGTCGTGGCCGTTCATGCCTCAATTCCGGAAGACGCCTTCACGGCGGCGACGCTCGGCACCCGCAGGGAAGGCAATGGCGTCGTCATCCGGGGGAACGGGCTGGTGTTGACGATCGGCTATCTCATCACGGAAGCGGAGGAAGTCTGGCTGACGACGAATAGCGGTCGTGTTGTGCCGGCGCATGCACTTGCCTACGATCAGGAGACGGGATTCGGTCTGTTGCAGGCGCTGGGCCCACTGGACGTGCCGGCGCTTGAATTCGGCGACGCCGACAAGGCGGAGATCGGCGATCCCGTTGTCATCGCCGACGGTATCGGCCAGTTCGTAGAGGCGAAGATCGTCGCCAAGCAGGAGTTCGCGGGCTATTGGGAGTATCTGCTCGACGAGGCAATCTTCGTCGCGCCGGCGCATCCTTCCTGGGGCGGCGCCGCTTTGGTGGACGAAGACGGCAAGCTTATCGGTGTCGGCTCGCTGCATCTGCAGATGGCGACCCAGAACGGAGAGGGGGCCGACATCAATATGGTCGTGCCCATCAATCTGCTGCTGCCCATTCTCGACGATCTCGTCAAGCGCGGTCAGGTCAACAAGCCGCCGCGGCCATGGCTGGGCGCCTTCTCTGCGGAAAGCAATGGCGAGGTCGTCGTCATGAGCGTGACCGAGGGTGGTCCCGCAGCCAAGGCGGGACTGCGCCGCGGCGATGTCATCTCGGAGATCCGCGATGCGGAGGTGGATGGGCTTGCCGATTTCTACCGCAAGATATGGGAGAGCGGGCCTGCGGGCGCCGAAATTCCGGTGCGGGTCTTGCGCAACGGCCGTGAGACTTGGCTGCGCATAAAATCCGCCGATCGACGCAGCTTCCTCAAGAAGCCGCAGCTGCAGTGAAGTGGTGGCCGGGATCGGCGCATGTCGTGCAAAGCGAGTGCGGTTTTGCACGACATGTTCAGAATCGAGCGGCTAAAGCGCGCGAGGCGAATCTTGGAGATCGCGACGCGCTTTAGCCCGGCGACCGATCAAGCCCAGCCGAGCAGTTCCCGCCGTACGACTTTCTCCAGTACGTTCATGCCGTCCCCGGTGTCGTTGAGACAGGGGATATGGGTGAATTTCTCGCCGCCATTGTGGTGGAAGGATTCGGCTGCCTGCTCGGCGATCTCCTCCAGCGTTTCCAGACAATCCGAGACGAAACCGGGATTGAGCACGGCAATGCGCTTTGTGCCGTTCTTGGCAAGCTGTTCCACCGTCTTGTCCGTGTAGGGCTGCAGCCACTCCTCCGGGCCGAAGCGGGACTGGAAGGTGACCATGAACTGGTCTTCTGAAAGGCCGAGCTTTTCGCGCAGCAAGCGGCCGGTCTTTTGACAGAAACAGTAATAGGGGTCGCCCAGCTTGAAGTAGGACATCGGTATGCCGTGGAAAGAGGCGAGGATCTTTTCGGGCTGCCAGTCCAGCGTCGAGAGGTGTCGGGTCACCGAATTGGCAAGCGCTTCGATGTAGGTTTCGTCGTCGTGATATTGCGGGACGGTGCGGACGGCCGGCTGCCAGCGCATCGTCGCCAGTTTTTCGAACGCTTTGTCGTTGACGGTCGCCGTCGTTGCCGCCGCATATTGCGGGTAGAGGGGAAAGAGCACGATGCGCTCGCAGCCGTCATCCTTCAACGCCTGGATGCGATCGGCGATCGAGGGTTGGCCGTAGCGCATCGCCCAATCAACCTTGACGTTCGGCAGATCGCGCAGGCGCTCGGCCATCAGGTCTGACTGGTTGCGCGTGTAGGTGCGCAGATAGCTTTCGTTCTTGTCCTTGTTCCAGATGGTCTCGTACGCCTTGCCGACTTTCTGCGGCCGGGTATTGAGCACGATGCCGAAGAGGATCGGATACCATTTCCAGCGCGACCATTCGATGACGCGGCGGTCGGTCAGGAATTCGCGCAGGTAGCGGCGCATCGAGGAATAGTCGGTGCCATCGGGTGTGCCGAGGTTGATGAGCAGCACGCCAACCTTGCCGTATTTCACGCTTGGGTGATCGGACGGAAGCGTTGTCGGGTTTGCTGGCATCGGTTGAATTCCTCTCAGGATACGGAGCACTTCACATAGGAACAAAAACCGGTCCGGGGAAGCCCGGACCGGCTGGTTGATGCGAGACAAATCGTCTTACTTGGCCGGAATTCTCAACTTTTCGCCGACAGGCAGATGATGGGGCTTGATATTGCGATTGGCGGCCAGAAGTTTGCGCCATTGCTTGGCACTGCCATAGTAGGCTTTGGCGAGATCCCAGAGCGTATCGCCGGCGACGATGACATGCGTTGCCGGGGTCTTCGGCTGCTCGTTGACGGCAGCCTTCGGCGCGATTGCTGCGGGCTCCGCAGCTGCCGGTGGAACAGCGGTCGGGGTTTCGGCAGCAGGGGCTGACGTGGCAGGCGCCGACTTTACCGGATCCGTTTTGACCGGATCCGCTTTTGCCGGAGCGGCTGGCGCCGGCGTCGGATTTGCCGGCATCGTCGTGCTCGGAGCGGTCACGGAAGGAGCAGAGGTGGCCGGTGCCGTCGTAGCCGGCGGAGTGGCGGTGTTTTCGGCGGCAGCCGGTGCCGGCTTTTGCTCAGTCGCAGCCTGCGGCTTGGTATCGACGGGCTTTGCCGGTTCGGGCTGGGCGGCTGGCGCTGCAGCGACCTGCGTCACGCGGCCATCCGTGTACGGCTTGTAGGGATTGTGGGCAGCAAGATAGTCGGCGACCACCGATTCCAGATTCGGGCCGAAGTCATAGGCATTCTTTGCGTCCTTGGCGAAGACCGTGTAACCGTCGCCGCCGGCCCGCATGTAGTTGTTGCTGACGACGCCGTAAGTCTTTTCAGGATCGATCGGCTTGAATTCTGTGCCTTCCTGCACTTCGACCGAGACGAGACGGCTGCCTGCCGGCTTCGATTTGTCGAAGCTGTATTTGAGACCGGCAACCTGCGGGAACCGGCCGGCACCGTCGTCGATCTGGCTGAGGCCGTTTTCAAGCGCCGCCTTCACATCGGCGCCGGTGAGCTGGAAGGTCGCGACCGTGTTCTGGAAGGGCAGCACGGTCAGAACGTCGCCCATGCTGACATCGCCGGCAGCGATGGAGGCCCGCAGGCCACCACCGTTCTGGATGGCGATGCTGATGCCCTGTGCCTTGGTGCGATCGAGCATGGCGTCGGCGACGAGATTGCCCATCGGGCATTCCTGGACGCGGCAGATTTCGCGCGCACCCTCTATTGGCCCCTGCGAATTGCCGATGACCTTCTTGCGTAATTCTTCGATCGGCTTGGCCATCTCCTGCACGCGGGCGAGGATCGTCGGGTCGGGCTTGATCGAGGCGTCGAGCAGGATCGGATCGCCCTTGGCCTCCTTGACCGCGCCGTTGTCATCGAAGGTGACGACGAGATCGCCGAGATATTTGCTGTAGGAGGCGGCCTGAACGACAGGGACCTTATAGCCCGCCGGGTTGTCGACCATGGTCGGATAGGGGCCGGCTGCTTTCGGATCCGTGTTTGACAGCAGCGTATGCGAATGGCCGCCGACGACGACGCTGACGCCGGCGATCTTGGCGATCTTCTCGACATCGCGGGGATAGCCGACATGAGTCAGCGCGATGATCTTGTTGACGCCCTGCGATTTCAGCGCGTCCACCTCGGCGCTGATGGCGGCCGCATCGTCGGTGATCTTCACATGCGGGCCGGGAGAGGCGAGTTCTGGTGTTTCGGTCGTCACCGCGCCGACGATGCCGATCTTCTGGCCACCGATGTCGAGGACGATCGACTTCTTGATCCGGTTGCCGAGCTTCGACTGGTCGTCGATCACCAGATTGGCCGTCACGACCGGGAACTGCGCCTTGTCGAGGAAGGCGGCAAGCGGACCTTCGCCATCGTCGAACTCATGATTGCCGACGGTCATGGCGTCGATCTTCATATCGTTGAGGAATTCGACTTCGGCCGCGCCTTTGTACGTCGTGTAGAATAACGAGCCCTGGAAATTGTCGCCGGCATCGAGCACGACGACATTCTGGCCGGCAAGGGCGGCGCGGCGATGGTCGATTGCAGCCTTCAACCGGGCGGCGCCTCCGAAGCATTCATTCTTGGCTTCCTCTGCTGCCGAGCAGGTTGCGTCGAACTTGTTGATCGATTCCACGCGCGAATGGAAATCGTTGAAGTGCAGGATGTTGAGCTGATAGTCCGCGAAGGCGGCGCTAGTGCTGAGCGCCAAAACCGCGGCGGCCAAAAGACCCACTCCGAAGGGCTGCTTCATCTATCTCTCCTGTTCGTCTTTGCAATCGGCCCGCGCACAACCCGCAGCGGTCCCCCATGCGAATGTTTTCATCATGGCGGAGCGAGCGCAAGCGAAAGCTGTTGGCTTCTTTAGGATTTTACAAAGCGACGGAGCGCGATGGTCACGTCAGGTGCAGGCTTCGATGGGAGCGCTTCCATAGGATTCACGGACTGCCAATGCGGCATTCCAACCGACGGAGATGAAGAGGAGCAGACAGCACAAGGCCACCGCAAAATGGAAGCGCCGACTGCGATCCCGATAAAGCAGGATCGCGCCGGCGCCATAGATCAGCAGGGCTGGAAGCGCGAAAATGAGGATGCTGATGGGCCCATCGCAATCGAGCGCGTCGATACCCTGCGCCCTGTAGGTGTTGACGGGAAATACCACCGCCATAAGGGCGAGGGGCAATGCCGCAATGAGAGCCAGATAAAGAACTGTCATGCTGCGCATGGCGTCCTATCCATCCGGTTCTACCCGCTCAGCCCTGGCGATTGAGAGAGAAGTGCCCGCCCGTCTCGGAGGTGCAGTTCAGCTGGCCTGGGTTCGCCATGAAGCAATTCACCTTGGAGCTGGTGCGCTTGATGTTCGAGTAGAGGTTGATCTGGATCACGCCGGAAGGATCGGTCGTGTAGGTTCCTGAAGCCATCTGCTGGTTCGTGCCGTCGGTCGTGTGCGTTTCGAACCGGCCGGCGTTGAACGTCGAATTCAGGCCGTTTGAATCGGCCCAGCTGCCTTCCACCGAGTTTGTCCGCGGCTGTGCGCCCGGGCTCATCGTCATCGGCGGCGGTCTCGATCCACCGAAATCGACGCAGGCGGACAGGGCTGCTGCGACAGCAACGAGGGAAATGGTGGTTCTGAGCTTCATAAAGGTCTCCCGCGATGAAGGGCGGAGTGGTGTCGTATCGGTTGTGAGAAAGATGGCGCGGCTATTGGGTTAAAGCAAGGCTTCAGAAGGCAACTGCTTGATTTATCCCGCTTGCGTAACAAAAATGCCCGCACGATCTGTGCGGGCATTCCAGCATTTCGCATCGCGAATGCTATTCCTATCAGCGAACGAGGATGTTCTTGAACTGCCAGGGATCCTTCGTGTCGATGTCTTCCGGGAACAGGCCCGGACGGCCGTCGAGCGGGGTCCAGTCGGTATAGTGACCTTCAACCGGGCCGAGATAAGGCAGCTGCACTTCGAGGCAGCGCTTGTAGTCGATCTCGTCGGCTTCGACGATGCCGGCCGTTGGGTTTTCGAGCGCCCAGACCATGCCGGCGAGAACTGCAGAGGTTACCTGCAGGCCGGTCGCGTTCTGGTAAGGAGCGATGCGGCGGGTCTCTTCGAGAGACAGGCGCGAGCCGTACCAGTAGGCGTTCTTGTCATGGCCGTAGAGCAGCACGCCGAGTTCGTCGATGCCGTCTTCCAGCTCGTCCTCATTGAGAACGTGGTGAACCGGCTGTGCGGTGCCGCCATTGCCGAACATTTCGTGCAGCGAGAGCACGGCGTCGTTGGCGGGATGGTACGCATAGTGGCAGGTCGGGCGGAAGGTAACTTCGCCATCCTTGTCACGGACAGTGAAGAAGTCGGCAATCGAGATCGACTCGTTGTGCGTGACAAGGAAGCCGTATTGCGGACCAGGCGTCGGGCACCAGGTGCGGACGCGGGTATTGGCGCCCGGCTGCTCGAGGTAGATCGCCGCCTTGTTGCCCTTCTTGTGCTTCTTGGCGTTCTTCGGCATCCAGTTTTCATGGGTGCCCCAGCCGAGTTCAGCCGGCTGCAGGCCTTCGGAGATGAAGCCTTCCACCGACCAGGTGTTCCAGAAGACGTTGAGCGGCTTCGGATGCTTGGTGCGCTGGGTGTCGCGTTCGGCAATGTGAATGCCCTTGACGCCGACCTTCTTCATCAGCTTGGCCCAACCTTCGCGGTCGTGCTGATCCGGCTCTTCGAACTTCAGGCCGAGATCCTTGGCCAGATTGACGAGCGCCTGCTTGACGAACCAGGAGACCATGCCCGGATTGGCGCCGCAGGTGGAAACGGCTGTCGTGCCGCCCGGGTTCTTCGCCTTTTCCTTGCGCATGGTTTCGCGCAGAGCGTAGTTGGTGCGGTCGGCGTTGTTGAGGCTCTTGTCGAAATAGAAGCCGAGCCAGGGTTCAACGACGGTGTCGATGTAGAGCACGTCGAGCTTGCGGCACAGCTTCACCAGGTCGAGCGAGCCGGTATCAACCGAGAGGTTGACGCAGAAGCCCTGGCCGCCGCCTTCCGTCAGGAGCGGCTTGAGCAGCTCCTTGTAGTTGTCCTTGGTGACGTGTTCCTTGATATGACGGACACCGTGCTTCGCCAGGATTTCCATATCGGCTGGTTCTTCACGCGGGTCGATGACGACCATCCGGCTCTTGTCGAATTTGAAATGGCGCTCGATCAGCGGCAGCGTGCCGCGACCGATGGAGCCAAAGCCGATCATTACGATCGGACCGGTAATTTCGGCATATACCGGATAGTTGTGTTTCGTCATTCTTTTCTCCTTCGAAAGGCAGGACGCCGTTCGGTTCACGAAATTCAATCAGAGTTTGCGCGAAAACGCGAGGTGAGCGGCTCTAATCATAATTTGATGTCACAATAAAGAGCTGTTCAGAGTTAGCCGGACAAAGTCAAGTCGGCGCCAACATACACGCCATATGCGACGAGTTTGTTGCCTTCAAGGGTGGTTTTCGCTGAGATATCAGGAATCGGCTGTTGATCTCGGTCCGCCGTCAGTTACGCCTTCAGGGTTTCCAGCCCGTCGATGACGGTGGTGAGGGCAATTTCCTGAACCTCGTAAGCGGCGATTCCGTGGATGGTGAAGGGGTCGGCCGCGACATGGGCTTCCAGTTCGGCGCGTTCGCCACGCGCGAAGATGACGCCGCCCGTGCGTGGAACCTTGCGACCGGATGCGAGGAACCAGCCCTTGGCATATCCTTCCTTCACCCAGGCCATATGCGGCTCCATATGCTTGTCGGCTTCGTCATTGCTCTTGAGGTAAGTGAGCGAGAGGATGAACATCAATCAATTCCATAGAAGTTGCGCGCGGATCAGGCCGCGCAGGGAGTTTCCGACGTAAAGGGGGCGATCTTTCAGGTCGTCTAGCCGGATACGGCCGACACGGGCCTTGCGTTGGCAGATCAGCTCCGTGCGCAACACGCCGGCAAGTAGGCCAGAGGAAATGGGCGGGGTGCGAAGAGTGTCGGGACCATCCTCGACGAAGACAGACGTGATGGTGCCTTCGCAAACCTCGCTCTTCTCGTTGAGGAGCAGCACTTCGTCCGCCTCGTCGGGCCGATATTCGGCGCGTGCCTCTTCGTAGACGGCGCGACGCGTGGTCTTGACGCGCAACAGCTTGTCGGCGGAATCGAGCCGGGTTGCGGCAATGCGGACGCGCCATATCGTCTCGGGCGGCAGGGCTGAGAAGGGCGCTGTCGTGACATCCGCCTGTCCGTTGGGGTCCAGCGTCAACCTCACCCTCAGGGGTGTGGAAGCATTGGCAACGGCTTCTTCCAGTTTGGCGAGCGCATTTTTCGGAGCCGGGAAGCCAAGGCGGCGTGCGGAGCGCTGTAGGCGTGCAAGATGCAGGCGCAGGCGGACGAAGCCGGTTTCCGGCTCGTAGCGCAGCGTCTCGATCAGGCAAAAGTCCTCTACCGGTCGATCCATCGGTCCCCCACGGCGAAGCGCGCCTTAAGGAGGCATTCCTCGTATTCCGCTTCCGCCGTCGAATCGAAGACGATGCCTCCGCCGACATTGAACACCGCGCGGCCGTCTTCGAAAAGCGTGATCGTGCGGATCGCCACCGAAAAACGCATGGCGCCAGTCGGGGAAATCATGCCGATCGCGCCGCAATAGGCATCGCGGGGACTGTCCTCCAGCCCATGCAGGATTTCCATCGCCCGCATTTTCGGCGCGCCGGTGATCGAGCCGCAGGGGAAGAGCGCGGCGAAAAGGTCTCGAATGGTCATGCCCGACAGCAGCTTCGCCTGCACATGGCTCACCATCTGGTGCAGGGTCGGATAGGTCTCGATCTCGAACAGCTTGGGCACATCGAGCGTGCCGACCTCCGTGACGCGGGAGATATCGTTGCGCAGGAGATCGACGATCATGCGGTTTTCGGCTTGCGTCTTCTCGTCGGCCAGCATCGCGGCGATGATCGCTTCGTCTTCGGCAGCATTCGCGCCGCGTTTGGCCGTGCCCTTCATAGGGTGCGTCTCAATCCAGCCTTCCTCATCTGTCCGGAAGAAAAGCTCCGGCGAACGCGAGAGGATAATCGGGCCGCCGAGATCAACGAGTGCGCCGTATTTCACAGGCTGCCGTTCGATCAGCGACCAGAAGGCGGCCCGCGCATCACCATTCCAGCGGGCCTCAATCGGCATGGTGAGGTTTGCCTGATAGCAGTCTCCCAGCCGAAGATGTTCGTGCAGGCTGTCGAACCTCTCTTTATATGTCGGGAAATCCCAGGCGGCTTTCGGCTCCGTCAGGAATTCTTGATTCTCCCGACGTTGCATCGTTTGGCCCAACGGGTGATCGTTTGCTGCCGGCGCATCGAAGACGCCGAAACACAGCAGCGGCGTTTCCCGATTCTCCTCGATAAACGCGGCCAGCTTTTCTTCGAACAGATAACCGGCTTCATAGGCCATGTAGCCCGCCAGCCATTTTCCCTGCTGCCTGGCCTTCTCCATCCGATCCAATGCATCGAAGAATTCAGCGCATGTTTGAGCGGTAATGATCTCGGCCGGTTCGGCAAAGATCATCAATTGTCCTGTGCTGTCGTCCCTGAAGAGGACGTAGGGTCGGGCGTCGGCCATGGCGCAATTCTTTGCCGATCTTTGTCATGCAGTCTTATCTAGCGCTTCCAGCTCGTCGATTAGCCCTTCGATCATCGACAGTCCCTTGCTCCAGAACGACGGATCGGTCGCATCGAGGCCGAAGGGCTTCAGAAGCTCCGAATGATGCTTGGTGCCGCCGGCCTTCAGAAGCTCGAAATACTTCTCCTGGAAGCCCTTCTCGGCATTGCGGTAGACCGCATAGAGCGAGTTTACCAGGCAATCGCCGAAGGCGTAGGCGTAGACATAGAAGGGCGAGTGGATGAAGTGGGGGATGTAGGCCCAGTAGGTCTCGTAGCCCTCGGATATCTTGATCGCCGGTCCGAGGCTGTCGGTCTGCACGGACAGCCACAATGCGTTGATGTCATCCGCCGTCAGCTCGCCGTTCTTGCGGGCGGTGTGCACCTTGCGCTCGAATTCGTAGAAGGCGATCTGGCGCACGACCGTATTGATCATGTCCTCAACCTTCTGGGCAAGCATGGCCTTGCGCTCGCGCTTGTCGGTGGTCTTGTCGAGGAGGGCGCGGAAGGTCAGCATCTCGCCGAAGACGGAGGCAGTTTCAGCTAATGTCAGCGGCGTCTGGCACATCAGGGCGCCCTGGCCGCCGGCCAGGACCTGATGCACGCCATGGCCAAGCTCATGGGCGAGCGTCATGACATCGCGCGGCTTGCCCATATAGTTGACGAGCACATAGGGATGGGCTGATGGTACGGTCGGATGCGCAAACGCGCCCGGCGCCTTGCCGGGGCGAACCGGCGCGTCGATCCATTCTTCATCGAAGAAGCGCTTGGCGATATCGGCCATTTCCGGCGCGAAGTTGCCATAGGCTGATAGCACCGTCTCCTTCGCATCGTTCCAGGGGATCAAAGCATTGGGCGTTTCCGGCAGCGGCGCGTTGCGGTCCCAGAAATTCATCTGGTCCATGCCGAGCCACTTGGCCTTCATCTTGTAATAGCGGTGCGAAAGACGCGGATAGGCCTCGCGAACGGCGGCGGCCAGCGCGTCCACCACTTCACGCTCGACGCGGTTTGCCAGATGCCTGCTATCGGCGATGTCTTCGAACCCGCGCCAGCGGTCGGAGATTTCCTTGTCCTTGGCGAGCGTGTTGGTGATCAGCGTGAAGGTGCGCAGATTGGCCTTGAAGGTTTCGGCAAGTGCCATGGCGGCCTTGCGACGTGCTTCCGGATCCTTTTCCTGCAACATGTTCAAGGCGACTTCCAGCGGATGCTTCTCGCCGTCGATTTCGAAGCGCAGTTCGGCCATCGTCTCGTCGAACAACCGGTTGAAGGCGGCGGCACTGGTCATGGACTTCTCGAGGAACAGCTGCTCAAGCTTGTCGTCGAGCTGATGCGGCTTGTCCTTGCGCAGGTCGACGATCCAGGGGCGATAGTGGCCGGCAGCCGGATCGTTCGCCATGCAGGCGTCCATGACGGCGTCATCGATGCGGTTGAGTTCCAGCGAGAAGAACAGCAGGTGGGACGCGTAATCCGTCAGCCGCGTCTGCACGTCGCCATAGAGTTTGCCGTTGGCGGGATCGCTGGTGTTGGAAAAATAGGTGAGCCCGGCGAAGGAGCCGAGACGGCCCATGATGTCGTCGAGTGCCTCATACTCCTTAAGGGCTGCGCCGATGCCTGCCTCGCCGGTCTTGCCAGCGGCGTCGGCAAGCTTGCCCTTCCACTTTTCCTCGAAGGCAACGGCGAGCTTCCCGGCCTTTTCCATATCGCCCATGAATTCCGGCGAATTCGCCGACGGATAGAGGTCGCTGAGCTTCCAGGCCGGCAGGTCTCCAAGCGCGCCGCTTCCTGCAGCTGGGGTCGCGGAGAAGTTAAGGGCTCGATGGAGCGAGGTCGGGCTCATGGGCGATATTTCCTCTGCTTTATTATTTCGGAACGTCCGGTTCGTTCGTGTCTATTCGGCTGGAAAGCCTGCCGCAAGGCCTGATTTTCCTGCACCGGCGGGTTGAATCATAGGCCAGGATACATTCGTCACAATGATTAAAATGCGATGATTTGGCAAAACTTCATGTTCAAGCCTTTCTGCGAGTGTTTGCGTCAGGTTTCGCATGAAGTGAGGCACCAATGACCGTTTATAATGGCGCCAAGGCTGGCGCGCAGGTTCTCGTTGTTGAGGATGATCCGATTCAACGTCGCCTGCTGAAAAATGCCATCGAGCGGCACGGACACGTGGCCCATTTGGCAGAGAATGGCCGTTTCGGCCTTGAAGTTCTGAAGCGTAACAGCGAGCAGATCAATGTGATCGTGCTCGATCTCATGATGCCGGAAATGAACGGCATCGAGTTTCTGGGTGCGCTGAACGACATGGGCATCGACCTGCCTGTGATCGTGCAGACGGGGCAGGGCGGTATCGACACCGTGGTGCAGGCCATGCGGGCCGGCGCCTTCGATTTCGTCGTCAAGCCGGTATCGCCGGAACGCATAGCTGCGTCCATCGCCAATGCGCTCAAGCTCGACCAGCGTGAGGCGAAGGCCCGCGCCGGACGCAAGTCGCGTTCCAGCGCCATCACCTTCGACGATATCGTCTCGGCAAGCCCGGCGATGATGCGCGTGCTCGATCTTGCCCATCGCGCGGCGCAATCGAACATCCCCGTCGTGCTGGAAGGCGAATCCGGTGTCGGCAAGGAGCTAGTCGCTCGCGCCATCCAGGCTGCCAGCGATCGCGCCGGCAAGCCCTTCGTCACCGTGAACTGCGGTGCGATCCCGCACAATCTGGTCGAAAGCATTCTCTTCGGACACGAGAAGGGTGCATTCACCGGTGCGGCCGAGCGCCATGTCGGTAAATTCATGGAGGCCGACGGCGGCACTCTGTTCCTCGACGAGATCGGCGATCTGCCGCTGGAAGTACAGGTCAAGCTGTTGCGCGCGGTGCAGCAGGGAGAGATCGAGACGGTCGGCGCGCGGGTCGCGCAGAAGGTCAATGTTCGCCTGATTTCCGCCACCAACAAGGACCTGATCGAAGAGGTCAAGGCCGGCCGGTTCCGCGAGGACCTCTATTACCGCCTGAACGTCTTCCCGATCACCATGCCCGCTCTGCGCCGCCGCAAGGAGGATATTCCTCATCTGGCGCGCGCCTTCGCTGATCGTTTCGCAATTGAGCAGAAACTCGACTATTCGCTCTCCATCAGCAACGGCGCACTTGCCCTGCTGACGGCCTATGACTGGCCGGGCAATATCCGCCAGCTCGAAAATGCCGTGTTCCGGGCGGTCGTTCTTTCGGAAGGGCCGGAGCTGCTGGATACCGATTTTCCGCAGATCGCTGCACAACTGCCCGGCTATTTCACCGGCGAGCATCCGACCTTAGTTGTGGATAATTCCCACGTTCAGGCCGGAGAAACTGCAACGGAAGAGCGAATGGAACGCAGCATGCGGGTGGTCCCATCCGAGATGGCTGCAACCTCTCCGCATTCCGCCGGCGACGCGCTATCGGGTGCTTCCGACAATGTCATTGTCAGCACGAATACATCGGGAGATGTACGAAAACTTGCGGATGTGGAGGAAGAATTGATCCGATTCGCCCTGAAATTCTATCGGGGACAGATGAGTCAGGTCGCACGGAAGTTGGGAATCGGGCGCTCAACTCTCTATCGTAAGTTGAAAGACTATGGTATAGACCCGGATGACCCGCAGAAAAGCGCGGCCTAAGGGGATGCTTAACGTTTAGGCAAGCATATTTTGTTACCCGTCGTAAAGCACTTGTTAGTGCATCGTTCACCATGTATGAAGAGGGCGACCATGTGTGGCATTTTTGCCATCGTGTCACCGCAATTGACAGCCATTTGGAACACGATGCGACATTGTCTGTCGGACGGGGATCGAATTGCCGAACTTGAGTAGAGATACCAAGCCTAATAGCTTGAGCCGGTTTTCTGCGTGCTCGAACTTATTTAGCAAGGTGGCCAAGGTTGTAGCCGTTGGCCTCCTTGCTTTGGCCGTTTCTACTCCCGTTTTCGTTGGCACGCCCTCCCAGGCGGGTGGTGAAACCCGCAGCCTGAAGATCTATTACGTTCATACCGGCGAAAAAGCCGTCATCACCTACAAGCGCAACGGAAAGTTCGATCCGGATGGTCTGGAGAAGCTGAACCGCATCCTGCGCGACTGGCGCAAGAACCAGCCGACGAAGATGAACCCGCGCCTGTTCGACCTGATCTGGGAAGTCTACCGCGAAAGCGGTTCGCACGAATTCATCTACGTCATCTGCGGTTTCCGCTCGCCGGGCACCAACGAGATGCTGCGCACGCGCAACGCCCACACAGGCGTTGCGAAGAAGAGCCAGCATATGCTCGGCAATGCGATGGATTTCTATATTCCCGACGTCAAGCTCACCAAGCTGCGCGAACTCGGCATGAAGCTTCAGGAGGGCGGCGTGGGCTACTACCCGACCTCGGGCTCGCCCTTCGTGCATATGGACGTCGGCGGCGTGCGTGCATGGCCGCGCATGGATCGTCAGGATCTCGTTCGCCTGTTCCCGGACGGCAAGACGATGCATATCCCTGCCGATGGCCGGCCTCTGCCGGGCTACCAGGAGGCGGTTGCCGACTATAAGCGCCGCATGTCGTCCGATATCCAGATGGCCAGCTCTTCGTCGCCTCGTCGTGGCTTCTTCGCGCGCCTGTTCGGTATCGGCGGCGGTGCTGACGAGGAAGAGGACAATGCCGAAAGCGGCGCGGCCGCTGCGCCGGTGGCTGTCGCTTCGGCGACCCGCAAGGCTCAGCCGGCTCCGGCCGCAAGCGACGACGGCGACGACAGCGCTCCCGTTCTGGCTCAAGCCAAGCCTCAGGTTCAGGTTGCCAGCATAAACGCGCCCGTTCCGCAGGTTCGCCCGGCTTTCAGCAATCAGCCTGCCGGCAGCGAGGTTGCCTCTGCTCTCGTATCGCAGCCGAGCAGCGATGCGCAGGCCGCGCTTGCCGCCGCTATGCCTGAAGCCAGCGACCAGCCGCAATTTGCCGATCTGCGCTCCTATCGCGTGCCGGTGCCTTCGCTGCTTGAGCGCCGTGCGCCCGGCGATGCCGAAGTCGCTTCCGCCGAAGCTGACATGAAGGGCCAGATTGCGGCAGTACCGCTGCCGGCACAGCGCCCCGAAGTTGCCGAAAGCCTCCTGGCTTCCGCCAATGCCGATCAGGAAGCGATGGACGACCAGGCCGATGCGAACACGCTGTCGCCTTCGATTATTGCTGCTCTGGAGCAGAGCCGGCCGGACCGGTCGGATGCCAATGTAGCCGCTGCGGCGACCCCGGCGCTCAACAATGTTGCGTCGAAAGATCAAATTGCGCCGGCGAGCAATGGTGTGATTGACAACAGTGCCGCGCAGGCAATCGCGTCCGTTCTGCCGCAGCAGCGGCCGACGCAGCAAATGCCGATGCAGGTGGCCGCGCTGGCGCCGATCCGCAATGAGGTTAAGGCCACCAGCCGTCGCTTCAACGATAATTTCGATGCGGCAAGGCCACAGGAGCGTCCGATCGCTGCCGGTATTCCGGCCAAGGGCGGCCGCCCGAACAAGCAGGACGCGGTCGATGCGGATGCCAGCCATGCAACGATCACGACTGCGCCGAAGCTGACGGAGAAGATGATTTCCCAGTGGGCGATCGCAAAAGCCCGCGTGGAGATCGTCAATCGTCCGGTTAAGGCACCGCGCTTCGTGAGCCCTGCGCTCCGTGCCCAGCCGACGGCCGTTTATACCGACGGCTTCAAGGTCCAGACAGCCTCGATCGATCCGGAGCGTTTCAGCGGTTCGGCAGTGAACTTCCTTCAAGTGAAGAAGTTCAACTCGGTCGAATAAAAAGGCTGCATCTCGGTATTCAGGGAGCCCTCTTGGGCTCCTTTTTAGTATCGCACATGAAATAATATTGTTGCAGCTGCATCGATGCGGAAGCATCGTCATCGCACCCAACTGGAGCCATTTCGGCGAAGATACTCAGCAGCCTTGCGTGAAAACAAAGGGATAGAGTATTTCCGGGGCTTCGCCTACAGGCAATAGATCTCACCCGTTTGGATTATTGTGCCGCTTCCTTTGTTCAGTAGTAATGTTGACTTAATTTTACTTCATATCGCATAGCTGCGTGAGAAAGTATCAGGGGTGGGCATTTTCAATCTATGCGGAAGACGGCTGTTATTATCGGCAATGGAGAGCTGCATCGTGATCTATCCGAGATCGTGGATAATGCAGACTTCACAATGCGCTTCAACGAGCCAGCGGCCTCGGCCGATATGACTGGGTCGCGCACGGACATCCTTGTGCTCGGAGCGTCCGGCGGGACAACGCAGCGCCCGCTTTCAACCCCTTCTTTCCTGAGCAGCGTGGCTTTCAAGGCGGCAGAGAAGGTCGTGCTTGCCTATCATCCAGACAGCGTCCGCAAACCTCGCGGCAGGCTTCGCCCTTTGTCGCCCCGCACGGGTCGCGCGGGCGACTGGGTCAAACGGACGATCGAGCTTGTCGGAGCCGCCGGCAAGGAAGTTCGCATCATGCCACGGCAGTTCTATATTGATGGCTATTCCGAACTCGGAGTGACCGAGTGCCGGATGCATCAAGCTTCGACAAGCGCCGGTTTCTTTGGAATCCGCTACGCGTTGTCAACATTGCCTGCCTGCGAATGGGAAGTGAAATTGTGTGGCTTCAGCTGGGAGGGAGCGGAGCGCCATTCCTGGCTGGACGAGCGCCGCTGGGTCAAAGACAAGATTGCGAGCGGTCGAATCAGCATGCTTGTATGATCAGCGCCAATTCATCGAGAGATCGCATCTCGCGATGCGTTGGGATGTCGGCATGTATATCAGGGTTGAATAAGGCGAATTTCAGTTTTGGCTCAGTTTTGCCTAATCTCGCTTTCATTCACGGTTGCTAGAGCCTGCTTTTACAGTATCGGGGTTACATTTAATGCAGAATCGCGAATTCAATCCGTCTTCAGCGATCCCGCTTGAAAGATCGCATATGGGATTCGGATTCGATAAGGTTTCCAACGCGAGCAAGCACGGCTCACCTGAGCCAGGCCAGCCCGTCATTCGCGCCTTCGTCGTCCACCTGGATCGCGCGCGCGATCGCATGCCGCAGGTCGAAAGGTTGATGGCGAAGCTTCCGGTCCCCTCTGAGATCGTCGAGGCCGTGGACGGAAGGCAGCTGACCAAGGCCGAGATCGACCAGGTATATCGCCGCCGACTTCACAAGCCGGCCTATCCTTTCGAAATGAGCACCGGCGAGATCGCCTGCTTCCTGTCGCACCGGAAGGCATGGGCGACCATCGTCGAACAAGACATCGACGCGGGTCTCATCTTCGAGGATGACGTCGAGGTCGATGATCTTTTCCCCGCGGCCTTCGCGGCTGCCAAGGCTTGCCTGGAACCCGGCGCGTTCATTCGCTTTCCTTTCCGTATGGGTAAGGAACATGGCAGATGCGTGCTGACGCAGGGGCAGACCAATGTCATTCGCCCGGTCCGCATCGGCCTCGGCATGGTGGCGCAGCTGGTAACCCGAGAGGCGGCCGTTCGTCTGTTGGAAGCGACCGAGACATTCGATCGTCCGGTCGATACCACGGCGCAGATGAGCTGGCTGACACACGTCTCGCCGCTTGCGGTCCTGCCCGGCGGCGTACACGAAATTTCCTCGCAGCTCGGCGGCAGCACGATCAAGAGCAGCAGGACGCTACTGGAAAGGCTTTCCAGAGAGGTGCTGCGCCCGCTATACCGTGCAAGAATTGCACTGCGCTCGCGCCGCTCCATCTGACTTTGAGACCATCAACTTGGCCGTTCCAATCCTCGCATATCATCAGATTGCGGTGCCGCCTTCGGGCAGGGCGCCGTTCAGAAGCATGGTGGTCCATCCGGACGCTTTCCGCAGCCAGATGAGATGGCTGAAAAGGTTGGGGATCCAGGGGCTGTCGCTGCGTGAGGCGATGCCCTACGTCACCGGCGCGAAGACGGGCAAGGTAGCGGCCATCACTTTCGACGACAGTTATCTGAACGTCTATGAGAATGCCTTGCCGGTGCTGCAGGAGTGTGGCTTCACCGCGACGAATTTCGTGGTCGTCAATCAGATCGGCGGCGGGAACGTGTGGGATGTGCCGCTTGGCGTCGCACCGGCGGCTTGCATGTCCGCGGAACAATTGCGTCACTGGTGCAGTCTTGGGCATGAAGTCGGTTCGCACACGCTGGATCACGTCCACCTGCCGCAATTGGAGAAGGAGGAGGCACGCCGCCAGATCTCCCAATCGCGCAGCGCGCTTGAAGATTTGCTTCGCGTCGATGTTTTGTCCTTCTGCTTTCCCTATGGCGATGAAACGCCGCTCGACAGAATGCTGATCCGTGACGCCGGCTACAGTGCGGCGACCACGACGCAGCGCGGCAGAGCGCGTCCGCAGGATGATCCGTTCGGCTTGCCGCGGGCCACCGTTCGGCGCAACGACACCTGGCTGCATTTCGTCAAGAAATGCGTATCCGGATAGCGGACCGCGTCCCATCCTCCTTATTGGCCGGATGTTTCCGGAGCGGCCGCCGGCCGCCCCGGACCTGCCCGATCAGGGGGCGATGGTGAAGGTATAGGTACCGTTGGTCTTGTGACCATCCGTCGAGAGCACATGCCAATCGACCGTGTATTTTCCGGGTGCGAGCTTGTCGCTTACGGGAACCATCAGCGTCTTGTCGGCATCCATCAGCGAGGACGTGCCCGTCTTCACAGCTTTCTTATCGGGACCGGTTACGGTCACGCCGCTGAATTTCAGGTTGAGGCTCTCGGTGAAGGTGAGGTCGAGTTCCGAGGGCGCCTGCTTCACGGCACTGTCTGCGGCGGGGGCCGAGGTCTTCAGGTGTGCATGTGCCAGGGCCTGGCCTGCAAGCGCGAGGCTGACGGCGAACGTTGCAAGCACTAGCGTCTTCATCCGGGGCATGTCGTTTTCCTTTCGGGTTGTGAGCTGCAGCAGCTGCTACGGCCTGTTTGCTGGCGATCGAAGTCGCCGGTAATATCCGTTCGGATTGCGCCGACGGGATCGATACGAACGGCCCTTGGCCGCTTATTTCAGAAGGTTGCGGATCTTTTGCAGCGCGACCCCCTCGTCTTCCCCATAGGCAATCAGGCTGCGCAGATTGCCGTCTGCATCCACGAGCAGAACGGAGGCCGTGTGGTCCATGGTGTAATCGCCGCCGGGAGAGGGCACCTTCTTGGCATAGATGCGCCAAGCTTTGATGGCCCTCTGCATTTCCGCGGTATCGCCGGTAACGCCGGTGATGCGATCGGTGAAATTGCCGGTGTACTTGTGCATGACATCAGGCGTGTCGCGTTCGGGATCCACCGAGAAGAAATAGGCCTTCAGCCTATCCGCTTCGGGGCCGAGCGTCTTGAGCCAGCCAGCCATCTCGAACAGCGTCGTCGGGCAGACATCGGGGCAGTGAGTATAGCCGAAGTAGACCAACGACGGATGGCCCTTGAGCGCCTGCTCGGTGATGGGCTGGCCGCGGTCATCGATCAGGTTGAACGGTCCGCCCATATGGCTTTCAGCAGCCGTTGCCGGCGGAATGAGGCTCCAGGTGAAATAGGCGATCAGGCCGCAGACGCCGAGCAGGAAGACAGTCAGGATCGCCGGGATCGACCACTCTTTTGTGAACATAGGCTTCTCCTTTCCGCTGTGAAGGGAGATGCGGCTGGTGCTGCGCCGTTCATTCAGCTGCGTTGGCATGATCGCCTCCATTGCCGGCCTTCTTGGCAATCGCCGATCCGACGGGGAAATCGACATCGATCGATCCAGCCTTCTCGAAGGTCAGCCTCGCTTTGATCGTCTCGCCCTGTTTGAACGGATCGACGACATCCATGAACATCACGTGGTAGCTGCCGGGCTTGAGCTGGACGCTCTTGCCGGCCGGTAGCGGCAAGCCGTTTTCGAGCTTGCGCATGACCATGACGTCCTTGTCCATTTTCATCTCGTGGATCTCGACCTTGACCGCTCGCGATGACGTTGCCGAGACCAGCCGGTCGTCGGTCTTGCCGCTATTGGTGATCGTCAGATAGCCGCCGCCGACCTCGGCGCCCGGCACCATGGCGCGGGCGTAAGGGTCGGCGATCTTGAGATTTCCGAGCGTTACGTCGGCGGCGCAAGCTAGCCCCGGAGCGGCGAGGCAGAGGCTGACGGCAATGAAAGAGCTGATAAATCGGTTCATGATCGGTTTCCTCTGGGGATTTGGATGCCGCGCGGCAAATGCTGCCGCGCAGCGTTTCATGAGAAGAACCGCTTTAGCGGCGGCACGAAGCGAAGGATGGTTTGATCGACCAGAAGCATCACGACGATGGCAAGGCCGGTGAGCGGAAAGGCGGCGCCGAAGACGATCGCGATCAGCCACAGGCCGATGTAGACGGACCTCTGCGGCGGCATGGGTGGCACGCCCAGGCGGCCGGTCGGGCGGCGCTTCCACCACATCATGACGGCCGTGATGCAGCTGAGGATGATGGCAAGGCAGGTCGCCAGCATCAGCAACTGGTTGAAGAGGCCCCATTCCTGTCCCTGATGGACGTTGATGCCCCATTCGATCGCTTTGCCGAGCGCCGGATATTGATCGAAGGAAATATCGACCAGCGGTTTGCCGGAGTACTGGTCGATATGAACGGTGCGCTCCTTGCCAAGGTCGCCGAAGTAGTGGCTGGCGGTGTAGACGCCGGTGTCGTCACTCGGAATCGCGAGATCTGCGCCGGTGATCATTCCCAATCCGTGCATGATCCCGACGGCCTCATTCAGGCCTATCGGCTTTGCGGACTGGGCTGAAGCCGTGTCGGAAAGCGGAACGGGAGCATTCTCGACGATCCAGCCGGGACGGCTGACGACATCCTGCGTGACCTTGGTCGATTTGGGAACATCGTCCCAGACTGCCGCCGGCGTTCCCAAGTCGTTTGTCGTCAGCCAGGTGTTGACATTGGCGCCCCAATAGCCGGACCAGGGCATGCCCGTGAATGCCAGGAAGAAAATGAGGATGCCGGCGATCGCGCCGGTCACGGCGTGCAGATCGCGCCAGAAGACGCGGCGGGACGGAGTGCCGCGAACCGTCATGACACCGCCCATCTGGCGCCGAGGCCACCAGAGATAGATACCGGTGACGACAAGCATCAGCGCGAAGCCGCCGACGATTTCGATGATGCGGTTGGTCCAGGTGCCGAAATATTCGAGACTGTGAATGCGTTTGACGACCCAGCTGAACTCCTGCTTGGAGCCGACCGAGCCGAGCACCTCGCCATTGTGCGGATTGACGTAGACAAGCGTCGATTGGCCGGCCTTCGACACCGTCACAATAGCGGATCGATCTCCGGCTGCAGGCTCCCGATACGACGTCGCCTTGGCGCCCGGCATTGCCGTCAGCGCAGCGTCGACGATCTCCTGTGGCGGAAGCATCGCGCCGGTGTCGGCAACAATGTAACGGTGGGCATAGAAGGTATCGGCGATCTGATCCTTGAAAAGATAGATGGATCCGGTGATCGCCAGATTGAGCAGGAAGGGTATGACGAGCAGGCCGGCGAAGAAATGCCAGCGCCAGATCGCGCGATAGAGTGAGATGTTATCGGCTGCGACGGCGCTCGGCTCGGTCGCGGTGAAGGCGGACATGGGGAACTCCCCGAAGATGCGGCGGCGCGAATGACCCGATTTGCAAGAGGCCCAATTTGCGGGAGATATGCGACCGATCGGTCGCGGCCCGTGCCGATGTTACCTGCGGAGCCGCTATGAGCGATCCGTCTGAGCATTTGAATATCGGCAGGAGGGCATCTTACCCGCAGCCGGCACGACTAGCGCTCGTGCATGGTCCGGCCGCCATTGACGACAAGCGTCACGGCATGGGCCGGGACGCAGGGTTCAGGCAAAGCTTCGCAGGGTGGGAGGAGCGCGTGGGCCGCTATTGGGCGGATAGAGCTGCCGGCGGAATGCTTCGTTTTTGGCAACGACGACATCGTCACGGACAAAGGCGAGATGCTCGCAAATATCCGTGGGCGGATTGGGGAGCAGGGCGGCTGCGGAAATGCGGCATGCTTCGCATCCCGGCATATAGGCCTTGCTATGCTCCTTGCCGTCTGGCGTCCTTTCGGTGACGCAGATGATCGGCAGGGTTCCGTCGGGCAGGCGGTATTGGGCGAGTTCGAACGGCGTCGGTTCGGCCGCTATCGAAACGGCCGGGCGATGGGCAAAACCGACGGACAGCAATGCAAAGGCGCATAGAATGCGCACCAGCCACTGCGTTGTCCCAAAGGTTCGCTTCCGCACGTTTGTCCCCATTATTGCCCAAAGCAACTACGACATTCGCAGCCGCATCTCAATGCGGCAATTTGGTATGCACAGCTGCAGTGCCGTTTACATGCTGCGCGAGGGTCAGCTACAGATCGTCAAGCGCGTGTGCGAAAGGGAAATGGAATGCCCATCGGGTCATGGAGGGGAGGCGAGGTCGATGTCGCCGTGATTGGCGCCGGGGCTGCCGGCGTCGGAGCCGCCCGGCGGCTGCAATCGCTCCGGCCCGACCTTTCCATCGTGCTCCTCGAAGCATCCGATCGGGTCGGCGGGCGGGCGCGGACGGTCCATCCTTTCGGCGCGAGTGGCGCAGCGCTCGACCTCGGCTGCGGCTGGCTGCACGGTGCGCGCACCAATCCCTGGACAAAGATCACCGAGGAGATCGGCCTGACGGTCGACCGCACGCCGGCCCCCTGGAGCGACGGCGGGCGGCAGCTCGAGCGCGGTGATCCCGGACTGAAGGCGGCCGCAAGCGCAGTGGCTGAATTTTTCGAGCGGGTTGATGCCTATGATGGGGCTGGCGACGTCGATCTTTCGGCCATGCTGCCTGTAGACGAGCCGTGGCGCGAAAGGATCTATGCTGTCGGCGCGTTCATGACCGGGGCCGAGTTGCCCAAGTCTTCAGTGATCGATCTCGGCCGCTATGACCCCGGCCCCGGCCCGGACTGGCGCGTTCGGCAGGGCTACGGCACGCTTGTCACCACCTATGGCCTGCCGGTGGCGACCGTTCTGGGTGTTGAGGTCAACCGGATCGACCACAGCGGCGCCGATCATGTCGTGATTTCGACGACCGAAGGCGAGCTGACGGCGAGGGCGGTCGTTGTCTGCGTCTCCACCAATGTCCTTGCGGCAGAGCGGATCGCCTTCTGGCCGCCGCTGCCGGAGAAGGTCGAGGCTGCTTCGCGTTTGCCTCTCGGGCTGGCCAACAAGCTTTTCATCCAAACCTCCGAGCCCGGAATGCTCCCCGAGGATACGCATGTCATGGGGTCGCGGCAGGATCGCCGCACCGGCGCCTATCAACTAAGACCATTCGGCGCGCCGGTAATCGAAGCTTATTTTGCCGGCGACCTTGCGTTCGATCTCGAACGCCAAGGCGTGGAGGCGGCCTTCGATTTTTCGGTGGAACAGCTGAAGCGCGTCTTCGGTGGGGATGTCGGAACGAAACTTTCGCCTTTGGCAGCGTCGTCCTGGGCGAGCGAGCCCTTTGTCGGCGGGTCCTATTCCTATGCTGTTCCGGGAGCTTCCGATCTGCGCGGCGTGTTGGCCGCGCCCTGCAACGAACGTCTGTTCTTCGCCGGAGAGGCTTGTTCGCGAGCGCGATACTCGACGGCGCACGGCGCCTATGAGAGCGGGGTTGCGGCGGCCGAAGCGGTGGCGCAGGCGCTATGATCTGGACTTGGTGAAAGGAGTGACGCGCTCAAAGCGCATCGCGATCTCTCGGACCAGCTTTGGCTCTTTATTTTGCGCATGTCGTTGTCGCAAAGTCGCTCAACGCTTTTGCGCGACATGCGTTCGCCGAAAAAATAACGATTCCGGTCGAAAATTTATGCGAAGCGCTCTTAAACTTGCGCGGCAACAGGCGTAAACGCAATCAAATACCACCCGATTTGGTTTAAATCTTCTTTCGGGAGATGGGCGGCGAAAGCCGCGACAAATAAAGCATTGGAGGAGCCATGAGTAACGGCGACACACTGACGTTCGACATTCAGAAAAATTCCAGCCCCGCAACGGCCAGCGAGCGTGAAGCTCTGCTGCAGAATCCGGGTTTCGGCCGCGTATTCACCGATCACATGGTGACGATCCGCTATTCGCAGGACCGCGGCTGGCACGATGCCAAGATCGAGGCGCGCAAGGCGCTGGCTCTCGATCCTGCGACCGTGGTGCTTCATTACGCTCAGGAAATTTTCGAAGGCATGAAGGCCTATCACCTGCCTGACGGCGGTGCTGCGCTCTTCCGCCCGAGCGCTAACGCGCAGCGTTTTCAGAATTCGGCCGAACGGCTGGCGATGCCGCCGCTGTCGGAAAAACTGTTCGTCGAGTCCGTCCGCGAACTGGTCAAGATCGATCGCGAGTGGATCCCGACCGCCGAAGGTGCTTCGCTCTACCTCCGCCCGTTCATGATCGGCTCGGAATCCGCGCTCGGAACTCGGCCGGCCACCGACTACCTTTTCTGCGTCATTGCCTCTCCCGTTGCCTCCTATTTCAAGGGCGGTGCGTCGGCGGTTACGCTTTGGGTTTCCGAAAATTACACGCGTGCTGCCCCCGGCGGCACCGGTGCAGCCAAGTGCGGCGGCAATTATGCCGCAAGCCTCTCCGCGCTCGCCGAAGGCCAGCGTGAAGGCTGCGACCAGGTCGTCTTCCTCGATGCCGTCGAAAAGCGCTGGATCGAAGAGCTTGGTGGCATGAACATCTTCTTCGTCTTCGACGACGGCTCGCTGCAGACGCCGCCGCTGACGGGAACGATCCTGCCGGGCATCACCCGCGATTCGCTGATCAAGCTGGGACACGACATGGGCCTTACGGTTCGCGAAGAGCCCTATTCGATCGAGCAGTGGCAGGCCGATGCTCAGAGCGGGCGTCTGCGTGAATCCTTCGCCTGCGGCACGGCCGCAGTCGTGACGCCGATCGGCAAGGTGAAGGGCCGCAAGCACAACTTTACGATCGGCGATGGCAATGCCGGCGCTACAACGCTCCGTCTGAAGGCCGCGCTGACCGATATCCAGTTCGGTCGTGCGCCTGATAAGAACGAGTGGCTCGACCGCCTGTTCTAAGCGGAAAGCCCTTGATCCGCGTCAGTCAGACCGGAGATCGATAGACATCCGGCGGGAAGCGCATGTGGCGCTCCCGCCGGAACCTGACTTTTGAGATCGCATAGTCGCCCGAAACACATCGGAGTTGTTGTGATGACCAACGTCAGCGAACGTCCCGGCGTCGAGCCGGGCGAGGAGATCGGCTTTGTCGGTCTCGGCGTCATGGGCCAGCCGATGGCCCTCAATCTTGCAAGAGCGGGCACGAGGCTCGTCGTTTGGAATCGCTCGCCGGAAGCGGCCGACCCGTTGCGCACGGCCGGCGCTTTTGTCGCGGCTAGTGTCGAGGAAGTATTCGAGCGGGCCCGCATCGTCATCCTGATGCTGGTCAATGAGGCCGTGCTGGATACGGTTCTACAGCGGGGAACGCCTGACTTCGCGAAGCTGGTTTCCGGGCACATCGTCGTTTCGATGGGATCCAATTCGCCCGATTACTCGCGCGAGCTCGCTGCCGACATTCTTGCCGCCGGCGGACACTATGTCGAAGCGCCGGTTTCGGGTTCGAGGAAGCCTGCGGAAACGGCGCAGCTTGTGGCGCTGCTCGGCGGCGATGAGGAGACGGTTGCGGAGGTACGCCCGGTGCTTGCCCCCATGTGCCGCGAAACCATCCTCTGCGGCCCGGTCGGTAATGCATTGCTGATGAAGCTTACCGTCAATCTCTACCTTTGCACGATGCTGGCGGGGCTTGCCGAAGCGGCGCATTTTGCCGAGCAGAACGGGCTCGACCTCAAGACTTTTCAGGCTGCCATCGATTCCGGACCGATGGCGAGCGACCTGACGCGCGTGAAAATTCCAAAGCTCGTTGCCCGTGATTTTTCAGTGCAGGCCGCCACGGCCGATGCGTTCAACAGTACAAATCTGATTGCACATGCGGCTCGCGCCGCCGGCATGGCATCGCCGGTCCTCGATCTTTGCCGTGCGCTCTATGGCGAGAGTGTCGAACTTGGCAATGGCAGGCTGGATATGGTGTCGGTAGTGACGGCCATTGAGGCCCGTACCGCGGCGCTTGGTCGCTCTTAGACCGGACAAAGCCTCATCCACCTTCTAAATCATTCTATTTGTTCGCTTTTGCGAAAGCGAGGCAAAGGGTTGTGTTGCACTTTTCCTGGATTCGCTCTGGCAAGCGATCGTGCAATGCCTATGTTGGGTTGAGATCGAAACAGACATTCCTGAAAGGAAAATGGACATGTCTGCCCCCAAGGACAGCAATCTTTTTCAAAAGCTTGGTTTGAAGCATCCATTGATCGTCGCCCCGATGGCGGGCGGCCCGTCGTCTGTCGACCTCGTAGCATCAGCCTCGGCTGCGGGAGCGCTTGGCGCTATGGGAGGTGCCTATTCCAATAGCGCCGCCATAGAAACCTTTGCCGCGCAGGTCCGCCAGCGAACCGACAAGCCTTTCGCGATCAATCTGTTCGTTCCGCATGGCATAGCCGAAGTCACGCCCGATCGGCTCGAACGGGCAATAGAGGCAACCGCCGTGTATCGGCGCGAGCTCGAGCTGGCCTCGCCGCAGCTTGCTCTTCCCTATGAAGAGGATTTCGATACACAGTTCGAAACCGTGCTGCGCCTCAAGCCCGCGTGCTTCAGTTTCGTCTTCGGCCTGCTACCGGTCGATCATGTGCGCGAGGTGAAAAAGGCCGGTATTCCACTGATCGGCACGGCGACGACGCTCGATGAGGCGAGGGCGTTGGAAGAGAGTGGCGTGGATGCCGTTACGCTGCAGGGCTTCGAGGCTGGCGGCCATCGCGGTATTTTCGATGCCAAGGCGGCGGATTCTGAAATCGGTCTTCGCGATCTTCTGGCACAGTGCGTCGGCGCCATCCGCGTACCGCTGATCGCGGCAGGCGGCCTTATGACGGCAGAAGACGTGCGGGTGGTGCTCACGGCAGGGGCGCAGGCCGCCCAGATGGGCACGGCCTTTCTGGCCTGCGCGGAAGCTGGAACATCGGCGCCCTATCGCAAGAAGCTTCTCGAAGCATCGGAGCGCAGAACGCGGACAACGCGCGCCTTCTCCGGCCGCTTCGCCCGCGGCATCGAAAACCGCTTCATGGACGAAATGGATCGAAAGCCGGAAGGCATTCTTCCCTTTCCGGCGCAGAACAAGTTCACGCGCGATATGCGCGGCGCATCGACTGCGAAGGGGTCGCCGGACTTTCTGTCTCTGTGGTCGGGAACCGGCAAGGGCGAGCTCTGGCAGGGCAAGGCTGCCGATCTGATCGAGCGCCTTTTTGCATAGAGCGATTCCAGGAAAAGTGCGCAGCGGTTTTCCGTCCGGAATCGCTTGACAATAAAAGGCGCTGGTAACGCTTTTGCGTCTCTTGCGGGACAAAAAGAAAGGAGCCGGCAAGCCGGCTCCCGATCATCGCGCAAGGCTGTCTAAAGCCTTGCTTATTCCATGCCGAGAGCGGCCATGTAGGTCTGCAGGATGGATTCTTCTTCCAGGCGCTCATTCGCGTCCTTCTTGCGAAGGCGGATGATGGTGCGGATCGCCTTGGTGTCGTAGCCGCGGCCCTTGGCTTCGCCCATCACGTCCTTGATGTCGGAGGCGATCGCTGCCTTTTCTTCTTCCAGGCGCTCGATACGCTCGATGAATTGGCGCAGTTCGGCTGCCGCTACGTTCTCGACGCTATTCTCTTCCATGCACTTCTCCTAAAGGGTCCTAGAGGGTCGCTCGAGGCCGGTCGCAAATGGAATCGGTGGGTCAACCGATGCTGCACTTCGCTTCAGGGCCTGCGCGGTATTTCGAATTCGATCGGGCAGTTGACCTGCCGCGAATGGCGCGCAAGGTCAAGCGCTATTGGTAAAGGCGGCGTTAATCTTTCGGCTTGTTTTGCTCGAAAGCGGCTTTTTGCACAGCCGAAGCTTCCTTCTGATGCAGGTTCTTCCAATCCTCATAGGGCATGCCGTAGATCATCTCGCGCGACTCGTCCTTGCTGACGGGCAGACCTGCCTCCTCGGCCGCTTCGCGATACCAGTTTGACAGGCAGTTGCGGCAGAAACCGGCAAGGTTCATCAGGTCGATGTTCTGAACATCTCTGCGTTCGCGCAGGTGCGCAACGAGATGGCGAAACGCGGCGGCCTCGAGCTCGGTCTGCTGTTCCTTGGTGAGTGCGCTCATCTTCATTCTCCTCAATGCGCTCGCCGGTTCATGCCTCATAGGGGCCGGTCCGCGACGGATATCGCTTGTATTCGTGCAATGCCGGATCGGCGTTCAGTTCGGCGAAAATCCGCGACAGGCGGTCGGCCCATTCGGCAATGCCGGCTTCGTCGCCGATCAGATCCTGCCGGACCTCCAGCAGCGCATGCGGAATGCCTTTCATCATGCAATGGCGGAACATGGTGTCGTTGCGCAGGGCGCCGTCGTAAGGCTCGTTGTCTCCGACCACGAGATCGGTATCCGCGCCGAGCTTTGCAAGGAGCGGCGTAACGGCACGATCATCGCTATCCCAGAGCACGCTTGCGTGCCAGGGTCTTGCCACGCCTTTCCATGCCGGCGTGAAGGAATGCATCGACAGCACGAGAGGCGCCTGGCCCGTTGCTTTCGCTACTGCGGAAATCGTCTCATCGACCGCCTTGTGGTACGGCCGGTGGAATGCCTCTATGCGGTAGTTCCACTCCTCATCCGTGATCGGATGATTGCCGGGAATGATCGCTCCATCGGAGATCTTCATGATCAGCGTCGGGTCGTCTTCCCCGCGGTTCGGATCGATGAGCAGACGGGAGAAGCCGCCGAGCACGCCGGGCGCGTCAAGCGTCTGGCACAGGCGGCGGCAGAGGCTTTCGATGCCGATATCGTAGGCGATGTGGCGTGAAAAGGCAGCCTCCGGCAGCCCCAGGCGGCCATAGCGCTCGGGCAAATGCCGCATGGCGTGGTCCCCGAGAATGACCATGCCTTTGTCACGATTGCCCGATATGATTTCGAAAGATGCGAAGTTGGTCATGCGGATTGTCGATTATTGAAATTTTCAACTCTTTGTTTGATTGCATGCGCGGATGGAAGGTGCAAGGTTTGCAGCCTCCGTCGGATGAACAGCGGCGCATGGCGCCGTCACCATCCCGTGAAGAAAATATAATCGATTAGAGTTGCGTTGACATTCATCGGATGGCAGCGCAAGAAGACGCAACAACGAATAACCGGGAGCCAATTGGAAGCCGTGTCCAGCCAAGTCGCGCCACGTTTCGTTAAGCGGTCCAGTCCGCTAGCCCGAATCGCCTTCCTCATTCTCGCTATAGCAGCGCCGTTCTTTTTCATGCCGAATGCGGCCCGTGCCGATTTCCGAACGTGCAACGGCACTCAGAACCTCGTCGGCGTAGCGATCGGCTATAGGGCCAAGGAAGGTTGGGTAACGGAAGGCTGGTGGCAGATTCCGGCCAATACCTGCGCCACCTTGATCGAGGGACCGCTCCAATCCCGCTATTACTATCTCTACGCAGAAGACGCGGCCCGTGGCGGCCGCTGGACCGGCGATGTCGAAATGTGCGTGGCGGAGAACGAATTCAAGATCCCAGGCGTGAAGGACTGCTACGCGCGCGGCTACCAGAAGATGGGATTCAAGGAATACGACACGGGGCGTCAGGCGAGCTGGATGGTTCAGCTCTCCGATACCCCGGGCAGCCAGGAAAGCCAGAATTGATGAAACGAAACAGAAAAGTCAAAATCCTCGCAACGCTCGGCCCGGCCTCTTCTTCCGAGGAAATGATCCAGAAGCTTCATGAGGCCGGCGCGGACCTGTTCCGCATCAACATGAGCCACGCCAGCCACGATGTGATGCGCACGCTCATTCAGCGCATCCGCGCCGTTGAAGCGCGCTGTGGTCGTCCGATCGGCATTCTCGCTGACTTGCAGGGTCCCAAGCTGCGCGTTGGCAAGTTTGCTGAAACCAAGGTCGATCTCAAGCCCGGCCAGACGTTCACGCTCGACAATCAGGATATCCCTGGCGACAACACGCGTGTCTACCTGCCGCATCCGGAAATTCTGGAATCGGTGCAGCCGGGCCACCGCCTGCTGATCGATGACGGCAAGCTGGCCTTGCGCGCCGAGAAGTGCGACGGCAAGAGCATCGTCACGACGGTCATTTCGGGCACGAAGATTTCCGACCGCAAGGGCGTCAGCCTGCCGGATACGCTGCTCGGCGTCGGCGCACTGACGGATAAGGACCGCGTCGACCTCGATGCCGTTCTCGCCACCAATGAAGTTGATTGGGTTGCTCTTTCCTTCATCCAGCGCCCGGAAGATCTGACGGAAGTCCGCAAGATCTCGCATGGCCGCGTTGGCCTGATGTCGAAGATCGAAAAGCCGCAGGCCGTCGAGCGCATCGAGGAAATCATCGAGCTTTCGGACGCATTGATGGTGGCCCGTGGCGACCTTGGCGTGGAAATGCCGCTGGAATCCGTTCCCGGCATTCAGAAGCAGTTGATCCGCGCCTGCCGTCGCTCGGGCAAGCCCGTTGTGGTCGCCACGCAGATGCTGGAATCGATGATCTCCGCGCCGGTTCCGACTCGCGCCGAAGTGTCCGACGTCGCGACCGCCGTCTTCGAAGGCGCCGATGCCGTCATGCTCTCGGCAGAATCCGCATCCGGCGACTATCCGGTCGAAGCCGTTTCCATGATGGCCTCGATCGCCGGCACCATCGAGCGCGAGCCGCATTATCCGGGCATCATCTATGCCCAGCGCGCTCTGCCTGAGGCAACCGGTGCCGACGCGATCTCGCTCGCCGCCCGCCAGATTGCCGAGACGCTGAAGCTCGCCGCCATCGTCTGCTACACCTCGTCCGGCACGACTGGCCTTCGCACCTCGCGCGAGCGTCCGCAGGTTCCGATCCTGGCGCTGTCGCCGATCATTCAGACGGCACGTCGCCTGTCCGTCGTCTGGGGCATGCACTGCGTCGTCACGCATGATGCGACCGACCTCGACGACATGGTCAACAATGCCTGCCGCATCGTTGCCGAAGAAGGTTTCGGCAAGCCGGGTGACCGCATCATCATTTCGGCCGGTGTTCCGCTCGGCACGCCGGGCGCGACCAACATGCTGCGCATCGCCTATATCGGCTCGGACGGCCAGTCGGGCGTCTGATTGCCGACATAGGATACAAGGCAGCAGCTTTAGATGCGAGAAACCCGCCTTCGAAAGAGGGCGGGTTTTCTTTTGAGGCCAGAAGTTCATTTCGCAGGTGGTGACGATCGCGTGCCTACCCAGTCTCCGGGCGGCTCAAGCGCGGATCTCCGTCGCCGACGAACTCCAGAAGATCTCCCGGTTGGCAATCCAGGGCTTTGCAGATCGCCTCCAAAGTCTCGAAACGGATGCCCTTCACTTTGCCGGACTTCAAAAGCGAGATATTGGCTTCGGTGATGCCCACCTCTGCAGCCAATTCCTTTGAGCGCATCTTTCGACGCGCCAGCATGACATCGAGATTGACGAGGATCGGCATGAGAGCATTTCCATGAAAATGCACGGCGGCTTCGCATCCGGAGTGCGCAAAAACAAAGAGATAGAGCTTTTCGCGATTCGAAGAAAAGCGAAAACTCTTTAGACGAAGTTCGCATTTTCGTCGGCGATGCGGGCTGCTTCCCGCAAGGTCCAACCGATGGCGACGAGAAGGCCTCCGACAATCGCCCACAGAATATCGTCAAGGCTTATGGTCAGGGCAGCAAGTCGCTGCCCGGGAGGATTGCCGAACGTGATGAGAACGCTGGCGGCCATCCGCCAGAACGGCAGGAGAAGGCCCTTGGCAATCAGGATCATGCCGATACGCCACACCCGTGCCGCGGCAATATCCGTAATGGCTCGACCAGCGATGAAGCCGGTGAAGATCGCGCGCGCCTGCAACAGGAGATAGACGAGCAGAGCCGCCGGCGGCGCGGACAGGGCCAGACCCATGAGCTGAGTCGCTAACGTGACTGTTACCGGGGATCCGGCAATACCGAGATAAGGCGCCAGCATGGTCTGAACGGTGCTCTTGTCGATCCATATCCAGATCATGGCCGCGACCGTGAACACCATCCCCGCAACGGTCGATCCCGACATGATGCGCGCCCAGCGCCGGCGGCGATCCGTCACCCCTGGCGGTGGGTGATCGATGATATGCGTCATGTGAGCGCTCCAATTGACTCGATATTTAATTTCTGTATTACGATAATTAATGATCGTCAATGAGGAATTCTTATGTCGATATCCCCTGTTGTCCCGCGTGTCTTCATGCTGCTTGCCTTGCTCGTGCTGAGCGGCTGCCTGAGCACGCCGCTCTCCAGCTTGCCGAAGCTCGCCCGGCTCGATTTCCTCACCATGAATTTTGCCGAGGTCAGGGCGGGGCTGCGTCAGCCTTCTGCGCTGGCGTTGCGGCCGGGTGATTTCGTCATGACCGTGAAGACGAAGACCGAGGGTAGCAGCGATGAAACCGTTGACCGGTTCGTTCTCGTCGAGGCAGCCGAGCCCACTGAGCGTCACCCGCTTTCCATGGAGGCGAAGCCAGGATTTGTCTTGAGCGTGTGGCGGATCGCTCCCGAGGATGTTCCACGGTTGGCGGCGATCCAGGAGCGCACTCGCGTTTCGATCAAGTATGGTCCGCGCGTACGTGGCAGCATCGAGATTGCCGTAACCGGCGGATGCGTGCGCGAGGATATTCCTGCCGGGCCACTGCCAGTGTCCACCTATTTGAAGCCGGCTCGCGACGAGAGCTTCATCACCTTGAGCGCCAATGCCGACCTCAGGGGGATGATTACAGGAAACGATCGGCAAGTATCCCTTCCTCGCTGCTGATTACCTGGAGGCGTGGTCTGGTCGATGGAGAGGCCACAGAGGGTGTCGCGATGCGGCATAAGAGAGACCAGGCGGGTCTTGCTAAGCGCTGCACCACATGCAACCCTCCGGGCTCAAGGAGGAGGGACATCATGCATCTGACCACGCTGCTCGCCTTTGCCGCCGTCTCTTTCATCGGTATCGCGACGCCGGGGCCTACCGTGCTTCTGGCGCTCACAAATGGCTCGCGTTTCGGCGTCCGGCGCGCCTTGCCGGGCATGATCGGTGCTGTTCTGTCTGATGCTGTGTTGATCTGTGCCGTCGCTATCGGCCTCGGAGCGCTGCTGGCGGCTTCCGAATTCTGGTTCTCGGCACTGAAATGGGTGGGCGCCGCCTATCTCGCCTTTCTTGGCATCATGATGCTGCGTTCGAAGGGGAGCATTGATGGCGCCTTGCAGGCTAGTGCGAGCCAGTCGAAGGGAACGGCATTTTCCATCGGATTGAAGAGCTTCATGGTCGCCGTCACCAATCCGAAGGGCTATCTCTTCTTCTCGGCCTTCTTGCCGCAGTTCATCGATCCCTCCATGCCGCAGCTTCAGCAATACTTCATTCTGGGCAGCATCTTCGCCGCGCTCGATTTCATGATTATGTTCGGCTATGCGGTCTTCGGCTCACAGGCTGTGCGGGTTCTGAAGTCCGAAGGGGCAAAGTGGCTCGAGCGCGCCTGTGGCGGCGCGCTGCTGGCTCTTGCGGGATCATTGGCGCTCTATCGTCGCGCCGCCAACTGAGGATCGACAGCATCGGCCCGAAAATCTGATAGGATTTTCGGAAAGCCCGATGCGTAGATTCAAGGAGATAGGGCGTCCTTAGTGCTTCCAAAAGGAAGCACGGCGCTCTAGTGGCGGCTCAGAGCCGCTTCGAAGACATCCTGGTCGACATTGCCGCCCGATGTGACCGCGATCACCGTATCGCCCTCTATGTTTTTGCCGTGAAAGAGCGCCGCTGCCAGCGCGACGGCTCCGCCTGGTTCCACCACGATCTTCAAACGGGTGAAGGCGAGCGCCATGGCCTTTTGAGCTTCCTCATCCGTAACGACGAGACCGGCACCGCAAAGCCGCTTCAGGATCGGGAAGGTGATGTTGCCCGGCTGCGGCGTGATGATGGCATCGCAGATCGAGCCTTGCAGCGCGGCATTGCGCTCGATCTTGCCTGAGGCGAGCGAGCGGGCGGTGTCGTCGAAGTCCTGGGGTTCGCAGGGATGTACCTTGAAGCCCGGGGCGCGGGATTCAAGCGCCAACGCGATACCGGAGGTGAGCCCGCCGCCGCCGCAGGGAACGAGAACGCTTGCGGCCTCGATGCCTTCCTCGGCAGCCTGTTCGGCGATTTCGAGCCCGGTCGTTCCCTGGCCGGCGATCACCTGTGGCTCGTCGAAGGGCTTGATGAGCGTCAGGCCACGCTCCTTGGAAATGCGTGCGCCGATTTCGTCTCGGTCTTCCTTGACGCGGTCATAGAGTACGACGTCTGCACCGAAGGCGCGGGTATTGGCGATCTTCAGCTTCGGGGCGTCAGTCGGCATGATGATGACAGCGGGAACGCCGTGAAGCTTTGCGGCCAGCGCCACACCTTGCGCATGGTTGCCGGATGAGAAGGCGATGACGCCCTTGGCGCGCACGGATGGCTCAAGCGCCGAGACCGCCGACCAGCCGCCGCGGAACTTGAAGGAGCCGGAGTGCTGCAGGCATTCGGCCTTCACGAACAGGCGGCGGCCCGCAATCTCATCGAGAAAGGGCGAGGAGAGAAGCGGCGTGCGCCGTGCCCGGCCACCGAGGCGAGTGCGGGCGGCTTCGATCATTGCAATATCGACCATGGAGGGATCACTCTTCTGCTTCAGAAAGACTTTCCATCCATAGAGCGCCCGCCTTTCCTTTAAAACAAGGAGATTGTCTCCGTGACACTTCAGGCGACGCCGGAGCGCCGTGCTTCCTTTGGGAAGCACAAAAGATGCTCCGTCCTGTTTGTTCTACGCATCGGGCTTTCCGAAAATCGGTTCCGATTTTCGGGCCGATGCCGTCGGCAGCGAGAGGTGCCCGACATCGTATGTCTGCAGGCCGGATCTTGCCGGATCTTTCGGCGGCTCAGCCAGCAGGCGGAAGCGCACCAGCGTCCAGTGCGTCGGTTCGAATGCAGCGACCGAGGCGAGCGCCTCGCCATTCGATATGGCACGTGCTGCTGCCTCGCTCTCCTTCGCGCGCAGTTCTGAAAGCGATGTTTCGGCGTCGATGGCGACGATCTCGCGCGTGGCGAATTTGGCGCTGCGAATATCCGCGGAGGTCTCGGCATGCCAGGCGATCCAGGTGTTGATCTGAGGGCGGCCAAAATTCTCGGTCAGGGCCAGGAAGCCAGGGCCGCACAAGAAATCGCTCAAACCCTCTTCCTGCTGCCAGACGTAGAAGGGTGAATAGAAATTCTGCCGGCTCCCCGTAGCGGCATCGCCCTTTCTCGCCGTCAGATAGGCCTTGAATTTCAAGCCGGGGAGATTGTCGAGCAGGGGACCTTTCTCGCGGATGCGGCGATCGATGATCGCCATGTCGTAGTCCGCGGGGAGGGGAAAGTTATATTGCATGGCGATCATGGTCATTCCTCCAGCCAGGTGACGGCGCTTCCATTTTGCGCTGCCTGGATGCTGATATAGGAGAAGGCATTCTCCGGTGCCGCACCGTGCCGATGGCGTTCGTTCGGTGCGAAGCTGATACAATCACCGGCATGCAGTTCTTCTGCGGGACCGCCGAACCGTTCGGCAAGGCCGACGCCGGACAGAACGTAGAGGATCTGTCCGTGTGGATGCGTGTGCCAGCGGGTCATGACGCCGGGTTCGAGTGCACAGCGCATCGCGGTGAGGCCGCCGTTTTCGGCACTCTCCACCAGCGACTCCACCAGGAAGGTAGCGGTAGCGATGCCTTCGGGCGATGGCTGCATGTTCGTGCCGGCGCGATGAATGGCGGGCGACTGGATAGATGTGGTTTGCGACATGGTTCTCAAACCTGCTCGATCATCTGCGCGCGGCCATCGGCGAATGACCAGTCCTCCCGCGTTGCCGTGGTGATGGTGATCATGATGTCCTCAGGGCGGACGCCCGGAGCGTCGGCAAGAAGTTCGGCGATGCGGCGATAGAAGGCTTTCTTGGTCTCGGTGCTGCGCGGCTTGCCCGTGGTGACATCGAAGAAGACGTAATCGTCCGTGCGTGGCTTGCTGGCGAAATAGGTCCGGTCGAAAACCAGCTCATGCGGCTCCAGCTGATGGATGGACTGAAAGCGATCCGTCGGCGGCACCTCGAAAGCCTCGACGAGCGCGCGATGGAAATTGTCCGACAGCGCCTTGAGATATTCAGGTGACTTGCCGCGCAGAAGGGTGATGCGGGTGAATGGCATGGGATGCTCCTGTTTCCGTGTCTCTTGACGATCATAGAATGACAGCAGATAATAATCCCAAAAATCAGATAATTATGGATCTATGATTCCAAAAAAGTGGATGGTTGTCCGTGCGGAAGGTTATCTTTGATCTCGATGTGCTGCGCAGCTTTGTGACCGGTGTGGATCTTGGCAGCTACGCCAAGGCGGCAGACAGGCTGGGGCGCTCTACCTCGGCGATCAGTGCACAGCTCAAGAAGCTGGAGGAGCAGGCAGGTACGCCCATCTTCCGCAAGGCGGGCCGAGGGCTAGCGCTGACGGACGCCGGAGAGACGATGCTAGGCTATGCCAGAAGGCTGCTGGATCTGAATGACGAGGCGGCCACGGCACTGCACGGGACGGGGCTCGAGGGTTGGGTTCGTCTCGGCTTGCAGGAGGATTTTGGAGAGACCTTGCTGCCCGAAGTGCTCGGGCGTTTTGCCCGCGCCCATCCGAAGGTACGCATCGAGGCGCGCGTTACGCGCAATGTCGAGCTGGTCGAGCGGGTGACGTCGGGCAAGCTCGATCTGGCGCTTGCCTGGAGCGACGGCTTTCGCACTGCTCATACGGATCGAATTGCCGAAGTGCCGATCTGCTGGGTCGGCCCGGCAAATGGTGACGTGCAGTGGCATGCCGATAGCGGCGAGATCATGCCGCTTGCCTCGCTCGAGGCGCCATGCCTGCTGCGGAATATCGCCACAAAGACGCTTGATCGAGCTGGAATCGGTTGGCGAGTATCCTTCGTCAGCCCCAGTCTGGGCGGTCTGTGGGCGGCAACGGCTGCAGGCCTTGGCCTGGCGCTGCGCACGCCGCTCGGGCTGCCGAGCAAGGTGCGGCAGCTAGCGCCTGGTGAGGCCGGCCTGCCGGCTTTGCCGACGCTGGATCTCGTGCTGCATCGCGCTGAAGCGGAAGCGAGCCCGGCGACGGAGCGGCTGGCCTCGATCATGCTGCAGGCGGTGAGGCAGACAATAGAGACCGTGCCGCACAGTCGTATATTCGCGGATGCCGCTGCAGCTGACTATGACGTCGTCATGGCCTGAGAGGAGGGCGTCCGCCCGGAAGCTTTGTTGCCGAGGCCGCTGATGCGGATTTCCGCTTGTGCGGCAAGCATCTGCAGGTCGCGCGATTGGCCAGCCAGCCGCTCGATGGCAGCGATTGCAACATCCGTCGTCACGTAGTCCGGCTTGTGGCCGAGATTACTTATTGTGACGAGCTCGGCGCCGGCAATATCCCGGGCGAGCCCGCGGGAATGTAATTCCTCCAGCACGATGTCGTCGCTGTCGCCGGTGATGATGACGGTTGGCGCCTTGATCTCGCTGTACCGCGGCGCATGGGCGGAGACATAGGCGAAAAGGTTGACCACGTCGGTCGCATTGTTGCGGAATGTATGCGGCCGCAGCACCAGTTCCGGCGCTGTTTTCTCTATGTAATCCGCCGGCCTCGCATTCGGGCGGAAGATGCTGAGCGTGCCGGTCTCGACCCTGCGCAGGCCGATCGGCATGACGATCAGATGTGTGAAGAGCCAACCGAGAACGGGCGTGGCGGCGAGCGTATAGTACCAGTCGACGCCGCCGGGCCAGGGATGGGTGGCTGGTGCCAGAAACAACAGTCCTTCGGTCCGGCCGGGATGCCGCATGCCGAACGCCGCGGCGATGGCTCCGCCGAAAGAATGGCCAATGATGATGGCGCTCCCGATGCCGCGCTTGTCCATCAGTCTGGCAATGGCGTCGGCCTGGCCCGAGGGGAGGGCGTTTTCCGCCGGTCCGCGCTCGGAATAGCCATGGCCGGGTCGATCGACGAACAACATTTCGGCGCGGCCGCTCAAAGGAGCCGCGAAAGCTTCGAACTGATCGCGCAGATTGCCGCTGGCGCCATGAATGAAAACCAGTGCAGGCAGATCCGCAGTCGCTGGGCGTGGCAGATGCACGGCGTTCAAACGGTAGCCGCCGATATCAGTCAGTTCGCCGATATTGGGATAGGTTTGCTCGATCGCACGCGTCTTGTATGCCGAGAAGCCCGCGGCAAAGACGACAACAGTAATAATGGCAGTGAGCAGAGAATCGATCATTGCGGCACGGATCAAATATCAGAGGCCACCAAAGCATGTCGCGATCTTTCAGATGCGCGTCTAGCGCTTTAGTTCCTTGTTTTGCGCATGTCGTTGCCGCAGAACCGTTGTGCTGCACACTTTTGCGCGACATGCATTAATCTAATGTCCCATCGCGGTTTTTCATCCCCTGGGATGCAGTTTCTGCTGTGCGCGATGGCCACGCTGCGTCAACAATCAGGTGCGGCTGCCCGCAATCTTCTCCGAGAGCTTGCTGACCTCTTCCTGTGCCGAGCGATTCGCCGGATAGATGTCGAGGAAGCGTTCCCAGGTTCTCAATGCAAGCGCATCATTGCCTCGTTCGGTCAGCAGCGCCGCCATGCCGGCAATAGCGCCAAAGTGGCGAGGCTCTATCCGCAGGACCTGATTGATGTCTTCCATCGACTTGCGATAGTCGCCGATAGCGAAGTTGAGCGTCGCGCGCCTGTTCCAGCCTTCGACATAATCGGGCCTCAGCGAGATCACCTGATCGAGATAGTCCATCGCAGCGGCGTTGCGCTTGTCCAGAATGGCCTTGTCGGCCCATTGCATCAGGAGATTAACGGTGGCGCTGCCGGAATCACTGAGTTCGGCATTGATCTGATCGGCGATGAGGCTCGCCTGATCGGGATCGCGCTGACGTTTCAATGATGTGAAGAGATTGTCGAGCCGCTGTTTGGGTGAGAGGCTGCCGGAGGTGTCACCGGAATCCTTCCGCTCGACGATACTGCTCGAATCGTCGGCCACCGCTGTTTGCGGAGTTGCTATACTCAAGGCAAGCAGGATCGGAAGGGCAAAATAGGGCAAAGCTAAAACGCGCATGGCGGGCATAGTAGCCCGCCAGTGTCGAAGATCAAAAACAAATTTGATGCGATCAACTAAAACTGTGCGCTCGATCCGAGGGATCAGAGCCACGCGCTATATCAGCCCTGACGAGCCTTGTAGCGCGGGTTCAGCTTGTTGATGATGTAGATGCGGCCCTTGCGGCGAACGAGACGGTTGTCACGGTGGCGCGCCTTGAGCGACTTGAGCGAATTCTTGATCTTCATTTTTCTGATCCGCGATGTTCGAGGGGGAATGTCACATTCGCCCGTGTCATTAACAATCAAAAGCGCGCTCAGGGCGCGCTCTTTAGGGTGGGGAGCAAATACCCTGTCGCCCGTGCCCTGTCAACCATGTCAGGGGCTTTTTCCCGCCCGTCTTAACGGACAAGCTGTGTAACATGGCCCATTTTGCGGCCCGGGCGCGCTTCGCTCTTGCCGTAGAGGTGCACCAGCGTGTCGTCAAGGCGCAGCCATTGCGGCAGCGCCAGAATGTCGTCGCCGACCAGATTCGTCATCACGCAATCGGAATGGCGCTGCGGATTTCCGAGTGGCAGGCCGGCCACCGCCCGGATGTGTTGCTCGAATTGCGAGATGACGCAGGCGGCCTCAGTCCAATGGCCTGAGTTGTGGACGCGCGGCGCCATTTCGTTGGCGATGAGGTCGCCGTTCGCCAGCGCGAAGAACTCGATGCCGATCACGCCGACATAACCGAGCGCAGTCAGGATCTTTTCCGCAGCCGCGCGCGCGGCTGCAGCCGTCTGCTCGGAAATGCTGGCGGGCAGGGTTGAAGTGTGGAGGATGCCGTCTCGGTGGACGTTCTCAGCCGGATCGTAGCAGGCAATCGTTCCGTCGATACCGCGTGCGGCGATGATCGAGATCTCGCGCTCGAAGGATACGAAGCTTTCAAGAATAAGAGGTACGCCGCCGAGGGCCGCATAACCGCCTTCGGGGCTGTCGGTCGATGAGCGATAGACACGCTGGCCCTTGCCGTCATAGCCGAGACGGCGGGTCTTCAGAACGCCTTGGCCGCCGAAATCGGCAAGGGCTGCCTCAAGATCGGCCTGGCTGTCGACGGCATGGAAGCGTGCGGTCGGGATGCCGCAGCCGTTGATGAAGCGCTTTTCGGTCAGCCGGTCCTGCGCCATCTCCAGAGCCTTCGGCGGCGGATAGACAGCGATATCGTCAGCCAGCCTTTCGGCGGCCAGGACTGGAACATTCTCGAATTCGTATGTCACGACGTCGCAGCGCCTTGCCAGTTCGGCAAGGGCAGCCGCATCGTCATAGGCGGCGACAATCTGCTCGCTGGCGACCTGGGCTGCCGGACAGTCGGCTTGCGGTTCGAGGATGATGATGCGGAAATTCAGGCGCGCAGCCGCCATGGCGAGCATGCGGCCGAGCTGGCCGCCGCCGATGATGCCGATCGTCTTCTCGGTCATAGGTCGTCCATCGGGTATTCGGCAACGCCTGCGCTCTGGCGCGCACGCCATTCGTCCAGCCGGTCGGCGATTTCTTCGTCGCCGAGCGCCAGGACGGCGGCGGCGAGAAGGGCGGCATTCACCGCGCCGGCCTTGCCGATCGCCAATGTTCCGACGGGGATGCCGGCCGGCATCTGCACGATGGAGAGAAGGCTATCCTGCCCGGAGAGCGCGCGAGACTGTACCGGCACACCGAAGACCGGCAGCGGCGTCATGGAGGCGGCCATGCCGGGAAGGTGGGCCGCCCCGCCGGCGCCGGCAATGATGACCTTGAAGCCTTCATCCCTTGCGCCCTTGGCGAAACTCACCAGCCTGTCCGGCGTGCGATGCGCTGAGATGATGCGCGCATCATAGGTGATCTCCAGGGCTTCAAGAGTGTCTGCGGCATTTTTCATGGTTTCCCAGTCGGACTGGCTTCCCATGATGATGGCGACAGGCGGTCTTTCGGTCATCATCGTCGCGTTATGCTCCTCAGGCTATAATGTCGGGAATAATCTGGTCTTCCAGCTTGGAAAGCTTGTCCTTGATGACGAGCTTCTTCTTCTTCATGCGCTGGATGCGAAGGGCCTCGCAGCCCGTCTGGATCATGGCATTGATTGCGGCATCATAATCTTCGTGTTCCTGGCGCAGCCGCGCCACGATCAGCCTGATTTCCGCCTGTTCCTGATCGGCCATGTTCATTTCCCCAGCATATCGCGGAATCGCATGTCTTCCGCCTCTTAAATCCCGCAAGCTCCTATCATCAAATGGCGGTAACGGGAAGTTATCCTTCATCACGAATTTGCCGCCTATAGGCCACGTTTTCGCCTTCGACAAGGGCCGGATATTATGGCACAGTGGGAGGGTTGACACCTAGGGCCTTGGCGAATGGATGGTCAGGGCCCCTAAAGAGGAAGGAAGGGTCATATGACTGTTCAAGCTCATCTTGAATCGCTCGAAAAGAAACATGTCGCTCTGGAGGAAGAGCTGCATACCGCACTGACGTCTCCCTCTATCAATGATACCACGATAGCCGACATCAAGCGCAGGAAACTGCGCGTCAAGGACGAAATCCAGCGTCTGCGTTCGTCGGTTCACTGACGCAAAGCGTCAGGGATCAAAATTATCGATCTTGGCGGGTAGGCCAGTGGATCGAGAGATTCCGGAATAGCTGCCGAGATCGAAAACTATTGTCGCTTAGAGCGAGTGCGCCGACGTTATAGTATCAGGGTGGGTCGGCGCAGCTTTCTTAACCATGCTGCGCAAGAACATTTGGACGCATTGCGATAGAGATTGCGCAAAGCAAAAAGTTTAGATGGAAGCGGCGGCTTTCAAGCCCAGAATTGATCCAGCCATAAATTCAGTTTGTCGAAGCCGCGGCTGTTGACGGCATATATGCGTTTCGTGCCCTCATTGGTCACGGAAACGAGATTGCTGTCGAGCAATGCCTTGAGATGCTGCGACACTGCCGGGCGACTGATCGGCAGGCCTTGCGCCAGCTCATTGACCGTTTTGGGTGAGCGTCGCAGCTCCTCCAGCAAGTAGCGCCGGTTCGGGTCCGCGATGGCTGCGAAGGGATCCATGGTCGACATAAGGAAAAGCTACGTCAAACGCTAGGGTGCGGCAAGTTAATTGTGCGCTGCACGATATAATGTGCGGCAGGCATCGATGGCAGGCGATATAATCGCGATCCACACCACCTTCGGGAGGCCAGTTTCGGCGGCTGCCCCTTGTCAGAGCGGACTATCGGATTTACTCACGACTATCGAACCGGTGCATCATCCCCCAAGGATGAGCCCGAAACCATGGAAGCTCGCATGACCGTGCCCGAAGATCGTTGCCGCCTCGTTCTCATCGTTCCCGATATCGCCGATATGGAGGAACAGGTGAAGGTCGTTGCCGATGCACTCAGGGGCGGCGATGTCGCCTCCGTGATCATTCCCCAGTATGGGCTGGACGATAACACATTCCAGAAGCATGCGGAGAAGCTGGTGCCCGTCGTACAGGCAGCCGGAGCCGCAGCGTTGGTATCAGGCGATAGCCGCGTGGCAGGCCGGGTGAAGGCCGATGGATTGCATATTGCCGGCAATCTCGCTGAGCTTACCGAAGCCGTCGAGAAGTTCGTGCCGAAGCTGATCGTTGGCGGCGGCAACGCCACCGAAAGGCACAGCGCTCTTGAGGTCGGAGAACTTCGGCCGGACTATATCTTCTTCGGCAAGCTTGATGGGGATATCAAGCCCGAGGCGCATCCGAAGAATGTGGCGCTTGGCGAGTGGTGGGCCTCGATGATCGAAATTCCGTGCATCGTCATGGGCGGCACGGATCCGAAGTCGGCGCTGGAGGTGGCTTTGAGCGGCGCCGAATTCGTCGCCTTGCGCACAGCCGTCTTTGCCGAGCCAGCGAACGCACCTTCCATCGTTGCGGAAGTGAACGCGCTTCTCGACGAAAAAGCGCCACGGTTTGAGGATTGATAGCGATTCATGTCGCCGAAGCCACGATTCTGCCATCGATCCTTCCTCGCCGTGCTCGCAGCCGGGCTTGCGGCATTTCCGCTATTGGCCGTGGCGCAATCGGGTAATGGCGGCGATACGTCGCTGCCGGGCGTGACGGCGCCGGCGGAAAAGAGTGCGCCGGCTGAGGACAATGCGCAGCCCGACGATTCCTCCGCTGCAGCGGACAAGGATGTTCCGCGGCCAAACCAGAGCATCGTCACGCGGCCGCTGAACGCCGATGTCAGCACTTTCAAGACCGAGAAAATTCAGCCGGGCGCAGAGCCCAAGGCCGATGACAATATCAAGCCCTCTGCGGGCGTGGGCGTTTTCGAGCGCATGGGCGCGAAGTTGCCCGATCTGCCGCCGGAGAAACCCTTCACCGGCAAGGTCGACGATGCCTATGGTGCCTTCCAGCGCGGTTATTACCTGACGGCGTTTCAAAGAGCCTTGCCACGGGCGCAGCTTGGCGACCCTGCCGCGCAAACCTTGATTGCCGAACTGATGACGCAGGGGCTGGGCGTCAAGCGCGACACCAAGGATGCAGCCTTCTGGTATAGCAAGGCGGCCGAGGGTGGCGATGCCACGGCCATGTTCAAATACGCACTGGTTCTGATGGAGGGGCGTGACGTCCCCCGCGATCAGAAAAAGGCGGATCAGTGGATGAGGAAGGCGGCCGACGCCGGCCAAGCCTCCGCCGAGTTCAACGTTGCGCAGATCATCACCGCAGAGAACCCCGGCTTGAAGGGGTTGCAGATGGCGCTTCCCTATTATGAGAAATCCGCCGAGCAGGGCATTGCCGATGCGCAGTATGCGGTCTCGCAGCTTTATCTCAACCTTCCCGATCTGCCGCCGGAAAAGAAGGCGCGCGCTCGGGAATGGCTGTCGCGCGCCGCAAATGCGGGTTTCGATACCGCGCAGCTCGATATGGGCATCTGGCTGATCAACGGCACGGGCGGCAAGCAGGATCTCGAAAACGGCTTCAACTGGATGCGGGTGGCCGCCTATCGCGGCAATGTCGTCGCGCAGAACAAGCTCGCGCATCTCTATATCAATGCCATCGGCACCAAGCAGGATCCGGTTGCTGCGGCGACCTGGTATGTCATATCCCGCCGCGCCGGCCTGAAAGATCCCGAGCTTGAGGATTTCTATCAGGGTATAGAGGACTATCAGCAGAAAGCGGCTATCGATGCTGCCAACAAATACCGCCGAGCACGCTAGAGCCGGATGATTTCAGGTCGGTTCGACCTGAAATCTGAAGTCGCCGTAGAATTCAACAGGCGGGGCGTGATGTCGTCCGAAATCGCCTGACACTTTTCGGCATCATGCTCCAACAGCTACCGTCAATCCGGTGTTATTGCGCGCCCTGCTGCGTCAGTTTGCGCCTGCAATTGCCTCACCACTTGAAATTCCCCCGATTTTATGGTCTTGAGGCCGCCAATCTTTTATGTGCGCTGACGTTCCCGCTCCGCCGGGGCTCGATTTCGGGTCCGGTCAGCACCTTCTGCATTATCCAAGGAAACCCGATGGCCCGTTCTGCTCTTCTCAATGTCATGGTTCAGGCTGCCCTCAAGGCAGGCAAGTCGCTCAGCCGCGATTTCGGCGAAGTGCAGAACCTGCAGGTTTCGGTGAAGGGACCAGGCGATTTCGTCAGTCAGGCCGACATCAAGGCACAGAAGATCATCCGCGACGAATTGATGAAGGCCCGTCCGACCTACGGCTTCCTCGGCGAAGAGGGCGACGAGATCAAGGGTACGGATGGCGCGCACCGCTGGATCGTCGATCCCCTCGACGGCACCACCAACTTCCTGCACGGTATTCCATTCTTCGCGGTCTCCGTCGCTCTGGAGCGTAACGGTGAGATCGTTGCCGGCGTCACTTTCAATCCGGCGACGGATGAACTCTATACGTCAGAGCGCGGTGGCGGTGCATTCCTCAATGACCGTCGTCTGCGCGTCGCCTCGCGCCGCGTTCTCTCCGACAGCGTCATCAGCTGTGGCGTTCCGAATCTCGGCCGCGGCAATCATGGCAAGTTCCTCGTCGAGCTGCGCCATGTCATGGGCGAAGCCGCAGGCGTGCGCAGCCTCGGTTCGGCGTCGCTCGATCTTGCCTATGTGGCGGCCGGCCGCTTCGACGGCTTCTGGGAAACCGGCCTTTACCCTTGGGACGTGGCCGCGGGCATTCTGTTCATCCGCGAAGCCGGCGGTTTCGTCTCGGATTCCAACGGGGGCACCGATATGCTCAACACCGGCTCGATCATTTGCGGCAACGAGCACATCCAGAAGGCGCTTGCCGAGGTCGTGAAGCGACCGATCCCGACGAAATAACTTACGTCCCGACACGTTCCTTCAGTCATAAAACAGTCTGTTGCCAACGGGCTGTTTTGTGCTTTCCGTCTCTTCAATTCGGCACAATGATGCTCTAGTCTCCGCAGCGTAAAATGCGGCGGCGGAGCGTATGATGGAAAATGTGAAACTGTCGGATCTGGGATCGACCGACAACGTATCGGGAAATTACACCTACAAGCTCTCAAGCCCGATGGCCTTTTTCTGGACGATGATCCTTTTCCTGATCATCGTCGGTTTCATCGTGGCCATCCTGTTCCGTCAGGCTCAGGTCGCCTTCCTGCACAATCCCGGTCTCAACGGCTTGATCGTCGGCGTTCTGGTCGTCGGCATATTGCTTGTCTTCAATCATGTGCTGATGCTGAGGCCAGAAGTTCGCTGGTTCAATCATTTCCGCGCCGTCGGCAATGCCGACAAGGTCGGCCGCAACCCGCGGCTGCTCGCGCCGATGCGTGCGCTGCTCGGCAATCGCCGCGCGATGCAGTTCTCGACGGCGACGCTGCGCTCCATCCTCGACTCGATTGCCACGCGCCTTGACGAATCGCGCGATACCTCACGCTATCTCATCGGTCTGCTCGTCTTTCTCGGCCTGCTCGGCACATTCTGGGGCCTGATCGGCACGATCGGCTCGATCAACGACGTTATCCAGGGGCTCGATGCCGGCACCGGCGATAGCGGCGATATCCTAAGTGCCCTGAAATCCGGCCTCTCCGGGCCGCTGGTCGGCATGGGCACGGCTTTCTCCTCCTCGCTGCTCGGCCTTTCCGGCTCGCTGATCCTCGGCTTCCTCGATCTGCAGGCGGGGCGGGCGCAGAACCGCTTCTATACCGAACTCGAAAACTGGCTTTCCTCGGTTACCGATGTCGGTTCGGATATCGCCCCCCCGGTCATCGACAATGCCGCCGGTGCGTCCTCTGAGGATGTGCGGGCCTTGTCGGACTATCTGCGCAAGATCGCCGACGAGGGTGGTGGCCAGCGTTCGGTAACCGCGATGGCGAACCTTGCCGAGGGTATTCAGGGGCTAGTCAAAAACATGCGTAACGAGCAGCAGATGCTGCGCGACTGGATCGAGGCACAGCAGGAGGAGGCCAAATCGATGCGGCGCACGCTCGACCGGCTTGCCGATCGTATCAGCCATGCCGAGAAGACCGGGAGCAAGTAAGCCATGGCGCTCGCCCGCAACCGACGTCACCAGAGGACTGTCGACTACTGGCCCGGCTTCGTCGATGCGCTGTCGACGCTGCTCATGGCAATCATGTTCCTGCTGACTGTCTTCGTCGTCGGTCAGTTCATTCTCAGCCGCGAGATTTCCGGGCGTGACGAGGTGCTCAACCGCCTCAACAGCCGTATCAACGATCTCGTCGAGCAGCTGGCGCTGGAAAAGAACGGCAAGCAGGATCTGGAGGATACTGTCGCCAATTTGCAGGCCTCCCTTTCATCGGCGGAAAGCGAACGCTCGCGCCTGCAAGCCTTGCTCTCTGCCGGTTCCGGCAACAGCCAGGCTGCAGAGGCGAAAGTCGGCACGCTCTCGCAACAGCTCGACGAGCAGAAGCAGGCGAGCGCCCGGGCGCTGAGCCAGGTCGATCTCCTCAATCAGCAGATTGCTGCTTTGCGCAGTCAGATCGCGGCGGTGGAAGCGGCGCTTCAGGCGTCCGAGTCCAAGGATCAGTCGTCGCAGGTGAAGATCGCCGATCTGGGACGACGGTTGAATGTGGCGCTGGCCCAGCGCGTTCAGGAGTTGAACCGCTATCGTTCGGATTTCTTCGGTCGGCTGCGCGAAATTCTGTCTGACCGCGACAATATCCGTATCGTCGGCGATCGTTTCGTTTTCCAATCCGAGGTGTTGTTCCCGTCCGGCGCTGCGGATCTCAATCCGGCAGGTCAAGCGGAGATGGCCAAGCTGGCTGCTGCGTTGATCGATCTTTCCAAGGAAATCCCGCCGGAGATCAATTGGGTGCTGCGTGTCGATGGTCATACCGACAATGTGCCGCTCTCGGGTAGTGGCCGCTATCAGGACAACTGGGCTTTGTCTTCGGCGCGCGCCATCGCCGTCGTCAAATTCCTGATTGCGCAGGGTGTTCCGGCCGACAGGCTGGTGGCGGCAGGCTTTGGCGAGTTCCAGCCGATCGCTCCTGGCGACACGCCGGAAGCGCGCGCCACCAACCGCCGTATCGAACTGAAGCTGACCGAGAAGTAGTCGGTCAGTATTCCGCCAATATAAGCAAGCAAGGTCGGAAGAAGTGGCTGCAGGGCTTTGCTGCAGTCGCCGATAGCGACGATGTTTCATATCCATTGCGGACGAATGAAAACGGCCGGCACGCCAAATGGCAGCCGGCCGATCTTAATGCGCAGCTTTGACGCGAAGTTTCAGGCGGTAGCGGTCGTCTGGTCTTCGGTAGTTGCGCCAGGAGCGTGAGCCTTGATGGATTCGATGGCATGAAGAGCCGATGCCTTCGCCTTGTAGCCCTCGGATCCGAACATGATTTCTCCGTTCGAGGCCCTGAAGCGGAAGCGAAACTCGCCAGCTTTGTCCTTATAGACTTCAAATTTATACATGGTTCTCGTCTCCTAGAATCGCGTCAGCGCGGGATAACACTGAAAACCTAGCTCAACTTCGAAGCTATTTCTACATGGTTGTATAAAGTGCTACTGGACCCGGTTCGCGCTACCTGGCGATGAGCATCCGTTCCTCGATGCCGGCATCGAATTGCAGGCGCGCCAGCTTGGCATAGATACCGCCATGGCGGATCAGGCTCTGATGCGTGCCTTCCTCGACGATGCGGCCCTGATCGAGCACGAGAATGCGGTCTGCCTTGAGAACCGTCGCGAGGCGATGGGCAATGACGAGTGTCGTCCGTGCCTCCATCAGGCCTTCAAGCGCCTTCTGAACTAGCGTTTCGCTCTCGGCATCGAGAGCGGATGTCGCTTCGTCAAGCAGGAGGATCGGCGCATTTTTCAGGATGGCGCGGGCGATGGCGATACGCTGGCGCTGGCCACCGGAAAGCGTCACGCCGCGTTCGCCCACCTGTGTGTCGTATCCTTGCTCCAGGCGCGAGATGAATTCGTCCGCCTGTGCGGCAATCGCGGCGACGCGCACCTCGTCCCGCGATGCGTCCGGGCGGCCGAAGGCGATGTTGTCGTGGATGGTGGCGGCAAAGATCGTCGTGTCCTGCGGCACGATGGCAATGCGCTCGCGCAGCGTCTCCGGCAAAACATGGCTGATATCGACGCCGTCGACGGCGACACTGCCCTGCTGCGGGTCGTAGAAGCGTAGCAGCAGCGAAAAGATGGTGCTTTTGCCTGCTCCGGATGCGCCGACGATGGCAACCGTCTCTCCCGGTTTGACCGAAAAGGAGAGGCCGTGGAGCGCCGATCTGCCAGGGCGCGACGGATAGAAGAAGTGGACGTCGGAGAATTCGACGCGCCCTTCGGGCGGCGGCAGGGGCACCGGATTCGCCGGTACTGTAATCGGCGATACCTCAGCCAGCAGTTCGCCAAGCCGGTCGGCCGCGCCTGCGGCTTGTGACAGTTCTCCCCAGACTTCGGACAGCGAACCGAGCGAGGAGCCGGCGATGACGGAATAGAGCAGGAACTGGCCGAGCGTCCCCGCCGACATCGTGCCGGCGAGCACGTTCTGCGCGCCGACCCAGAGAACGGCGACGATGCTGCCGAAGACCATGGCAATGGCAAAGCCCGTCAGCAGGGATCGGGATTTGATCGCCGCACGGGCTGCCTGGAACGCATTTTCAACGGCCGCACCGTAATGTGCGGAGGCGGCATTCTCGCCGTTATAGGCCTGTATGGTGCGGCTGGCGGCGATGGTTTCGTTGGCATAGGCCGATGCGTTGGCCAGCGTGTCCTGCGCGGCGCGGGAACGCTTGCGCACGGAGCGGCCGAAACTGAACAGCGGCAGGACGATGACGGGGATTGCGATCAACACGATGCTCGACAGCTTCGGGCTCGTGATGATCATCATCGCCATGGCGCCGAGGCAGAGGATCAGATTGCGCAGCGCCACTGAAGCCGTTGCGCCGACGGCGGACTTGATCTGCGTCGTATCGGCCGTCAGGCGCGAGACGATCTCGCCGGACTGGTTGACGTCGAAGAAGGAGGGCGGCAGCCGCGTGACATGGTCGAAGACTTCGCGGCGCATGTCGGAAACGATGCGCTCGCCGATCGTAATGACGAAGTAGTAGCGCAATGCACTCGCGGCGGCCAGAATCAGAGCCATGATCATCATTGCGACGAAATAGCTGTCGATGAGACCGCGATCGGCTTGGTCGAAGCCGTGATCGATCATGCGACGCACGGCGATCGGCAGGGTGAGGGATGTGACGGCAGCAACGACGAGGGAGACGATCGCTCCAGCCACCATGCCCCTGTACCGCTTGAGATAGGGCGCCAGTCGTCCAAGAGGTCGGATTGATCTGTTTCTTTTTTCGTCTGCCTGGCCAATTTCCGACAAGTCGTCTCCAATCCCCATATCAGCAAGGGACTTGACGTTTTCGCCCCTTGTTATCCCTGCCGCCTTCATGTATAGGCACGCCATCTTAATTGGAAGCCGTGGCCTAACCGGACTGCGGCTTCATTTATTCAATCGGTTCGGTTGCCGCAATGCCTTGCGACAAATGGACCCTGCCATGACAGGAAGATTGTTATGAAGGCGAACATCCATCCCGACTACCACACCATCAAGGTAGTAATGACCGACGGCACCGAATACGAAACCCGCTCGACCTGGGGTTCCGAAGGCGCTGTCATGAACCTCGAAATCGACAGCAAGTCCCACCCGGCCTGGACCGGCGGCAATCAGCAGATGCTCGACCGCGCTGGCCGCGTTTCGAAGTTCAACAAGCGCTTCGGCGGTCTCGGCATCTAATCGCTCTGCGATCTGGTGTTTTGAAAAGAAGCCCGGTTTTGCCGGGCTTTTTTGTTGCGACAATTGGCTGGGATCTTCGGCTGAAGCCTGCCACCTGTTTGTGGATGGGACGGCTTTGAACCAAAGCCGTCCCATAGGTTTTGTCGCAGCGGCCTCAGCGTATCCGCTGCAGGTAGTCGGCGCGGTGGAACGGATTGGCGCCGGCGCGCTGACGGAGCGGCGGCGGGCCTCCGATCCGGGCGTAATGGTCGAAAGAATGATCCAGCACGCCGGCTCCGCTTGTCAGCCCGGGAAGCTGCTTCTGAATGCCCTGGATCAACGCTGAAGCAACTGTACCCTCAAGCCGTGCCATGCCGGTCGTAATGACGGACTCGGTGGTCGATGCGCCTGTTTTCGCCAGCAGTGTGAGTATTCCGGTTAACGCTGTCGTCGGCACTTCGAGCTGGAAGCGATCGATCGGCTCGCATACCGCTGTCTGCGCCGAGGCGAGCGCCGCTGCCAATACCAGTGGCGTCAGCCTGCGGAAATCGACGGCCGTGGTTGCGGGAGAGCTCTGGCGTGCTGCGGTCATGGCAACATGGCAATCGATGACCTGCCAGCCGAAGATACCCTCTTTCAACGTTTCGAAGACGGCCTCCTCGACCGCACGATAGAAGCTGGCCGGCATCTGGCCCATATCGACCTCGAATGCGAAACTGTTTCCGGCTCCCGGCGGCCCTGGTGTAACACGCAGGCCGACGGTCGCGAGAAAGGGGTTCGGCTCCTTGAATATGATCTCGACTGCGCTCCCGGTCCCGATCGGGCGTTCGGCATGGATGATCGTGCTTTCCTCGAAAAGAGCCTCCAGTCCGAAGTCGTTGGCCAAGGTTGCCTGAATCACTTCCTTTTGCACTTCGCCATAGAGCGAGACGAATATCTCCGTCGCACCCTCGTTCGTGCGCAGGTTGATGAGCGGATCCTGATCCGCCAGTTGCGTGAGCGCCAGCCATAGCGCGGCATTGTCGGCTGGGCGCACCGGGCGCACCCGCGTTTCCAGCGTCGGCGGCGAGAAATGCAGGTGGCTGCGCGACGAGCCTCCATCACCGATCGCATCGCCGATGCGGGCGCCGCTCAACCCGCTGATCTTAGCAATATGTCCGGCGGCAGCCCGTGTGGTCTTTTCGACCCTGCCGTCGGTGAATAGCTGGATGGCGCTCACCTTTGCGGCTCCCTTGGGCAGATCGAGATAGTCGCGAACCGAGATTGTGCCTGACGTCAGGCACAGGTAGGCGAGTTTTTCGCCACCCCATCCCCGTTCGATTTTGAAGATTCTACCACCGACCGGCCCGTCGGGATCCGGCCGTCGGCTTGGCAATAGGGTTCTCATGGCGGATATCAGGGCAGGGACCCCTGCGCCGCTCATAGCCACGCCGGCAAAGGCTGGATGTATCAGGCCTCTCGCCACCTGATCTGCAAGAGCGTGTTCGAGCCTTTGTGGAGTTAGCCGGTCCGGCGCCAGAATGTAGTCGTCCATGACTCCTTCGTCGCCGGCCGCAAGTGCTTCGCAAACAGCGCTGAGATAGGGCTCTTTCGCCATATTGGCAGCTTGGACTTCGGCCAGCTTGCTGCCGGCATTGTAGACGGCCGACATCGCGATCGGGCGCGCAGACAGTTGGCTCGCAATCTCCTCGAGGACCTGCTCATAACGAGCGCCCAGACGGTCGATCTTGTTTATGAAGAACAGGAAGGGGACGCCGAGCTGCCGCAGGGCGCGGACCAGCACGCGGGTTTGCGGCTGTACGCCTTCGACGGCCGAGACCACGACGATTGCCGCATCGAGCAATTGCAGTACACGCTCGACTTCGGCGATGAAGTCGGGATGGCCGGGCGTGTCGATGAGATTGACAACGAGGTCATCGATCGTGAACGACACCACTGCGGCTGCAATCGTGATGCCGCGTTGTCGTTCCAGGTCGAGACTGTCTGTCTGGGTATTGCCGCTATCGACGCTGCCGAGCTTGTCGATGACGCCAATGTCAAAAAGGAATCGTTCCGTGAGGCTAGTTTTGCCTGCATCTACGTGGGCCAATATGCCCAAATTCAAAGTGCGCATGTTCCATCATCTTCTCAGAATTTCGGATTTGATTTTCGTGAGAAGTGAGTCGGCGCATTGGGGCCTCCAGGCACAGTTGATATCGGCTGGCACGGCTCTCGAAAGTTGAGAGAACGCGCGGGGACACTCTTACAGCTGCTTTGTGAAATTCGTCAAGCGTGCTGGTGGCTGCCGATTTCGGCTCTGGCACGGCAACAAAACAAAACCGGCCGCGCGAGGCGCAGCCGGTTGAAATTCGTCATAATGCTCAGATCGGCTCAGTTGTTGCCGAAGGCTGTCTGCAAGAGGCTGAGCTGTGCCTTGACGCTGTTCTGGTTGTCCGGAACGATTGCGGGCTCGGTCGGGCGGTAGATTTCGCGGTCGAGCAGGGCGACGCGGTTCTGCAGACGAAGCGAACGCTCGACGAGGTCGCGGAAGGATTCCGGCAGATCGTTCCAGCCGGGAGCGGTGCGATCGACGTTGAAGCCGTCGAGGCGAACCTTGTTCTTTTCCGCCAGCACCTGATCGCGGGACATTTCACCGTTGTTGACGGCGCGCTGCAGCAGCAGCCAGGAGGCCATCTGCATAAGGCGGGTCGTCAGCCGCATGGATTCAGCGGCGTAGAGCACGGAGGCCATGCGCGGCAGAACCTTGGAAGCGGCACGGCCCTGACCGTCCAGATAACCGGCGGTTTCCTCTACCAGCGACATGCCTTCCGAGTACAGCGCCCTGAACTGTGCCGACGATGCCGCATGGCCAGCAAAGCTGATGGTGTTCAACCCAAGTTCCGACATCGAATAAATCCCTGCTTCACGCAACACTTTTGTTCAGGAAAAGCCGGTCAAGTCCCTAAGAGCTTTCGGCATCCGCTTTTATGACTTTAAGATGGTGGTTTTAACTGAAATCCGCAAGACGATTCTTAAGAAAGGGTTAATCTCCACAGTTTCGTCGCGGGAGACGATACATGGCAAAAAAGAAGAGCCGCAAAAGCGGCTCTCAAGGTAAAACAGGGAGAAAAATCAGACCAATTCGCCAAGTGAAGGAACCGTCTGAGTCCAGAGCGAATCTGGATGATCATAGTAATATGTCGTAAAGCTTAATATTCTGTTGAGCATGTCTCAATCTTGAGCTTGCCACCCGAGGTTTTGTTGATCGTGCCTCTTCAGAAACGAAAGAGGCCTTCCGCCGCCTTGCGGCCGGATGCTTTGGTGGCAACTTCCTTTTCCAGTCTGGTAATTTCGCTTTTGAGCAGCGCTATGCGGTTGTTCAGTTCGTCGACCGACAACAGCGACAGGTCGCTGCCGATCTCATGCGCCGATGGCTGCTGCGGACGATCGTCGTCGAAAATGCTCATTTCGGCTTCTCCTTTTCCTGCAAAGGGATCAGGTGCCGTAATTTACAGATGTATCGTCCTTTTTTGAAGTCTCGCTTCGCGCAAGCGTCATGCTCTCGGGTGTGATCATCTGAGCGTTGGCCGACGGCATGGTCGTGTACGAGTCGCGGTCGCCGGCGGGCTTGGCGGCGCGGCGGCGGCTGCGGAAGATCGAATAGGTGGTGATCAGCACGTGGGCGAGGGCGGTCAGGAAGAAAAGCGAATAGGGACCGACCGCAGACATGATCGGGCCGCCGATCGTCGGGCCGATGATCGTGCCGATGCCGTAGAGCAGCAGCAGGCCGCCGGAAACCTTGACGAAATCCTCCGGCGCGGCGAAGTCGTTGGCGTGGGCGACGGCGATCGGGTAGAGCGTGTTGGCGAAGGCGCCGTAGATCACCACCATGCTGATGAGGAAATACGGGCTGGCCGGTTGCAACAGGAAGAGCAGCAGCCCGTCCACAGCAGCGATGGCGGCCATGCCTGCCAGTACGTAGCGTCGATCGATGCGGTCCGAAAGGCGGCCGGCCGGCAGCTGCATGACGGCGCCGGCAAAGATGGTCAGGCTCATCATCAGCGCGATGTCGCCTCCGGAAAGGCCTGCATTGGCGCCGAAGACGGCGCCAAGCGTGCCGTAGGCGCCGTTGGCGATGCCCACCAGCAGGATGCCGAGCGAGGCAACCGGCGAATTCCGATAAAGTGCCTTCAGATCGAGGCTGACGGCTTTCAGCGGCTGGGGGGAGGCTGCCGTCGACAAGGTGGTCGGCAGCATGGCGACACAGTAGCAGATGCCGCAGAACATGAAGAGGATCGGGGTGTGAATATCGGCGAAGGGCACCATCATCTGGCCCGCAACGGCGCCGATGAGGGTGATGCCGATGTAGAGCGAGAAGATCGCGCCGCGGCTCTCGTTGGTCGCGCGTTCGTTGAGCCAGCTTTCGATGATCATCGAGGTGCCGGCCGTGCAGAAGCCGGTGACGGCGCGCAGCGCCACCCACCAGGTCGCATCGACGACGATGCCGGTCAAAAGCGCGATGATGGCGATGACGGAAATGAAGCCCGAGAAGGCCCGGACGTGGCCGATGCGCCTGACCAGTTTCGGCGCGGTCAGGCAGCCGAGAACGAAGCCGGTGGCCCAGGTCGTGCCGAGCAGGCCGAGCGTCGTTGTCGCATAGCCTTCCGCCGTGCCGCGCATCGGCAGCAACAGGCTATGCAGGCCGTTTCCCGTAAAGAGGAAGAGCGTTCCGAACAGCAGGGCCAATACGGGCAAAATATTTCTTTTCATGCTCCCCACCTTCATGCGGATCCGCTTAAGGAACCGATAAGGCAGGATCCCACCTGCCTGATTTCACTATTGATTGTGTCCCGGATTGCCGCTATCGGCCTGTAGAAACAGTCTGTTGGCGCGGAAAAATGTCCGTCCTATGACGATTAGAGCATGATCGCGAAAACTGTGCAGCGGTTTTTGGTCGCGGCTGCTCTCACTCTTGCGCAAACGGGGAAGATAACGTGACAAAAGCCATCGCGGTGCTGCTGTTGCTCGCCATGGCGGTGCAGCTCATCAAGCCCTTGGGGCTGCCGGGGCTCCGGCGCCGGGCCGATTTCTGGAAGATCGCCATCATCGCTTTTGGCGTCTGGACGATCGCTCTGATCATCAACGAGACGTTTTAGGGCGTTTTGGCCCACATTTAGACCCCTTGACGGGTCCGGTCCTCTGCTTCAGAGCAAGATCTCTCCGCGCATGACGTGGACGCTGCTGCCGGTCAGAAAGACTTCGTTTACCATGCCGACGGTTTTGCTGATCTCGACGCCGATCACGCTGCGTCTTCCCATCTCCACGCCCTGCTCGATTGTGATGTTCACTTCGGCGTCCGGTGCTGGCAGCAGTGAGGTAAGGTAAGCGCCGAGCGCTGCGGAAGCGCTACCGGTCGCAGGATCCTCGGTGACGTTGTCGAGCGGGGCAAACATGCGGGCGCGGATATGCCACGGGTTTTCCGCCGAGCGTACATAGAGAAACAGCGAAAAGCCGGTCTTGTCTTCCTTGTGTCGTGCCGCGGCCTCGGTGAACACGGCGGCGTTCGGCTGCGCCTTGCCGAGCGTTGCGAGACTGCCCAGCTCCGCAAAGGCAAAAGGCAGACCGACGGATGCGAATGTCGGTGCGTGGGCGGTGCGCAGGATCGACTGCGGATCGATCTGTACGCAACGCGCGATCAGATCTTCGGCGATGGTCTCGCCGGTCGTGAGCTTTGCAGGCGCACGGATCCGCGCGCCTGTGACGCCGGAAGCATCGCGCAGCATCGTCACTTCCACCAGGCCGGCATCTTCTTCGAAGGTCAGCCGATCATCGGCCGACTTCCCGAATATTTCCGATTGCTGGCCGAGGACGAAAGCGGTGCCGACATTGGGGTGACCGGCAAAAGGGATCTCGGCGGTCGGCGTAAAGATACGGACTCGTGCAGTATGGTCGGGGTTGTCAGGCGGCAGCACGAAGGTCGTTTCCGAATAGCCGAATTCGGCTGCGATCTTCTGCATTGCGCCGCTGCTCAGCCCGCGGGCATCCAGAATGACGGCCAGCGGATTGCCGGCGAAGCGCTCCGAGGTGAAGACGTCGACGGTGACATAGGCGACGGTGTTCATTGGCGGCTCCCGATGCATCTATAGGATCGGGAGGATATAACCGCTGACGGACGATGGCTGAAGGAGAGAACTTGTGTCCATGACAAGTTCACGAGCGGTCCGGCCCCGGATTTATGCATTGCATGCATCGTGCGGGTGCGGCTTTCCGCGCATGGGCAAGGGCCGCGTCAATTGCCCTGGAACTGTTTCAGCAGGCTGGACCATAACTCGACCAGTTCGGCGCTGCCTGCATCGGCCGGTTTGGCGCGCACCGCCGTATGGACCAGGACCAGATGTGTCGTCGGATCGACGATGATGCGCTGACCTGCCCGACCGTCGAGAAAGAACGTTCGGCGCGGGCCGGGCATCAGCCAGGTTTGATAGCCGTAGCCCCACGGGTTGGTCTCGTGATTTACGGCGAGGAACGAGCCCTGCTGGACCGGCTGCGTCGCATCCAGCAGCCATTGGCGCGGTATGATCTGACGGCCGTTCAGCGCACCGTCATGGGCGAGCAATAGACCAAAGCGGGCGTAATCGCGAAGTGTCGCGCTGAAACAGCAATAGCCGACTTCCTGGCCCGTGCTGTCGACCTGCCAGTTGGCGCTCGCTTCCGCGCCCATCGGCTGCCATATCCGGGATTGCAGGTAATCCGACATCGTCATGTGGGTGGCGTGTGTCAGGACCAGGCTCAGCCCTTCGGTATCGAGATTGCTGTAGTGCCAGACGGTGTCGGGAGGTGCCACCCGCTTGTTGAAACGCGAGACGGCCGTGATGGGGTCCAGCCTTTCCGGACCGAGCAATGAGTTGCTGAGCCGAACGTTGTCGTCGGGATTACCGAAATTTTCGGTGAAGGCGATACCGGAGGCCATATGCAACAATGCGCGTATCGGCGTGCTGCCCATCTCGGTACCCTTCAACTCCGGCACATAGCTCTGCACGGTATCGTCGACGGAGTGGATGGCGCCTTCGGAAATGGCAATGCCGATCAGCATGCCGGTCAAGGTTTTTGCCATGGATTGCGAGACAAGGCGGTCCCGATCGGTACGGCCGTATTGATAGTGTTCGAACAGGATCGTGTCGTTACGTGCGATCAGCAATCCCGTTGTGGGATTGGTGTCGAGATACTTCGCCAACGAGGCCGTTTCCTTGCCGAATGCGAACTTGACCGAGATCTCGGCCGCAGCGCGCAGCAGCGGCAACGGGCGTTCGGCTGGAGCGACCGTGTGCGTCGGCGCCAGTTGATCGGCGTGACTGAAGTTGCCGATCATGTTTTGCTGCTTGCCCATTGGTGGGCTTAGCGACGGGCCTGTGGGATAGCCGAGTTTCTGACCATAGGCCTCCGCATCCGGTCCGGTTGGGGAAAAGACAGGGTTGGCCGGCTGTAGCTGCTGGGCGCGCGCAGCAGCTACTTGAAAAACCATCACCACGGCAAGAACAGCAACAAGACTGCGCCAGGCAAACATGCGGCAACCCCTCAATTAAGCCCCTCTATAATAGGCGGGACAAGCTAGTGCCGCGCTTTCGTGACATCTGTTTGACATGATTGCTTTCCGATGCCGCATCAAGCCATCATTTTATTGTCTTGCCCTGTCATGGATGTCGGGCTGCTGGACGTCTATTAGCTGAAAGCAAAAAAACCGCGAAAGGTTTAGCTTTCGCGGCTTTCGTTGTTCATGACAAGGCAGTTCGATTATTTGCCGTGCAGAACGGCGACGCCCGGAAGGACCTTGCCTTCCATCCATTCGAGGAAGGCGCCGCCCGCCGTCGAGACATAGGTGAAATCGTCGGTGACGCCGGCGTGATTCAGCGCCGAAACGGTGTCGCCGCCGCCAGCGACCGACGTCAGCTTGCCAGACTTGGTGCATTCGGCTGCATATTTGGCAACCGCGACCGTTGCGGCATCGAAGGGGGCGATTTCGAAGGCGCCGAGCGGGCCGTTCCAGACGAGCGTCGTGGCGCGGCCAATCCAGCTGTTGATCGCTTCAATCGACTTCGGGCCGACATCGAGTACCATGGCATCGGCCGGGATGGCTTCGATGGCAACGACTTCGTTGTCGGCGCCGGCCTTGAATTCGCGTGCGATGACGCCGTCTTCAGGCAGCACGATCGCGCAGCCGGAGGCGGCTGCTTCGATCATGATCTGCTTGGCGGTGTCGGCGAGATCGTGCTCGCAGAGCGACTTGCCGACATTGGTGCCACGGGCGGCGAGGAAGGTGTTGGCCATACCGCCACCGATGACAAGCGCGTCGACCTTCTTCACGAGGTTCATTAGAAGATCGATCTTGGTGGAAACCTTGGCGCCGCCGACGATTGCGACGACCGGGCGCACCGGATTGCCGAGGCCCTTCTCGAGCGCTTCGAGCTCAGCCTGCATGGTGCGGCCTGCATAGGCCGGCAGCAACTGGGCGAGCCCCTCGGTCGAGGAATGGGCGCGATGTGCAGCGGAGAAGGCGTCGTTGACGTAGATGTCGCCATTGGCGGCGAGCGCCTTGGTGAAGTCTGCTTCGTTCTTCTCTTCGTTCTTGTGGAAGCGGGTGTTCTCAAGCAGCAGGATGTCGCCATTGCTCATCTTGGCAACGGCGTCGGCTGCCGACACGCCGATGCAGTCGGAGGCGAAGAGAACGGCATGGTCCAGAACTTCTTCGACGGCCGGTACGATCAGGCCGAGCGAGAGGTCCGGTGAGGGGCCATCCTTCGGGCGGCCGAAATGGGCGAGCAGGATGACCTTGGCACCCTTCTGCGACAATTCGAGAATCGTCGGCGCGACGCGCTCGATACGGGTCGTATCGGTGACTTTGCCATCCTTGACCGGCACGTTGAGGTCGACGCGTACGAGCACGCGCTTGCCGGTGATGTCGTTGAGATTGTCAAGGGTTTTGAAGGCGGCCATGGGGAGGATCCAGTGTTGTTGGTGGCGTGAAGCGCGCAGACCATACTACGGATGATCGGAGACGCAAGGACATTCAGCTGTCGTTTTTACCTGCATTTGAATCGTTTGAAATGGCTTCCGCCGGGCGTTCCCGACGCTTTTGCAGATAGGCACGGATGCTCTTAAAAATATCGTGGAAATTGACGAAGATCGGCAGGAGGACAGGCGGTTCGACTGCCTCCAGCGACATGCCGACCGACTGGATGTGGTCGTTCTCGTCGAGATCGCGGACGATGAGGATGATTTCGCCCAGGCGAATACGATCCGCATAATCGGCCTTGCCGCCCAGGCGATGGCGCATCAGTTCGGCGATGGTGAGGCCTTTTTCCTGTTCGCTCAGCAGCCCAGGCCCGTAGGCGGCATCGAGATCTGCGGCGGGCCGCAGCGGCGAAATGGAGAAGGCGCCGAAGAATTCCGCGTCATCCGGATCGACCGGCGCACGGCTGGCGAAGAGGCGGTCGAGCAGACGCGAATAATTGGGCGAAACGAACAGATAGACGACGTCGTTCTCGCGCAGGCGGCCGGCATATTGATAGCGCATGGACTTGCCGTCGCGGACGACGAGCGAGGGCATGGCCCAACGCGGAATGCGCTCGCCGCGCAGCACCGGGCTGTCCTTGACGACGCGGTAGGTGAGCAGCTCGTGATTGACGGTGCCTGGCAGGTCGACCTCCACCTTGTCGATCGCGCCCATGCGCGGCGGCACGATGAGGCCGAGACGTCGCGCCATCGGTTTGATCGTCCATCCCTGTACAAGCAGCGACACCAGCACGACGATGAAGGCAACGTTGAAATAGATGTGGCCGGCCTCAAGGCCGCCGAGGATCGGCATGATGGCGAGCAGGATGGACACGGCGCCGCGCAGACCGACCCAGGCGACGAAGCCGGTCTCGCGCTGTGTGTAGTCGAAAGGCAGCAGGCAGAGCCAGACGGCGATCGGTCGTGCGACGAAGATCAGGAACAGCGCGAGCGCCACGGCGGGAATGGCGATGGCGGGAAACTGCGATGGCGTCGCGAGCAGGCCGAGCACAAGGAACATGATGATCTGCGCAAGCCAGGTCATGCCGTCCTGAAAGCGCTTGATCGAGGCGGAGGCTGGCATCTTGCGATTGCCGGCATAGATGCCGGCGACATAGACGGCCAGGAAGCCGCTGCCGCCGACGGCGCCGGTAAACGAGAAGACGAGAAGCGCTAGCGCCAGCACGAAGATCGGCGTCAGGCCGCGATCGGTTTCCAGGCGGCTGACGATGAGGACGATCATCATACCGCCGATAAGGCCCAGAATGACGCCGAGGCCCATCTGCTGAACGAAGGTCGCCAGCATGGCAAGGTTGATGCCGCCATAGCCTTCGCCGCTGGCCAGAAGCTCGACCAACGCCAACGTCAGGAAAATGGCCATCGGGTCGTTGGTGCCGGATTCGACCTCCAGCGTCGAGCGCACCTTGTCACGGATATTGATGCCGCCGATGCGCAGCAGGAAGAAGACGGCCGCCGCATCGGTGGAGGCGACGATGGAACCGAGCAGCAGGCCCTGGAGCCAGGTGAAACCGAGCAGCCAGGAGGCCGCAAGACCGAACAGAGCCGCCGTTACGAGAACACCGACCGAGGCGATGGTCAGCGCCGGTGCGGCGGCAAGCTTGAAGGCCTGGATCGGCGTGCCGTAGCCGGAATCGAAGAGGATGATCGCGAGTGCCAGCGACCCGAGGATATAAGCGAGATAATTGTTGGAGAATTCGATGCCCAGCCCGTCAGTTCCTGCGGCAAGGCCGATCATCAGGAAAAGCAGCAGCAGGGGTGCACCGAAACGGAATGCGATGAGGCTGGAAAAAGCCGCTATGAGAATCAGCACCGTGCTGATCAGCACGATAATGTAAAATGCCTCCACTCTCTTTTCCCTCTTCCGTGCGCCGCTGCTTGGGCCAAAGCCCGGAATGTCCAAAATCCCTCCGCCACCCATCATGCCGTCGTATCGCGCGGATTGGCAAATACCATATCGCTCGGGGAGGGTTCTCAGTTGAAACCCGCTCCAGCGATTGCAACGTCATGGTGTGATGCGCCTTGCCAGAACGACAAAGCGGCTTGAAATGCCCTGGGAGACTTTCAGCCCGAAATTTATAGGTAAATCTGGACCATAGCAGGGCAGGGGAGGAAAAGTTTCGAAATGTTTTTAAGGCGATGCCGGGATCTGCATCTGTCGCCGATCAAAGCTCGGCGCGCCTGAAATAGATCGGATAGTCGATCACGAGACCGTCCGCGTCGACGGGCAGATCGACGGTAAAGTCCCGATCTTCCGCCGCATAGCGATAAAGCGCTTCCGGTGCGATGCAGGTGTAGTTTTGCCGGTCGCGCACGGGTTCGAAACTGTCGAACGGGATATAGAGCATGGATAGTTTCGCCGTGCCGTCCTGCGGCGCTGGTTCGAGCCGGCGGATCGGCAAGCTGTTGGTGAAGGGCGAACCATAGAGGTCGATATCGATGCAGCCGTCGAATTGCGGCAAGGCACGGCCGCTTTCGGTACGCCAGCGGCCACTGCCATCCGAGGTAAGCGCAATGCGGCGCCCATCCGTGGCTTCGACGGAAAAGGAGAGGACGGCCCAATTGGCTGCGCAATCGATGCGGTAGGAGACGCCATAGGGCGTGCCGCCGCGTGCACCAATAATAATGCCGGCGGCGCGAATGGCCGCACCGCCGGCATTGTCGATTGGGGTAATCGTCAGGTGCTCCAGCCCGTCTCCTTCCAGGGGACGCCAGCGGACTGTCGTCGGAAGGAGCGGGCGGAAGGCCATGATCAGATCAGCTTTGCGAAGGCAACGGCCGTGTCGGACATACGGCTGGAGAAGCCCCATTCGTTGTCGTACCAGGTGAGGATACGCACGAAATTGCCTTCCATGACCTTGGTCTGGTCGGTCGCGAAGATCGACGAGTGGCTGTCATGGTTGAAGTCGCGGGAAACCAGCGGCTCGTCGGTGTAGCCGAGGATGCCCTTCAGCTTGCCGTTCGCTGCAGCCTTGATGGCTTCGTTGATTTCGCCGACCGTCGTTGCCTTCTTGGCCACGAACTTGAAATCGACGACCGAGACGTTTGGCGTGGGAACGCGGATCGACGTTCCGTCGAGCTTGCCCTTGAGGTGCGGCAGGACGAGACCAACAGCCTTTGCGGCACCCGTCGACGTCGGGATCATGGACAGGGCTGCGGCGCGAGCGCGGTACAGGTCCTTGTGCATGGTGTCCAGCGTCGGCTGGTCGCCGGTGTAGGAGTGGATTGTGGTCATGAAGCCGTGATCGATGCCGACGGCGTCGTCGAGAACCTTGACCACCGGCACCAGGCAGTTCGTGGTGCAGGATGCGTTGGAGATCACCAGGTGTTCCTTGGTGAGCTGGTCATGGTTGACGCCGAAAACCACGGTCAGGTCGGCACCGTCGGCAGGAGCCGAAACAATGACGCGCTTGGCGCCGGCCGTCAGGTGAGCGGCAGCCTTGTCGCGGGCGGTGAAGATGCCCGTGCATTCCATGGCGATGTCGACGCCGAGATCGCGGTGCGGCAGGGTTGCCGGGTCCTTGATCGCCGTGACCTTGATCGGCTTGCCGCCGCCGACGATGATCGAGTCGCCTTCGACCTTCACTTCGGCGGGGAACCTGCCGTGGATGGAATCGTAACGCAGCAGGTGAGCATTGGTCTCGACCGGGCCGAGGTCGTTGATGGCGACGACTTCGATGTCGGTACGGCCGGATTCGACGATGGCGCGAAGAACGTTGCGGCCGATACGTCCGAAACCGTTGATGGCAACCTTGACTGTCATGTGCATTCACTCCCTAAAGGTGGCGAAAGTTTCACGGCGTCGCTGGGCGAGCCCGTTTGCTAATGAATTGCAGGAAAACTTTGCGGACGCTCGACGGCATTGCCAACGAGCCTTCTGATCTCCTCCAGCTACCTCATAACTGCGTTCCGGCAGATGGCAAACCATTGAATCGATTATAATAACAATGACATTTCCAGGAAAATCGATTGAATCCAGACTCATGTTTTGGAACGGATTCGAGTCGATTTGCGTAAGCGCCTTAACGAGGGGACAAAACGTCACCGGCGAATTGAGGAGTTAAATTTGATGCTTTGCAGGCCCGTTGAGACGACGTAACTTTGATGCCGCTACTTCGTATGACGCTAATATGGGTTCACCCACGCTAATGGCGTAAGTCTGGCGGACCGGCCTCCACTGGCGAGTGGGCATTTCAAATTCTTCCTTCTGGTGGCTCATCGGAGCGTAAACCCGACACCTCCCCAAGGGATATCATATGCGCCAATAGTTTCTCGTGGAGTCATGCAAATTCTGAACAAGTTCCGCAGAACACCTTTAACGAAGGCTACGCGATCAGGTAACCTTCTAATTGAAGATCAATGAGACGACGAGACTGGGCCGTCCAATCAGGTATTCTGGCCGAAGCTCTTAGAGAAACGCCAGCGGGTCGTTCTCGACGTCTGGATGAGGGCTGTCAATGGCGGAAACCGAGATGCTCATGCACATCACTGAACATGGAATTTTAGATCGCCTGCGTGTTCAGGAGATGTGTCGGCAGCCCAGCCTTGGAGTAACCAACCGCATAGGCGATCTACTCCAGCGAAGTATTGGCGAAATCGTGCCGGGCGAAGAGCGCGGCGGCACGATCGACCATCTCGGCGTCTATCTGGGTCTTGGTCGGTCTGAGCATGAGCGGATTGCGTTGAGGTATCTTCAGATCACCCTATACGCAATCAGGCGGCAATTGTCTGTGCCTCTTCCTGGAAGCAACTGCGTTCGTCCAGATACTCAACTCTGCGACATCGTCCCAGCCCTGTTGTCTCGATAGTCCTCAATATATTGCGAGACTATACTGTCGATCGAGCCATCGGCGCTCAATCCGATACGAGTTGCCTTTTGCAACGAGAACCGTGTCGGCCAGCTGGTAATAATCCTACGAACGAAGGAATCAGGGTGCCAGCTCACAAGTTGTGCTACCGACGCACCAGCTACGCGTCCAAGCGCCTCAACCAGTTCACCTGCCGTACAGCTCAAACCAGACATCATGACGGAGCGGTCGCGACCCCACACGTGATCAGGGCTATTGTGGCCCAGGATCAATCCATCAATTGCTTTTCGAGGTGACAGCAAAAAGCCGCGATCTTCAGGAGCGACAGCACATGCATATGCAACACCATTCAATGGCTCGCGTACGATAGCGCTTGCCCACGACGAGGCCGCTGAATTAGCGCTTCCTGGGCGTACGGCGATGATCGGAAGACGCAAGGAGCGGCCGTTGATAAAACCCTTACGCGTGTAGTCATTCACGAGAAGCTCACCAATCGCCTTTTGAATGCCATAGGAGCTTTCGGGCGTCAGCTGCTGCTCATCCGAGATCAAGTTCGGAAGATCACCGCCATACGCCGCTATCGAACTGGTAAACACGAGCCGAGGACGAATGCCAGTTCGTCTCGCCGCGTCCAGAATATGCATTGTACCGGCTAGATTGGCCTTCATGCCAGCATCGAAATCCTGTTCGGCGCCGCCGCTGACCAGGGATGCAAGGTGGAAAATGCTTTGTGACGGCTCCGAAAACAGCGATCCAACAAACTCGGGATTTGCAAGGTCGCCGGATCGATAGACGATCCTGTTGTCCTCGGGCAATCCAGCAACCTGAGGCAGAATATCGGTCGCAAGGATCTGCGATATTGGTACTGAGTTTCCTTCGGAGCCAACCAGGCTGCCGCGATCCAGGATTTCTTTGATCAATTTTGCGCCAAGAAATCCACAAGCGCCAGTCACCATGATCCGCATCGTCTGTCTCCTAATTTTCAATGAGTGCTAGTTCAACGGTCGCTTCTGCCAATGTGACGCTGGGGTCGATCAGCGGGGCTGCGCTTCCCGACGCTGGATCGACCAGTGCAATTTCAGTGCAGCCGAGAATGACTGTCTGAGCTCCGCGAGCCACCAGGGCGTCGATCAGAGCGAGGATGTCGGTGCGTTGTTCCTCACCCAAGTTGCCGCCGCGGATTCGAGCGAGAACTCGCATCAATCGCTCAAGTTCGTCGGCCTTCTGCAACACGGGCTTTAGGCCGCGACCGGCAAGCTGTTTCTGGTAGAGTTCCGACTGCAGACAGCCATTCGTCGCCAGAAGGCCAACATTCTCGAACCCGGGGAACTCAGACGAGATCTTCACCATGGTTTCGTCGATCATGCTGACGAACGGAATGGCAATCGACCGCCGCAGCTCTGCCTCGTATTGATGCGCCGCATTGCAAACCATGACGATGAAGTCTGCCCCGGCCCCTTCGAGGCGCCTTGCTCCCTCCACAAGCCCGGCCACGGCGCTCGGTCCGGTGTTGAGAACAGAGGCATTGATGTCGGGAACTTTTGGATTGCAATCGACGATCATATGAAGATGATCGCGATCGCTATCAGCCGGGGTGAATTTCAAAATGGAATTCATAAACGTGACTGTCGCCATTGGGCCTAGTCCGCCAATGATGCCAACTGTTTTCTGTGACATGCTTCCTCCGAATGGGAAGTGCCACGCCGGCGCACAGACAGTCTGAGCCCTGCCACGTAGTTCACGACCCCAAGACCGTTGGCAAAGTTGCTAACGTGGGAGGTTCTGCTCGTCCAATTATCTTAGGTGCTAGACAGTATTAGGTCGCCTAATATCAAAAATCATTCATCGTCCATCATTCTGTCGTGAAGCCAGCTCGTAAATTCGCGCACGTGCGCCGGGGGCGTCTCCGTCTGCGTCGAGACAAAGTACTTCATGATGTCGAGTGGCTGGTTTTCTGATAGGGCGACAAGCCGGCCGGCAGCGATATGCGACTTGACCAGCAAGGAGCGTCCCAGCGCGACGCCCTCTCCCTTCATGGCCGATTGATAGGCCAGATGCGCCATGTTGAAGAAGCGGTCCCGTGTTGGCAGATCCCAAAGTTGGCCATACTCGCTCAGCCATAGGGACCACTCGACCGTCTGTTCGGACGTGTTCGCCCAAGGTGTGGCATCGTGAAGAAGAACCAGTTCACCCAGCTGACGTTGCTCTATTGCGGATTTCAGCTCTGGAGACGACACAGGGAAGATCTTCTCAGGATGATCGAAGATGACGTTTGCGCCTGGCATTGGCGAAGGGCCGTAGCGGACAACCACATCGATGTCCTCGGAGATCATTCGCGGGGTGTCCAGTTGCCGCATTTCAACAAAAATCCGAACGTCGATATCCGGACGCTCGCTGGTAAATTCCGCAAGCCGCGTCGTCAGCCAATCGAGTGTCAATGAGGGCGTGCAGTTTATGCTGAGACTTGGGCGGGAGGAGGCCTTGGCAATCTGAACGAGGCAAGTCTCGATAGTGTCAAAGCCCGATCTGCTGGCGCGCAGGAGAAGATTTCCCGTATGCGTCACCTTGAGGCCGCCGCGCTCCCGTTCGAACAGCTTGATGCCAAGACGGGCCTCCAACCGCTGAATGCGTTGAGTCACTGCGCTTTGGGTGATTGCAAGCGCTTCGCCGGCGCGACTGAAATTGCTCGTTTCCGCCGCCACGCGGAACACCCACAAATCTGCAACCAAGCTAGCGTCCAGTTTTCTCATCAAATCCACCAACGAAGGTTGCAGATGCTTCGATGAGCATCACAGTTGCCGCTTCCGCGCCCGGTATTCCAAACATATCTATTAGTCTAGCTAATACCAGAGGAAAGTAATGATAATTCGATCTGCGGCGTCAAAAAGGGGACATTAATTCGCCGACAGATCATTCAGGGAATTACGGTTGAAGATGATGGATGCTTCGCATGTCCCAGACAGGTTCGATCAGCTTCGCACGAGGAAGCCGCTGTTCTGGATTAACGATGCACAAAGGCTGTCAACCGACGATCCGCTGACCGATGCCGTTGCGGCCGCGGAAGAGCGAATGTTGGCGGCACGAGAATTACTGTGCGAGCTCTTTCCGCAGGTGCGCCAAAGCAGTAACCCTCTCCGCTCGCCGTTGATACCGATAACGAAGTTTCCGGAATCCATTGGATGGGCGCCGAATGCAGGTCGCTGGCTGGTGAAGGCGGACCATATGCTGCCGGTCGCTGGTTCGATCAAGGCGCGCGGCGGCTTCCACGAAGTCATCGTCTTTGCAGAGCGGTTGGCGCGAGAAAACGGCATTCTGAACGCGGACAACAGCCTGATCTCGCTGGCGGGACGCGATGCGCGGGGCCTGTTTTCGCAGTATTCTATCGTAACCGGCAGCACTGGCAATCTCGGCCTCAGCATCGGTTTGATGTCCGCGGTACTTGGCTTTAAGGCCGTCGTGCATATGTCGAGTGATGCGAAAGCGTGGAAGAAGGAACGCCTACGGTCGTCCGGCGTTCAGGTGATCGAGCACTCCGGCGACTACGCGCTGGCTGTGGAGAGCGGACGGCAACTGGCAGAGGCAGATCCCTATGCGCATTTCGTGGATGACGAGAGGTCGATGGATCTGTTTGCTGGCTACGCTGCGGCAGCGATTGAACTTCAGAGCCAGCTTTGCGACGAAGGGATCGTCGTCGACGCCGATCATCCGCTCTGTGTTTACATTCCATGCGGCGTAGGGGGCGCTCCGGGCGGTATCACTTATGGGCTGAAACGACTTTTTGGCCCGAACGCCCATTGCTTTTTTGCCGAGCCGGTAGCGTCGCCGTGCATGCTCGTTCAGCTTCTTTCAGGAGATACTGTCACTTCCGTTTACGATGTTGGCCTCGACAACAAAACAGAGGCGGATGGGCTCGCAGTGGCGCAAGCCTCGATGCTTGTGGCGCCGTTGATGCAATCTCGGCTGTCGGGCATCTACACCGTTCACGACGAGCAGCTCTATTGGCTTCTTGCCAAAGCGTCGCAAACAGAAGGGATTGATGTTGAGCCTTCGGCGGCCGCTGCCTTTGCCGGGCCCCTGGCGCTGACGACGAGTGAGGAAGGGCGGTCCTTTCTTCAAGGACGAAGCCTTGCTGATGCAACGCATATTGTATGGACAACCGGCGGCTCGCTCGTACCGGAACAAGAACGTCAAAATTATCTCATGAAGGGTCCGCCCAGGCTCATGCCTTGGGAATGAAGTTACCGCGGAAGACTGGAGTGGGAAACTGATTGCGAGCGAATTGCCCGCAACGCGCAGCCATGAAGCTGTGCATGACGACTAAGCAACTGCACGTAGATGCAAAAGTGAAAAGGGAACGAATATGAAGCACAAAACTTATGGGGCCGCTACGGCCCTGGCCACGATCCTCGCAATCCTGCCGGCCATTAACCCGGCATTTGGTGCCGAGCCGCGACGAGGTGGCACTTTGACGATGGGCCGCCCGGAAGAGCCGCTGAGTTTCGATCCGTTCAAGCCGACGGATAACGGCTCGGTATTCGCGATTGCGCAGGTGTGCGAACCACTGATCCTCGCCGACAAGGACGGGACCGGACTGGAGCCGGGTCTGGCGTCGTCATGGAATATTTCTGCCGATGGTCTCACCTATGTGTTCACGCTGAGAGAAGGCGTGGTGTTCAGTGACGGCAAACCGCTTACGGCCGACGATGTGGTGTTTTCGCTGACGAAGCAGATGGATCCGACGTCTTCCTTCGGCTTTGCGCTCGAGCCGGTAAAATCGATCACCAAGGTCGATGACGCCCATGTCAAAATTGAGCTGAAACAGCCGTACTCGCCGATCCTCTCTGCGCTTTCGCTCTTTGCGACATCCATCGTCGAAAAAGCAGCCTATGAGGCCGGCCCGGAGGCTTTCGCAACGGCACCCGTGTGCACCGGGCCGTTCACCGTTGAGAGCTACCGTCGCGGTAGCGATGTCCAATTGGCAGCCAATCCGCATTATTGGGGTAAGGGCGCCGACGGGAAGCCGTTGCCTTATATCGACAAGGTTGTCATGAAATACATGCCGGACGGCAATTCCCGCGTACTCGGGCTGCAGAAGGGGGATCTTGACGTTGCCGAGCAAATACCGCTCAGCCAGGCATCTGCCGTTAAGGCAACCGATGGGCTGGTGCTGGAAGTTGCGCCTACCTATGCGCTCGACTTTGTCTATCTGAACCATGCCAAAAAGCCGCTTGATGATAAGCGAATTCGTCTGGCCCTCAACTATGCCACCAATCATGATGCGATCATGAAGGCGGTCTATTTTGGCTATGGTGAAATACCCAATTCCTTCACGCCGAAGGTGAACTTTTGGTCGTCAAAGGTCGACCGGATCCCATACGATCTCAAGCAGGCAGAAGATCTCGTCAAGGAAGCAAATTACGACGGCACCCCGATCGAGCTGATCGTCAGCTCGGGTAATTCTGCGGCACGTCAGACCGCGACAATCCTGCAAGCAGCATGGACGAAAATCGGCCTGAAGGTAAACATCGTCCAGTACGAGGGCGCGACCGCCAGTGCAAAGCTGCACAAGGGTGACTATCAGGCACGCGTCGGGCTGATTACCAGCGATATTAACGACAGCGACGAACTGGCAACGATGCAGGCAGACTACCATGGCTCCACCAATGCCTGGTTCTCCTGGTACAAGAATGACGAGGTCGTGAAACTTCTCGATCAGGCACGCGCCGAGCGCGACGATACGAAGCGGGCAGCTCTCTACGCCCAGATCCAGGACGTCGTTTATCATGACGGCTATAATGTACCGCTGAATTTCGTTCCCTTTGTCAACGGCTATAAGGCCAACGTGCAGGATTGGCGGAACATCGCAATCGGCTGGTGGTGGTTGAAGACCGTCTGGCTTGCCAATTGATCTGACGTGGCCACCTGAAACGGAGGGGCGCTCATGATTTACCTGCGCTACATTCTTATCCGTTTGATCGCGGCTTTGCCGGTGCTGATTGCCGTCACGCTCTTCAGTTTCGTCGCGATCAAATTTGTTCCCGGTGACCCGGTTCGCATCATGATGCGCGATCGTGTCACCGACGCACAAGTCGCCGAAATCCATGCCAAGCTTGGATTGGACCGGCCTGTCCTCTCGCAATATGCGAGCTTCGTCGGAAAGGTTGCGGTTGGCGATCTCGGGCAAAGTATCGTTCAGAACCAACCAGTGGCAACACTGGTTGGAGAGAGGATTACCCCGACTCTAATGCTGCTGGCAGTCGGATCGGTCTTTTCAATAATGATCGCGTTTCCTGTGGCAGTACTGGCGGCGGCTAGACCAAATCGACTCTTTGACCAAGTCGTTCGCGCCCTGTGCATGGTCGGTTTCGCCATGCCGCACTTCTGGGTTGGGCTCCTTCTGATGTTGGGTCTGGGCATTAAGCTACAGCTGTTGCCTATATCGGGATTTGGAAATGGTTTTGTTGACCACCTTATCCATATGATCCTCCCGGGGCTGACAATTGCACTCTTCCTTGGACCTGTTCTGATCCGGACCTTGAGGGCGTCTATGCTGGAAGTCATGGCAACCGACCATATCGAGGTCGCCCGAGCGCGCGGGCTGCCGTCCTGGCGCATTTTTGGCAAACATGCGCTGCGCAATGCCCTGATCCCAACGCTGACGGTTCTTGCAGTGAACATAAGCTGGCTCATCAGTGGCGCCGTTGTTATCGAGTCGGTTTTTGCGTTGCCAGGCTTAGGCTCCTTGTTGATTCAGGCCGTGAACTTTCGCGACTATCCTTTGATCCAAGGATTGTGCGTGGTCCTCGCCCTAACCACGATCGCCATCAACCTCATTGCCGACTTGAGCTACGTGCTTGTCGACCGGCGCGTTTTGCGGGATTGAAAATGACTGACATCACGGACGAGATATTGCCGGAACCATCACGCCACGGCGTGGCAAGGCTTGTGTTAAATGAACTGCGCAACTGGCCGGTAACGTTGATAATCGGCGCCGTGCTGATGTCGGTCCTGGTGATTGCTGTCGTGGCAACGCCGTGGATCGCCCCTTACGATCCGGACCTACAGGACTTTGATGCGATCATGACGCCTCCCAGTCTGATGCATCTCTTCGGCACGGATAGTATCGGCAGAGATATTTTCTCACGCGTCCTGTACGGAGCCCGCATCGACCTCATCGCCGGGTTCATCATGACTTACGTGCCGATGGCCTGCGGTGTACTGATCGGTGCCTATGCAGGATATCGCGGCGGCTGGTTTGATTCCCTGGTGTCGATGATCATCAATATTGTCATCGCCTTTCCGTTTCTGGTGGTGATTATCATTATCGTCGCTGTCGTTGGCCCTGGGCTCCAGAATATTTTCATCGCGGTGTTCATCGGCTCATGGACAATGTATGCGCGGCTCGTCCGGGCGGAGATGCTGGTCGAAAGCGGCAAGGATTATGTGCTGGCCGCTCGTGTTCTCGGCTTTCCTCAACGGAGGGTCCTGTTTTCGCACGCCTTGCCGAATACGATAGGTTCTGCCGCGGCATATTCTCTGTCCGACTTCGTCCTCAATATCCTGATGCTTGCAGGGCTGAGCTTCATCGGCTTCGGGGCGCAGCCGCCGATGCCCGAATGGGGATCGATGATCGCGGAAGGCAAAGAGTTCATCCTCGATGCTTGGTGGATCTGTGCGATGCCTGGTCTTGTTATCGTCTACACCGGCGTTGCACTCAGCCTGATCGGTGACGGTCTGGCCCAGCGTCTTGGCGTTCGGAATGGAGCGCATGCATGACGAATATTACTCCTATCGCCAAAGAACCTCTGCTCGAGGTTAGCGGCTTGAACGTTCGCTTCGGCACAAAAAACCGGCAGGTCCTTGCCAACAACGACGTCAACCTCGTCGTCATGCCGGGCGAGACAGTAGGTATCGTGGGAGAGTCCGGAAGCGGCAAGTCCGTGCTCTGTCGCGCGATCCTGCGCCTTTTGAATGCTGACGTGACCGCCCGCCGGCTTTCCTTCGAAGGCAAGGGATTGCTGTCACTGCCGGAGCGCGAAATGCGGCGTCTTCGCGGTGGCGGCATATCGATGATCTTTCAGAGCCCTATGAGCAGCCTTGATCCCGTTTGGACGATCGGCGACCAGCTCATGGAGACATTGCGCCAGCACGATCAAATCGACCGCACGACGGCGCGCCGGCGCGCCATCGAACTTCTTGAGAAGGTCGGAATTCCGGCTGCGGCGAGACGTGTGGATGACTATGCGCATCAATGGTCCGGAGGCATGCTTCAGCGAGCGGTGATCGCGCTTGCCCTTGCTGGACGTCCTCGCCTCATTCTCGCGGACGAACCGACAACCGCCCTCGACGTCACTATACAGGACCAAATTCTCTCCCTGCTTCTTAACCTTCAGGCGGAAATGGGAATGGCCCTGGTACTCGTCTCGCATGATCTTGGCGTCATTGCCGAAACATGCGATCGGGTCGCCGTGATGTATGCGGGACGCATCGTCGAGGAAGCCTCGGTGAAGCGGATTTTTTCCGCACCCGCTCATCCCTATACGCGCGGTCTTTTGAATTCGATGGTCCACATCGATGGCGGCGTCGAGCGGCTGTCGCCGATACCTGGTCAGCCGCCAGATCTGACACGGCTTGGAGATGGCTGCGCATTCGCTCCGCGTTGCGGAAATGTGAGGGACGAATGCCTCAGGCAGTTCGTGCCGCTTTTTGACGTCGCCTCCTGTCAGCAGGCAGCTTGCCTCTTTCCGACCCGAGAGAAGAACGTGGAGATGGAATGATGAGTGACGGTCTCACACGTCGACAGATGAGCCGGATCGAAATGCCGGCGATCACCCCAAATGGCTCCTTGTCCAAAGCAAAGGTTGCTGTCGATCACCTCTCGGTGGTCTTCAATCTGAATCAGACGCTCATGGCTCTTCTAAAGGGAGAACCTAGCAACACGATCCGTGCAGTCGACGCAGTGAGCTTCGAGATTGCGTCTGGTGAAACGCTCGGCCTTGTGGGTGAAAGCGGTAGCGGCAAAAGCACGGTCGGCAGGGCATTGATGGGCCTGAACAAACCGGCCGGGGGTCGCTTGTTTCTGGATGGTGAGGATCTGGCACGCCTCAGTGAGGAGCAGACGCGAGAATTGCCTCGGCGCATGCAAATGGTCTTTCAGGACCCCTACGGCTCGCTCAATCCGCGCCTGAACATCCGTCAAACACTGTCAGAAGTCCTGTCTTTTCACCATGTTGTACCAGCGAGTGAAATCACCGACGAGGTGAAGCGGTTGATGAGCGTCGTCGGGCTTTCCCCCACGCTCGCCGAGCGGCGCCCGCGACAATTGTCCGGCGGACAGAGGCAGCGTGTTGGATTGGCAAGGGCGCTGGCTGTTCGGCCTTCGGTGCTTGTTCTCGACGAGCCGGTCGCGGCGCTTGATGTATCGATCCAGGCGCAGGTTCTCAACCTTTTGGACGATTTGCGCCAGCAACTTGGTCTCACCATGCTTTTTATCGCGCATGAACTCGGGGTCGTCAGGCATGTGTCGGATCGGGTAGCCGTCATGTATCTCGGACGGGTAATGGAAATCGGCAAGACTGACGAAATCTTTGCGAACGCGAAGCATCCTTACACGATCAGTTTGATAAAGGCGATGCCAAGGCTTCTTGCTGAAAAACGCAATAGACCGCCGATTCTTCAGGGAGAGGTTCCAAGCGCGCTCGCTCTGCCATCAGGATGCAGGTTCCGTACGCGGTGTCCAATGGCTCAGCCCATTTGCACGACCGAGCCACCGGTTGAAAAGCTCAGCGACACGCATTTTGCCAGCTGTCATTTCGTCAGCTGATTCCCTGCGAAAAATACTTTCCTTCAAATCCTTTCGATGGAGACGTCAATGTTCCAAACCGGAAACGCCCTGCTAGACGAAGTGCTCGAATCCCTGCCCGCCATTTATCGCGGCCCCGGCGGCGCAGTCGCAGTACTTCAGGATGGCAAGGCGATTGCCCGTCACGCTTGGGGCTACGCAGATCTAGAGCGCCACATTCCCATGACTGCAGCGACGTTGATGCCAATGTGCTCGATCAGCAAAGAGTTTACTTGCGGTGCAATCCTGGCTGCCATTGGCGACCCCTCCAAGCTTCAGCCAGTGTTGGAGCGTCATCTTCCATCGATGGGAGGACAGCGGCCAACCGTCGCCGATCTTTGCAACAATCAGTCGGGCTTGCGCGACTATTGGGCATTGACCGTCCTCTGTGGTGCCGTGCCGGAAGGCGAGTTCACCCCGGAAGACGCTAGAACCCTTCTGTCACGGACCACCTCGACGCATTTTGATCCGGGATCGCAATATTCTTATGCAAACGGCAATTTCCGCTTACTCGCCAATATAGTTGCTGAATACACCGGCCGGTCGCTCGGAGACCTAGTCGCCGAGAGCATCTTCGGACCTGCAGGCATGAAGACCGCCCAATGGTGCACTGAATCCAGACGTTTTCCCGGCGATGCCGTCGGCTATGAAGGCAGCATGGCGACCGGCTTCGTCCCGGCTGTCAATCGGATCTCGCTTGCGGGCGATTCCGGCGTCAACGCATGCCTCGACGATATGATTGCATGGGAACACTTTATCGATGAGACACGCCATGATCCCGATAGCATTTACCATAGAATCTCGGCACCGACATTCTACATCGATGGCGCGCCTGCCTGTTACGGCTTCGGACTGAAGAAAAATAGAATTCACGGCATTGAAGTTTCCGGGCATGGTGGCGCGTTGCGCGGTTGGAGTTTGCAACGGCGCTACGCTGCGTCCAAGCGAATCTCAGTCGTTGTGATGTTCAATCACCAGGCCAATTCCAACGAGGCGGCAAACCGCATTATCGAAGCGGCGTTGGGTTTCTTGCCCAAACCGAGCCCGGAACGGCAGGTCGATCCTGTATGGTACGGCAACTACCTAGATTGGGAAACAAAACTGTCGTTAAGCCTCAGCGCCTTTGGGAATGGGCGGATGAAGGCACGTTTCGCCACGCTGCCGGACATCATGGAAGTTGAAGCGGACGGCATTGCGCGCTCTGGAGCGATGACGCTCGAACGCAAATCTGGTGGCGTGATCAGGCTCGCGCGGACAGACGAGAACCTGTTCATCGAGCTTGAGAAGATCGACGGCGACGCCCGGAAGGATATAGAAGGGCGATTTCACTCTACGGAACTAGGCTCCGACCTCGTGTGTGCGTCGTCCGGTGGCGAGATTTATGTAGCCTTCGAGGGCTTCCTCGGCAAAGGCGCCATGCAGCCGATCTATGCCATTGGCCCGGATGTCTGGCTGATGCCTAACGAACGAGCGATGGATTCCAATCCGCCCGGGGATTGGACACTCGTCTTCGAACGCGATGATGCGGGCAATGTCAATCGCCTAACGGTTGGTTGCTGGCTCGCCCGCAAGGTCGTCTTCGAGCGGCAATAACAGAGAGCCGCGTGTACATCTGTGGGCTAATCTTCGCCGACTTGGCCTGCAGGTTTGGCTACCGACCAAAATGTTTACTTGGAAGCGAAAATGTCCTCTGCTTTTCTTTCACATCTCACCACCGAACTCGCGTCCCTGAAGGATGCCGGCCTCTATAAATCCGAGCGCGTCATCACGTCGAAGCAGGCCGGCGAAATCGCCGTTGCCTCCGGCGAGCGCGTACTGAACTTCTGTGCCAACAACTATCTCGGCCTTGCCGATAACGAGGAACTGGCGGACGCGGGCAAGAAGGCGCTCGATCGCTACGGCTATGGCATGGCCTCGGTACGTTTCATCTGCGGCACGCAGGAAGAGCACAAGCAGCTCGAAGCGCGCATCTCCTCCTTCCTCGGCATGGAGGACACGATCCTCTATTCCTCCTGTTTCGATGCCAATGGCGGCCTGTTCGAGACGCTGCTCGGCGAAGAGGATGCAATCATTTCCGATGCGCTGAACCATGCCTCGATCATCGACGGTGTGCGCCTCTCCAAGGCGAAGCGCTTCCGCTACGCCAATAATGACATGGCAGCACTCGAAGAAGAGTTGAAGAAGGCCGAGGGCAGCCGCTTCAAGCTGATCGCGACGGACGGCGTGTTCTCGATGGATGGCATCATCGCCAACCTTCAGGGCGTTTGCGATCTCGCCGAAAAATACGGCGCGATGGTCATGGTGGATGACAGCCACGCGGTCGGCTTCGTCGGCAAGCATGGCCGCGGCTCGCCGGAATATTGCGGCGTCGAAGGCCGAGTCGATATCATCACCGGTACGCTCGGCAAGGCGCTCGGTGGCGCATCCGGCGGATATACGTCCGGCAAGGCCGAGATCGTCGAATGGCTGCGGCAGCGCTCGCGCCCCTATCTCTTCTCCAACACGCTGGCGCCTGTCATCGCCGCTGCCTCGCTGAAGGTGTTCGATCTGATCGAGAACGGCGATGCGCTGCGCGAGCGGCTGACGGCCAATGCCACGCTTTTCCGCTCGGAAATGACCAAGCTCGGCTTCACGCTTGCCGGCGAGGGGCATGCGATCATCCCGGTCATGCTCGGCGACGCGAAGCTCGCGCAAGACATGGCAGCGTCGATGTTGAAGAAGGGCGTCTACGTGATCGGCTTCTCCTTCCCGGTCGTGCCGAAGGGACAGGCGCGTATCCGCACGCAGATGTCGGCGGCGCATTCGACGGCGGATGTCGAGCGGGCGATTGCGGCCTTTGCCGAAGCCGGCCGCGAACTCGGGGTTATTTGATCACCACCGGTTCTGATCGCGGCTCTGCTGCTGCGCGAACGAAGGTTGCAAAGTTCCTACAAGCTGTTCGGAAGAGATCTGCAAAGGCGCCGACGGAGCAATTCCCCCCGGAAACTCTCAGGCAAAAGGACCGTACAGCCGGAAAATCTGGAGAGTGGCACTTGTGCCCACCGAAGGGGATACCGCGCTTGCGGGAAGCTCTCAGGTACCAAGGACAGAGGGGGTGAAGAAGGCCCAGAGCCTAAGACAACTGTCCGTGGAGACAAACTATGAAACACGTAGCCATCGTCGGGGCCGGCATCACCGGCATTACCACTGCCTACACTCTCTTGAAACGCGGATATCGCGTAACGGTTTTCGATCGTCATGCCTATCCAGCAATGGAGACATCCTTTGCCAACGGCGGCCAGCTTTCCGCAAGCAATGCCGAAGTCTGGAATCATTGGTCGACACTTTGGAAGGGCATGAAATGGATGCTGCGGAACGACGCACCACTCCTTCTCAGCCTCAGACCTTCATGGTCTAAATACAGCTGGCTCGCCGAGTTTGTCGCCGCAATTCCGAACTACCGGCTAAATACGATCGACACTGCGCGTCTCGCCATCCAGGCCCGTCATCACATGCTCGATATTGCGCAGCGCGAAGGCATCGATTTTGATTATGAAAATCGCGGAATCCTGCATTTTTACAATGACGAGAAAAGTTTTCGGCATGCGATGGCAGTGAACGAACTTCTTGTCGAAGCGGGTCTCGATCGGCGGCCGGTAACGCCCTTAGAAATTCGGTCGATCGAGCCGTCATTGCAGGGGGCGTTCTACGGTGGTTTCTTTACGCCATCTGATTCTACGGGAGATATACATAAGTTCACACGTGGACTCGCTAGGGCCTGCGAAAATATGGGCGCGATATTCAGACTTGGTACAAACGTCGTCGGTTTTAGGCCAGAAGGCAACGGTGCGGCTGTCGAATGGCATCCGGCAAGTGCCGACCACGGCATCCAAGAGAGCATTTCCGGTTTTGATGCGGTCGTGATCTGCGCAGGCGTCGCAAGCCGGAGGTTCGCATCGATGTTGGGTGATCGCGTCAATGTCTATCCTGTGAAAGGCTATTCGATCACGATCAACTTGAACGACAACGACGGCTCGCAGGACGCTGCACCTTGGGTTAGCCTTTTGGACGACGCAGCGAAAATTGTCACTAGCCGTTTGGGCAAGGATCGTTTCCGGATCGCGGGCACGGCTGAAATCAATGGCACAAACTTAGACATTCGCGCCGACCGGATCGCGCCTTTGGTCAAATGGGCGCGCAAGCATTTTCCTGCCATGAACACCGATCGCGTTATTCCCTGGAGCGGATTGCGGCCGATGATGCCAAATATGCTTCCACGCGTTGGAGTGGGGCGCCGCCCATATGTATTCTACAACACTGGACATGGACATTTGGGTTGGACTTTGTCTTGCGCTACCGCCGAGATAGTCGGAGCGACTATCCACGACAAGCTCCGTGGCTAAGAGCTTTTCGACGTGAGCATCCAAGTCTAAACCTATGAACTCGCGACCGATGCGGGGGGATGCCAGATGTAGGATAATAGTGGTCGTCGGATAACGCTTCCGACGACCAAATCAGTAAAGCACTGAAGGTACATCGTAGATAGCCGCCAACAGGACAAAGCGGAGCCGCCAGCAGCTGGACCAGACGCACGAGGACAATAGCGAGGTCGGCAAAGTTCCATAAGCTATCTTATGCGATATGTTATATCGTAACGGTACATTCCATTTCCAAGTGCGACATGCCAATGATTTCAATGGTTTCGCTTTGGAGATTTTGCCATGTCTCGCTGCTATAAGCAATTGACCCTCGCCGATCGGCGCCGCCTTCATCATCTTGTCGAGCGCAAGGTTTCGATCAATGAGATGGCGCGCCAGCTCGGCCGCCACCGCTCGACCATCTACCGTGAGATCCGTCGCAATACCTTTCGGGATCACGAGCTTCCTGAATACAGCGGTTACTTCTCGACAGTTGCTGATGACATCGCCAAAGAGCAGCGTCGACGCTTGAGAAAGCTCCGTCGCCATCCGCATTTGCGTCGCATGGTGATTGAGAAACTGCAGGCCTATTGGTCACCGGAGCAGATTGCCGGCCGTCTGCTGGCCGACAGCGTCAGCCTGGTTCGCATCTGCGCCGAGACCATCTACCGCTTCATCTACAGCAAGGAAGATTACGGGCTTGGCCTCTATCGATATCTGCCCGAGGCGCGCCGCAAACGCCGCCCGCGTGGATCGAGGAAGCCGCGAAACAGCGTGTTTCCAGCCAGTCACCGAATATCGCAACGGCCTGATTTTATTGATGATCGGACGCAGTTTGGTCACTGGGAGGGCGACCTCCTGATCTTCGAACGCGAACTCGGACATGCCAACCTCACCTCACTGGTCGAGCGCAAGAGCCGCTACACCGTCATGCTCAAGAACGCCAGCCGCCACTCGCGCCCGATCATGGACAAGATCATCGAAACATTCTCTCCTTTGCCGGCCTTCGCACGTCAGAGCTTCACCTTTGATCGCGGCACGGAGTTTGCCGGCTTCAGGGCTTTGGAAGATGGCATAGGTGCGCGCAGCTGGTTCTGCGATCCCAGTGCACCCTGGCAGAAAGGTGCGGTCGAAAACGCCAACAAACGCATCCGCCGCTTCATGCCAGGCGACACTGACCTGGCCGAGGTGCCGCAATCGGCCCTGGTTCAACTCGCTCACCATCTGAACAACCTACCGAGAAAATGCCTGGGCTATAAGACACCAACCGAAGTGTTCATGGCACATTTGCAAGCGGGTAGCTGATCCCCTCCCCTCAAAACTGGCCATGATGCACTTGGAGCAGATTCTCCAAACATTAAGTACTCTCCGTCGTGGGAATGCGGAACTACTTTGTTGGAAATTTGAGGGATTTCATTCCAAGCATGCATGATCCCGAAGGCCATGTCGCCCCTTAACGCCAACGTCTCAGCCAACAGAGCGCGTGACGGCTTTTGAGGGAATAATGTCGTTCGGCTCGCAACGAAATGGATGTAGTCGATAAAGGCCTTGAGTTCGACGAAGCCACCAAAGTGATTTGATCATGGGACGCGCGCGTTGACCAACCGCCCTTGCCGACACCTGTCAACATACTGAAGAACAGGAAAACCGGTTCCTGTCTCGCTCGGCGAACTGGAGACAGGACCCATCTTTTGCAAATCGCAAGCAGAAAACGTGACGGCACGCTGGTAGATCAACGGGTGGGTTGAGCGCTGGTGACTTGGCTTCGGAGAAACAACCCAATCACCCCTCCTCCGTCATCAGCCCATCCGGTTCTGCCGGTTGGCGATCAGGTCATCGACGACGGCCGGATCGGCGAGCGTCGAGGTGTCGCCGAGCGAACCGAAGTCGTCCTCGGCAATCTTGCGCAGGATGCGACGCATGATCTTGCCGGACCGGGTCTTTGGCAGGCCAGGCGCAAACTGGATTTTGTCCGGTGCAGCGATCGGGCCGATTTCAGCGCGCACATGTTTGACCAGTTGCTGACGAAGTTCGTCCGAGCCTTCATTGCCCGCCATCAAGGTGACATAGCAATAGATACCCTGACCCTTGATCGGATGCGGATAGCCGACGACAGCAGCTTCCGAGACAAGATTATGGGAGACGAGCGCCGATTCGACTTCAGCCGTACCGAGGCGATGGCCGGAAACGTTCAGAACGTCATCGACGCGGCCGGTGATCCAGTAATAACCGTCCTCGTCGCGACGACAGCCGTCACCTGTGAAATACTTGCCCTTGTAGGTGGAGAAATAGGTCTGGATGAAACGCTCATGGTCGCCGTAGACCGTCCGCATCTGCCCGGGCCAGCTATCGGTGATGCAGAGATTGCCGTCCGCTGCACCTTCCAGCACCTTGCCTTCGTTATCGACGAGCTGCGGTTTGACCCCGAAGAAGGGCTTCGTAGCCGACCCGGGCTTGATATCGGTCGCGCCCGGCAGCGGCGTGATCATGTGGCCACCGGTTTCCGTCTGCCACCATGTATCGATAACAGGGCAGCGCTTGTCGCCAACGACATTGTAGTACCATTCCCACGCCTCGGGATTGATCGGCTCACCGACGGTGCCGAGCAGACGCAGGCTTTCGCGCGATGAGCGCGTCACGAAATGATCGCCGGCGCCCATCAAGGAACGGATCGCCGTTGGCGCCGTGTAGAAGATATTGACCTTGTGCTTGTCGATGATTTCCCAGAAGCGGCCCTCATCCGGAAAATTCGGCACGCCTTCGAACATCAGTGTGGTGGCACAATTCGCCAGCGGCCCATAGACGATATAGGAGTGACCGGTGACCCAGCCGACATCGGCCGTGCACCAGTAGATATCGCCGGGGTGATAGTCGAAGACATATTCATGCGTCATCGATGCATAGACGAGATAACCGCCTGTCGTGTGCAACACGCCCTTCGGCTTGCCCGTCGAGCCCGACGTGTAAAGAATGAAAAGCGGATCCTCCGCCTTCATTTTCACCGGCGGGCACTCGGCCTTCACCGTAGCAGTTTCCTGGTGATACCAGAGGTCGCGGGCGGGCGCCCAGCCTGTCTTGCCACCGGTACGGCGAACGACGAGCACCTTGTCGACGATGACATGCTGACGGGCAGCAATGTGAATTGCGGTATCGGTATTGTCCTTCAGCGGAACCGGCTTGCCGCCACGAATGCCTTCATCGCAGGTGATGACAAAGGTGGATTCGCAATCGACGATGCGGCCGGCGAGCGCTTCCGGCGAAAAGCCGCCAAAGACCACGGAATGTACCGCGCCGATGCGCGTACAGGCGAGCATCGCGTAGGCCGCTTCCGGAATCATCGGCATGTAGATGGTGACGCGGTCGCCCTTCTTGACGCCATGCTTTTTCAGCACGTTCGCCAGGCGGCAGACATGCTCGTATAGCTCGTTATAGGTGATCTTCTTGTCGACGTAGGGATTGTCGCCTTCGAAGATGATGGCAGTCTGGTTGCCGTTTGTCTTCAGGTGACGGTCGATACAGTTGTAGGAGACATTGGTCTGGCCGTCCTCGAACCACTTGATCGAGACCTTACCCGTAAAGGACGTATTCTTGACCTTGGTGTAGAGCTTGAACCAGTCGATGCGCTTACCGTGTTTGCCCCAGAACTTGTCCGGGCTTTCAATGCTTTCCTCGTACCACTTTTCGTACTTGGCCTGATCGATCAGCGCGCGCTGCCTGGTCGCTTTCGAAACGGGGTAATGATTGGGCGTCATCAATCAGGCCGCCATCTTTGACGGAAGAAGCTGAAGCAATCGATCGATGCTATTTTTAGCGTCGCCGTAGAACATGCGTGTGTTGTCCTTGAAGAAGAGGGGGTTTTCGATGCCGGAATAACCGGTTCC
>NZ_JBIVSO010000006.1:0-315343 GCF_044756305.1 Rhizobium sp. NPDC092011
CGTTTGTCGGTACTTCATGAAGAGTCTCATCTGATGATCGGTTACATGGCGACCCGGCACAAACTGGTTCTCCAATCCAGAAAACCGCAAATGTATCGGACCGACCGCGATCATGAGACGCCGAAAATCTGCGCCGCGCCGGGATATGACTACGATCGGGCTACGCCCTCACTCCGTCACACCCCGGCGCGAGTCTCATCCTGATTGACGCTGAATCTCACCTAATTTGCCGCTACGCACGAAGACCAGCTTCACGATGTCACGGACATGGACCGCCGTGGCAGGCGCTCCCCGCTTCTTCACCTTGTCGCACATCGCCCGGAGATCTTCCGGCCTGATTTCCGTCAGCAGCCGATTGCGGAACGTCGGCAGGATGTCACGCTCGTAGATCGAGCGGCGCATCGCGCGGGTGCTTTCAGCCATCCGGTGTTCTTGCAGCCAGCGTTCGCCAAACTCGCCGAAGCTCTTTGCCTCCTTGATGCGGCGCTTCTCGCGCTGCTTCTCCTGGGCGGGCGACCGCCCTGCCTGAATCGAACGCTGCGCGTCGATCAGCTTCTCCCGCGCACGGGCCAGAGAGAGGCCCGCCGGCCCGTATCGGCCGAGGGTCAACGTCTCGCGTCGACCGTGCATACGGTAGTCATAGCGGAACACGACGGCGCCCGACGGGTTTACGACGACATACATACCGTCACGGTCGGAGACCTTGTATAATTTATCCTTTGGTTTCAGTGCCTTGATTGCCGCATCGGTGAGCATCGGACCCTCCTAAATCGTTCAAAAACGCCAGAGAGCCACTAAAAATACCGTCAGGCAAAATCAACCAATCCTGATGGCGAATTATCCTTTATTCTCAACAGAATAAGGTCAAAAAAATACCGTCAGAAGCTCTCTAAGCCATGACGGTATATGCAAATCTGCGATGTCACAAGACGCCCCATACCGTCAGCTCCGCCGTCGATCATGAGGCTTTCCCAGCGATTGACGGCGAAAGATGACGGAAGGAAAATGCTTTATTTTCAGTGCGTTACAGAGAGAAGTCGGCGGTTATCGGCGGCGTTTGGGTAGCCCCGAATCATTCCCACTCGATCGTGCCGGGTGGCTTCGACGTGACGTCGTAGACCACGCGGTTGATGCCGCGGACTTCGTTGATGATGCGGGTCGCGGCGCGGCCGAGGAATTCCATGTCGTAATGATAGAAATCCGCGGTCATGCCGTCGACAGAGGTCACGGCGCGCAGTGCGCAGACGAATTCGTAGGTGCGGCCATCGCCCATGACGCCGACGGTCTGAACCGGAAGCAGCACGGCGAAGGCCTGCCAGATGGCATCGTAGAGACCGGCCTTGCGGATTTCGTCGAGATAGATGGCATCGGCTTCGCGCAGGATTTCCAGCTTCTCGCGGGTGATGCCGCCCGGGCAGCGGATGGCGAGGCCAGGGCCTGGGAAGGGATGGCGGCCGATGAAGCTGTCGGGCAGGCCGAGCTCCTTGCCGAGTGCGCGCACTTCATCCTTGAAGAGTTCGCGCAACGGCTCGACGAGCTGCATCTTCATGCGTTCGGGCAGGCCGCCGACATTGTGGTGCGACTTGATGGTGACCGAGGGGCCGCCGGTGAAGGAAACGCTTTCGATGACATCGGGATAGAGCGTGCCCTGACCGAGGAAATCGGCGCCGCCGAGCTTCTTGGCCTCTTCCTCGAAGGTCTCGATGAAGAGCCGGCCGATGATCTTGCGCTTTGTCTCGGGGTCGGAAACACCCTCAAGCTCGCCGATGAAGCGCTCGGAAGCATCGACATGCAGCAGATGCAGATTGTAGTGCTCGCGGAACATGGCGACGACGTTTGCCGCCTCGTCCTTGCGCATCAGGCCGTGGTCGACGAGGATGCAGGTCAGCTGGTCGCCGACCGCTTCGTGGATCAGCAACGCAGCAACGGAGGAATCGACGCCGCCTGAGAGCGCGCAAATCACGCGCTTGTCGCCCACCTGATCGCGGATCGCCTGCACCGCCTTGGCGCGATAGGCCGACATCGACCAGTCGCCCTTGATGCCGGCAATGTTATGGATGAAGTTGCCGATCAGCTTGGCGCCATCGGGCGTATGGACGACTTCCGGATGGAACTGCACGCCGTAATATCTACGCTTCTCGTCGGCGATGAAGGCGTAAGGCGCATTCGACGAGGTGGCGACCACTTCAAAGCCCTCGGGCAGCGCGGTGACGCGGTCGCCGTGGCTCATCCAAACCTGGTGGCGCGAGCCGTTCGACCACAGACCTTCGAAAAGAGCGCAATCCTTGTCGACTTCGAGGAAGGCGCGGCCGAATTCGCGGTGATGGCCGCTCTCGACCTTGCCGCCGAGCTGCATGCACATGGTCTGCTGGCCGTAGCAGATGCCGAAGACCGGGATGCCGCTGTCGAAGATGATCTGCGGCGCTCGCGGCGAGCCTTCGTCCACGGTCGAGGCCGGGCTGCCGGAAAGGATCACGGCCTTGGGCTGCAGCCGCTTGAAGCCGGCTTCGGCGGATTGGAAGGGGACGATTTCGCAGTAGACGCCGGCTTCGCGCACGCGTCGTGCGATGAGCTGCGTAACCTGGCTGCCAAAATCGACGATGAGAACGGTGTCTGGATGTGCTGTCTGGGTCATGGCGAGCCTTTAATGAAAAGCGCTTTCCCTGGCAATCGGGCAAATCGAGCCGGAGCCGATTTTATTGTCCCGATTGTCCTACATTCCGTGTCTTTTTACGCAATTCCAGACGGAAAACCGCTCCACACTTTTCCTGGAATTGCGCTGATGGTTTTCAGTCTATCAGAACCAGAATACGCCGTCTTCCAGCGCGGTAAACAGACCGTCGACCGCGTAGGACAGTTTGCGGTCGATCACGTGCAGATATTCGGTCCAGTCGGAAATACGCTGCAGTTCGACCTGGCCGTCGGAAATGCCGCGCAGCCCGATCAGTGGCCGGTCGTAAGCCTGGCAGGCACGCAGTACCGCGAAGGTTTCCATATCCACCATGTCGGTGCCGATGCGCTCATAGGCGTCCGTGCCCGAGACGATGTTGGCGCCCGTCGACAGGCTGCCCTCGGCGATGGCGGGGATACGCAGCGACAATTCGATCGTCGCCGGCAGGTCGAGGAAGGGCGTGCGACCCTTTTCGAAACCGAGCGGCGAAGCATCCATGTCGCGATAGGAAACCGAGGTGACCTGATAGACTTCCGTCTGCTCCAACCGGGCGGAGCCGGCCGAGCCGAGCGAAACCACCAGATCGGGAAGGTCGTCCTGGGCCTCAAGCTGGGCGAAGGTGCGGGTGAGCGCGATCGCCGCTTCGACCGGGCCGACGCCCGTCATCAGCGGATCGATGCGCGAGCGCAGGAAAGGCCCGTATTCCGCCTCGGCCGCCATCACGAACAGGATCGATTTGCCCGAGACGCGCTTCAATTCGAATTTCATCCGTTGATACCCTCTCTGCCCCGGATGACCATCATCGTTCCCGTCATCGAGGCAATCAGCTTGGCCGGCCCGTCGCCGATTGCATAACCTCGGCCGTCGGCAACGATGATCGTTGTGCCGGGCTTGGTGACATCGCCTCGAAACAGGAAGCGCTCGCCGCGCCCTGGAGACATGAGATTGATCTTGAATTCGATCGTCAGGATCGATGCGGAGGGATCGATAACGCTATAGGCGGCAAAGCCACAGGCCGAATCCAGCGCGGCGGCGATGATGCCCGCGTGCAGTATTCCGTGCTGCTGCGTCAGCTTCACATCGAACGGCAACTCGATCTCGACCGTACCGTGCTCGACGCGCGTGAGTTCCGCGCCGATCGTTGCCATCGCCGCCTGCCGGTCGAAGCTCGTCCGGATGCGCGTCCGAAAGTCGCTGCTGTCTGCCCCTGTCATGCCGTCCCCTTTCGCGGGTGCGAAATTGGCATGGAGCAGCCGTTTGGACAAGGGACATCTATCGCGAAAGGAAAACCTTTTGAGCGCCGCTGCTGCGTCTCATCCAGCACCACAGCGCCGTGCGCCATATATGACGCGCAAAGGTCGCTATAGCATTTCAAGTCTGCTGCATAATTCCTCAAATCGATTCCGATTTAAGGAATGCAGCAACGACGATCTCGTCTAGGCTCGCCGCTTGATCCGCACGATATGCTGATCCCAGGCGACATCGCTGTGTTCCCGCAGGAAGTCCCCATCATAGGAGGAGATGGCAAAGCCATGCTGTGCCGGCGCTATGCCCGCCGCATCACGCACGCTTTCCACCTTCAGCACCTTGCCTGTTATCGCATCGAGCGTCACAGCGGTTCCCTCGACCGGCGATGTCACGCCGACGAGGTCTTCGGCCCGATTGACGGCGATGGCGCCAACATAGTTGCCAAGCGCCCGGGTCGTGTCGTCGGGCAGTGTGACGAAGGTCAGATCCTCGCCTCTGGCGAAATGGCCGACAAGCGGCGGCAAGTCGTTGCGGTGGCCTTCATACTGGCACGCAAACCAGACCCGGCCGCTGGCATCGATATCGACGTGGCGGGTCGAGACCTGGGCATATTGCGGCGGCAGCGTGTGTTTTTCGATCAGATGGCCACTGACGGCGTCGATCAGCGTCAGCGACGGTTGCATACGGTCGCGGTTGAGCTTGGTACGGCCGAAATCGGGATGCGTCTCGATGCCACCATTGGCGACGATCAGGAATCGGCCGTCGTCCGAGACGGTCATGTCGTGCGGGCCGACGCCATAGGTTTCATATTCACCGATGCGGGCGAAGCGGTTGCTGCTGTCGTAGAGCCCGATAATGCCGCGATTGTTGTCAAAGTCGTTCTCGCTGGCATAGAGCAGCCTGCCGTCGGGCGAAAACGTGCCGTGCCCGTAGAAATGCCGACCCTCTTTGGCTGAGATGACGATGGGCTCGGCCTTGTTCCATGGATCGAAGATCATGGCATAGGTGCCCGGCCGACGGGCGAAAGCGACCGCCTTGCCTGTCGCCTTTGAGAAGGCCATGCCGTGCGCGCGAGCGGGAAGGGCGACCTGATCGACGATGCGGCCTTGCTCGGTTACTGTCGCCACGGCAAAGGAGCCGTCGGCGGCCCGGATACCCGAGGCGTAGACCGCGTCGGCCCGCTCCAGCGCCATCAAGGCACTGGGCTTGAGCGCGGCAAGGAAGGTTAGGCCTGCGCCTCTAACGAAGGCTCTGCGGTCGATGAGGCCGCTGCGCATGGCGCTTAGTCTCCATCTGCGAAGGAGAAGCCCGCCGAAAGTCCGATCGCGCCGCCATACTCGTCGCTGAAGCTGGTCGCGAGATCGCGGCTGACGGCAAGCAGCTTGTCGATCTTGGCGCGTTCGCCGTCGTTGCCGATGGCTGCTTCGATATCCGGATTGATCGTGGTTGCCGTTTTCGCCAGTTCGTTCAGCAGATTGTCGATCTTGCCGGCGACATCACGCTTGTCCGCCGGCAGCAGGCTCGCCATGTCGGCTTTTTCCCAGAGCGTCCTCAAGCCTTCGATATTGCCGGCAAACGAGGTCCAGGTGTTGGCCGAGCGCCAGTAGATCGCCATTTTCGGGCGCGCTGCGGCAGCATCGCCCTTGTAGAAGGTTTCCAGGCGCTGGTCGCGAACACTGGCAGCACCATGCACGAGAATGCCGAGCAGCGCCGTAACAGCCTCCTTGTTGTCCATGAAGTCATTGCTGGATTTGCCGGGAAACTTCCAGGATTTCTGCACGCCATCAGGCGCATCCCATTCGTCGGCGATCTCCTTGGCTGTCTTTTCGATGTTGCCGGCAACGGCGGCACCATAGCGGCAACGGAAATTCTGTTTTTCGGTGGAAAGCACATCCGAGCCATTGCCATCGAGCACATATTCCAGCGCCGTCATGCTCATTAGCGCCACGCTCTTGCCTGCGACGGCCTCGACCGTCGTGTCCTGTTCGTCCGCCTTGGCGATCAACGCCTGCACCTGCTTGAGGCCGACGCCTTTTCGGTCGGGATAGAACAGGATGTGCTCGAAGCGGTTCTTTTCGATGATCGGGCCGGTGTCGACGATCTCGATACGCGACCAGCTCTTCACCGTATCGCCGAAGGCCGACTTGGCGCTTGAAAGCGTCGTGGCGCTGGGGTCGGTGCAAAGCGCCTTCATAGCCAAGGTCAGTTTCGAGGCAGAGTCATGCATGGCGCGGTAGCCGGGACGAATGACGTCGTCGACCGCCTTCTGCAGGGTTGCTGGCACCGCCGCCTCGTTCAGGCCGGCACCCGTGGTCGTCGCGTCCTCGGCATGGGCAGGCAAGGCGGCAACGGTGAGGAGAAGGCTGGCGGCAAGACGTTTCCAGTGGCGCATCAGAGAGACTCCAGAAAGTTGATGAGGGCTTGCCGATCGTCCTTCGAAAGACCGGCGAATGCGTTGCGGGCTTTTTCCGCCTCTCCTCCGTGCCAGAGGATGGCTTCGGTCAATGTGTGGGCGCGGCCGTCATGCAGATAGGCCTGCCGTCCGCTTACCGTTTGGGTCAGGCCTATACCCCAGAGCGGCGGGGTGCGCCAATCGCGACCGGATGCCACGCCCACCGGCTGCCCATCGGAGAGGCCTTCGCCCATGTCGTGCAGCAGGAAATCGGAATAGGGCCAGATCAGCTGGAAGGCCTGCGGGGAATCCTTGCCGTCACTGCCCTTAATACCGTCGCGGGTCACGAATTTCGGCATGTGGCAGGAAGCGCAGCCGGAGCGATAAAACATCTCCTTGCCGTGCAGGACATCCGGAAAGCTTGCCTTGCGGCGAGCGGGCACAGCGAGATTTTCGGAGTAGAAGGTCACGAGAGGCAGAACCGGATCCGGCGCCTCCGTATCGCCCAGGCGCTTCTGCACGCCGTTCGGCATGGCAAGGCATCGCGGCTCCTTGGCCGTGCAATCGCCATAGGGGTTCGGGCGGTCCGGCGTCGAAATGCCGATATCGACGGAAAAGGCGTCGGCCGCCTGGTCGCGCACCGAAGCATTCTGTGCCTTCCAGCCGAAGCGGCCGAGTGCGATCGCACCCGTGCGATGATCGCGAACGATGGCGGCCTTGCCATGAATGCCGTCACCGTTCTTGTCGTCCGGGTCGGCATTGGCGAGGATGTCTGCATCTGGAATGGCCTCTATCAGACCGAGACCAATCATCGGCTGCGCGATGCGGGGCGAGAGTGTCGTCGTCGGATCCATCGGCCCATAGGCAAGATCGGATACGCCGTAGTGCGGTTTGCGCAGCGTTACTGTCTCGCCGCCGGCAAGCGTCACGGTTTCTTCGCTATAGGCGACCGTCAGCTTGCCTTCGGCTGAAAGGCCGGGCACGGCGAGATCCTGCAATTGAGCGCCATAGGTGGAATCCGGAAAATTGAGCGCCCGGAAATCTTTTGTCGCCTGTTCTTCCTCGGGAGTTGCCGCCGGTCGCGCCAGCCTCAACACCAGGGATGTGGCATCCGTTCCCGTCTTTTCGAGCCCATGTCCTCGCCCGTCGCGAAGATGGCAGCTCTGGCACGAGCGCGCGTTGAACAGAGGCCCGAGCCCGTCGGACGCCTGCGTGGAGGATGGAGCGGAGACCCAGAGCTTGCGAAAGAGGGAATTGCCGAGATGGAAATCCTGGCCCTGTTCCAGGCTGAGATTGGCAGAAGGCTGCGAGAAGATATCGCGGGTGACGGGATCGATCGACGTCAGTGCGCCGCCTTGCATCGCCTCATACTGCTCGGCCTTGGAAAAATCCGTGGTCGCGCGGGTCACGTCGCGCACCCGCTCCAATTGGTCAGGAGAAAGGTCGGTTCGCGTCGCCGGGAAGTCGAGGATGCCCGCTGCGGCCAGAGTGATGGAAAAAACCAAAAAACCCGCAGCAAAGGCGGGCAGGAGGGCGCGATTGGCCTGGATATTCATCATGGGTGTCGAGGGTGGCAGCGCCTTGTCGCGCTGCCACCTCCCTCATTACTTCTTTTTGAAGACAGCGTTCGGATCGTCCAGGCTGGCCGAGCCTTCGAGCTTGATCGCGCCGAGGTCGAGAGCGGCGATAACGCGCTGGATGCTCTTCGTCTGGTCGAGCAGGCCGTCGATCGCCTTCTGTACGGTGGCGTTGCCTTCCTTATTGCCTTCGCCGATCATCTGGTCGTACTTCTCGACCGTCTCGCCGCGATGAACCAGCGCCTTCATGGCATCGAGCGTGGCGTTGAGCTTGCCTTCCATCTCCTTGTCGAGCGCCGGATCCTTGGCCTTGACGAGGTCGTGCAGCGAAGGACCCTTCATCTTGGTGCCGTCGACGCGCGTGTAATTGCCGTTATAGGCAGACGCGATGCCGATGGCGTCGCCATTGTGCTCGTTGTAGGTGTTGTCGGAGAAGCAATCCTGCTCTTCTTCCGGATCGTGGAGCAGCAGGCCGAGCTTCATGCGCTCGCCGGCAAGTTCGCCGTAGGAGAGCGAGCCCATGCCGGTCAGGATGGTGGTCAGGCCGGCCTTCGGATCGGCTTGGACATGCTTGGTGGCTTCACCATCAGGCGCCCATTTCTCCGCCATATCCTTGAGATCGGCAACGAGCAGCGTCGACGCGGAGCGCAGATATTCGGCGCGGCGGTCGCAATTGCCGTGCGTGCAATTCTTCAAATCGTAGTCGGTGGCGGGGCGCTCGCCGGCGCCCGGTCCGGTGCCGTGCAGATCCTGGCCCCAGAGCAGGAATTCGATGGCGTGATAGCCCGTCGCGACGTTGGCTTCGACACCGCCGGCCTGATGCAGCGTGCCCGACAGGAATTCCGGCGTCAGATGCGAAGCGTCGACATCCTTGCCGTTGATCTTGATTGTCTTGTTGGCGATGACGTTGGCGACGTAGAGCGCATTCTCGTCGCTTTCGGTGCCGTAGGAGGCGTCGACATAGTCGATCAGGCCTTCATCGAGCGGCCAGGAGTTCACCTTGCCTTCCCAATCGTCGACGATCGGATTGCCGAAGCGGTAGACTTCTGTCTGAGCGTAGGGAACGCGAGCCTTGACCCAGGCCGCACGCGCCGCCTTCAGCGTCTTGTCGCTAGGATTGGCAAGCAGGGCGTCGATCGCCTTGTCGAGCGCCTGCGCCGTCGTCAGCGAGTCTTGATACTTGGCGTGTGCCAGGTCCGTATAATGCTTGAGAACGGCCGCCGGCTCGGGAGTGGCGGCGCGGGCGGGAAGGCCGGATGCGGCAGTCATGGCAACAGCGACCGCAAGCGCGGCGCCAAAATTGATTTTCACCTTCATGTTCCTCTCCTGTGACGGCGGGGGCACCGTCGAAACTTGGCATTTTGTGTCATGTATGAAAAATAAACTTGTGTCAAACGCTCTAGTTTAGAATTGTTTTAAGGCAATAATTCATCGGCTCCGGCGTTGTAAACGCGGCGGATTTTTCCCGGAAGATTGTATGGGGAACGTTGAAAAAGCCGGCAATTGCATTTCCGTTGAGCCGTAAAGATCACCCTGCGCAAAAGGGTGCCCGGTCTTGCGGCTCGACCTGCGTAAAATCAAAGAGCGGAAGCACAGGAGCTGAGTCTGAGAGATCGCCACGCGCCCTGGAATGCGAAACGCCATTCTCGCTCGCATCGAGCTGAGAAATTACCGGTAATGCATCTTCAATCTGTCGCTGCCGGAGCCGCCGTTTGACGGTCCGGAATGTTTCCTGGCGATCCTTGCAAAACGGCCGCATGGCTGCTGGCCCGGATCAGGGCGGCTCAGGCCTTCCGCTGCAACCGGCAGAAAAAGAAGCCGTCCGTGTCGGTGGAGGCGGGCGTCAGCGTAATGGTCTTGCCGTCCGAAGAAAGCGGCCTTGGCGTATCCTTGCCGAACAGCTTTTCCCAGGCGCTCAGGGTTTCCACGATTTCAAAATCGGGGTTCTGGCTGGCGAAGCGAGTGACTTGAGCCTCGTTCTCCTCCGGCAATACCGAGCAGGTGACGTAAAGAAGTGAGCCGCCGGGGCGGACGAATTCGCCAGCCTGTGCGAGAGCCTCTTGCTGCTGGCTGGTCCGCTCGTCGAGATTTTTCTGCGTCAGCCGCCATTTCGTATCCGGCCGCCGGCGCCAGGTGCCGGTGCCGGTGCAAGGTGCGTCGACGAGAACCTTGTCGAACCTGCAGCGCAGCGCCAGCAGGCCATTGCGCTCGTCATGGACCTGGACGTTGCGGGTTCCGGCACGCTTCAGCCGCTCGATGATCGGTGCCAGCCGCCGGCGATCGCTGTCATAGGCGTGCACCTGACCTTTGTTGTGCATGGCAGCCGACATGGCCAACGTCTTGCCGCCGCCGCCGGCGCAATAGTCGAGCACCTGGTCGCCCTCTTCGGGCAGAACGAGATCGGCCACGATCTGAGAGCCTTCGTCCTGCACCTCGAACCAGCCTTTCTGGAACGAAAGCTCGGCTGTCACGTTAGGAAGACGGGATGCGCCTTCGCCGGCTGGAATGCGGATGCCGAAACGAGCGATTTTGGATGCTTGTGCGCCTGCGCGCTCCAGCGCCTTCACCACCTTGGTGCGGTCCGCCTTCAGCGCGTTGGCGCGAAGGTCGAGCGTGGGGCGCTCTGAAAGAGCCTGTGCCTCGGAAAGCCAGCTGTCGCCGAAAGCGCGCTGGAATGAGGCTTCGACCCATTCGGGGATGTCGCCCTGGATGTGCCGGGGCGCGTCCTCGAGCTTGCGAGTGACAAAGCCGGCCAGAGCCTCGGCGCCTGGCGCCTCGGGAGCGAACTTGTCGCCATCGAGTTCTGCGGCAAGCGCGTCCGGCGTCAGGCCCCACTGGCGAAAGAGCACGGCATGGGCAAGCGCCGAAGGGCTGTCGTCTCCCATCAGCCAGGCATGGGATAACCGCATGCGCAAGGCGTCGTAAACGATGTTGCCGATCGCGGCCCTGTCGCCGGAGCCGGCGAAGCGATGGGCAAGGCCCCAATCCTTCAGGGCGTCGGCCACCGGTCGCTTGCGCGCTTCTATATCGGCAAGAACTTCGATGGCCCCCTGCAATCGGCCGCCCAGACGCATTCACTCTTCTCCTGCTTGCGCATGATCCCGAAACTCAGCGGAGCTTATCGGGAAACGGAATGCGCCGCCAAAATATCGCTGACGTCTCATCAATCCGCACGAATGCCGTACATGGCGGCAGATTATTGAAACGTCGCAACCGCGTGGTAGCCGCGATTGGCGGAGAGAGCAAGCGTCGTGCCGAAATGCCTTACGCTTCCAACCCTGATCGACGATTACTTCGAGGCGACAACCTCGTAGCAGACCTTGGCGGTGCCGGAAGAGACCATGCCGATGTCCTGAGCGGCGGCGCGGGAGAGATCGAGAACACGTCCGCGAATGAAAGGCCCGCGGTCGTTGATGCGAACGACGACGCTGCGGCCGTTATGCTTGTTGGTGACCCTGAGGCGCGTGCCGAAGGCAAGCGAACGGTGGGCGGCAGTAAGATTTCTGGAACTCATACGTTCCCCGGAAGCAGTCTTGGAGCTTCCTCCGTACCATGAAGCGCCCCCGCAGCCAGCGGATGCAAATGCCGGAGTCGAAACGACAGCAAAGGAGGCGGATATAGTTGCGGCGATTGCCAAAGAACGTGCGATTTTCTTCAAACCGTTTTTTCCCTCAAGCTATTGAACTTGCGCCCTGGGTAGGCGGTGGGGCTTAAATCCGGCCAAAAATGGCGAAAAAGTGCCGCCAGTGATCACGGAATATTACAGACTGTAACATTTGTGAATCACAGCAAATATTGTGACTATTCAGCGGATTTGCTCGGTTATGGAAAAAACCTAATGGAATCAGTTAAAATTGGAATGATTTTTCCGACGGGCATGCCGCAATGCACGGGATCACAAATTTCGGAAAAATAATTTTGCGGCTTCGCCACAATTGCTGCCGCACTTGTGCCAATTTAGAGGTCGTTAACCACAAATGCGGGGAAAATTGAACTAGGGTAGCCGGCCAAGTAGGAATTTTCATGCGAATTCACTGATGCGTGAAGACGGTTTTTCAACCCTGCCAGCGTCCGGAAGACCACAGTTCCGCAAGGGACATGTGATACTCTGGGTAGCGAAATGCAAAGCCCAGCGCGCGCAATTTCGCATTCGAAACACGCTTGTTCTCACCGTAGAAGGAGCGTGCCATCGGGCTCAGTTCAGCCGTTTCGAAGGGCTGCTCCGGCGGCGGTTCGATGCCCATTAGACGGGCAGCTTCGGCAACCACGTCCTGTGGCGGCGCCGGTTCGTCGTCGGTGACATTATATATGCCGCCGAGCTTGCGATCGGACAGGAAGCGGGCGCAGGCGCCGATATCCTCGACGCGGATGCGATTGAAAACCTGGTTCGCCTTGATCAGCCGCCGGGCCGTGCCTCTTTCCAGATTGCAGAAGGCGTTGCGGCCCGGGCCATAGATACCGGAAAGCCTGAGAACGGAGACGGGCAGATCAAGCCTGACGCCGACGCGTAGCCAGCCGTCTTCTGCCTCGACACGCTCGACGGAGCGATCGGCGATCGGATGTAACGAGGTTTGCTCGCTGATCCAGGCGCCCTTGTGGTCGCCATAGACGCCGACCGTCGAGAGATAGCAGACCCATTCCAGCTTCGGCATCAGCGCCTTGAGATTCAATTGCGCCAACCGCAGCAGCGGATCGCCCGATTTCCCCGGCGCGATCGATTGCACCAGATGCGTTGCCGATTGCATCGCCTCGGCCAGAGCGGGGTCGAGCGTCTCGCCATCGAAGACGAAGGCTTCGATGCCTTGCTTGGCCAGCAATGCGGCCTTCTCGGCGGAGCGGGTCGTGCCGGTGATGCGAACGCCGTGTCCGGCGAAAGCTTTGGCGATGGCGGTCCCGGAATAGCCGCAGCCGAAAATAATCACATGCATTATACTACCCCTGCCAGTTTCCACTCCGCGCGAACCTCTTCGTCCGCTTCGTCATGCCTTTGTGCCGCAAATACCTGAAACTCGCCAGTCGTCATCAACCTCGACAATGCCCAGACTGCCATTCCCCGCACGACAGGCGAGGCATCGCCAGCCAGTTCGCGGCATTTCTCTATGAGGGACCGTTCACCGGAATTGCCGGCGGCGATGAGGACATTGCGGATAAACCGGTCCCGGCCGATACGCTTGACCGGCGAGCCGCTGAAGAATGTACGGAAGGTCGGGTCGTCCAGATCAAGCAGAAAGGCGATCGATGGCTCCTTCAGGTCCTCGCGCGCGACCAGCTTCATCTCCGAGGCAGAACTTGCAAACTTGTTCCATGGGCAGGCGGCAAGACAGTCGTCGCAGCCGTAGATGCGGTTGCCGATCATCGGCCGAAGCGCCGGATCGATCGGTCCTTTATGTTCTATGGTGAGATAGGAGATGCAGCGGCGCGCATCGAGCTGGTAGGGGGCAGGAAAGGCCGCAGTCGGACAGGCGTCGAGACAGGCGCGACAGGAGCCGCAATGATCGACTTCAGGCTGGTCCGGCTCGAGATCGGCCGTGGTGAACATCGAGCCGAGGAACAACCATGATCCGAAAGCGCGGCTGACGAGATTGGTATGCTTGCCCTGCCAGCCGAGGCCGGCAGCACCGGCGAGCGGCTTTTCCATCACGGGTGCCGTATCGACGAAGACTTTGACATCTTCTTTCGACTTCGCGGCAAAGCGGGTCGCGATTTCCTTCAGCCGTCCTTTGATGACATCGTGATAATCGCGATTGCGGGCGTAAACGGAAATGGCGGCCTTGTCGGGCTTCTCCAGAATGCCGCGTGGATCTTCGTCGGGACCATAGTTGAGGCCAAAGACTGCGATGGAGCGTGTCTCGCTCCAGAGGACACGAGGATCGGCCCGCCGGTCACGCGTTTCCTCCATCCAGCCCATCGTCCCGTGATGGCCTTTGTCCAGAAACTCTCCGAGCCTGACCGCCGCCTCGGGAATGGCATCCGGTCGCGTGATGCGGCAAAGATCGAAACCTTGCGCCCGCGCTTCCTCGCGCAGGAAGGCGGTCAGCGCGCTTCGCCGCTTTCCGGCTTTTTCCGCTTCACGATCCACGGGCATGACAAGCCCTCGCTAGAGCAATTCCAGCAAAAGCTCGCGGCGGTTTTGCATCCGGAATTGCGTGAAAACCAAGAGACAGAGCATTTTCGCGACTCCGCTCAAAACGAAAAGGCTCTAGAAATCCAGATCGGCGTAATGAGAAACCGGAGTGACGCCACGCACGCGTTCCGCCAGGATCGGCCGGAAGGACGGGCGCGACTTCAGCCGCTGATACCATTCCTTGGCGATCGGTGATTCCGTCCAGTCGATCTCTCCGAGATAATCCAGCACGGAAATCGAGGCGGCGGCCGCAAGATCGGCATAACTCAGCCGATCACCAGCGAGCCACTGCCGGGAGCCGGCGAGCCAGGACAGATATTTCATATGCTGGCGGATATTGCCGCGCGCCATCCGCATAACCTTGGAATCGGGCGCGCCGCCGCCCTGTTCGGCGGTCATCTGCAGCTTGAAGACGCGTTCGCGCGTCAGCGGCCGCGTGACGTCCTGCTCCATCTTCTGCATGAACCATTCCGTCAGCCGGCGAATCTCGGCGCGCTGGAAGGGATCTTCGGCCAGAAGGCGGCGGTCGCGCTTCAGCACGCCATGCGTCTCGTCCAGATACTCCGAAATGACGGAGGCGCCACAGAGCGCTCTCATGCTGTCATCGACGTAGACGGGCAACGTTCCCGCAGGGTTGAGCGCCAGGAAGTCGCGGCGCTTTTCCCAAATCTGCTCGTCGATCAGCTCCGTCTGATAACCATATTCGGTCAGGATCAGCCGGACGAACCGAGATGAAGATGACATTGGGTGATGATAAAGCGTCGGCATTGCTACTCGGGTGTTTCTGATTGGTGCTACGGAGTTTTTCGGGTCGCGATCTCGCGGCCCTAGTCATGTGTCATGGGTTGAAGCTATAGGAGCTTGGCCTAGTTTGCACAAGCGAATCGGGCCGCCCTGCCGTTTGACAAAGGACACGATATGGCTGAACAAATTATTATCGCGTTGGTTTTGGGTCTTGTGGAGGGACTTACGGAGTTCATTCCGGTCTCCTCCACCGGACATTTGATATTGCTCGGACATTTTCTCGGCTTCGAAGAAGCTGCCACTTTCGACGTTCTCATCCAGCTCGGTGCGATTCTCGCCATCCTGCTCGTCTATTTCAACCGGCTCGTTCAGATCGCCAAGGCGCTCCCCGTCAGCGTCAAGGCCCGCCATTTCGTTCTGGCCGTCCTGTTCGGCTTCCTGCCGGCGGCGGTGATCGGCGCTCTCGCCCATGATTTCATCAAGACCGTGCTGTTCGATTCGCCGAAGGTCGTCTGTATTTCGCTGATCCTTGGCGGCTTCGTTCTGCTTGGCGTCGACAGGATCAAGTTCAAGCCGAAATACACCAGCGCCTACGAGTTTTCCTGGCCGATGGCGGTCAAGATCGGCTTCTTCCAGTGCCTGGCGATGATTCCGGGGACATCGCGCTCCGGCTCCACCATCGTCGGTGCGCTGTTGCTCGGCGCCGACAAGCGTTCGGCCGCAGAATTCTCATTCTTCCTCGCCATGCCCACAATGGCAGGCGCCTTTGCACTGGATCTGTGGAAGAGCCGGCATGATCTGAGCATGGACCAGGGCCTGCTGATCGTCATCGGCTTCGTCACCGCCTTTATCTCGGCGCTGTTCGTCGTGCGAGCCTTGCTCGATTTCGTTTCCCGTCGCGGCTACGCTCCCTTCGCATGGTGGCGTATTGCCGTCGGCACCGTCGGCTTGATCGGACTTTACTTCGGCTGAAGCAAACGGTCCGTCATGGCGATCGTGGAAACAATTAAGGCCGGTGAGAACCGGCCTTTTTCATGCCTATTAATTTGAGGAGGCGTTGATAGAGCCCGTGGTGCAGGGGTCGACGCCGTAGGTCGGCGCGCATTCGCCCTTCACCGAGGCGATACTGCCGCGGGCGACGAAAGAGCCTGCGAGAATCACCAGTGCCGCGCACGCAAACAGAAGCGCGATAGACTTGCCCATCGAAAAATGCCTTTCCGCAGAAGTGTGAAGCGCGCCACGATCGGTTCGTTATGCAAGCTCGCGACGCGCGGCCTTGTTAGTCAGTGAAGTGAGCAATAGCAATAAATGTTCATATTAAATTTGACGTTAATGCCACTATTTCCGCAGTGCGTCTTTTAGGCAACGCTAAGCTGTGTATCGCGAGGCTTCAACGAGACCTAAGGCACCCAGTTCGGCCGTTTTCGACAATAAAAAACGCCGCACGGCAAAGCCGGGCGGCGCTTGGATGCGACGGAAATTGCGAATCGTTAGGCTGCTTTGCCCGAGCCGGTGAACTGACCCTGCGGGCGATAGCGCACGAGATAGGACGGCAGCACGGAGACGAGCAGCGTCGGCAGCAGGCCGATGCCCTTCAGCGTCCGTCCCTCGGCTTCCGCCTGCTTGGAAACGACATTGTCGCTCTTCAGCAGCGTGACCTGGTCGGAAGTGATCGGCGGCTTGACCAGCGGGATCAGCGACGCGATCGAGCCGATCAGCGAGGCGAGGCCGAAGGGGATGGAAACGAGCGCCTTCTTCCGGCTGATCACCGAAAGCGTGGTCTCGAGACATTCGCGGAAGGACAGGACTTCCGGGCCGCCAAGTTCGTAGGTCGTGCCGGCCTTCAGCTTGCCGTCGACGCTGCGGGCAACGGCTTCAGCGATATCTTCGACGTAGACGGGCTGGAACTTCGTCTTGCCGCCGCCGATCAACGGCAGGAAGGGGGCCGTGCGCGACATGTCGGCAAACTTGTTGAAGAACTCGTCTTCCGGTCCGAAAACGATCGATGGGCGCAGGATCACGACGTCAGGCTTGATCGACAGGATGGCCGTTTCTGCGCGAGCCTTGGTGCGGGCGTAGGCGGACGGTGACTTGGCATCCGCGCCGAGCGCCGAAATATGCGTCAGCGAAGCGCCGACGCCGCGAGCAGCCTCGGCGATGGCCTTGGCACCGAATTCCTGTACGGCGTCAAAGGTGTTGCGGCCGCTTTCAGCCAGGATGCCGACGCAGTTGACGACATGCTGCGCGCCTTCGACGGCACGGTCGATGGAGTTGCGGTAGCGCACATTGGCCTGAACGATCGAAATCTGGCCGAGATTGCCGAGCGGCACCAGGAAACCCGCAAGATCGGGACGGCGCACGGCAACACGGATGCGATACCCGCGCTTGGCAAGCGCACGCACGACGTGCCGTCCGATGAAGCCTGATCCTCCGAACACGGTAACGAGCGGCGGGAGGTTGGACAGGGTCATGGCAGGCTCCTCGAAAGGCTTTGAGTGGGCTTATATGGTTTCGTCTTAGCCGATCCGAGCGCCGAGGTGAAGTGCAATCGCGCTGCGTTGCAGCGTCGCGTTTCGAAGGGGTTAAACCCCTTCGACGACCACCATTTCCGCATCGGCCACCTGCTGGCGGATTTTGGCGGCAATCTGGTATTCCGGCGAGTTGTAGCAATCGACGGCATGCTGGAGCGATGGAAATTCGATTACGACGTTGCGGCCGCGTGCAGGTCCCTCAAGCGGCGTGAAAGCGCCGCCGCGCGCCAGGAAGTTTGCGCCGTATTTTTCGAAGGCGGGCTTCGCGGCGGCGACGTAATCCTTGTAGTGCTCGGGGTCGCGCACATCCACGCGTGCGATCCAATATCCTTTTGGCATATGTTCCTCCCTGCTTGCTGGCGTATTTTCAGATTGCGGCGCCGATCTCGGCGAGGATCGCGCGAGCGGCCTCCTTCGGATCGGCAGCCTTGACGATCGGCCGGGCGACAACGAGATGGCTCGAGCCTGCCTTGATGGCCGCAGCCGGCGTCATGACACGCTTCTGGTCGCCCTTGTCGCTGCCATCAGGCCGAATGCCGGGTGTCACGAGCGCCATGTCGGGGCCGATGATCTTGCGGACCGCGGCAGATTCTTCCGCCGAACAGACGATACCGCCCATACCGGCGAGATGGGCCTGCTCGGCACGGCGCAGCACCAGCGTATGCGGATCATATTCATAACCGGCGGAGATCAGATCCTGTTCGTCCATCGAGGTGAGCACCGTGACGCCGAGCAGGCAGAGGTCCGAACCCTTGGCCGCCTCGACGGCCGCCTTCATCGCCTTCGGATAGGCGTGCAGCGTCAGCATCGACATCCCCATCTTGACGATGTTCTCGACGCCGGAGGCGACCGTGTTGTCGATGTCGAGCAGCTTCATGTCGAGAAAGATCTTCTTGCCGTCAGCGGCAAGATCGCGGGCGAATTCCAGGCCGCCGGCAAAGGCGAGCTGATAGCCGATCTTGTAGTAGAGGATATCGTCGCCGAGGGCGCCGACCACTTTCTCGGCCTCCTGAAGGTTTGGAACATCCAGTCCAACGATCAAGCGGTCGCGTGCGGTCATATCAAGCCCATCCAATCCAGTCTTCAATGGGTGTCCAGTCGCATGAGACGGCGCGCTTCGCAAGATCGAAACAGAAAAGATTGCCGCCACCCGGCGGCTGGTCGCCCTGTCGCGCGATCGGCTTTCCCTCGAGATGGCATTTCAGCAGCGTACCGACGCCGCCGTGACCGACAAAGGCGATCGGCACTTTAGGATCGTGCCGTGCCAGAACGGCGTCCACATTGGAAACGATCCTCGCTTGCGCATCGATGGCGCGCTCCCAACCCTTGAAGCTCTCATGCGGATGGGCAAAGAACCAGTCTGCCGCCCTCTCGAATTCGGGAGGTGCCAGGAACCCGGTGGCGTTGCGGTTGTTCTCGTGCATCGCCTCGATGATCTCGACGGGCGCACCGCTCGTCGCTGCCAGAATTTCGGCAGTTTCTATCGCCTTGCGTTCGGCGCTGGAGACGATCAGCCCAAGTTTATAGGCCCAGGGATGAATTGCCGCCGCTCTCGCCCTTGCCGCTCCGATCTCGGAAAGTCCCCATTCCGGCACAGGAACGTCGGGATCGATGCGCACCTGCGGGTGCGTAATATAAAGAGCGTGCATGGACTGTCTCAGCCGCGGCTATAGACCCAGAGCTGGGCCGGAGGAATGTTTCGCACGATGAAGTCGAAATGGCGGATGTGGTAGCGATCGGGTTTGGCGATGATCGGCGACACCGGCCCATAGGAAATCTGCACGAAGGGACGGCCCGCGGGCATGCGATCCAGCAGGCTTTCGAGCAGCGCCACACGCGCCTTCATCGGGAAATTGAGGAGTGGAATGCCCGAGACGACGGAATCGAAGGTCTGGCCGCGCAGCACGCCAAGCGTCTTGTCGAGATCGAAGGCATCGCCATTGATGAAATGGACACCGGGATAGAGTTTGACGAGATGATTGTAGAAGTCGGTCGAATATTCGATGGCGACCAGGTTCTTCGGCTCGACGCCGCGTCCGAGGATCGCCTTGGTGATCGCTCCTGTGCCCGGTCCGAGTTCCAGCACCGGCAGGCCGGACTGGGTGTTGATGACGCTCGCCATCTTGCGGGCAGTGATCGACGACGTCGGCGCAATCGAACCGACGGTTTTCGGCCCTTGCATCATGCCCTTGAAGAAACGGATTTCCTCGTCGAATTTCTTGCCAAGCCGTTCCTTGAGACGCAGCGCCATGCTCTCCCCCCACTAGATGTTACGGTCGCGACTTACATACCGCTTATCTAAAATCTTGCAATGCGATGACGCAATAACAAGAGAAAATGTCGCAATCCGAAAAGGACCAAATAAAAGCGCCCTCGCGTTGAAGAAACGCATGAAAGGGCGCTTTGGTTTCGTTTTATACGCGCATCGGCATCAGGACATAGAGCGCATCGTCGCCAGCCGTGTCGCGAATGAGCGTCGGAGAGCCGGCGTCCGCCAGCAGGAACACGGCTGAATCACCCGAAAGTTGAGCGGTGATGTCGAGCAGGTACTTGGCATTGAAGCCGATTTCCATCGCATCCATCTCGTAGCCGACCGCAACTTCTTCCGTCGCACTTCCCGAATCCGGGTTGTTGACGGTGAGCAGCAACTGGCCGTCGGAGAGCGCCAGCTTGACGGCGCGGCCACGCTCGGACGAGATCGTCGAGACGCGGTCGACGGCCTGGGCGAAGCTCTGGCAATCGACGCGCATTTCCTTGTCGTTATTTGTGGGTATGACGCGCTGGTAATCGGGGAAGGTGCCGTCGATCAGCTTCGAGGTCATGACGATGGAACCGATCGTCAGGCGGATCTTGGCGTCTGAAACCTCGACGGTAACGATCGCATCCGGAGAGTCCACCAGCTTCTGCAACTCACCGACCGTCTTGCGCGGAATGATGATGCCGGGCATGCCTTCCGAGCCCGAGGGAGCGCTGACATCGGCGCGGGCGAGGCGATGGCCGTCGGTGGCAACGGCGCGAAGCTTCAGATCGCCATCGCTTTCGATCGTGTGGAAGAAGATGCCGTTCAGGTAGTAGCGGGTTTCTTCGGTGGAGATCGCAAACTGCGTGCGGTCGATCAGCATCTTCAGATCAGCCGCCTTCAGTTTGAAGGAATGGCTGAAGCTGCCGGCGGTCAGATCCGGGAAATCGGATTCCGGCAGGCATTGCAGCGAAAACTTGGAGCGGCCCGAGGCAACCGTCATCGAGCTGCCGTCTGCATTGGTGGCAAGCAGCACTTCCGAGCCGTCGGACAGCTTGCGCACGATGTCGTAGAGCAGATGTGCGGGAACCGTGGTGGCACCGGCCTGCTCAACGTTGGCCGGCGTCGCCTCGGTGATTTCCAGATCGAGGTCGGTTGCCTTCATGTCGAGGCTCGCGCCTTCGGCTTTCAGCAGGACGTTGGACAGGATCGGGATCGTATTGCGACGCTCGACCACGCGATGCACGTGGTTCAGCGACTTCAGGAGGTTTGACCGCTCAATTGTAATACGCATGGATGCTACCGCTTTCGACCGTGACTTGCCGGGCAGCCCGAGGCGCCCGAGCGACATGTTTTCGGACGAGGCCCGAAAGATTGGACAGGCAACTTGGCAGACTTCTCCATGCGAATGCAAGAGGCATGGATCAATTGCCAAGGGCCAATTCGACATTTCGTCGACAATGCTCCACAGGAATTGCACCGCTCTTGCCGTCCGTGCGCGGCTCGCCCATAAAGGCTGCTTATCCCAAGCGAATTCAGGATCGGCATGAACGAAGAGCAACCCAGCGGCGGAACGCGCAGTTTCCGCCTGCACAACAACCAGATTCCGGCCCGTCCGCTTGAGCCGGCGCTCTATCTCGTAGCCACGCCGATCGGCAATCTCGGCGATATCACGCTAAGAGCACTTGAGACGCTGGCCGGTGCCGACGTTCTCGCCTGCGAGGATACGCGCGTCACTCGTGTCCTGCTCGATCGTTACGGCATCCAGAACAAGCCCTATGCCTATCACGAGCACAATGCCGATGAGGCGGGTCCGCGGCTGCTTCAGGCGCTGGAGGCTGGCCGTTCGGTGGCGCTGGTGTCGGATGCCGGCACGCCGCTGGTCTCCGATCCCGGCTATCGGTTGGCGGTGCAGGCGATCGAGGCGGGATACAAGGTCGTTCCCATTCCCGGCGCCTCGGCACCGCTCGCAGCCCTCGTCGGCTCCGGCCTGCCCAACGATGCCTTCTTCTTCGCCGGCTTCCTGCCCGCCAAGGATAAGGGTCGGCGTGATCGGTTGGCCGAACTTGCCGGCGTGCCTGCAACGCTCATCTTCTTTGAATCACCGCATCGTATCGCCGCAACCCTTGCCGCCGCTGCCGATGTGCTGGGTGCAGAGCGCGCAGGCGCCGTCTGCCGCGAGTTGACGAAGACGTTCGAGGAATTCCGGCGCGGCACGCTATCCGAGCTCGCCGCATTCTATGAAACAGTCGACAATGTGAAGGGCGAAATCGTCTGGCTCGTCGGCCCACCGGCGGAAAGCGCCCCGGCTGAAGCCGATATCGACGCCATCCTTACCGACCTCTCGGGGACGATGCCGACGGCAAAGGCCGCCGCCGAAGCCGCGCGCCTCACCGGTCTGCCGCGCAAGGAGCTTTACCAGCGCCTGCTCGACATGAAGGAGCGCCATGGCTGATACGAAGCCCGAGGCAGGCGAAAGACTGAAACGACAAAAGGCGTGGCGACGCGGCCATGTCGCGGAATATCTCGCCGCAGCCTTCCTGATGCTCAAGGGTTATCGCATCCTGGCGATCCGGCACCGCACCAAGCTTGGTGAAATCGATATCATCGCTCGCAAGGGCGATCTTGCCGTCTTCGTCGAGGTCAAGTCGCGGCGCAGCGCACAGGAGGCGATCGACGCCGTTTCCTTCTCCTCGCAAAGGCGCATCCGCGCTGCGAGCGATCTCTGGCTTGCGCGCCAGCCGGACTTTGCCCGTCTTTCGCAACGCTATGACATCGTTGCGATGTTGCCCGGCCGCTGGCCGCAGCATTTTCCGGATGCGTTTTGAGCGAGGCGTAACAGGACCGTCACAAAATCAGCCTATTGCCGGGCGACCAGCGCCAGTGATTTCTCCCTCTGCGCTCCTCATTTCATTTCGACAGGCCCCATCATGATCCGCAACACCGTTTCCGCCTTCACCGCTCCCTCGCAGGAGGAGCGCGAGAGTTTCGTTTCGCTCGAAAAGACCCCGGCCGTTCACGCCGAAAAGCTCGCATCGCTTGCCTGCTTGAATACGGTGCGTATCGGTGGGCAGGAAGCCAAGGTGGGAGCCTTGTCCTTTCCTTTTGCGGTCGCTGCCTGGAATCTCGAGCGTTGCCTGTTTCCCGAGGAAAGCGCCGTCAAGCTGCGGGCCACGGGCGCGCCGCTGGTGCTGTTGTCGGAAATGGACGAAGGCATGGCCCGCACCGAGCAGCGTGACCCGACAGCCGTCATCGCCAGCGAACTCGGCATGAACTATGCGTATGGCGTCGAATTTCTCGAACTCAGCCTCGGTTCGGAAATCGAGCGTTCCTACTGCCGTGACGATTTCAACGAGAAGGGCTTTCACGGCAATGCACTGATGGCCTCCGTGGCCCTGAAGAATGCGTTCATGATCCGTCTGCCGGGCGAAGCCGTCTGGTTCAACGACAGCAATGAACAGCCGCGCATCGGCGATCGCTGCGCCGTCGGCGCCATCGTCGAGACCGAGGCCGGTCCCCTCGTTGCTGTTTCGGTTCATCTGGAGAGCGTCGCGACCGCTGCCTATCGCGAGCGGCAGATGGCGGCGTTGATGGATGCGGTCGAAAGTTTCGCGCCCGGCCTGCCGATCCTGATCGGCGGCGACCTCAACACAGGCAACCACACCGGCGGCGATTATTCGACCGATACGCTGTTTGCCATGGCCGAGGGCCGCGGCTTCCAATGCCACGGCGGCCCGCTTGATCAGACGAGTACGCGCCCGAGCCTGATCACGCGCTTTCCGGACCGCGCCATGAAGCTCGACTGGTTCATCACCCGCGGCCTGAAGATCGGCGAGAGCCATCTTGTTTCCTCTCTCAACGACGAGGGCAAGCCATTGTCCGATCACGACGTCGTCGTCTGCACAATCGAGGGTTTCTCTGCCTGATTGTTACAATCGTTAAAATGCGCCATATTTCATGAACCGTGCCGTTACCCCTTCCATGCGATGACATCTTGGACGCGCATGGAATCTTTGGGGGATTGTATGGTCTTGAAACTGATGTTGGCGAGCATGGCGGCCTTTGCTGCGCGTGCCGTGCCGGTCGTTGTCACGATGCCGCAAACGAAGAGCTTCGTGGCTGGTGCGAGCGGCGAAATGGAAATGAAACCATCGCCGATCGAGCGGTCCTGGGTCCTGTCGGGCAACCCGGTCGCCCGCATCGCCGAGCATTCGCGCGGGCGGGATGACGCCGCTGTCACCGCCCTTTGGGATTGCACGGCGGGCGAGTTCCGCTGGTTTTTCGGCTGGGACGAAACGGTGATGATCCTCGAAGGCGAGGTGCATATCACCACGGAAGATGGTGTCGAGCGCACGCTGAGCGCCGGTGACGTCGCTTATTTCGCCGGTGGCACTTGGGCGACGTGGCGTATCGACCGCTACCTGCGCAAGGTGGCTTTCTGCCGCAAGCCGTTCCCGAAGCCTTTGACCGTGGCTTATCGCCTGCGCAACCTCGTCCGGCAGGGCGGCGCGCAGAGCCAGGGCCTTGCCGCCTGACGGCGGCCGACCTTGAGGCAAAAAGTGCCTTGATCGAAGTCCTTGAATAGCCGTTGCGTTTGCGGACGGGCCGGCCTACATCTGTCCGCAAATTCGAGCGAGGGCTGACTATGGCTGGTATCAAGAATGTTGCGGTCCAGATGGACCATGTCCGGAGCATCAATATTGCGGGCGATTCGACCTTCGCCATGAGCCTCGAGGCGCAGAACCGCGGCTACAAGCTCTTCCATTACACGCCCGAGCGCCTCAGCATGCGCGACGGCAAGGTCTATGCATCAGTCGAGCCGATGATCCTGCGCGACGTCAAGGGCGATCACTTCGAGCTCGGTGAGCCGGAGCGTGTCGATCTCTCCACCATGGACGTGGTGCTGCTGCGCCAGGACCCGCCCTTCGACATGGCCTATATCACCTCGACGCATCTGCTTGAGCGCATCCACCCGAAGACCCTCGTCGTCAATGATCCGGCCTGGGTGCGCAATTCGCCGGAAAAGATCTTCGTCACCGAATTTGCCGATCTCATGCCGAAGACGCTGATCACCCGGGATGCCGGCGAAATCCGCCGCTTCCGCGAGGAGATGGGCGACATCATCCTGAAGCCGCTCTATGGCAACGGCGGCGCCGGCGTTTTCCACTCGACGCGCGACGACCGCAATCTCTCGTCTCTGCTCGAAATGTTTGGCCAGCTCTTCCGCGAGCCCTTCATCGCCCAGCAATATCTGCCTGACGTGCGCAAGGGCGACAAGCGCATCATCCTCGTCGACGGCGAGCCGGTCGGCGCGATCAACCGCGTGCCGGCAGAACACGATGCCCGCTCCAACATGCATGTCGGCGGCCGTGCCGAAGCCACGGAGCTTACGGCGCGCGAACAGGAAATCTGCGCCCGCATCGGCCCGGCGCTAAAGGAACGCGGCTTCCTGCTTGTTGGCATCGACGTCATCGGTGACTACATGACCGAGATCAACGTGACGTCGCCCACCGGCATCCGCGAAGTCAAGCGCTTCGGCGGCGCCGATATCGCTAGCCTGCTTTGGGATGCAATCGAATCCAAGCGGGCCTGAGCGCCATATCCGTCCACTGATTTCAGCCCATGACCTGAGCAGCCGGCGCGTAGTCGCCGGCCGATTTTATGATGCATTCGTTCATTTATTGTTCTTGTTTCATTCCTTGTCCTGTGCCAGATTGCAACCCATAGTTTGCTGATCGGGGCAGGTAGCGGCAAGTGAGGCCGGCGACAGGGGGCAGGGGATGGTAGCGCGCGTCAGCACGGTGGCGTTTCAAGGCATTGAGGGCGTGCCCGTCGAGGTGCAGGTAATGATCGCACCCGGCAAGGTGCTGATGCACATCGTCGGCCTGCCAGACAAAGCCGTGGCCGAAAGCCGGGAGCGGGTTCAGGCAGCGCTGCACGCATCCGGCCTTGCGCTGCCGCCGAAGAAGGTCACGGTCAATCTCGCGCCGGCTGATCTGCCCAAGGAGGGCAGTCACTTCGATCTGGCGATCGCGCTCGGCCTGATGGCGGCGCTCGGCGCGATCCCGGCCGATGCTCTGTCCTCCTATACTGTCATCGGCGAACTCAATCTCGACGGCACGATTGCACCCGTTGCCGGCGCGCTTCCTGCGGCAATCGCCGCCAATGCAATGGGCAAGGGGTTGATCTGCCCGGCCGAAAGCGGGCCGGAAGCCGCCTGGGCCGGCAAGGAGATCGATATTCTGGCGCCGCGCAGCCTGATCGCGCTCGCCAATCACTTCCGCGGCACGCAGGTCCTGTCGCGGCCGGAACCGTCAATCCGCGCAAGCGCCGCCAATCTGCCTGATCTTGCCGATATCAAGGGGCAGGAAAGCGCCAAGCGTGCGCTGGAAGTGGCAGCCGCCGGCGGCCATAATCTATTGTTCGTCGGGCCGCCCGGTTCCGGCAAATCCATGCTCGCCTCGCGCTTGCCGTCGATCCTGCCGCCCTTGTCGACCAACGAGCTGCTGGAGGTGTCGATGATCCATTCGATCGCCGGGCAGCTTTCCGGCGGCAAGCTTTCCGATCGGCGGCCCTATCGCGCGCCACATCACTCCGCCACCATGGCCGCGCTTGTGGGTGGCGGCCTTCGCGCCCGGCCCGGCGAGGTCTCGCTCGCCCATCACGGCATTCTGTTCCTCGATGAACTGCCGGAATTTTCGCCGCAGGCGCTCGATGCACTGCGCCAGCCGCTGGAAACCGGCGAGTGCGTCATTGCGAGAGCAAACCACCGCGTTGCCTATCCGGCCGGCATCCAGCTCGTGGCGGCGATGAACCCGTGCCGCTGCGGCATGGCCGGCGAACCGGGGCATACCTGTGCCCGCGGTCCGCGCTGCGCCTCGGATTATCAAGGCCGCATTTCCGGTCCGCTGCTGGATCGTATCGACATCCGCATCGACGTGCCGGCGGTCTCAGCCGCCGACCTCATCCGGCCAACGACCTCCGAAAGCAGTGCTGATGTCGCACTCCGCGTCGCCCGCGCTCGCGAACGGCAGCGCGAACGTTTCGAAAGGGCTGGTGTGAAGGATGTCAGCACCAACGCCCGCTGCTCGACATCGATGATAGAAACCATTGCAGAACCGGATGCCGCCGGCTTGCAATTGCTGCGCGATGCTGCCGAGAAGATGAAATTCTCGGCCCGCGGCTATCATCGCATCCTCAAGGTCGCACGCACGCTTGCCGATCTCGACGACAAACCGACGGTCGGGCGGATCCATCTGGCGGAAGCCATTTCCTATCGCATTGCCGGTGAGCGGCTGACAGCGCATGCCTGAAATTCTGAGCTCAGGGAGTGTCCGATCGTCCCCGACCCGCCTGAATAAAAAAGGGGCGCAACAGCACCCCTTTCAAATCAAACCGACGACCTGCTACCTCAGCCGCCAAGCCCTTCGAAAAGCGCTGTCGAAAGATAACGCTCGGCGAAGGAGGGGATGATGACGACGATGGTCTTGCCTTCGTTTTCAGGACGCTGGCCGACCTTGATTGCCGCTGTCAGGGCTGCGCCCGAGGAGATGCCGACGGGTACGCCTTCGAGCTTTGCCACGAGGCGAGCCTGCTGGAAGGCCTCGTCATTGCTGACGGTGATCACCTCGTCATAGACATGGGTGTCGAGGATCTTCGGTGCGAAGCCGGCGCCGATGCCCTGGATCTTGTGCGGGCCGGGATTGCCGCCGGAGAGGACCGGTGAATCCGTCGGCTCGACGGCAATGACCTTGACGTCGGGCTTGCGTGCCTTCAGCACCTGGCCGACGCCGGTAATCGTGCCGCCGGTGCCGATACCGGAAACGAAGATATCGACCTTGCCTTCGGTGTCGTTCCAGATTTCTTCGGCGGTCGTCTTACGATGGATTTCCGGATTGGCCGGGTTTTCGAACTGCTGCGGAATAATCGCATCCGGCAGCGTCGAGGCCAGCTCTTCCGCCTTGGCGATCGCGCCCTTCATGCCTTTCGGCCCTTCGGTCAGCACCAGTTCGGCGCCGAGCAGCGCCAGCATCTTGCGGCGCTCGATCGACATGGTCTCAGGCATGGTAAGGATCAGCTTGTAACCCTTGGCGGCGGCGGCAAAGGCAAGCGCGATGCCGGTATTGCCCGAGGTCGGCTCGATCAGCACGGTCCGGCCGGGAGCGATCTTGCCCTGTGCTTCCAGGCTCTCGATCATGGCGACGCCGATACGGTCCTTCACGGAGGCGATCGGATTGAAGAATTCGAGCTTTGCCAGGAGGTTGGCCTTGACGCCCTTTTCCTTTGCCAGCTTGTCGAGACGGATAATCGGCGTATCGCCGATGGTCTCGGTGATCGAGGCATAAACGCGGCCGCGGCCTGGTTTGCGGGTGTCGGACATGGGTTTCTCCCTACATGTGAATTGTGGAGCGACAATAGGATCAAACGCGTGCGGAGACCAGAGTGCGCGCACTCTACCCGCTCATCAGGCGTGAGAAAAGAATCTCTTCATCGGCCCGTTTGGAGAATGTTTTTTCAGGTTGCGCGGGCCGCAATGAAAGCGGCCGTGCTGGCGAGAATGCTGGCGGCGACCCTGTTCAATATCCGCAGGGCTTTCGGCCTCTTGAGAAAGGCCCGAGCCCGCGAGGCAAGCAACATATAAGGTATCAGAGCGATCAGCGGCACCATGACGGTCGCTGCCAGCAGCACGCCGTATTCGCGCAGGCCGATATGGTCGATATCGATCAGCGTGGGCACGAGCGCGATATAGAAAAGCATGGCTTTCGGATTGCCGAGCGTGACCAGTAGGCCCGAGAGGAAGGACATGCCGGCACCGTTGGGCTTTCTCGCGGCGATATCGGCTGCCAGCAGGCCCGCAGTCCACAGCTTCCAGGCGATATAGCCGAGATAGAGGGCACCGGCGATCTTGATGACGATGAAGACCTCGGCAAAAGCCTGCGCCACGACGGCAAGGCCGAGGATGACCGCCGTCAGGTAGATGGTGTCGCCAAGCACTAGGCCGAGGCCCATGAAGAAGGTTTCGCGGAAGCCGGAGCCGAGCGCGCGCGCCACGATCGCGGTGATGCCGGGGCCTGGAATTGCCGCGGCGACGAAGAGCGCGCCGCAATAGGCGAGCAGGGCTGCAAGCGTCATGGCAATTTCCTCCTCAGATGGTATTCGCTCTATCGCACCACCTTTAGGTTTTCAAGCGATTGCGCCGGCGCTGCGAACATATTACCAAGGGGTTAATGCGCGTCGAAACCGCTTTGCCCAAGGATATCATGTCTTCTGCATTGCTCCTGATCGATCTACAGAATGCCATTCTGACAGGCCTCGGCGCTCCGGCCCGGCAACCGGCCATCGATGCCGCTCTGGAAGTGGTGGTCGCCAAGCTCGCAACGCTGAAGCACAGGGCGAGAGCGGCGGGTGTTCCGACCTTCATCGTCCAACATGACGGCAATCCGGGTCATCGCCTGGTCAAGCGCAGCGAAGGCTGGCAATTGCGCCGGGAAATCGCGCCTGAGGCTGGCGATGTCGTCGTGCACAAGACGAGCAGCGATTCCTTCTTCGAAACCGATCTTGAGGCGAAGCTCCGCGCCCGCGGCATTACCCGCCTTTTCATCGGCGGCTGCATGACGCAATTCTGCGTCGACACGACGGCCCGCCGCGCCGTCTCGCTCGGTTTCGATGTCTCGCTGATTTCCGACGGCCATACGACAGCCGATATGGGGAAGCTGGCATTCGAAGAGATCATTGAGCACCACAATATGCTACTTGACGGTTTCGACGCCGGGTCGCATGAAATCAAGCTGACCGCATCCGCCGAGATCCATTTCTGACGCCCATTCCGCCGCCGGAGGCTCTATGCCGCATTTGACCAGCATGATTGCTTTTGCCCTGATCGCTCTCGGCATGGTGCTGACACCCGGGCCGAACATGATCTATCTGGTCTCGCGGTCGATCTCGCAGGGGCCCGCGGCGGGGCTGATCTCGCTCGGCGGCGTCGCCTGTGGATTCGTGTTCTACATGCTGTCGGCGGCCCTCGGCATCACCGCCTTCGTTCTCGCGGTGCCTTTCGCTTATGACGCGTTGCGGCTGGCGGGTGCTGCCTATCTTGGCTGGCTAGCCTGGAATGCGCTGAAGCCCGGCGGCCGGTCCGCATTTCAGGTGCGCGAACTGCCGAAGGATAGCACGCGTCGGCTCTTCTCAATGGGGCTGGTCACCAGCCTGCTCAATCCGAAGGTCGCGGTTCTCTATCTTTCGTTGCTGCCGCAGTTCATCGACCCTGCCGCCGGCAGCGTCTTCACGCAATCCGTCATCTTCGGCTTCGTCCATATCGCCGTCAGCCTGACCTTCAATGCGATCTTCGCTCTGACGGCCGGGTCCGTTGCGCTGTTCTTTGTGCGCCGCCCATCCTTCGCGCTGGTACAGCGCTGGCTGATGGGCACGGTGCTGGCCGGGCTTGCCGTTCGCATGGCTTTCGAGGCGCAACGCTGATGTGGAACCTTTCAAAGCTAATCGCTGCGGGTCTTCTGTCACTTTCATCGCTGGGCGGCTCGGTATCAACGGTCTCGGCGGCGGAGAGCGGCGCACAGACGATCGTTTTCATGCGGCATGGCGAAAAACCGGAAGCTGGGCTCGGCCAGTTGAGCTGTCAGGGCCTCAACCGGGCGCTGGCGCTGCCATCGGTGCTCGCAAAGCTCTTTGGCAAGCCTGCGGTGATCTTTGCGCCGAATCCTTCCAAGCGGAAGAAGGATTCCGGAATTTCCTACGATTACATTCGGCCGCTCGCGACCATCGAGCCGACGGCAATCGCGCTCGGCATGCCGGTCGACACCCGTTTCGGCTATGACGATATCGATGATCTGAAAACCGAGCTGGAAAAGCCTGCCTATGCCGGCAAGCTGGTCTTCGTCGCCTGGGAGCACAAGCAGATCGTCAAGCTTGCCCGACAGCTGTTGAGCGACAATGGCGGGGATGACGATGCCGTGCCGAAATGGCATGGCGAGGATTTTGACAGCCTCTATGTGCTGCGCATCGGAGGCGGCAAGGCCGGGCTGGGCGCGAGCTTCGAAAAGATGACGGAAGGTCTCGACGCTCGACCCGAAACCTGCCCGACTCCGGCTAAGTAAGTCTTAGAAGACCGGTCGCATGAAGCTGCGTTCGTAGCTGACGATGCAGCGCGTCTCATCGCCATAGGCGAATGCCGCGCGGCATTCCGCATCTTCGGCCATCTGCTTGCGATAATCCTCATAGGCGGCAAGACTTGGAAAGCTGAAGAGCGCCAACGCGATATTGTTCGCACCTTCATGGGGCAGGAAATAGCCGTGATGCGTGCCGCCCAGCCGGTTGACTAGCGGGATCCAAAGCTTGGCGTAGTGCTCGAATTCGGCGAGCTTGTATGGGTCGATGACGTAGCGGAGGTAGCAGGTGATCATTCGATGGTCCCTTTGGAAAGATGATCGTTCTTATGTCGGGGCAGGGGGATCGTCCAGCCCAGATTCATGCCTGCCGCAGCGCCGAGGATAATGATCGCGCCGGCGATTTGAGCGACCCCGAGCACATGGCCGAAGGCGAGGCGATCGACCACGATGGCCGCGATCGGATAGATGAAGGACAGTGCGCCGGTCAGATGCGTCGGCAGCTTCTGAATTGCACCATAGAGCAGCACATACATCACGCCGGTGTGGACGATACCCATGGTGACGAGGATCGACCATCCGCCCATATCCTGCGGAGCGGCAGAAAAGTTGGCAAAGGGCGCGAGCATCAATATGCCCGTCGAGACCTGAATAAGTGCGATCAGATGCGGTGGCGTGCCTTTCAGCCATTTCGCGGCGATCGCCGCCAGCGCGTAGCAGAAGGCTGCACCCAGCGAAAGCAGGATGCCGGTCGCATAGCTTCCCATACCCGCCGTCTCGGCTGGTTTGCCTTCCACGATGACGGCCATGCCGGCAAAGGCGAGGGCGAGCCAGAATAGCTTGGTGAAGGTGATCCGCTCGCCCAGGAACAATGCTCCGAGCCCCAAAAGCATGAAGGGCTGCGTATTGTAGACGGTCGTGGCGATGGAAATGGAAGCGTGAGAATAGGCAGCGAACAGCAGCAACCAGTTGAGGACGATGGCAATCCCGCCGCCGACTGCGATCGCAAAGCTCTTCAAGTTCAGAATGCCCGGGCGCAGTAGGCCCATGACCGCGCAAATGACGAGCAGCGTCAGCGCACCGAATAAGCAGCGCCAGAAGACGACATCGGTCACCGCCTGGCCCGACATCAGCACGAACCAGCCGATCGTGCCTGAAATCAGCATTGCCGCCGTCATCTCCGCGGTGCCGCGTTTAATCTCGTTCATTGCCCTTGCCTCCCGTCTTTCGGCACCAATCATATTGCGGCCTGAGTGCCGTTGATATAGATTTAATCAGGAGAATTTGCCATTTGGCCTAAATATATGAGGTAGGAATATGGGTCTCCCTAATGCGCCTCTTGGTCTCGATGAGATCGATCAACGAATGCTGGAGGCGCTCGCGCGCAATGCCCGCATATCGCTGAAGGAGCTGGCGGAAGCGGCCGGCTTGTCCTCGCCGAGTGCGGCGGAGCGGCTTCGGCGGTTGGAAGAGCGCGGCGTTATCTCGGCTTTCACCGTCGATATCGCGCCCGAGACGATCGGCTATCCCTTGCAGGCGATCGTTCGCATCCGGCCATTGCCCGGCCAATTGCATGTCGTCGAGCGGATCATTCAGGAGACGCCCGAGTTCATCGAATGCGACAAGGTCACCGGCGACGATTGTTTTATCGGGCGGCTGGTGGTGCGCTCCATGGGTGAACTCGACGGCATATTGGACAAGATCACCGAGCGGGCTGAAACGAACACGTCGATGATCAAGGCAACGCCGGTCAAGCGCCGCCTACCGCCGTTATCGCGCTAAAACTCCGCCATGGGCGAAAGGATGAGCGGCCCGGTGATTTCGCCAGCTGCTTTGCCGCGCGCCATCAGGACCGTGTACCCCTCATAGGGCTCCGGCGACGCCTGGCAATCCAGCCTATCCGGCGGGAAGCAGATCTCGATGCGATCGGGCTCGATATCAAGCGCGGACAGGATAGTGGCCAGGGACGGAATGGTTATTCCGGCCACGTCGAGAAGCCAGAAGGTCGCGCCGTCGAACGTCCAGGCAATGACCGCATCCTCCCCAAGTGCCGTCAGCCGGATCGCGGAATTGAAGCAGGCATTCAACAGAAACATTTCCATCTGCCTGACAACGGCAAAGCAGGAGGAAACCGGCTTGCGGCTTTGCAGGAAGGACTTGATTAGACTGATGTCGTCAGGCGTTTCCAAAGAAAGCTGCCGTACGCTGCTGTCTGATTTCTGCAGCTTCGGTATCTGGGCAACGAAGACATGCTGCGGCACGGTGCGAAATCCGTAACGCTCGTAGAGCGCCGGCTTGTCGGTGAGCAGAAGATCGAGTTCGTAGCCCTCGGCCGCCGTGCGATCAAAGGCGCGCTGCATGAGGTCGCGATAGAGGCCTCGTTCGCGCCATTCCGGCCGCACCGCACCGGATTGATAGCCCGCCGCCTTGACGGCGCGGCCATTGACCATCATCGGCATGGAGAAGGCGCTGAAGTTGGCGACGCAACGCCCCTCTTGATCGAAGTAGCCGAACGGCATGCTGCTGCGGTCGGGGCCGCCGAATTGGTCCTGAATGCCGATATCGATCGAGAACGTGTCCTGCAACAGATCGACGAGGCCCTTCCATGCGGAGGGATCATCGAAATAATCCTGACGCAGGGTCAGTCCATCAGCTCGGGCAAGCTCGCTCATCACACGCCGGTGGAGCCGAAGCCGCCGGCGCCACGCTTCGTCTCGCTTGCTTCCGTCGTCTCGACGATGCGCGCCTGGATCGCCGGGGCGATGATCATCTGTGCGATGCGCATGCCGCGGGTGATCTCGAACGGCTCTTCGCCGAGGTTGATCAGCAGCACCTTCACTTCGCCGCGATAGTCGCTGTCGATCGTGCCCGGTGAATTCAGGCAGGTGATGCCGTTCTTGAAGGCAAGGCCGGAGCGTGGGCGGATCTGCGCCTCGAAGCCGTCAGGCACTTCGAAGATGAAGCCGGTGGGAACGAGCGCCCGCTTGCCGGGAAGGATCGTCAGCGTTGCGCCATCGTCGACGGCTGCGCGCAGGTCCATGCCCGCAGCACCTCTGGTCTCATAGGCGGGCAGATCGAGGCCATCGCCATGCGGCAGGCGAATGAGATTTAAGGTCGGGCTGATGTCGGTGTGTATGGTCATGCGGCATTAGTTTGCGCTGCAGCGGCCGAGGTCAATTGCATTTAGGGCTTTGAGTCGCTAGATACGGCCGCAATTCACAGGATTTACACGCATGGCCGAAAGTCTCGCCGAGGCGGTCTCCCGCCGCCGCACATTCGCTATTATCGCCCACCCGGACGCGGGCAAGACGACGCTCACCGAAAAGCTGCTGCTGTTCGGCGGCGCCATTCAGCTCGCCGGCGAGGTCAAGGCGAAGAAGGATCGCATGCAGACGCGCTCCGACTGGATGAAGATCGAGCGCGAACGCGGCATCTCGGTCGTCACCTCGGTGATGACCTTCGAATATGAAGGCAACGTCTTCAATATTCTGGACACGCCCGGCCACGAAGACTTCGCCGACGACACCTATCGGACGCTGACCGCCGTCGATGCCGCCGTCATGGTCATCGACGCCGCCAAGGGTATCGAGCCGCGGACGCTGAAGCTGTTCGAAGTCTGCCGCATGCGCGACATCCCGATCATCACCTTCATCAACAAGATGGACCGCGAAAGCCGCGACCCCTTCGAAATCCTCGATGAGGTAGAAGAGAAGCTGGCGCTCGACACGGCGCCGATCACCTGGCCGATCGGCCGCTCCAAGACCTTCTGCGGCTCCTATCATATTGCCGACAATACCGTGCGCGGTTCCGATACCGAAGTCGAGGCGACCAAGGTAAACGGCCCACAGGCCGTCGCCGACAGACTGCCGGAAAACGAACGCCAAGCCTTTATCGATGAGACGGAGCTGGCGATCGAAGCCTGCCGCCCATTCGACCGGGAATCATTCCTCGAAGGCCATATGACGCCGGTCTTTTTCGGCTCGGCCCTGCGCAACTTCGGCGTTCGCGATCTCATCAACGCGCTCGGCGAATTCGCGCCGCCGCCGCGCGATCAGGTCGCCGATATCAGGACGGTGCACGCGACCGACGACAAGATGACGGCCTTCGTCTTCAAGATCCAGGCCAACATGGACCCGAACCATCGTGACCGCATCGCCTTTGCCCGCATCTGCTCCGGCAAGCTGGAGCGTGGCATGAAGGCGCGGTTGTCGCGTACCGGCAAACAGCTTGGCCTCACGGCGCCGCAATTCTTCTTCGCCTCGCAGCGTCAGCTCGCCGATACCGCCTATGCCGGCGATGTCGTCGGCATTCCGAACCACGGAACGCTGCGCATTGGCGATACGCTGACGGAAGGCGAATCGCTCGTTTTCCAGGGCGTGCCGAACTTCTCGCCGGAAATCCTCCGCCGCGTGCGTCTCGAAGACGCGATGAAGGCGAAGAAGCTTAAGGAAGCGCTGCAGCAGATGGCCGAAGAAGGCGTCGTGCAGCTCTTCTCGCCGGAAGACGGCTCGCCCGCCATCGTCGGCGTTGTCGGCGCCCTGCAGCTCGACGTCTTGAAGGAGCGGTTGATGGCCGAATACGGCCTTCCGGTTTCCTTCGAAATGTCGCGCTTCTCCGTCTGCCGCTGGATTTCTGCCGATCAAACGGCCGACCTTGAAAAGTTCGTTACCCAGCGCCGTGGCGACATTGCCCGCGACCTCGATGGTGATCCGGTTTTCCTCGCCCAGGACGGCTTCTCGTTGCGCTACGAGGCAGAACGTTACCCGGCTATCAAGATGGTTGCCATCAAGGAATATCACGCCGTCAAGGCGGCGTGATCTTTTCGGATGCGTTTCATTTTGGAATAGTGCCTTCGCGATGTTCCATCCGATATAGCGCTATGCCATAGTGCCGCCCCGAGGATCTATTCGATCGAAGCGGGCGGTTTTCATGATGAAGTTTCTTGCGGTTCTCGCCTTGGCATTTGTCGGGCTTTTGCCTGTTGCAGCCGGGGCGCGCATCATCACCGATGCGGCGGGGCGGACAGTATCGGTCCCGGACAAGATCAACCGTATCGTAGTGGCCGGGCCGCCGGCCGCCGTGCTCGTCTATGTCCTGGCGCCGGAGAAGTTGGCGGGCTGGGTTCATGCGCCTGACGCGGCCGCGAAGGCCTATCTTATTCCCTCGGTGCAGGCGCTTCCGACCGTCGGGCGGCTGACCGGCAAGGGCGGCACGATCAGCGCGCAGGCGGTCACCGATGCCAAGCCGGACATTATCCTCGACGCCGGCACGGTCGATCCCACCTACAAGGCGCTGGCCGACAAGGTGCAGTCAGAGACCGGCGTTCCCTATGTCCTCATCGACGGCAGCTTTGCCCGCACGGCCGATACGCTTCGCGATGTCGGTGCCCTGATCGGCGTCGAAGACCGCGCGAACAAGCTGGCGGATTATGCCGATGCCGAAATCAAGGACTTGAACGACAAGCTGGCGAAGCTGCCGAACGACCCGCGTCCGCGCGTCTATTACGGCCGCGGTGCCGATGGTCTGGAAACGGGGCTTTCCGGTTCGATCAATCTGGAAATTCTTGATGCGGTCGGCACGATGAATGTTGCCGCGGCCGCCGGCAAGGGCGGCTTGACCAAGGTCACGCCGCAACAGGTGGTCGGCTGGAATCCGGATATCATCATCGCCGACGATGCAAATTTCGCCGCATTGGCGAAGAGCGATCCGCAATGGGCTGGCATCAAGGCGGTGAGGGACGGCAGGATCTTCGTGCCGCCGTCCTTGCCCTTCGGTTGGTTCGATTCCCCGCCCGGGGTCAACCGTCTGCTCGGCGTGCGCTGGATGGAGAAGCTACTTTATCCAAAGCTGTTCCGCAGCGATTTTGCCGGCGATGTGAAGGAATTCTACAAGCTGTTCTATCAGGTCGACCTGACGGACGATCAGGTGGCGACGCTGCTGAAGGGCGTGAAGTAACCGCAGGCGTCAGGGAGGCATTGATGGTTCGTGAAAACGAAATTCGCGAAAACGAAGTAGCGGTCGAGCCGCCTGCAGCGTCGGATGCCGGGCTTATCTTTATCGGACGTATCTTGACGCCCTGGACATCGCGCATGGAAACGCCCCGCCAAGGCCGGCATGACGGCCCGCTCTGCCGGATCGAGATTTTCGAACCCTGGGTGGCGGCGCTACACGGCGTTGAAGTCTTTGAGCGTCTGGAAATTCTCTATTGGCTGGATCGCTCCCGCCGGGATCTCGTGCTGCAGAGCCCGGCCAATAGCGGCAAGGTGCACGGCACCTTCTCGCTGCGCTCGCCGGTGCGGCCAAACCCGATCGGCACATCCATCGTCAAGCTGGAGGCCGTCGAGGGGAACGTGCTGCTGGTGCGCGGCCTTGATTGCCTTGACGGTACGCCCTTGCTCGATCTCAAGCCGGATCGCACTCTGTTCAAGCCGATCGCGCCGCCGCAACCCGGAGATTTCCAGACCGGGGACGGCGAGACGGCGCATTACTGCAAGAAGATTTAGAGCATGATGCGGAAAAGCGTGCGCGGTTTTCGGGCGACATCATGCTCTACTTTTTTGATTCCAGAGCGAAATCAGATTCTAGGTCGAGCAGACCAAAAATCATCCGGCTCTCGAGCATGTCGCGCAAAAGTGTGCAGCGGTTTTTGCGGCTACGACATGCGTGAAATCAAAGAGCTAAAGCGCGTGAAGCGGACCTGAAAGATCGCGACGCGCTTTAGTCGACGGCGACCATCACGTCGGATGCCTTGATGACGGCATAGGCCGAGGAGCCCACCGTCAGGCCGAGTTCGTCCACCGCCTCGTTGGTGATCGAGGAGGTGACGATCGAGCCATTGCCGATATCGATGCGGACATGCGCCGTCGTTGCACCCTTGGTGATTTCGACGACCTTGCCCTTGAGGCGGTTTCTGGCGCTGATTTTCATGGATATTTCTCCCTTTTTTAGAGCACTTTCAGGAAAAGTGCGAAGCGGTTTTCCGTCCGGAATTGCGTGAAAGCAAAGAGATAGAGCGGTTCAGAGTTTCCGTGAAAAACTGAACCGCTCTAACCGGCGCGACAATACCGGCTCGACCGGCAATGGGCTATCGAAATCCTATTCGCCTCGCGGATACCTTTGGTTTTCCTCAAGTACGTTGAGGTCCATGTGGTTGCGCATGTAGCGTTCCGACGCCTTCTGCAGCGGCTGATAGTCCCAGGGGTAGTAGGCGCCGTTGCGAAGCGCTGCATAAACAACCCATCGCCGTGCCTGGCTCTCGCGCACCGCGGCGTCGAAACTGGCCAGGTTCCAGCGTTCGGTGGCCTGTGCCGCCAGTCTTTTCAGCGTTTCGGCATAGGCGAGGTCGCCAGCCAGATTGGTCGACTCCTTCGGGTCCGCCTCAATGTCGAAGAGCATTGGGGGATCCTTTTCGCAAAGGGTCAGCTTGTAGCGACCGTCGCGCAAGGCCACGAGCGGCGCTATGGAGCCTTCCGCGGCATATTCCATCGGCACGGGGCTGCGGCCTCCGGTGCCAAGTGCCAGCGGTGTCAGGTCCTCGCCATCGGTCCAGCGGCGCAGCGAGGCGATATCGATGCCAGCAAGAGCCGCTAAGGTCGGCGTCACATCGAGCGTCGAAACGGGCTGGTCGATCCGCTTCGGCTGCCAGCCCGGGGCTGCGATCATCAGCGGCACGCGGGCGGAGCCTTCGAAGAAGTTCATCTTGAACCAGAGGCCGCGCTCGCCGAGCATGTCGCCATGGTCGGAGACAAAGAGGATGATGGTATTGTCCGCCATGCGGCCGCGCTCGAGCGTTTCCAATATCTCGCCGATCTTCTCGTCGACATAGGAAATATTGGCGAAATAGCCGCGCCGCGCCCGGCGGATCTGCTCGGGCGTAATGTCAAAGGCGGTATGATCGCACGCTTTCATCAGCCGCTGCGAGTGCTGATCCTGCTGGTCGAAGGGGATTTCGCCGACTTCAGGGTCGAGCGCCGGGCAATCCTCATAGAGGTCCCAGAAACGGCGGCGCGCGACGTAAGGATCATGCGGATGCGTGAAGCTGACCGTCAGGCACCAGGGGCGCTCGTCGTGGCGGCGCGAGAGATCGTAGAGCTTGCGGTTGGCGTGATAGGCAACCTCGTCGTCATACTCCATCTGGTTGGTGATTTCGGCAACGCCGGCCCCGGTCACCGAGCCGAGATTGTGATACCACCAATCGATGCGCTCGCCGGGTTTGGTGTAGTCAGGCGTCCAACCGAAATCGGCAGGGTAGATGTCTGTTGTCAGCCGCTCCTCGAAGCCATGCATCTGGTCCGGGCCGACGAAATGCATCTTGCCCGACAGCGCCGTCTGATAGCCGGCGGCGCGCAGGTGATGGGCGAAGGTGGGGATGTCCGAGCAGAATTCTGCGGCGTTGTCATAGACGCGTGTGCGGCTCGGCAGTTGCCCGGACATGAAGGAAGCCCGCGCCGGCGCGCAGAGCGGGCTTGCCGTATAGCTGTTGGCAAAGCGCACGGAGCGCTTCGCCAGGGCTTTCAGAACCGGTGCATGCAGGAAGTCGGCCGGGCCGTCGGGAAAGAATGTCCCGTTGAACTGATCGACCATGAGGATGAGGATATTCGGGCGCGACATGTGAGACTGTTCCTCGGGATCAGAGGCCGACGGCGGCTTTGACGGCGTCGAGGCCGGACTTGCCATCAATAGTGGTGACGCCCGCAAGCCAGGGCGTCAAGGCATCCGGATGCGCCTTCAGCCAGGCGGTCGCCGCGTCCTTGGCGCTGTCGCCACCGAGGATGGATCCCATCAGCGTATTCTCCATGCCGATGTCGAAGGTCAGGTTATGGAAGAGCTTGGCGGCGTTGGGGCATTGCGCGGTCCAGCCGGTGCGCGCGAGCGTATAGACCTCTGCGCCACCGAAATTCGCGCCGAAATAGGCATCCCCGCCGGAGAGGTAGGCGATCTTGAAGCGTTCGTTCATCGGATGCGGCGCCCAGGCGAGGAAGACGATCGCCTGCTTGTCCTTGGAGGCGCGCTCGACCTGTGAGAGCATGGCCTGCTCGCTCGATTCCACCAGCTCCCAGCCCTTGAGGCCGAAGTCGTTGGCATCGATCATCTTCTGGATATTGGCATTGGCAGGCGCACCCGGCTCGATGCCGTAGATCTTGCGGCTGAAATCCTCGGCATGTTTTTGCAGATCTGCAAAGTCCTTGATGCCCTTGTCGGCAACGTAGGTCGGGACAGCGAGCGTGAACTTCGCGCCCTGAAGGTTACGGTTCAGCACCTCGACGGCCTTCGCCTTGTTGAGGTCGTCGACGAAAGCCTTCTGCGCCGGCATCCAGTTGCCGAGGAAGACGTCAATCTCGCCCGTTTTCATCGCTTGATAGCCGATGGGCACGGAGAGGGTCTTGATGTCAGGCTCGTAGCCGAGTGCGGTCAACAAGACGCCGGTCACGCCGTTGGTGGAGGTGATGTCGGTCCAGCCGGGATCAGACAGATGGATCGTCTTGCAGCTGTCGCCATCGGCTCGGGCGGCGCCGGCGAAGGAAAGGACGGAAAGAAGAGCGCCGGCGGCGAGCCGGCCGATTGCAGACATGCGCATGACGATGGTTCCCTCTTGTTATTGGATTATTTTATTGAACATCACTAGAGTTCCCACTGTGAAGCAGGCATTTTTCGATGGATGCCAAAAGGAAATTTTATGGCTGAACGTTTGGTCGATCTTGGCTGGCTGCGGATATTCCTGGAGGTGGGCCGCTCCGGCAGCCTTTCCGCTGCTGCGGCGGCGCTCGGCCTGACGCAGCCCGCCGTGAGCTATCAGATCCGCCGCATCGAAGAGCAGATGGGTGTCTCCCTGTTTCGCCGCCAGCATCGCGGTGTCGAGCTCTCGCCGGAAGGGCAGCGCCTGTTCGAGATCGTCGACAAGGCAGTCGGCGGCGTCGACGGTCTGGTGCGCAGTTTCCGTGTCGAGGCGGAGCGGCCGTCCGTTCGTCTGCGGACGGACTACGCCTTCTCCGCTCTCTGGCTGATCCCGCGCATGCATGCATTCCGGCTTCTCCATCCGGAAGTCGATATCCAGATCGTCGCGACGCAGCGGCTTGATCGCGGTGCTCCGGAGAGCGGCGATATCGCTGTCTTCTTCGGTACGCGCGATGAGTTCGGACCCGGATCTAAACTGCTCTTGCCGGAGAGGGTCGTGCCGATCTGTACTAAAGGGTTCGCGGAGCGCCACGGCCCGTTCACCGATCCCTCGCAACTGGCCGGCACCACGCTCGTTCACCTCGATTCCGAGATGCCATCGCCCTGGTTCGATTGGGAGAGTTATCTTTCCGCCTTCGCCATAACCCGGGAGGTCTATGCCGGCCGTGGCGATCTGCGCTTCAATACCTACTCGCTGGTCGTACAGGCCGCGCTTAGCGAGCAGGGTGTTGCGATCGGATGGCTGGGGCTGGTCGACTCCCTGCTTGCCGCGCGGACTTTGGTAACGGCCGGTCCGACGCTCGAGGCGCCGGCGCGCGGCTACTGGCTGTTGCCTCCGGCCGCACCAAGCCCCCATGCCGAGCGTTTGGCGGAATGGTTGCTTGCGGAGGCTGCTGCCGGGCAAAGGTGATTTATTCGGTCGTGAGGTCGTTAAGAAACGTATCGCACCAGTGCGATACGTCGTGCTCCAGCAGATAGTCCATCATGCCGCGCCAGCGTTCCTGCCGTTCCTGCAGCGGCATGTTGACGGCGCGCGCCAGTGCATTGGCCGTGCCATCGACATCGTAGGGATTGACCAGCAGGGCGCCGTCAAGCTTGCGCGCCGCGCCAGCAAAGCGCGAGAGCACCAGCACGCCGGGATCTTCAGGATCCTGCGCGGCGACATACTCCTTGGCGACAAGGTTCATGCCGTCGCGTAGCGGCGTCACCAGCCCGACCTTGGCGAGCCTGTAAAGACCGGCCAGTATGGGGCGGCTGATCGAGCGGTTGATATAGCGGATCGGCACCCAGTCGACCGTGCCGATCGCGCCGTTGACCCGGCCCGCCTGCTCGGCGACGGCGTTCTGCATCGCCTCGTATTCCGGCACCTCCGAGCGCGATTTCGGGGTGATCTGCAGATAGGTGATGCTGCGCTGGTGAGCGGGATTGTTGGTGATGAAGCGCTCGAATGCGTCAATGCGCTGGGTAATGCCCTTGGAATAATCGAGCCGGTCGACGCCGAGGATCAGATCGCGGCCTTCGACGCTCTTGCGCACCTTCTGTACCATGCTGTGGGACGCGGCCTTGCGAGCGAAAGCGGCGAAGGCCGCCGTTTCGATGCCTATGGAATAAGCGCCGCCGCGGAAATCATGGCCATGGGCGCTGAAGTGACCAGGGCTTTTCTCGATGCCCATGCCCTCGCGCTTCAGGCAGCCTGCAAAATTCTCAAGGTCGTGATCGGTCTGAAAGCCGAGGAGGTCGTATGAAGAGAGGCCGCGCATGATTTCTTCATGCACCGGCATGGCGAGCACAACGTCAGCCGGCGGCCAGGGAATGTGAAGGAAGAAGCCGATGCGGTTCTTCAATCCCATCTGCCGCAGTTCTGCCGCCAGCGGGATCAGGTGGTAGTCATGGACCCAGATGATGTCGTCCGGTTCGATCAGCGGCGCAAGCCGATGGGCGAAGAAACGATTGACGCGGAAATAGCCGGTCATTTCCTTGCGGGCATATTCGGCCAGATCGAGCCGGTAGTGGCAGATCGGCCAGAGCACGCGATTGGCAAAGCCCTGATAATATTCCTCGACATCTTTCTGCGTCAGGTCGGTCAGGGCATAGGTGATATTGCCGTCCTTGGTCATTTGCAGCGGTTCAGGTTCGGTTTCGCCGCTGGATTGACCGGACCAGCCCATCCAGATGCCGCCGCGCTCGGCAAGGGCGGCCTGCAGCGCCACGGCAAGGCCGCCGGCTGCTGCCGCACCCTTGTGATCGGGCACGGAAACACGATTCGAAACGATGATGAGACGACTCACGAATTCTTCCTTTCGAGAAGGCTGAGAGGGCGCAACCACGATTGACGGGTTACTTGACGAGCGTTCCCAGCACGTCCCTTAAACGCGCAGGCGAGGCAATGGATGCACGCGCGAGCGTTTTTCCGTTGGTGTCGCCAATGCGCACGGATTGGCCGCCGACACGGTTTGCAGCTGCAAACATCGTCTCGTCGGTCACGTCGTCGCCGATGGTAATCGGCCGGCGGCCCTCGAAGGGGGCTTCGGCAAGAAAGGCCTCGACGGCATGGCCCTTGCTCGCGTGAGCGGGGCAGATTTCGATCACCATCTTGCCGCGCTGCAGGTTCCAGTCGGAGCCGGCTTCCTCCAGATGGCGCAGCATGGTTTCGTCGATCTCGGCCTCGTGGGCCGGAGCATGCCGGAAATGGACGGCGACGGCAGCTCCCTTGTCCTCGACGATGGCACCCGGCCAGGCGGCGGCTTCCTGCTGGATGCGTTGTTTCATTTGCTGGAAGGCATGCGGGATATGCGCGCGCCGCAGCCTTCCGGCGGCATCACGCCGTTCCGCGCCGTGAAGACCGGCGACGGGGAAGCGGAAAGGACCAAAGAGGGGATCGACGAATTCGATGGCGCGACCGGTCACCAATGCCAGCGCGCCGCCAAGTTGACGCGATAGTGCGTGGAGCATGCCGGGCAGATAGTCCGGAACGACGATCGCCTCCGGCCTTTCGGCGAGGTCGAGCAAGGTTCCGTCGATATCGAGGAACAGGGCCCAATCCTGCGGATACAATGAGAGTGCGGTAAGAGCCGGCTCTTTCAGCGGCCTCGGTTCGGCTTCGCCCTCGTTGGGCTGTTCCTGAAAAGACATGCAGGGTTAGCTAAGGCGCTATTCCCATTTGGCAAGGCAAAAAACGACAAGCTGAAAATCAAAAGGGGCCGCCTTAAGCGACCCCCCATGAGCTTTGGCCCGTAACTGGCCTGAAGCGGCGAACGCTTCGGGAAGGCGTTGATCAGAGCGAGGGCTGCCTCGCAACGTTCACGACCATTTCCATGCCATATACCAAGACCGAAATCCCACTAGACATTGGATCACCTTCCTTTCGTTACGTTTCAGACACCGTAAAGGTAGCTCAAATTCGAGCCGATGCAAGAGGCACCACCTCAGAGAGCTTCAAACTTATTGTCGCATTGAAATAACTTGCCTCGACGGATCTCAAACGAAACCTCGGCGACAGCGCGTTCACGAAGAACACACTGCAATGACAAACGTGATCGGACGAAGCGTCAAATATCTGTCATCTTGCGCCAGGCGGCATGGAAAATTAAGGCTTTATTACCCATTCCGAATAAACAATCGTCCAAGATTTGCCATTCTCCCGCGGGACAGGAAGACAGCGGGAATCGGAGTAAGAGACGCATGTGTCGTTGGGCAGCCTATCGTGGAGACCCCCTCTATCTGGAGGAGCTGGTGTCTTCGCCTGCCCACTCCCTGATCGAACAATCCCATTGCGCCACACGCGCCAAGACAGCGACCAATGGCGATGGTTTCGGCATTGCCTGGTATGGTGATCGGCCCGAACCGGGCCGCTACCGCGATATCCTGCCGGCCTGGTCCGATTGCAATCTGAAGAGCCTCGCCCGGCAAATCAGCTCGCCGCTCTTCCTGGCTCACGTCCGCGCGGCGACTGGCGGCGGTACGCGGCGCGACAACTGCCATCCCTTTGTTTTCGAGAACTGGTCGTTCCAGCACAATGGCCAGATTTCCAATTTCGACCGTCTGCGCCGGCCGATGGAAGCCATGCTCGACGACCGGCTGTTCCATGCCCGCAGCGGCACGACCGATTCCGAGCTTCTCTTCCTGCTGGCGATGCAATTCGGCATGGCCGCCAACCCGATCGCGGCGATGGCCGAAGCCATCGGCTTCGTCGAAGGTTTGTCGCTGCATCTGACGGGCTCGGTGCTGGTGCGCTTCACCGCTGCCTTTTCCGACGGCAAGTCGCTCTATGCTATCCGCTACGCGACCGATCGCAAGGCGCCGACGCTTTATGCATCGCCGGTCGGGTCAGGCAATTGCCTCGTGTCGGAGCCCTTGAACGACGATGTCGACGCCTGGCGTGAAATCCCCGATGGCAGCGCCGTCATGGTCGACGACAGCGGCGTTCATGTCATGCCATTCCAGCCACAAGCGCGGGAACGCGACGAAGGTCAGCCGGCAGTCGCTATCCCTGCCTGAATTGTTCGGCGATGAGGGCTGCAAGCCGTGTCGCCACGTCATCCTTGTCCAGATCTGGCCATTGCTCGACGCCATTATGGCTGATGATCTTCACGCGGTTTCGCGTGCCGCCCATGATGCCGGTTGCCGGTGACACGTCGTTGGCGACGATGAGGTCTGCGCCCTTGCGCTCCAGCTTTGCGCGGGCGTTGCTCTCGACATCCTGCGTTTCGGCAGCAAAGCCGATGACGAGTTTCGGCCGCTGGGTGTGATGGCCGACCGTCTTCAATATGTCAGGGTTCTCGGTGAGCGCCAGCGTCGGGATCGACTCGCCTGGATGCTTCTTGATCTTCTGGTCCGAGGCGGAGGCGACGCGCCAGTCCGCGACGGCAGCGACCATCACTGCGATGTCGGCGGGAAGGGCTGCCAGCACCGCGTCTCGCATCTCGTCAGCCCGCTCGACATGGATGACGTTGAGGCCGGCCGGATCGGGTATGGTGACGGGACCGGAAACGAGGGTCACGTCCGCACCGAGGGCCGCAAGGGCTGCCGCAATGGCATGACCCTGCCGCCCCGAGGAGCGGTTGGCGATGTAGCGCACGGGGTCGATCGGCTCATGCGTCGGCCCGGAAGTGACGATCACCTTCTTGCCTGCAAGCGGTTTGACGCCGTTGTCCAGCCGCTTCTCGACGGCAGCGACGATGTCGAGCGGTTCTGCCATCCGGCCGGCGCCGGCCTCGCCGCTTTCGGCCATTTCCCCCGTCATCGGTCCGATGAAGGCGATGCCGTCGCCACGCAACGTCTCGACATTTCTCCTGGTCGCCGGATGCGTCCACATTTTCGGGTTCATGGCGGGTGCCGCCAGAACCGGCCGGTCGGAAGCGAGCAGGATGGTCGAGGCAAGATCGTCCGCCAGGCCGTTTGCCATCTTGGCGAGCAGATCGGCCGTTGCCGGTGCGATCAGCACGAGATCGCAGTCGCGCGCCAGCCTGATGTGGCCGACATCCTGCTCGTCCTGCCGGGAGAACAGGTCCGTGAAGACATGATCGGCCGCAAGCGCACCGACGGCAAGCGGCGTTATGAATTGCTGCGCGCCAGCGGTCATGACCGGTCGCACGCTCGCGCCGCGCTCGCGCAGCCGGCGGATGAGATCGAGACTCTTATAGGCCGCGATGCCGCCGGAGATGATGAGAAGGATGCGCTTTCCTGCGAGAACCATGCCTGAACCCGTCGCCTGTTCTTTTGGCCGTAAGCCTAAGCCTTTGGCGGATAATAGGCAATCGCTGCGTGTCCTGACGGTATCGATAGCCCCTGGGACAAAGCATGGCCGAGCGGGCGCCTTGGAACGGCAAGTCACGCGATCACATCGGCATCAACTACTTGTCATTTGCGAGAGTCGCTTCGCTCGACAACATTGAACAGGTTAACGACCAAAGGAGTCTCGCCTTGAAACTGATGAAAGCCGCCATGATCGCCTTGCCAATCATGGCCGCCGCTATGCCGGCCTTTGCCGAGCGTGCCTATTCGCCGCAGGAGCAGAAGAACAAGGAAATCGTTCTGGATTTCTATCAGAAGGCACTGAACGACAAGGACTTCGACGGCGCTTCCAAGTATCTCGGCAAATACATCCAGCACAATCCGATGGCGGCCGATGGTCCGGAGGGGCTACGCGGCTTCATCGATTATTTGAAGAAGAGCTATCCGCAGTCCAAGAGCGAGATCAAGCGCGTGATGGTCGACGGCGATTATGTGATCCTGCGCGTCCACGCCGTTCGCCAGCCGGGCGACCGCGGCAGCGCCATCGTCGATATCTTCCGCGTTGAAGACAACAAGATCCAGGAGCATTGGGATTCGGTGCAGCCGATCCCGGAGACGTCGAAGAACAACAACACGATGTTCTGATCGGCTATCGCTTCAGGGAGGAATGGGGGCTTCCTCCCTGTGGCATCGCCTCGCAACGCGCCTCAGGCTTGCGGGGCGATGCTGGCATTCAGAGGGTGCTCATGCCGCCGTCGATGACCAGTTCGGCGCCGACGGTAAAGGCCGACTCATCGGAAGCCAGGAAAACGATCGCTTTGGCGATTTCGCTGGAATTGCCAAAGCGGCCGGCCGGGATCTGGCTCTGGATCTGGGCGCCCATCGCCTTCGCATCGGCGTCCGAGAGGCCGAACTTGCTGTGCAGCGGCGTTGCGACGGGGCCGGGGCTGACGGCATTGACGCGGATGCCGCGACCGATCAGTTCGCCGGAAAGCGTCTTGGCCAGCGTCAGCAAGGCACCCTTGGTCAGTGCATAGACACTGGAATTCGGCATGCCGATATGGGCATTGATCGAGGTATTCAGAACGATCGAGGCCGGGTTGGAGAGGATCGGCAGCAAGGCCTGAATGAGGAAGAACGGGCCCTTCACGTTGACGGCGAGAGATTTGTCGAAGGCGGCTTCGCTCCATTGTTCAAGCGGGCCGAACTCCGCAATGCCGGCATTGACGAAGAGAATGTCCAGATGGCCAAAGGCCTTTCTGACGGCTTCCGACACGGCTTTTTGGCCTTCGGTATTGCCGGCATCGGCCTGGATGACGAGGGCCTTGTCGCCAAGCTCGCCGCGGGCGGCTTCGATATTGGCGGGGTTGCTGCCGGTGACGATGACGCGGGCGCCTTCCGCAATGAACTGGCGTGCCGTTTCGAGGCCGATACCGGTGGTGCCGCCGGTGATGAGTGCCGTCTTGTTTTGCAGGCGTGACATGATCTTTTCCTTCAGGGTTGGTGGAGGGCGGCGCCTCCGTTGTTTCCGTTGAGAAAGATATGGCCTGAAATCATCGTTCGGATTAGTCTGCAAATAATGGAATTCGAATTCGGAGTTTCCGAACGATGCTGAAGATCGAGGGGATCGTGACATTCGTGGCCGTTGCGGAAGCAGGGTCGATCAGCGAAGCGGCGCGACGTTTGCGCCTGTCGAAATCGGTCGTCAGCGAGCGCTTGTCGGAGATGGAGCGGACATTGGGCGCGATCCTGCTTCATCGCACCACACGCAAATTGACCCTCACAGAGGATGGCACAGCCTTTCTGGAGCGCGCGACCCGCATTGCCCAGGAGGTGCGCGAGGCAGCAGCCGATCTTGCCGAGCGGCGCGGAACGCTGGTGGGGCCGCTGCGCATCGCCGCCCCCGTCACCTTCGGCCGCCTGCATCTTGGCCCGGCTCTCTATCCGTTTCTGGCAGAGCATCCGGAAATCGAGTTGACGCTCGATCTCGACGACCGTCGGGTCGATGCCGCATCGGATGGCTATGACGCGATCATTCGTCATGGCCTGATTGCCGACTCGCGCCTCGTTGCATGGAAGCTTGCCCGCAGTCGCCGCCTTCTCGTGGCGTCGCCGGATTATCTCGGCCGCCACGGCCGGCCCATGTCCTTATCGGATCTCGAAGATCATCGCGGCATCTTTTACACCAATCGCGGTGTCGCCGACTGGCGTTTTCAGGGGCCGGACGGCGCGGTCGTCATCCGGGGAAAGCTTGCATTGGGCGTCAACAATGGCGATGTCCTCCACGATGCAGCCATTGCCGGGCTTGGCATTGCGCTGTTGCCGGCCTTCATTGCAGGGCCTTCGGTCAGAGATGGGCAGCTCGTCGAAATCGACGTCGGTTATCGGCCGGAGCCGGAATTCATCTTCATGGCCCATCCGGAGGGGCGCAATCCCTCGGCAAAGCTCAGAGCTATCGCCGATCATCTGAGGAAGGCGTTCGGCGATCCGCCCTATTGGGAGCGGAGCGCGTGACGAACGCATGTCGCGAAAAGATGCGCGAACCGGAACTATCGTAGCGCGATCTAGGCAATGAGGCTCATGAGATTGGCAACGATCGGTGATCGCTGCGCTTTGAGGCTGGCAAGGCCGAGCCGCGCCACGATGGGTGGCCCGTCGATTTGTCGATAGACAACGCCGTCGAGCTTGATCTGTCCGATAGACGCCGGAACGATGGAAACGCCGAGATTGGCGGCGACGAGATTGACGACGGAGGGGATCTGCGGTGCCTCCTGTGTCACCAAGAGTTCGAAGCCTGCATTCCGGCATGCCGCAACGATATCGTCATAGAGGCTCAGGCCCACCATGCGCGGAAAGAGAATGAAGGGTTCGCCGGCCAAGGCCGCGATCGGCACGCGGTCTTTCTTTGCAAGCGGATGACGTGCCGGCAGGGCGATCAGCATTGGCTCGTCTGCAAAGCGTTTCAGGCGAACGTCTCTCGGGTCCTCAAGGCCGGGCCGGATGAAAGCGGCATCGATTTCGCCGCGCATCAGCCGCTCCATCAGCGCATTGGTGTTCATCTCGGTGAGAGACAGCCGCACTTCCGGCCAATGGCCTCGAAACTCGCGGATGGTCGCCGTGACGATGGTGTTGAAGGCGGAAGAGGCCGTGAAGCCGAGCGAGAGGCGGCCGATCTCGCCACGATTGGCACGCTGGGCGGCAAGCTTTGCCTTTTCCGCGGCATCGACTGCCATTCGTGCTTCAACCAGAAAGGCTTCGCCCGCCGCCGTCAACTCCGCACCATGGGGCACGCGGTGGAACAGCTGCGCGCCGACCTCGTTTTCCAGATCCCTGATCTGCTGGCTGAGCGGCGGTTGCCCGATGCCGAGCGTGGCGGCGGCGCGGGTGAAATTCCCGGCCTCCGCGAGCGCCAGGAAATAGCGAATATGACGCAGCTCCAACACTATCTCCAAAAGCTATTGAGATCGCCTGTCCCATATATTGGACTAATGGAGCCGACCTGACTAGATTTGTGGGCAAGAAAGATCAGGTGCCCGTCATGTTCCGCGCCGCAAGCAAGCAGCAAACCACAGCTTCCGAAGTTCCGTCCCGTCCCGAACTGACGCTCGTCAGGAACGAGCAGCCGTCCGAAACCAGGCAGTTTCTGACGCGCGGCACGCCCGCCTTCCGCCGCGCGACCATTGCGTTGTTCCTCTCCGGCTTTGCCACCTTCTCGCTGCTTTATTGCGTGCAGCCGCTGATGCCGATCTTCTCGCAAGATTTCGGCGTCACGCCCGCCGCAAGCTCGCTATCACTCTCGCTTTCGACAGGCTTTCTGGCCTTCGCGATCTTCGGTGCCGCTGCCGTTTCCGAAAGCCTCGGTCGCCGCAGCCTGATGTTCATATCGCTGCTCGGCGCGGCTATCTGCACGATCGTTTGTGCTGTATCGCCGAGCTGGCACATGCTGCTTGTCGTCCGTGCTCTCGAAGGCTTCCTGCTGGGTGGGGTGCCCGCGGTTGCCATGACCTATCTCGCTGAAGAGATCGAGCCGCGCGGCCTTGGCGGCGCCATGGGCCTTTATATCGCAGGTAATGCCTTCGGTGGCATGGCCGGACGCGTCGTGACGGGTACGATCGCAGAGTTTATGAGTTGGCGACCGGCGCTTGCCGCCGTCGGCATTCTCGGCCTGATCGCTGCCGTTGGCTTCCTCTATCTGCTGCCGCCGTCGCGCAATTTCACCCCGCGCAAGGGATTCGATGTTGCCTTCCACGTGAAGGCCTGGGGCGGACATTTCGGCAATGCGGCGTTGCCGCTGCTGTTCGCCATCGGCTTTCTGGTGATGGGGTCTTTCGTCACGGTCTACAACTATATCGGTTTCCGCCTCGTCGCTGCGCCCTATCATCTCAGCCAGACCGAACTCGGCCTGATCTTCACGGCCTATCTCTTCGGCATCGTCGCTTCCTGGGCCGCGGGTCTGCTCGGAGACCGCATCGGCCATTTCGTCGTGCTGCCGATTGGCGTGCTGATTGCGGCACTCGGTGCAGCGGTTACGCTATCCAGCTCCCTGCCGCTGATCATTCTCGGCATCGTTCTGGTGACGATCGGCTTCTTTGTGACCCATTCCGTCGCCAGCGCATTGGTGGGGCGGCTGGCCCGCAGCTTCAAGGGGCATGCCTCCTCGCTCTATCTGCTCGCCTATTATCTGGGCTCCAGCATCGCCGGTTCGGTCGGCGGCTATTTCTGGCTTGCCGATGGCTGGAATGCCGTGGTTGCCTTCATCCTCTTCATGCTGGCACTATGTCTCATCAGTGCCCTTGCAGTCGCCAGACTGGCGCGTCGTTGAGACCGGAGCCGCTATGATCCACATCGACCATCTCGATCATCTGGTGCTCACGGTGGAGAGCATCGATGCAAGCTGCGATTTCTACGCCCGCGTTCTCGGCATGGGTGTCGAAACCTTTGGAGAAGGCCGCAAAGCTCTCACCTTCGGCAATCAGAAGATCAATCTGCACCGTGCCGGCCATGAGTTCGAGCCCAAGGCCGATCGGCCGACGCCGGGTTCTGCCGATCTCTGCTTCATCAGCCACACGCCGCTGGATGACGTCGTCGCTCATCTCGAGGCAGAGGGCGTCGCGATCACGGAAGGCCCCGTTCGCCGCACCGGCGCCACCGGCCCCATTCTCTCGGTTTACTTCCGCGATCCCGACAACAATCTGGTCGAAGTGTCCAACAACCTATCCTGAGATCACATAAACACATCGTCAGGCGTTTCCTCGCGGACCGGTCTCCGAATGTGGCCGCTTGACTTCCGAAATCTCGGCCTATATTAAACCGATAAGTTAATTAACTTTATGGTTTATCAAATCGCATGGACACATTGAGCGTGACCCTTTCGGCCCTTGCCGATCCAACCCGCCGGGCGATCCTGGCGCGGCTGGCGAGTGGCGAGGCATCCGTCTCCGAGCTGGCCGAACCTTTCGACATGTCGCTGGTGGCCGTATCCAAACATCTCAAGGTGCTGGAGAAGGCCGGTTTGATTTCAAAGGGCAGGGAGGCGCAGTGGCGGCCCTGCCGGCTGGAACCCAAGCCGCTCCGGCAGGTGGACGACTGGCTGGAGAGCTATCGGCAGTTCTGGAACGACAATCTCGATCGCTTGGAAGCCTATGCGGCGCTATTGCAACAAGGAGAGGTGGATGAGCCAAGCAAATGACGATCGCAACATGCGCCAACCGCGCGAAATCGTGCTGACTCGCGAGATTGCAGCGCCGCGTGCATTGCTGTTTCGCCTTTGGACGGAACCTGAGCATCTGATGCGCTGGTGGGGGCCGCAAAACATGACGGCGCCATCTGCTTCCGTCGACCTGCGGGAAGGCGGCGCCTGGCGCCACTGCATTCTGACGCAGGAGGGCAAGGAATATTGGAGCCACGGACGCTATCTGGAGGTTGCCCCGCCAGAGCGCCTCGTCTTTTCCTTCGCCTGGGAGAACCAGGAGGGCAACGCCGAGCATCCGATGCAGGTCACCGTGGAATTTCACGAGCGTGGCGCGAAGACGCACCTCGTCTTCCGCAAGGTCGAACTACCAGACGATACCGAACTGAAGCTGCAGACCGGCGGTTGGGCGCAAGCCCTCGACAAATATGCCGCCTATGCGGAAGCCACCTCAAAGGAAGGATGAGAGTGATGAAGAAGACCTATCACGGAAGCTGCCATTGTGGCGCCGTCGCTTATGAAGCCGATCTCGACCTGCAGGGCGGCACCTTCAAATGCAATTGCTCGATCTGCAAGAAGAAGCGCAATTGGCTGACTGTGGCCACGCCTGCCGATTTCCGCCTGACCTCGGGCGAAGGCAACATCGGGGAATATCAGTTCGGCTCACGTACCTTGCATCATCTCTTCTGCAAGTCCTGCGGCATCAGCTCCTTCAATCACGGCGAGAATCCCGCCCTCGGCGGCAAGTTCTATGCGATCAGCATCAGTTGCCTGGACGATGCCACCGATGAGGAACTGGCCTCGCTTCCCGTGGGATATTTCGATGGTCGCGACGATCGCTTCGATCGGGCGCCGGAAGAGACGCGTTATCTTTAGCGCGAGGCTTAGCTCTTGGTGGCGAGCCAGATCACATGACGCGCGCCTGTCTTGCCATTGGCGCGCGTATTGACCACCTCGGCGGCAAAGCCGCTGTCACGCAGGCGTTTTGTAAAACGCTCATCAGGTCCCGAGGACCAGACCGCGAGCACGCCTCCCGGGCGCAATGCATCGCGGGCCGCCTTCAGGCCCTGATAGTCATAAAGACCGTCATTGGCCTCCGAGGTGATGCCGTCGGGGCCGTTATCGACATCGAGCAGAATGGCGTCGTAAGTGGCCTTGCGGGCGCGGATCAGCGGACGTACGTCGCCTTCGTGAATGGTCACGCGCGGATCGTCGAGGCAGCCGTCGAAGACCGTTGTCATCGGCCCGCGCGCCCATGAAATTACCGCCGGAACCAGCTCCGCAACTGTTACCTTGGCATCCGCATCGAGTTCGCCGAGGGCCGCGCGCAAGGTAAAGCCCATGCCGAGGCCGCCGATCAGAATGTGTTGCGCCTTCCGGCCCTTGATCTTCTCGCAGGAAAGCGTGGCAAGAGCCCGCTCGGAGCCGCTGAGGCGGCTGTTCATCAGCTCATTGGTGCCGAGCATGATGGAAAATTCCTGGCCGCGCTGCTTCAAGCGCAGCTCGCCGCCGCCAGGGATTTTCGCAGTGTCGAGCAAGGTCCAAGGGATCACGGGCAACTCTCAATTCATGTTAAGTTGCCCGGGAACATAGTCTCTCGATGCTGCCAAGAACAGACGCGCTTATCCCAAACGGATATAGGGCACATCCTTTTTCGCAACTTCGTCCAGCGCCTCCTCATAGCCGGCATCGGCATAACGCATGACGCCGAGCGCGGTGTCGTTGGTAAGCGCATGGTCGAGCCGTTCGTCGGCGGCTTGCGTGCCGTCGGCAACCACGGTGACGCCGCAGCTCGTCATGTAGCCGGCATAGCCGCCGCCGCCGGAATGGACGACGACGAGATCGGCCATCGACGAGCAGAGCATCATGGCGTCGATCAGCGGCCAGTCTGCAATCGCGTCGGAACCATCCTTCATGCCTTCGGTCATGATGTTCGGATGCGCCATGGCGCCGGCGTCGAGATGATCGCGCGAGAAGGCGATCGGGCCCTTTAGCTCACCGCTTGCCACAAGCTCATTGACCCGGCGGGCAAGCTCGGTGCGCTCGCCATGGCCGAGCCAGGCGATACGCGCCGGCAGCCCTTCGAAGGGGACATGCTCGCGGGCAAGGCGGATCCAGTTGGTGACGATCTTGTTGTCCGGGAACATTTCCAACAGCAGATCGTCGATGCGGGCGATATCGCTTTCCTCGCCGGAGAGCGCCATCCAGCGGAAGGGGCCGATGGCGCGGCAGAAGAGCGGCCGCAGATAGGCCTCGGTGAAGATCGGGATATCGAAGGCGTTGGCGACGCCGCCTTCCTTCGCCTGGGTGCGGATGAGGTTGCCGTTGTCGAAGACTTCGGAGCCCTTTTTCTGGAAGTCCAGCATGGCCTTCACATGCTCGACGATCGAGGCGCGGCTTGCCGCCATCAGCTGGCCCTGACCATCGTCGCGGAGATCCTTGACTTGGGAAAGGCTCATGCCCTTCGGCACGTAGCCATAGACGAGATCGTGCGCCGAGGTCTGGTCGGTGACGATATCGGGCACGATGCCGCGGCGTGCGATTTCCGGATAGATTTCGGCCGCATTGCCGACAAGGCCGACGGAAAGCGCCCGCTTCTCCTTGACGGCGGCGTCGATCATCGCCAGCGCGGAATCGAGATCAGGCGCAATCTCCTGCAGATAGCCGATTTCCTGGCGCTTCCTGGCGCGCTCCGCATCGATATCGACGCAGAGGATGGCAGCCCCCGCCATGCGGCCGGCGAGCGGCTGCGCACCGCCCATGCCACCGAGGCCGGCGGTCAGAACGAAACGGCCGAAGAGATCGCCGCCGAAGCGACGCTCGGCGATGCGCATGAAGATTTCGTAGGTGCCCTGGATGACGCCCTGACTGCCGATATATTGCCAGGCGCCTGCCGTCAGTCCGCCCCAGCAGATCAGGCCCTTGCGCTGCAGCTCGTAGAACACCTCGGCCTTCGCCCATTGCCCGACGATATTGCAGTTCGCCATGATGACGAGCGGCGCCTTGTCATGCGTGCGGATGAGGCCGATCGGCTTGCCGGATTGAATGAGCAGGGTCTGGTTCTCATCCATTTCGGTGAGCGCCTTGACGATACCCTTATGCGCCGCCCAGTTGCGCGCCGCCTTGCCGAGCGCTGCGTAGACGACGAGGTTGTCCGGGTCTTCGCCGACCGACAGAACATTTTCGAGCAGGCGCAGCAATGCCTCCTGCCGCCAGCCCTTGGCGCGCAGCTCCGGGCCGCCCGGAATCGGGAATTTCGGATGACGTGGATTGGCTTTCGGCATGGAATTCCCTTCCCTGATATGATCTTTTGTGTCGGCTGCCAGCTACTTCGGCGGCAGGCCTTCGACGAAGTCCAGCGCGGCCAGAAGCAGCCGCTTGCGCAGCATGTCGTTGCCATAGGCTTCCGGCCCGGCGCGCACCCATCCTTGCATTTCCCGGCCGCGAGACAGCATGGGTTTGACGTCATGCTGTTCCAGCGCCCAGGCATCGTTGCCTTTGCCAAGGCGGATCAGCATCCCGTCGTCACGGGCGCCGCAAAGCAGATGTCCATTGAGCAGAAAGGCCCAGCCGCCGAACATTGCCTTCTCGCTGAGCCCGGGGCGTTCCCCGAGCTCTTCTCTCAGCAATTCTTCGAGACCGGCGTCGCGGGCCATTCAAGCCTCCCGTACTTTTCAGCCCTTTTTGCCAGCCAGTGCGTATTTGGCGATCTCGATACCCATGGCCTTCTCGACCGAGGGATAGACTGTGGGGTCGAGCACGCTGGCGGACAGCGGGATAATGTCCATCGGCACATGCAGGATGAAAACCGTCATGCCCTCATGTAGCTGGCCGACGCTCAAGGGCTCGCCTTCCGGCGACAGCGTTGATATGACGGAAGGGAAGGTCGCGAGACGCTTGCCACCGGTGTCTTCGACCGCCATGTACTCGTTCATCACATGCATGACCACGGCCTTGTCGCCGCTGCCGACCGTGACGGTGCCGATGTCGAAGGCTTCCTTCGTGTAGACGACATCCTTCTTGGTGATCGTGCCTTCAGCCAGGATATGGCCGCCGGTGGTCTTGCAGATGGCGTCGATGACGGCGCTGCCGCCCTTCTTTTCCGCCTCGATGATCGCTTCGCCGAGCGAAAGCGCCATGGAGATGCCGCCGAGCGCTGCGTGGGTGCGGACGTAGGAAGCGCGCAAAGGGTTGCGGCAGGAGGCGATGAAGCCGCCGGACTGGTCCGATGCCGCGCGCAGGATCGGCGAAATCTTCGCCGTCGCACCTTTCACGACCAGCTCGATATAGCGGTTCTCGGCGCGGTTGCCGCCGACGGCGGTCTGGATCATCTGTTCAGGCGAACCGGCCATGCCGATCGAACCCATGTCACCCGTCGGATGGGCGCGGATGTCGCCAACGGCGTCCACGACCTTCGTTCCGAGGATGGCGGATGGCAGCCAGCCGTTCAGTGTCGAGGACTTGCCGTTCTGGCCGATGATCAGGCCGGAAAGCTTCTCGCCAAGCTCATCCTGCAGCAGCTGCGCGGCTTTGACGTAATCGATGCCCTGCATTTCCCAGGGAGTCGTGGAGGCCGGAGCGCCGATAGCGGCTGCCGTCGCGATCCAGTCGTTGTCGTTGAGTTCGTCGATCGACACCAGCTCCGGCTTGCCGACATTGACAGCCGCATAGCCCAGCATGCGGCCGTGATCGGCCCAACCGCCGCCACCTGCGGCGTAAACCGAGCCGCCCTTGACGGCCGCTTCCACATCCTTGGCAACGAGTACGCGTCCCATTGACTACTCCCGGTTCTGTTTGAGGTTCTTGTCCATGTCGCGCACCGCTTCGAAAAGCACGGCGGCACCCATGGCGATATCGTCATTCTCGGCCCATTCCTCGGCGCAATGGCTGCGGCCTTCCTTGCAGGGCACGAAGATCATGGCAGCCGGCGCGACCTTGGCGATCCAGGCCGTGTCGTGACCGGCGCCGGAGGCCATGCGGCGATGCTTGGCACCGACGCTCTCGCAGGCGCGCTCGAGCGTTTCGAGCAGCACGGGAGCGCCCGGCGTCGGCATATTGTCGGAGACGCGCACCGGCGTGTTGATCGTCACGCCATAATCGGCGGCGATGGTCTTCACCTCACCGTCGATCCAGGCGAGGAAATCTTCCATGTCGCTACGGATTTCCGCGCGGCCGTCGATGAGTAGCACCACTTTGGACGGCACGACGTTGGCGGCATTCGGCTCGATGCGGAATTCGCCGACGGTTGCGGCGAAATGGCCCGGCGTCTTTGCCTGCTCGGCGGCGCGTTGACGAATATCCAGCACGAGCTGCGAAGCGGCTACCAGCGCGTCGGCGCGGCGATCCATCGGCGTCGTGCCGGCATGGTCGGCGCGGCCTTCCACGGTGATTTCAATGCGGGTGATGCCGGCAATCGCGGTGACGATGCCGATATCCTTGTTCTCCGCTTCCAGCACCGGACCCTGCTCGATATGCAGCTCAAGGAAGCCGGCAAGATCCGGGCGTTTCTGGGCAAGCAGCACGGAGGGATCGCCGCCTACCTCGGCAATGCCCTGCGAAAGGGTGCGGTCGCCGCTCATGCGGGAGAGCCACGCCTCGGGGATCTGCCCGGTCATGCCGCGGCTGCCGATGCAGGAGACGCCGAAGATGCTGACTTCCTCGGCGAGGAAATCGACAATCTCGAGATCATGGTCGAGTTCGATGCCGCGATCCTTCAAGGAGCGCGCAACTTCAAGTGCCGCAATCGTGCCGGCAATGCCGTCGAAGCGGCCGCCATCGGGAACCGTATCGGAATGCGATCCGACAAGGATGGTGCCGAGGCCCGGCTTGGCACCTTCACGGCGGCCGATCAGATTGCCGGCGGCATCCATGCGCGTCGTGAGACCAGCGGCCTTCATGCGGGCTTCGATGTAGGCACGGCCCTCAAGAAAGAGCGGTGAAAAGGCGCGGCGTGTCCAGGGATGGCCGGGTTCGGTAATGCCGGCCAGCGCATCGATGTCTTCGGCGATACGGTCGGCGTTGACGGGCAGGTTGTGGCGCTTGGGGGCGGTCATCAGGCAGCATCTCCGGCAATGATTTGGCAAGGCAAGGGGCGCACGAAATTGCCTGAGCCGGGCTCGGCCAGCACCTTCTGTCCCTCGGTGATCTGCTTGCCTCTAAGATAGGCGGCCGACACAGTCCAGGGCAGGCGAATGCCATTGTAGGGGCTCCAGCCGACGACATTGTTGCCGCTCGCGGCTGCGTCGTAGACCATTTCGCGCGGCTCCAGCACGACGATATCCGCATCCTTGCCGGGCGTCAGCGCGCCCTTGATGTGATCGAGGCGGAAATGCTTGGCCGGGTTTTCCGCCATCAGCTTCGCGGCCCAGGTGAGCGGCACGCCGCGTTCCAGAGCACCCTTGACGAAGAGCGGCACCATGACCTCCAGTCCCGGCACGCCGGAAGCATTCGCCAGCATGTCCGGATTGGTTTTGCGATTTTCCGACCAGCTGACGTGGTCGGTCGAGACCAGCCAGACATTGCCTTCCGCCACTTTGCGCCACAAGGTTTCCACTTCGGCGCGCGGGCGGATCGGCGGATTAATTTTCGCCTTGCCGCCAAGACGCCGCACATCGTTTTCCTCGTCGAGCGTCAGGTAGTGGATGCAGCATTCCACGGTCGCCTCGAAGCCGTCGCGGCGATAGGCGCGGGCAATGTCGTAGCCTCGGCCGAGCGAGCAATGCACGACATGGGCCGGGCAACCGGTATCCGCACCCGTCTCGAAGATCGTGTGCATGGCAAGCAGCTCGGTGATTGGCGGACGGGAAAGGCCATGGGCGCGATAGTCGGTCACGCCGCTTGCCTTCACCTGCTCCATATAGGTGCGCACCGCTTCGTCGTCCTCGTTATGGACGCCGGCGGTGAGGCCGGTCGGCGCGATGGCGGCAAAGCAGGCATCGAGCAGGGCAGGCGGGATGCGCGGGAAACGCTTCGGGTCGGTGCCGAAGGTCGAGAATTTGAAGGCGGCAACGCCGGCCTCGACCATCTCGGCGATGCGCGCCGGACCTTCTTCCGGGTCGATAGTGCCGTAGAGGGCGAAATCGACGCGCGCCTGTGGAGAGGCATGGTCGATCTTCTTCTTGAGCGATTCAGCCGAGCAGACGAGATTGCCTTCGTCATAGGGCATATCGACGATGGTGGTGACGCCACCGGCCGCCGCCGAGCGCGTCGACCAGATGAAGTCTTCCTGATCCTTCTGCGACAGCGAATGCACCTGCGCGTCGACCGCGCCGGGCAGGATCAGCGCCTTGCCGAGCAGATGCCGCTCGCGGGCCGCTGGGGGTACACCGATGCCGATTTCGGCGATCTTGCCGTCGCGCACGGCGACATAGCCGGCTTCCACGATGCGCTCGGGCAAAACCACGGTGCCTTGCAGGACAAGATCGAAATCGGCCATGTGCATTCTCTCCGCCGGTCGGTTGGTTCAAGTCGGTTGGTTCAAATGGCGACTGTGTCGCGATAAAGACGCTCTTCGACCCGCTCCAGCGAGCCGAGCGCGAAGAAGTCATCATAGGCAAGGATCGGCTTGTGCGCGATCATTTCCGAAATGAAGGCCTCGGAAGCGAGTTCCTCTTCAATCGCCTCGACCTCGGCCGAAAGAGGGCGGTCGACGACATAGAAATCCGCATGCTTGCGCACGACTTCATAGAGCATGCGCGCCACGCCCTCCGGCTTGTCGCCGAGAATGTCCATCGCCTGCGCCGACAACAGCGCTTCCAGTGCGGCCAGACGCTTGAGCGCCCGCATCTGTCGTTCGAAACGCTCAATGACCAGCGGCAGGAAGGCGGCTTCGTCTTCCATGCCGGCCGCAACCACCAGCGACTGCGCCGAAACCGGGTTGGACATGGAGAGAACGCGCGAGAAGATTTCGCCAGCGAGCTTGATGATCGGGCCGAAACCCGTGGCAATCTTGCCCTCCGGCACGAGATTGACCGGCAGGCCGCGCCGTTGGCCGTTGCCGAGCAGGACGCAACGGTTGAAGGAGTTGCGGGCGGCATGCGCCATGCAGATGAGCGCGCCCTCAAGCAGAATGGTGACATCGAGTGGAAGAGAACCGCCCGATGTCATGACACGTCCGTCAACTATGACCGGGTTGTCATCGGAGCGACCGGTCGCGGCAAGGATCTTGTGACCGGCCGTCAGCAGGTTTTCGATGACGGCGCCGAAGACCTGGGCGATCATGCGCAGGCTCAGCGGGTCCTGCACATGGGTCGCCACCGGCCAGGGCCATTCGTCCGAGGCGTTGCAGAGCCAGGCGCCGATCAACGCTTCGCGCGGCGTGCCGACATGGCGCACCGAAATCCATGGATCGCGCGAGGTGCCGAGCGCGCCGGCCGCCATCATGCCGGTTGCAAGCAGGACGCGGATCGAGGCGGCGGCATTGCGAGTGGTTTCGGCGGCGGCTGCGAAGCTCACGGCATTGACGCTGAGCGAAGCCAAGCTGTCGCGCGGCAGCATCTTCACGGCGTCGATGCCGGCAGCGCTGAAGGCATCGGCCGCCTGCATGCGGCGGCCACGATAGACGGCCTCACCGACGCCGGTCAGAACCGCGCCGATCTGGCCCATCAGGCCGATATCGGCGCAGCCGATGGAGCCGGTTCGGCGCACCACAGGGATGACATCGGCGCTGAGCAGTTGCAGATAGGCGTCGATCAGCTCCTGAGAGCAGCCGACTTGCCCCGTCAGGGCGGTATTGACGCGGATCGCCATGGCGTTGCGCACGACCGACATGGAGAAGGGCGAGCCGGTGCCGAAATGATGGGCGCGCACGAGGCCGAGATTGAAGGCATCGAGATCGTCGGACGACCATTCGACGTCCTTCATGGCGCCGACGCCGGTTGTCGAGCCGTAGACCGGCATGCCGGAGTGAATGGCATTTTCGAGAACGTTGCGCGCCAGCCGAACGCGTGCCATGCCGCTTTCGGATGCCGAAGGCAGGGCGACGCCTGCGCCGATCCGAACCAGGTCGCTGAACCCCAAGGGTTGCCCGGTGAGTTCGATGCCGGCTCTCTGACGCTCCATGTCTTTTGTTCTCCTTTTTTGCAAGGCTATGCGAGCCTTATCGCCAATGGGATATCCCAAATGGCGAACACCTCGGTAGACCTGGATTCAAACAGTAGAGTGTGATGTCGTTCGAAAATCGCTCACGCCTTTCGGCATCATGCTCCAGCTGGCTTGATTTCGAAGTTTGAGACCAGTCGAGTTGCCGCGCAACTCTGTGTTTGCTCGGGTATACAGCTTCGGAGAGACTAAAATCCGGCAATGTCGACGTTGCCCCATTATCAGCCGGTATCACCTCGGCTGATAATGGGAAGAGCGGTATCGATCAGCTGAGATGCCAGGCGATGTAGAGAAGCGTCAGCGCGATCACCCACAATGCGAAACGGCCGGAACGGCTGTGCTTGGCTTCGGCCTTGCCGATCGCCTCGGCGGTCTGCGGGTCGAAGCGCAGGCCGTTCTCGCTCATATGGAGCAGTTCGTGATGGAATTTCTCGGTCTTGGCAGCGATTTCGGGGGCCGCTTCGGCGAGCTTCACGGCCGCTTTCAGACCATCCTTCAGATCGGTCATGATACGCTTCGGACCGAGATTGGTGCGAATCCAGTCGCCGACAACCGGTTCCGAAGCCTTCCACATGTTGAAGCGTGGATTGAGCATGCGCGACACGCCCTCGACCACGACCATGGTCTTCTGCAGCATGACCAGTTCTGGACGCGTCTCCATGTCGAAGAGCTCGGTCACTTCGAAGAGCAGCGTCAGCAGCTTGCCCATCGAGATGGTCTCGGCCGGTTGGCCATGGATCGGCTCGCCGATGGCGCGGATCGCCTGGGCGAAACTTTCCATGTTGTGGTGAGACGGTACGTAGCCGGCTTCGAAATGCACTTCCGCGACGCGAAGATAATCGCGCGTGATGAAGCCATAGAGGATTTCGGCAAGGAAACGGCGCTCCTTCCGGCCGAGCCGCCCGACAATGCCCATGTCGACGGCGACGACCATGCCGGCTGCGTCGACGAAGAGGTTGCCGGGGTGCATGTCGGCATGAAAGAAGCCGTCGCGCAGCGTATGGCGAAGGAAGGACTGGATCAGCGTATCGGCGAGCGCATTGAGATCGTGACCGGCAGCCTTCAGTCCCTCAACGTCGGACATCTTCACGCCGTCGATCCACTCCATGGTGATGACGTCGCGGCCGGTGCGTTCCCAATCGACCTTCGGAACGCGGAAACCCGGATCCTTTTCGGTGTTCTCGGCGATTTCCGAAAGAGCGGCTGCTTCCAGCCGCAGGTCCATCTCGACCTTGGTCGTCTGCTCGAGCGTCTTGGTCACTTCCACCGGGCGAAGGCGCCGGCTGGAGGGCATGAAGCGCTCCTGCAGGCCGGCAACGAGATACATCGCCTTGATGTCGTTGACGAAGCGCTGCCGTACACCCGGGCGAACCACCTTGACGGCAACGCGCTTGCGTCCCTCGGGCGTTTCGATTTCTGCAGGATGGACCTGAGCGATCGACGCCGCCGCGATGGGTTCGCCGAAACTTACATAGAGATCGTCGATCCGCCGCCCCAGCGAAGCCTCGATCGCCGCGGTTGCGGTCGCATGCGGAAAGAAGGCCATCCGGTCCTGCAGCTGCGACAGGTCGTTGGCCATGTCTACGCCGACGACGTCGGGCCGCGTTGCCAGAAACTGGCCGATCTTCACATAGGAAGGCCCGAGCCTTTCGACCGCCTTGGCAAGCCGGTCGCTACGCGCCTGGCTCTTCGCCTTTCTGCGGGCGAAGATGCTGACGAAGGATTTCGCGAAGCTGACGGAAGGCGGCAAGCCCTCGGAGGGGAGGGCAATCACCACGCCTTCGCGCACGAGTACCCAGCCGACCCGGATGAGGCCGAAATATGCGCTGAAAGCACTCATAGCGTCTCAAGGTCTCGGAAAGTGGAGGCCAAAAGCCGCATCGGGTGACTGGACATCATGCTTCAGAGCTTCCAGCCGGAGTGCAGCGCGGCGATGCCGCCGGTGTAATTGGTGAAGCTCACGCGCGAGAAGCCGGCCTCGCGGATCATCGTCGCGAAGTCCTGCTGGTTCGGGAACTTGCGGATCGATTCCACCAGATACTGATAGGGCTCCGCATCGCCTGTGATCGCCTTGCCGAACTTCGGAATGGCATTGAAGGACCATGCGTCGTAGACACGATCGAGCAGCGGCAGATCGACTTCGGAGAATTCCAGCACCAGCAGGCGACCACCGCGCTTCAGCACGCGATAGGCTTCCTTCAAAGCGACATCGATACGCGGCACGTTACGGATGCCGAAGGCGATCGTGTAGGCGTCGAAGGAGTTCGGCTCGAAGGGCAGCTCCTCGGCATTCGCCTCGACGAAGGTGAGGTTATCCGAGAGCTTCTTTTTCTCTGCACGCTCGGCACCGACGGCAAGCATCGAGCCATTGATGTCGAGCACGGTTGCATGTGCCAGCCGGTTTGAGGATTCGACGATGCGGAAGGCGATATCGCCGGTCCCGCCGGCAACGTCCAGAACTTTGTAACCTGCTTCCTTGCGCGGGTTGAGCGCGGATATCATCGCGTCTTTCCAGGCGCGGTGCATGCCCATGGACATGACGTCGTTCATGACGTCGTAGCGCTTGGCGACCTTGTGGAACACCTCGTTGACGAGGCCCTGCTTTTCGCCATTGGCCACTTCGCGGAAGCCATAGGATGTTTCCATGCCGCCATCGGCGGAGGTGCGGCTGTCTGCCATCGGCTCAACTCCGTTACACAACAGCGGCCAGCGTCTTATGTGATACGCAAGGTCGCTGTAGCACTTTAAATTTGCTGCATAATTTATCCCTAAATCGATTCCGATCTCAGGAATTACGCAGTATTCAGCGGCGGACCATAGCGAAATCGCGTTTGCCACGCTATCTCATCAGCCAGATCACCAGCCGCAATGCCTGTGGGCTATAGCCCAGATCATAAGCGGTTGAAACACAAAGATGGATAGCCATGCCGGAATTACCAGAGGTCGAAACCGTCAGACGGGGCCTCGCTCCCTCCATGGAGGGCGCCGTTCTGAAGGAGCTGGAGCTGCGCCGCAAGGATTTGCGCTTTCCGTTCCCTGCAGATTTCGCTGGGATCGTTTCAGGGCGCGGCATCACGTCGCTGTCCCGCCGCGCCAAATATCTGCTGATCGACCTCGATGACGGCATGACGATCGTCTCGCATCTTGGAATGTCCGGCTCGTTCCGGGTCGAAGCGGGTGCATCGGCAGAGATGCCGGGAGACTTTCACCATCCGCGCTCCAAGGACGAGAAGCACGACCACGTTGTCTTCCATCTGGCGGGCGGGAATGGCAGCGCGCGTGTCATTTACAACGATCCGCGTCGCTTCGGTTTCATGGATATCGTCAGGCGATCCGAGATCGCGAACCACCCCTTCTTTCGGGATCTCGGTCCGGAGCCTACGGGAAACGAGCTGGGCGCCGATTACCTCGCCGAGCGTTTCGCCGGTAAGGCGCAGCCGTTGAAGAGCGCGCTGCTGGATCAGAAGAACATCGCCGGTCTCGGCAATATATATGTTTGCGAGGCATTGTGGCGCTCGCACCTGTCGCCGCTGCGCGCCGCCGGCACGCTGGTCGCCGATAGCGGCAAACCCACCGAGGCGCTGCGGAGCCTGGTCGTTGCCATCCGCGAAGTCATTGCCGATGCAATCGCCGCGGGCGGCTCGTCCCTGCGCGATCACATCCAGACGGATGGCTCGCTCGGCTACTTCCAGCATTCGTTTTCGGTCTACGATCGCGAGGCGCAGCCTTGCAGTACGCCGGGTTGCGGCGGTACGGTCGGTCGCATCGTCCAGGCAGGGCGCTCTTCTTTCTATTGTGCCGCCTGCCAAAATTGATTGAGCTGATTGAAGGGAGAGAGAAATGGCTTACGAAACCCTCATCGTCGAGACGCACGGCGCGGTTGGCCTCATCCGGCTCAACCGGCCGCAGGCGTTGAATGCGCTGAATTCTACCGTGCTCACCGAGCTGAAGCAGGCCTATGCGGCCTTTCACGCCGACGATGCAATCGGCGCGATTGTTCTCACGGGCTCGGAAAGAGCCTTTGCCGCCGGCGCCGATATCAAGGAAATGCAGACGCTCGATTTCGTCGACGCGTACAAGAACGATTTCTTCAGCGGCTGGGACGACATCGCCAAGGCGCGCAAGCCTGTCATCGCTGCGGTCAGCGGTTTTGCGCTTGGCGGCGGCTGCGAGCTTGCCATGATGTGCGATTTCATCATTGCCTCGGAGACGGCGAAGTTCGGCCAGCCGGAAATCACGCTTGGCGTCATTCCCGGCATGGGTGGCTCGCAGCGCCTGACGCGCGCCGTCGGCGGTGCGAAGGCGATGGATCTGATATTGACGGGGCGGATGATGGATGCGGCGGAGGCCGAGCGTGCGGGCCTGGTGGCGCGCGTCGTGCCCGCGGACAAGCTGCTGGACGAAGCTCTGGCGGCGGCCGCCAAGATTGCATCCTATTCCCGTCCTTCCGTGCTCATGGCCAAGGAAGCGGTCAATCGCGCCCAGGAGACCACGCTCGAGGAAGGGTTGCGTTTCGAGCGCCGTCTGTTCCATAGCCTGTTCTCGACCGAAGATCAGAAGGAAGGGATGGCTGCCTTCGTCGAAAAGCGCAAGCCAGCCTTCAAGAACCGGTAGGGCGAGAATCCGGAATTACGAGCCTTCGGCAAGAATCCGCGTTGACGCCGGGGCTCATTCCGGTTATATGCCCGCCACAGTTTGGAAAGCCGCTCTGGTTTTCCGCAATTGCTCCCGCATTGCTGGATGAAGTGGCCGCAGGGCCCGCGCTGCAACGATGGAGTTATGTTCGAATTCTAAGAGAGGCATACATGGCCAATACTACCTCGGCGAAAAAAGCGACCCGCAAGATCGCCCGCCGCACCGAAGTCAACAAGGCTCGTCGCTCGCGCGTTCGCACTTTCGTCCGCCAGGTCGAAGAAGCCATCGCATCGGGTGACGCGGCTCTCGCCAAGGCAGCTTTCATCGCTGCTCAGCCGGAACTGGCCCGTGCAGCGACGAAGGGCGTGCTTCACGCCAACACCGCTTCCCGCAAGGTTTCGCGTCTTGCCAAGCGTGTTAAGGCCCTTTCGGCTCCGACCGCCTAACATTCTATTAACGATTTCGTCGTTACACTTAAGCCCGGCCTTTGCGCCGGGCTTTTTGGATTCGGCCAAAAAATTGCCGCAATACCAAAATCGACTGGCTGATCATGTCAATGGCGTGACAGAAATATACCTTTGAAAACAAAGGGTTGTGGCAGGATATCTCAGCGCTGCGTGATCTGCGTGACGCGTTGCCGGCTCACAAGTGAGTCAAGGGATTTTTTATTTTTTTTGTTTTGAAAGCCATGAGAATCGCGCCGAACGGGAATCTCTTTGATTCAACAGCGATTCTTTTTTGAAGGGCTTGTGACAGTCAAAATTGACCTCCGGAGTCAATGGCTGCCTCTTAATTTTGTGTAAAATTCATCGTTGATATCTGCCCACGATCCTGCCTAAATGCTTTTCAACAAGGGGCGCGGATCTCACCTTAAACGGCTTTTGCGAACACCGTCACTAACGGCGGCGTGGGTGATTTTGTCTCTTGTGACGGAGCGGTTCAGTTCCGTTTTTTCAAACAGTTGACGAGTTAAAGCCGGAAGCGGCAACGCTTGCGGAACGAGGTAGCTTGTCTGTCCTTTGTGGCCCTGGTCGATGACACGGCTGCGGGGAGGGGAGAAAAGTTGACAGCCGTTGGGGCAGCCGGTCGGAATACGAGGGCCGACTGATGTTCCAACTACAGACGCCAGGACGGCGGCCGTTTTGAAGAACGGTTTTCGCCACAGTGCGTCTGTAAAGCCCATTGGCTGGGCTCGGCTGATGAACCGGTATGCGGCGCTGCTTGGACAACGAGCGCGACCACCATGCCTTGGCGAAGATCCAGGGGCGACGGCGCTATGCTGCCTCGCCCTGCAAGAGACTGTGGAAGGCGGCACTACATGCAGATACATACGAGGACGGCGGGTGCGTTGGAAAAAGGGGACAATGCACAGGCGTTCGGCGCGGTTTGCTTAGAAGCGGCGGGGGATAAGGGCGACGTGGCGCAGAATGTTTTGTTCGAGCGCGTCAGCGCGCGCTTGAAGGCTCAGGTTGGTCCCGATGTTTATGCCAGCTGGTTTGCGCGGCTCAAGCTCCACTCGGTATCCAAGAGCGTCGTTCGTCTCACCGTTCCGACGACCTTTTTGAAGTCGTGGATCAACAATCGTTATCTCGACCTGATCACCAGCCTTTTCCAGGCTGAAGATGCAGAGGTCCTGAAAGTCGAAATTCTGGTGCGCACCGCAGCGCGGCAGAGCACAAAGCCATCTGCTGAAGAGCAGGCCGTCGTGCCGGATCAGGCTGCCGTTGCGCCGATCCGTCGCGCCGTCGCCCAGCCGGCCGGTCATGCAGCCGCTCAAGCCGTCAGTGCGGCCGCTGCTGCCCGGCCGTCGACATCGGGTTCGCCGCTGTTCGGCTCGCCGCTCGATTCTCGCTTTACCTTCGACACCTTCGTCGAGGGCGGCTCGAACCGCGTGAGCCTTGCCGCCGCAAAGACCATCGCAGAGGCAGGTTCCGGCGCCGTGCGCTTCAATCCGCTCTTCGTCCACGCGACGGTCGGCCTCGGCAAGACGCACCTGCTGCAGGCGATCGCCAATGCGGCCGTCCAGAACCCGCGCGGCCTGCGCGTGGTCTATCTGACAGCTGAATACTTCATGTGGCGCTTTGCAACCGCGATCCGCGACAATGACGCGCTGACGCTGAAGGATTCGCTGCGCAACATCGATCTGCTCATCATCGACGACATGCAGTTCCTGCAGGGCAAGATGATCCAGCACGAGTTCTGCCATCTGCTCAACATGCTGCTCGACAGCGCCAAGCAGGTTGTCGTTGCCGCCGACCGCGCCCCTTGGGAGCTGGAATCGCTCGATCCGCGCGTTCGTTCGCGCCTTCAAGGCGGTGTGGCGATCGAGGTCGAGGCGCCTGACTATGAAATGCGCCTTGAAATCCTCAAGCGCCGCCTCGATGCTGCCCGTCAGGACGATCCGTCGCTGGAAATCCCGGCCGAGCTTCTGTCGCACGTTGCCCGCAATGTCACGGCAAGCGGCCGCGAACTAGAAGGCGCCTTCAACCAGCTCATCTTCCGTCGCTCTTTCGAGCCGAACCTGACGGTCGAGCGTGTCGACGAGCTTCTCGCTCATCTGGTTGGCTCCGGTGAGCCGCGCCGCGTGCGCATCGAAGACATCCAGCGTATCGTCGCACGTCACTACAACGTCTCGCGTCAGGAACTGGTCTCGAACCGCCGCACGCGCGTCATCGTCAAGCCGCGCCAGATCGCCATGTATCTGTCGAAGACCCTGACGCCGCGTTCTTTCCCGGAAATCGGCCGTCGTTTCGGCGGTCGTGATCACACCACGGTTTTGCATGCCGTGCGCAAGATCGAGGAACTGATCTCCGGCGATAGCAAGCTTTCGCATGAGATCGAGCTGCTGAAGCGCCTCATCAACGAATAAGGCTCGCGATCGATATTCTATGATGCTCGACGGTCGGCCCAAAAGCCGGCCGTTTCTTTTTGAGTGCCGTTAGCCGGCTATTGGGCGCGGCCGCTCGCCCGATGCGTTGTCGCACTTGGAGCGCTTGGCGCTCAAGCTGGCGGTGCCGCGCGCGAAACCTCGGAAAGCAGCCAGGCACGCAGGGTCGCAATTGCTGGTCTCTCCAATGCGCCGGGGGGATAGACGAGATGATAAGCGAAGGCGCTTGCAAGCCCGATCGGGAAGGGGGCGACGAGTGCTCCTTCAGCCAAATCCTGCTCCACGAAGGAGCGGCGCATCAGTGCAACCCCGAGCCCCGCCTTCATCGCGTGATAGGCGCCCATACCGTCTGTGAAGACCGGTCCATGTGTGGCATCCACGCGGGTCGCGCCGGCCGCCTGTAGCCAAAGCTCCCAATCTCGCCGATAGACGTCATGGATCAGCGTGAGATTTGCGAGAGCGTCAACGGCAGGCGAGGTGCCGAGCGTCGCAGCCATCTCAGGCGTGCACATCGGCACATATTCGTCATCGAGCAGCCTTTCGCTCGCCAACCCCTCATAGCCGCCAAGGCCATGGCGAATGGCGATGTCTATTCCGTCCCGCTGGAAGTCCATCATCCGATGCGAAGCGCTGATGCGAAGATCGATGTCGGGATGGGCCTCCTCGAAGCGCCTCAGTCGCGGCACCAGCCAATGCGTGGCAAAGCCAGCGGTGCAGGTGATGGTCACGACCGTGTCCTTCGCCCGCATCGCAAGCGCTGCGGTCGCCTCGCGAATGAGGCGGAAGGCTGTCCGCATCGTCGCGAAATATTCGGCGCCATCCACCGTCAAGGCCAGGCTGCGTGGCCTCCGCTCGAAGAGCCGCACGCCAAGCGAGCTTTCGAGATCGCGGATCTGCAGGCTGATGGCGCCAGGCGTCACATGCAACTCGCTCGCCGCCAGCGTCATGCTGAGGTGCCGGGCGGAAGCCTCAAAGGCGCGCAGCGCCGAAAGAGAGGGCAATTGATCCATTACGATTGAGTTTTCCTAAATCGAAAACAGAGAAAGACTCGTTTGTCAGTCGGTAGATATCGCATGATTATCAGCATGATTTCTCTCGATGACAAGTGAACGCAGCCAGTCCGTCGATAAGTTGAACTCAATCGAATGATATCGGAGTTTCGTCATGCCGCAAAAATCAATGGGTGCAGTCGAGTGGAGCATGTTGGTGGGCCTGTCCATTCTTTGGGGTGGCTCCTTCCTCTTCAACGGCATTCTTGTGCGTGAACTTCCACCCTTCACCATCGTCACTGCCCGCGTGGGGCTGGCGGCAGTCGCCTTGCACATCATCGTGCGGCTGACCGGCCATTCCATGCCAAGGGATCGTCAGGCCTGGCTTGCCTTTTTCGGGATGGGCTTCCTCAACAACGTCATTCCCTTTCTGCTCATCGTTTGGGGGCAGACCCACATCGCCAGCGGTCTTGCTTCTATCCTTAACGCCACCACGCCGCTCTTTGCGGTGGTCGTTGCTCATTTCCTGACGACGGACGAAAAGATGACCGGAAATCGCCTGATCGGCGTTATTGTCGGTTTCGCTGGCGTAGCGTTGATGATCGGACCGTCGGTACTCGCCAGCCTCGGCTCTAATCTGCTTGCGCAAGTGGCGGTTCTGGGTGCGGCCTTCAGCTACTCGCTGGCCGGCATATTCGGCCGTCGCTTCAGCCGCATGGGGCTCGCCCCCATCATTCCGGCCGCCGGTCAGGTCACGGGTTCGGCCTTATTGCTTCTGCCGATCGCGCTCCTTGTCGATCACCCTTGGACGCTCACAACGCCGTCGGCGGAGACATGGCTTGCGCTTGCCGGCCTGGCGATCCTTTCGACAGCCGTCGCCTACGTGCTGTTCTTCCGCATCCTGGCGACGGCGGGCGCCACGAACCTGATGCTGGTAACCTTCCTCATTCCCGTCAGCGCCATTCTTCTAGGTGCGCTTGTCCTTGGCGAGAGCCTGCAGCCAAAACATTTCATTGGCATGGCGATGATCGCACTCGGCCTTGCGGCCATCGACGGAAGATTGCTCACCCTTCACTCAAGGGGAAGGGTCGGCACATAGTGCCGGGGCGGCGCGATGTTGTCTGGAACCGAAGTCTCGATTGTGCTTTCGGAGATCACACCCCCACCGCCGTGCGGCGACTATCCCCGTAAGAGGGGTGCTTAACAGGCGAGATCGGCGACGACGGAGTCGAGAACCAGCATTCCCGCTGGCGTGCAGCGCAGGCGGGAATTGCCGATGCGCTCTATGAAACCGTGTTCCAGTAAAAACGCCTCGCGCTGCGGATCGGGGTCGCGGCCCGAAAGTTGCTGCCAGCGGGCGAGATCGACCCCCTCGCGGAGCCGCAGCCCCATCAGCAGCAATTCGTCAGCCTGTTCGTCGAAGCCAAGCATTTCCTGGTCGAGCATGCCATGGCCGTCGCGCTCGACCATCTCGAGCCAGCTTTCCGGCTTGCGCTCTGTTGCGGTTGCCAGCTTCTGCGGGCCGTGGGTCAAGCGACCGTGGGCGCCTGGGCCAATACCGGCATAATCGCCGTAGCGCCAATAGGTGAGATTGTGCCGGCTCTCGGCGCCAGGACGCGCATGGTTGGAAACCTCGTAGGCCGGCATACCCTCGCGCTCGGTGATCTCCTGCGTTGCCTCATAGAGCAGTGCCGATTGATCGCCGTCGGGCACGATCAATTTACCCGCCTTGTGGAGGCCGTAGAAGGGCGTACCCTCCTCGATCGTCAGCTGATAGAGCGAGAGGTGATCGACCGCATAGGAGATTGCTTGCCTGAGCTCGCGCTCCCATTCCTCGACGGTCTGGTTGGGGCGGGCATAGATGAGGTCGAAGGACATGCGCGGGAAGATCTCGCGCGCCAGCTTGATCGCCTTCAGCGCATCCTCGACATTGTGCAGACGCCCGAGGAATTTCAGGTCGCGGTCGTTCAGCGCCTGCACGCCCATCGACACGCGGTTGACGCCAGCCGCACGATAGCCGCGGAAGCGCTCTGCCTCGACGCTCGAGGGATTGGCTTCCATGGTGATTTCGATGCCATCAGGCATATGCCAGGTCTTGGCAATGCCATCGAGGATCGCGCCGACGGTTTCCGGTTTCATCAGGGAGGGTGTGCCGCCGCCGAGGAAGACGCTGGTCACAGTCTTCGCGCCGCTAAGCATCCGCATCGTCGCCATCTCCTTCAGAAAGGCGGCAGCGAAGCGCTCTTGATCGACCGGCTGGTGGCGGACATGGCTATTGAAATCGCAATAGGGACACTTGGCCGCGCAAAATGGCCAATGCACATAGACGCCGAAACCGGGTTCACCGGTATCAGGTAGCAATTGCGCCCCGCGCATCAAGTCCTGCGTATCTACGATTTCCACGAAGTAAGCTTATGCCTCCAGGCATGTTTCGACAAAAAGTTTGAAAGCGCGGGCACGATGCGACAGCGCCTGCGGATCGCCCGGCTTCCAGCCATGCTTCTGTTCGGCGCTCATTTCGCCGAAAGTGGTCTGATAGCCCTCCGGCTGGAAAACCGGATCGTAGCCGAAGCCCTGCGAGCCGCGCGGCGGCCACACGACAGTGCCTTCGACTTCGCCCCGGAAAAGCTCGGTATGGCCATCAGGCCATGCAAGGCAAAGCACGCTGACGAAGCGGGCAGTCCGACTTTCCGCCGAGGTTGCTCCAGCCTTCTCAAGTGCGGTTTCGACCTTCTGCATCGCCATCGCGAAATCGCGGGTTCCGTCGGCCGTTTCAGCCCAATTGGCGGTGTAGACGCCGGGGTCGCCGCCCAGTGCGTCAATCACCAGCCCAGAATCGTCCGACAGGGCCGGCAGGCCGGAGGACTGGGCCGAGGCAAGCGCCTTGATGGTGGCGTTTTCCTCGAATGTCGTGCCGGTTTCGTCCGGCTCGATGAAGTTGAGCTCGGCAGCCGATTTGGCGGTAAAGCCGAAGGGGCCGATCAGATCCTGTATCTCGCGGATCTTGCCGGCGTTGTGGCTGGCGACAACGATGGTTTTGGTATCGAGCTTGCGCATGTCTTGTCCCGTCATAGGCCCCAGATGCGGGGTTCGGCGCATTCCAGGCTGTTGCCGGCCGGATCGCGGAAATAAATCGAACGGCCGCCATTCGGCCAGTGAAAATCGGCTTCGATGGCAATGCCGGCAGTTTTCAGTCTCTGCGCCATGGCCTCGATTTCGTCGCCGCCGACACGGAAACAGACATGGCCTGGTCCCTTCGTGCCATGCGGGGGTACGGGCAGGGCACCCGGTTCGTGCGGCTTTACGGTTTCCTCGCCATTGAAGATCAAAAGCACGCCCGGTCCGCAACGATAGAAGACGTGACGGTCGCCGCCGCGCGAGATTTTCTCCAGCCCCAGAATGCCGCCATAGAAGGCTTCGGCGGCATCGAGATCGTCGGCATACAGGGCTGTTTCCAGGATGCTTCCGATAGCCGCGTCCGTCATGGCGAGAGGTCCTTAGGCGATTGCCTGCTTCTGCAGTTCCACCAGTTCGGCAATGCCGTTCTTGGCAAGACCCATGAGCGTGGCGAATTCCTCTTCGCTGAAGGGTGCGCCTTCGGCCGTTCCCTGGATCTCCACGATGCCGCCCTTGCCCGTCATGACGAAGTTGGCGTCGGTTTCAGCCGAGGAATCCTCGAGATAATCGAGATCGATCACCGGCTGGTTCGCGAAGATGCCGCAGGATATGGCGGCGATGTGATCCTTCAACACGCGATCGACCTTGATCATGTTGCGGCTCTCCATCCACTTCAGGCAGTCGTAAAGCGCGATCCAGCCACCGGTGATGGAAGCCGTGCGCGTACCGCCGTCCGCCTGGATGACGTCGCAGTCGACGGTGATCTGCCGTTCGCCCAATTCCTTCAGGTCGACGACCGCGCGGAGCGACCGGCCGATAAGGCGCTGGATTTCCTGCGTGCGGCCGCCCTGCTTGCCGGTTGCAGCTTCACGCTTCATGCGCTCGCCGGTGGCGCGCGGCAGCATGCCGTATTCGGCGGTGACCCAACCCTTGCCGCTGTTGCGCAGCCATGGCGGCGTCTTGTCTTCCAGGCTGGCCGTGCAGAGCACATGCGTGTCGCCGAATTTCACCAGGCAGGAGCCTTCCGCATGCTTGGAAAAATTACGCTCGAACGACACCTTGCGCATCTGGTCGGTTTTTCTGCCTGAAGGTCTCATTCCACTCTCCTGAAAGTTCGTTGACCGCTTCTACGACCCACAGGCGGGTTTTGCAAAGGAAAAGCAGGTGGAAAAGCCTTGGTTCGGCAGGCGCCGCATTTTTCCCTTTTGCGATTGCTAACCGAATGATTATATTTTCGCTAAGGCTCAACGGAACGGATTTGGCAGCGAAATGGTATTCACGACATCGTCGGTTTCGGATGTCATTGCTGCGCTTGACGAACGCTCCAAGGAAATATTCCGCCGTATCGTCGAAGGCTACCTGGAGAATGGCGAGCCGCTCGGTTCGCGCAATCTCTCGAGGCTGCTGCCGATGTCGCTTTCGCCGGCATCCGTGCGCAATGTCATGAGCGACCTGGAAGAGCTGGGCCTGATCTATTCGCCCCATATCAGCGCCGGTCGCCTCCCCACCCAGATCGGCTTGCGCTTCTTCGTCGACGCCTTCATGCAGGTCGGCGATCTCTCCGCCGAGGACCGCGCCAGCATCGATCGCCAGGTGCGCGGCGGCAATCGCGATCAACCGATGGAATCGGTCATGACGGAAGCCAGCCGCATGCTCTCGGGCATCTCGCGCGGCGCCGGCCTTGTGATCACCTCCAAGAACGATCCCGTGTTGAAGCATGTCGAGTTCATTCGCCTGGAGGCGACCAAGGCGCTCGCCGTACTCGTCGGCGATCACGATCAGGTCGAAAACCGCATTATCGAACTGCCGGCTGGCGTCACCTCGTCGCAGCTTACGGAAGCCGCCAATTTCCTCAATGCCCATATGACGGGCCAGACCCTCCCGGAGTTGCGCCGCCAGCTGCAAAATCTGAAAGACAGCGTCCGACGCGAGCTGGACAGTCTCTCGCATGAGCTGGTCGAGCGCGGCATCGCCGTGCTGTCGGGCGATGATGACGAAAGCAAGCCGACGCAGCTCATCGTGCGAGGCCACGCCAATTTGCTGGCAGAAGTCGGCGGCGCCGAGGATCTGGATCGCCTGCGTCTGCTCTTCGACGACCTCGAAAAGAAGGACAGTCTCATCGAGATCCTCAACCTTGCCGAAAGCGGACCGGGCGTGCGCATCTTTATCGGCTCGGAAAACAAGCTTTTCTCGTTGTCCGGCTCCTCGCTCATCGTCGCGCCATATCGCGACGATGATGACCGGATCGTCGGTGCGGTCGGCGTCATTGGCCCGACACGGCTCAACTATGCCCGGATCGTGCCCATGGTCGATTATACCGCACAGCTGATTTCGAGGCTGTCACGGCCGGGCATGTAAAGTCAGGACATTGTCGCTCGCAACCGTCCGCGGTCCGCGCAAAGCCGAGATTTGCCCGATCTTCTCGACAAAGCCTTGATTTTTTCCGGCTAAACCTCGATATCGGGCACATCTAAAAGACAAAGCAATTCGGAGACCGTCATGACCGACGAAACAACGAAAACCGGACCTGACGCCACGGTGGCCGATACTTCAGCGGATTTCGCGCAGGACACTGTGGAAACCGTTGATGCGGTGGAACCGTCTCAGCCTGATCCGGTTGAGCTGCTGAAGGCCGAGAACGGCGAACTGCGTGATCGCTACCTTCGCCTCGCCGCCGAGATGGACAATCTACGCCGGCGCACCGAGCGCGAGGTGAAGGACGCAAAGTCCTACTCCGTGGCAAGCTTCGCCCGCGACATGCTGGCGGTGGCGGATAACCTGCGCCGCACGCTGGACGCCATTCCGGCTGAAGCGCGCGCTGGCGGCGATGCCGGCTTGACGACCTTGATCGAAGGCGTCGAGATGACCGAGCGTTCGATGCTCTCGGCCCTGGAGCGCCATGGCGTGCGCCAGCTTGAGCCGATCGGCCAGAAGTTCGATCCTAATTTCCATCAGGCGATGTTCGAAGTACCGAATCCGGAAGTGCCGAACAACACGGTCGTACAGGTCGTGCAGGCCGGCTTCGTCATCGGCGACCGCGTCCTGCGCCCGGCCATGGTCGGTGTCGCCAAGGGTGGTCCGAAGATCGTCGAGAATGCCGAGCAGGGCGGCAATAGCCCGCTCGATGAAAAAGACGCCTGATCCTTTGGGCGAAGCAATCACGGAGGGCGCAAGACGCCTGCCTTGCACCGCCGCCTAAAAGCACAAGTGCGGCTCGCAGCTTCCAGGAAGCGCAGTGCCGCCATGGGCATCAAAAAATAAGAGCCGGATGATTTCAGATCACCCGGCTCTTATTTTTGCCTTGGTCCGATGCGATCCAGCCGTTAAGCAGCGTTGGAGGCCTGTTCCTCGTTGAGGAAAGCATAGATCGCCGAAGCGGAATCGGTGGCGCGCAGCTTTGCGACCAGATCCTGGTCTCGCAAAACGCGGGCAATGCGGGAGAGTGCCTTGAGGTGGTCTGCACCTGCGCCTTCAGGCGCGAGCAGCAGGAAGACGAGATCGACGGGCTGGTCGTCCAGCGCTTCGAAATCGACCGGTGCTTCCAGGCGCGCGAAGATCCCTGCGATGGACTTGATGCTGGCAAGCTTGCCGTGCGGAATGGCGATGCCGTTGCCGACACCGGTAGATCCGAGGCGCTCGCGCTGCAGCACGACGTCGAATATCTCGCGCTCGGGCAGTCCGGTCAGTTTGGAGGCCTTGGCTGCCAGCTCCTGAAGCAGTTGTTTTTTGGAATTTGCCTTCAAGGCGGGGATGATCGCATCTTGGTGTAGCAAATCTGCCAATGCCATTCTCTTTATCCTTCGTGTCGCCGAGAACCGGTAAACGGGGGAGCGGCGGCCGGCTGACTTTACGCTCAGTCGCCGCTCATCTTCTATTCTCAGCCTTTGATATTGGCCGCGTCTATCCAGCCAATGTTACCGTCCTGTCGACGGTAGACGATGTTGAGGTGTTCCTTGCCGGGGCTGCGGAAGAGCAGCAACGGTTCGTCGGTCATGTCGAGCGCCATCACGGCGGTCGCGACCGACATTGTCATCAATTTCTTCGTGCTTTCGGCGACGATCGCCGGAGCGAAATCGGCGGGAACCTCATCGTCGTCATCCGGGACGCCGTCCATGACGGTGTAGGCAACTTCTGCCTGACCGTTCGAATGATTGCCGGCCTGGTGGTCCTTGAGTTTGCGCTTGTAGCGTCGCAGACGCTTTTCGATACGCTCGGACGCTGCGTCAAAGGCAAGCTGCGGGTCCATGGCTTCGCCGGCTGCATGCAATACGACACCGCTGTCGAGGTGAAGCTTGCAATCGGCCGCAAAGCGCGAGCTGGACTTGTGCACAGTTACCTGACCCGAATACCCCCCGTCGAAGTATTTCGTCACGGCCATACCGATCTGGTCCTCGATCCGCTGACGGAAGGAGTCACCAATTTCCATATGTTTACCGGAGACACGCACACTCATGGAGTTTCCCTTCTTGTAGTGGTTATTGCGCGTACCAGTTTACGCCAAGCCTCAAGCTCATCCAAGCACTTCACGCGGTCAAAGACAAATTGCGTATATCGGCCGCCTTCGGGATGATGGGGATAAGTTTCATGGTCATGCTGTCTTGCAGCGATTGCGGCGGGCTTCTAGCCCTGCCGCATTGGAAAGTCAACTGCATCTTAACGGACTGTTAGGAGATGGACAATCTACGATTGAACATCGTCAATCGTCAGAAACTGCCGACTTTTGCCAGCGCTCGCTTCTCTCGACGTCGCTGCACGGACGAGGGGATGTTCATGGCTTCGCGGTATTTTGCAACCGTGCGGCGAGCAAGCTCGATGCCGCCCTTTTTCAGCGTATCGACGATATCGTCGTCGGAAAGCACCGCATCGGGGCTCTCATTCGATATTAGCAGGCGGATCTTGTGGCGCACGGCTTCGGCGGAATGGCCATCGCCGCCCTCGACGGCGTTGATCGAAACCGTGAAGAAATATTTGAGCTCAAACAGCCCGCGCGGCGTCAACATGTATTTGTTCGAGGTTACGCGGCTGACGGTCGACTCATGCATCTTGATGGCATCCGCCACGGTCTTCAGATTGAGCGGGCGCAGATGATCGACGCCGTGGATCAGAAAGGCGTCCTGTTGCCGAACGATCTCGCTGGCGACCTTCATGATCGTTTTAGCGCGCTGGTCGAGGCTGCGGGTCAGCCAGTTGGCGTTCTGCAGGCATTCCGAGAGGAAGGCGTGATCTTGACTGGTCTTCGATACCGAGGCGAAATAGGACTGGCTGACCAATACGCGCGGCAGGGCATCGGGATTGAGCTCCACCAGCCAGCTGCCGTCCGCAGACGGGCGCACCACGATATCGGGCATAATGGACTCGGATATGCCGGTTTCGAAGCCGCTGCCGGGCTTCGGATTGAGCTGGCGGATTTCGGCCATCATGTCGAGAAGATCTTCCTCGTCGACGCCGCAGAGCCGCTTCAGCGTCGCGAAATCGCGCCGGGCAAGCAGCTCCAGATTCTCGATCAGCCGCTCCATGGCGGGATCGAAGCGATCCTTCTGCCGAAGCTGGATTGCCAGACACTCGCTGAGGGAACGGGCAAAAACGCCCGGAGGATCCAGCAGCTGCAAGACGCTCAGCACACGCTCCACCTCTCCGACGGTCGAGCCGAGGCGCTCGGCAGTTTCGTCGAGATCGGCGCGGAGATAGCCGCTCTCGTCCAGTTGGTCGACGAGATGCTGGGCGATCAACCGGTCGCCGATGGCGGGAAGCGTGAAAGGGATCTGTTGGTTTAGATGATCGCGCAGCGATATCTGACCGGCAACGAAGTCGTCCAGATCGTAGCTTTCGCCTGCCTCGCCGCCGGGCATGGATTTCCATTGGCTCAAAAGCTCAGGCGCATCCGCGCGCTGCGGACTTGCATCGTCGGAAAAGACGTTGCCGAAATTGCTGTCGAGCTCGTTGCTCAGCCTGTCGGCATGGCCGGTATTGTCGCTCTCGTACCAGTCGCTGGCGAGGTTGTCCGTGCTGGCGCCGAAGTCGTCATTGCCCGTTTCGCCCGCCGTCTCGAAGTGGTCGTCCTTTGCCTCGCGCTCGCCATGGCCGCCCAAATCCTCGTCATTTGACGCAAATTCCAGCAGCGGATTTTTTTCGACTTCCTGTGCGATGAATTGGGTCAGCTCAACGTGAGTCATCTGCAGCAACTGGATGGATTGCATCAGTTGCGGTGTCATCACCAGGCTTTGGCTTTGGCGCAGGAAAAGATTGGCCGATAATGCCATGGCGGACGCAGGACTCCCTTGAATTCCTAGGGCGCCGTGCTTCCTTATGGAAGCACAAAGGCCGCTCTATCTCTTTACTCTGCACATCAGGCTTTCCGAAAATCGTGTCAGATTTTCGGGCCGATGCTGTAGGGAATTCGCGGTCTTCGTCTCCAAGATCTTTGCGAAATTCCAACTGGCCCAAAAATTGCTTTTTTATAAGTTTTGGTCAAGCGGAACTATGCAGCCGAAAATAGATTTCGGCACCATGGCGGATCTCGGTAATATTAGCGGGCGAACCGGTCTAATATCGGCCAATCAAAGGCTGAAATTGTCGCCGAGATAGAGTTTGCGAACTTCAGGGTTGCTGACGATATCGTTGGCCCTGCCATGGGTCAGCACTTCGCCCGCATGGATGATGTAGGCGCGGTCGATCAGGCCAAGCGTTTCGCGAACGTTGTGGTCGGTGATCAGCACCCCGATGCCGCGTGCCGTCAGATGATGAACAAGGTTCTGGATGTCGGCGACCGAAATCGGATCGACGCCGGCGAATGGTTCGTCGAGCAGCATGAAGGTCGGATCGGTCGCGAGCGCACGGGCGATTTCAAGACGTCGCCGTTCGCCGCCCGAGAGGGCGATTGCCGGCACCGTGCGCAGATTGCGAATATGGAATTCTTCCAGCAGCTCGTCGATCTTGCGCTCGCGCTTCGTCTTGTCCTTCTCGTGAACTTCAAGCACGGCGCGGATGTTCTCCTCCACCGTCAGTCCGCGAAAGATCGACGCTTCCTGCGGCAGATAGCCGACGCCGAGACGCGCGCGCCGATACATCGGCATCGAGGTGACGTTGTTGCCGTCGATCTCGATCGTACCTTCATCCACCGGCACCAGCCCGGTTATCATATAGAAGCAGGTGGTCTTGCCCGCACCGTTCGGTCCGAGTAGGCCAACCGCCTCGCCGCGCCGCACCACCAGCGAAACGCCGTTGACGACGCGCCGTGTGCGGTAGGTCTTGGTGAGGCCGCGCGCGATCAGGGTGCCCTGATAGCGTGCTTTATCCGCGGCCGGCGTGCCGGATGTCGCAGAAGACGGTCCGGGCATGCCGGGTAGGGTGGAGGTTGTGGATGTGGTCACGAGGGCGCCAGTATCAGTTTTTCTTTTGTTGCTGCTGCACTTGCTGCGACTTCGGATCGAGCTGGATCTGGACACGGCCCCCACAGGAATCCAGCTGAGCTTCGCCTGTCGCCATGTGCACGGTGAGCTGGCAACCGGTGAAGACGTTCGGTCCGTCCGTCAGCACAACCTTCTTGCCTTTGAGAATGGCAAGCTGGTTGGTCATGTCGAAGGAGCCGTCTTCGGCGGTTGCCGTCTGCGTTCCGGAAACGAGGTAGACTTTATCGGTGACCAGAATGTGGTCGATGTTCGCATTGCCCGACACCAGGGATTCATTCTGCTCCTTGGCGGCCTTGGCGACCGGATTGTCAGGCTGCTTGTTGGCGTCGGTAGGCTGCTTCTTCTTGTAGAAGACAGTCATCTTGCCGGACTGCATCGTCGTGGTGCCCTGAACGACCTTGACGTTGCCGGTGAAGACGGCCTGGCTTTCCTGATCGTGGATCTCCAGCTTGTCGCTTTCGATCTGGATCGGCTGGTCCTTGGAAAGGGCAAGGCCCGGCATCGTGCTTGTCGTTGTCTGTGCTCCTGCTTCGGCTGCGGCGAAGAACGTAAGCGCGCCGAAGGCACAGAGAAGGCTGGCCTTGCGAAAGCTGGAATGGAAAATTGAATTTTGCCAATGATTTATCATGAACCGCCCGGCTTCTGTTCGCTAGATGAATTGTGGAGAGCGGACGGTTCGATATGCATTTGAACCTGTCCGTCGAATAGGATTACGCTTCCCTTATCCGTCATCTTGAGCGAACGCGCAACAACCGACATGCCGTCTCTGGAGATAGCAACTTGATCCTGGCTGGACAGGTCGCCTTTCTTGACATCCAGGAACGCGGTCTTGAACTCGGCGCGCAAGCCGTTGTCCATCACGATGGTGAAAGGTTCGGTCAGTTTCAGCGTGTCGGCCTGGCGGTCGAAGTCCGCACTTTGAGCGGTCACATGGGCGATCACATCGGTATTGACAGGCATCGAAGCCTTGATGGTCTTCAGCGTGATCATATTCGGGTTCTTGATATCCTGCAGCGCCTTTTCCGCCAGCATGGAATAATTGATGCCATCCTTGTTGCGGCCGGCGATGGCGGGACGTTCCATGACCACCTTGCCATCCTCGATCTTGGCGCCCTCGATCTGGATCTCTGCGGGCAGATAGGCGCGGATGACGGATACGGCAACGAAGATGAGCGTGACGATCACGGCGGCCAACGGCAATAATACCCTGAGCCTTCTCACGCGCGAGGAGTGGAAGGTCGCGTCTCTATATGCGTTGCGCTCCGGCAATGAGCGAATGGCCTCGCCGGGGGTCTCGATCGTATTGAGCATGCAACAAGGTCCGTCTTTATCTGATCCGGAGAACCGCATTCACGCCATTCGAGGCTGTGTCAAAAGCCCATCGGATCGTTTCGCATTATTGCGCTGGCTTGCCAATATGGATTTTTTTCAGCAACCCGGGAAATTTGGCAGGAAAATATGCCATAAATCGGTTTCATCCGACGGGGCGATACCCTATCTGATGAACCAACAGAGCGACGTCCCTTCGGCGACATCGAAGACGGGGACAGCTTTTGTCTAAGGATTGTGCCGGTTTCAAGGTGTTATGGTCCTGTTGGTATCGCATTCAGTTTGTTTCAGGGAGAAATAAGGCGTGATGGACAGTTCTGCAATCGCGGATCGGCGACAATTACGCCGCAAGCTGGGTTTCTGGCGCATTATTGCAGTTTTGCTGCTCGTGGGGCTTGGTTTTGCGCTCTATCGGTTCTTTGCGAGCGACCTGCCGGATACGCGCGGGCCGCAAATCGCCCGCGTTACGATTTCCGGGCTCATCCAGGACGACCCCGAACTTCTCGAGCGGCTGAAGAAGATCCGCGACAACGACCAGGTTAAGGCGCTGATCGTTTCCATCTCGTCGACCGGCGGCACGACGTATGGCGGCGAGCGCATCTTCAAGGCGATCCGCGCCGTCGCGGCCAACAAGCCTGTCGTTTCCGACATCCGTACGGTCGCCGCTTCGGCCGGTTACATGATCGCAGCCGCCGGCGATGATATTGTCGCGGGGGATACGTCGATCACCGGATCGATCGGCGTCATCTTTCAGTACCCGCAGGTGAAGGATCTGCTCGACAAGGTCGGCGTTTCCCTCGACGAGATCAAGTCGGCACCGCTCAAGGCCGAACCGTCGCCCTTCCATCCGGCCAGCGAAGACGCCAAGAACATGATCCGCAACATGGTCATGGACAGCTATGGCTGGTTTGTCGACCTCGTCGCGGATCGCCGCAAACTGCCGCGCGAACAGGTGCTTAAGCTCGCCGATGGCAGCATATTTACGGGCCGGCAGGCGCTTCAAGACAAGTTGATCGACACCCTCGGCGGCGAAGACGAAATCCGCACATACCTCGAAACGCGCAAGGTCAAGAAGGACCTGCCGATCGTCGATTGGAAGCCCGAGGACAGGAGCTCATCCTTCTTTTGGCCGGCTGCTGCTTCCCGGTTGCTAAACATGCTCGGTTATGATCCTTTTATAAAAGGAGACGCTCTCCAGAAGATCATGACAGAAAAGTTGTTTCTTGACGGCCTGCTTTCTGTTTGGCAGGGTGCAGCCGATTAATAAATCAATGATTTAAAGGGGGTAGCCGTGATCAAATCGGAATTGGTGCAGATTGTTGCCGCCCGCAACCCGCATCTCTATCACCGCGACGTCGAAAATATCGTCAACGCTGTCCTCGATGAGATCACCGATGCGCTCGCAGCCGGAAACCGGGTCGAACTTCGCGGCTTCGGTGCCTTCTCCGTCAAGAACCGGCCTTCGCGATCTGGCCGCAACCCTCGTACGGGCGACACGGTGTTTGTCGAGGAAAAATGGGTCCCCTTCTTCAAAACCGGCAAGGAGCTGCGCGAGCGGCTGAATCCAGGCGCCGGCGATGAGGAAGAAGACGACAATTGATCGGTCGGCGCGGCCCAAATTTTCCAGCCATGCCCCTTCGGACATGCCCATGCCCTTCGACACGATTGTGCCGCGACGCAGTGGCACTTGAATTCATCAGCCTCTTTTCTATTCTGCGGCTGAGGACGGCACGTTTGCAGGCGCAAGCGTGCTCGCGAATATAAGGAGCTGCGCAATGGCCAAGAAGATCGTCAATCTGCTGATATTGCTGCCGCTCGGCATCGTTCTGATCATATTCTGCGTTGCCAACCGGCAATCAGTGACACTCGCGCTCAATCCTTTCAAGCCGGACGATCAGGTGCTGTCGCTGAACGCGCCGCTGTTCGTATTGGTGTTCGTGGCGCTGATCCTCGGCATGGTCGTCGGAGCGGCTGTGACCTGGTTCAACCAGGGAAAGCATCGCAAGCGTGCCCGCAATCAGACGCAGGAAGCCGTGCGCTGGCAGGCGGAGGCCGACAAGCACCGAACCCGCGCCGAACAGATCGCCGGCCAGCTCCCGTCAAAGTGAGCTGAATTCGGCGAGCCGCATCTCTTTGTAATCGCCCTCCGGCGAAGCGCCGTTGCCGATGATCTCGAAGCCGAGCGTCTGATAAAAGGATATCGCGCGCGCATTTCTGACCAGACATTTCAGCCTGTAGCGACGTGTCGGCCAATCGGGCAGGGCAGCAAGCAGCGCCTTGCCTGCGCCGTGCCCCTGAAAGGCCGGCAGAATATACAGCATGTGAATGAAGTCGTCCGGCTCCCAGACTGCCGCAAATCCCGCGATAACGCCGTGCTCATCTTCGCAGACGAGCAGGCGCTCTCCATTGCTGTGAACGGCGAAATCCTCAAGGGTGAAGTGGTCGGGATCGACCCAGAAGAACGTTTCGCGCCGAACGCCGAGATAAATCTCCGCAAGGCGCTGCATATCCTCTTCGCGTGCTGGCCGGATGGACCAGATGTCAGATTTCGATGTCATGATTCTCAATATGGACGCGAAACGCCGTTGCGGCAATCAGGCGTTGGCCTGGCCGTTTATCGCGGCGGTGAAATCGGCAAAAAACTGCTGTGCGAGCTTTTTCGCGCTGGAATCGACCAGCCGCGAACCGAGCTGCGCGATCTTGCCGCCCACCTGCGCCTTGGCTTCATATTGCAGGATCGTTTCGTCGCCATCCTCCCTCAGCACGACATCTGCGCCGCCCTTGGCAAAGCCGGCAATGCCGCCCTTTCCCTCGCCCGATATCGTGTAGCTTTCCGGCGCGTTGATGTTGGAAAGCTTGACCTCACCGTTGAAGGACGCGGATACCGGGCCGATCTTGAGCTTGACGGTTGCGGTCAATTCCGTCGGAGAAACCCTCTCCAGGCTTTGACAGCCGGGAATGCATTGCTTGAGGATCTCGGGATCGTTCAATGCCGCCCACACGGCGTCCCTGGGTGCTGCGATCCGCTCTTCGCCGGTCATATCCATGCGCAATCCTCCCAATGTGACATTTTGTGCATGGATCATCGCAGATCGGAAAGCGCTTTGCCAAGTGGCGGCCAGATGCTATTTGCACGCACATATCAATTTCGAGACAAGCATGGTGAAACATAGGGAAAGCCGGCCCGGCCAGAAAGCCGCGGGCGGTCTCGGGGCAAAACCCCGGCGTGACATGCCCGGCAAGCCGCCGGCGAAGCCCGCGCATGCCTCAAGGCCGGCCAAGCCTTCACGCGATCATAGCGAGCGAACAGCCGAGCCGCGCGTCGCTGCGCCTGCAGCCGCGGCGCCCGAGCGTCCGCTGATCGTCAGAAACGGTGAGCGGCCGCCTGAGCGCGTGCCGGTTATCCTCGAGTCGCTCGGCGCCGGAGATTTTCACCTCATCGACAGCGGCAATGGCCTGAAGCTTGAGCAATACGGACCGTATCGGATCGTCCGCCCGGAAGCGCAGGCGCTGTGGCCGCCGACGCTTGCCTCGCATGTGTGGGACAATGCCGAGGCGATCTTCACCGGCGACACGGACGAGGACGGCATGGGCCGCTGGCGCTTCCCCCGCGAAGCGCTGGGTGAGACCTGGCCGTTGCAGCTGCTTGGCGTCGATTTTCTCGGCCGCTTCACCGCGTTTCGCCATGTCGGCGTCTTTCCCGAGCAGATCGTCCATTGGGCCTGGATGAAGGAACAGGTCGAGACGGCAAAAAGGCCGCTCAAGGTCCTCAACCTCTTCGGTTACACCGGCGTCGCTTCGCTGGTGGCAGCCGCTGCCGGCGCGGAAGTGACGCATGTCGACGCCTCCAAGAAGGCGATCGGCTGGGCGCGCGAAAATCAGGCGCTGGGCCGCATGGAGAAGCTGCCGATCCGCTGGATCTGCGAGGATGCCATGAAGTTCATCCTGCGCGAGGAGCGGCGCGGCAACAAATACGATATCATCCTCACCGACCCACCGAAATTCGGCCGCGGCCCGAATGGCGAGGTCTGGCATCTGTTCGAGCACCTGCCGCTTATGCTCGATATCTGCCGCGAAATCCTGTCGCCGAAGGCGCTTGGTCTCGTGCTGACCGCCTATTCCATCCGCGCCAGCTTCTACTCGATCCATGAGCTGATGCGCGAGACGATGCGCGGGGCCGGCGGCGTCGTCGAATCCGGCGAACTGGTCATCCGCGAGGCCGGCCTCGACGGGCGCACGCCAGGCCGGGCGCTTTCCACTTCTCTCTTCAGCCGCTGGGTGCCGAAATGAACCAGGATTTCCGTAGTGACGGCCCGCGCAAGGTCGGACAGGTCAAGGAGGTCACCTCGCTTGCCAATCCGATCGTCAAGGATATCAAGGCGCTGACGGTCAAGAAGTCCCGCGAGGAAAGCGGTGCCTTTCTCGCCGAAGGGCTGAAGCTCGTCATCGATGCGCTCGAGCTCGGATGGACGATCCGCACGCTGGTTTACGCCAAGGCCGCCAAGGGCAAGCCGCTTGTCGAGCAGGTCGCCGCTAAGACGGTCGCCGCCGGCGGACTGGTGCTCGAGGTCAGCGAAAAGGTCATCGGCTCGATCACCCGTCGCGACAATCCGCAGATGGTGGTCGGCGTCTTCGAACAGCGCTGGCGGCAGCTTAAAGACGTCAAGCCGAAGACGGGTGAGACCTGGGTGGCGCTCGACCGCGTGCGCGATCCCGGCAATCTCGGCACGATCATCCGCACCGCCGATGCGGCAGGTGCTTCCGGCGTTATCCTCGTCGGAGAAACCACCGACCCGTTTTCCCTGGAAACCGTGCGTGCCACCATGGGCTCGGTATTTGCCATGCCTGTCGTCAAGGCGACGCCGGAAGAGTTTCTCGCCTGGAAGAAGAAGGCCGATGTCTCCGTCGTCGCCACGCATCTGGCCGGCGCCGTCGACTACCGCACCATCGATTACAAGAGGAAGCCTGTCGTCATCCTGATGGGCAACGAGCAATCCGGCCTGCCTGATGTCCTGGCGAAGGAAGCCGATGCGCTTGCCCGCATTCCACAGGCCGGCCGCGCCGACAGCCTCAATCTGGCAGTTGCGACGGCAGTCATGCTGTTCGAAGCCCGCCGCCATATCCTGACCCTTAGCGAGAGCCGATGACCGAGAGCCAGACCAACCCGCAGCCGCCTGCAAAAGCGGCCCTGTTTTCCCGGCCCTTGCCGATCCTGATCTTCATCGTCATCGCCGTCGTTCTCGATCAGGCCGTCAAGATCGCGGTGGACCATTGGTTGCCGTTGCAGGAGATGGTGCCGGTCGCTCCGATGCTGGCGCTTTATCGCACCTACAATCTCGGCGTCGCCTTCTCGATGCTGTCGGGCATGGATGGATGGTTCATCGTTGGCATGCGCCTCATCATCGTCGCCTTCGTGCTTTGGCTCTGGCGGCATACCCCAAATTATCGGTGGCTGGCCCATCTGGGCTTCGCGCTGATCATCGCCGGGGCGCTCGGAAACCTGATCGACCGCTTCCTCTACGGTCATGTGATCGACTACATCCTCTTTCACACGCAGACCTGGTCTTTCGCGGTGTTCAACCTCGCGGACAGTTTCATCACCGTGGGCGCGGCTTGCGTCATTCTCGATGAGCTTCTGATGCCGAAAAAGGCCAAAGCTTAAAATTCTAGCGAATCCCTGAAGGCATCGGGAACGGTGCCCATGCTAGCCAGATTGCATGAGCACTCTGGCAAACATGCAGGAAAAGCCTGCCACTGGCGTAACAGGTGGCGAAACGACATCGATCGAGGGGCTGACCGCGAACGGACATCCCCTTGCGGGCGCGCCGCATGAGGCCGAACGGCGCCCGGCGCAGGCGCGCTGGTTGGAGCGCCATTGGCTGAATGGCGGCGGTCTGATTGCCGGTATCGTGCTTCTTGCGATAGGATTTGCCGGAGGTCCGCTCATGCTGGCTGGAGTTCTCGGCCTCGTGGCGTTTGCACTGGCAGTCGGCGGCTTTCTCGCGGCATGGAAGACGGCTGCCGAACCTGACGCTGTTGTTACCGATCTCAGCGAGAGCGATCACGATCGTCTTTGGGAGCGCCGGGAAAGCAATATTCTGCTTGCCACCATTCATGATGCGCTGGGCGACATCACTGTCATCCGCAGCATCGATCGACAGATTCTCGATGCCAATGCCACCTTCCGCAAGCTGACGGGAAAATCCAATCCCGAGGGTTTGACGCTGGAAGAGACCGGCCTCGTCTTCCGCGCCGTCACCGATGCCAAGCATCAGGACGCGGAGATCGAGACGCCAGAGGGCCGCCGCATCTTTGCCTGGCACGATGTCATATTCCGCGATCCGTCGAGCGGCCAGCTGTGCATACAAAGCGTCGCTCGCGACGTCACGGAAGAGCGACAGACGGCCCGCAATCGCGAAGATGCCAGGCTGAAGGCCGAATATAACAGCGCCGCGAAATCCAGGCTGCTGGCGACCGTCAGCCATGAGATCCGCACGCCTCTCTCGGGCATTCTCGGCATGAATCACCTGCTTGCCCAGACGCCATTGACGCTGGAGCAGGCCAATTACCTCACGGGCATCCGCCAATCGGGCCACGCGCTGGTGCAATTGGTCGAAGATCTCCTCGATTTTTCCACGATCGAAGTGGGCCGCTTCCAGCTGCATCCGCGCAAGGAAGCGTTACGACCGCTGCTCGAAGGTGTCGTCGAGATGCTTGCGCATCGCGCCCATGAAAAGGGCATCGAAATTGCCGCGACCGTCGCAGCCGATGTGCCCGAAGCGATGGAATTCGATCCTGCGCGGCTGCGCCAGGTCCTGTTCAATGTCCTCGGCAATGCGGTGAAGTTCACCCAGACCGGCGGCGTACTCGTTCGCGCCGGCCTACAGGGAAGCGACCTGTCGATATCCGTTCAGGATACCGGCCCGGGCATGACGGAAGAGGAGCAGGCTCGCGTTTTCGGTGAGTTCGAGCAGGCCGGCACCATCGTCGAAAGAAGTGCGGGTACCGGGCTCGGGCTCGCGATCTCCGCGCGCATATTGCGCGAGTTCGGTGGCCGGCTCAAGGTTGCCAGCGAACGCGGCAAGGGCACCGAGTTCACCATCAGCTTTCCTATCGGTCTGGTTGACGATGAGGCTGGAGCCAGCCGGCGCGAAACCATGCTCAAGGGTGCGCATGTGCTGCTGCTGGCGCCGGAGGGGCCGGCAAGCACGGCGATCGCCCAGACCATTGGCACACTTGGTGGCAATTGCCGTCTGATCGGTGCCGACGACATCCATGTCCTGATGCAATCCTCCGAGGACGGCGCGGTTAGACCGTGGACCGATCTTATCGTCGATCATCGCATGGCGCCGCTCTACTTCCGAGAAGGGCATGAACTGGCGATATCGACATTGCGCAAGGTTTTCCTCGTCAATCCTGAAGAGCGCAATACGCATCCTCTCGATCTCTTCGATGCCTGGCTCATACGGCCGCTGCGGGAGCAATCGCTGATCGATGTACTGAGCGGTCGTATGCGGGGCATGGAAAAGCGCGATATGATGCTCGACGGCGTCTCTGAGATCGGCATTACGACGCCCGAGGCAGACGATCCCGTGCTTGAGATCCTGCTGGGCGAGGACGATCCGGTGAACGGCATGCTGGTTCGCGCCATGCTTGCCAAGGCCGGTCACCGGGTTCGTCTGGTCGAGGATTTCGATGGGCTTCGCACCCGCGCGCAGAATGCAGAAGCCAGGCCGAATGTGATCGTTACTGATTTCAACATGCCAGGCGGCACCGGCGCTGCCGTACTTGCGCAATTGCGTGCACAGGAACGCCGACAGGGACTACCGGCGCTGCCGATCATCGTGTTGACCGCCGACAGCCGAGATTCGATCCGCCGGCAGGCACTGCTTGCGGGAGCCGATGCCGTCATCGTCAAACCAGTCGATCCCGAGCGGTTGATGACGACCGTCCAGAACCTGTCCCGGCTTGCTTTCGAACGCGCCGTGTAGAGGCTCTTCCATTTTCGTGTCGAGATTGCGATGCGGGCTCACCAACGCTTGATGGTGAGCCCGCATCACGTTCAACCAGTGGCTATCGCAACGCTAAACTGGGGACGGTTCGTTCATTCGAAAGTTTGCAACGGGCACGCTTCTTGCTTTTAGCCAAGCCGCGTGTCACTTTCCTGTCGCACGAATTTGGTTTATGGCGCTATATCGGCCCGCAGGGGGAGAGTCGCCATGTCCATCGAAATCTTGAATCGCGAAGCTCAGGGCGAAATGGTTCAGTCTTCAAAGGCAACGGTCGAACCGGTTGCCAGCGATGTGCTTGGACGCATCGGAAATCTAGAAACGCGCCTTGCCCGCACGGCGCGCGAAATCGATGCCGCTCAGGCAGTTCGCTATCGTGTTTTCGTCGAAGAGATGAACGCGCAGCTTCCGGCCGACGCCATGCGTCGGCAGCGTGATATCGATAGCTGGGACGCGATTTGCGATCACCTTCTGGTCTTGGACCGTTCGCTCGAGGGCGATCCGGAAGACCAGATCGTCGGCACCTATCGCCTGCTGCGTCAGGAAGTGGCCATGGCAAATGGCGGCTTCTATTCCTCCTCGGAATTCGACATCGATGCGCTGTTGGCGCGTCATCCCGAAAAGCGCTTCATGGAGCTCGGCCGCTCCTGCGTGCTGCCGGACTATCGCAACAAGCGCACCGTCGAGCTGCTGTGGCAGGGCAATTGGGCCTATGCGCTGAAGCATGGCATGAGCGCCATGTTCGGCTGCGCCTCGTTCCCCGGCGTTCTACCGGAACAGCATGCGCTGGCCTTGTCTTTCCTCTATCACAATGTCGTCGCCAAGGATGAGTGGGCCGTCGGCGCTCTGCCGTCGCTCGCCCGCACCATGGATCTGATGCCGGTCGAAGCGGTCAACCCGAAGAAGGCGTTGATGGCGCTGCCGCCGCTGATCAAGGGCTATCTGCGACTCGGCGCCATGGTCGGTTCCACTGCCGTCGTCGATCAGGCATTCAACACGACCGACGTCCTGATCGTCCTGCCGATCGCCAGCATTTCCGATCGCTACGTCAATTATTACGGCGCGGACGCGGGTCGCTTCGCAAGCTGAGGTCGCTAAGGCGTTACGACGTCTCAGGGAATCGCAAAAATATCGATCGCGTTGGTGATGCCGCGCAGCGAGACATGATGCGATTGCGGCTTCAGGCCCCGTATCGTCAACAGTTCGGCGGCGCGGATATTTTCCAACACCGAACTTGTTGCGAATATCTCGCTTGAGGTCGCCAGATGCTGGACGCGCGAGGCGATATTGACCGTTTGCCCGAAATAGTCCTGTCGCTCGTTGAGGCTGACCGCGATGCACGGTCCTTCGTGGATGCCGATTTTCAGAAGGAGATCGTCGTTGCCGCGCTCCTTGTTGAGGGTCGACATGGCATCGCGCATCCGCATCGCTGCGGCCAGCGCCCGGTCCGGGGTGGGGAACGTGGCCATCACGGCGTCACCGATGGTTTTGACGACCGCGCCAGCTTCCGCCCCGACGATTTCATGCAGGATACTGAAGTGGGTTTTGACGAGGTCGAAGGCCGCGAGGTCACCGACCCTCTCGTATAGCTCCGTCGAACCGCGCAGATCGGTGAACAGAAAGGTGAGGCTGGCGATCTTAAGCCTTTGATTGATGGCGATCGTGTCGGTTCGATATATGTCGCGGAAGGTCTGGTTGGAGAGCAGTCGCTTGGCGGTCAGAAATGGCCTGCGGCGACTGAGCAACGTATGAAGCGCGTCATTGGCGATGCACACGGAAGGCAGGGTGCGAACTTCGGTGTGGTTTTCTATGACGATGCGCAACGGGCCGGGTTTGAGCTCCACCGCATCGCTGAGCCGATGCAGGCGATCGAATACGAGTGACAGGTTCTGTCGCTCTTTCGACGGTTCGCCCTTCACATCGATGAACTGCGCACTATGGGTCACCGGTTCGAAGATGATGACGAATTCGGCCGGCAGCTGCAGCGACACGACGGCTTTTTCGCCCGCCGGCAGTTCCAGCGTTTCTATGATGAACTGGTCGACTTTTTCCTGATAGCCTTCGTCGGGAAGATCGACGCCCGAACTCCAGTAGACCTGGCGAAAATATTCCAAAGGCGTCAGGTCATGTGGGTTGTGGGCGCAGATATGGCGTATTCGCGGGCTGATCGTGAAGGTGACCTCGACCATCTCGTCGAGCGTCGGCTCGTAACCGGCCGCGCACAAAGTACAATTGTAAGTCTCGCTCTGGACGGTTCGCAGCGACGTATTGGCATCCAGCACGCCGCCGCATCCCGGACACAACACATTCCAGGACATCTCGAATAAGCCCAGGCGTGCGGTATGCAGGAAAGCGCTGATGGTTTGCTCTTCGTCGAAACCGTGCTCGGCGGCAAAGGCGAGCGCATTCACACGATTAAGCTTGCGGTCCGGTGCCTCCAGCACCAACCGCTCGATTGCGTCGGCTATTTCAGGCTGCGCAGAATGGCGCAGCGCTGTGAACAGGGGCTGAGCTTCACTCATACCCCCATCCTACACCTATTTCACAAGGCAGCCATCATCTTTATTCGGCCGCCGGCTCTCCAGCGGGGGTTAGGCACCGGCACCATAGGCGGCAATGGCAGCCATGTTGACGATATCGGAATCCTTGGCGCCCATCGACGTGATCTGCACCGGCTTGTCGAGGCCGACGAGAAGCGGCCCGATGACCGTGGAGCCGCCAAGCTCCTGTAGCATCTTGGTGGAGATCGCCGCCGAGTGGAATGCCGGCATGATGAGCACGTTAGCTGGCCCGGAAAGCCGCGAGAATGGATAGAGACTCTCCATGATCTTGCGGTTCAGCGCTACGTCAGCCGACATTTCGCCGTCGAACTCGAAGTTCACATGGCGCTTGTCGAGGATGCCGACTGCCTCGCGCACCCGCTCCGAACGCTCGCCCGAGGGATGGCCGAAGGTGGAGTAGGCAAGCATGGCGACGCGCGGCTCGTAACCCATGCGACGGGCGAAGCCGGCTGCCTCTTCCGCGATCTCCGCCAACTCCTCGGCCGTCGGCATGTCATGCACGGCGGTGTCCGCGACAAAGACTGTACGGCCGCGGGCAAGCACGATCGATACGCCGATGACCCGATGCCCCGGCTTGGCGTCGATGCAGCGGCGCACATCTTCGAGCGCTGTCGAATAGTTGCGCGTCACGCCCGTCACCATGCCGTCGGCGTCTCCCAAGGCGACCATGCAGGCGGCGAAGTGATTGCGGTCGTTGTGGATCAGGCGCGTGACGTCGCGGTGCAGATAGCCCTGGCGTTGCAGCCGGGCATAGAGATAGTCGATATAGGTGTCGACCCGCTTGGAAATGCGGGCGTTGACGATTTCGAGGCCGGGGCGATTGAGATCGATGCCGGCGCGCTCGGCGGTGGAATGGATCAAGTCCTCGCGGCCGAGCAGGATCGCAGTGCCGAGGCCCTGATTGGCATAGGAAAGGGCGGCGCGCATGACTTGCTCTTCTTCCGCCTCGGCGAAGACGATGCGCTTCTGATGACGGCGCACACGCTCGTAAAGCTGCGACAGCGTCGAGGCGATCGGATCGCGCCGGGCTGAAAGCTCGCGGGCATAGGCGTCCATGTCAGGCATTTCGCGCTGGGCGACGCCGCTTTCGATCGCGGCCTTGGCGACGGCTACCGGAATGGCCGAGATGAGGCGCGGGTCGAATGGCACGGGGATGATGTATTGCGGGCCGAAACGCGGGCGCGCGCCTTGATAGGCGGCGACCACATCATCAGGCACGTCTTCGCGGGCAAGACTCGCCAGTGCGTTGACGGCGGCAATCTTCATCTCGTCGTTAATGGTGGTGGCGCGCACGTCGAGTGCACCGCGGAAGATATAGGGGAAGCCAAGGACGTTGTTGACCTGGTTCGGATAGTCCGAGCGCCCCGTCGCCATGATCGCATCGTCGCGGATGCGGGCGACTTCCTCAGGCGTGATTTCCGGGTCGGGATTGGCCATGGCGAAGATGATCGGCTTGTCCGCCATCGAACGAATCATATCTTCCGAGAAGGCATCCTTCTGCGACAGGCCGAACACGACATCGGCGCCCTTCATCGCTTCGGCCAGCGTGCGCCTGTCGGTCTTGACAGCGTGTGCCGACTTCCATTGGTTCATGCCTTCGCTGCGGCCCTGATAGATCACGCCCTTGGTGTCGCAGAGAATGATGTTTTCCGGGTTGAAGCCCATCGCCTTGATCAGCTCGACGCAGGCGATGGCCGCGGCACCCGCACCGTTGCACACGAGCTTGGTGGTCTTGAGGTCGCGGCCCGTCAGTTCGAGCGCGTTGATGAGGCCTGCAGCCGCGATGATCGCCGTGCCATGCTGGTCGTCATGGAAGACCGGGATATCCATGAGCTCGCGCAGCCGCTGTTCGATGATGAAACAGTCCGGCGCTTTGATATCCTCAAGATTGATGCCGCCGAAGGAGGGGCCGAGATAGCGCACGCAGTTGATGAATTCGTCGACATTTTCCGTGTCGATTTCGAGATCGATCGAATCGACGTCGGCAAAGCGCTTGAAGAGAACGGCCTTGCCTTCCATGACCGGCTTGGAAGCCAGAGCGCCGAGATTGCCGAGGCCGAGAATGGCCGTGCCGTTCGAGATGACAGCGACCATGTTTCCACGCGACGTGTAGTCGTAAGCCGTGGCGGGATCGGCCGCGATCGCCTTCACCGGAACGGCAACGCCGGGTGAGTAGGCAAGGGAAAGATCGCGTTGCGTCGCCATGGGCTTGGTTGGGTTGATCTCAAGCTTGCCGGGGCGGCCTTGCTTGTGGAAGTCCAGTGCTTCCTGATCCGTGATCCCCGTTCCCGGACGCGATTTGCTCTTGCTGTCAGCCATTGTTCCTCCAAACCTCCTGTGGGCGACCGGTCCCTCTTGCCCGATAGCTGTTGTCTTCTATACCGGCGCACGGATAGGGTGACACCTCATTTTTTGGAAAAACTGCACCTCCGTGAACGAACGTATAGCCACCAATATCGATGCTTTCTCGGCCGCCGAGCTTGCCTCGGAGGAAAGCCGCGCTTCGGCAACTCCGATGATGGAGCAATATATCGAGATCAAGGCGAACAATCCCGGTTCGCTCCTGTTCTATCGCATGGGCGATTTCTATGAGTTGTTCTTCGAGGACGCCATCGATGCCTCGCGTGCGCTCGGCATCACGCTGACCAAGCGCGGCCAGCACATGGGGCAGGACATCCCGATGTGCGGCGTGCCGGTTCATGCTGCCGACGATTATCTGCAAAAGCTGATTTCTCTGGGTTTCCGCGTTGCCGTCTGCGAGCAGGTGGAAGATCCCGCCGAAGCGAAGAAGCGCGGCGGCAAGTCCGTGGTGCGCCGCGATGTCGTGCGCCTGGTAACGCCGGGCACGATCACCGAAGAAAAGCTGCTTTCACCTTCGGAATCCAACTATCTGATGACGCTGACGCGCATTCGCGGCGGCGCCGAGCCGCAGCTTGCGCTCGCCTGGATCGATATTTCCACCGGCGTCTTCCGCCTCGCCGAGACGGAAGCCTCGCGGCTGCTCGCAGATATCCTGCGCATCGATCCGAGAGAGCTGATCCTGCCGGACACGATGTTCCATGATCCGGAGTTGAAACCGGTTTTCGACATCCTCGGCCGCACCGCCGTCCCGCAGCCGGCCGTGTTGTTCGACAGCGCCAGCGCGGAGGGGCGGATTACCCGCTATTTCGGCGTATCGACGCTCGATGGTTTCGGCACCTTCAGCCGCGCCGAACTGGCCGCCGCTGCAGCCGCCGTCGCCTATGTCGAAAAGACCCAGCTTGCCGAGCGTCCGCCGCTGGGCCTGCCGGAGCGCGAAAGCGGTGCCTCCACTCTTTTTATCGACCCGGCCACCCGAGCCAATCTCGAACTGGTGCGTACGCTCTCCGGCGATCGCAACGGCTCGCTGCTGAAGGCGATCGATCGCACCGTGACCGGCGGTGGTGCCCGTCTTCTCGCAGAACGGCTGATGTCGCCGCTGACCGATCCCCAGCGCATCAACGAACGCCTGGATTCGATCGGATTTCTGGCCGAGGAACCTTCGCTGTCGGGTGACCTGCGCGCTGCGCTGAAGCATGTACCCGATATGCCGCGCGCCTTGTCGCGCCTTGCGCTTGACCGAGGCGGGCCGCGTGATCTCTGGGCGATCCGTCAGGGGCTTGGTGCTGCTGGCGATATCGCGCGCATGCTTGGCACGGCCCTCCTGCCGGAGGAATTGAAAGCGGCATTGGCCGGCCTCGTTGCCTTGCCTGCCGGTCTCGAAGCGCTGCTTACCGCGACGCTTGCAGATGAGCTGCCCCTCTTGAAGCGGGATGGTGGTTTCCTGCGGGAAGGGGCGAATGCCGAATTGGACGAGGTGCGGGCACTCCGCGACCAGTCGCGCCGCGTCATCGCCGGGCTGCAGCTGCAATATGCCGATGAAACCGGCATCAAGTCGCTGAAGATCAAGCATAACAACGTGCTTGGTTACTTCATCGAGGTGACGGCCGGCAACGCCGGTCCGATGACGGATACCAGCGAGGCCAAGGCACGCTTCATCCATCGCCAGACCATGGCGAATGCCATGCGCTTCACCACGACCGAGCTTGCCGATTTGGAGAGCCGCATCGCCAACGCCGCCGACAAGGCGCTCGCGATCGAGCTCGAGGCCTTCGATCGTATGGTAGCTGCTGTCGTGGCCGATGCCGAAGCGATCAAGGCCGGCGCCCGCGCGTTGTCGGTGATCGATGTCGCGGCGGGGCTTGCGCTGCTGGCCGAAGAGCAGGCCTATTGCCGACCCGTCGTCGATGGCAGCCGCATGTTCGCCATCGAAGGTGGCCGTCATCCTGTGGTGGAACAGGCCCTGCGCCGTCAGGCGGGTGGACCCTTCGTTGCCAACAATTGCGATCTCTCGCCGAAGTCCGATGGCAAGGATGGCGCCATCTGGCTTCTGACCGGCCCGAACATGGGCGGTAAATCGACCTTCCTGCGCCAGAATGCGCTGATCGCCATTCTCGCGCAGATGGGCGCCTTCGTTCCGGCGGCATCCGCTCATATCGGCATCGTCGACCGGCTGTTCTCGCGCGTCGGCGCGTCCGACGATCTGGCGCGGGGACGTTCGACCTTCATGGTCGAGATGGTCGAGACGGCGGCGATCCTCAATCAGGCGACCGAACGCTCTCTCGTCATCCTCGACGAGATCGGTCGAGGCACTGCGACTTTCGACGGCCTTTCCATCGCCTGGGCTGCCGTCGAGCATCTGCATGAGGCCAATCGATGCCGTGGTCTCTTCGCCACGCATTTTCATGAGCTGACTGTCTTGTCGGAAAAGCTCGGCCGGCTTTCCAACGCCACCATGCGCGTCAAGGAATGGGATGGCGATGTGATCTTCCTGCACGAGGTCGGGCCGGGGGCTGCCGACCGTTCTTATGGCATCCAGGTGGCGCGTCTTGCCGGCCTGCCGGCTTCGGTGGTCGCGCGCGCCCGCGACGTTCTGACGCGGCTTGAAGATGCGGACCGCAAGAATCCGGCAAGCCAGCTCATCGATGATCTGCCTCTCTTCCAGGTCGCGGTTCGCCGCGAGGAGGCCGTGGGACGGCGCGAGCCGTCCAAGGTCGAAGAGAGGTTGAAGACACTCGACCTCGATGACCTTACGCCGCGGGCCGCCCTCGATGTGCTCTACGAGCTGAAGAAAACTCTGAACAAAGCCGGCTGATCGAAGGCGACTTCCAAGGACAAAAGCATGCATCTCGAAAATCTTCTTGCCGAAGTCCGCATCCTGGCCGAGCGCTTTTCGCCGATCGCCGCCCGCGGTAAGATCTGCGGTGAGGGCGAGCCGCCGGATTGCGAATCCGATCGTGGCCTTCTCAATATTACTTTGTCGTGCAGCCGCATTTCCGACATCTGTTCCAGTATCGCCAGGGCCGGTTATTGGGAGTGCGAGCGCGAAATGGTGACGCAGATCGGTGCCCAATCGCGCAACATACTGCATAGCCTGAACGAGCTCAGGCGGTCGCTCGAGATGCCCAGGCCCTAAAACTGCCGATTTCTGCGTCGATTGCCGTCACGCTTCGTCAACCTTGACCCGATAGAAATACCGAGATCGTCGGTGCCGCAGGGTTTGCTTCAGGCCGGATGATGAATGCGGGCGCAGATTGCCTGTGTCATTCGCCGGGCAAAGAGGCTATAGCGCATGCAGACGACAAGACAGGCGCGCCGGCGGTGGCCCGCCGTCAAAGAACAGGAATCCGGTCGGCAGAGCATGGAAATGCATGACATCGATTTTCCGGCTATTCTCGACGTTTCCGCGCTAAGGGCGGAATGCGAGGCACTTGCCAAACGCCATCTGGACAAGAACGACGAACGGTCGGCCCTGCTTGCCCTTCTGAAAAAGGCGAGCCAGGAAGGGCGCGAAGAGGCGCGGCGTTTGCTGGCGGCTCAGGGCGGCGGCCTGGATTGCGCGCATCGCATATCCTGGCTGCAGGACCAGATCATCACGGCTCTCTACGATTTTACCGTCCATCACGTCTACCCGAAGCAGGCTGGAAGCTTCTCCGTGACCGCCGTCGGCGGCTATGGCCGCGATACGCTGGCGCCGGGTTCGGATATCGATCTTCTCTTCCTCTTCCACCCGAAGCCGGACAGCGAGACCCACAAGGCAGTCGAGTTCATTCTCTACATGCTCTGGGACATGGGCTTCAAAGTCGGCCACGCCACCCGCACGGTCGAGGAATGCATCCGGCAGGCCAAGTCCGATATGACGGTGAGAACCGCTGTTCTCGAAACCCGCTATATCTGTGGCAACGAGCCGTTGACGCGGGAGCTGCAGGCGCGCTTCGACAAGGAAATCGTCACCAACACCGGCCCGGAATTCATCGCCGCCAAGCTTGCCGAGCGTGACGAGCGCCATCGCAAGGCGGGCGATACCCGTTATCTGGTCGAGCCGAACGTCAAGGAAGGCAAGGGCGGCCTGCGCGATCTGCACACGCTGTTCTGGATCTCGAAGTACTATTATCACGTCCGCGATCCTGTCGAATTGGTAAAGCTTGGCGTGCTGTCGAAGCAGGAATACCGCCTCTTCGAGAAGGCAGAGGATTTCCTCTGGGCCGTGCGCTGCCACATGCATTTCCTGACCGGCAAGGCGGAAGAGCGGCTTTCCTTCGACATCCAGCGCGATATCGCGGCAGCGCTCGACTATCATGCGCGCCCAGGGCTATCAGCCGTCGAGCGCTTCATGAAACACTACTTCCTTGTCGCCAAGGATGTCGGCGATCTCACCCGCATCCTCTGTGCGGCGCTCGAGGATCAGCAGGCAAAGGCAACGCCGGGGCTGACCGGCGTCATCAGCCGTTTCGCCAATCGCTCGCGCAAGATCCCCGGCACCGTCGAGTTCGTCGAAGATCGCGGCCGCATTGCGCTTGCCAATCCCGATGTCTTCAAGCGCGATCCTGTGAGCCTCATCAGGCTGTTTTTCGTCGCCGATATCAACGGGCTGGAATTCCATCCGGATGCGCTGAAGCGCGTCACGCGCTCGCTGAACCTGATCGACAACGATCTGCGCGAGAACGAGGAGGCGAACCGGCTTTTCCTCTCCATCCTGACGTCGAAGCGCGATCCGGCCCTGATCCTGCGCCGCATGAACGAGGCCGGCGTGCTCGGCCGCTTCATCCCGGAATTCGGCAAGATCGTCTCGATGATGCAGTTCAACATGTATCATCACTATACGGTGGATGAGCACCTGATCCGTGCCGTCGAGGTACTGTCGGAGATCGATAAGGGCAAGGCCGAGGATATCCATCCGCTGACCAACAAGCTGATGCCCGGCATCGAAGATCGCGATGCGCTCTACGTTGCCGTGCTTCTGCACGATATCGCCAAGGGGCGCGAGGAAGATCACTCGGAAGCCGGTGCCAAGGTCGCACGCAAGCTCTGCCCGCGCTTTGGCCTTTCGCCGAAGCAGACGGAGCTTGTGGTCTGGCTGATCGCCGAGCATCTCACAATGTCGATGGTCGCCCAGACGCGCGACCTGACGGACCGCAAAACGATCATCGATTTCGCCGACCGCGTGCAGTCGCTGGACCGGCTGAAGATGCTGCTGATCCTGACGGTCTGCGATATCCGTGCCGTCGGCCCGGGCGTGTGGAACGGCTGGAAGGGCCAGTTGCTGCGCACACTTTACTATGAGACCGAGTTGTTGCTGGCCGGCGGTTTCTCGGAAGTGTCGCGCAAGGAGCGCGCCGAGGCCGCCGCCCTGGCGCTCGACGAGGCGCTTTCGGACTGGAGCCAGAAGGATCGCAACGCTTACGTCAAGCTGCACTATCAGCCCTATCTTCTCTCCGTGCCGCTCGAAGATCAGATCCGCCACACGAAGTTCATCCGCCAGACCGACAAGTCCGGCAAGGTGCTCGCCACCATGGTGCGCACCGACAGTTTCCATGCCATCACCGAGATCACCGTGCTCTCGCCTGACCATCCGCGTCTCTTGACCGTGATCGCCGGGGCTTGTGCGGCAGCGGGAGCCAATATCGCCGATGCGCAGATCTTCACCACGGCCGATGGCCGCGCGCTCGATACCATCCATGTCAGCCGCGAATTCGCCGACGATGCCGACGAGCTGCGCCGCGCAGGCACGATAGGCAAGATGATCGAAGACGTGCTCGCCGGCCGCAAGCGACTGCCTGAGGTCATCGCCACGCGTTCGAAGAACCGCCGCAAGAACAAGGCTTTCGTCATTCCGCCGTCGGTGATCATCTCCAACAGCCTCTCAAACAAGTTCACGGTCATCGAGGTCGAGTGCCTCGACCGGACCGGCCTCCTGTCGGAAATAACGGCCGTCCTCTCCGATCTGTCGCTCGATATTCAGTCGGCGCGCATCACCACCTTCGGTGAGAAGGTCATCGATACCTTCTACGTTACCGATCTCGTCGGACAGAAGATTGCCAACGAAAACAAGCGGGCCAACATTACCGCGCGCCTCAAGGCTGTGATGGCGGGTGAGGAGGACGAAATGCGGGAACGCATGCCGTCCGGCATCATTGCGCCCGCCGCCACGCGCGGCAGTGCCGTCGAAAATCCAGATATCGAAAAGAAAGCCGGTTCAGCCGCATGAGCCTAGTCAAGAAATTCATCACGGTCGGCGGCGCGACGCTGGGTAGCCGCATCTTCGGCTTTGCCCGCGAAACGCTGATGGCAGCAGCCCTCGGCACCGGACCCATGGCCGACGTTTTCTACGCCGCCTTCCGCTTTCCCAACCTCTTCCGCCGCCTGTTTGCCGAGGGCGCGTTCAATGCAGCCTTCGTGCCGCTCTTTGCCAAGGAGATCGAGGCGAACGGTATCGAGGGCGCGAAACGCTTCTCGGAAGAGGTGTTCGGCGTTCTTTTCTCGGTCCTGCTGCTGATCACCATCGTCATGGAACTGGCCATGCCGCTCCTCGTGCGTTGGGTCATCGCGCCCGGCTTCGCCGACGATGCCGAGAAATTCGACCTGACGGTCCGGTTGGCTGCCGTCATGTTCCCCTATCTGATGTCGATGTCGCTGACGGCGATGATGAGCGGCATGCTGAATTCGCTGCATCATTTCTTCGCCGCCGCCGTGGCTCCGATCTTCCTCAACCTGGTGATGATCAGCGCCCTGTTTTACGCAATCTATTACGGCGCCGACCCGCTGACCACTGCGTGGTACCTGTCCTGGTCGGTGCTGGTGGCAGGTGTGCTGCAGCTGGCCGTCGTCTATATCGGCGTGCGCCATGCCGGCATCAATATCGGCCTGCGTTTTCCGCGCTTCACGCCCAACGTCAAACGGCTCCTGCTTCTTGCCATCCCGGCAGCCATCACCGGCGGCGTCACCCAGATCAACCTGGTAATCGGCCAGGCGATCGCCTCGGGCAAGGAAGGCGCGATCGCCGCCCTGCAATATGCAGACCGCATCTACCAGCTGCCGCTCGGCGTCGTCGGTGTCGCGGTTGGAATCGTGCTTCTGCCGGAACTGGCTCGCTCGCTGAAGTCAGGCCATATCGAGGAAGCCGCCAATATCCAGAACCGCTCGATCGAATTCGTGCTGTTCCTGACCCTGCCGGCCGCTGTTGCCCTCTGGCTTCTCTCTGACGATATCATCCGCGTGCTTTACGAGCGCGGCGCCTTTAACGCGGAAAATACAAAGCTGGTTGGCTCCATCCTCGCCATCTTCGGCCTTGGCCTGCCGGCTTTCGTGCTGATCAAGGCACTGCAGCCCGGCTTTTATGCCCGCGAAGATACGAAATCGCCGATGCGCTACACGGCGGTCGCTGTCGCCGTCAATTCGGCGCTGTCGATCCTGCTTTTCCCGGTGCTGGCCGAACGAGGCATTGCGTTCGCCGAAGCGGTTGCCGGTTGGCTGAACGCTGTACAGCTCTTTGTCACGCTTTATCGCCGGGGACATCTTTCCTGGGAGTGGTCGCTGGCGCGCCGCACTGTGATGCTGCTCATCTCCTCCGCCGTCATGGGCGGCGTTATCGTATATTTGTCTGATCGCTGGGAGCCGCTTCTGGGGGGAAGCTCGTCGCTGCTCACCAAAACCGGCGTCCTGGGCTTGCTCATATTGATTGCGATGGTGGTGTATTTCGTTGTCGCCTTCCTGATCGGCGGCGTGGATTTGGGCATGATACGCCGCAAATTGAAGCGCAAGCCGGCGGCGGCAGCTGCGCCGGATGCGAAGGCGGCGAATGGCGAGTAGGCAGGCCTGTGCGCGTCTTGAGGTGGGTTGGAACAGGGTGGAATGTGCCTTCACATGGAAATGCAGATACATCTGCGTAAGGCATGCGAGGCCGATTTGGTCGAGCTTGGCGAGCTGAAGTTCTGCTCGTCCGTGGCGTGGGGGGATTTTGTCGCGGAGCTGCAGAATCTGCCGGAGGCCCGGCATGTCTCACCCGAGCTTCTCCCGCACATCACCGTCGCCGAGCTGGACGGAAGCATCGCCGGGTTCGTGACGGTTCTTCCCGGAGACGATCCCGAGCAAGCTGAACTGGAAGACCTTTTTGTTGCTCCCTCGTTTTGGCGAAAGGGCTTCGGAGCACAGCTGCTGAGAGCGGCGGAGGCCCATGCGGCGGCGCTTGGCACGGTTCGGATGCACGTCATCGCAAATGAGAGGGCGCGTCTTTTCTATGAGGCCGCCGGCTATCGTCCGATTGGTATGGTCGAGACGGATTTTGGATCGGCGCCGGAACTGTGTAAGTCGCTAGACCCGGTCTGATAGAGATGGTTTCATCACCTGTGGAGTCTCCCATGTCTCAATCCGTCTTCCTCGTCGCACTGGTCGTGGACGATTATGATCGCGCCAAGGCTTTCTATTGCGATGTCCTGGGCTTTGATTGCCTGCAGGACGAGGTGCAGCCAGGGGGCAAGCGTTGGGTCGTAATCAGGCCGAAGGGCGGGGAAGGGGCAGCGCTGCTGCTCGCCCAAGCCGCAAGCGATAGCCAGCGCGCCGCGATCGGCAACCAGACCGGCGGCCGCGTCGGTTTTTTCCTCAAGACTGACGATTTCGTACGCGATCATGCGGCGATGCTTGCCAAGGGCGTGAAATTCCGGGAAGAGCCGCGCCATGAGGTCTACGGCACCGTCGCGGTCTTCGCCGACCCCTATGGCAATACCTGGGACCTGATCCAGCATTCTTCCTAAGACTCTGGCACATAGCCTCTTGATCGCTATCGATACCGCGTGCATAAGCCGCTCGAACCAAGGGTCGAGCGCCGCTCGCCCGGGCCCTCCACAAGCCTTTTGAGGACGACATGACCGAATTCAAGCCGCTCGTATTCTCCGGCGTTCAGCCTACCGGCAATCTCCATCTCGGCAACTATCTCGGCGCGATCCGCAAGTTCGTGGCCCTGCAGGCCAACAACGACTGCATCTATTGCGTCGTCGACATGCATGCGCTGACGGCTCAGCTCGTACATGAGGACATGCCGAACCAGACGCGTTCGATCACCGCAGCTTTTCTTGCCGCCGGCATCGACCCGGAAAAGCATATCGTCTTCAATCAGTCGGCCGTGCCGGGGCATGCCGAGCTCGCCTGGATTTTCAACTGCGTTGCCCGCATCGGCTGGATGAACCGCATGACGCAGTTCAAGGACAAGGCCGGCAAGGACCGCGAGCAGGCCTCGCTCGGCCTTTACGCCTATCCGAGCCTGATGGCCGCCGACATTCTGCTCTATCGCGCCACGCATGTTCCTGTCGGCGACGACCAGAAGCAGCATCTGGAACTGACCCGCGACATCGCCATGAAGTTCAATCTGGACTACATGGAGCATATTCGCCGCACGGGCTACGGCATTGACATCACCGTCGGCGACGAGCCGGTGCATGCCTATTTCCCGATGGTCGAGCCGCTGATCGATGGTCCGGCGCCGCGCGTCATGTCGCTGCGCGACGGCACGAAGAAGATGTCGAAATCGGACGCTTCCGACCTGTCGCGCATCAACCTGCTCGATGATGAGGAAAACATTTCCAAGAAGATCCGCAAGGCAAAGACCGATCCGGATGGCTTGCCGAGCGAAATCGCCGGTCTTGCCGGCCGCCCGGAGGCCGACAATCTGGTCGGCATCTACGCAGCGCTTGCCGACAAGTCGAAGGCCGATGTCCTTTCCGAATTCGGCGGCCAGCAATTCTCCGTCTTCAAGCCGGCGCTGGTCGATCTTGCCGTGCATACGCTCTCGCCGATCACGACGGAGATGCGCCGCCTGATGGCCGATCCCGGCCACATCGACGCTGTGCTGCGCGATGGCAGCGCCCGCGCCCGCGCTCGCGCCGACGTGACGATGAAGCAGGTTCGCGACATTATCGGCTTTCTCTATTGATGATGTCGTAATGCATGGCTCCCGCGTGAAAGCGGGGGCTTGCAAAACGCCGTTTTCGGGTGTCAGAGTCGCTCCATGGTATCCACACGACTTTCACGGCTCGAAGGCCATCGCCGCAAGTTCATGGCCGTCATCGATGGCACACCTGAATGCCAGCGCGCCGTCCATTATGCGGGTCGGCGCGCCAAGAATTCCAATGGCGGCCTTGTGCTGCTTTACGTGATCCCGGAAGGCGATTTCCAGCAATGGCTCGGCGTCGAGGAGATCATGCGGGCGGAAGCGCGCGAAGAGGCCGAGGCGGCAACCGCCAAGGCAGCCCAGAGCGTCCGCGAGAATGTCGGCATCGATCCGGAAATCGTCATTCGCGAGGGATCGTCTGCTGAGCAGATCCACGCTGTCATCGAAGAGGACCGGGACATCGCGCTCCTCGTTCTCGCTGCCGGTTCTGCCAAGGAAGGGCCGGGGCCGCTGGTCTCTTCGATCGCCGGCCGCGCGGCTGCGTTTCCCATCCCGGTCACGGTGCTGCCGGATACGCTGACGAACGAGGAAATCGACGCGCTCAGCTAGTGCAGAGCGACCATTTCTTGAGAAACACTCTCTTGAATTGAGGGGCCAAAAGGCCTATCTCTTTTGAAATATTCTAAAGTTGGGACCGGGTTTGTGCCCGCCGCATGGAGATCAAGATGTTCATTCAGACCGAAGCGACACCGAACCCCGCGACCTTGAAGTTCCTGCCGGGCAAAGTGGTGATGGAAAGCGGCACGGCCGAATTCCGCAACGCCGAAGACGCCGAGGCTTCGCCGCTTGCTGCCCGCCTTTTCGAGATCCAGGGCGTCACGGGCGTCTATTTCGGCTACGACTTCATCTCCGTTTCCAAGGAAAGCCAGGAGTGGCAGCACCTGAAGCCCGCCATCCTCGGCTCGATCATGGAGCACTTCATGTCCGGCAAGCCCGTCATGGGCTCAGCCTCGGTTCTGTCCGAAGTGCAGGATGCCGGCGGCGAGTTCTTCGATGCAGGCGATGAATCGATCGTGCTGACCATCAAGGAACTGCTCGATACCCGCGTTCGTCCTGCCGTTGCCCAGGATGGCGGCGACATTACCTTCCGCGGCTTCCGCGACGGCAAGGTCTATCTCAACATGAAGGGATCCTGCGCTGGCTGCCCGTCTTCGACGGCAACGCTGAAGCATGGCGTGCAGAACCTCCTGCGCCACTTCGTTCCGGAAGTGCAGGAAGTCGAAGCCGTCTGAGCATGATCCCAGGAGGCGTCCAGCTGTTTTGGATGGGATCATACCAAGGCTGGCGCTGGAGCCTGAGGGCGTTCGAAGATAAAGTTATCCGCGTTCCAAGCGCGGCTTTTCGGAATAGTTGACATGATCGTACTGGCGCTCGACACGGCAGGTGTGGATTGCGCTGCCGCTGTGTATGATAGCGGCAGTGATTCTGTGATGGGGGAGGTCACGGAAACGATCGGACGGGGGCACGCCGAACATTTGATGCACGTCGTCGACGAGGCGCTGGCGAAGGCCAATACGGCGCTCTCGGCGATCGAGCGTGTCGTCGTGAGCGTCGGCCCCGGTTCCTTCACCGGCATCCGCATCGGCGTTGCAGCCGCGCGCGGTTTCGCACTCTCCCTCAATGTTCCCGCAGTTGGCGTCACGACCCTTGAAGTCATGGCGGCAACGGCACGCACACAGAATCCGGGCAAGTCGGTTCTGGCTGCCATCGATGCCAAGCGCGAGGAGATTTATCTCCAGAGCTTCGATGCCGATGGCAACCCGCTGGACGAGGCTCGGGCCGTGACGATCGACGAAGCGCGGGCAATTGCCTCTGCTTTCGACGGCATCGTCACCGGAACGGCCGTCGCCCGGTTGAGCGACGCGCCGCCGGCGGAGCGGCCAGACGCATTTCCGATTGCCATCGTCGCCCGGCTGGGCGCCGGCAAGCCTGCCGGCGAAAAGCCGAAGCCGCTTTATCTTCGCGGACCCGATGCCAGACCGCAGGCCGGATACGCAGTTGCCAGGCAATAGACATGCTCGAATCCTATCTCACTCTCAAAGCTGAATATGAAATCATCCCGATGGAGCTGAAGGATTGCGCCGAAGTGGCGCTCCTGCATGGCGAGCGGTTCCCGCGGGTTTGGGACGAGTCCGAGTTTCAGGATCTTCTCTCGCAGGAGACGACGTTCGGCTTCGTTGCCCGCCAGACCAATGCCATCCTGAAAAAGGCGCTCCCCGGCTTCGTGCTGGCAAGGTATGTGGCAGGCGAAGGCGAAATCCTGACGATTGCCGTCAATGCCAAGCTCGGCCGTTGCGGTCTCGGCTGGCGGCTGATGCAGGCAGCCCTTCGCGAGACTCGCGATCGCGGCGGCGAGGCCATATTCCTGGAGGTCGACGGCGGCAATCAACCCGCGCTTGGCCTCTACAGAAAGCTGGGTTTCGAGAAGGTCGGCGAGCGCAAGGCCTATTATGTCAGCGATAACGGCGCGAAGTCGACGGCGCTTGTCATGCGGCGTGTTCTTCGCTAGAGCATTTTACAGCCATGTGGCATCACTTGGCGTCGCTTAAATGCGGCAAAACAAATAGATTGAGCGGCAATTCGGCGCTCTATCCGTTGTCACAGTCGAAATAGACCGAAGACAGTAATTGATGGATGACGCCGTAAAATCCCTCGAGGAGCTTTGCGCCGAGCGCGGAATGCGCATGACCGAGCAGCGCCGGATCATTGCGCGCATTATCGAAAGTTCCGAGGATCATCCTGACGTCGAGGAGCTTTATCGTCGCTCCGTGCAGGTGGATGCGAAGATTTCGATCTCGACCGTCTACCGCACGGTCAAGCTGTTCGAGGATGCCGGCCTTCTTGCCCGCCATGATTTCCGCGACGGCCGTTCCCGTTACGAAACCGTGCCGGAAGAGCATCACGATCATTTGATCGACCTGAAAAGTGGCGAAGTTATCGAATTTCACTCACCGGAGATCGAGGCGCTGCAGGAGCGCATCGCCCGCGAACACGGCTTCAAACTCGTCGATCACCGGCTGGAGCTTTACGGCATCCCGCTGAAGAAGGACGAAGTTTGAACGTGAAGCCTTTCATGCAGGAGCGAATGATTTGATGACCTGGCTGCGCATTGGCTGTGCTGCCGTGGTCATTTGTGCCGTCAGCGCCGTGATGTTGCCGCTGCAGATCCTCTGCCTGCGGTTCGACTGGAAGCTCCGGCGCTATTTGCCACGCTACTGGCATCGCATCGTCTGCTACTGGCTTGGCGTGCGCATCCATGTCGTCGGCAAGATGGAAACGAGCCGGCCGTTGATGCTGGCTTCGAACCACTCGTCCTGGCTCGATATCCTCGTGCTCTCGGCAGTGGCCGATGTCTCCTTCATCGCCAAGTCGGAAGTGCGGAATTGGCCGATTTTTGGTCAGTTCGCGCAATGGCAGAAGAGCGTCTTCGTCGAGCGCGAGCAGAAGCGCAAGACGGGCGAGCAGGTGAACGAGATCGCCGACCGCATGGCCGATGGCGAGATCATGGTGCTGTTTCCGGAAGGAACCACCTCCGATGGCAACCGGCTTCTGGAGGTCAAGTCCTCGCTGTTCGGCGCGGCTGCGGCGGCCCTGCCGAAGGCTGCGGATGCCGTGGTTCACGTTCAGCCGGTCGCAGTCGCCTATACCCGCGTTCACGGCACGCCCATGGGCCGCTATTATCGCCCGCTGACGGCATGGCCCGGCGATATCGAGTTGGTGCCCCATCTGAAGGGTATCGTCCAATGCGGCGCTATCGATGTCGATGTCTGTTTCGGCGAGGCAGTCGATTATCGCGCCGGCACAAACCGCAAGGAAGTCAGCGCCACCGTCGCGCGGCGCATTCGCACCATGCTTGCCAGCCGCCTGCTCGGGCGTGAGATCGCCTGATTTCCAGGTGGTTTCAACTTTTTCATTTTCTCCGAAGGCAAAAGCCACTACATAGCGGCGCATGACCAAGGACAGCCTGACCCTCGACGCCCCGGCGACCGACGCTTTGCAACTCGGCCCCCGCGATGGCTCCAACAGCCGCAAGGTTTTCATCAAGACCTACGGCTGTCAGATGAACGTCTATGACTCGACGCGGATGAGCGATGCTCTCGCCCGCGACGGCTACGAGCCGACCGAGGATATGGAAGAGGCCGATCTCGTCCTGCTGAATACCTGTCATATCCGTGAAAAGGCGGCGGAAAAGGTTTATTCCGCGCTGGGGCGCCTGCGCGACATGAAGAAGCGCAAGGCAGCCGACGGCCGCGAGATGATGATCGGCGTTACCGGCTGCGTCGCCCAGGCGGAAGGCGAGGAGATTCTTCGTCGCGCGCCTGCCGTCGATGTCGTCATCGGCCCGCAGACCTACCATCGCCTGCCGGATGCGCTTCGCCGCGCCAAGGAAGGCCAGCGTGTCGTCGATACCGAATATGCGATCGAGGACAAGTTCGAGCATCTGCCGATTGCCGAGAAGACGAAGATCCGCGCGCGCGGCGTCACCGCCTTCCTGACTGTGCAGGAAGGATGCGACAAGTTCTGCACTTTCTGTGTCGTCCCCTATACGCGCGGCTCCGAAGTCTCCCGCCCGGTCGCCCAGATCGTCGAAGAGGCTGAAAAACTTGTTGATGGCGGAGTGCGCGAAATCACGCTGCTCGGCCAGAATGTCAACGCCTGGCACGGCGCCGGCCCCACGGGCCAAGCCTGGAGCCTGGGTGACCTCCTTTATCGCCTGGCCGAGATCCCGGGTCTTGCCCGCCTGCGCTACACCACCAGCCACCCTCGCGACATGGACGACCGCCTGATCGGCGCGCACCGTGACCTGCGCACGCTGATGCCCTATCTGCACCTGCCGGTCCAGGCAGGTTCCGACCGTATCCTCAAGGCGATGAACCGCCGGCACACGGCGGCCGAATACCTCGCGCTGATCGAGAAAATCCGCGTCGCACGGCCGGATATCGCCCTTTCCGGCGATTTTATCGTCGGCTTCCCGGGGGAGACAGATCGGGATTTTGAGGATACACTCAGGCTGATCGAGCAGGTGAATTATGCACAGGCCTTCTCGTTCAAATATTCCACCCGGCCGGGAACGCCCGGCGCCGACTTGAAGGACCAGGTGCCCGAAGAGGTCAAGACCGAACGGTTGGAGCGGTTGCAGGCTTTGTTGCTGAAGCAGCAGCACGTGTTTGCCGAGACCTGCGTGGGTAAGGTTGTGGATATCCTTCTGGAAAAGCCGGGCCGGATGCCGGGCCAATTAATCGGACGTTCTCCCTGGCTTCAATCTGTGAATGTTGATGCAAAAGCATCGCAAATCGGTGACATTATTAACGTACGAATCACCGGGACCAGCACCAACAGCCTGTTTGCTGATTTGCTCTAGGTTCCGGACGGCACAAGGAGCCACACCGCTTGAACGGACAGGAATTGGTTTCTTCTTCATCGCGCCAGCCCCGCACCGCGAGCGACGCCAATCACTTCATCCTGACGTTCGAGAACAATCGGTTCGCCAGTGAGCTCTTCGGTCAGTTCGATCAGAACTTGAAGCTGCTTGAGGAGCGTCTCGGCATCGATGCCCGGGCGCGCGGCAATTCCGTCGTCATAACAGGCGATGTGCCGGCCACCAATCAGGCACGCCGGACGCTCGATTATCTCTATGACAAACTGCAAAAAGGCGGCAATGTAGAGCGTTCCGACGTAGAAGGCGCAATCCGCATGGCGGTTGCTGCCGACGATCAATTGACGCTGCCGACCATGGAGAGAAAAGCGAAGTTGACGATGGCGCAGATTTCGACGCGCAAGAAGACCATCATTGCGCGCACGCCGACGCAGGATGCCTATATGCGGGCGCTGGAACGGTCCGAAATGGTTTTCGGCGTCGGTCCTGCCGGCACCGGCAAGACCTATCTCGCCGTCGCGCACGCCGCCCAACTTCTGGAGCGCGGCGCCGTGGAAAAGATCATCCTGTCGCGCCCGGCCGTCGAAGCCGGCGAGCGTCTGGGCTTCCTGCCCGGTGACATGAAGGAAAAGGTCGATCCCTATCTGCGTCCGCTCTATGACGCACTATACGACATGATGCCGGGCGACAAGGTCGAGCGCGCCATCACCGCTGGCGTCATCGAGATCGCGCCGCTCGCCTTCATGCGCGGTCGCACGCTCGCCAACGCCGCCGTCATCCTCGACGAGGCACAGAACACGACATCCATGCAGATGAAGATGTTCCTGACGCGTCTCGGCGAGAATTCGCGGATGATCATCACGGGCGATCCGAGCCAGATCGACTTGCCGCGCGGCGTCAAGTCCGGCCTGGTCGAGGCGCTGCAGCTGCTTGATGGCGTGGAGGGCATTACCACCGTCCGCTTCAAGGATACCGACGTCGTCCGCCATGCGTTGGTGGCACGCATCGTCCGTGCCTATGACTCGACCTATGCGACCCAGGCCGAGGAAAGCAATCCGCAGATCTGATCCGCGGCGCGACATCAATGGCAGAACTCGATATACAGATCAGCGTGGAGGAGGGCGATTGGCCCTCCGAAGAGCAGTTGCAGTCGCTCGCCGAGCGCGTGCTGGGTGAGGCTGCCACTTATCTCAAGAAACACGAAAAGCAGCCTTTCCCGAAAATGGCGCCCGAATTGTCGCTGGTCTTCACCGACGACGCCTCGATCCGCGAGATCAATGCGGAATGGCGCTCGCAGGACAAGGCGACGAACGTACTTTCCTTCCCAGCCTTTCCGCTCGAGCCTGGCGGTAAGCCCGGTCCGATGCTCGGCGATATCATCATCGCCCGGGAGACGGTGGAGCGCGAAGCCATGGATCTCGAGAAGAGCTTTGACGACCATTTGACCCATTTGATGGTGCATGGTTTCTTGCATCTCTTCGGCTACGACCATATGAATAATAGCGAAGCCGAAAGAATGGAGGGGCTGGAGACTCGCATTTTGGCTGGTCTTGGCCTATCTGATCCCTATGCGGGACAAGACCCCATTTGATCTGAACCCTGTCTGACCAGGAACAATGAGCGACTTTACGACAAGACCGGCCCCCGAGGCCAAAGACGGAGCCGATGCAGCCTCCTCCGATGAGGCAGGCAGTAGTAGCAACGGCAAGCGATCTCAATCTTCATTCTGGGCGCGTGCAGCGCGCATTCTCCGCCCGGCGCAGGGCGCCGCGCGTTTGCGTGAGGATCTCGCCGACGCGTTGATGACCAATGCGGCCGATGACGACGCCTTTTCGCCCGATGAGCGGGCGATGCTGCACAACATCCTGCGCTTCCGCGAAGTTCGCGTCGAAGACGTCATGGTGCCGCGCGCCGATATCGAGGCGGTGGATCAGAACATCACCATCGGCGAGCTGATGATCCTGTTCGAGGAAAGCGGCCGTTCGCGTATGCCCGTCTATGCCGAAACGCTGGACGATCCGCGGGGCATGGTGCATATCCGCGACCTCCTGTCCTATGTCGCCAAACAGGCCCGCAACAAGCGGCGCGCCGGCAGTGCCAAGACAGCTAACGCCGCGGCGACGGGTGCGACTGCCGCCGAAAAGGCGCCACGCTCGGCCAAACCGAATTTCGATCTGTCGCGGGTCGATCTGCAGAAGACGCTGGCCGAGGCCGGCATCATCCGCAAAATCCTGTTCGTCCCGCCATCCATGCTGGCCTCTGACCTCCTGCGCCGCATGCAGGTCAACCGCACGCAGATGGCGCTTGTGATCGACGAGTATGGCGGCACGGACGGCCTGGCCTCGCACGAGGACATCGTCGAGATGGTCGTCGGTGACATCGACGACGAACACGATGACGATGAGGTCATGTTCAAGCGCGTCTCCGAGGACGTCTTCGTTGCCGATGCGCGCGTCGAGCTGGAGGAGATCGCCGCGGCGATCGGTCCGGATTTCGACATCGTTGAGCAGGTGGACGACGTGGACACGCTCGGCGGCCTGATCTTCTCGGCGCTTGGCCGCATTCCCGTCCGCGGCGAGCTTGTGCAAGCGCTGCCGGGTTTCGAGTTTCATATCCTCGATGCCGATCCGCGCCGCATCAAGCGGGTGCGCATTACCCGCAAGCGTCATCCTGCTCGTCGACGGCCTACCGTCAAGCTGGAAGGCGAGACGGGGGCGCCGGATCGTGACTTGCCATCGCCGGAAGTCATTGCCGAGGAAACACCGGTCGAACGCAACGCCGCCAGCCAATAATTGCCGCTTCGGCGGGACAAATCGTCAATTCTTTGAAAGACTGCCGCCAGTTGATTCGAAGTTGGACGGAGCTGGCGCATGGAATGGCTTTCGGGCAGGGTGATCCTCGTCTGGGGTTTCAAACGTGCGTTGCTTGCGATCTTGGCCGGTGCCGTCGGGGTGCTGGCGCTGCCGCCTTTCGGCTTTTTCGCGGCAATGTTCGTCTCCTTCACGCTGTTGGTCTGGCTGCTCGACGGCGTCGCGGCCAGTCCCGATAGCGGCCTTTTCGGCCGGTTGTGGCCGGCCTTCTTCACGGGCTGGCTATTTGGCTTTGGCTATTTCGTCGCCGGTCTCTGGTGGCTCGGCCATGCGCTGCTGATCGACGCCGAGGAGTTTGCCTGGGCGCTGCCGTTGGCAATTCTCGGTCTGCCGGCTTTTTTGGCGATCTTCTACGGCGTGGCGACGGTGCTCGCGCGGATCCTGTGGTCCGACGGCATGGGTCGCATCGCAGCGCTTGCGTTCAGCTTCGGCTTGCTGGAGTGGCTGCGGAGCTTCCTCTTTACCGGCTTTCCCTGGAATGCCATCGGCTATGGCGCCATGCCCATTCCGCTGATGATGCAGTCGGCACATCTGATCGGCGTGCTAGGGGTGACCGTCCTTGCCGTCTTCGTCTTTGCCGCACCCGCGCTGCTTGGCACGCGCCAGGGGCGGCTGCCAGGTATCGGGCTTGCGATTATGATTGCCGTCGCCCATGTCGGCTACGGCTACTACGCTTTGAACCTGCCGGAGGCGCCCGCGGCCAGCGGCAAGGCGACGCCGGTCGTGCGCATCGTTCAGCCATCGATCGACCAGCAGGCGAAGATGGATACGGATGCCGACCGCACCGCCATCTTCGACAAGCATCTGGCGCTCTCCGTGCAGCCGCCGGCCAATGGCGGCAAGCGTCCCGATATCATCGTCTGGCCAGAGACGGCTGTTCCATTCATCCTGACCGACAACAGGGACGCGCTTGCTCGCATCGCCGATCAGCTGGAGGACGATCAGGTTCTGATCACCGGCGCCGTCCGCGTGGAGGACATGGGGCCAGGTACCCCGCCGCGCTATTACAATTCGATCTACGTCATCGACGGCCGCGGCCAGATCATTGACGCATCGGACAAGACCCATCTCGTGCCTTTCGGCGAATATGTGCCTTTCGAACACATCCTGAACTACCTCGGCATCGAGAATGTCGTGGAGCTTCCGGGAGGGTTTTCCGCAGCCACCAAGCGCCGGCTGCTGATGATGCCCGACGGCATCAAATTCTACCCGCTGATCTGCTACGAGATTATTTTCCCGAACGAGATGACACCGGAAATCCGGCAGGCAGATGCCATTCTGAACGTTACGAATGACGGTTGGTTCGGAGATACGCCAGGTCCTTACCAGCATTTCCTGCAGGCAAGAGTGAGAGCGGTGGAACAGGGACTGCCTCTGATTCGCAGTGCCAATACGGGCATTTCAGCCTTCGTCGATCCACATGGGCGCGTCCTCTCCGGGATTGGCTATAATCAGCAAGGCTTCATAGATACTACCCTGAGTAGTGCAACTGTGTCTGGTATCGACGATAAAGCCCGGAAAACATACTATTGGTTGATTGTCGGTCTGGTCGGCCTCGTTGCCGTCGTTTCACGCATGGGTTTTATTTCAAGGGTGAATTGACCAAAAAACCCTAAAATTGCATAGTGCTACCTATCCGCCTTTTAAACGTAGACTGGAGGCCTTGGGGGCGTCGGCTGCAACGTGGCGTTATAGGGGTGGAGAAGGGTACCGGGTGGCAGGTCCTGAATTCAACCTATGTTAGGGTAAAATGATGATTGAAAACAAAAAGAAGCCGAACCCCATCGACATTCATGTCGGTAGCCGCATACGCCTCCGCCGCACGATGCTTGGCATGAGCCAGGAAAAGCTCGGCGAAAGCCTCGGAATTACGTTTCAACAGATCCAGAAATACGAAAAGGGCACCAACCGTGTTGGCGCCAGCCGCCTCCAGAATATCTCCAGCATCCTTAATGTCCCGGTTTCCTTCTTCTTCGAAGATGCCCCGGGTGAGCACACGGCCAATGCGGGTGGCATGGCCGAAGCATCCAGCTCCAACTATGTCGTCGATTTTCTGTCCTCTTCAGAGGGGTTACAGCTCAATCGTGCCTTCGTGAAGATTTCCGATGGCAAGGTCCGGCGCAAGGTCGTCGAGTTGGTCAAGGCGCTCGCTGCCGAGGCCGATGCTGAATAAGCATTTCGAGGGGGCATCGGAATGCTGAAGTCGAAAGGCGGTCGTTTTGGCCGCCTTTTGTGCATTTACGGCAAAATTTTATCACTTCGGCCGAGATATAAAGATATATTTATGTCCTTGTTCGGCTTGTTTTTCGAGGCGGAGACGAATATCAAAAGCGGAGTTTGTTCTTTGAGGGGAATCCCGCATGCGCGCGAATTATCTGTTTACGAGTGAGTCTGTTGCCGAAGGTCACCCGGATAAAGTTTGTGACCGCATTTCCGACGAAATCGTCGATCTGGTTTACCGCGAGGCCGCAAAGACCGGCGTAAATCCATGGGGCGTGCGCATTGCCTGCGAGACCCTTGCCACCACCAACCGTGTCGTCATCGCTGGCGAGGTTCGTCTGCCGCCGAGCCTGATGAAGAAGGACAAGGACGGCAACGACGTCATCAATCCTTCGAAGTTCAAGGCTGCCGCCCGTCGCGCCATAAAGGATATCGGCTACGAGCAGGATGGCTTCCACTGGAAGAAGGCGCGCATCGACGTGCTCCTGCATTCGCAGTCTGCCGATATCGCCCAGGGCGTCGACAATGCTGCCGACCAGCAGGGTGACGAAGGTGCCGGCGACCAGGGCATCATGTTCGGCTACGCCTGCAAGGAAACGCCTGATCTCATGCCGGCGCCGATCTATTATTCGCACAAGATCCTGCAGCTGCTCGCAACCGCCCGCAAGAAGGGCGACGGCGAAGTCGCCAAGCTCGGCCCGGATGCCAAGAGCCAGGTGACCGTCCGCTACGTCGACGGCAAGCCGTCCGAAGTGACCTCGATCGTGCTTTCCACGCAGCATCTCGACGACAGCTGGGATTCGAAGAAGGTTCGCGCGGTTGTCGAACCCTATATCCGCGAAGCGCTCGGCGATCTGAAGATCGCCTCCGATTGCAAGTGGTACATCAACCCCACGGGTAAGTTCGTCATTGGTGGTCCGGACGGCGATGCAGGCCTCACCGGCCGCAAGATCATCGTAGACACCTACGGCGGCGCAGCTCCGCATGGCGGCGGTGCTTTCTCGGGCAAGGACACGACCAAGGTCGACCGTTCTGCTGCCTATGCGGCTCGCTACCTTGCAAAGAACGTGGTCGCTGCCGGCCTTTCCGACCGTTGCACGATCCAGCTGTCCTACGCCATCGGCGTCGCTCAGCCGTTGTCGATCTATGTCGACCTGCATGGCACGGGCAAGGGCGTTACCGAGGATCAGGTTGAAGCGGCTATTCGCAAGAACATGGACCTCTCGCCGACCGGCATCCGTCGTCACCTCGACCTCAACAAGCCGATCTACGCCAAAACCTCGGCCTATGGTCATTTCGGCCGCAAGGCCGGCCGTGACGGTTCCTTCTCCTGGGAGCGCACGGACCTGGTAAAGGGCCTCAAGGAAGCTGTGAAGGTCAAGGAAGCCGCATGATCGATACCGAGCGCCGGTCGCGGGCGACGGAAGCATTCTTCGGGCGGCGCAAGGGTAAGGCCTTGCGCGGCCAGCAGGCGGAAACGCTGGAAGCTTTGCTGCCGCAATATATCGTCGATCTCTCCGCTCCGGCGCCGCAGCCGCTGAATGATCTCTTCCCGGTGCAGACCGAGCGTCTGCGCCTGGAGATCGGATTTGGCGGCGGCGAGCATCTGATTCACAGGGCGCTGGAACAGCCGACGACCGGTTTCATCGGTGTCGAGCCCTTCGTCAATTCGATGCAGAAGTTGCTTGCGCGTGTCGGCGAGACCGGTGCGCGCAATATTCGCGTTTACAACGACGATGCCACCCAGCTGCTTGACTGGCTGCCGGATGGCTGCCTGGACCAGATAGATCTGCTCTATCCGGACCCCTGGCCGAAGAAGAAGCACTGGAAGCGTCGCTTCGTCTCGCAGGTCAATCTCACGCGCTTTCATCGCGTACTGAAGCCAGGCGCGCTCTTTTGCTTCGCCTCTGACATCGACACCTATGTCAACTGGACGCTGCAGCACTGCGATGCGCATGGCGGCTTCGAGTGGACCGCGCGCAATGCCGCCGATTGGCTGACGCCCTATGAGGGCTGGCCGAGCACGCGCTACGAGGCCAAGGCCCGGCGCGAAGGGCGGTCGTCCGCCTATTTGACCTTCAGGAAAATCTGATCGCCTGAATTGAGGCTGAAGCAAGTGATTGCTTCTGTCGCATCATCTCATCAGGGACCGCCACGCAAGGCGGTCTGGATCATGTAAATTCGCCGTGCGCGAGCCGGTTCGGCGGTCCTTGCGAACGATGAGCTTCACCGTTGAGCGATGCCCACAGTCAGTGCAGGCTGACCGTCTTCAGTTCATCTTCGGCAGCACGGTAGAAGGTGCTGGAGCGATTATCCGTTAGCAGAATCGGCGTGCCATCGGCGCCGAAAAGCGCCCAGAGGTCGACCTCCGGATCGATGTCCGGTGCTTCGGGAAAGCAGCGCGATACTTCGTTCCAGTCCATTTTTCTGATGTAGGCAACCTCACCGGCGCCGATATTGGCAAGCTCGGATTGGGTCAGGCGGGCAGTCGCTTCTTTCAACAACATCTTCGTACCTCCAGTGTGAGGGACCAACGGCCCAGAGCATGATGCCGAAAAGTGTGAGCGGCTTTCGGCCGACATCATGCCCTAGTCATTTGATTCTAGAGCGGATTCAGATTTCAGACCGATTCGGCCTGAAATCATCCGGCTCTAGGCCGTTGTCCTACTGTGAGACCGAAATGTTAATTTTCTTTACTATGCGATCGGGTTCCGGGCGAATGAGGTCGACCGAGAGCAGGCCGTTCTTCAGAACGGCGCCGAGAACTTGCATGCCGTCTGCAAGGACGAAGACACGCTGGAACTGGCGGGCGGCAATGCCGCGATAGAGATAGTCGCGCTCGCCTTGTTCGATCTGTCGGCCTCGGATGAGAAGCTGATTCTCTTCTGTCGTTACATCGAGTTCGTCTTCGGAAAATCCGGCCACCGCAAGCGTGATGCGCAGTCGCTCCGGCTCACCGGAGAGCCGGTCTGCCCGCATACGTTCGATATTGTAGGGAGGATAGCCGTCGCTGGCTTTGGAAATACGCTCCAGCGTCTTTTCCATAGTATCGAAGCCCAGAAGCAACGGGCTGGCAAAGGGAGTCATCCGGCTCATCGTCAAGTCCTTGGTATCAAGCGACCGCTCCGGGCCTGATCTTCAGCACCCGGTTGCCCTAATATGGGAGTGCGCACCGATCTGTGCAAGACACCATCGCTTCGCATCTGCGAGATCGAATTCATCCGTGAAAATCGTTTCATGACACGGCATGCGAGCGCTTGACAAAGCCGGACCGGACCCGCGACAAAGCCTCTCGATCTGCACCGGAGGAATATCACAGACATGACCGAACCCAGAAAAATCATCATCGATACGGACCCTGGTCAGGACGACGCCGCGGCGATCTTTCTCGCCTTCGGCAGCCGCGAGGAGATCGATGTTCTCGGTATTACCACCGTCGCCGGCAACGTGCCGCTGCGTCTGACGAGCCGCAACGCCCGGATCGTTTGCGAGCTCTGCAATCGCCGTGACGTCAAGGTGTTCGCCGGTGCCGACGCGCCGCTGAAGCGCAAGCTGGTAACTGCCGAACACGTGCACGGCAAAACCGGCCTGGACGGTCCGCAATTGTCCGAGCCGACGATGGAGCTGCAGCCGGGCCATGCCGTCGACTTCATCATCGAAACGCTGCGCAATGAACCGGCAGGCGCCGTTACGCTCTGCACGCTCGGTCCGTTGACGAACATCGCAATGGCGTTCCAAAAGGCACCCGACATCGTCGGCCGCGTCCGCGAACTGGTCATGATGGGCGGTGGCTTCTTCGAGGGCGGCAACATCACCCCGGCAGCCGAATTCAACATCTACGTCGACCCGGAAGCGGCCGATGTCGTGTTCCGCTCCGGCGTGCCCATCGTCATGATGCCGCTTGACGTCACACACAAGCTGCTCACCCGCAAGGACCGTGTTGCCCGCATGGCCGCCGTCGGCACACCGCCGGCCAAGGCCATGGTCGAAATGCTGGAGTTCTTCGAGCGCTTCGATATTGAGAAGTACGGTTCGGATGGCGGTCCGCTGCACGACCCCACGGTTATCGCCTATCTCCTGAAGCCCGAACTCTTCAAGGGCCGGGAATGCAATGTCGAGATCGAAGTGACGTCCGAGCTCACCGTTGGCATGACCGTGGTCGACTGGTGGCACGTTACCGACCGCAAGCGCAATGCCAAGGTCATGCGCGATGTCGATGCCGATGGCTTCTTCGCATTGCTGACCGAACGCTTCGCCCGCATCTGATCGTTCGGGCACATGAAAAAAGGCCGCCGGATCGCTCCGGCGGCCTTTTTATTGGTTAAAGCTCAGTCGGCTCAGAATTCTTCCCAGTCGTCCTGTGCAAGGGCCGTGGCGCCGTGCGTCTGCGGCTGAGCCTTGCGCATGGGAGCTGCGGCCGGTGCAGCCGCTCTGCGGGAGGCGACAGGCGCCCGCATCTGCTGCGCAGCGGCCCGCAAGGCACCGGCATTGTCCTGCACGCTATGCGATGTGCGGAAGCGCGCGACCAGGCCCCTGAGGGTTTGGGCTTCTTCGGCGAGGGTGACGCTGGATGCCGTGGTCTCTTCGACCATCGCCGCATTCTGCTGCGTCACCTGGTCCATCTGGTTCATGGCCGAGTTGATTTCCTTGAGGCCGATGGCCTGCTCGCTTGCCGAAGCGGAGATCTGGCGGATGAGACCATTGATCTCCATGACCTGCTGGGCGATCTTGTGCAGAGCATTGCCTGCGCGGCCGACCAGATCGACACCTTCCTTGACCTGACCCGCCGAGGTGTTGATCAGCGTTTTGATCTCCTTGGCGGCATTGGCCGACCGCTGGGCCAGCTCGCGAACTTCCTGAGCGACGACCGCAAAGCCCTTGCCGGCTTCGCCTGCACGGGCAGCTTCCACACCGGCATTGAGGGCGAGCAGGTTGGTCTGGAAGGCGATCTCGTCGATGACGCCGATGATGCGGGAGACTTCCAGAGAAGACTGCTCGATGCCGTGCATGGAGGCGATGGCCTTTTGCACGACCTCGCCGGAATGCTCGGCATCCTGAGACGCCGCGTTGACGCTGCTAGCGGCCGTGCGGGCGTTTTCGGCGCTTGAGTTGACCTGCGCGGTCAGCTCGTTGAGTGCCGCGGCCGTCTCTTCGAGGCTTGCCGCCTGCTGCTCGGTACGGCGGGCAAGGTCAGAGGCGCTGTTGCTGATTTCGCCGGTGCCGCTGCCGATGTTGCCGACGCTGACATTGACCGTGTGCACGGTCTCTTCGATGCTCGCAAGCGCGGCGTTGAAGTCCTGCTTGAGCTGGGCATATTCGCCGGGGAAGTCGTCGGTGATCCGGTGGCTGAGATTGCCCTTGGAGAGTTCCGCCAGATTATGACCGAGAATGCCGACGATGTGGCGCTGCAGAGCGACACTTTCATTGCGTTCGCTCTCGGACCGGCGGCGTTCGCCTTCGGCTGCCAGGCGCTGGTCGTTGGCTTCGCCTTCCAGACGCTTGGTATCGGCTAGCGCGAAGCGGAAGCCTTCCAGCGCCTTGGCGACGGAGCCCACTTCGTCGGCGCGTTCCTGACCGGAGATCGGCTCGGCATAGTTGCCGGCGCTGAGGCGTTTTACGCTGGCGACGAGGCCGGCCAGCGGCAGCTGCACGAAGCCGCGCACGGCGGCATAGAGCGCGAGCATGACAGCGATGAGCACCAGGATGCCGGAGACGACCATCGTGTAGGTCTGATCGCGCACGGGAGCTGCGATCGCGCTGTGCGGCACATCGATGAGAACGACCCAGGTGGCATTGAGACCGGGAACCGCGAACGGGTAGACGACGCGATCGAATTCTTCGCCGCCATTCTCGGAAAGGTTTTTGAGGATGTTTGCGGAAGAAGAGGTCAGTGCCGCCTTGACGACGTCGACGCCCGAACCGTTGTAGTCCTTCATCAGCAGATCGGCGGTCGGCGCGACCAGCCACTTGTTATCCTGCGAAACCAGCAGGACGCGGCCGGAGCCGAACGGGTGAAGCTTCTGCAGCTTCGTGTAGAGCGAAGAGAGAGAGAGGTCGACACCCGCAACGCCGATCATCTTGCCGCCGGACATGACCGGATAGGCGATGGAGCTCATGGTCGTCGGAACGTCGGTGCCCTGTGCGAGATAGGGCGGCGTGATCGCGCCCTTGCCGCTATCGGCGGCAAGCTTCCACCATGGAGCTGTATAATCGTTGTCGAAGGTCGAGAACTGGATGCCGCCGTCCTTGGTCTTCGACCAGTAAGGTGCGAAGGCGCCTTTCTCGTTGACGCCCTGGTCCTTGTTGTTGGCGAGTTCGGTCGTCTTGCCGTCTATGGCACCGAGCTGCTCGCAGAACCAGCTGCCGAAGGCAAAGGCGTTCTGCTCGACATTGGCCTTGAGGATGTTGATGATGCCTTTGCGATCGAGATTGTGGCCCTCGTGGGCGCGGCCGACGACGGCGGCCATGGAGCGGGCGGCACTGGCCATTTCGCCGACATTGGCGGCGATCTCGTTGGAAATGGACTTGGCCTCGGTGTTGGCCTGATCCATCGTCAAGGCTTCGACGCGGTCGCGCGTCTGCGAGATCAGCAGGAGGTTGGAGACCAGCAAGACGAGTGCAATCGCCAGCCCGGTGACCAAGATAAGCTTGGCCGCAAGCGACTTCATACGAAAGATGAACATCATTTCCTCAAAAAAGCGATGCGTGGGATGCACATTATCCGCATGCAAAGTCGGCGCAGGATGGCCCTTTCATAGAGCCGCCGTGAGAATTGCCGCCGCGGCCGGAAGGGTATACGCGCCAGGCCAGAGGAGAATGATATGGAAGCGCAAAAATTTAATTAATTGCGCTCCACTGTATTTAGGGGGTTTTGTACTTAGAGCTTCTCGGCGACTTCGCTAGCGACCGGAATGGATGGCTGAGCGCCCGGCTTGAGGCAGGCGAGCGACCCGGCGACCGCCGCGCGGCGCAGACTGGCCTGAAAGTCCATGCCCTGGTCGAGGCTTGCTACGAAATAGCCGCAGAACGTATCGCCGGCGCCAACCGTGTCCACGGGTTCGATTACCAGGCCCTTGGCGCGGGAAACCTCGCCATCGCGAATGGCGATGACGCCGTCGCCGCCAAGCGTCACGATGAGCGTCTGACCAGTCTCGCCGTGCAAGCGAACGAGAGCCGACTCGCGCTCTGCTGCGGACATGTTGTCCTGACCGGCCAGTCTCTCGAATTCCGTCTCGTTGGCGATGACGATGTCGGCGAGCCGGCCAAGGCGCGGGGCCTCGGGGATCAGGGGGGCGAGATTAAGGACCGTTCGCACGCCCTTGGCCTTGGCGGCACCGAGGGCCGTCTCGACGGCGGAAACCGGAATTTCGAGCTGCAGCATCAGTGTATCGCCGGGGTTCAGCGCGGAGACGGCGGCCGTTGCGTGTTCGGCCGTGTTCGTGCCGTTTGCGCCGGGAACGACGGCGATCATGTTTTCTCCGTCGCCGCCTACGAGGATCAGTGCCGTGCCTGTGGGTTCGGAGACGCGCTTGACGGTAGAAAGATCGGTACCGGCAGCGTCGAGCAGGGCAAGTGCCGGTTCCGCAAAGCCGTCATTGCCGACCGCGCCGCTGAGCCGCACGGTTGCACCTGCACGACGCGCGGCAAGTGCCTGATTGGCGCCCTTGCCGCCGGCGGCGGTAGCAAAGCCGTTGCCGGCAACGGTTTCGCCCGGCTTCGGCAAGCGATCCGTGGTGGCGATGAGGTCCATGTTGATGGAGCCGAAGATGGTGATCATGCGATATCCTGCCCTGGGTGTTGTCCTGCATGATCCTGCCCGAAGGTTGCCTTATCTCTTTTGGGATCATGCATCGATTGGGCGCGACACTGCCGAAGCGATCAGTCTTCGTCAACTACCCTGAGCTTGAGTTGGCTCGTGCGGTTGTCTGCGGGCTTCGGCCTTTCTTCCGGACGTGGCTTTGCCGGTTCTTTTGCCGTCTCGAATTCCAGCGCCTCGATCCGCTCTCCGCGCCGCGCCAGCTTGTCGGCCGAGGTGACGATCATGTCGACATCCTTCTGCGCCATGGCGAAATGACCCTGAAGCTTGCGCACACGCTCGTCCAGGCGTGACAGATCGTCCATCAGATGCGCCACCTCGCTCTGGATCACGTGAGCCTGCTCACGCATACGCTGATCCTTCAACACCGCCTGAATGACCTGGATCGACAGCATCAGCAGCGACGGCGAAACGATGACGATGCGGGCGCGCTGTGCCTTCTGCACGATCGCCTCGAAATTCTCGTGGATCTCGGCGAAGATCGATTCGGAGGGCACGAACAGGAAGGCAGTGTCCTGCGTCTCGCTAGGAATGAGATATTTCTCGGAGATGTCGCGGATATGCAGCTCCAGATCGCGGCGGAACTGCTGTGCGGCGATCTTGCCATGTTCGGGAGTGGCGGCGGCGCGAATGGCGTTCCATGCCTCGAGCGGAAACTTGGCATCGATGACAAGCGGCGGCGAGCCGTTCGGCATGCGAACCGTGCAGTCCGGCCGCGAACCGTTGGAAAGCGTTGCCTGAAACGCATAGGCACCCATCGGCAGCCCGTCGGCAATGATGGTCTCCATACGGGCCTGACCGAAGGCGCCGCGGGTCTGCTTGTTGGAAAGAATGGCCTGCAGGCCGACGACGTCCTTCGCCAGCGTCTGGATATTGGTTTGGGCGGCATCGATGACGGCAAGCCTTTCCTGCAGGCGGCGCAGGTTTTCATGGGTCGAGCGCGTCTGCTCGCCGATCGTTGCCGTCACCCGTTGCGACATGCCATCCAGCCGCTGGCCGATGGCCTGATTGAGTTCGGCCTGCCGGGAGCCGAATACCTCGGCCATGGTGGCAAGCCGGCCCTGCATCTCCGCCTGAGCCCGCAACAGCGTCGCCATATTGTGCTCTGCCTCGAGCATGTCATCCTCGGATCGCCCGCGGCCGCGCATTATCAGCACAAGGACGGCGATCAGGAGCAGGATGACGAGGCCGGTCAGAACCTGGATCGTGGAGATGGTTTGGCCGAAGATGATGAAGGACATGGAACCGAGTATGCTCGTGGAATTCTTACGGACACCATAACAAAACCGTCGTGAATATCTAGATCAAAACGTGAACAAGATTTTTCTGACGTTTATTCCAGCCCAGGCTGCCTTCGGTGAAAAAACACCTCGATACGGCCATCTTGGCGATTCCATCGCAGAACAAGATGCGTTATGGGAAACGTCATGACGATCAAGCCACTCATCATTTTACCCGATCCGCTGCTCCGTCAGGCTTCCAAGCCGATCGAGCGCATCGATATCGAAACTCAGCGTCTCGCGGACGACATGCTGGAAACTATGTATGACGCGCCGGGCATCGGCCTTGCCGCCATCCAGGTCGGCGTTGCGCGCCGTATGCTTGTCATCGACGTATCGCGCGAGGGCGAAGAAAAGACGCCGTTGGTTTTCATCAATCCGGAAATCGTCGCTTCGTCCGACGATCGTTCGGTCTATGAGGAAGGCTGCCTCTCCATTCCGGATTACTATGCCGAAGTGGAACGTCCGGCGCGCGTGACGGTCAAGCATCTCGATCGTGACGGCAAGGAGCAGATCACCGAGGCGGACGGCCTGCTGGCGACCTGCGTACAGCATGAGATCGATCACCTGAACGGCGTACTGTTCATCGACTATATTTCCCGCCTGAAGCGCGAGATGGTGATCAAGAAATTCACCAAGGCTGCCAAGGCTAAGGCTCTCTGAAGCATTTTCTGACAAAGGCCGCTTCATTTGTGCTGCGGCCTTTGTTCGCTACGATGCGGAGACCGGAACCATCGATCACCGCGCCTGACCTGTCCGATGGCGGCTAGCGTTTGACCTCCAATAGCGCGTGTGCTGTCGCTGCCGGGTCACTCGAAACCTGATATCTTAAGCCGGATGGATCGCATGTCGCTCAATATCATTTTCATGGGAACGCCCGAATTCTCCGTGCCGACGCTGCGGTCCCTGATCGATGCCGGGCATAAGGTTCGCGCGGTCTATACGCAGCCACCCCGACCCGGCGGTCGACGCGGGCTCGACCTGCAGAAGTCGCCGGTGCATCAGGCGGCCGAATTGCTGGGCCTGCCCGTGTTCACACCAGTCAACTTCAAGGATGCGGACGTGCGCCAGCGCTTCCGCGATCTGAATGCCGATGTCGCCGTCGTCGTAGCTTACGGCCTGCTGCTGCCGGAAGCCATCCTCACCGGCACGCGCCTCGGCTGCTACAACGGCCACGCCTCGCTGCTGCCGCGCTGGCGCGGTGCGGCGCCGATCCAGCGGGCGATCATGGCGGGCGACGCCAAGACCGGCATGATGGTCATGAAGATGGACAAGGGGCTCGACACCGGCCCGGTTGCGCTCACGCGCGAAGTCGAGATCGGCGGCACCATGACGTCAGGCGAGCTGCATGACAGGCTGATGCTTGTCGGCGCGAAGGCCATGGCCGAGGCGATGAACAAGCTCGAGCATGACGAACTGCCGCTGACGGCCCAGCCATCCGAGGGCGTTCTTTACGCCGCAAAGATCGACAAGGGCGAAACGCGAATCGATTTCGGCAAGCCGGCAGCAGACGTCCACAATCACATTCGCGGCTTGTCGCCTTTCCCTGGCGCCTGGTTCGAGGCCGATATTGCAGGCCGCCCGGAGCGCATCAAGGTGCTTGGCTCCGAATTGGCCGAGGGCAACGGCGCGGCCGGCCACGTCCTGACGGACGATCTTGTCATCGCCTGCGCTTCCGGCGCCGTCAGGCTGACGAAGCTGCAGAAGGCTGGCGGCAAGCCACTGGCGGCGGCCGATTTCCTGCGCGGCACACCGATTGCGCCCGGCACCGTGCTCGCCTCGGAGCAGAACTGATGCCGCGTTATAAGATGATCGTCGAATATGACGGCATCCCCTATGTCGGCTGGCAGCGTCAGGAAAACGGGCCTTCAGTTCAGGGAGCGATCGAACGCGCCATCTTGTCCTTGACCGACGAGGTTGTTTCGATCCGCGGCGCGGGCCGCACCGATTCCGGCGTGCACGCCATGGGGCAGGTCATGCATGCCGACCTTTCCAAGGAATGGAAGGTCTACACGCTGCGCAATGCGCTGAACGCTCATCTGAGGATGGCTGGAGACCGGGTCGCCATTCTGGATATCGTAGAGGTCGATACGAGTTTCGACGCGCGTTTCTCCGCCATCCGCCGACACTATCTCTATCGCATCATCGCACGCCGGGCGCCGCTTGCGCTTGAAGCCGGGCGTGCTTGGTGGGTGCCGAAGGACATGGATCACGAGATCATGCATGCCGCAGCACAGACCCTTGTGGGGCGGCATGATTTCACCACCTTCCGTTCTGCGCATTGTCAGGCAAACAGCCCGGTGCGCACGCTCGATCGGCTGGATGTGACCCGTAGCGGCGAACTGATCGAGATCCGTGCGACCGCACAAAGCTTCCTGCACAATCAGATCCGCTCGTTCGCCGGCACGCTGAAGCTGGCCGGCGAAGGTAAGTGGACACCCGGCGATGTTCGCGCCGCTCTCGAAGCCAGGGATCGCAAGGCCTGCGGCCCCGTTGCCCCGCCGGACGGGCTTTATTTCATGCAGGTGGACTATCGCGAAGGCGGCGGCTCGGCCGGCATCGAAGGGGAGAGTGACGAGGGCGAAGATCTCTCTTAGTCTTGCCCCGCGCGCCTCAACCCGGCGGGTAAACGCCGAGAAACCGCTGAAGGAAATCCGTTAGCAGCATCGTCGGGATCAGCAGCACCAGCGTCAGTGCGCCGACGAACAGCGGATGTGTGCCGCAAATCATTCTGAGGATGCGTGCCAGCGAGAAAATAATCGCCATCATCAATACCAGCCATAGCAGCGCCACAAGCCCGCTGGAGCCTGGAACGAAGGCGATCACCGCGATGAGCAGCGCGTTCAGATAGGACGTCGGCACCCCGAGCCAGTTCACGGTGACGACGATGGGGGCGAATTTATCGCCGAACCGAAAGATCAGCAGCAGCACGCCGGCGAGAACGAGCGGGATCATCCAGTTTGCGGCTTCGACCAGGGCGAGGCGCAGGAAGAAGGCAAGGCCGGTCGAGGTTTCAGGCGGCATGGCGGTCAGGTAGGCCTGCTGCCACCAGAGCCAGGAAATACCGATCGACGGAAGACTCCATAGGATCGCCCAGAAGGAGCGCAGCATGCCCCGGTCCGATATGTCGAGATATTGGAAGCCGCGCGCATCCATGCGGATCAGCAGCCAGAGACCGGACAGATAATATTGAACTTCCTTAAAGGTCGGCATTCTCGAACCAACGCTTGATGAAGGTCTGGTAGATCTCGGTCAGCGTTTCGAGATCCGAGACTGCGACGCGTTCGTCAACCATGTGCATGGTCTTGCCGACGAGGCCGAATTCCACCACCGGGCAATAGTCCTTGATGAAGCGGGCGTCTGAAGTGCCGCCTGTCGTCGAAAGTGCCGGTCTTTGACCGGTAATGTTTTCGACGGCGGAAGAGAGCGAAGCGATCAGCGCGTTGTTGCGCGTCAGGAAGACCTGGCTCGGTCGTTCGGACCATGTGATGTCGTATTTTGCCGGCGCGCGCCCTGGGCGCAGCGTTTCATCGGCGGCTGCCGCGTCGAGGCGGCCAATAATCTCGGCCTTCAGCGCCTCGACCGTCCAGGTGTCGTTGAAACGGATGTTGAAGGCAGCGGTCGCCTTGGCAGGGATGACGTTGGTGGCGGCATTGCCGACATCGATCGTCGTCACTTCGAGATTGGACGGCTGGAAATTGTCCGTGCCGGCATCGAAGGGCGGGTCGAGGAGCGCCTCTGTCAACTTGACGATGCTGCGCACCGGGTTGTCGGCGAGGTGCGGATAGGCGGCATGGCCCTGAACGCCGTGGACGGTGATGAACCCTGAGATCGAGCCGCGCCGGCCGATCTTGATCATGTCGCCGAGTCGGTCCGGATTGGTCGGTTCGCCGACGAGCGATGCATCCCATCTCTCGCCGCGTTCGGCCGCCCACTGCAGCAGCTTGACCGTGCCGTTGATCGCCGGTCCCTCTTCGTCGCCGGTAATCAGGAATGAAATCGAGCCGGCGGGTTTGCCGTGCTTCTCGATATGCCGCGCGACCGCCGCGGCAAAGCAGGCAATGCCGCCCTTCATGTCGACGGCACCGCGGCCGAAAAGCTCGCCATCGGCGATTTCGGCGTCAAAAGGCGGGTGGCTCCAGGAAGCCGCATCGCCGACCGGCACGACATCCGTGTGCCCGGCAAACATCAGGTGCGGCTCCTCGGTGCCCAGCCGGGCATAGAGGTTTTCGATATCGGGCGTTCCCGGTTCGCTGGCGGTCATGCGCTCGATCTTGAAGCCAAGCGGCTGCAGCATCTCGGCAAGCGCGGTGAGCGCGCCACCCTCGGCTGGGGTTACGGAGGCGCAGCGGATCAGGGTTTGCAGGTTTGCGACGGGATCGGTAACGGTCATCGGGGGCAACTTATCCGGCGGGAAATGGCAAAGCGATGGCAAAGGGTCGGCGATGAACCGAAAAACCTTGCCGCGATTCCAGCAATCGCACGGGCGTGCTCACCCGGCAAGCTTGAGGGAAGCGCGATACGGAGACCGCGCTCCCAAATTCATAATCAGTCGCGCAGCAGCTCGTTGATGCCGGTCTTCGAGCGGGTCTTTTCATCGACGCGCTTGACGATGACGGCGCAGTAGAGACCGGGGGCCGGCTGGCCGTTTGCCATCGTCTTGTCGCTCGGCAGCGAGCCGGCGACGACGACGGAATAGGGCGGAACTTCGCCATAGGTGATCTCGCCGGTGGCGCGATCGACGATCTTTGTGGACTTGCCGATGAAGACGCCCATGCCGAGCACCGATCCTTCGCGGACGATGCAGCCTTCGACGACTTCGGAGCGGGCGCCGATGAAGCAATTGTCCTCGATGATCGTCGGGCCGGCCTGCATCGGTTCCAGCACGCCGCCAATGCCGACGCCGCCCGAAAGGTGCACATGCTTGCCGATCTGAGCGCAGGAGCCGACGGTCGCCCAGGTATCGACCATGGTGCCTTCGCCGACATAGGCGCCGAGATTGACGAAGGACGGCATCAGGATGGCGTTGGGAGCGATATAGGCGGAATGACGCACGACGGCGTTCGGCACGGCGCGGAAGCCGGCTTCGCGGAAGCGGTTCTCGCCCCAGCCTTCGAATTTCGAGGGAACCTTGTCCCACCAGGTCGCATTGCCCGGGCCGCCTTCGACGATCTTCATGTCGTTCAGGCGGAAAGAGAGCAGAACCGCTTTCTTGAGCCACTGATTGACGGTCCAGTTGCCGTCGGCGCCGCGCTCGGCGACGCGGACCTTGCCGCTATCGAGGAGATTGAGCGCCTGCTCGACGGCGTCACGGATTTCCCCGTGCGTCGACGTGTTCACATTGTCGCGATTGTCGAAAGCGGCCTCGATAGACTTTTCGAGGGAGGCGAGATCGTTAGCGCTCATGGGAATTCCTTAAAACGTCAGTGCCTATCGTGTTTTCCGGCAGCGGCTCCGGATATGGTCGATTGGTCCTATAGCATGGAGCCCGAAAATGGAATGTCTTTTCCGCGCCGATTGAGCTTGGATTCAAGGCGTTGTAGGGGCATATGCAAGAGCTTGGCTATTCGTGCCTTCGGGCAGGAATGGCTCCTCATGATCGATTCGAAAGGCATGAATAGATGAGCAAGTCGAAGAACGGCAGGCTGAGGCGCAAGGATGGGGTGTGGGATCCCTTGAAGACGAGCTCGGCGGACAAGAAGCGAGCCGAATCCGTGCCGCGCACGCCGCAATCGATGTCGCCCTCTTACCGGCTTGCTTATGCCGACGAGGATTTCCTCTGCCGCGAAGAATTGCGGCCGATCCGCCTGCAGCTCGAGCTGCTGAAGACAGAGATGTCTCTGACGGAGAAGGGCATCAAGTCCACCGTCGTCATGTTCGGTGGTGCTCGTATTCCGGCACCCGGCACCAATGCCTGGGCCGCGCGCAACGACGTGCAGCGTGCCAATCTCGAAGCTGCATCCGTCTACTATGAAGAAGCGCGCAAGTTCGCGCGGCTTTGCTCCCGCTATTCCGCCGGTTTCGATTACCATGAATATGTCGTCGTCACCGGCGGCGGCCCAGGCGTGATGGAAGCCGGCAATCGTGGTGCGGCCGAAGAGGGCGCGCCGTCGATCGGCCTCAACATCGTGTTGCCGCATGAGCAAGCACCGAATGTCTATGTCACGCCGGAGCTCAGCTTCAATTTCCACTATTTCGCAATCCGCAAGATGCACTTCATGGTGCGCGCCAAGGCGATCGCGGTATTCCCCGGTGGCTTCGGCACCATGGACGAGCTGTTCGAGTGCCTGACGCTCATCCAGACCGGCCGCATGGAGCGTCTGCCGCTCATTCTTTTCGGTGAAAAGTTCTGGCGCAGCATCATCAATTTCGAGGCGCTCGCCGAATTCGGCACCATCGCGCCCGATGACGTCGACCTGATCAGCTTCGTCGACACGGCCGACGAGGCCTGGAAGATCGTCACGGATTTCTACGAGCACGATAACGGCCATTGAACAACGAAACGCCCGCCCTCTTTTCGCAAGGGCGGGCGTTTCGATCTTCGGATAGGCCCCAAAGCACCGCCACATCATGTGGCGACGCTTCGGGTCGATCGGCTTAAAGCAGCGGCCGGCTCGGCATGTCGTCCAACGTGACGACGCCGTCATGATTGCGGTCGAGGCGATCGAAGAGCTTGGCAGCAGCGTCTTCCGCTTCCTGCTTGCTGATCTGACCGTTTTCGTCCTTGTCGGCGAAGCGGAAGATCATGGCACCGCGCATGAAGCCACCTTCATGCATGAAGCGGCCGTGCGGCCTGTGGTGGCGATTGCCGTCGCCGCCCTTGTTGTCGTCGTTCTGTGCTTGATCGGTCTTGGACTGATCAGCCGGAGCCTGGCTGTTCTGCGCCTGATCGCCCTGCGGCTGGCCGTTTTGAGCCTTGTCGCCATCAGCCTTGGCGTGCTCGGCCTTCCACTGTTTGATCTGTTCCTTGCGGTAGGCGCGATATTCGCCGGGCGTGATCTGACCGTCATGGTTGACGTCGATCTGGTCGAAGATCTTGTCGACGCCTGCCTTGACCTCATCCTTGGTCAGCTTCATGTCGCCAGGATTGCCGAATTCCTTCAGCATGCGCACGTAAAGGACTTCGGGCGAGAAATGCGGCCTGTGCCAGCGGCCGTGATGCGAGCCGCCCCAGCCATTGCCATCATGAGAGGCGGCGAGCGCGACCTGTGCTGCACCGCCGACAAGCAGGGTTGCGGAAAGTCCGGCCAGAAGAAGTTTTTTCCCGTTCATCGCTTTTCCTTTCGTGACGAGGAATGGTCAAACGATACGGCTGGCCGTCAGAAACGACCAATTAAACCTCTGTAAGGCTGATGAAACTTTCGTAACCCCATCCTAATGAAGGATTAAACCAGCGCCTTGAGGAAGGTCGTCAGGTCGTCGGTCACATAGTCGATGTGGTCGTCTTCGCCGGTCGTGCGCTCCCACCACTCGGTATGGGTCGCCTCGATGTTTTGCGGCACGAGGAGCACCGTCTTCATGCCGAGTGTTTTGGGCACGGTGAGGTTGCGCGGCAGGTCCTCGAACATCGCTGCCTTCTTCGTGTCGACGCGATTGAGGCTCATGAACTTGTCGTAGGTGCTGCCAGCAGGCTTCGGTATGTAATCGGCAGCGACGATATCGAAGATGCCGTCGAAATTGTCGAGAATGCCAAGTGCACCGGCGGTGGTCTCGGCGTGTTTCACGCTGCCGTTGGTGAAGATGAACTTACGCCCCGGGAGCGCCTTGATGGCGGCCGCCAGTTCCGGCTGCGGCGTCAGTGCCGAATAGTCGATCGCATGCGCCCGCTCCAGAAAATCGACCGGATCGATGCCGTGATGGATCATCAGCCCCTGCAGGGTCGTTCCATGCTCCAGATAATACTGCTTCTGCAGCTTGCGCGCATCGTCCCGCTCCATCTGCAGCAGAGCCGAGACGTATGCGGTCATGTTCTTGTCGATCTGCGCGAAGAGATCGACATGATGCGGATAGAGCGTGTTGTCGAGATCGAACACCCAGTCGCGGATGTCGGAAAAATCTGAGGGCTCGGATAGCGTCTTTGTCTGGCTCATGGCTGCGTTATGACACGCCGCCTCAGCCGAGGAAAAGGAAAATATTCATGCTGCGGCATATGGGCCTTGGTGACATTGCCGGTTGATCCAAGGCCGGCTATGATTCCACCATTGATTTTCAAGGTTTTGCTCTATTTGCAAAAGAGGGAACGCCCGCTCTTTCGGGTTGTGGAGAGAAAATTGCCCGGCCGGGCTTTTCGGAAGGGGATACGATGAGTCAGGTGGAAAAGGCGCAGGAGTTTGCGCGGCTGCACAAAAAAGGTGAGCCGCTCGTTCTTTTCAATATTTGGGATGCCGGTTCGGCCAAGGCGGTCACCGAGGCAGGCGCGAAAGCCCTGGCCACCGGAAGCTGGTCGGTTGCTGCGGCCAACGGCTTTGGCGACGGGCAGGCCATTCCGCTATCGCTGCTGGCAGTCACTGCCAAGCTGATTTCGGTGACGAGCCATTTGCCGCTTTCGGTCGATTTCGAGGGCGGTTATGCGGTTGAACCCGAGGAAGTCGCCGCCAATGTCGAAAAGATCATGGATCACGGCGCCATCGGCATCAATTTCGAAGATCAGGTGATTGGCGGCCACGGCGTTCATCCGATCGAGACACAGGTCGCCCGCATCCGCGCCATCAGGGAGATGGCCGATCGGCGCGAAATTCCGTTGTTCATCAATGCGCGCACCGATCTCTTTCTTCAGGAAAGCGATATGGCGCATCATCAGATCCTGCTCGATGATGCCTACAAGCGTGCCGACGCCTTTGCTGAGGCAGGAGCGAGCGGCTTCTTCGCGCCAGGCCTAGTCGACCCGGAACTGATTGGCGCCCTCTGCGAGCGCTCGCCCCTGCCTGTTAACATCATGGTGCGCCCGACGACACCAGATAACCAGACCATGGCCGGACTGGGTGTCAGCCGCATCAGCTATGGCCCTGCACCCTATCGCTCCATCATGGGGATGCTGAAAAGCGAGGCCGAGGCGGTTTATCGGCAGGAATAATCAGCCGAGTTCGGCCTTGGCGGCCAGCACGCGCGCGATGAAATTCTGCACGACGGCGGAGCGTTCATCGCGGCGTGTTGCCAGCGTCAACCGTGCGATCGGCGCGTTGCCGGAGATGGGAACATAGGTGACGCCGGGAACCCGGATTTGAGCTATTGCCGACGGCACCACCGAAACGCCGAGTTCCACGGCGATCAGATTGGCGATCGATGTGATCTCCGGCGCGACCTGCCCGAGGGTGGGTTCGAAGCCTGCTTGCCTGCAGGCGGCGATGATCCCGTCGAACAGGCTCGGCCCGGCGATGCGCGGAAACAGCACGAAGGGCTCACCAGACAGGGCAGATAGAGGCAGACTTGCCGCCCCCGCCAGCGGATGGCCTGAGGGCAGGGCAATCATCATGGCCTCTTCTGCAAGTGCGTTCGACCGGAAAGAGGGTGGATCCGCGTCGCCCGGCCGGATGAAGACTGCATCCAGCTCCTCCGCCTCAAGCCGCTCCAGCAGTCGGGTCGTATGAGCCTCTTCCAATGTCAGATCGATTTCCGGATAGGCGCGGCGAAAACTGCGCACAGATGACGGTACGATCGGACTGAAGGCCGCCGAACCGGTAAAGCCGATCCGCAATCGCCCGAGCTCGCCGCGCGCTGCCCTCAATGCCAAAGCCTTCGCCTGTTCGGCCCTGGCCACGATCGCTTGGGCTTCCGGCAGGAAGACCTGCCCTGCCTCGCTCAGTTCAACGCCATGCGGCAAACGGCGAAACAGCGGCGCACCGATCTCGTCTTCCAGATCGCGGATCTGGTTGCTGAGTGGCGGCTGCCCGATACCTATCCGTCGCGCGGCTCTGGTGAAATTCAACTCCTCGGCGACGGCGAGAAAATATCTGATGTGGCGCAGTTCCATCCGTACTCTTCCAAACTGAGGCGATATATCTTTAAGATATGAACAAAGCCACCGCAATATATTGGACTGGCTGTCGCATCGTCTCCACTTAGGCGGAGCGCAACCGCTCATCCAGCGTGAGCGTGTCAACAGCCAGGAGCCTCCCATGAGTTCGAAACACAGCAAACTATTCCTGATCACCGGCGTCAGCTCCGGCTTCGGTCGAGCCTTCGCCGAAGCGGCGCTCGCCGCCGGCCATCGCGTCGTCGGCACGGTGCGCAATGCCGATGGCAAAGCAGATTTCGAAGTGATCGCGCCGGAGCGGGCCAAAGCCATGCTTCTCGATGTAACCGATTTCGATGCGATCGAGCCTGCGGTTGCCCGTATCGAGGCGGAGACGGGGCCGATCGACGTCTTGATCAACAACGCCGGCTACGGCCACGAAGGTACGCTTGAGGAATCGTCGCTTGGCGAGATGCGGCGCCAGTTCGATGTCAACGTTTTCGGAGCCGTTGCGATGATCAAGGCGCTATTGCCCTTCATGCGTGGTCGTCGCGCCGGCCACATCGTCAACATCACCTCGATGGGCGGTTTCATCACCATGCCCGGCATTGCCTATTACTGCGGCAGCAAGTTCGCGTTGGAGGGCATCAGCGAGGTATTGGCGAAAGAAGTGAAGGGCTTCGGCATCCATGTGACCGCTGTTGCGCCCGGCTCCTTCCGCACAGATTGGGCGGGCCGCTCCATGGTGCGCTCCGGCCGCAGCATCGCCGACTATGATGAGTTGTTCGATCCGATCCGGAAGGCACGCGAAGAAAAGAACGGCAATCAGGCCGGCGATCCACAAAAGGCTGCCGCCGCCATATTGGCGCTGGTCGCGTCCGAAAATCCGCCTGTTCACCTGCTGCTGGGAACGGACGCGCTGAACCTGGTGCGGGGGAAGCTCGCTGCCTTCAGCGAGGAGATTGCCGCCTGGGAAGATCTGACCCGCTCAACCGATTTCGGTTGAGCGCATCGCATCGGGCAATGAAAAGATACGCCCTTAGCCCGCTCGGGGAGGGCGTATGTTCTTTACGGAACGATCAGCGTGCCGGCGCCGCGTTCGGTGAAGATTTCGAGCAGGACCGAGTGCGCCGTCTTGCCGTTGAGAATGACGACGCCCTGGACGCCGGCCTTGATGGCGTCGATGCAGGTCTCGACCTTCGGGATCATGCCGCCGGAAATCGTGCCGTCGGCAATCAGCGCATGCGCCTGGGCGACGGAAAGTTCCTTGATGAGCTGGCCCTGCTTATCGAGGACGCCTGGAACATCCGTCAGGAAGAGCAGGCGCGTGGCGCTGAGAGCGCCGGCAATCGCGCCGGCAAAGGTATCGGCGTTGATGTTGTAGGTCGCGCCGTCGCGGCCGGGAGCAACCGGCGCGATGACGGGGATCATCTCGGACTTGGCAAGCAGGTCGAGCAGCGTGCGGTCGACTTCGACCACTTCGCCGACGAAGCCGAGATCGAGTACGCGCTCGATGTTGGAATCCGGATCCTTGACGGTCTTGTGCGCCTTTTCGGCGAAGACCATGTTGCCGTCCTTGCCGCAAAGGCCGATCGCCCATTCGCCGGTCTGATTGATCAGCGCGACGATTTCCTTGTTGATCGAGCCGGCGAGCACCATTTCGACGATCTCGACCGTCTTGGCGTCTGTGACGCGCAAGCCGCCTTCGAACTTCGACTCGATGCCCATCTTCGTCAGCATGGCGCCGATCTGCGGGCCGCCGCCATGAACGACGATCGGGTTGACGCCCGATTGCTTCAAGAGCGCGATATCGGCTGCGAAGGCCTTGCCGAGCTCGACGTTGCCCATGGCGTGACCACCGTATTTCACGACGATGGTCTTGTTTTCGTAACGCTGCATGTAGGGCAGCGCCTGTGCGAGCAGGCTGGCTTGGAGTTCGCTGTGGGCTTCGGACATGGTGCACCCTTCGAAAATGTTCGCGGCCTTTTATCTCAAGTTTTTAACAGAGGGAATAATGATGTCGGCATAAGTTGATGCTGTGTCACAATAGCGCTGTCAAAATTGATCGCCTCGGTGCGCTTGCCTGGGCGCAGTTTTGTCTTAAAGATGATCCAGGCGTCTAAGCGGGGTGTTGGATGGCGAGCGACGAGACGGAAGCGCTGATCGGCCGCGTCGCCATGCGTGACCAAAAGGCCTTTGCGACGCTCTACAAACGCACCAACCCGAAACTCTTTGGTGTTTGCCTGCGTATCATAGGCAATAGGACGGACGCGGAAGAGATCTTGCAGGAAGTCTACGTCAAGATATGGCAGCGTGCGGAGCAGTTTGCCCCTTCGGAAGGCCCGGCTATGCCCTGGTTGGCGGCGATCGCACGCAACCGATCCATCGATTTCGTTCGTGCCCGCAAGCCGGTTGCCGACGAAATCGACACCGCATACGATCTTGCCGACACAGAACCGGATCCGGAAGAACAAGCAATCGTGAAGGGAGAGGGCAGGCGGATTGACAGGTGCATGGAAGAGTTGGAAGCTGATCGCGCCCGGGCTGTTCGCAGCGCTTATGTCGAGGGCTTGAGCTACCAGGAACTCGCCGATCAACACTCGGTACCGTTGAATACCATGCGCACCTGGCTGCGCCGGAGCCTGATCAGACTAAGAGAGTGCATGGACCGATGAGTACGCCCGATCAAAGCAAGGGAGGCCGCTCCCGCGATGAAGTCCTGGCCGGAGAATACGTGCTTGGCGTGCTTTCATTGGAGGATCGGCAGAAGGTCGAGCGCCGCATGCGCAGCGACCGTCAGTTTGCCGCCATCGTCAGCCGCTGGGAGCAAAACCTTTCGGAATTCAACGAGGAATACGAAACGGCAACGCCGGCGACCTCGGTATATCCAAAGATAGAGAAACGAATTTTCGGCGATGCTGCGCGAGGCGCTCATCTTTGGAATTCCATCCTGCTCTGGCGTTCCGTCGCCTTCGCGTCCTTGTTTCTGACTGCGGGCGTACTGGTTTTCACGATCACCAATGAGGCTGCGTTGCGCCCGGCTCCGGGTAAGCAGCTCACGGCATCACTTTCCGGCCAGAACAGCGCCATCAATCTCCTTGCCAATTATGATGTCGCCAACGGGCGTTTGAAGATCACGCCGGTTGCCGCGGGCAAACCGGAAGAGAAGTCGCTGGAACTCTGGCTGATTCGCGGCAGCGACCCGGCCGAGGCTTTGGGCATTCTGCCGCAGACCGGCGAAGGCGAAATCAGCCTGCCGCCGGAACTTCACGGTAAATTGACCGAAGGTGCCATCATCGCCGTCAGCGTCGAGCCCTTCGGCGGCTCGCCGACCGGTAAACCCACAGGCGACGTGGTGGCATCGGGCACAATCCATCTCCCCTGACGAAATCTTCCTTTTAAAAACAATCGCGGCTGAAACTCTTATTCATACGCCTCCGTACCTTCTTCTGACCCCGCCCGATCGGGGCGAAAAAGAGGAAGAGGAAAAGTTATGATCAAGACCGTGATTCGCATCGGCGCATTGGCTGCAATGGTTTCGGCCGGAGCGAGCCTGGCCTACGCCAAGGACCCCATGGTGGGCGGGGCAGCGATGTATGCGAGCAAGAACATCATCCAGAACGCCGTCAACTCGAAGGACCATACGACGCTGGTTGCCGCCGTGAAGGCAGCAGGGCTTGTGGACACGCTCGAAGGCAAAGGCCCCTTCACCGTTTTCGCGCCGACCAATGAAGCCTTCAAGCAGCTGCCTCCGGGCACGGTCGACACCCTGTTGAAGCCCGAGAACAAGGCAACGCTGGTCAAGGTGTTGACTTGCCATGTCGTCGCCGGTGACGATATGGCCGCCGCCCTCAAGAAATGGGCGATGAGCAAGGGCGGCGAGTACGATCTGAAAACGGTCGGCGGCTGCACCATCAAGGCCATGGAAAAAGGCGGCAAGCTGACGCTGACCGACGAGGCCGGCGGCACCGCTCACATCACCATCGCCGACGTCAAGCAGTCGAACGGCGTCATCCATGTCGTCGACAAGGTGCTGTTGCCGAAGATGTGATCCTCCGCGGCAACACGGCCGCCGTTCCCGCCAAATGGCTCGGGAGCGGCGGCCTCATCGCATGAATTTTAACTGATCAGACGGCGATTCCGACCGTCAGGCCGATGGCCTCGCGCAATTCCTGAAGGCCGGCGCCTTTTTCAGAAGATGTGGCGAGGATGCCGGGATAGGCTGCGGGGCGCTTGCGGATTTTTTCGGCTGTGTCGGCGAGCAGCTTTGGCAGGCCCGCTTCCTTGATCTTGTCCGTCTTCGTGAGCACGATCTGATAGGAAACGGCCGCCTTGTCGAGCAGGTCCAGCACGTCGGCATCGTTCTTCTTGATGCCGTGGCGGCTGTCGATAAGCACATAGACGCGCTTCAGCGTCGTGCGTCCCCGAAGATAGTCGAATACCAGCTTCGTCCAGGCATCGACTTGGTCCTTCGGCGCTTCCGCATAGCCATAGCCGGGCATGTCCACCAGCGCCATCGGCGGCAGATCGCCGCTCTCGCCGGAAAAGCCATCCGGAACGAAATAGTTGAGTTCCTGCGTGCGCCCCGGCGTATTCGAGGTTCGTGCCAGCCCCTTGTGTCCGACCAGGGCATTGATCAGCGACGATTTGCCGACATTCGAGCGTCCCGCGAAGGCCACTTCGAACGGCCCTTCCGGCGGCAGGAACTTCATCGACGGCACGCCACGGATGAAGATCCACGGACGGCCGAAAAGCGGCTTGTCGTCTTTTGTCGTCTGGTCTGCCATGCTCTCTGTCTTTTACTGGGATGATGGGACTGGCTTCGGGGTTTTATCCGTGAAAGTCAAGTTTTGATCGCTGGACAGGGTTTGGCTGGCGCGTTCGCGTCTTCTGAATTTGACGCCTCCAGCGCAAAATCCGCAATTGCTGCACCGCAGAGCCGCATAAGTCGTGCTAAGGCTCGATGCCATGAAAACGACCACGGAACAGAACTATCGTCGGCGCATAGCGCGGGTCATCGAGGCGATCATGGTCGATCCCTCGGCGCCGCATTCCGTCGAAAGCCTTGCCGCAGTGGCCCGCTTCTCCCCCTTTCATTTTCACCGGCTCTACCGCGCCATGACTGGCGAAAGCGTTGCCGCCACCATACGCAGGGTGCGGCTTGCGCAGGCGGCGTATCAATTGGCCGTGAGCCCTGCCTCGATAACCGAGACGGCCTTGGAGGCTGGCTATGACAGCTCGCAGAGCTTTGCTCGCGCCTTTCGCAGCCTCACGGGCCTCACCCCGACGGCTTTCCAGCAGCAACAGCAATCGATTGCGGCAAACCTGCCATCGGTGACGATCGGCGATCATCCGCCCGCAAGGATATACGGCTTGCATCACGAGGGTCCGGCGCAAACCATCCCGCATACCTACCGTCGCCTCGCGCAGACGCTGTCGGAGCGAGGACTGGCGTGGAGCGATCTGACAAGGATCGGTGTCGGATCCGGCGATCCGGAGCAGGGGGAGGGGGAGGGGTTTAGCTACTTTGCCGGTGTCGTTCTTCCGCTGGAAAGTACGGCACTGGAAGGGCTGGAGCGCTACGATCTGCCCGGCGGCCGCTATGCATGCTACAGGCTGATGGGATCTTACGCGCTTATTTCCTCCACCTTTCAGACGCTGTTCGGCAGCTGGTTGCCGCAAAGCGGCTTTGAGCCCGACGACCGCCCGGTTATCGAAGTCTATCTCAACCATCCGGCCACGGTGATGGAGCATGAGATTGCCACCGAGCTGCTGATCCCGCTTCGCAGCGCCGACACGACTTAACGCTCTATATCCTTCGACATCTCGATCCCTGATATGCGGCTGACCGTGAAGCGGTCTGCCGAAGCCTTTCATTTTTGCCTTTCACCACCCTGTTCGGAGAAGAAAATGCGCATTACGAAAATCGGCTTTCTCATCGCCTTCGCCTTGGTGACGACATCGGTCCGGGCCGCGGGACTGGCATCGATCGACGTCCCGGCGAACGGAGACGGTCCTGCTCTTAAAGCTTTCGTCTGGTCGCCATGTGCGATGCCGCCAGGTGAGGTCAAGCTGGGGCCGGTCACGCTGCCCGCCGTTCGCGGCTGCCCGATCGCCGGGAGCAAGTTGCCATTGGTGATCATCTCGCATGGACACGGCGGCGGCTCCCTCAATCATCACGACACTGCTGAGGCGCTTGCGGATGCAGGCTTCCTTGTGGTCGCGGTGAACCATCCGGGCGATAACTTTTCCGATCTGAGCCGGGCGGGCGACATCTCGATCATGTTTCAGCGGCCGACGGATATAAAGCGCCTGATCGATTTCATCATCGGCAAATGGCCGGAGGCGGCAAAGATCGATACCGACCGAATCGGCTTCTTCGGCTTTTCGCGCGGCGGCTATACCGGCCTTGTGCTCGCCGGCGCTGTGCCCGATTTTCGCGACCCCAAGGTTCCCTGTCCCGAGCCTGCTCCCATCTGCGGCGAAATCCGCCGGAACGAGATACCCGCAAAGCCGCTTGCCCGTGACGGGCGCATAAAGGCATTCGTCCTTGCCGATCCGTTGAGCTTTTTTTCGAACAAGGAAAGCTTGAAAGCGGTCGGCGCTCCCATCCAGCTCTGGAGTTCCGAGCATGGCGGCGATGGCGTGCTGCCGGAAAGCAATGCGGCGCTGGCCGCCAATCTACCCGGCAAGCCGGATTTCCATGTCGTGCCCGCCTCCGCGCACTTCGCCTTCCTGGCACCATGCCCGCCTGCCTTGGCTGGATCGCAGCCGGAGATCTGCCGCGATCAGGAAGGGTTCGACAGGGCGGCGTTTCACAAGGCTTTCGATGCGGAGATCGTGGCCTTCTTCCGTCAGCATCTCGGTGCGAGCGGCACGCAATAACCGCTGTCATCAGGCGGCGGCCTCATCGCATCACAAACCATGTGCCGAAAGAGAAAAGCCCCGCCGAAGCGGGGCTTTTCTTTTTATTTCGATGGTGCCGGTTTTCGTTTGAACAGGCCCTTCAGATTGTCGAAGAGCTCTACCTTCACGCCATGGCGCCGCATGATGATCGACTGCTGGATGACCGAAAGCGTGTTGTTCCAGGCCCAATAGATCACGAGACCAGCTGGGAAGCTTGCCAGCATGAACATGAATACCAGCGGCATCCAGTTGAAGATCATTGCCTGCGTCGGGTCCGGCGGCGTCGGGTTCATGCGCATCTGGAAGAACATGGTGACACCCATGATCAGCGGCCAGACGCCGAGATGCAGGAAGGTCGGGGCTACGAAAGGCAGCAGGCCGAACAGGTTGACGATCGAGGTCGGATCCGGAGCGGAAAGGTCCTGGATCCAGCCGAAGAACGGCGCATGGCGCATCTCGATGGTGATGTAGATCACCTTGTAGAGCGAGAAGAAGATCGGAATCTGCAGAAGTACCGGCCAGCAACCCGCGATCGGGTTGATCTTCTCTTCCTTGTAGAGCTGCATCGTCGCCTGCTGCAGGCCCATGCGGTCGTCGCCGAACTTGGCCTTCAGCTCTTCCATCTTCGGCTGCATGCGCTTCATGTTCGCCATGGAGGCGTATTGCTTGCTGGCGAGCGGGAAGAACAGCGCCTTGACGACGATGGTGGTGCAAAGGATGGCAACGCCGAAATTGCCGAAGAAGCGGAAGAAGAAGTCCATCAGCTTAAACATCGGCTTGGTGATGAAGTAGAACCAACCCCAGTCGATCAGGCGGTCGAAGCGCGGGATCGAGTAGCTGGTCTCGTAGCGGTCGATGACCGGAACTTCCTTGGCGCCGGCGAAGATGAGGTTCTTCAGCTCGATCGACTGGCTGGGAGCGACGGTGATCGCATCCTGTTTGTAATCGGCCTGGTAGCGCGGCGTGCCGTCGGCGAAATGCGAGAAGCGGGCGTCATAGGCCGTCGACTGCGGCGGTACGATGGTTGCGGCCCAGTACTTGTCGGTCATGCCGAGCCAGCCGCCGGTCGACTTGGCCGGCGTCGTGGCTTCCTTTTCGGTCGCCGCATATTTGGTTTCGATCAGGCCGTCATCGCCGATGACGCCGATGAAGCCTTCGTGCAGCACGTAGGCGGAAGGCGTCTCAGGCTTGTTGTAGCGGGTAACGCGGCCGTAGCTCGACAGAGAAACCGGAGCCTGGCTGCTGTTGGCGATCTTGTCGGTGATCGTGAACATATAGCGATCGTCGACGGAGATGGTACGCGAGAACGTCACGCCCTTGTCGTTGGTGTAGGACAGGGTGACAGGCGTCTTGTCGGTCAGCTTGTCGCCGCTTGCGAGCTTCCACACCGTCGAGGGGCCGGGAACGGCGCCGGTCGCGTCGTTGCCGACATAACCGAGTTCGGTGAAGTAGCCGTCCTTGGTGTCGGCCGGGCTGAACAGCGTGATGATCGGGCTGCTCTTGTCGACGGTCTCGTGATAGCTCTTCAGGCGCAGATCGTCGAGACGCGCACCTTCCAGGTTGATGGAACCGGCAAGTGCAGGCGTATCGATGACAACGCGCGAGGATGCCGTCTTCTCGACGGACTGGTCACGGGTCAGGACCGTCTGCGCAGTCTGGCCGCCGGCCGGCAGCGAACCGTTCACCGTGCCACCTGCGGCTGTTGTCTGCGTCTGCTGAGCCTGTTGCGACTGCTGCTGCAGCTTGGCGGCCTGCTCGGCCTGGCGCTGCGCTTCTAGACGCGGGTTCATATAGAAAAACTGCCAGCCGAGAACAATCAGCACGGACAGTGCAATTGCAATGAAGTAATTGCGTTTGTTTTCCATCATACTTTCCTGGAGCGGTCCGTTTCCGACCGCCGATGTTTCGGCCTGGTTTCGATGCGGCTTACGAGTTCGCTTGCCAGTTTTTCGAAAGGTGCGGTCAGCACATCGCGCCGCGCGACAACCACATAGTCGTGTCCGGGCTGCATTGCAAACCCGGCATGAAGCCGCACAGCTTCTTTCAGCCTGCGCCGCATGCGGTTGCGCTCCACTGCGTTGCCATGTTTTTTGGTAACGGTAAAACCAACGCGGGGGTCGGCGTCGGCGAGCTTGCGGTCCAGCATTTCTAGCAGGAAGAAGCCGCCTCTGCGCTTCTCGCCTTCACGGACTGCAAGGAACTGCGGCCGGCTTTTCAGCCGCCCGACAGTCTTTTTGGGTCGTTCATTCGTCAATTGCCCGCCATCCTCGACTATCGGGCATTTCGGCCGTTAGGCCGAAAGACGCTTGCGGCCGCGGCTGCGGCGAGCGGAAAGAACCGCACGGCCGCCCTTGGTAGCCATACGGGAACGGAAGCCGTGGCGGCGCTTGCGGACAAGCTTGGATGGTTGGTAGGTACGCTTCATTTATTTAAACACCGCGGAGTGCGGCCCTTCTTGAGCTTTGCTTCAATAGCAAGGAGCGTTGTTGATTATGACGAACGGACTTGGCCCGCAAATGCAGGCTCTATGACCGAACGTGCGCGGGCTTATAAGGATCGCGACCCCTAAAGTCAATTATATCGGCACAGATTCCTTGAAATCCGGGGTCAAGGACTGGTGATAGGTGGCTGTTGCGGCGTTCGGCCGATCGATGCCGTTGTTGCAATACAAATCAGGGAACGCTGAAATACAATAGGGAAGAGGATCCAAAATCCGGGTAATTTGACTTAAATTGCCGCAAGATAACATTAATGAATTTGGCCGATATCTAGACCCATATACTGGCAAATTCGCCGATTTTTGGCGGTGCTGCCAGCTTTTGGGGGGATATCTTGAAAATTCGCGGCAAAGTTAACCTGCTTGTACTCGTCATGACCGGGGCAGCGCTCCTGATCGGTGCCACCACTCTTTATGCGCTGCGTCAATATGATCAGAGACTGCAGAGTTACGAGCAGACCGCCAGCCGCGCCTATATGGGCGAGCGCCTCAATCGCTACGTAACCGCGGTGGTCATGGAAGCCCGCGGGATCTATGCGGCCGCGTCGGCCAAGGATTCGAAGAGCTTCGCCGATGGGCTGATGGTCGATCTTGATGAAATCGACAGAGTCCTGACTGCCTGGTCGCCTCTGGTGCCGGAGGCTCAGAAGGCCACGTTCTCCAAGCTTCAGGCTCGCGCCCAGGAGTTTCGCGGCTTCCGCACGGAGACGGCCCGCCTGGGCGTGACCGATGGTCCGGACGCCGCCGGCAAGCAGGGCAATAACGAGGCGAACCGCGCCAATCGCAAAGCTTTCCAGGCCGAGATCGATGCCATCGTTCAGGCCGACAAGGCTGAGCTTGCAAAGGCCGAAGCCGAGATCGCGGTCTTCCACAAAAACATTCTGTGGGTCGTCCTGAGCATCATGATTGCCGGCATCGGCGCAGGCGTGGGCCTGGGCGCCTATATCGGCACCGTTCATCTCAGCCGCCCGATCCGCAAGGTGACGGACGCGATCAAGAAGGTTGCCGACGGCCAGTTCGATATTGAAGTCCCGTTTGCGGGCCGCCACGATGAAATCGGCGAAATGGCCGCCGCCGTCGACGTGTTCAAGGAAAACGGCAACGCCGTGCGCCGCATGAATGCCGAGGAAATGGCCATGCGTGCCCGAAGCGACGAGCTTCAGTCCAGCATGTCGCTGGCCGTTTCCGCTGCCGCCGCCGGCGATTTCAGCCGCCGCATCGATAAGGACTACGGCGACGCCAGTCTCAATCGCTTCGCCAGCAACGTGAACGAATTGCTTGTCAGCGTCGATGTCGGCATCGGCGAAGTTCGCCGCGTCATCGCAAGTCTGGCCGATGGCGACCTGACGCAATCCATGAAGGGCGAATTCCAGGGGGCCTTCGCCGAGCTGCAGCAGAACGTCAACGCGACGCTTGCGACACTCAAGAGCACCATGCGCGAAGTGCGTGAGACCACCGGCTCGATCAACTCCAACACCAACGAGCTTCGTCACGCCAGCGACGATCTCTCCAAGCGCACGGAGCAACAGGCAGCCGCCCTCGAGGAAACTTCGGCGGCGCTCGATGAGATTACCTCCGTCGTCCAGAATTCGACCGAGCGTGCTCGCGAGGCGAGCGTGATGGTGAGCGAAGCCAAGGACGATGCCGCTCGTTCCGGTACGGTCGTTCGAAATGCGATCGACGCAATGGGGCGCATCGAGCAGGCATCCGGCGAAATCAGCCAGATCATCGGTGTCATCGACGACATCGCCTTCCAGACCAATCTGCTGGCGCTGAACGCCGGTGTCGAGGCAGCGCGCGCCGGCGATGCCGGCAAGGGCTTTGCCGTCGTCGCCCAGGAGGTGCGCGAGCTTGCGCAGCGCTCTGCGACAGCGGCCAAGGATATCAAGGCGCTGATCAGCAAGTCGGGCGATCAGGTGCAGGTCGGCGTCAAGCTGGTGCAGGCAACGGGTGAAGCACTGTCGACCATCGAGGGCCGGGTGCTCAAGATCAACGACCATATCCATTCCATCGCAACCGCAGCCCGCGAGCAGGCAACCGGTCTGTCGGAAGTGAACAATGCCGTCAACCAGATGGACGAGGTCACGCAGCGCAACGCCGCCATGGTCGAGGAAACCTCGGCCGCGACCCACCGGCTCGCCGGTGGGGCCGATGGTCTCGTGCGTCTCGTCTCGCGCTTCAAGGTCGATGAGCACGCCATGTCCGCTCCGGTGCCCGCGCGCGCCGAAACGCATCGTCCGACAGCCTCGCCCGCGCGCCGGATGATCGACAAGGTGGCAACGGCATTCGGCGGCAATGCTGGCCGCGCGACCGCTGCCGCTGCTGCCGCGCAGAATTGGGAAGAGTTCTGATCTCTTTGCGATAGGGGAGAGAAGCGGCTGCGCCGGGCGTGGCCGCTCTCCTTGCCAAGGCTATCGGGCCTCCCGATCGGGACTCGATTGGAAAAAAGCCCACAATCGCCTATTATACCGTTTCGACAAGTCGCCATCAGGTCGCTTTGCGGCGAAGCGGGACAATTGAAATGGACAGTGAGCAGGGCGGAAACGTCGCAAAGGACGGCAAGGCCGGGAAGATCGGTCTAGCCAGGCTTTGCAGGCCGACCGGTATTTTCGGCGGCCTCTCGGGCAAGCTCCTCATTCTCACCGTCGTTTTCATGTCATTGGCGGAAGTGCTTATTTTCGTGCCCTCCGTCGCCAATATGCGGCTGCGCTGGCTGGAAGATCGCTTGAGCACGGCTGCCGCCGCCGCCATCGCCATCGACGGCTTGCAGACAGCCGAATTGCCGCGCGCGCTGCAGAAGGAAACATTGATGGCGACGGGGACGCGGGCCATCGTTCTCCGTAAGGACGGCACCTCACGCCTGTTGGCAACCGCCGAAATGCCGGCTTCGGTCGACGACATGTATGATCTGAGCGATGTGTCGCAGCTGACGGCCATCAAGGACGCGCTCGACACTTTGGTCTTCGGCGGCAACCGCATCATCCGTGTTTTCGGCCCCGTCGGCGGCGACGCCGGTACAGGCATCGAAGTGGTGCTGAAGGACACGCGCCTGCGCAACGCCATGCTTGCCTATTCGCGCAGCGTCTTCCTCGTTTCCATCCTGATTTCGCTCTTTACCGCCACGCTGATCTTCTTTGCGATCAACCGCATCATGATCCGTCCGATCCGCCGTCTCACCGACAGCATGCAGGCCTATTCGGATGACCCCGAAGATCCCGGCCGTATTCTCGTGCCCGATCGGGGTCGCGATGAACTCGCGGTTGCCGGCCGTCATCTCGCCGCGATGCAGACCCAGCTGCAGAAAACGCTGAAGCAGCAGAAGAATCTCGCCGCCCTCGGCCTCGCCGTTTCGAAGATCAATCACGACATGCGCAATATCCTGTCCGCCGCACAGCTGATGTCGGACAGACTGGTCGATGTCGATGACCCGATGGTGAAGCGCTTCGCGCCGAAGCTGCTGCGTACCATCGACCGCGCCGTCGGCTATACGACCGAGGTGCTGTCCTATGGCCAGACTTCCGAATCGGCACCGCGCCGGCGCAAGCTTCACCTCGTCGAGCTGATTGCCGAGGTTCGGGACATACTGGCGATCGATCCGGACAGCGGCGTCGAGTTCGTCGAGCAGCTCAATTCCGATCTTGAAGTCGATGCCGATAGCGAGCAGCTGTTCCGCGTCATTCACAATCTCTGCCGCAATGCCCACCAGGCGCTGATTGCCTTTAGCGATGCGGAACCTGGAAGCATAAAGCGCATCACGGTCTCTGCGCATCGAATCGGCAGCGTTGTCAGCATCACCGTCGACGACACCGGTCCGGGTATGCCGCAGAAGGCGCGCGAGAACCTCTTCACCGCCTTCCGCGGCTCCGCTCGCTCCGGCGGCACCGGCCTCGGCCTGGCGATCGCCCGGGAGCTCGTGCTTGCCCATGGCGGCACCATTGCGTTGGTAGAAAAACCAGCCGCCGGAACGCAATTCCGCATCGAAATTCCGGACCGCCCCGTATCTCTCGACGATTATCGCAGTCGGAGCTTGCAAGAAATATAATATTTTTCAGTAGCTTATCGATATCTTGAACGAAAATCGCGATCTTTTTCACAAATCCACTTGCATTCCCCCAAGGGACCCTTTAGAGAACCGCCACACCGAACGGTTTCTTCCGTTTCGGCACGCACCCGTAGCTCAGCTGGATAGAGCACCAGACTACGAATCTGGGGGTCAGGAGTTCGAATCTCTTCGGGTGCGCCATTCTTTCTTCAAAGCTTTTTGCTGATTGTTGAGGCTGCGGTGGCCGCGTTGAGCGCACCGCCGACTGTGGCTTAGCAAGCTTTCTGTCGAGCGCGCCTCTCGCTCGCCATCAGTGAAACTGACGGACTTCTACCGGCGCCCTGCAGGCGATCGCAGCCTTGCGCCCCCAGGTCAGCGCTTCTTCCTTGTCGGCGCATTCGAGCACCCAGAAGCCGCCCACATAGTCCGTGGTCTTCAGGAACGGGCCATTCGTCACCAGCACATCGCCGTTGGGCTGAGGGCGCAGCGACGTTGCTGTGCTTGCCGCATGCATGCCGCCGACGAAAATCCTGATACCCGCAGCCTTCATCTCATCATTGAGCCTGTCGATATCGGCGTGCATTGCGTCGTCCTCCATTGTCGAGGGGTCGTAGTCAGCGGGATGGTGGATGGCGACCAGATACTGTGTCATGACGTCTCCTCTCGAAGTTGTCGGGCAGGCCGGTTGTCTGCCTCCACTAGATGACGACTGAAGTGGCCGGGAGCCGACAGGCTCTCGTCAAATTTTCTCGCGCTGGCAGGAATTGCAGCGGCGCGGGTTCAGCCGGACCGCGGCGCTTGATGTCCGTGATCCCTCGCCAGTGGCAGTTCCGGCAGAAACAGCAGAACGACGAGCGCCAACGCCACGATCGCCGTTCCCGTTGCAAAGGTCATCGCAATGGCATGGCGATAGAGCGCGATGGCGGCGGCGTGGGCCTCCGGCGAGGCTGTGGCGAGCTGCTTCATGCCGGCTTCGGTGAGTGACGAGATATGCACGCCTTCAAGCGCACCGCCGGCATTCTGCACGCGATAGGCCAGGATGGCACCCGAGCCTGTGACGCCGATGAGGCCGCCGAGTGAGCGGAAGAAGGCGAGCGTCGCCGTTCCGACGCCGCGATGGGCAAGAGGCAGGGCATTCTGCACTGCAATCGTCATGGTGGGCATGACGAGCCCGAGCCCGAGCCCGAGCCCGAAGACGGCAGGCTCGATGATCCCGAAACCCTGGCTGGTGGCCGCGGCCCAGGAGAGGAATGCGAATGCGACCGTCGCAAGGCTGAGGCCGCAGATCTGTGCGGGCTTGTAGCGTCCGAAGCGATGCAGCAGCACGCGGCCGTTGACCATGGACGAGATGACGACACCGACCATCAACGGGCCGGTCAGCAGGCCGGAATGCGAAGCGCTGACCCCCATCACCATCTGGAAGAACAGCGGAAAGAACAGGCTCGCCCCCAGCATGCCCATGAAGGTCAGTGCGAGCACGATGCAGGCGACAACGAACAGCCGGTTGCGGAAGAGATCCGGCGGCAGCACCGGCTCGGGCTCGCGCCGGACATGAAGGATGAAGAGGCCGCAAAGTACCAGGGCGAGGGCGGACAGTCCGAAAATCTCCGGCGAATTCCAGGCCCATTCGTTGCCGCCGAGCGCCAGCACCAGCAGGAAGCTCGTGGTGCAGCCCGTCAGCAATGCGGCGCCGAGATAGTCGATGCGGCGGCTGTGCGATTGGTGTGGCCGTTTGAGTGCGCGACCGATCATGACGAGGGCGACGGCGCCAATCGGCAGGTTGACGTAGAAGATCCAGTGCCAGGATAGAAGGTCGGTAATGACGCCGCCAACGATCGGACCGATGACGCTGCACACGGCGAAGACGGCTGCGATCGAGCCCTGATTGCGCCCGCGTTTCGCCGGTGGCACGAGGTCGCCGATGATGATCTGCGCAAGCGGCATCAAGCCGCCGGCGCCGATGCCCTGGATCGCCCTGAAGATGATGAGCTGCATCAGCGTCTGCGCCATGCCGCTGAGGACGGAGCCCAGCAGGAAGATCAGGATCGCCGTATAGATCATCGGCTTGCGGCCATACTGGTCGCTGAGCTTGCCATAGAGCGGCATGGTGCTGGTGGAGGCCAGCACATAGGCGCTGACGACCCATGAGAGGTGCGTGAGCCCGCCAAGGTCGCTGACGATGCGGGGCAGAGCCGTCGCGACGATGCTCTGGTCTATGGCGCCAAGGCCGAGCACGATCATCAACCCGAGAATAACAGCCCGGATCTCGCGGCGATCCGGCGGATCGCCGGCGGCGGGCGTTGATTTCGGCACTGCTTGCAGACGCTCGCCGCTCATTGTCCGATCTCCTCAAGCGGCGCGATCGCGGCGCGGATGGCTGCGCGCTGGTCCGGGGACAGTTTGGCCAGCTCGGATGCGAGCCAGTCGGTCCGCTTTCGCTTCATGCTCAATATGAGCCCCTGACCCTTTTCCGTCGCGATCAGGCCGTTGCGACGGCGGTCGCTCGGGTCAGGATCGGACCGCATGATGAGGCCGTCGCGTTCCATCGCCTTCACATGTCCTGATATCGTCGGGCCGCGCAGCTTTTCCATCCGGGCAAGTTCGGCAACGCCGATGCCCGGTTGGCGCATTACGGCGACAAGCAGCAGCGCATGCAGCGGTGACAGCCCCGGATCGTCGCTTTCGCGGCGCAATTGCCGGTAAAGGCGATGCAGGGCAGGGCGCAACGCTTCTGCAAGCGCATGGGCTTCTTCGAGCCCGTGATGGAGGTCGGTGTCGGTCATGGGCTTCATGTCTCAATAAATAGGTAGGCTTCCTATCTATATGCTTGCTGTTCGTACTTGCGCAAGCGATAATATTATGAAACATTTTCAATCATTACGCGTTGTTCATCAGTACTGCGACTCGAGAGGAGAAGAGCTGTGAAACGACTTCTGACAACGGTAACTGTGACTGCATTGAGTGCTTTGCTGGCGCTATCGTCTTTCGATCCGGCCGTTGCGGGACCGATCCAGCCTATGGTTCAGCCGATGGCTGCGCAGGGCAGCGGTCAGCCCGCCAGCATCATCGATGTGCAGTATCGCCATCACAACAGGCATCTTCGTCCACACCATCGTCCTCACTACCGCCCGCATCACCGTCCGCACAATCGGCCCGGTTATTGGCATGGTCATCGCGGCTATCGTCACGCCCGCCCTGGTTATCGCCGCTACAATGACGGCTGGTGGTATCCGATGGCTGCCTTTACCGCCGGTGCGATCGTCGGTGGAGCCGTTTCTCATCCGCCGCGCGGCAGCGCGCATGTCCGCTGGTGTGCCAGCCGGTACAAGACCTATCGCGCTTCCGACAATACCTATCAGCCGACCAACGGCCCCCGTCGCCAGTGCGTCAGCCCGTAAGGGCCGAGGCAAACTTGCGCATGCGCTGAATGTGAAAAGCCCTTCGCCGCGGAGGGCTTTTCGTTATGCCGTTGCCGGCAGGGGCAATCTCAGCCCCGTCAATTGCTCCGAGATATCCCACAACCGTCGCCAAATGGCGGGGTCGCGCGCATGCGCAGCGATCTTGGCACGAGCTGGTGGCCCTTTCAGCTCATAGAAGCCATTGGGGCCATACATGGTGCCACCTTCGGCATCGGGAGAAGTGGCCGCAAAAAGCGTCGGTAGAGCGCCGGCCGCAGCCGATTGCGAGAATATCGGTTCCACCAGTTTTCCGAAGCGCTCCAGAAAGCTAGGCCGGTTGCGGCCCATGCGCGGGCCTGCGCTCTGCAAGCCCGTGACCGCATAGCCGGGATGGGCAGCGAGGCTTTTCAGCTGCCAGCCTTCGGCGCGGGCAGCACGGTCGAGCTCCAGGCTGAATAGCAGCGTTGCGAGCTTCGATTGGCAATAGGCGCGCCAGGGGCCGTAGTTCCGTTGCCATTGCAGATCATCGAAATTGATCCTGCCGCTGCGATGCGCCAGGCTGCTGACGGTGACGACCCGCGAGTTGTCGGCAAGAAAGACTTTGGGCAGCAGCCGCATCGTCCAGGCGAAATGGCCGATATAGTTCGCCCCCATCTGCATCTCGAAGCCGTCCTCCGTTTCATGCCGATCGGGGATCGCCATGACGCCGGCATTGTTGATCAGCAGGTCGATGCGTGGCACGGCAGCTGCGATGCGGGCCGCCGTCCGCGCAACGGAATCGAGGCTGGCGAGATCGAGAGGCTCGAAGGCAATATCTGCGAGGGGTGTCGCCGCGCGGATCGAGGCGAGTGCAGCGGCGCCTTTTCTTTCGTTGCGCGAGGCGATGATGACTTTCGCTCCGGCCCCCGCCAGTGCCTTGGCCGCTTCGTAACCGATGCCGCTATTGGCTCCGGTAATGACCGCTATTCTACCTGTCTGCGGCGGGATATCTTTCACTGTCCAATCCGGCATTGCGAACTCCTGTCGAGAGATTTGGCATCGCCTATTGTAGTTGGTAATTTATTGCACTAAATGCAAATTTATAATTAGTGAAAATATGCAATCAACGAAACGTGCGATAACCCTTGCATATCAGCGTTTCTAGGCGACCTAATGGCGTGGTACGCCTTTGAAATGCCACGCTGCTCGGTCCAGATCATACCTCATTCGAATCGCAGCCGGAGATTGGATTCGCGGAATGACCACAAAGACATCATGCGCAGATTTCGTGCGGTTTTTCCGTTCCTGGGTTAGCGATCCGATGCGGGTTGCAGCAGTCGCGCCGTCGGGCGAACGGCTGGCGAGGCTGATGACGCAGGAGATAAATCCGTTGGACGGCCCCGTGCTCGAACTTGGCCCCGGCACGGGTGTTTTCACGCATGCCCTGCTGGCTCGCGGAATTCCGGAAAGTGCTCTTACGCTCGTCGAATTCGGCGAGGAGTTCGCCGTTCGTTTGCGCGGCCGTTTTCCGCAGGCGCGGGTCGTGCGGATGGATGCGGCGCAGCTCGCCGACTGCGGCCTTTTCGATGACGCACCCTTCGGCGCCGTCGTCAGCGGCCTGCCGCTCCTGTCCATGACGCCTTCGAAGGTCGCGGCCATTGTCGGCGGTGCCTTCGAAACGATGAAGCCGGATGGAGCTTTCTATCAGTTCACCTATGGTCCCCGCTGTCCGGTCCAGCGGACGATCCTCGAAAGCCTCGGCTTGAAGGGCACGCGCATCGGCGGCACCGTCCGCAACATTCCGCCCGCCGGAGTCTACAGGATATCGCGGCAAAATCCGCTCGAGCTCTCGATCGGAGGCTCCAAATATCGTAGCACAGAGGGCGTTGGCGTCGGCGCATTTGCGCAGGATGCCGGCAAGGCCGAAACGGGACGGCCCGAAGCGAGCGCTTGACGCAAGTCCGGCTAGAGTGCAAAGCGGCTTTGCTTTCGGAATGCCTCAGGAAATAAGAGGATAGAGCGTTTTTACGATCCCCGGAAAACGCTCTTGGGGGGAGTGAATGGCGGATCTGTCTGGCATCGAGAGCGCGATGAGGGAAGGCCGGCGCGAACGCAAGCGTCGCCAGACCCGCGAGCGCATCGAAACCACGGCTCTGAAGCTCTTTCTAGATCGTGGCTTTGACACCACCACCATCGAGGATATCACTGAGGCGGCGGATGTTTCCAAGCGCAGCTTCTTCGACTATTTCCCCAGCAAGGAAGATGTCGTTGCCGCCTGGCAGGATGGTTTCTCCGGCGAGCTGGTCGCTGCCGTGGCCGCCCAGCCTGCGGATGCATCGCTAGTCGATGTGATTGAGGCTGCCGTTAAAGCGGCCTTGCATGCAGCCATCTCCGATCCGCAACATCTGGCCATCGCGGTCCTCATCCACGACACGCCCGCGCTCCGCGCCCGCGACCAGCTGAAATATGCCAAGCTTGAAAGAAAGCTCGCGGATGCGCTGCATGCCCGCTGTCACGGCGGAGAGGAGGAGCGCTTCCGCCTGAATGTGCTTGCGGCGGCCGTCGTCAGCGCGCTGCGCATTGGCGGCGAACGCTGGAACGCGACGCGGCAGGATATTTCGCTGGAACAGCTTGCCCGAAGCATGTTCGACGAGCTATGGGCGGCGCTTGCCGATCTGGGCGCCATGGCTCGGCTGCATCGGCCGGATGCATGGTAACCCTATGCCATGGCTCTTCGGCGGCCGTGGTTCGCTCTGACAGCGCGTGCCGAAAAATGTGAGTTCATCCTGCGGCAATACATTGCATATGCCTTTAGTCAGACCCATCTAGTTTAAAGTCGCGACCCAACCCCCATCTTCGCGAAAAGCTCAATTTTTGTTCGACCTATCCCGGCTGCACCGACGCCGGGAATTCCATGCATATTCCACAGCAGTAAAGGGACAGAACCATGTCAGATTTCGACGCAGCCAAGTCCGGTCAATTCAAGATCGGCGGCGATCTTCCCGTTCATCGTCTCGGCTTCGGTGCCATGCGCATCACGGGGGCTGGCATCTGGGGCGAACCGGACGATCGTGCTGAAGCCGTCCGCACCCTGAAGCGCCTGCCGCAGCTCGGCATCAACTTCATCGACACGGCCGATTCCTACGGCCCAGACGTCTCCGAACTCCTTATCAAGGAAGCGCTCCATCCTTATGGCAAGGATCTCGTTGTCGCCACCAAGGGCGGGCTCACCCGCACGGGCCCGAATGTCTGGGTGCCGTTGGGGCGTCCTGAATATCTGATCCAGCAGGCGCACAAGAGCCTGCGCAATCTTGGCGTCGACCGGATCGATCTCTGGCAGCTGCATCGCATCGATTCCAAGGTGCCGGCGGCCGAACAGTTCGATGCCGTGAAGTCTTTGCTCGATGACGGCATCATCCGCCATGCAGGCTTGAGTGAGGTGTCGGTCGCTGAAATCGAGGCCGCCTCGAAGCACTTCAAGGTGGCGACGGTGCAGAACCGCTACAATCTCGTCGATCGCACCAGCGAAGACGTGCTCGATTATTGCCAGAAGCACGATATCGGCTTCATTCCCTGGTTCCCGCTTGCCGCGGGCGATCTCGCCAAGGAAGGCTCGCTTCTCGACACCATTGCCAAGAGACATGGCGCGGCGCCGAGCCAGATCGCGCTCGCCTGGGTCTTGAAGCGCAGCCCGGTCATGTTGCCAATCCCTGGAACGGGCAAGGTGAAGCACCTCGAGGAAAATACCGCAGCGGTCAACATCACGCTTTCCGACGAAGAGTTCGCAGCGCTGGATGCCGAAGGCAGAAAGGCCTTCAAGGAGGCATAAGGCGCACGGCTTCGGTGAACGAGGCCGGGGCAACCAATCGCAAATCACGGGGCGGCGCAGATGGCATCTGCGTCGCCCCGTCGCGTTTCTGCACGGGATAGCAACCCGTCTTGGCGTTCACGATCATGTGAATCGCCAACTGGCCGAGCGATACGGCTTTTAAATAGGCGGCGGAACGCCTGGTTTGTCGGTGCTATGCGGCGTTTTCGGCATGGATGGGCAAAAGCAATGCGCCAGGTGCATTGCTGCATTGCGAAGAGCGATCTGTTCATGCTCATTCCGGCGTTATATCTACCCGCTCGAAGGCAGCGCATCTCCTCCTCCCAGCGCGCCTTCATTGATTGGCAACACTCCTCCTCCCAGTTGCCAATCCGGATCAAAGAGCCTGACGCATCCTCCTCCCGCGTCGGGCTCTTTTTTATTTTCCGTATTCCTTAGCATCCACTTTTCGATGAAGGCGTTGCCCCTTTGCAATGCTGATGCGAATTAGCATTGCTTCATGTGGTGGTGAACGGGCCTCTGTGCTTGCGCCAGGGGTGCCGATGCGTAGAGTGGCCCGACAATCAGGCGGTTAAGAAGGGTTGCATGATGCAGCGTATGGCGAGTTCGGACCGGCGGGGAAGTGTCTTTTTCCGAATTGTTGCCATTGCTCTGACGCTGTCGTTGGCGGCTTGCGGCCGTCCCGTCGGGGTCATGCAGCCGGTTGCCGACAATGTTCCCGGAACGTCTAGGGTCGATTTGTTGGTCGCGACGACGCGCCTGCCGGACAAGGATCCCGCGATCCTCTTTTCGGGCGAGCGCGGTCCGGGGTTGAAGATCGATTCCGTCAGCATCTCCATTCCGCCGGAGGCCAATCGCAAGGTCGGTCAGGTGCAGTGGCCAAGCCGCTTGCCGGGCAACCCATTGAAGAATTTCGTCACCATTGGCGTTAAACCTCTTGCGACGGAAGCGGATGGGCGCGGCTGGCTGCACGCTGAACTGCCGAAGAACAAGCGGGTGCTGATCTTCGTGCATGGTTTCAACAACCGCTATGAAGATGCGGTCTATCGCTTCGCGCAGATCGTTCACGATTCGCATGCCGATGTCGCTCCGATCGTCTTCACCTGGCCGTCCCGCGCCAGCATCTTCGACTATGCCTATGACAAGGAGAGCACGAATTATTCTCGTGACTCGCTCGAGGAACTGTTTCGCCGGGTTGCCGCCGATCCCGCCGTCGGCGACATCACCGTCATGGCTCATTCGATGGGAAGCTGGCTGGCGGTCGAATCGCTGCGGCAGATGGCGATCCGCAACGGCCGCGTCGCCCCGAAGATCAAGAACGTCATTCTGGCTTCGCCCGATCTCGATGTCGACGTCTTCGGCCGGCAGTTCGCCGCACTCGGCAAGGACAAGCCGCACTTCACGCTGTTCGTCTCGCGCGACGACCGCGCACTTTCCCTTTCCCGGCGCATTTCAGGCAATATCGACCGTCTCGGCCAGATCGATCCCGCAGCCGAGCCCTATCGTAGCGAACTGGAAAAGCAGGGGATCACCGTACTCGACCTCACCAAGCTCAAGACCGGTGACGGTCTGAACCACGGCAAGTTTGCCGAAAGTCCGGAAGTGGTGAAACTGATCGGAGCACGGCTGATCGAGGGCCAGGTCATCACCGATTCCGATGTCGGCATCGGCGATGCCGTCGGTGCAGTTGCCATGGGTGCCGCCCAAACGGTCGGCAGCGTCGCCGGTGCCGCCGTCAGCGCCCCGATCGCCATCTTCGATCCTCGCACGCGTGAGAATTATGGAGAGCAGTGGCGCCGTGTCGGCGCCTCGGCGGGCAATACGGTCGGCTCTCTCGGCGATAGTGTCGAGGCGACGGGCAACAATGTCGGCGAGACATTGCGGCAATAGGGGCCTGATTGTCGACGGGAGCGCAGCATCATCAAAAGCCAATAGCCAGCCTGCTTAAACTGATATATCACAGATCCGCACCATATCGGACATGGTGACATTTTGCGGGCAGGCTTCGGCATGGGCGAAAACAAGCGTAGGGTTATGATCGTCGGCAGCAATGCCGAGCTGGCCGGCATCGCGCTGCTGCCGGGAGGAGCCAAGTCTCGAAACGCCAGGCAATTGCCTTGGTGGTCGATGGCGGCACGACGCGATACGTTTGATCGGAGTAGATGAGATGAGATGGAAGCGTACGATCCAGTTGCTGGACGTTCATTGCGAGGGAGAAATCGGCAAGGTTGCCATTGGCGGCGTGCCGAAGATCCCGGGAAACAGCATTGCCGAGCAGCTGCATTGGCTGAACACCGACCCCAAGGGGCAGGAGTTGCGCCGCTTCCTCGTGCTGGAGCCGCGCGGCGCGCCGATCGGCTCTGTCAATCTGCTGCTACCGGCCAAACATCCCGATGCCGATGCCGGCTTCATCATTCTGCAGCCCGATCAGGCGCATGCAAGCTCCGGCTCGAATTCCATCTGCGTGACGACGGCACTGCTCGAATCCGGTATCGTCGAGATGAAGGAGCCGGAAACGGTCGTCACGCTCGATACGGCAGCCGGCCTCGTTCGTGCCACGGCGACCTGCCGCGACGGCCGTTGCGAGAAGGTGCGGCTGACCATGGTGCCGTCCTTCGTTCATGAGCTCGATGTCGAGCTCGACACGCCGCAATGGGGCAAGATCAAGCTCGACCTTTGCTATGGCGGCATCTTCTATGCACTCGTCGATGTCGGCCAGATCGGCTCAAAGATCGAGAAGGGCAATGCGGCAACCCTCGTCCAGGCCGGCATGGTCATCAAGGATGCGATCAATCGGGCGATGACCGTGGTTCATCCGGAAATCCCGGCAATCTCGGGTGTCGCCTATGTGATGTTCCGCGACATCGATCCCGATGGCGCCATCCGCACCTGCACGACCATGTGGCCCGGCCGCGCCGACCGCTCGCCCTGCGGCACCGGCAATTCCGCCAATCTGGCGACGCTGCATGCGCGCGGCAAGGCCAAGGTCGGCGACGTCTTCAAATCCCGCTCGATCATCGGCTCGGAGTTCGAAGTCGGCCTGCAGGCGGAGACCGAAGTCGCCGGCAAGCGCGCCATCATCCCCACCATCACCGGCCGCGGCTTCACCTTCGGCCTCAGTCAGGTGGCGCTCGACCCGTTCGACCCGATGGCGGGTGGTTTTGCGATGACCGACGTTTGGGGCCCTTTAGCGGGGGATATTTGAGGGCTCTGCGATCCGTCTCGACTATCTGGAGAGCTCTGTCCTTCACCCTAACCTTCTCCCCGCATGCGGGGAGAAGGGCTGCCCTTCGACAAAGCTCAGGCTGCCGGATGAGGGGCCTTTGGCTACGCACCGGCTTTATCCCTTCGGATAAATCACGCCCTTGCGTAAAATGATATTCCCATAGAGCCGCGGCTCGCCCGTCTGTATCAGCGCATGCGCTTGTTTCACCCGCTCGTAAAACTCCGCCGGCAGTAGCGGCACGACCTTGATCTCGGGCACATGCCGGGCGCAGCACTCGATCATCTCAGCATGAACGGGGTCGACCGCATCGCGATCCTGCTTGACGGTCGCCCGGAAGATCGCCTGCGGCACGAAATCGTCGATCGGAAGCACGCTGAGCACCGCATCGAGCACGCGGATCACGTCATGGCCATCCAGGCGAACGAGGCGGCGCCCGTGTTCGAGGCCGGGATAATTGCCGTCCACAAGGGCGATCTCGTCGCCATGGCCCATGGCGCGCAGCGTCGCCAGCAAATCCGGGCTCAATAGCGGGTCAATGCCCTTCAGCATGCTCTATCTCCTTGAAGAGGACGTTCTGGTCGATGAGGTAGCGCGCGAAGATCGGCAGGCTGGCGCCGCCGATGGCGCGGGCCTGCGGCCCGACCGCGCCTTCGACGATATCAGGCATGACGACACCCTGAAGATCCAGCTCCGCTGCCGCCTTCATGGTCGCGCGGACCACGCGCTCGCGCACCCAGTCGGGGAAGCCGCCGTCGATGACGGCTGCGCTGAAATCGATCACGGAGGCGGCGGCAACGATGGCCTGCGCCAATGCTTTTGCCGTGTCCTGGATCCAGATTTCCAGCGGCTCGCCGAAATCGACCCAATTATCGGCGGAGTACCAAAGGGGGCGCGGATCGAAACCATGATCTCGCAGCAGGTTTTCGAGCACGAAGATCGAAGCGATTTCCAGAAGCTGGCGGTTTTCGCCATTGCGGCCGCGCACGGGTAGGGGGCCGAGCGCCCCGGCCGTTCCTGTCCGGCCGACGAAGATCGACGAATTGAGGACGATGCCGCCGCCGATGAAGGAGCCGATGAAGAAATAGACGAAATCGGGATAATGCGAGCCGACGCCGAAGACGAGCTCTGCACCGCAAGCGCTGGTGGCGTCATTCTGCAGGAAGACGGGATAGGGCATGCGAGAGGCGATTTGCGCCCGAAGGTCGAAGCCGCGCCAGACATCCATGGCCCCCGGCGGCGCTCCCACCTGTTCCGCCCAATTCCAGAGTTCGAATGGCGCTGCGACCCCCATTCCGGCGATCTTGCCGCGTTGCTCTTCGCTGAGCCGGCCTTCCAGCTCTTTGACGCCGGCAATGATGAAGGCGATGATGTCCTGCGGCAGCGGGTAGGGATAGATCTGATGCAGTTGCATCCGGATGCCGCCGACGAAATCCATCAGCACCAGATCGGCGCTGCGTCGCCCGATCTTCACGCCGAAAGAGAGAACGGCGTCCGGATTGAGCCGCATGGGGATGGAGGGTTGGCCGACCCGTCCGCGCACCGGGGCATCGCGAGACAGAAGTCCATCCTTCTCCAAAGCCCGCATGATGACGGAAACGGTCTGCGCTGACAGCCCGCTGCGACGCGCAATATCGGCCTTCGACAACGCATCGTGACGGCGCACGAGCGACAGCACGAGCCGCTCGTTGTGAGCGCGTACGCCAAGCTGGTTCGCGCCCCCGCTGGGGTCGAGAATCGCCGGTGTTGTCGGTGTGTCTTCCGGGTCGTGCACGAGAGACATGGGCCTGCTCCTTCCATCATGGCCATGCCCTATTTTTTTCGAGAATGCCACATCCAATTAATAATTCAATCCGATTTATTTATTGACAGGTCGAAATCTTTAGGCTCAGATATAGGCCGTCGAGGATGCTCATATGACCTTGGAGGAGGTCCAACGGAAACAATCTGACAGGCATAGCGCATCTTCAGCCGGGTTCGGGCCCGGGGCTGCCGGGAAGGTCCGGCTTTTCAAACATCGGGAGGATTGAATGAAGAAATCTGTTATTTCCGCAGCGATCGCCGCTCTGGCGCTCGGCGTAGCCTTCGCCGCACCGGCAAAGGCCGCTGGCGTATCCGCCTGCCTCATCACCAAGACCGATACCAATCCCTTCTTCGTCAAGATGAAGGAAGGCGCCACCGCCAAGGCGAAGGAACTCGGCGTAACGCTGAAGTCCTATGCCGGCAAGATCGATGGTGACAGCGAAAGCCAGGTCGCCGCGATCGAGAGCTGCATCGCCGACGGCGCGAAGGGCATCCTGATCACCGCATCCGATACCAAGGGCATCGTTCCCACGGTCAAAAAGGCACGCGACGCCGGCCTGCTCGTGATTGCGCTCGACACGCCGCTCGAGCCGGCCGATTCCGCTGATGCGACCTTCGCAACGGACAACCTGCTCGCCGGCAAGCTGGTCGGGCAGTGGGCCAAGGAAACCATGGGCGACAAGGTGAAGGATGCCAAGGTTGGCTTCCTCGATCTGACGCCGTCGCAGCCTTCCGTCGACGTGCTGCGCGACCAGGGCTTCATGATCGGCTTCGGCATAGACCCGAAGGATCCGAACAAGATCGGCGACGAAACCGATCCGCGCATCGTGGGTCATGACGTCACCAACGGTAATGAAGAAGGCGGCCGCAAGGCCATGGAAAACCTTCTTCAGAAGGATTCCGGCATCAACGTCATCCACACCATCAACGAACCGGCAGCAAGCGGCGCTTATCAGGCTCTGAAGGCCGTCGGCCTCGAAAAGCAGGTGTTGATCGTTTCGATCGACGGCGGTTGCCCGGGTGTCAAGTCGGTCAAGGACGGCACCATCGGCGCAACCGCGCAGCAGTATCCGTTGATGATGGCAGCCCTCGGCGTCGAGGCGATCAAGAAGTTCGCGGACACCGGTGAGAAGCCGAAGCCGACCGAAGGTAAGGCCTTCTTCGATACCGGCGTTTCCCTGGTGACGGACAAGCCGGTTCCCGGCCTCAAGTCCATCGACACCAAGGAAGGTCTCGCAAAGTGCTGGGGCTAAGCCCCTCACACATGTGATATAGTCCCTTGGGGAGCCGCGTCATGCGCCTGCTGGCGCGGCTCTTCACAAAGGGAGCAGATAGTCGCAACAGCCATGTCGGTCGGGTCTAGATCCTGGCTGGCTCCAACAGCCGGCGGTTTCCGCGCGTCCGGCGCGGTGGCGGAGGAACAAAATGTCCGGAGCACAAGAATTCGAACGTGTTCTCGACGGCAGCGACAAGAAGGTCGCTTCGTTCGAGGATAACAAAGTCTCCCTTTTGAAGCGCGTGCAGCATTTCCTGCACTCGACGCCGGCGGCGGTGCCGCTGATCGTGCTGGTGCTGGCGATCGTGATCTTCGGCATCGCCATCGGCGGGAAATTCTTTTCCGCCTATACGCTGACGCTCATCCTGCAGCAGATCGCCATCGTCGGTATTCTCGGCGCGGCGCAAACGCTGGTGATTCTGACCGCCGGCATCGATCTTTCGATCGGCGTCATCATGGTCATTTCCTCGGTCGTCATGGGCAATGTCGCCGTGACATACGGCCTGCCGACGCCCATCGCTGTCGTGGCCGGCCTGATCGTGGGCGGCCTCTGCGGATTGCTCAATGGCTTCCTCGTCGCCAACATGAAGTTGCCGCCGTTTATCGTGACGCTTGGCACGTGGAATATCGTCATGGCGACGAACTTCATCTATTCCGCCAACGAAACCATTCGCGACACCGATGTCGATGAAAAGGCGCCGCTCCTGCATCTGTTCGCCATGAGCTTCCGCGTTGGCGGCGCCGTACTTACCCTCGGCGTCGTTGCCATGGTGCTTCTGGTCATCGGCCTCTGGTACGTGCTCAACCACACCGCCTGGGGCAGGCATGTCTACGCTGTCGGCGACGATCCGGAAGCGGCGAAACTCGCCGGTATCCAGACGAAGAAGGTGCTTCTCGCCGTCTACGGCGTGTCGGGGCTGATCGCAGGCTTGGCTGCCTGGGTCTCCATCGGCCGCAACGGCTCGGTCTCGCCATCTTCCGCTGTGACGGATTTCAATCTTCAGGCAATCACCGCAACCGTGATCGGCGGCATCTCGCTTTTCGGCGGCCGCGGCTCGATCCTCGGCACGCTCTTCGGCGCCATGATCGTCGGTGTCGTCTCCATGGGTCTCAATATGCTTGGAGCGGATCCGCAGTGGAAGGTGCTTCTGACCGGCGTTCTCATCATCGGCGCCGTCGCGATCGATCAATGGATCAGAAAGGTATCGGCATGACCACGACCGTCGAACCCATTCTCACCGCCCGCGGTCTTGTCAAGCGCTATGGCCGCGTGACCGCCCTCGACAATGCGGATTTCGATCTCTACCCCGGCGAAATCCTTGCCGTGATCGGCGACAACGGCGCCGGAAAATCCTCGCTGATCAAGGCGATTTCCGGTGCGGTCATTCCCGACGAGGGCGAGATCAAGCTGGAGGGCAAGACCGTCCAGTTCCGCTCGCCGATGGAAGCGCGCGAAGCCGGCATCGAGACCGTCTATCAGAACCTGGCGCTGTCGCCGGCACTTTCGATCGCCGACAACATGTTCCTCGGCCGCGAAGTCCGCAAACCCGGCATCCTCGGCTCCGTGTTCCGCATGCTCGATCGGCCTGCGATGGAAAAGCGCGCCCGCGACAAGCTCTCCGAACTTGGCCTGATGACGATCCAGAACATCAACCAGGCGGTGGAAACGCTCTCCGGCGGCCAGCGTCAGGGTGTGGCCGTGGCGCGCGCTGCCGCCTTCGGCTCCAAGGTCGTCATCATGGACGAACCGACGGCCGCCCTCGGCGTCAAGGAAAGCCGCAAGGTTCTCGAACTCATCCTTGATGTGCGTGCACGCGGCTTGCCGATCGTCCTGATCTCGCACAATATGCCGCACGTCTTCGAAGTGGCGGACCGCATCCACATCCACCGCCTTGGACGACGCCTGACCGTCATCAATCCCAAGGATTATTCCATGTCCGACGCCGTCGCCTTCATGACCGGTGCCAAGGCGCCGCCGGTGGAGAATGTCGCCGCATGAGTGTCGCGCTCGACGATGTTGCCGGTCAGATCGTTGACCGGGCCGGCAAGGTAAAACGATTCCTGGTGGCGATCGCCGGTCCACCGGGCGCCGGCAAATCGACGCTGGCAGACAATGTCGTCAAGGCATTGCATGCCAAAGGTGAAAGCGCCGAGGTTCTCCCGATGGACGGTTTCCATATGGATAACGCCGTCCTCATCGAAAAGGGCCTTCTGAAGCGCAAGGGCGTGCCTGACAGTTTCGATGTGCGCGCTTTCCTCGACATCGTCAAAGCCGTGCGCGCAGCCGATCAGGAAGTGCTGGTGCCGGTCTTCGACCGCTCGCGCGAGCTTGCCATCGCATCCGCCCGCATCGTGTCCCCCGAACACCGTTTCATTGTGATCGAGGGCAACTACCTGCTGTTCAGCCAGGGGAAGTGGGCTGAGCTGGAAGGCATGTTCGACTTTTCGATCATGCTCGCACCGCCGATGGAAGTGCTCGAAGAGCGGCTCTGGGCACGCTGGCGGGGCTATGACCTCGACGAGGAAGCGGCCGGTGCCAAGGTTTACGGCAACGACTTGCCGAACGGCCGGCTGATTCTCGAAAATCGCCGCCCGGCAGACGTCACCATCGATATCGTTCAGGACTGACCTCACGATCATTTAACTGCCGTCGCGGATTGTTTTGCGATGCTGGTTGGTGCTATCGAAGCGCGATATCATCAGGCATGATCCCGAAGTCGGCGAAGCCGTTCCGGGCGGGTTCATGCCAATATTTCTAGAGGTCGCGCCCATGCAAAAGCTCATCATCCGCCGTCCTGACGACTGGCATCTGCACTTGCGTGACGGCGCCATGCTGGAAGGCGTGATCGGTGATACCTCCAGGCATTTTGCCCGCGCCATCATCATGCCCAACCTCGTGCCCCCGGTGGTAACGACGGCTGATGCGACAGCCTATCGCGAACGGATCATGAAGGCGCTGCCATCAGGCGACCGGTTCCAGCCGCTGATGACGCTCTATCTCACCGAGCATACCGATCCCGACGATGTCGAGGAAGGCAAGAAGAGCGGGCTGATTACTGCCCTCAAGCTCTATCCGGCGGGTGCGACAACCAATTCGCACGGTGGCGTGCGCGATCTCAACAAGGCCATGCCGGTGCTGGAACGCATGGCCAAGGTCGGCCTGCCGCTCTGCGTCCATGGTGAGGTCACGACGCCGGAAGTCGATATTTTCGATCGCGAAGCCGTGTTCATCGAAACCGTGCTCGATCCCTTGCGCCAGCGCCTGCCGGAACTGAAGGTGACGATGGAGCACGTAACGACGTCAGACGGGGTGAACTACATCAAGTCGGCAGAGGCAAACCTCGCCGGTTCGATCACGACGCACCACCTGATCATCAACCGCAATGCCATTCTCGTCGGCGGCATTCGTCCGCACTACTATTGCCTGCCCGTCGCCAAGCGCGAAAGCCATCGCCTGGCGCTCCGGGCAGCTGCCACCAGCGGCGACGCCAGGTTCTTCCTTGGCACGGATTCCGCTCCGCATGTCGATCCCCTGAAAGAATGCGCCTGCGGCTGCGCCGGCATCTATACTTCGATCAATACCATGAGCTGCCTGGCGCATGTCTTCGAGGAAGAGGGCGCACTCGACAGGCTCGAAGCCTTTGCATCGCTGAACGGTCCAGCCTGGTATGGGCTGCCTGTCAATGACGACAACATCACTCTGGTGCGCCGGTCCGAGGCTGTGACATTTCCGGCGAAGATCGAGACGGGAGCTGGCCCGGTTACCGTTTTCGACCCCATGTTCCCGTTGCATTGGGATGTCGAATCTTAAATTAAGTACTTTCTAATATAAGTATTGATGAATTTCGTCCAGTATTGGCGGTAAAGTATTCGTGTTTTGCCGTTAAATGACACGTATATTTTGCTGAAATGTATTTTCTTTATTAATTGCCGTAACCAATTTGATACCCCTTGAGGACTAGCGTGGCATCGATCCCCTACGGTCATGATGAAACCGTTGAAAGAGCATGATGCTGGTTGATTATAACTCACTTCTTCTCGCTCTTGGCGTCTCCGCGTCCTGCCTTGCGGTGACATTGGTGGGAAGCTGGTTTTCTCGCCGGCCCGATACCTTTCTGTTGACGTGTTCTGCCGGCCTGGTGCCGCTGGTCGGCGGTATTTTTATTTACGGGCACTACGTCGACAAGCCTCATCCGATCTTTGCCATCCTGACATTTGTCCTGTTTTTCATAGGCTTCTCGACGATCTGGGTAGCCGGCTACCAGTTTCGCACGCGACGGCTTTCCGCGTGGCGGTTCCTGGCTGGTTGTCTGACCGGTATGACGGCGTCCATTGGGCCAATGCTCGCCGGTTATGATGGCTTGGCTTTCATCGGCGATAACCTCGTGATCGGCATGTTGCTGCTGCTGACGGCGCGCGAATACTGGATGAGCCGGCATGAGGCGCCGACGCCGCTTTACGGCATTACTGCGCTCTATACTTTGACCGCAATTTCCTTTGGCCTTTGTGCCGCGGTGCTCATCGCGGATGGCAAACTTGTGCTCGGTCATGCACCTGACAACTGGGCGGAGGATTTCAGCCTCGCCGTTTGCATCGCCGGCATGACGGGTATCGGCGCGCTCTCGCTTGCCTTGCATCAATGGCGCCAGGCGGCATTGCATCGTCAGGAGGCGATCACCGATTCCCTGACAGGATTGCTCAATCGTCGCGCGCTCTTCGATCTCTATGGTCGGCGCACGTTTGGCCCATCCATGGCCGTCATCGTCTTCGACATCGATCGTTTCAAGGCGATCAACGACCAGCATGGCCATGCGGCCGGTGATCTCGTGCTCAAGCTTTTCGGCCAGGAATTGTCAGCGGGGTTGCGCCCCTCGGATACGGTCGCGCGCCTCGGTGGCGAAGAATTTGCCCTGGTGCTCGACAATACCTTGCCCGGCCGGGCCGAGCAGGTCGCCGAACGGGTGCGGGACGCTTTTGCCGCGCGATCGATCGAGGTCGACGACCAAGCCGTGAGCTGCACCGTCAGCGCGGGCGTTGCGACCGGCACCGTCAAGGGCATAGATTTCGACGACGTTCTCCGCGCCGCCGACAAGGCGCTATACGAAGCGAAAAGAAATGGCCGCAACCGTGTCGAGGTCGCGGCCTATCTGCACGCTGTCTAGAGCATGTCGCGCAAAAGTGTGCAGCGGTTTTTGCGGCTACGACATGCGCGAAATCAAAGAGCTAAAGCGCATGAAGCGAATCTTAGAGATCGCGACGCGCTTTAGCCGTCCAAGTCCGTCAGGCCAAATGGCTTTCTTCCGGCCTGTTTAGAACAGAGCTTTTACAAACGCACAGGCGGCCAGCAGAGATGCGACCGTGCGGACGTGGTTCCACTGAACCCAATCGCTCAGATAGGTCGACCATAGCTGCGCCGCTTCGGCGGTATGACCGTCGACCTTGGCAAGCGCATCGTTGAGCGGCACGTTGAACACGATCGTCGAAAGGAAGCTTGCGACGATATAGAGCCCAGCGCCCGTCAGCATCATCACGCTCGCGCCGCCCCGCCAGTTGAGAATGGCCATGACAGCGATGAAAAGCGACAGCGCCGCCGCCAGCATGAACACTGCAATGAAGGGCGAACGCACGATCGTGATGTTGATCGATTGCATGGCGGCAATCCCCTGGTCGACGGGGAGGCGAGCGAACGACTGCATGACGAAGGTCGAGAAGGCGAAATAGACGCCCGCGAGCAGGCCGCTGCTAAGTGCTGCAATGATAAGCGCGATATAAGTAATCGGGAAAGTCATGACCGGATACTCCAGATGCCGGTTGCGGCGGTTTGATTGGCATAGTCGGAAAAGTCTTTTGCCGGCCTGCCGAGGATCTGGCTGATGCCGTCCTTGACGGGCGAGTTGCGGCCATCGAGGACCTGCGTGAACAGTTCATGCAGGAGATCGGTAGCCTCTTGCGGCAGGCCGTAAGCAGTCATTTCGGTAATGAAGGCATCGATGGGAATCGTTTCGTAGCCGATATGTCTCCCCGATGCCAAGCCGATTTCGGCAACCGCCTGGCGAAATGTCAGGGCGCGGGGGCCGGTCATCTCGTACGTCCGGTTGCGGTGGCGCGGATTGGTAAGGCATTCGACGGCCGCATCGGCAAGATCATCGGCATCGACGAAAGGCTCCGGCACATCACCGGCCGGCAAGGTGAGTTTCCCGTGGAGAATGCCGTCGATAAAGGCGCCCTCGCTGAAATTCTGGTTGAACCAGCTGGCGCGCAGCACGGTGTAGTCCACGCCGGCTGCCTTCAGTCTTGCCTCGCTCAGAACGGCCCCATCCTCGCCGCGGCCGGAAAGCAGGACGATATGCTTCACACCGGCGTCGATGGCCGCCGCGGCAAAGGCAGCAATCGCTTCCGCTGCCCAAGCGACGGCGAGGTCCGGCTGGAATGTGACATAGGCGGCGGAAACACCTTCCAGCGCCTGATGCCAGGTGTTGCGATCCTGCCAATCGAAGCTGGGTGTCGTCGAGCGGGAAGCGGCGCGAACCGTAATGCCGCGGGCCTCAAGCAGCTCTGCGACGCGGCTGCCGGTCTTTCCCAATCCGCCGATGATGGCAACAGTCGAGTTCTGCATTTCAAACTCCTCCAGGATAAAATGTGATAAATTCTCTCATTTGCGAAATGTGATAAACTCTCTTATATTGCTTGTCAACGGCCACAGACAGGGAATGACATGACACAGGAACCGATCGCGAGACGCAGGCGCAGCAAGGAGGCGGCGGGCACGCCGAGGCGCGTACCCAGCCAGCAACGTGGCCGAGAACGCGTGGATTTGATTCTTTCGGTGGCGTCGGAATTGATCGTGAAGAACGGCAGCGATGCGCTGCGTATGGGCGAGATCGTTGAAAAGGCGGGAGTATCCTTCGGCTCGCTTTATCAATATTTCCCGGACAAGACGGCGATCATCCGCGTACTGGCCGAACGCTATAATGACCAGGGACGGCAATGCGTCGAGGACGAGCTGGTGGCGATCAAGAGCCGCGACCAGCTCCAGGGCGCGCTGGGTCGAATCGTCGATGGATATTATGCAATGTTTCTCGATGAGCCCGTCATGCGCGACATCTGGCACGCCACCCATGCCGACAAGTTGCTACAACAGGTCGATGCCGAGGATATGGAATGGCATTCCCAGGCCTTCCTGACGGTTCTCGAACGTCTCTGGCCGGAGCGTGACCACTCCGAGCTGGCAAGGACCGCCCGCCTGACGATGCAGCTGGTTGCCGCCGCCGTCCGCTATGCGATCTCGATCGAAAGAGAGGAGGGCGACAAGGTGATCGCGCTGTTCAAGGCCATGCTCCCCGCCGACCTCGGCATTGATCGATAAGGCTATTGGGCTGCAGGCATCAGCGGGACGCTGCCGGATGTTAGCAAAAGCGTCTATTCGTCTGGAAACCCGGGCCGCTTGCTGCTATTGCCGCTGGAACATTAGCGCTGCGAAGGAGGCCCCGCATGACCCAGATGACATTTACCGATCGCGCCGTCATGGCCGAGCTGGTGGCAAAGATGCTTTGGGAGATCAAGGCGGTCCATTTCAGCGCCGACAAGCCCTACAAATTCGCCTCCGGCATGGCGAGCCCGGTCTATATCGATTGCCGCAAGCTGATCTCCTATCCGCGCATCCGCTCGACGGTCATGGACTTTGCCGCCAGCACCATCGTTCGCAATGTCGGCTTCGAGCAGTTCGACTGCGTGGCCGGCGGCGAGACGGCCGGCATCCCCTTTGCCGCCTTCCTGGCCGAGCGCTTGAACCTGCCGATGATCTACGTGCGCAAGCAGCCGAAGGGCCACGGCCGCAATGCCCAGATCGAAGGCGATATGAAAGACGGCGCGCGCGTGCTCGTCATCGAGGATCTGACAACGGCCGGCGGCAGCATGTTCACCTTCGTCGATGCCATTCGCGCAGCCGGCGGCATCGTCGATCATGGCATGGCGCTGTTCTACTACGGCATCTTCCCCGAGGCCTTGGAACGCTTTGCCAATAAAAAGGTCCGCCTTCAGCATCTCGCTACCTGGCGTGATGTGCTTGCCGTCGCCAAGGAGCAGAAGTTGTTCGACGACAAGACGCTCGGCGAAGTCGAGGCTTTCCTCAATGCGCCGCTCGCCTGGTCGGGCCGCAACGGCGGTATTTCGGAGCTGCCCACAAACTGACGCTTTGCTTTTGCAGTGAATCTATCTAATCGATTTATGTAACTGGATAAGACAGACGCGCTCTTTGGGAGGCCGGAATGATTTTGTGCTGTGGCGAAGCTTTGATCGACATGTTGCCGCGGGATACGACGCTGGGTGAAAAGGGTTTTGCGCCCTATGCCGGCGGCGCGATCTTCAACACCGCGATCGCTCTTGGCCGTCTCGGTGTTCCCGCTGGCTTCTTCACCGGCATTGCCGATGACATGATGGGCGAAATCCTACGCGAAACCCTGTCCGCCTCGAAAGTCGATTACAGCTATTGTGCCATCACGCCGCGGCCGAGCACGATCGCCTTCGTCAAGCTCGTCAACGGCCAGGCGACCTATGCCTTCTACGATGAAGGTACGGCTGGCCGCATGATTACCGAGGCGGATCTTCCGACGCTCGGCGACGATTGCGAGGCCCTGCATTTCGGCGCGATCAGCCTGATCCCCGATCCCTGCGGCGCGACCTATGAGGCGCTGATGAAGCGCGAGCATCAGAGCCGTGTCATCTCGCTCGACCCGAACATCCGCCCGGGCTTCATCAAGGATAAGGCCGCTCATATGGGCCGCATCAACCGGATGGCAGCCATGTCCGACATTCTCAAATTCTCGGATGAGGATCTGGAATGGTTCGGCATCGCAGGCAATCATGATGAGCTTGCCGCGCATTGGCTGGGACAGGGCGCCAAGCTCGTCGTTATCACCAAGGGTGCGGAAGGCGCGACCGGCTATACCAAATCGCTGAAGATCTCGGTGCCGAGCGAGCGCGTTACCGTCGTTGATACGGTCGGTGCGGGCGACACCTTCGACGCCGGCATTCTGGCGTCGCTGAAGATGAACAATCTGCTGACCAAGGCGCAGGTGGCTTCGCTAAACGAGAAGGCGTTGCACGATGCGCTTGCTCTGGGCGCCAAGGCCGCGGCCGTGACAGTCTCCCGCGCCGGCGCAAATCCGCCCTGGGCGCATGAAATCGGGCTCTAAGCTCCGTCGACTTTCAGCGCTTCCAATAAAAAGCCCGCCTGATGTCTCAGGCGGGCTTTTTGTTTCTGATGGCGAAGTTACTTCGCGCGGCTTGCCAGCGCAGCCACCAACCCCTGCGTCGAGGAATCGTGGCCGGCAGCGCTTTCCTTGCCTTCGATGACCGGGAGCAGGCCCGTTGCCAATTCCTTGCCGAGTTCGACACCCCACTGGTCGAAGGAGTTGATGCGGAAGAGCACGCCTTCGACGAAGACGCGGTGTTCGTAGAGGGCGATCAGGCGGCCAAGCGCATAGGGCGTCAGCTTGTCGTAGACGAAGGTGATGGACGGACGGTTGCCGGTGAAGACGCGATGCGGCGCGATGAAATCGGCCTTTTTGTCGTCCATGCCCTTGGAAGTGAGCTGAGCCTTGGCTTCTTCGAAGGTGCGGCCCTTCATCAGGGCTTCCGACTGTGCAAGGCAATTGGCCATCAGCAGCTGGTGCTGGTGACGCAGGTTCGGCTCGAAGCCGTTGGCGGCGATCATGAATTCGGCCGGGATGACGCTCGTGCCCTGGTGGATGAGCTGATAGAAGGCGTGCTGGCCGTTGGTGCCGGGCTCGCCCCAGACGACCGGGCCGGAATTGCCTTCGACCGGCGTGCCGTCGATGGTGACGCCCTTGCCGTTCGATTCCATGTCGAGCTGCTGCAGATAGGCCGGGAAGCGCGACAGGCGCTGGTCATAGGGCAGGATTGCGCGCGTCGGATAGCCGAGCACATTGCGATGATAGAAGCCGATGGTGCCAAGCAGCATCGGCAGGTTTTCCTTGAACGGTGCCTTGCGGAAATGGTTGTCCATCGCATGCGCGCCGTCGAGGAACTTGCCGAAGTTTTCCGGACCGATGGCGATCATCAGCGGCAGGCCGATAGCCGACCAGATCGAGTAGCGACCGCCGACCCAATCCCAGAAGCCGAAGACGCGCTCGCTGTCGATGCCGAAGGCGGCAACCTTGTCGAGCGCCGTCGAGACGGCGGCGAAATGATGCTGCACGGCAGCTTCGCCGAGCGCGTCGGCGATGAACTTGCGCGCCGTCTGGGCATTGGTCATCGTTTCGATCGTCGTGAAGGTCTTCGACGCGACAATGAAGAGCGTCGTTTCCGGCTTAACGAGCTTCAGAATGTCGGCGATGTGGGCGCTGTCGATGTTGGAAACGAAATGCGAGCGCGGGCCGTCGTGGAAAGGTGCCAGCGCCAGCGTCGCCATGACGGGGCCAAGATCGGAGCCGCCGATGCCGATATTGATGACATCGGTGATCGCCTTGCCCGTGGAGCCTTTGAGCGCGCCGGAGCGGATGCCGTCGGCAAACTTGCCCATGGCGGCCAGCACGGCATTGACGTCAGGCATCACATCCTTGCCGTCGACCAGCACAGGCGTATTGGAGCGGTTACGCAGCGCGGTATGCAGCACGGCACGATTTTCGGTGAAGTTGATGGCGACGCCCGAGAACATTTCCTCGCGCTTGGCCGCGACGCCGCCCTCGGTTGCAAGCTTCTCCAGCAGGCCGAGGATCTGGTCATTCACCGCCGTTTTGGAGTAGTCCATCAGCAGATCGTCGAAGGAGGCGCTGAAGTGGGAGAAGCGCTTGGGATCGGCGGCAAAGGCGGCGCGGATGTCCGTGGCCTTCGTTGCCGATGCGGTGCTCTTCAGTTGATCGACGAGGGCGTTCATGGGAGGCTCCTTGCGTTCGCGTCACAAGCCGTCAGACCCGGCCAGGCGCTTTGAGTTTGGTCGCGGAAACTATTCCCTATGTAGGGCGTAAATCAAGTTCACCTATCGTCCAAAACGAAAAAAGGCCGCTCGCCGATGAAGGTGAGCGGCCCCTTGAATGGCATGGGATTATGTCAGCCGCGCAACTCCTTGCGCAGGATCTTGCCGACATTCGATTTCGGCAGTTCGGTGCGGAATTCGATAAAGCGCGGGCGCTTGTAGTTCGTCAGGTTTTCGGCGCAATGGGCCTTCACGTCAGCCTCGGTCAAGGCGGGATCCTTCTTGACGATGAAGAGCTTCACCGCTTCGCCGGAATGCGGATCGGGCACGCCGATCGCCGCCGCCTCCAGAACGCCCGGGTGCATCATGGCGACCTCTTCGATTTCGTTCGGGTAGACGTTGAAGCCCGAAACCAGGATCATGTCCTTCTTGCGGTCGACGATCTTGGTATAGCCGCGCTCGTCCATGAAGCCCATGTCGCCGCTGCGGAAGAAGCCGTCCGATGTCATCACGCGCGCCGTCTCGGCCGGCTGCTTCCAGTAACCCGCCATGACCTGCGGCCCACGGATGCAGATTTCCCCGACTTCGCCAAGCGGCAAGGAGTTACCGTTTTCGTCGCGAATGTCGAATTCAGTGCCCGTGATCGGCAGGCCGATCGTGCCGGAGAACTCGGAACTATCGAAGCGGTTGGCGCTGGCAACGGGTGAAGTCTCGGAAAGCCCGTAGCCTTCGGTAATCCAGGCCCCCGTCATCTTCTGCCAGCGTTCGGCAACCGGCCGCTGCACCGCCATGCCGCCGGCAAGCGTCGCCGTGTTGGAAAGGTCGAGCTTGGGGAATTCGGGATTGTTCATCAGGGCATTGAACAGTGTGTTCAGGCCTGGGAACATGTCGAACTTGTATTTGCCCAGCTCCTTGATGAAACCCGGTATGTCGCGCGGGTTGGCAAGCAGCACGTTGTGGCCGCCGAGCGACATGCCCATCAGCGAATTCACGGTCAGCGCGAAGATGTGATAGAGCGGCAGCGCGCAGACAAAGGTCAGTTGCTCGGGCCGCGGCTTGTTGATGTAGGCGGACTGCAGCCACAGCAGCAATTGCAGCTGGTTGGCGAGCAGGTTTGAATGGGTGAGGATCGCGCCCTTGGCGACGCCGGTCGTGCCGCCGGTATATTGCAGGAAGGCGATGTCGCTGCCCGCGAGTTCGGCTGGTTTCAGCGGCAGGCGCGCGCCCTCGGCGATCACCGCCTTGAAATTGCGGTGGCCGGGGATGGACCAGGCCGGCACCAGCTTCTTCACCTTGCGGACGATGAAGTTGACGATATGACCTTTTATACCGAGCATATCGCCGAGTGCGGTGACGACCACATGGCGTACATCCGTATGCGCCAGCACCTGCTCCACCGTATGGGCGAAGTTTTCCAGTACGAAGATCGCCTTGGCGCCGCAGTCGCGCAGCTGGTGCTCGAGCTCGCGCGGCGTGTAGAGCGGGTTGACGTTGACGACCACGAGGCCGGCGCGAATGATGCCATAGGTGGTAACGGGATTTTGCAGCACGTTCGGCATCATCACGGCGACACGGTCGCCCTTCTTGAGGCCGAGGCTCTGCAGCCAGGCGGCGATCTTGCGCGTTTGCGTATCGAGATCGCGATAGGTAATCGATTTGCCCATGCTGGTGAAGGCGAGGCGGTCGGCGTAACGCGCGCAGCTCTCCTCCAGCAATTCGACGAGTGATGCATGCTCCAGCGGCGGCAGTTCTGCCGGTACGATATCCGGATAGGAGGCCAGCCAGATCTTCTTGATCTGCGGTCTATCCGAAGGAGCGGAGATTGAATTCATGCGCACTTCCTCCTTTACGCATCATCACCACGCCCCGCCATGTTCAACGGCGGTTAGGTAGAGTGTCATCGCGCGACCGAAAAGTCTCCCGCTTTTCACAGTGCCGCAACTGTCGCTCTCAACTAAATCATTCAAGCGCTTCGAAAGCTACAATAACCTTGACGTAAACGTCAATAATCCTCACGCACTCACGTTTTTTTACAGTTTTGAAAAAAATGCTGGAACTTTTACCATAACGGAGCGTTAATGCTCCCGTGGGCGTAAACCCATCGGAGCATCGTGCTGCCTGAAAGAGCAGATCGGACGCTCCAAAGTTTATGTGAAGCGTATCCAAAAGGAGGTGCGCACATGCATAAAGAGAGTGCCGATCTTTCGGGCCGTGACCTTTACATCAAGGACATGTCGATGCTGGTTGCCTGTGACCGCGTCGAAGGATCCAGGGTATTCGGTTCGGACGGCAAGCAGATTGGTCATATTGAACGTCTGATGCTCGAGAAGAGCGATGGACGCATCGCTTTCGTCATTTTGAGCTTCGGTGGCTTTTTCGGCATCGGTCAGGATCACTACCGGTTGCCTTGGGAAAAGCTGCGTTATGACGCTCGCATCGACGGCTATCGTGTCAGCATGACCAAGAACGACATCGAAAAGGCGCGCCGCTTCGCCAGCAAGGATGAACACGACCACAAGGATCATGGCCATAAGAGCCACGATTATTTTGGTGTGCCCCCTTATTGGATGTGAGCGCGTTGACGGAGCCGACACGGTAAGCCCCGCCGGAGCGGGGCTATGCTTTGTCGGATCTATTGAAACCGACCATGTCTTTGTACGACTTCGATCTTGTAACCGTCGGGGTCGGTAACGAAGAAGAGCAGCGCAAAGAGCTTCCCATCGCGATTGAGTTCGACGATCTTGCCGGGATTGAGCCCGAGCTTCGTCATGCGCTCATGTTCGTCCTTCAGCTCTTCGACTGAGACCGCAAGGTGGCCATAGGCGTCGCCGAGCGCATAAGGCTCCGTGCGGCCCTGGTTGACCGTCAGCTCCAGCTCGAAGCCGGTCTCGGTATTGCTGAGATAGATCAGGGTAAAGGTTTCGAAGACGACGCGGTCTGCAATCTCTAGCCCGAAGGCCTTGCTATAGAAATCGACGGAGCGTGTTTCGTCGAGCACGCGGATCATCGAGTGAATTATCTTGGCCATCGGGATCTCCATCGGTCGCATCAATCTTTCATCAGAAGCCAATGCCACCGGTATCAGATGAAGGCAAGCGCGCGGAAATTCGCCTCGCGCGCCTTTCACCGTCGATCCGGGGTTTCTGGATTCTCGTTCGTCTGCTTTACTTCGCGCCGCTCAGGCATAGGCTCAATGGGGAGACGCCATGTACTACGCTATTCTGGCTTATCATCAGGAAGAGATTGTTGAAGCATGGAGCGAGGAGGAGGATGCCGCGCTGATGACCGAACTGCTCGAGATCAACGACCGGCTGGTCGCTCGGAAGTCGCTCGGCCCGGCCGCGCGGTTGGGCGCGACCCAGAACGCCGTCACTTTGCGCGGCAAGGGCGCGGGAGTCGTTATCGACGGCCCCTTTGCCGAAACAAAGGAACAGCTGCTCGGCTTCTACGTGGTCGATTTTCCGACAATAGAGGGGGCAGTCGAGGCCGCTCGTGAATTGCGCCGCGCCAATCCGACCGCGGTCTATGAAATCAGGCCGATCGCGCTATACGTGCCTGGCGCGTCCTTGCCGTCGGGCGAAGGCACCTGACCGAGCTTTAATGAACCGTCGGCAGTGACAGGCAGCGATGCCTTCGATCCCAGAGTTTTTGTAGAAAGGCTCTAATGGGATTGAAGGCCGATCTTGCTCGTCACCGACCGCTCGATCATCTCCATGCCATCATAGATCAGCACAGCCATCAGGCCGACGATCAGGCCGCCTTGCAGGATGAAGGCGGTATTGTCGTTCACCAGGCCGGCAATGATGACTTCGCCCAAAGATTTGGCAGCAACGGTCGAACCGATGGTCGCGGTGCCGATATTGATGACAGTGGCGATCTTCAGGCCTTCGATAATCAGCGGCAGCGCAAGCGGCAGTTCGACGCGAAACAGGCGCTGCCAGCCATTCATGCCCATGCCGTCGGCGGCATCGAGCACGGAGGCCGGCACCTGCTGCAATCCTGCAACCGTATTTTCGAAGATCGGCAGCAGCGCATAGAGGAAGAGCGCGATCAATGTCGGAACCGCGCCGAAGCCGGTGGTCGAGATGGCAAGCGCCAGCACCGCAACGGGAGGAAAAGTTTGTCCGGCATTGGCGATCGCCCGCGATAGCGGCAGAAAATCGGCGCCGATCGGCCGCGTCACGAAGATGCCGCCGAGCACCGCCAGAATGCCGCTTGCGGCGATCGAGGCGAAAATCAGCTCGAGATGACTGAGCGCCAGGCTCGGCAGGCTGTTCTGCGTATAGATCGGCGACGCCCCGAATTTGGTGAGCGGCGCCAGAACCGGCGTCAGCCATTCCGGGCGGAACAGCATGACAAGCAGCAGCGCCAGCGCAAAAAGGCGGAAGAGGTTGGCGGCGACAAATCTCATGCTTTGCGGCCCAGTTCGAGCAGATGCTGGATCGAGATCGAACCGACCGGCATCTTGCGTTCGTCCTCGACCGTTGCTTCGTCCGCGCCCTGCCAGATCAATTCGGCCAGTGCATCGCGCAGATTGAGGCTCTGCGGCAGACTATAGCCGAGGCCTGATCGCGGCGGCTGCATGCTTTCCTTGAGCGGCAGCAGCGACATCAGCTTCAGCGCGCGGTCGGATGTACCGGTCAGCTGCTGGACGAAGGGGTCGGCCGGCTCGGTCAGGATCTTTTCGGGCTCTGAGCACTGCAGCAGTTTGCCGCCGCTCATCACGGCGATCCTGTCGCCGAGATGGAAGGCTTCGTCCATGTCGTGCGTGACGAGAATGACTGTCGTGCCGAACTGCTTCTGGATGGCGAGCAGATCGTCCTGTGCCTTGCCGCGGATGACGGGGTCGAGCGCGCCGAAGGGTTCGTCCATCAACAGTACTTCCGGCTCGGCGGCAAGCGCGCGGGCGACGCCGACACGCTGCTGCTGGCCGCCGGAAAGCTGGCTCGGATATTTGCCGGCAAAGGTGCCGGGATCGAGACGGAAGAGATTGAGCAGTTCTTCCACGCGGCGGTGGATGCGTGCGCTCTCCCAGCCGAGCAGTTCGGGAACGGTGGCGATATTCTGCGCGACCGTGCGATGCGGAAACAAACCGTGGCCCTGGATCGCATAACCGATGCGGCGACGAAGCTCCGTCGCGGGCACGGTCATGACATCTTCGCCGCCGACGGAAATACGTCCTTCGGTAATCGGCACCAGCCGGTTGATCATCCGCATCAACGTCGACTTGCCGGAGCCGGAGGTGCCGACGATGACGGTGATCGTGCCCTTTTCCATGCTCATCGTGACGTTGTCGACCACGGTTGCGCTGCCATAGCGCTTGGTGACGCCCTCGATCTCGATCATGTTGGTCATGCGCGTTGTCCCCGGATGCTGTCGATGACCGCATCGAGGATGACGGCCGATGAGAAGGCGAGAAAGACCGTCGGCACGGCGCCGAGCAGCACAAGGTCGTTGGCCGTCTGGCCGATGCCCTGGAAGATGAAGATGCCGAAGCCGCCGCCGCCGATAAGTCCCGCCACCGTTACGAGGCCGATTGCCTGCACCAGCACGATGCGGATGCCTGTGAGGATGACCGGAAAGGCAAGCGGGAGGTCGATTCCAGTCAGGATCTGCCGGCGCGTCAGGCCCATGCCGGCGGCGGAATCGCGCACGGAGGGATCGACGCCGGCAAGGCCGACGACGGTATTGGCGACGATCGGCAGCAGCGAATAGATGACCAGCGCCACCAGCGCCGGCGCCACGCCGATACCCTTTATGCCGATCGCGGCGGCGAAAGGCACGTTGGCGGCGATATAGCCGAGCGGCAGCATCAGGATGCCGAAGAGCGCCAGGCTCGGGATGGTCTGCACCAGGCTCAGCGCGCGCAGCACGACGGCGCGCAGGCGCGGCTGCCAGTAGCAGAAGATGCCGAGCGGCAGCGCCAGCACGATGGCGATGGCAACGGACCCAAGTGAAAGGAAGACATGGCCGAGCGCTTCATGCCAGAACTTGTCGGCGTTGTTGGCGTATTCCTTCATGATCGAGAGATTGTCGAGCAGGCCGCAACGCAGCACGATGGCAAGCAAAGCGGCATAGACAGCCAATGCGGCCACGCGCAGCCAAGGCGTCAGTCGCAGCTTCACCAGCGCGTCCGAGATCATCAGCCCGACGACGGCGAGCAGAACCCAGAAGCAACCACCGGGCGTAATGCGCGCCACGGTGCTTCCCGTTGGCGTCGCAGCCGTCGAAACCAGCCCGAGCGCAACGATGAGCATGGCGATCGCAAGCGTCGCGACGCCAAGCCGGATGATCTGATTTTGGAGGAAAAGGGCGGCAAGAGCCGCGGCAGCAAGAAGTACAAGCAGCGTGAGTGTCGCTGGCTGGGCCGAAAGTTGCGTCAGCAACTGCGGCTTGCCGGCGGCAATGCGGTTTGCCTTGACGATGATGAACGGCATCCAGGCTACCGCCATCAAGCCGCCTGCCACCAGCACTACTCCGAGACGATCCACTCTGCGGACCGCTAGCGCGTCTTCCATTAGGCAAGCTCCGTCAGCGCATGAGCCCAAAATTCAAGGCGGGTTCGGACAAGATCATGCCCATAAGAAAGCCCCGCGGCTCCACTCTAGAACTTTTCCGCTTTTCTTCGAAACGCGAAAACGTTCCATCCTTGTTGTCGAGCAATTCCAGGAAAACCGCTGCGCACTTTTCCTGGAATTGCTCTGGCAAAATGGAGCCGCAAGAGCAGCGGCAAAGCCTTACTTCAGGAAGCCATTGTCCTTGAGGTAGGATTCGGCAACGGCCTTGGCCGGCTCGCCATCGACCTGGATGCGGCCGTTCAGCTTGCGCAGCACGTCGGCGGTCAGGCCCTTGAAGATCGGCGCGAGAACTTCCTCGATCTTCGGATTGGCCTTCAGCACGGCTTCGCGAATGATCGGCGTCGGTGCGTAGACCGGCTGCACACCCTTGTCGTCATCGAGCACCGTCAGTTCGGCGGCTTCGATGGCGCCGTCGGTGCCGTAGACCATTGCGGTGTTGACGCCGTTGGTCTGGTCGGCAGCAGCCTTGATCGTCGCTGCAGTGTCGCCGCCCGAAAGCACGACTTCCTGCTCCGGCTTCAGCTTGAAGGCGTAGGTGGTCTCGAAAGCGGGCAGGGCGGCCGGCGAATTGACGAATTCGGAGGAAGCCGCAAGCTTGACTGAGCCACCGCCGGCGACCCACTTGCCGAAGTCGGACATGGTCTTCAGCTTGGCCGGGCCGGCGACATCGCTGCGCACGCCGAGTGCCCAGGTGTTGTTGGCCGGCGAAGGTGTCAGCCAGACGATCTTGTTGGCGTCATAGTCCAGCTTCTTGGCAAGGTCGTAGCCTTGCTGCAGGTTCTTCCAGGCCGCATCGTCGGCCTTGTTGAAGAAGAAGCCGGCATTGCCGGTATATTCGGCATAGATGTCGATCTCGCCGGCAGTGATCGCCTTGCGGACAACAGGTGTGGTGCCGAGTGCGATGCGATCCTGCGCCTTGATGCCGTTGGCATTGAGAGCCGCGAGGATGATGTTGCCGAGCAGAGTGCCTTCGGTGTCGATCTTGGAGGAGACGACGACGTCGGCGGCGCTGGCGCCACTGGCAAGGAGGGCCGTCAGCGTGGCGGCAAGTGCAAGCTTCTTGAGCATGATGTTTCCCTTTGTACCCCGTTAAATCTTTGTCTTGCATGCCCGCGTCGCCTCAAGCGACCATCCGGATGCGCAAGCTTCGAGCAGGTCGGCGACCTGCAGGCGAATTCGTGGCTGCTTCAGGCACGTAGCGCTCATCGCGGAAAAGTCGATGCGCTCCGGATTCCCGTTGCAGTCGCGCGATTATGACGAGCGTACTCGACATTCGCGCGAAATTGGATTTCTTTTTTCGGGGGCAAGTGCGTTTGTTTTTGTTCCCCTTACCCGTTTTGGCGCTGTTCCGATCTCATTTTTGCGGCTGGATCAGTTAGGCGACGAAGAGACGATAATCGTCGCCCCTGTGCTTAGGGATATCTTTTTTCGAGAACACATCATATCGTCGGGATATCGTTGGTGCTTTCCCGACGAGGGAGCGACTTGCGTTTCGCATGAAAGGAAAAAAGCTTGTATCTCGGCGCCTTGTTCATTGCCGATATGGTGTTCTCCATCGGCTCCGTCAGGGAGACTGCTCGCCGGCTCTCCTTTTCCGCTTCAACCGTCTCCAGCGCGCTTCGCCGTCTGGAAACCGAACTGGCGCTGAAATTGGTCGAGCGTGCTTCCGGCGAGCTTGCCACGCTGCTCGCAAGCTCCAAGGTTCAGAAGGGATTGCAGCCTGTGCTTGCCGGCATCCGCCAGCTTTCCACACTGATGAAGGACCCGCCCGCGCCGCAGGAGTATGATCAGTGGGCCGCCCGCCTGTCGTTGAAGATCGCCACCATCGAACGTTTTCTGGAAGTCGCCGATCAGGGCAGCATCAATCGCGCCGCCCGCCGCTTGCGGCTAGGGCAGCCGCAGCTCTCGTTGCAAATCGCCAATCTGGAGGAATTGTTCGGCTTCCGGCTGTTCGAGAGGCAGGCGCAGGGTTCCGTGCTGACGGAGGCAGGGCAGGAGGTTCACGCTATTCTGGCCGGCATCGCCCAGGCCTGGGACGAGATGAAGGCGGCGGCCGACGAGCGCTTTCAGCGCACGGCGCGCGCCGTCCGCATCGGCTCGATCATTCCGACCGGCGCCGAGAGTTGGGTCGCACGCTCGTTGGCGAGCCTGGTGTCACGGTGGAATATCGGCGGCAACCGCAACATGCTGTCGTTGATGCTGATGACCGCCGACGATCTGCGCGAGGCGTTGCGCTCGGGCCGTATCGATGTCGCCATCGTCGATTCCGTCTTCGGCCTCGATGCCTTCGAGCATATGGAACTGGTGGCGACGGACATGGTGGCGATCGCCCCGCCCGACAGCAAGGAACAGACGTTTGCTGCGCTGGTGGAAAACCACCCGCTCTGCGTGCCGAGCCCACGCACCGGCATAGGCAACGCCGCGACTGCTTTCGGCTACGACAGCCACGATCGGCGCAGGTTTCGCGGCCGGGATATCACCTCGGCCGATTCCCTCCCCGTCATCGTCGATCTGGTGGCCAATCACGGCTATGTCTCGTTCCTCGGCCGCGTGAGCGCCTTGCCGATTTCCGACAGGGTGCGGATCGTCGAACCCGAGCAGCTGCTGCCTTTGTCCTATCATCTCGCGCACAACGGCCGCAAAGCGTCGATAGAGGCGAGCCGCCTCATCCAGCAGGCGGTTCGCGAACTGGTGGGGGATATGGGTGCGCCAAAAAAACGACTGGCGCCCGCGACTTAGCGGAACCATCACGGTAGATCCGCGTTTAGGGGAGTTAGGTTAGTCCGGGCGTACGCAGCCGGGGGGCTCGTTCGGCACCCAAGGAGACCGATATATGAAAATTCTTGCAACGGCGCTCGTCGCTCTAGGTATTCTCGCTCTACCTGCCACTTATGCCGAGGCGCGTGATCATCATCACCGCTGGCACCATCATCGCCCCGACTTCAGGCGTCACCACCATCACCGCCATTATTATCGCCCCTATCATGGCTGGCATCGCCATCACGGCTGGCGGCATGGGCCGCATCACCACCGCTGGCACAAACAGCCGCATTTTTCGCATGCCTGACGACAAGGATAGGCTGAAAAGCGGTGCCTCAAGGCGCCTTCTTTAGCCTTTACCTGCGTCGTTCGCTATCCGAAGCTTGAGGGCGCGGCGTATGCGCGCCGCGCCCCATGTCCAGTAGTGGAATTCTATCGCAGCCTGCCGGTTGATCCATAGGGTTTGCGAGCCGCCGCGCTCCACCGAGAAAAGGCTTGCCATCCAGAGGTTCGCGGAACTTTCGGGGGCACAATCGCGTTTATTCTCTGGTCCGGACGACGCAAATGATCCGAATAGCGCTGGCTCCGGCATCCAAGGAGGCTGGAAATGAAAATTCTGGCAACAGCGCTGATTGCGCTAGGAATGTTCGCACTGCCTGCAACCCACGCCGAAGCGCGCCGTCACTACCACGGGCACCACCATCGCGTGATCGTCCATCGGCATTACTATTATCACCACTATTATCGGCCCTACTATTACCGTCCTTATCCCCACTACTACCGCCCATATTACGGCTACTACGAGCCCGACTATGGCTACTACCAGCCCCTCTATTCATTCGGCTGGTTTGGCGGGTTTGGTGGATATCGCCACCATGGTTGGTCTGGTGGGCGCGGATATTATCATGGTGGCTATCGCGGATGGCACGGAGGCGGTGGACACTGGCGGTACTACAGCCGGCCGCATTTCTCGCATAACTGACGCTCCAACCGAAAGCGAAGCGGCGCCTTTCGGCGCCATTTCCTGAGAGATTGGACGTCGCTTTGCAGCGATAGACTCAAGCCGGATTCAGCACGTGAACGGCGCGTTCGGCCATGAGATGCTTCACCTTCTCGCCGTAAGCGGCCATATGCGCCGAAGCGGCATGGGCCTTCAATGCGTCCATGCTTGCCCATTTCTCGACCACGACGAACGTATCCGGCCCGAAGGCCGGGTCGGCGCTCGGGACATCGACGACAGCGGTATATTCAATGCAGCCGTCTTCGGCATGAACGGCCGGAACGTTGGCCTGAAAAGCTTCGAGCACCTCGGCCCGCTTGCCGGGCAACGCGGTGAGGATGGCGAGAACATGGATCATAACGATATCCTTGGAACCATTAGACATTTGGATGGAAAATAGCTGCGGCTGCCGAATCCTTGGCAGGTGTCGATCATTATCACAAATTGACGATATCCGAACGCTTGACTTCGATTTTACCCGGCGCGATCTTCCATCATAACGCGAGGTTTTTGCGTCAATCTAGTCAGGCGCGAGGGGACTTGCGCTGACTATTCATCTGGGAGGGGGAAATGGCGCTATCCACACAAGAGCAGATACTGATCGAACAGCGGGTCATGAACGAGGCGAAATCCGTCGGTGCAGCCTATCTGCTTTGGTTTTTCCTGGGCACTTTGGGGGCTCATCGTTTTTATCTCGGCAGGACAGGCTCGGGTCTTGCGCAATTGGCCTTGCTGGTCGTTGGATGGCTGACAGCGGCAATCGTCATCGGCTTTGGTTTTTTGATTGCGCTGGGCATCTGGTGGATCGTCGACGCATTCTTGATCCCGGGGATGATCGAGGAGCAGAAATCCGAAGTCCGTCGGTCGCTGATGCGGTTGATGGAAGGGCAAACTAGAACCAGTTAATAATCGGCTGCCGGTATTCGGGATCATCTCGGCGACGGAAACGGCGCCGAGATAGCTTTGAGCAGAAAGGGGCGCGACTATCATCGCGATAGCGAACGGCGATACTCAGATTGGAAGCAACGTGGTTCTCAGGAAATGGTGCCGCTTACGTGACTCGAACACGTGACCCCATCATTACGAATGATGTGCTCTACCGACTGAGCTAAAGCGGCATTCCAGGGGCTTTCGGTTTGGCCCCGCGATTTGCATGGCGCTGATACAGTCTATGCGACCAGATTTCAAGCGCTCAAATCGCCATTTGGCAAAAAAGCGAAAGGCTTGTGAAAAACAAGCCCGTTTCCGGTTGGTTCAAAGCGCAAGCCGCGCCCGCGCCTGCCGGTATTCCGCCTCCAGTCTGTCGACAAGCTTGGCGACCGGCTGGATGGCCTTGACCGCGCCGATACCCTGGCCGGAGCCCCAGATATCTTTCCAGGCCTTCACGCCTGTGGTGGCGGCTTCGAAGTCCATCTTGGAAGGGTCGGCTTCGGGCAGGTTGTCGGGGTCCAGGCCGGCGGCAAGGATGGAGGGTTTCAGATAATTGCCGTGCACGCCCGTGAAGTAGTTGGAGTAGACGATGTCGGCGGCGGTTCCCGCGACGATCGCCTGCTTGTAGGCGTCGACAGCGCGTGCCTCCTCGGTCGCGATGAAGGGTGAGCCGATATAGGCCAAGTCAGCGCCTGCGGCCTGCGCGGCCAGCACGGCGCCGCCGGTTGCGATCGCGCCGGCAAGTAGCAGCGGTCCGTCGAACCATTCGCGGATTTCCTGTACGAGCGCGAAAGGCGAAAGGCGGCCGGCGTGGCCACCGGCGCCTGCTGCGACGGCGATCAGCCCATCAGCACCCTTGCGGATCGCCGAATTGGCGTGGCGGTTGTTGATGATGTCGTGCAGAACGATGCCGCCATACGAGTGCACGGCCGCATTCACTTCGGGCACGGCGCCGAGCGAGGAGATAACGATCGGCACCTTGTATTTCACGCAGAGCATCAAATCGTGCTCCAGCCGCTTGTTTGACGTATGGACGATCTGATTGACCGCAAAGGGAGCTGCCGGACGATCTGGATTTGCTGCATTGTGTGCCGCAAGATCCTCGGTGATCATGGCCAGCCATTCGTCGAGCTGGCTTTCCGGCCGAGCGTTCAGCGCCGGGAAGGAGCCGACGACACCTGCCTTGCATTGCGCGAGCGTCAACGCCGGATGCGAGATGATGAAGAGCGGCGAGGCCACGACCGGGAGCCGCAGACGTTCGGTCAGGATCGGGGGAAGGGCCATGAACATCATCCATTCTTTGACGTTTACGAAAACGTCAAAGAAATAGCAGATGTCCAAACCGGTGGGAAGTGGCGAGGTACGGAATGGCCGTCAGCTGCAATTCATGCGCGACAACCTCCTCTCGGATTGCCACTTGGTCATCGCAAAACTGTCGCCTTTGGCATTTATCCCCGCCCGAGTGCTCGCCGCACTTGTCGAAGGCTTGCGTATTGACAAGCGTGGCGTTACCGAATCCGGTTAACGAATGCTAAAGACCATTGCCGCCTTGCCAGCTGAGTATGCGCGTATGTTGCGAGTGAGAGTAAAGGACCTGATGTGAGCGGATTAGAAACGGCTATCAGAAGCGCGTTGGACAGGTCCGATCGCGCCAATCCGGAAATCCGGGCTCGCATCTATCAGTCGGCACGACAGGCATTGGAAGCCGGTCTCCGCAAACAGGACATTACCGACGTCAACGTCGTCGCGGCCCAGCGTCAGCGGCTTGAAGCGACGATACGGGAGATCGAGGTCGAGGAGCGTGGCCGCCCGGCACAAGCGGCGCCGCCGTCTTCCGAGCTCGGTACTTCGCATGTGTCTCCCGCTGCCCCGCGTCCGGTGACCGGACAGCCGGCGCAGCGATCCGAGCCGGTCATGAGCGTGCGCGGCGAAACCCGCGATAACGATCCACCTTTCGCCCGCGACGCCGGCCCTGCGGAAGCAGTGTCGGTCGAGCCTGCAGGACCGCAGGCGGATTTTGGCGATATGCGGGCCGGGCCTGCCGATCATCTTGGGGCCGACAGCGATATCAGGCCGTCTGCCAACGCGCCGGCCTCCGCCCGAACGATGAACTTCAAGCCGGAACGGGCGGCCGTTCGCCGCAAACCGCGCAAATTCTTCTCTCGTCTGCTGGTGTTCTGCATCCTGCTCGCCTTTCTCGGTGTCGGCGCCTGGTGGATCAAGACGTCAGGCGTCTTCATGTCGGCAGCACAGAGGGATACCAGCGTCCGCAATCCGCCGGCTCATGTCGACTCGCAGGACTTCAGTGGCAACAATAGCGAGGACGACAATGCCGATGAGGATGACAATAGCGGTCCGGTCAATCCGGGGTTGGCGACCATCGATCCGCAAAACCGCTTCTCTGAGGAATGGATCGAAGTTCTGAAGCCGACGGAAGCATCGAAAGTGAAGGCGGGGGCACAGGCGAAGGCCGAAAATGTCTCGGAGAATGAGGGGCCGGCGGTGCGAATTACCTCCCTCAGCAGCGGCCCGGATGGCAGTGCCTCGGTGGAAATACCCGCCAGCGTGTTGCAGCAGGTCGCCGGCAAGCCTTCGACGGTCGCGTTGACCCTGCAATCGACATCGGACGCGCCGACGCAGATTACGGTGGAATGCGATTTCGGCACGCTCGGTCGTTGCGGCCGTCATCGCTTCACCGCCAGCCGCCAGAAAACGGATGCGTTGTTCCAGCTTCGCTTCGATGGTGCGATGGCGCCGACGGCTTCCGGCCGACTGATCATCAACAGCGATATCGATGGCAAGGCGCGGGGCATCAACATCTACGCTATCCGCGTCTTGCCCGGACAATAAAGTCCGGGTTGCGTAACGTCGCTTTCCTGTGCAAGTGCGGCCGGAGAACAGCCGCGTGTGTTCGCTGTGCTTATTTGAAGCCGGCCGGCCCCATGCTCAGGATCTTGTCGTCGATTTCGCCGATGGCCTTCTCGTCCTTGCCGTCGTAGTCGAGCGTCAGCAGGATGTGGCGGATAAGGTTCAGCCGCGCGCGCCGCTTGTCGTTGGCGCGTACGACGGTCCATGGCGCATAGTCCGTATGCGTATCCTTCAGCATGCGGTCCCGCTTTTCGCTATAGTCCTTCCATCTGGGAAGGGCCGCGATATCCATCGAGGAAAGCTTCCACACGGCGCGGGGATCGTGGCATCGGTCATGGAAGCGCTTCAGCTGCATTTCCCGGCCGATGTCGAGATAGAATTTGAAGAAGTGGATGCCGTCCTGGACGATCAGCTTTTCCATCTGCGGCGCCTGCTTCAGGAACTGCTCGTATTGTTTCTGCGTGCAGAAGCCCATGATGGGCTCGACGCCGGCGCGGTTGTACCACGAACGGTCAAACAGCACGAATTCGCCTGATGTCGGGAATTGCGCGACATAGCGCTGGAAGTACCATTGCCCGGCTTCGCGGTCGGTCGGCTTGGTCAGCGCCACGACACGGGCCAGGCGAGGGTTCATATGAGCCGATGTCGCCGCGATCGAGCCGCCCTTACCGGCGGCGTCGCGCCCTTCAAACAGTGCCATCACCCGCTTGCCTGACGCCTGCAGCCAGAACTGCACCTTGATGAGCTCGATCTGCAGCTTCTTCAGCTCGTCCAGATACTCTTCTTCCTTGAGCTTCTTCTTGTAGGGATAGTTGCCTGAGGTCAGCGCCTCGTCGTCGATCCAGCTCGGCAGCACGGGATCGTCGACGTCGAATAGCCGCTTGGTCCCGCGGATATCCAGCTCTACAGCGCGGCTTTTGACTTCCTCTCCCATGTGTCCCGGCTCCTCGGTCGTTGATGCTTTGCTAGTCTTGTCGCAGAAACGCGGCAAATGCTCTTTCGGCAAGTTGGCGCTTTTATCCAATGGTTTCAACCCCTTTGCTTTTTCCTCCTTTTGCCGGCTACATTTATTGCTGTGAGTTTTAGCGTTCTGTGGATAGAGCCGAATACTTCTGTCATGAATCGCGGATAAGAGGCGGAATCCAGCATTCCATGATGGCAGGCGAAGGGACGGGCGCAGTTGGAAGACGAATGGTCAATTGTCAGGAAGTTGATGGTGCGGTTGCGGCAGGAGAGCGCCATCCTGATTCTGGCGACGCTGATTGCAGCGCTTGCGCTTATTGAAGGCATCCATACCGGTGTCGTGTTCTGGATCTGGGCCATTGCGGTGATCGTCGCGCTGATCCGGCAGCCGCTGGTCCAGCGGGTTGCGGTGCCAGCCCAGGCCGGGCCTGTGCCGGCCGATCCGGAAGCTGTGATGCACACCGCCTTCGCGGGTCTTTCGGCGCTCGACGTGCCTGTCTTGATCATCGATCGCGAGGCATCGGTGCTGGTGCAGAACGCCGCGGTCGAAAAGGCTTTCGGTGCCTTCCCGATCGGAGCGCATATTTCGTCGAAGCTGCGCTCCCCCGGCCTGCTCGACATGGTTCGCGAGACCATCGCGACCAACACCCCGAACCAGATCGAGCATTCAGAGCGGCTACCCTCGGAGCGCGTCTACATCGTGCGCATCGCGCCGATCGATCTGCAGCAAGCCGAAGTCGAAACCGGCACCTTCTTCCTGCTGTCCTTTCGCGACATATCGGAACTGCGTCACATCGATCGCATGCGCTCCGATTTCGTCGCCAATGCCAGCCATGAGCTGCGCACGCCGCTGGCTTCGCTGAGAGGCTTCATCGAGACCATCCAAGGCCCTGCCAAATCGGACCCGAAAGCTCAGCAGCGTTTCCTCGGCATCATGTTCGATCAGACGACGCGCATGAGCCGGCTGGTCGACGATCTTCTGTCGCTATCGCGGCTGGAGCTGAAGTCACATATCGCGCCGGATCAGAAGGTCGATCTCGTGCCGCTGCTCGGCCATGTGCGGGACTCGTTGGCGCCGCTCGCAGGCGATCTCGACGTGACGATCAACCTGCATATGCCCGACGACAAGGTGGAGGTGCTGGGCGACCGCGACGAGCTGGTGCAGGTTTTCGAAAATCTGATCGAGAATGCCTGTAAGTATGGCCAGGAAGGCAAGTCTGTCGAGGTTTCGCTTTTGAACGAGCCGGGCCAGGCGGTCGCCGTCGTCATTTCCGACAAGGGGCCGGGAATACCGGCCGAGCATGTGCCTCGCCTGACCGAGCGCTTTTATCGCGTCAACGTTGAGGACAGCCGTTCGAAGAAGGGCACCGGTCTTGGGCTCGCCATCGTCAAGCACATTCTGACGCGCCACCGCGCAAGGCTGATCGTGAAGTCGGAAGTTGGGAAGGGAACCGACTTTACCGTCCGCTTCTGAAGCTCACTACGAACCCCCGATTCCGGGTGAGATTTAGCCCATAAATTTCAAAAGGATAGACTGTCATAATTGTTTCACTCGCCTGACATAAAAGGGCGGTGCTTTGGCCGGTAAGAAAGAAGCGCTGAAACTGGTGGATGTACCGTTCACCGTCGTGCTCTTTTAGCCCGTCAGGGAGGATTCATTATGAACGCGTTGAAATTGTCTATTCTCGCGCTGGTCGCATCCGCCGCTTTTGCCGGCGCTGCCGTGGCCCGCGACCAGATTCAGATTTCCGGTTCTTCTACCGTATTCCCCTATGCCAAGATCGTCGCCGAGAATTTCGGAGAGACCCACACCAACTTCAAGACGCCGATCGTCGAATCCGGTGGCTCGGGCGCCGGCCTCAAGGAATTCTGCAAGGGTGTCGGCACCGATTCCATCGATATCGCCAATGCGTCGCGTCCGATCAAGGATAGCGAAATCGGCGCCTGCAAGGCCGCTGGTGTCGCCGATATCCAGCAGATCAAGATCGGCTATGACGGCATCGTCTTCGCCTTTGACAAGAGCAACCCCGATATCAAGTTCGTACCCGCCGATCTCTACAAGGCGCTCGCAGCCGAAGTCGTCGTCGACGGCAAGCTGGTCGCCAATCCCTACAAGAAGTGGTCGCAGATCAACCCTTCGCTGCCGGATTTCGAAATCGCCGCCTATATTCCGGGCGAGAAGCACGGCACGCGCGAGGTCTTCGAGGAACGTGTTCTCGCTTCCGGCTGTAAGGCTTCCGGCGCGCTCGACGTCATCAAGGCCACGATCAAGGATGCAGACCAGCAGGCGAAGAAGTGCATTGCCGTGCGCAAGGACGGTCTGGCAGTCGATATCGACGGCGATTATCCGGAAACTCTGGCGCGCATCAACGCCAACAAGCATGGCGTCGGCGTCTTCGGCCTGTATTTCTACCAGAACAATGCCGACAAGCTGAAGGTCGCCACCGTCAGCGATATCGTGCCCTCGGGCCAGACGATCGCCGACGGCACCTATCCGGTCTCGCGACCGTTGTTCTTCTACGTCAAGAAGGCGCATCTGGGCGTCATTCCTGGCCTCAAGGAATATGTCGATTTCTTCACCAGCGATCAGATGATCGGGCCGGATAGCCCGTTGGCCGAATATGGCCTCGTGCCCGCGCCGGATGCTGAACGCGACCAGATCCGCAAGGACTTTGCGGACGGAAAGATCATGTGAGTGCGTAAGGACTATGCGTCGGTGCGGTCTTCGACCGTGCCGACGTTGGCCGGAGAATGGGCCGGGGAATTGGTATGAGTGTGTCACTGCTGCTGCTATGCGTGTCGGTCATCGGCGCCTTTGCCTTCGTGCTGGGGCGGGTGAGGGCTGCTGCGCTGTCGGCTGACGGCAGGTCTTCCTCGATGCATTCCAGGCATGGCTATCATGGTGCCTATGCCGCCATATGGGCCGTCCTTCCGGCATTGGCGCTCGTCTGCGTCTGGTCGATTGCCAGCCCGGAAGTGATTGATCGCCTGGTGATCAAGTCCTTTCCGGAGGAGGTGAAAATCCTCCCGCGCGCAGAACTCAATCTCAGCTACGGCATGGTGCGCAGCATCGCGCACGGCATGCGCCTTCTCAGTGGTCGGGAGCTGACGGAGGTCGCCGGCGGCACGGCCGATCTGCAATTGCTGCTGGCGCAGAAGGGCGTGCCGCTGGCGATCCGCCCGACCGGTTACATGGTCGATGCCGCCAACAAGTATAACGGCATGCGGGAAATCAGCCGGATCGTCATGAGCGTGTCGGCGATCCTGCTGTCGCTGCTATGCGCGACCTATGGTCTGCGCGTCATCGCTCCTCGTTTTCGCGCCCGAAATCGTGTCGAGCAGGTCATTCTCGGGGCGCTGATCATTGCGTCCTCCATCGCCGTGCTGACGACGCTCGGGATCGTCGTTTCGATGCTGTCGGAAGCTGCGCGTTTCTTCAGCATGGTGCCGGCCGGTGAGTTCTTCTTCGGCACGGTCTGGGATCCGCGTTTCACCGGCGCAGGCACGCAGACATCGGGAACCTTCGGCTTGATCCCGCTGCTGGCGGGTACGATCTATATCGGTTTTGTCGCCATGCTCTTTGCCGTGCCGATCGGGCTGTTCGCGGCGATCTACATGGCGGAGTATGCCTCGGCACGCGTGCGCTCCATCGCCAAGCCGATGCTTGAGGTGCTGGCCGGTATACCCACAATCGTTTATGGCTTCTTTGCCCTTGTCACGGTCGGACCTTTCTTCAGAGACATTTCGGCCGAGATCAACGGCCTGATGACGGGAAGCTACACGAGCTTCATCGAGGCGCAGAGCGTTCTGACCGCCGGTTTCGTCATGGGCGTGATGCTGATCCCCTACGTCTCGTCGCTGTCGGACGATATCATCATGGCGGTTCCGCGCTCGCTGCGCGACGGCTCGCTCGGCCTCGGCGCCACGCGCTCCGAGACGGTGAAACGCGTCCTCTTGCCCGCAGCGCTTCCCGGTATCGTCGGTGCGCTCCTGATGACCGCCTCGCGGGCGGTCGGAGAAACGATGATCGTCGTGCTGGCGGCCGGCGTCGCGGCGCGCATGCAGTTCGATCCCTTCGAACCGATGACGACGGTGACGGTGAAGATCGTCAATCAGTTGACCGGCGATCTGGAGTTCACCTCGCCGCAAACGCTGGTCGCCTTTGCGCTCGGCATCACCCTGTTCTGCCTGACGCTCTGCCTGAACGTCTACGCCCTCTACATCGTCCGCCGCTACCGGGAGCAATACGAATGAGCGATATCGTATCCTCCCCGCTACAGAATATTCCGCGCGAGCTTACGCCGGGCACGCGTGTGCGCCGCGATATCGGCATTGGCAGGCGCTATGCCGCCGAGCGTCGTTTCCGCGCCTGCGGCATAGCCGCGGTCATCTTCGGTCTGGTCTTCCTCGTCATTCTGGTCTCGACGGTTGTCCGCAACGGCTATACCGCCTTCGTCCAGACCTCGATCACCTTACCGATCGAATTCAGCGAGAAGGTGATCGATCCGACAGGCAAGCGGACCAGCGATCCGAAGTTGCTGATATCGGCCAATTATCCGGTCCTCGTGCGCGATGCGCTGGTGAAGATGCTCGGTATCGATCCCGCCAATCGCGCGCTCGTTCGCGAGGCAACGGCCATGGTATCCGACAGCGCCAGGATCGCGCTGCGCGACAGGGTCGCTGCCAACCCTTCGATTGTCGGAACGACCCAGGACGTCACTTTCCTTGCCAGCGCCAACATCGACTCCGCCAACAAGGGCCAGATCGATCTCACGGCGGACGAGAAGGACCGCAAGGTATCCGACCGGCAGGTTGCCTGGATGAAGCAGCTCCGCGATAGCGGCGCTCTCTACAAGGCCTTCAACAGCGGCCTCTTCGTGTCGGGCAATTCGAGCCGGCCGGAAGCGGCGGGCCTTGGCGTCGCCCTGATCGGCTCACTCTACCTGATGCTGACCGTGCTCGTCCTCGCCTTGCCGGTGGGCGTCGCCGCCTCGATCTATCTCGAGGAGTTCGCGCCTAAGAACCGGCTGACGGATCTGATCGAGGTCAACATCAACAACCTCGCCGCCGTGCCCTCGATCGTCTACGGCTTGCTCGGTCTCTCCGTCTTTATCAATACCATGGGCCTGCCGCGCTCGGCCTCGCTGGTCGGCGGCCTGGTATTGAGCCTGATGACGCTGCCGATGATCATCATCGCCACACGCTCGGCGCTGCGGGCGGTGCCGCCGTCGATCCGCAGCGCAGCGCTTGGGCTCGGCGCGTCGCGCATGCAGATGGTCTTCCACCATGTCCTACCGCTTGCCATGCCTGGCATCCTGACGGGCACGATCCTCGGATTGGCGCATGCGCTCGGCGAGACGGCGCCGCTGCTCTTGATCGGCATGGTCGCGTTCGTCGCCAATTATCCCGCTTCGCCGCTCGATCCTTCGACGGCGCTGCCGGTGCAGATCTACATGTGGGCGAGCGAGGCGGAGCGTGCCTTCGTCGAAAGGACCTCTGGGGCCATTATCGTCCTGCTCTTTTTCCTCGTTGCGATGAATATCGGCGCAATTCTGCTGCGCCGCCGCTTCGAGCGGCGCTGGTAGGGGAGGAGCGCAAAATGAACATGATGACGGAAGCCGGAAGCGAAAGAGCATTGGCCAAGAAGATGATGACGATCCCTTACAAGATGATCGGCCAGGACGTTTCGGTCTTCTATGGCGAAAAGCGTGCGCTCTTCGACGTCAATCTGAATATTCGCGCCAATACGGTCACGGCTTTGATCGGCCCGTCCGGCTGCGGCAAGTCCACCTTCCTGCGTTGCCTCAACCGCATGAACGATACGATCGAGACATGCCGCATCACCGGCAAGATCACGCTCGACGATCAGGATGTCTACGATAACAGCATCGACGTAGTGGAGCTGCGCGCGCGCGTCGGCATGGTTTTCCAGAAGCCCAATCCGTTTCCGAAATCGATCTACGAGAACGTCGCCTATGGCCCGCGCATCCACGGCCTGCATCGGTCCAAGGCCGATCTCGAGCACATCGTCGAAACCAGCCTGCAGAAGGCCGGTCTCTGGGGCGAGGTGAAGGATCGGCTGCACGATGCAGGCACGAGCCTCTCTGGCGGACAGCAGCAGCGCCTGTGCATCGCGCGCGCGGTTGCCGTCAGCCCGGAAGTGATCCTGATGGACGAACCCTGCTCGGCGCTGGATCCGATTGCAACGGCAAAGGTCGAAGACCTCATCCACGAGCTGCGGGAGAATTTTACCATCGTCATCGTGACGCATTCCATGCAGCAGGCAGCCCGCGTTTCGCAACGCACCGCAATGTTCCATCTCGGCCATCTGGTCGAGGAGAACGACACCGATAAGATGTTCACCAATCCCGACGATTTCCGCACGCAGGATTACATCATGGGCCGTTTTGGTTGATGATGTCAGGCGCGCGGCTCCCTTCACACAGTTCACCTTGAGGATAGAAAAATGGTCTCCACTCACATTCTCTCTGCCTATGACGAAGACCTGAAGTTCCTGACGCGCCGCATTGCCGAAATGGGCGGTCTGGCCGAACAGATGGTCAGCGACAGCGTTCGCGCATTGGTTCATAGCGATGCCGCTCTCGCACAGAAGGTCATCTCCGACGACGTCGTTCTCGACCATGCCGAGCGCGAAGTCGGCGACAAGGCGATCGTCACCATCGCACGTCGTCAGCCGATGGCGGCTGACCTGCGTGAGATCATGGGTTCCATCCGCATCGCCTCCGATCTGGAGCGCGTCGGCGATCTTGGCAAAAACACTGCAAAGCGCGTCATCGCCGTGCAGGGCACCGGCGTTCCGCGCCGCCTTGCTCGCGGTATCGAACATCTTTCCGAACTGGCGCTCGGCCAGCTCAAGGAAGTGCTCGACGTCTACGCCACCCGCTCGCCGGACAAGGCCGTCTCGATCCGCGAACGCGACGAGGAAATCGACGCGATGTATACCTCGCTCTTCCGCGAGATGCTGACCTACATGATGGAAGATCCGCGCAACATCACCACCTGCACGCATCTTCTTTTCTGCGCCAAGAACATCGAGCGCATCGGCGACCATGCCACCAACATTGCCGAGACGATCTATTACATGGCGACCGGTGCTCAGCCCGAGGGCGAGCGTCCGAAAGACGATACCGCCAACACCGTCGGCGCGGTGACGGAATAATCTGGAAGCGAAGACAAGGAGACCAAAGGCGCATGGTTCCAAGAGTTGCTGTTGTAGAAGACGAGGAAGCGCTGAGCGTTCTGCTGCGCTACAATCTCGAGGCCGAAGGCTTCGAGGTCGACACGATCCTCAGAGGCGATGAAGCCGAGTTGCGTCTCCAGGAGCGCATCCCCGATCTTCTGATCCTAGACTGGATGCTCCCCGGCGTGTCCGGTATCGAGCTCTGCCGCCGGCTGCGCATGCGGCCGGAGACGGAGCGCCTGCCGATCATCATGCTGACGGCCCGCGGCGAGGAAAGCGAGCGCGTGCGTGGCCTTTCGACCGGCGCGGACGATTACGTCGTCAAGCCGTTCTCGACGCCGGAGCTGATGGCTCGCGTCAAGGCGATGCTGCGGCGAGCCCGCCCGGAGGTTCTCTCCACGGTGCTGCGTTGCGGCGATATCGAGCTGGATCGCGAAACCCATCGCGTTCATCGCAAGAGCCGTGAAGTGCGGCTGGGTCCGACGGAATTCCGCCTGCTGGAATTCCTGATGTCCTCGCCGGGCCGCGTCTTCTCGCGCTCGCAGCTGCTAGACGGCGTATGGGGGCACGATATCTATGTCGACGAACGCACCGTTGACGTTCATGTCGGCCGCCTGCGCAAGGCGCTGAACTTCTCCAATATGCAGGATGTCATCCGTACCGTTCGCGGCGCGGGCTATTCCATGGAGGCCTGAGCGGCACATCCTTGTGTTGGGGGCGCTCAGGCATCAACATAGCGGCGGAAACAGAAAACGGGCCTCGAGGGGCCCGTTTCTTTGTCTGAATGCTTGGATCGTCGCTCGGTATTTTTGTTTTACGCAATTCCGGACGGAAAACCGCTTCGCACTTTTCCTGCAATTGCTTAACCGTTGTTCCGCCGACGCTCATTCACCGGCTGATACGCCATGCGCTGATGGTAGGTGCAGTATGGTGAGGAATCCGGGCTGTCGTTGCCGCAGAAGTGGAAATCGTCCTTCAGCGGGTCGCCGACGGGCCACTTGCAGGTGCGTTCCGTCAGCTCCGTCAGGCCGAGGCGACGAGAGATCGGAACGACGACGTTCGAAGCCGGACGATAGGTAATCTCGTTGACCGCATCGACCTCGATCTCTTCCTTCAGCATGGTTGCGCCCTGCTGGCGGGTAACCGTGCGGGTTGCGACACGCGAAGTGTAAGCCGGGGCCCGCGGCGCCGAGGCGCTGCGCTTCGGCGTGCGAGCAGCCGTCGCCGTGCCACCCGCCTTCGCTCGGCCGGGAAGGTTCAGGCGATGCACCTTGCCGATGACGGCATTACGGCTCACGCCACCCAGTTGCGCCGCGATCTGGCTGGCGCTCAACCCTTCGGACCATAGCTTTTTCAGCTTCTCGACGCGTTCGTCTGTCCAGTTCATGCCCTGTCTCCGCTGTCGCGTTTCCGGTGGCAGAATCCTTCACCATTGCCTCGAATGGGAACGAGGCACGAAACGCTTTAAAATTGTGGTGACTAGTTCCGCCGCATGCAGTCTAGCAATTGGTTTTTAACCTAGTGTGAGGCTGACTCCGTGACAAGAGTCGCGCGAATCTTGAGGAATCGATTTCGGGGTTTTCCCCAACTTGCTGCCCCGGCGTGGCATTTCTGCAATACGCGGTGGCGAACGTAATCCTTTTGCGCTGAAGCGTTTTCTCGCACTTGCTAAATCGCCAGTTTTGTTGACATCGCGGTGCAAAACATCAATAGTGCCTGGGCCGCCGCAAGGCGGCATTTTTGATTTTTTCGGACCCGTTTCATCAAGCGGAAGCGATTGGTCCTTAAAGTTGTGATCGAGGAGATATGGCCATGGCCGAGACCGCGCCGCTTTATGACACCTACATGCGTGCTCCGCTGCGGTTCGAGCGAGGCGAGGGCGTGTGGCTGGTCACGGAAAGCGGTGAGCGCTATCTCGACTTTGCAGCCGGCGTCGCCGTCAATTCCCTCGGCCACGCGCATCCGCATCTGGTGGCGGAATTGAAGGCGCAGGCGGACAAGGTCTGGCACCTGTCGAACCTCTATGAAGTGCCCGGTCAGGAAAAGCTGTCGAAGCGGCTGACGGAAGTCACCTTCGCCGACAAGGTGTTCTTCACCAATTCGGGCGCCGAGGCGCTGGAATGCGCCATCAAGACGGCGCGGCGCTATCACTTCGCCAAGGGGCATCCGGAGAAGTTCCACGTCATCACCTTTGAGGGCGCCTTCCACGGTCGCACCATCGCGACGATCGCGGCCGGTGGCCAGGAAAAATATATCGAAGGTTTCGGCCCGAAGGCTCCGGGCTTCGATCAGGTGCCGTTCGGCGATCTCGATGCCGTTCGCGCAGCCATCACCGATGCGACGGCCGCGATCCTGATCGAGCCGGTGCAGGGCGAGGGCGGTATCCGCCCGGCGACCAATGAATTCCTGCGTGGCCTGCGCCAGATTTGCGACGAGCACGGCCTGCTGCTGATCCTGGACGAAGTCCAGTGCGGCGTTGGCCGCACGGGTAAGCTCTTCGCCTACGAGTGGGCCGGCATCAAGCCCGACATCATGGCCGTTGCCAAGGGGATCGGCGGTGGCTTCCCGCTCGGCGCTTGCCTGGCGACCGCAGAAGCGGCCTCCGGCATGAAGGCGGGAACGCACGGTTCGACCTACGGCGGCAATCCGCTTGCCATGGCGGTCGGCAATGCCGTGCTCGACATCGTGCTTGCGGATGGTTTCCTGCAGCACATTCGCGATGTGGCTCTGGTGTTCCGTCAGGGGCTTGCCTCGCTGAAGGATCGCTTCCCCGACATCATCGAGGATGTTCGTGGCGAGGGCCTGATGCTCGGCATTAAGGCGGCAATCCCGCAGGCGGATCTCTTGCAGGCGATCCGCGCCGAGCATCTGCTTGGCGTGCCGGCCGGCGACAACGTCATCCGTCTGCTGCCGCCGCTGGTCGTCACCGCTGAGGAAGCACGCGAAGGTCTCGCCCGCATCGAGCGTGCGGCTGAGCGTGCGCGCGCAGCCCGCACCAAGAAATCGGCCTAAGTTTACCGCCCGCAGTCGGGGCGTTCCTGCCCCATGCGGGCGTTATTGTTTTTTCTGGAGTACAGGTAAGGACATGGCTTCTCCGAAACATTTTCTTGATCTCTCGGCCGTCCCGGCTGCCGATCTGCGCCACATCATCGACGATGCGATCGTGCGAAAGAAGGCGCTGAAGGCGGGTGCGGCAGACAAGCCGCTGGCCGGCAAGATGCTGGCGATGATTTTCGAGAAGCCTTCCACCCGAACCCGCGTTTCCTTCGACGTCGGCATGCGCCAGCTCGGCGGCGAGACGCTGTTCCTCTCCGGAACCGAAATGCAGCTCGGCCGCGCCGAGACGATCGGGGATACGGCCAAGGTCCTGTCGCGTTATGTCGACGCGATCATGATCCGTACCACCGATCACGCGCGCATGCTCGAACTGGCGGAACACGCGACGGTTCCGGTCATCAACGCGCTCACCGACGACACGCATCCCTGCCAGATCATGGCCGATATCATGACCTTCGAGGAGCATCGCGGCCCGATCAAGGGCAAGACTGTCGCCTGGACCGGCGACGGCAATAACGTACTGCATTCGTTGATCGAAGGTGCAGCTCGCTTCGGCTATCGCATGAACATGGCGGTACCCCTTGGTTCCGAGCCAAAGGATCACTATCTGAACTGGGCCCGCAACGAGGGCGCCGAAATCCTGCTCTCGCATGATGCAGACCGTGCGGTCGCCGGCGTCGATTGCGTGGTAACCGATACCTGGGTGTCCATGAATCAGGAACACCGGGCCCGCGGTCACAACGTCTTCCAGCCCTATCAAGTCAACAAGGCTTTGATGGCACAGGCCGACAAAGACGCGTTGTTCATGCATTGCCTGCCCGCCCATCGCGGGGAGGAAGTGACGGACGAAGTGATCGATGGTCCGCAATCCGTTGTTTTCGATGAGGCGGAAAACCGCCTTCATGCGCAAAAGTCGATTCTTGCTTGGTGCCTGGGCGCGATCTGAGGATATGAAGCCGCGCTTGAGAGCGCGGGCGCAGTAGGAGTAAAGCAATGGCCGAAAATGCAGCCTCGCTGGGTCAGTTCGATTTTGCCGGTGACGATCACGTCGTACCCTTTCAGGTGGAGGGCCTCGATGTGCGCGGCCGCGCCGTGCAGCTTGGCCCGTTGCTGGATGCGATCCTTGCCCGGCATGATTATCCGACGCCGGTGGCCCGCCTTCTGGCCGAGGCCATCGTTCTGACGGTTCTGCTCGGCACGTCTTTGAAGTTCGAAGGCAAGTTCACAGTGCAGACCAAGGGCGACGGTCCCGTCGATCTGCTGGTGGCCGATTTCTCGACGCCTGAAAATGTTCGCGCCTATGCCCGCTTCAATGAAGAGGCGCTGGCGAAGGCTATCGCCGAGGGCCGGACAGAGCCGGAGCAGCTGCTCGGCAAGGGCGTTCTCGCCTTCACGATCGACCAGGGCCGGTTCAGCCAACCCTACCAGGGCATCGTCGCTCTCGACGGCGCGTCGCTTGAGGAGATCGCCGGCACTTATTTCCGCCAGTCAGAACAGATCCCGACGCGCGTGCGTCTGGGTGCCGCAGAGCTTTTTGATCGCGACGAGAACGGCAAGCCGCGCCATCGCTGGCGGGCAGGGGGCCTGATCGCCCAGTTCCTCCCCGAAGCGCCGGAACGCATGCGTCAGCCGGACCTGCATGGTGGCGATGGAGATGACGGCGCGCGCCGTCATGTCGAGGATGATGCCTGGGCGGAAGCGCGCAGCCTGGTCGAGACGATCGATGCAGACGAACTGACGGATCCACTCGTCGGCACCGAGCGGCTGCTTTATCGTCTGTTCCACGAGCGCGGCGTGCGCGTCTATGAGCCGAAGGCCGTCTACGATCGCTGTTCTTGCTCGCGGGACAAGCTGAAGGGCGTGCTGCAGGGCTTTTCAGCTGAGGAAATCCAGGCGAGCGAAGAGAATGGCGAAATCGCCGTGACCTGCGAGTTCTGCTCCACCACCTATCGCTTCGAAGTATCCGAGATAGAAGCGGCCTGATGCGGCTCTGGAACATTCCCAGGAAGGGTCCGTAACGCCTTTCTGGGAATCCGGAAAGAAACAGGAAGATGGGGTGTTCCGCTATTCGAAGTAGCGCCGAACGCTCTAGTTCAGCGTCCGCAACAGGTTGGGCGTGTCGAGAGAGAAGGCGGGGATCTTGACGTGGAATTGCTCCCCGTCATCCGTTTCCATCTGATAATGGCCGAACATCATTCCTGACGGCGTGTCCAGCGGGCAGCCGGAGGAGTATTCATAGGTATCGCCAGGCTTCAGATGCGGCTGCTCGCCGACCACGCCCGGCCCCGTCACTTCGTCCACGATGCCGTTCATATCGGTAATGTGCCAATAGCGCGTCACTAGTTTGACGGACATCTTGGAATGATTAGAGATGACGATGCGGTATCCCCAGACATAGCGATCATCATCCGGATCGGATTGCTCCTCCAGATAAAAAGGCTCGACGACCACTTCTATGTCGCGTGTTAAGGCGCGATACATGCCTGCTACCTTGCCGCTGCCCTGAACCGTCGCGCGCTTCTCCAAGCCTCATCGTCGCTTCAGCATTTCCAAGTCTGCGGTATATTATCCGCTTTCCGTCTTTCCCGCAAAGTGCAGGATAACTAGCGATATCCTATAACCGATCCATTCCGTCAAGGAACGGCGTGATGAAATATCGCGCATGGAGGTCAGTCTTTTCAGATTTCAGCTATTACGACTGAAGAAACGGGGCCGTGACTTGCTCTAAAAGTATCTCTTTTGGTTTGTCATTTGGTCTTGTCTGCCTTAATGCGCAGCGGCCGGTATCATGGCCGACATATACGCTTGTCAAAATTGCTGGCACACTCCGGCTTTATCTCCAGCTCGTTCGATCTGCCGTCGAAACCTTCAAACTGGCCGGCGCCGAACTTCCACTCAAGTTTCTTTCGAAAGCGCTTGCCTGAGATTTTCCGATGATCGGATTCGGGTTATCATCTGCTTCTGGCACGGCCCGCGCCTCCCCCCTCCACTCGGGAAAGCATTCTTCATGCGGGGTTTTCGATCTCCAAACCGACTGTTTGAGCGCTGGCATAAGGAGGGGTTGCGATGATTGCTCGCAATAGGAGGTTTAGATGAGGCTTTCTGCCCCTGTATATCACTTGAAGCGTAAGGCGAGGCTTCTGTCCCGCCAGCAGAACATACCCTTGCATGCGGCGCTGGATCGCATCGCCGCGGCCGAAGGATTTGAAGGCTGGAGTTTGCTTTCAGCCAGAACAAGCACCGGCGTCCCTGTCAGCGAGTTGTATTCGCGACTGAATCCGGGCGATCTGGTTCTGGTCGGCGCCAGGCCCGGTCACGGCAAGACCTTGATGAGTTTGAGGCTTGCCGTTGAAGCCATGAAATCAGGCAATCGCGGCGCGTTCTTCACCCTGGAAGACACGGAGCAGGCCGTTCTCAATCGCTTCCGGATGATCGACGCCGATCACGCGGAATTTGCTGAATTGTTCGAATTCGACAGTTCGGATGCCATCAGCGCCGACTATATCGTCACAAGGCTGGCCGCGGCGCCGCGTGGCACGCTGGCAGTGGTCGATTATCTCCAGCTTTTGGATCAGAAGCGGGAAAATCCCGACGTGATGACCCAGGTACAGGCGTTGAAGGCATTTGCGCGGGAAAGAAGCGTGATCATTGTCTTCATCTCGCAGATCGATCGCTCATACGATCCTGAACGGAAGCCTGTCCCCGATCTGGAGGATGTCCGCTTGCCGAACCCCTTGGATCTCAGGTTGTTCGACAAGATGTTCTTCCTGCACGACGGCGAGGTCCAGTTCCGGGCTGCAAGCTGACGGAGAGCCGTATCCTGAGGCATTGCCTCACAAGCTGGATCGGGCCGCCCGGAGAGAATTCGGGCGGCCCGATTGAAATCAGGCGGAAACCTGCGCGAGCGCGCGGGCGAAATCCTCGACCAGATCCTCGCTGTCCTCGATGCCGGCGGAGAAGCGCACGGTGCCCGGCGAAATGCCGAGCTCTGCGCGTGCCTCGTCGGTGAGGTTCTTGTGCGTCGTCGTAGCCGGATGGGTGATCAGGCTCTTGCTGTCGCCGAGATTGTTGGAGATTTTGACGATCTCCAGGGCGTTCTGCAGCTTGAAGGCCGCTTCCTTGCCGCCTTTGAGTTCAAAGGCGATCAGGGTCGAGCCGCCGCTCATCTGCTTGGCGATGATATCGGCCTGCGGATGGTCCTTGCGGCCCGGATAGATCACGCGGGCGACCTTGTTGGTCTGCTCGGCGAGGAAATCGGCCACCTTGGCGGCATTCGTCGTTTGTTGCGCTACGCGCAGCGGCAGCGTCTCGATGCCCTTCAGCAGCGTCCAAGCGGTAAAGGGCGACATGGCCGGGCCGGTATGGCGGAAATAGTCCTGCAGGTGCTCGTCGATCCACTGCTTGTCGGAGAGGATGATACCGCCGAGCGAGCGGCCCTGACCGTCGATATGCTTGGTGGCGGAATAGACGACGATATGAGCGCCGAGCTCGAGCGGCTTCTGGAAGAGAGGCGTCGCGAAAACGTTGTCGACCACGACCTTTGCGCCGATCTGGTTGGCGAGCTTGGCGACGGCTGCGATATCGACCACTTCCAGCGTCGGGTTCGTCGGGCTTTCCAGGAAGAACAGCTTGGTGTTCGGGCGGATGGCCTTTTCCCAGTTCTTGGTGAAGCGTCCGTCGACGAGGGTGCATTCGATGCCGTATTTCGGAGCGAGCGTTTCCACGACCCAACGGCAGGAGCCGAAGAGCGCCCGGGCAGCGACGATGTGGTCGCCAGCCTGCAGCTGGCAGAGGATGGCGGCGGAGACGGCGGCCATGCCGGACGCGGTGGCGCGAGCATCTTCAGCGCCTTCCAGCGCGCACATGCGCTTTTCGAACATGTCGTTGGTCGGGCTGCCGTAACGGGCATAGATGAAACCTTCGGTCTCGCCCTTGAAGCGGGCTTCCGCCGCTTCAGAGGTATCGTAGACGAAGCCCTGGGTCAGATAGATCGCTTCAGAGGTCTCGCCGAATTGCGAACGAAGCGTTCCGTTGTGTACGAGTTGGGTTGCGGGGCGCCAAGTCTTGCTCATGCCATCACCACTTTCAAACAAAAAAACCGGTCGCGAAAGCAGACCGGTTCAACCCCGGTCTTTTTAGCCATTTGTTTAACGTGGCTGCAAGCCGACCGGCCAAATCACCACGGGATAAGTTGCAATACTGCCGTTGACCGCTTGCGTCAATTCCCTGAGTTTGGTTTTGTCTGCGACAAATTATGAGAGAAGCATGATGGCTCGCAATACTGGAATTTTGGCCGATCGCGCTATCGCAGCGCTGTTTGAAACAGGGCGGCTGACGAGCGAGAGAGAACTGGACGTCGATCAGATCCAGCCGGCAAGCCTCGACTTGCGGCTGGGTTCGCATGCCTTTCGCGTTCGCGCCAGCTTCATGCCAGGGCCTTCGCATCTCGTCGCCGACAAGCTCGACCGGCTGAAGCTGCATGTGGTCGATCTCTCGGAAGGCGCGGTGCTGGAAACCGGCTGTGTCTACATCGTGCCGCTGATGGAGCGGCTGGACCTGCCTGAAGACATGTCGGCCTCGGCCAATCCGAAGAGCTCGACGGGCCGCCTCGATATCTTCACCCGCGTCATCACCGACCGGGCGCAGGAGTTCGATAAGATCCCGGCCGGCTACTCCGGTCCGCTCTATCTGGAAATCAGCCCGCGCACCTTCCCGATCGTCGTGCGCCGCGGCTCGCGCCTTTCGCAGATCCGCTTCCGCGTCGGCCAGGCCTTGCTGACCGAGCCGGAACTGCTGTCACTGCACGAAGCCGAAACGTTGGTCGCCAGCAAGAAGCCCAATATCACCGGTGGCGGCATCGCGCTGTCGATCGATCTTGCCGGCGACAAGGAAGGACTGATCGGTTATCGCGGCAAGCACCACACGGCTGTCGTCGATGTCGACAAGAAGGCCCAGCACCATATCTTCGATTTCTGGGAGCCGCTTTACAGCCGCGGCCGCACCGAAATCATCCTTGATCCCGACGAATTCTACATCCTCGTTTCGCGAGAAGCGGTGCACGTACCGCCGCATTATGCCGCCGAAATGACGCCGTTTGATCCGCTGGTTGGCGAGTTCCGCGTCCACTATGCCGGCTTCTTCGATCCAGGCTTCGGCCATGCGCCGGCCGGCGGTCGCGGCAGTCGCGCGGTACTCGAAGTGCGCAGTCACGAAGTGCCCTTCATCCTCGAGGATGGCCAGATTGTCGGGCGCCTGATCTATGAACACATGCTGGAACAGCCAAGCAGCCTCTACGGCTCCGGCCTTGGCTCGAACTATCAGGCGCAGGGCCTGAAGCTTTCGAAGCACTTCCGGCTTTGAACATCCACTGACCGGCCTTGACAGAGGCCGGCAACTGTTGGACATCTCAGGATGTCAGGCGGGTGTAGCTCAATGGTAGAGCAGCAGCTTCCCAAGCTGAATACGAGGGTTCGATTCCCTTCACCCGCTCCAACTCTCCTCGAAAATTCTGCATTGCCCAAGCCGTTTTGATCCCTTGTTGCGAATGCAATCATTGGTAGTTGTTGCGACTCTCTGTGGCCATTGCGTGAATCTTCCGCTTTGACTAGCCTGTTCTCGCCATCAATTTTTTGGAGAGAAACCAGCCTTGATCGACCACATAACCATCGAAGTCAGCGATCTCGAAAAGAGCAAATCCTTCTATGAGCGAGCCTTCGAGCCCTTGGGATACCGCCTGTCTTTCGGAAAGGATGGCGTGTTCTGGGCGTTTGATGTCGGCGAGGGCAGCCTGTTCGAGATCCAGCATACCGGCAGCAAGCCGCCCTTGACGCATCTGCATGTCGCCTTCCGTGTCGAGAGCAGGGCCGAAGTCGATGCCTTCTATCGCTCCGCGCTGGAAGCCGGCGCAGGAGACAATGGTCCTCCCGGGCCACGGCCGGAATATACGGAACACTACTACGCCTGCTTCGTCCTCGATCCCGATGGCTACAACATCGAGGCGATGGTGAATAGGCCCGGCGCCTGATTGCAGGCGTCAGGTCGAGAACGGCCTCTTCGTTTTCAGTGTTTCGGCCAACGCTTCGCCGAAGGTTGCGATCGGTCGGGCAAGACGTCCCGCCGGGGGACGATGCACGAGCCAATTGACAACCTTTGGGCTGAAGTCCGGAGCATCGATGATCTCGACAGCGTCGCGCCAACGGCTGTCGGCCAGCGCTGCGGGAGTCAGCACGCCGATACCGAGCCCTCGCGCGACGAGAGACATGCGCAGATCGGCGCTCATGGCCTCGACGCCGACGTCGAAGGGCAAGCGCTCCGCTTCGAAGCGATGCTGAATGAAAGCCCTGAAGCCGCAGCCGCTTTGATTCATGATCCAGGGAAAGCGGGAAAGCTCGTCGAGCTTCGGCTCCTTGGGAACGCCGAGCGATGGCGCGGCGACAAGAATGACGCTGTGAACTCCCAGCACATCGCCGATGACATTGTCGGGCGGCTGCAACCCTTCGGCCAGGCACACGGTTGCCGCATCGAGCTCACTGCGAGCCACCTGCTCGACAAGCTGCGGCGACCATCCGGTGACGATCCGCAGCGTCAATTGCGGAAACTGATTGCGCAATTCATCGAGGGGCGCCGACAAGGCAGCTTCGGAGAGATAAGGCATTATGCCGAGCCGGAACTCACCGCCTATCGTACCGCCGGGTGAAACGCCGGCTTTGAGATCATCGAGCGAGCGCAGAACGCGACGTCCGTGCTCATAAGCCTCGCGTCCCGCCGCAGTCGGCTTGAGCGGTTTCGATTGCCGGTCGAGCAGGGCAATGCCGAGACTATCTTCCAGATTCTGGATGCGCCGGGTAATGCCCGGCTGTGTAAGATTGATGCGCGCAGAGGCGGCAACGATCGAACCCGTCTCCACCACCGCGACGAAAGCTTCCAGATCGTGAATGTTCATGCCAGATCCGCATAATCATTATTAGTTCATTTCAATTGTCTCATTATGCAGCAAAGCGATAAACATGGCCATCTTTATTATCAGAAATTATTGGAGAGCCCATGTCACAGGTACCCGAATGTATAACGAGCGAGCCGGATGACGATCTGTCCGCGGCCGCTGCTCCATCGACATTGCTGTTCGCCATCGCCACCGGCATCATCATCATCAACCTCTTTGCACCACAGACGCTGGTCGGCATCATCGGTCCGTCGCTCGGCTTTTCCGAGAGCGGTGCCGGCCTCGTCGCGATGGCCTCGCTGCTCGGCTATGCCGCCGGGCTATTCTTTCTCGTGCCGCTGGCGGACCTTATGGAGAATCGGCAGCTGGTGCTGCGCATGCTCGTCTCCGCGCTGGTGATGGCTGTTGCCGCCGCCTTCGCGCCGACGGGATGGAGCTTGCTAATCTTCCTGTTTCTGTTGGGAGCAGCCTGTTCCGCCATTCAGATCCTGGTGCCGATCGCCGCGGCTATGACGCCGCCCGAGCATCGTGGCCGGGTAATCGGCAACGTCATGAGCGGTGTGATGGTTGGCATATTGGTGTCTCGCCCTTTGGCGAGCCTGATTGCCGATTTCTGGGGTTGGAGAAGCTTCTATGCCGTCAGCGCGGCGGCGCTGGCGCTTATCGCTGCCGTGCTGGCTCTGAGGCTTCCGGAACGGCGCCCGCTGGCGACCGCGAGCTACGGTGCTCTCATCGGCTCGCTTTTCCAGCTGCTCCGCGACGAGCCGGTACTGCGTTTGCGAGCCTTCACGGCCGCCTTGATGATGGCGAGCTTCAGCCTGTTCTGGACATCGGTCGCGCTGCGCCTGGCGCAGCCGCCGTTCTCGCTTGGTCAATCCGGCATCGCGCTATTTGCGCTCGTGGGGGCAGGCGGCGCGGCCGCAACCTCTCCCTTCGGCCGCATGGGCGATAGGGGATGGACGCGGATCGCGACTTTGGTGTCACACCTGATCGTGCTTGCCGCCATGGCTCTCGCGGCCTGGGTCGGTGAAATAAGATCGGGCCATCCGCTAACCCTGCTGATCCTCCTCGGCGTCAGCGCCGTGATGCTCGATGTCGGCATTACCGGTGATCAGACCTTGGGGCGCCGGGCCGTCAATCTGCTGAAGCCGGAAGCGCGAGGGCGCATCAACGGTCTCTTCGTCGGCATCTTCTTTCTTGGCGGGGCATTGGGATCGGCGCTTGCCGGCACGGCTTGGGATTTCGGAGGCTGGGTCGCCGTCTGCGCGGGCGCCGCAGGTTTCGGCGTGATTGCTCTCGTCACGGCTCTTTCCGTGCGGACGTGACTGAAAGGGGCGGGCAACTCAAGGTCGCCCGCCCCAATATCGTGAAGATGTTACCCAAGATGCGTCAAAGCTCTGTTCTACTCAGATGCACGACGAGGAAATCAGAACTCGGTCCAGTCCGCTTCCTTGCTTGTCGATGTCTGGCCGGCGCCGAATGCGCTGAGCAACTTCTGGCCGAGCGCGCGTGCCGGTGAGGGGGTAGGACGCACCTTGGCCCCATCGGCTGCCCGGATGGCAGGTGCCGCGACAGGCCGCGGCGCAGGGCGGCTCGGCGGGCGCGATGTGGTGCCTGAGACCGGCGCAACAGACAGATGAACGGCTTCATTGCCGCTTGTTCGGAACTGGCCGAGCAAGTTTGCAAGCGAGGCGGCCTCCGTTGCCAGTCCATGGCTCGCTGCGGTGCTTTCCTCGACCATGGCCGCGTTCTGCTGGGTGCCATGATCCATGGCGTTGACGGCGGTATTGATCTCCTGCAGGCCGGCCGACTGCTCGCGCGAGGCCTCGGCGATCGCATGCACATGGCGATTGATTTCCTGCACTTCCGACACGATGGCAGCCAGCGCCTTGCCGGTCTCGCCGACCAGGTTCACGCCGGTGCGCACATGCGTTTCCGATGTGGCGATCAGCGTCTTGATTTCCTTGGCGGCATTGGCGGAGCGTTGTGCCAGCTCTCGCACTTCCTGAGCGACGACCGCAAAGCCCTTGCCGGCTTCGCCCGCACGAGCCGCCTCGACGCCTGCATTCAACGCGAGAAGGTTGGTCTGGAAGGCAATATCGTCGATGACGCTGATGATATTGTTGATCTCGCCCGAGGATTTCTCGATCTGCTCCATGGCTCCGATGGCGTTGTGCACGATCTCGCCCGAACGCTCCGCGCCGGCACGGGTATGGGCGACAAGCTGGCTTGCTTCCTGCGTGCGTCGGGCGGCATCCTTGACGGTCGTGGTGATCTGTTCCAGGGCTGCCGCCGTCTCTTCAACCGCCGCCGCCTGTTGTTCTGTCCGCTTGGAAAGCTCGTCGGCCGCGCCACGCACTTCATTGGCGCCGGCGCTGATCGCCCGCGCATTCGAGCCTACAGCCTGCATGGTTCCATTGAGCTTTACCAGAGAGCTGTTGAAGTCTTGCCGCAACTGATCGAGGTGGGCGACAAACTGGGTATCGATATGCGTGACGAGATCGCCCTCCGCCAGCCGCTTCAAGCCGTCGCCGACAGCTTGGACGGCCTGTTGCAGATGGGCGGCTTCGGCGGCCTGACGGGTTTCCCGCTGAGCGCGCTCGCTGTCGCTGAGCGTCCGGTCGGCCTCCGCCTGGGCTTCCAGCCGGCCCCGTTCGATGGCATTGTCGCGGAAGACGGCGACGGCGGATGCCATCTGGCCGATCTCGTCGCGTCGGTCGCGCCCATCGATCTCGCTTGCGGTATCGCCGTCGGCAAGCGCCGTCATGCGTCGATGCAGGCGCATCAGCGGCGCGGTGATACCATTCTGCGCGACGTAGATGCCCAGGACCAGCGCAAGCAGCGTCAGGCCGCTGAGCGCGATGAGCGTGTAGTTGACGGCGCTGTTGACGTCGACGGACAAGGCATCCGCGCCGTTGTTCATGCGGTTGGACAGAGCGGCATCATTGGTGATCATGATGGCTATGATCTTGCCCAACTTGTCGTTGACCGAGACCATGCTCGCCTCAGCGCCCTTGAGGTCGCCGTCCTGGCGCTGCTGGATGGCTTTGTTCGTAAGCGCTTGCAGTTCGTCCAGCCCGGCAAGAAGGTCTTCGATCGACTGCTTTTCGTCTGGAACCAGACTCAGGGCGTGCCTGAGTCGCTCCCTTGCCTCGTCGAAGTGATTTTTACCCGATGCAACCGCCTTGAATGCGTCGCTGGCAGGATCGAAGTTCAGCATCAAGCTTGCCTGCAGCACCGAGGCGAGCGCAGCGGCGCTGGCGCGTGCGGATTCGGTTGCGGCAACGGCCTCGTTGTCGAGGAAGGCGCTATAGGCGCGGTCTGCCCGGCGGAACTCGCCGGCGATGTGCAGCAAGCCGGCGATGGAGATGATGCCGAGAAGCAGGATTACCGCTAGCATCTTGGTCTTGATTTTCAGATTCCTGAACATGGCTGTCCGTCTGCGAATGCCGCGCTGGCACCGAGGAAACATGCGGAACGCCGCTCGCCCGGAATTGATCAAGGGGCGTGTTACCTAGTGGGTGCGGGTGAAGGTCGAATGGCTTGATACCTTGCGAGGAAGGTTTGGACGACCTGCGTCATGCGATCGGCCCGGCCGACGTCGTCGATGCTGGTGAGTACAATCAACAGAGTTTAATTGACTGCTAACGGCGGGAACATTGCGAGCGGATTCCCAAACTAATTTCATGCTTGTTCAAAGCGGCGCAATCAAGAGATGCATGTGGCGTATTGATTCATCTCTTGCACGCTGCATCGGTCATTCCCGGCGCGATATTCCCCCTGCGGCATGACTCTGCTACATCGGGTTGATGAATCAGGAATGTGCATTCGCGATCGGAGGCCGGATCAAGACCATGCGTGTTTGCCTTTCGACGATGATCTCCGCGGCCGGGCATCTGACGCGTGCGATGTTGGTGGCACTCTCATGCACGCTGCCGCTGGCTGCTCAGGAGGCCAAGCCGCCCGGTCTGCCGATCCTGTTCGATGCGCGAGAGCGTTTGCCGAAACCCGACCTGTCTTCGCTCGTCAGGCTTCGCTTCCTAACGTCAACAGACTTTCCGCCTTTCAATTTTCTCGACCAGAACGGCAAGCTCACGGGCTTCCATGTCGAACTTGCCCGCAAGATCTGTGATGAACTCGCGATAGCGGACAAATGCCAGATCCAGGCTCTGCCGTTCAATGATCTGCAGGGCGCGCTTGCGGCGTCGCAGGGCGACGCGGTGATCGGCGGCATCGCGGTCACGCCGGAACTGCGCAAAAGCTTCGCTTTTTCGCGCCCCTTCCTGATGTTGCCGGCGCGCTTCCTGCGCAATCTCAAGGCCTCGCTCAACGGAACGACCGCGGCATCGCTGGCCGGCCATCCGGTCGGTGTGGTCAAGGGAACGACGCACGAAGCGATGCTGGCGTCCTTCTTTCCAACGATCAAGCCGGTGCCGTTCGACGACAAGGATGCGCTTCTGGCCGCCCTCAAGGACGGCAAGGTCGATGCTGTTTTTGCCGACGGCCTGCAGCTGTCCTTCTGGGTATCGTCGCCGGCAGCTGAAAAATGCTGCGCTCTTTTCGACGGACCCTATCTATCCCAGCAGTTTCTCGGCGAAGGCATGACCATCATGCTGCGCCAGCAGGACGCCGATCTGACGGCGGCGATCAACCACGCGCTGGCGACCCTGTCGCGTGACGGCAGGCTGCAGGAAATCTATCTGCGCTATTTCCCTTACGGGCTCTATTGATCAGGTCACGCCTGGAAAGCGCGCAGCCGTGGTCCGTCAGGAGGGCGGATAGTAAGATGCTTTATGCCTTGCGATAACGTGCGATGGCACTGCGCTCGATGGCGGCGCAGGTGAGTTTGTCCAAGCCGAGGCGGTCGCGCAGCAGGCTGAGCAGACGCAGTTCCTCCGCCTTCACCGACAGGTCGGCCGAGGCGACTTCGACGGCAAGCGCGTAGGCGGTGTCGTAGAGGCGCGCCGGCAGGGTGTCGCGCACCGTTTCGAGCACGATGTCGAGCCCTTCGCTGCCCGAAAGCAGCTTGGCACAGTCGCGCGAAACCGAAATCAGCTTCTCGTCGTCAAAGCCTTTGAACACCGGCAGGGCATGAATGAGCTCTCCGATGCGGCTGAGCTCCCGGTCGTTCATCGTGCGGTCGACGGCCGAGGCCAGTACCATGACGTAGATCAGGGCTTCGTGAGCGGAAAGCGGCTTGTTCATGACAGAAGAAGTCCTTTGAATTTGGCAGACTGAAAAGTCGCGCGTCTCATGCCAAAAGCTGGTGGCGGAAGCAAGGCGTCAGATCGGATTGAGCGGATCTTCCTTGGGCAAGGCAGGGGCGAGGGTCGATTTTCCGTTCTTTCGCGGATCGTCACCATACATGCCGCGCTTCTTCTCCTTGGCCTCGTCGACGAGCGATGCGAGTGGAGAGCCCGGCTCGGGATCGGCCCAGCCGAAACGAACCAGCCAGGCGCTGAGATCGACGCGGACATAGCGGCAGTTGGCCTTGACGGTGCCTTTCCAGGCGGCATCAGGCACATCGCAATCAATGGAGCGCCCGCGCAGATACATGCGGAACGCAGTACGTGCCGCTTGGCCGCAGGGCCAGCTTTTTCCGCTCGGACCGGTGCACATCCGCTCGACATCGGTCGGAATGACGCCATTAAGCTGCACGCTCCTGCCGCCGATGGTCAATATGCCCGCCAAGTCGGCAAAGGGACGAACAAGCTCGATAGTCGCCGTGTGCCCTTCCGTTTGGGAAGACGGATCGATGGAAGCCGGTTCCGATGTGGGTTTGGACTGAGGTGCAGGCTGTGGCTGTTCGGCAAGGGTACGATGCTCCGTCGCTGCCTTCTGCCGGTCGATCTGGTCGGCCGGGATCCGATTGTCCGGAGGGAGATCCGTTTTCGCCTGGTCCGCCGGTGCAGGCGGCGGCGACACCGCGGCTGCATCGGGCTTGTTCGTTGCCGCTTCAGCAGGTTTTGCTGCCTCGGCAGGTGCGGTTTCAGAGCTCTTCACAGCGTCGACAGTCGCAGTCGCCGGCTGTATCGGCGGCGTTTCCGCTGGCTTTGCCGGCGTATCATTGACCTTAACGGCTTCGGCAACAGCCTTGTTTGCTTGTGGTGTCGTGGACGCGGGCGTCGCAGGCTTGTTGTCTTCGGCCTTGGCCGTTTCGCCGGCTGGGGCTTTCGCCGCACCGTCGATCGCGAGCGATGACACCACGGTAGCGGCGGCCAACATTGCCGCGTCCGGGGGCTGGATGACGCTGGCAGGCGCGGTGGTTGTCGACGCAGGCACATCGGCTGCCGCAGGTACATCGGCCGTCGAGGCCGCCTTCTCCGGCGTTGCCAACGAGGCTGGCTTTGCAGGCTCTGCCTTTGCCTGTTCGTCCGGTTTCGGTTGGCTGGTGGCGACCGCGTCCTGCTTGGCCGGTTCGCTAGATTTCGGCGTCTCGATCTTCTGTGGGGGGGTCGTGTCGGCCTTGGCAGTCGCTGCGGGAACGGCAGCGGGAGCCGGTTTTGCGGCCAGGTGGTTGTCTGCCATCGAAACGTTGCTGCCGCGGCCAGGCAGGCTGAAACCATGTCCACTGAACTGGACCGCGATCAAGGTCAACCAAGACCCGACGATCGCGCCGGCAACACCCGCAAGCAAAATATCACGACGCATAACGAGAAAACTTTCCTATTGGCTGGCCCATATGATGCGGGCAATCCATTCCACATCCGCGAGATCGAAGCTGCGGTTGGGGTGTTCGGGGTTGAGCGACAAGAGTTCTATCGATTTCGCGCTCTGCCGCAGCAGGATCTTGGCCATGACTTCACCCTCTCGGGTCTTCACGACGACGCGGTCGCTTTTCCTGATCTGCGCACCTGGCTCGACAATCAGAATATCGCCGTCGCGGTAGAGCGGCAACATGCTTTCGCCCTGCACCTCAAGCGCATAGACGCCGGTCTTTCGGCCGGTTGCGGCGGGAAATTCGACAATGTCCCAGCCCTGGCCGGCCGGAAAGCCACCATCATCGAAGAAGCCGCCGGCGCCTGCCTGGGCGAAGCCGATGAGGGGTATGGCGTTTTCGGCGGGAGCAGCAGGTTGCGGAGCGACGGCGCCATGCGGCTCGCCCGGGCGGATGAAGCTGAGAAACTGTTCCAGGCTGGCGCCTGTCGCCTCCAGCACCTTGGCGATCGATTCCGTCGACGGCCAACGCAAACGCCCGTCCTGGCTCAGCCGCTTCGACTTGTTGAAGGATGTGGCGTCAAGTCCAGCACGGCGCGCGAGGCCCGAGGGCGTCAAGGCATGCCGCTCGGCAAGCCGGTCGATCGCCCCCCATATCTGCTCGTGTGACAGCATCGCCGCTCAGCATCTGTGCGCCGGCCAGCCCGGCGCTCAACTCTTTAAAAAAACGTTAACCGAGGCGTTTTGGCGAGTAAAGACCGGCATAGGAATACGGTCCTTTATCCCCTTGCTTTCCTGGCGTGGCTTGTCCGTTCAGGTTTTCTGCGGCACCGGCTTCGCGTCCGGTTCCTCGTTCTGAAATTCCTTGGCCATGCCCATGAAGCCGCGCATGAATTTCTGCATGATGCCCAGCGTGCGGTCGACGTCGGCATCGCTCGGGAGGCTTGAGCCCTTGTTTGCGGCGACGGTTTTTTCCAGCTTCGTGACCCGGTCGGACAGCCGGTCCAGCTCGTCGTCATAGGCGGTACGCTCGTCGGCGGCCATGCGGCAGACGAGGTTGCCGTTCTGATCCTGACATATGGACATGGCGCCGGTCTGCCGGTCGAGGCGGACAAAATGATCGCCGCTGCGCTCGAGCTGGAAGCGCGTCGCATCCTGTTCAGCAGCTCTGCCCGGGGCTGCGAGCAGAAGAGCGGCAGGCAAGAGCAGGGCCACAAGGCCGATTCCGATTTCCTTCGTCATGTCATCCTCCGGATTTTCTGCGTTAAAATCTCGAATCCATCACGGAAACCGTGGACATTGGCCGCCGTTTTCGTGCAAAGCCCTATCACGACAGGTTTACATAGGGATGATGACCGCCATGTCAGTGGTTTACAAGATCGTGCCGGGTGCGCTCTGGGAGCAAGCCAGACAAACCGGCGTTTTTCATGGCGCGCCGATCGACTTCACGGATGGTTATATCCATCTGTCCACGGGCAAACAGGTGAAGCAGACCGCGGCGCTTTATTTCGCCGGCCAGACGGACCTGCTGCTTGTTGCGATCGACGGCGACGCACTGGGCGAGAAGCTGGTGTTCGAGGTTTCGCGCGGCGGCGATCTCTTCCCGCATCATTACGCATCTTTGCCGCTTTCGGCCGTGATATGGGAAAAGCCCCTGCCGCTCGGGCCTGATGGCGCGCATATCTTTCCGGACCTGGCTGAATGATCGGCGCCTTTCGCGATCTCGGCCGGCGCGGCCTGTTCCTGTTCGATCCGGAAACGGCGCACGGCATGTCGATATCGGCGCTGAAGTCCGGCCTCGTCCCCGCCTGCCGCGTCAATGCCGATCCACGCCTGCGCCAGATCGTGGCGGGACTCGAGTTCGCCAACCCCATCGGCATGGCGGCTGGCTATGACAAGAATGCCGAAGTGCCGCAAGCGTTGCTGAAGCTGGGCTTCGGCTTCACGGAGATCGGCACGGTGACGCCGAAGGCACAGCCCGGCAATCCGCGCCCGCGCATCTTCCGACTGGTCGAGGACGAAGGTGTGATCAACCGCCTCGGCTTCAACAATGAAGGCCATGAGGCGGCGCTCCAACGGCTCAAGGCTGTCCGCAGCAACGGTATCATCGGCGTCAATATCGGCGCTAACAAGGATAGCGCCGACCGCATCGCCGATTATGTTGCCGGCATCCGCCGCTTCTATTCGGTGGCGCGTTACTTCACCGCCAATATCTCCTCGCCGAATACGCCGGGCCTGCGCGATCTGCAGGCGCGCGAAAGCCTGTCGGCATTGCTGGCGGCCGTACTCGCCGCTCGCGATGAGGAAGCTGCCAGGGCCGGCAGGCGCATTCCCGTCTTCCTGAAGATCGCTCCCGATCTGACCGAGGAGGGCATGGACGATATCGCCGACGAAGCTACGTCCCATGCGCTGGATGGCTTGATCGTTTCCAACACCACGCTTTCGCGCGATGGGTTGAGGGATCAGCGCCAGGCCAAGGAGGCAGGCGGCCTTTCCGGCAAACCGGTCTTTGAAAAATCGACCGCCGTCCTGGCCAAGATGCGCCGCCGCGTGGGCGCCTCGCTGCCGATCATCGGCGTCGGCGGCGTGTCGTCGGCGGAGACTGCACTGGAAAAGATCAAGGCCGGGGCCGATCTCGTGCAGCTCTATTCCTGCATGGTCTATGAAGGCCCCGGTTTGCCGGGGCAGATCATTGCCGGCCTGTCGAAACTGCTCGACCGTGAGCGTGTCGGTTCGATCCGCGATTTGCGCGATAGCAGGCTCGACTATTGGGCGAACCGGAACGTCTGATCCGCACGTTTCTTCAGGCCCATGGCCAGGAAGATACCGCGAAACAGCAGAAAGGCATTCATGGCCATCCACAGGCCGTGATTGCCGAGCGTCGGCACTAAAACGGCGAGCGCCACGAGATAGCCTCCGAAAGAGAGCAGCATCTTGTTGCGCATCTCGCGCGACCATGTGGCGCCGATGAAGACACCGTCCATCAGAAAGGCTAGCGCCCCGGTCAGGCCGGTAACGGCAGCCCAGGGCAGATAGGTGCCGGCCGCAATGCGGACGTCCTCCGAGGTCGTCAGCAGGCGGATCAATGCCGGGCCGACGGTGAAGAAGAAGATGGCGGCAGCCAGCGCCAGCCCGAAGGACCAAAGCCCGGTCAGCTTCAGCCCGCGCTCGAAGGCAGGCCGATAGTTGGCTCCGATCGAGCGACCGGTGATCTGCTCTGCGGCATTCGCCAGCCCGTCGAGATAATAGCCTGACAGCAGGAAGAAGTTCATCAGCACGGCGTTGGCGGCCAGCATCACCGCGCCGAAGCTGTTGCCGATGCGCGTCATCAGCGTGAAGGCGCCGATGAGCACGAAGGTCCGGATCAGAATATCGCGATTGAGCGCGAAGAGCTGAGTGAGCTTGGTGCGTGAGAGCAACTCCGACCGTGGCGGACGTTCCTCGCCGGCAAAGCTGCGCAGCACGATCGCCAACCCCAGCAGCATCCCACATGTCTCGCCGATCAGCGTGCCCCAGGCAACCCCGGCGACACCCCAGCCAAGATAGAGGCCGAGCAGGATGGCAAGCACAATGTTGACGCCGTTGATGACGGTTTGCAGCAATAGCCCGATGCGGCCCTGGCCGCGTCCGAGCACGAAGCCGAGCAGGGCATAATTGGCAAGCGCCGCCGGTCCCGAAAGCATGCGGATGGAAAAATAGGTGCGGGTCGCGTCGGCAATTCCGCCCTCTGGCCCCATCAGCTTGATGCCGAGCCAGAGAAGGAGAGGCGACAGAACGACAATCAGGACACCGCAGCCGAGCGCGGAGATCAGCGCTCGCCAGAAGACGGCCTGCTGTTCACGCCTGTCATGCCGCCCAAACGCCTGGGCGGTAAGGCCGGTCGTCGAGGCGCGGAGGAAATTGAAGCTCGCGAAAAGGAGGTCGAACAACACCGCGCCGATCGCGAGCCCAGCGAGCGCATCCGGCTGGCCCATGTGGCCGACCACGGCGGTATCGACGAGGCCGAGCAGCGGCGTCGTCATGAACCCAAGCGTCATCGGAATGGCGATCGACAGCACAAGCCGATGCGTCACGTCGAAGGGCAGAACCCTTCCGCTCGCGTTCTGGACGTCCATTCTATCTTATGCCTCCTCAATCCGAGGAAAGCACCATGGACCAATAAGGCCTGCCACCGGAAGAGGGAGCGTAGGCAAGAGCGACGCCGAGGCCGTCATATTTGCCGAGCATGTTGTGCAAATGCTTCGGCGAATTGATCCAGGCCAGTACGGCCGCATTCACGTCTCGCTGTCCTTCCGCGATGTTTTCGGCTGCCGGCAGCTTGACGCCGCTGGCCTTGACCCGCTTGCCGAAATCGTCACCGATGCCGATCAGGTGCTCCATCTTGCCGGCATCCGCCATGCGCCGCGCCTGATAGACGGCGGCGGCGCCGGCGGCCGTGTCGATCTTCAATGGCGGCAGGCCGTTCTTGGCGCGCAGCGCATTGACGAGCGGCAGGGCGGAGGCAGTCTGGTCGCTTGCGGGCGTATTGGAAACGCGGGCGGGCGGCGTGGCGCAGCTTGCGACGGATGCGGTGAGCGCAAGAGCGGCGAGGCGCAGCGCGTCGCGGCGCGAAAGGGACAATGTCTGAAAGGTCATGTCAGCTGCGATAATTGAACAGGCGGAGGATGATGAAGATGGGAATGACGATGCTTGCGCCGACGAGCACATAATCGCCGAACTCGCCGAGTGCGGCAAAGCCGCTGTGCCAGAGATCGAGCAGGAAGCGACGAACGCCATAGAGGAAATCGAGCGGCCGCCAGCCGAAGAACTTCATGACGAAGCCGACGACGAGCGACACGATGACGAGCTTCACCAGTGTGCGACCGGGCGAGTCGCCAAGGAATCTGTTCACCTGATCGGACATGCTGACGTCTCCATAATGGCAGTCTGTGGCTGCTGAGATAGGGCCGGGGCCTACGACTCGCAAGCACTTTTGCCTGATGCATACCTCAAACTGAAGCACCTCCGGGAAGTGCACAGCGGTTTTCCATCCCGAATGCGGAAGGAAACAACGAGAGCGAGCGCCTTCGTGATTCGAAGAAAGGCGAAGGCGTTCTTGCGTCTGCCTGAAATAGGACTTGAGTTTTTTTATGGCCACGTTCAAAGCCGAGCGTCAAACAGGAAAAAACCCATGCTGCCAAGCCAGCTTTCCTCCGGCGATGTCATTGCCGACCGCCGCGCCGACTATGCGAAGATGCTTGCAGAAAGCGGAGACCCCGCAAGCGCCGGCGAACTGATGGAGCAGGCGCTGGAGCTTGTTCCCCGCTGGGCGGCAGGCTGGTTCACGCTCGCGACCTATCGCGAGAAGGCCGGCGATGCGGCGGGCGCCATCGCCGCGCTGAATGAGGTGCTGACGCTCGACGAAGGGGATGTCTTCGGAGCGCGCCTGAAGCTCGCGGTTCTCGGAGGGGCCGAGCTGCCGGATCGACCGCCGAGCCTCTATGTCAAGCGGCTGTTCGACGACTATGCCGATCGCTTCGAAACCTCGCTTGTCGAAAAACTCTCTTATAGCGTACCCGGCAAACTTGCCGCTCTGATTGCCGGGACATCAGGCATTCCGGAACGGTTCCGCCTCGCCGTCGATCTCGGCTGTGGCACGGGCTTGCTAGGGCCTGAGATCCGCGCCGGCGTTGATCGGCTGGAGGGCTACGATCTGTCGAAAGGCATGCTCGTCAAGGCAGCTGAGAAGAATGTTTACGACCATCTCGGTCAGGCCGACTTGTCGGTGGAGCCGGATTTGTCCGGCATTTTCGATGCAGGATTTGCCTTGGGCCGCGCGGATCTGATCACCGCCGCCGACGTGCTGATGTATCTGGGCAATCTGCAAGGCGTGATGGCGATCGCGCGCAAGCTTTCGGCTAATGGCGCCGTCTTCGCCTTTTCGGTGGAGGATGCACAGCAGCCAGAGGGCTATGTGCTGCGCGATTCCCTGCGCTTTGCACATTCCGAAGCCTATGTGCGGGAGATATTGGCTGATCACGGCTTTACCGTGCAGGATCTCGCCCGCAGCACCATTCGCATGGATGGCGGAAAACCGGTCCATGGCATTCTGTTCATTGCCCGCAAATCAAGCTGATTATTCGAATCTTGCGAATTTGAAATAGGTCAGCATTGCTTACGTATTTTCACTTGATTGTCGCTTGAGCTTTCAGCAAAAAGCCCCGGAAACACAGGGGAAAGCACATGGCGAACGCGAAGAGCGCCTTTGGCGTCTGGAATACATCCGCGACCCGGCATTCATGGGCCGAGGACTTCCAGGGCATCATTTCCGGTAGCCTGATTTCTTCCCTCGGGCTGTTCTGTCTTTCAAGCGCAGGCCTGTTGACGGGCAGCACGGCTGGCGTCGCTTTCCTGTTGCACTACGCGACCGGCGTGAATTTCGGCCTGGCCTTCTTCGTGGTCAATCTACCGTTCTTCTATCTGTCGCTGAAGCAGCTCGGTACGGTCTTTACCGTCAAGACCTTTATCGCCATCACGCTGACCTCGCTGCTCACCAATCTGCAGCCGCTGCTGTTCGATGTGGCTCACATCAACGCGCTGTGGTCAGGAATACTCGGCGGCATCCTTCTTGGTTTCGGGCTGCTTGCACTCTATCGTCACCGCGCCAGCCTCGGCGGCGTCGGCATTCTCGGGATCTATGTGCAGGAACGTTTCGGCATCAGGGCGGGGCTGGTGCAGCTCGCGATCGATCTCTGCGTGCTCGCTGTCGCTTTTGCGGTCACCACGCCGACCGTGGTCATCTGCTCGGTAATCGGCGCAATTGCGCTCAATCTCTTCGTCGCGATCAATCATCGCTCAGATCGCTACATCGCCTTGTGATTGGCGGCAGCCTTATTGCTTGCGGCTCGGATCCGTGTCGGTGATCGCGGCTTCATGATACCAGCTGTCGAAAGCAGCCGTTGCAATGCTCGCGCCGATGTCGGGCGTAAGGTTGACCATCGGGCGCTGCTGGCTCACTGCCGTAGCGCGGGTCGTGACCGGAAACTGATAGATTTTTGCCGTTTCATGTCGAGCACTGATTGCCATTCGCTGTCTCTCCCTTTTGGTTTTCAAGCGGACGCGCTTGAAGAGACAATCCACATATAGCAAAGCCCGAGGCGAATATCACCATTTCGCTTAAAAAAAATGCTAAAAGATGAAATTATAGGCAATTTGGCTGTTGCAGGCTCCGTGCCGTTTCTTTGACCTGCCGGGTTTTCGGTCCATTCCAAGGTTTGCAAGCCTGCGACATCTTGTCAGCTCGGCCGGAATGGTGCTCGCGATTTGAAAAGAATCGGATGCTTAACGCTGGGAAATCTGGCTTCGAAAATCCCGAATGATAGAAATTTCACCCGCCAGGCGAGGTTCTCGAAGAAACTGGCACGGCAAATGCATCTACCTTGGCAGCCGTTCATAGCTAGGAATTTTCCGGCGGGCGCCGGGCAAGTTTCCTGCTTTGCCTGATTAACTGTTATGAGGTGCGTAATGACGAAATATAAGCTCGAATACATCTGGCTCGATGGGTACACTCCGGTGCCGAACCTGCGTGGCAAAACGCAGATCAAGGAATTCGACGCTTTTCCGGCGCTCGAGCAGCTTCCGCTTTGGGGCTTTGACGGCTCCTCGACGATGCAGGCTGAAGGCCGCAGCTCGGATTGCGTGCTGAAGCCCGTTGCCATTTATCCTGATCCGGCGCGCACGAACGGCGCTCTCGTCATGTGCGAAGTCATGATGCCGGATGGCGTAACCCCGCATCCGTCCAACAGCCGTGCGACGATCCTCGACGACGAAGATGCATGGTTCGGCTTCGAGCAGGAATATTTCTTCTACAAGGACGGCCGTCCGCTCGGCTTCCCGGAATCCGGTTATCCGGCTCCGCAGGGCCCGTACTACACCGGCGTCGGCTACAAGAACGTCGGCGATATCGCTCGCGAAATCGTTGAAGAGCACCTCGACCTCTGCCTCGAAGCAGGCATCAACCACGAAGGCATCAATGCCGAAGTGGCCAAGGGTCAGTGGGAATTCCAGATTTTCGGCAAGGGCTCCAAGCGCGCCGCCGACCAGATCTGGATGGCACGCTACCTCTTGCTCCGTCTGTGCGAAAAGTACGGCATCGACATCGAGTTCCATTGCAAGCCGCTCGGCGATACCGACTGGAACGGTTCGGGCATGCACTGCAACTTCTCGACCAAGTTCATGCGCGAAGTTGGCGGCAAGGCCTATTTCGAAGCGCTCATGGCTCAGTTCGACAAGAACCTCGAAGCCCACATCGCTGTCTACGGCCCGGACAACCATCTGCGCCTGACCGGCAAGCACGAAACGGCTCCGTGGAACAAGTTCAGCTACGGCGTTGCCGACCGCGGCGCTTCGATCCGCGTTCCGCACTCCTTTATCAAGAACGACTATCGCGGTTACCTCGAAGATCGTCGCCCGAACTCTCAGGGCTGCCCCTACCAGATCGCGTCGCAGGTTCTGACGACCATCTCGGAAGTTCCGACGGCTGGCTTCGCGTCTGAAGCTGCCTGAGGTCTAGGCTGACACAAACGGAAAGCGCGGGATTTTGGTCCCGCGCTTTTTGCATTCTGAGAGCTTGCCTCAAGCGGCCTTGTTTGCCGCATCGATCGGATGCTGCGAACGGAAGCCGACGGCAAGGCGGTTCCAGACATTGATCGTGGCGATTGCGACGGTGATCTTGACGATCTCTTCCTCGCTGAAATGCTGCTTCAGCGGCTCGTAGTCGGAATCCGGAATGCCGGTCTGGGCGATCTTGGTGACAGAGTCGACCCAGCGCAGCAGGGCGCGTTCGCGGTCGTCGTAAACAGGCGATTCCCACCAGACGCACATCAGGTTGATCCACTGTTCGCTGAGACCGTCGTGCCGGGCCTCCTTCACATGCATGTCGACGCAATAGGCGCAGCCGTTGATCTGCGAGGCGCGAAGCTTGATGAGGTGGATGAAGCGGCGTTCGAGGCCGCTGCTCTGAACGAAATTCTCCAGCGCAACGACAGCCTTGTACGAGTCAGGCGAAGCTTTGGCGAAGTTGAAACGGGGATGCATGGTCTTCTCCTTGGGGTTTGGGTTCAGCTTTTGGTCTTGCGTTCATGCAGCTCGAGAAAGGCGCAGCCTCTCGCGGCTATTCCACCATCCGTGTCCGTCTGTCTGAGATCGGTCAGCACGTCGGCGATGGTCGTTTTGGCCAGTTCGGCCCGGTAAACACGTTCGGCAGCCAGCATGGCGGCGTTGATGCCGCATGGCTTGGTAAAGTAGCGCCCCTCCAGCGGGTTCGGCCCCCGCTGGCGGATTTCGGCGCATCTGAAGGCAGGTGCCGGGCCCTCGGCTGCAAGGACGATGTCAAGCAGGGTGATCGCCTCCGGCTTGCGCGCCAGCCGATAGCCACCTTTCGGTCCTGGCACGGTGTCGAGAATGCCGGCGCCTGACAGAGCCTGCAGATGCTTCAGAAGGTAGCTGACCGAGACGCCATGAAATTCCGCAAGCGCCGCTGCCGAGAGCACCCCGCCATCGGACAGGCCTGCCAGCATGCCAACGCAATGGATGGATTGTTCTACGCCGTCTCCGAGCTTCATCTCTTTGCCTCTCTAATCATAGATATTTTTTATCCGCGATTATCGCAGCCGTCAAGCCCTTTCTTTTTTCCGCGATTTGTCGCTAGGGTTCGGGCGTGGACCAGATCGAGCCGAAGCATCCTCTTGCCTTGCCCGCCCCCTTCACCCGCTGGTTTGCGGAAAAGGGCTGGCAGCCGCGCGCCCATCAGCTCGAACTGCTTGCCCGCGCCGAGGCCGGCGAGAGCACGCTGCTGATTGCACCCACCGGAGCGGGCAAGACGCTTGCCGGCTTCCTGCCGTCGCTGACGGATCTCACCCGTCGCGGCAAAATCCCGCCGGGTTCGGCCTTCACCGGCATCCATACGCTCTACATCTCGCCGCTGAAGGCGCTTGCCGTCGATATCGAGCGGAACCTGATGAAGCCCGTTTCGGAAATGGGCCTGCCTGTTTCAGTCGAAAACCGCACCGGCGATACGCCGTCTGGCAAGCGGCAACGGCAGAAGCTCAATCCGCCCGATATCCTGCTGACAACGCCGGAGCAGGTGGCGCTGCTGCTTGCCAATCGAGAAGCGGAGCGTTTCTTCAAGGATCTGAAATACATCGTTTTCGACGAGCTGCATTCGCTCGTCACCTCAAAGCGCGGCCATATGCTGTCGCTCGGCCTTGCCCGCATCCGCAAGCTGGCGCCTCGGGTTCAGACCATAGGCTTGTCGGCCACCGTCGCCGATCCCATGGACCTGCAGAAATGGCTGGTGGCCCAACAGCCGGGGGAGGAGCATCATGCTGGCCTGGTCATTGTCGAGGGCGGGGCCAAGCCGGATATCTCGATCCTGTCGACGGAAGAGCGCATCCCTTGGTCCGGCCATTCCGCCAAATACGCGATCCCAGATATTTACCGTGAGCTGAAGGCGCATCGCACGACGCTGCTCTTCGTCAATACGCGCTCGCAGGCGGAAATGCTGTTTCAGGAGCTGTGGACGGCCAATGACGACAATCTGCCGATCGCCCTGCATCACGGCTCCCTCGATGTCGGCCAGCGCCGCAAGGTGGAGGCGGCGATGTCGGAAAACCGGCTCCGCGCCGTCGTCGCCACCTCGACGCTCGATCTCGGCATAGACTGGGGCGACGTCGATCTCGTCATCCATGTCGGGGCGCCGAAGGGGGCGAGCCGTCTTGCCCAGCGCATCGGCCGCGCCAATCACCGCATGGACGAGCCGTCGAAGGCGATCCTGGTGCCGGCCAATCGCTTCGAAGTCATGGAATGCCAGGCGGCGCTGGATGCCAATTATATTGGCGCGCAGGATACGCCGCCGATCGGCGCGGGCGCGCTCGACGTTCTGGCCCAGCACATTCTCGGCATGGCCTGCGCCGAACCCTTCGATATGCTGGAGCTTTATGACGAGGTGCAGAGTGCGGCCCCCTATGCCGAGCTTCCATGGGAGACCTTCGAACGTATGGTCGATTTCGTCGCCACCGGCGGCTATGCGCTCAGAACCTATGAGCGCTATGCCCGCATCCGTAAGACCCCGGAAGGGCGCTGGCGCGTCTCCAATCCGCAGGTCGCCCAGCAATATCGCCTGAACCTCGGCACGATCGTCGAAGAGGCGATGTTGAATATCCGCATGGTGAAGCGCAATGCGCTCGGCTCTCTGGGGCGAGGGGGAGCGCCGCTCGGCAAGGTCGAGGAATATTTTGTCGAGCAGCTTGCGCCCGGCGACACCTTTCTGTTCTCAGGCAAGGTGCTGCGCTTCGAAGGCATCCGCGAGAGCGAATGCCTGGCGTCGCAGGCGTTCTCGCTTGACCCGAAAATTCCCTCCTATGCCGGCGGTAAGTTTCCGCTCTCGACCTATCTCGCCGATCAGGTGCGAGCGATGATCGCCGATCCCGACCGGCGGCATCGCCTGCCGGATCAGGTGCGCGACTGGCTGGAAATTCAAAAGGAAAAATCGCTGCTGCCGAAGCGCGACGAATTTCTCATCGAGACTTTTCCGCGCGGCAGTCGCGCCTACCTAGTCGCCTACCCCTTCGAGGGGAGGCTGGCGCATCAGACCCTTGGCATGTTGCTCACCCGAAGGCTGGAGCGCGCCGGTGCAAAGCCCATGGGCTTCGTCGCGACCGACTATTCTCTCGGCATCTGGGGTTTGGAGGATATGGGGCTGATGATCGCCAACGGGCGCCTCAGCCTCTCCGATCTCTTCGACGAGGACATGCTTGGCGACGATCTCGAAGCCTGGCTTGACGAATCTTTTCTTCTGAAACGCACTTTCCGCAATTGCGCAGTCATTGCCGGCTTGATCGAGCGCCGGCATCCGGGCAAGGAAAAGACCGGCCGGCAGGTGACGGTCTCGGCCGATCTGATCTATGATGTGCTGCGCAGCCACGAGCCCGACCATATCCTGTTGCAGGCAACGAGACAGGATGCGGCGACGGGGCTTTTGGATATTGGCCGTCTTGCGGATATGCTGAAGCGAATCAAGGGCCATATTACCCATCGCGCGTTGGACCACATTTCCCCGCTCGCCGTCCCGGTGATGCTGGAAATCGGCAAGGTGCCGGTGCCGGGCGAGGCTCACGATTCCCTGCTTGCGGAGGCGGCCGACGACCTGATCCGCGAGGCGATGGGCTGAACGAACAAGGATGAACTGACGTGATCAACCGGCTGGCGCTGGCACGGAGCTTGAACTGCCAAGACAGCGGCGAATCCGCGCCGGCTGCGGGCGTCGAGACCGTTGTTCACGGCGTCGCCGCCATCTGCGATCCGCTGGGTGCGCTCTATCTGCCCGATCCCGGCATTCTCGTCGTTTCCGACCTGCATCTGGAAAAGGGCGCCGCCTTCGCCCGTCGTGGCATGATGTTGCCACCATACGATACGCTTGCGACACTGACTGTTCTTTCCGCCGTTATCTCCCGCTACGATCCGAAGCTAGTCGTCTCGCTTGGCGACAATTTTCACGATCGCGTCGGTTCGCAGCATCTGCCGGAAGAGTTTCGCAGCCTCATCGTCAATATGGCCCGCGGCCGCGAATGGATCTGGATCAACGGCAATCACGATCCGGATGGCACGGTTGATCTCCCCGGCCATTCGGTCGACGAGATGCATTATGGCGGCTTGACCTTTCGCCATGAGCCGAAGTCAGGCCTGCAGGCCGGCGAAATCGCCGGGCATCTGCACCCCTCCGCTACCGTTCGACGCCGTGAAAAGTCCGTGCGCCGCCCATGTTTTGCAACGGATGGCGCCCGCCTGTTGATGCCGGCCTTCGGTGTCATGACCGGTGGTCTCGATCTTCGCCACAAGGCCATGACGGGCCTCTTCGCGCGGGAAAGCCTGATCGCCCACCTGCTTGGCCGCGACCGCATCTATTCCGTGCGCTTCGGCAATCTGTCGGCCTAGAGCAATTCCCGGAAAACTGCGCAGCGGTTTTCTGTCTGGAATGCGGAAGCGGTCTAAGCCGTTTTCGTCGGCTCGTAGCGCAGGATTACAGCTCCGGTTTTCAACGGGCGGGAATCAATGAGCGTCACCGGTCGCTGTTCCGCCGCCGGTTTGAAATACGGATTGCCTGACCCCAGCACGACGGGAACGAGGCAGATGCGGATCTCATCCACCAGCCCCGCCTTGAGCAGCACATCCGTCACATCGGCGCTGCCGAAGACGAATATGGTCTTGCCGGCTTCTTCCTTGATTGCCTTTACCTCCGCGGCAATGTCTCTGACGACGCGCGTGTTGTTCCACTCCGCCTTGTCGAGGCTGCGCGAGGCGGCGATCTTGGCGATGCCGTTCATATAGGCGGCGATGCCGGGCGTTTCTGTCGCGTCCGGCCAATAGGCGGCCATTCCTTCATAGGTCTTGCGGCCAAAGATCAGCAGATCGCCTTCGCTCCCAAGCTCCGTCGCATAGCGCTCCAGCTCGTCGCCCCAGGCAAGCATGTGAAAATCGAGATCCCATGGGTTGCTTCCCTCGAAATAGCCGTCGAGCGTCATGAGGTTCCAGACAACAAGCTTCCGCATCATTTCCTCCGTTTGAACTGACCGCAACGCAATCAAAACCAGTTTTAAAATGCAATCAGTTGATTGCTAGATAGACTGATGGCAAAATGCAAGCAGTTTTTTTGGAGGTCACTATGGACGCACCGCATCGCTCCGGCTGCCCGATCAATCTGACGCTGGAAATTCTCGGGGATCGCTGGAGCCTGATCGTCATCAGGGACATCATGTTCGGCAATCGCAGGCATTTTCGCGAACTGCTGCAGAATTCCGAGGAAGGGATCGCATCCAACATTCTCGCCGACCGCCTGAAGCGACTGGTCGAGCGCGGTCTGCTGACCCGCGAGGATGATCCTACCCACAAGCAGAAAGCCATCTATAGTCTGACGGAGATGGCGATCGACCTGGTGCCGCTCTTTGCTCATATGGGCGCCTGGGGCCGCAAGCATCTGCCGGCCTCGGAAGAACTGTCGATCCGCGCCGAGCTGTTGGAAAACGGCGGTGCAAAGCTTTGGGAAGAGTTCATGGACGAGTTGCGGGCCAAGCATCTTGGCAAAGCGTTGCCTCCAGGCACGCCCTCGGTACTCGGTCGATTGACCGAAGCCTATCTCGAACTCGTCAATCGCAAGGAAGGCGGCTGATCAGTTTTTCCGGAACATGAAGCTGGCTCCCCATCCCGTCGCCAGGGCCAGCAACACCGCAAACACGCCATAGGCGATCGGTCGCTGATGTGCGGCATCCGTGATCATCTGCTCGATACCGGTCTTGATGACACGCAGTGGCAAAGCCTTTTCGCCGATGAACTTGCCGCTCTTGAAGAGATAGGCACGGACTGTATGCACGCCGTTCGGCACATCGGCGGGGATTCTGAGTGTTGCCTTGAACAGCGAGGAGCTGACGAACCGCACGCCGGCTGGATCGCTTTCATAAAGCCCGCCTGCCGACTGCAGCCGGCGGAAGGCCTGCCGGAATTCCGGAACGTCGCCGACATTGCCGACGAAGCCGACCGGGGTGAGGGGGATATGGTCGACGCCGATACCGCGGTCGCTGAGTTCCAGCGGCGCCGTGATGTTGTCGACTGCGCGCGTGCTCGATAGCGAATAGGCTTGCGGCACATGCTCGAACGTCATCGAGCGGGTATTGACCCAGATGCCGAAGACGCGCTCCTTCCTGCGCACCGTCGCGTTTTCGCGCGGCCCTTCCAGCACGACGACGATGTCATATTGCCCGATCGCCAGCAGCAGCTGATCGGTGTTGGAAAGTGCGCCGAAAATCGTAAGATCCGCACCGGCAAAGTCCGAGGTGATGGCGATCTCGCTAGTCGAGGTACCGATCTCCATCGTTTCGCGGGCAGTCGTCGAGGTGGTCGGCTGGTCGAGCAAAACCTGCGCGTGGCTTCCGAGCGGCGCAAGCAGCAAAGTCGCGGCGACCAAAGCAATTCCAGCAAAAGTGCGCAGCGGTTTTGCGCCCGGAATTGCGTGGAAATGCTTGGGCAGTCCGCGGCCTCTCATCGGCTGACCCCTTCCATGACGACCGAATAGACGTCAGCCGGCGTCACCACCAAAGCGATCGCCAGACGAAGCCCGACGGCAAGGACGAGGAGGCCGAGCAGGGCGCGTAGCTGCTCACCGCGCAGTTTCTGGCCGACCCGGACGCCGTATTGCGCGCCGACGACACCGGCCACCATCAGCAGGAAGGCAAGAATGATATCGACGGAGTAGTTGGTCGCCGCCTGAACGATGGTCGTGAAGGCAGTGACGAAAATAACCTGGAAGAGCGACGTGCCGACGACGACATTCGTCGGGACGCGCAGCAGATAGATCATGGCAGGCACGAGGATAAAACCGCCGCCGATACCCATCGGCGTCAGCATGCCGACGAAGAAGCCGAGGCCGATGACCGGGATGGCGCTGAGATAGAGCTTGGATTTCTTGAAACGCAGCTTGAGCGGCAAGCGCTGCACCCAGTTGTGATGACGCAGCTTGGCCGTTGCCGGCGGCAGTTTGCCGGCCGCCCGGCGCATGGCGCGCACGCTTTCCCAGAGCATGAGCGTGCCCACCGTGCCGAGCAGGAGCACGTAGATCAGCGAGATGATCAGGTCGATCTGCCCGAGCCGGCGCAACAGCACGAACAGCCATAGGCCGAAGGTCGCACCCGCCAGACCGCCGGCGAGCAGGATCGTGCCCAGTTTCAGATCGAGCGAGCCGCGGCGAAAATGCGTGAGTGCCCCGGATACCGATGAGGCGACAACCTGGTTGGAACCGGTGGCGACGGCGACGACCGGGGGGATATTATAGAAGATAAGAAGCGGCGTGATGAGAAAGCCGCCGCCGACGCCGAACATGCCGGAGAGAAACCCTACGGCTGCGCCCATGCCGAGAATAATGAAGATATTCACCGACAATTCTGCGATCGGCAGATAGATCGTCACGCGCTGTTCCCATTTGCAGGCACTCCGGCACGGAAATCGGAGCCTGAGCCATTTTCCCCTTTAAACGGCGAATTCTAACCTGAAATCGTTGCCAGAGCCTTAGGAAAGCCAGACACGGCAGATTCGAATTGCCGGCTCTACTTTAGCGCGGCTTTTTTCGCTTTTCTGTGACGCGCGAGGCGCGACACCGGAAAGGGTTTGGGGGCGCATCCGGAAACGAAAAATGCCGGCGTGGTCGCGCCGGCATTTCGTTTGACGGTGTTCGGCAGGTACGGGTCGCCTACTTGTTGCGGGCGAGCAGCTCCTTGACGACCTTGTCGGTCACCCGTCCATCGGACGGCAGGCCGACGGACTTCTGGAAGCTCTTCAGTGCCGCCACGGTCTTGTCGCCCATGTTGCCGTCGGGTGCGCCCGCGTCGAAGCCATTCTTGTTCAGGATCGCCTGGATATTGCGGATGGCCTTTTTCATGTCGATGGAGGCTGTGTTCACGCCCTTGCCCGTGGCCCACTCGTCAGGAATGTCCGTGCCGTTGGCCTTGGGATCGACCTGCTGGGCCTTCCAGAGATCGACCTTGGCGCGCGCGCTTTCGAGATCGGCCGGCTTCATGGCGTTGGCGACTTCGTCGCGCTTCTGAGCGGCATCCTTGTCGCCGCTCTTCGCCGCGATTGCGAACCACTTGTAGGATTCCTGCAGGTCCTGCTTCACGCCGTTGCCGCGAGCATAAAGGATCGCAAGATTGAACTGGCTGTCGGATACGCCGAGATTGGCGGCGCGGGTGAACCAGCTTGAAGCCGAGTCATAGTCCTGTTGGCCGGCCGTTCCCGAGGCATAGAGGACGGCGAGGTTGTGCATGGCGCTCGCATTGCCCTGATTGGCGGCCTGCTCGTAGTATTCCTTGGCTTTGACGAGGTCGCGGTCGATGCCGTTGCCCTTCTCGTACATGCTCGCGAGTCGGTACTGTGCGGGAGCATAGCCTTTCGCGGCCGAAAGCTGATACCAGCTCGCTGCCTGTTTCAGATCCGTTGCGACATTGCGGCCATCGGTGTAGCGGGCGCCGATCTCGAAGAGTGCGACGGGGTCGCCCGATTTCGCGGCAGCGACAAGCGATGGCGGCTGAATGCCATCCGGCACCTGGATATCCGCGACGGCCGGAGCCGTGGCGGCGTTTTCGGTGGGGACGCCAGCGTTCGCTTGTGGCGCGGGCGCGATGTTTCCGCCGGAACCATCGGTGGCCGCTTGAGGGACTTCGGCCGGAGGTGTCGTAGCGGGATGGTCGCTTGTCGGTGCGAGTGCCGGATTGGCGGGTGCCGCGGCGGGCTGAAGGCCTGCCGTATCCGTCGTCGTTGCCATCGGCGCGGGGGCCTGGTTTGCGACCGGCTGCTGATCGTTGGCGACCGGAGCCGCGTTGGCGGCGAGGCTCTTGGTCGTCGCGCTGTCAGCCGGCGCTACCATGGTCGAAATTTCCGTGGAAGCGGGTGCCTTCTGGCCGCGCGTCAGCGTGTTTGCCAGCGGGAAGGCCATAACCGCAAGCATGATGGCACCCAACGCGAGCAGGATCGGCCGGCGGAAGCGTGAAAACACCCCGCCTTTCTTCGCGTCTTTTTTGGCGGAAGGTGCGGTACGCTGCACCTGATCGACTTCTATCGCTGCTGCTTGTGCCGCGCGGCGGGCCGCCGCGATATAGTCGGCTCGCTCGTTTTCGGTCGGCTGACGGCCGCCACGAGCGGAATTCTGGCTGGCGCGAACCCGCTCCAGGATCTTCTTGATGTCAGGTGCGCCGGAGCCGGGCTCCAGCAGCTCGTTTGCTTCTTCCGACGGCATCATGTCGGCCGGGTCGATGGAAGGCGCCTGCTCGATGACCGGACGATCCGGAGGGAAGATCGGCTCAGCCTTTTCCGGCGTGAAGAAGCGCTTGCCGAGGCTGGCGAGAAGGCCGGCCTTGGAACCGCTCTTCTTGGCTGCAGCCTTGATCTCGGCCTTGGTATTGGCGTCAATTGCCTGCGCGACGGCGGTCTCCGAAGCAGTTGCCATTTCTGCGGGCGCAACCGTGCGGATGATGGGGCCGGCTTTCTGCTGTGCGGCCATCGGCGGCTTGATAGCCGGGGCATCCTCCTCGGCGAAGACGTCGCTTTCGAAGTTTGCTGCCGGCATGGCGGGCGCGGGCCGGCGATGCTCCATATGGTCGAGCCGGTCGGCAATCTGCAGCAGTGTGTCGTGCAGCGCTTCGAAAGTGCGATGCGTGCGCTCATCGCTGGCGCGGCTGAGATCCTCGAGGTGGCGCAGGTCTTCGGCGAGCGCCGTCAGCGCGGCCATGTCGCCAGCCTGCGCGCCGCTGGCGATCCCGCCTTCGCGCGAATAGGCCTCGACAACGGTTTCCGCCGCATGGCGTGCCGCCTCGATGATGTATTCGTCGTTGGTCGCCATATAGTCTTCGATGGCGCTCATCCGTCGATCGAACTCGACGGGAAAATGCTCGGTGGACGTTGCCCTGGACTCGCTGGTGAGGAGGGTGGACAGATGCGCGATCTGCTCCTCGAGATTGCGCAGGGCCAGGGTGTCCGTCGGCGGTGCGGCGGTGCTTGCTTCAAGCCGGGCGGCGATGTCGGAGAGGCGGCCTTCCAGCCGGCGTACCGAGCCGTCGTCGATGTTTGCGGCCGGAACCGGCGGATGGAAATCAATTTCGTCGATACGGCGGGCGAGATAGTCGAGCCGGTCCGCGAGGACATTGCCGACCGAGCCGTGTTCCAGCGCATCGATCTTGTGGGAGATGTCGGCGAGATAGGTAACGAGCTCGGGTTGCGGTGCCGCCTTCTGCGAGCGCTCCATCAGGTGCGAGAGTTGATCCAGACGCTCTTCGAGGCGGGCGACAGATTTGGCGCTGCCGAGTTCGTCGATGCGCATGGCGAGTGCTTCGAGACGGCCGGAGAGGTCGTCGGCAGGCTGTCGCCGTGCCGCATCGCGGCTCATGACGTCAATCTGGTCGGCAAGACCGCTAAGACGCCCTTCGAGTCGCTGCATCGCCTGGTCCTGCGGCTGCATCATCGAGCCAAGGCTTTCCATCGCGGTCGCGATCGTCAGCAGCTTGTTTTCCAGCGCATGCACGGCGGGGCTGTCATTCATGCCGCCGAGATGTTGCTTGATGTCGTCGAGGCGGTAGGCAAGCGAGACGAGCTCGTCCTGCAGACCGGTCGTGTCGATCGCTTTCACCTGGCGCTCGACATGATGGAGGGATTCCTCGCGGGCGAGGCCGTCCATCAGCGAGCGCAGTTCGTCGAACTCGGCTTTCAGGCCCGCCGTTTCCGGCTGTCCGGTGAGCTGGTTGATGCTGTCGGCAAGCCGCGCCATATCCTCTCGGACATCGGCTGCGAAATGCTTGTCGTGGGTGTTCTCGCGGATATCGCGGATTTCGGCACGCAACGCGCTGACTTCGCGCGTCACGCTATCGGCGATATCGCGCTTGAGATCCTGGCGAAGATTGACGAGCGCCTGGGCGATGTCGACGGAGCTTTCGGCGGTCGGCCGCTGCGGCTGGCGTGGGCTATAGGCATCGAGCGGACGCCGTGCCGGCTGCGGCTCTGCCTGGGGGATTTCTTCGCGGCGGGCAAGCAGCCGCTCGCGGTTTGCCTCGAGCGTGCGCTGGCGCTGGCGAATTTCGGCAAGCGGGTCGGGACGGGTGTCGGCTTCCTGGCGCTCAGCGCGCAGCGGGCGCTCGTAGGGCCGGCTTGCCGGATATTCGCGTTCCGCGCGTGGCGGTACGCGCTCGGACGCTGCTGCCCGTTCGGGAACGGCGCCATAGCCTGCTGCGACGTGCTGGCGCGTATCGCGTGAGGCGGCAGTGCCCATCAATCCCTCGATGCGCGCCTCCAGCCCCTCGATCGTTCGGCTGAGAGCATCCAGAGATGTCCAGTCGCCCGTGCTGGTAGGATTTGATCGCGATCCGCTCATATCTTTTGCTCGCCTCGAACTTTGGACCACCCCGGGCCGCCGTGTTGACGGAAGAAAGGCGTTGCGACCTTTGCCGCGCTGCCCGGATCCCGCCTTTCGGAAAGAGAATAAATGTATTTGTTTCCCTCAACCTGAGCTGCAAAACACCGCGCCAACAACGGACAGATTGAAGAAACGCGAAGCACTGCTGCACAACTCGTACAATTTACGAAACGTGGTAAACAACTCGTTAAGTTTGCCGGAAGTCTTAACCTTTTATTTTGGTTCTGCTGTGGGAAACCCCGATATTCTTGTGGTGAGCCGCCGCCGATGACCGTGGAAACGGGTGATCTCGGCGTGTTCGCTCCATGAGCTACCCCACAGGCTCATCAAAAAAACGATGCGTCATAAATTTGACGTTTACGCAAACGTCAATATTTTGTAAGAATAGCTCAGCGACCGGAATCCGAGGTCCGGCGGCGAATTGGAGGAATTCGAAAGATGCCAGTCTACAAGGCCCCCGTGAACGATACGCTCTTCGTGTTGAACGATGTGCTCGGGGTGGAGCGCTACAACAATCTTCCAGGTTACGCCGATGCGACGCCCGACATGATCGAGGCGATCGTCGGCGAGGCGGCAAAGCTGTCTGAGGAAGTGCTATTCCCTCTCAATTACTCGGGCGATCAGGAAGGCTGCGTGCGTCACGACGACGGCAGCGTCACGACGCCGAAGGGTTTCAAGGAAGCCTATCGCGCCTACCGCGAAGGCGGCTGGCTCGGTCTCGCCGTGCCGGAGGAATTCGGCGGGCAGGGGCTTCCCTACGTGCTGCACTGTGCCGTCGGCGAATATACCTCCGCCGCCAACATGTCGCTGATGATGTATCCGGGCCTGACGCAGGGCGCGATCGCCGCCATCCTCGTCCATGGCTCCGACGCGCAGAAGCAGACCTATCTGCCGAAGATGGTCGAGGGCACCTGGTCGGGCACCATGAACCTCACCGAGCCGCATTGCGGCACCGATCTCGGCCTCTTGCGCACCAAGGCGGTCCCGCAGCCCGACGGCAGCTACAAGATATCAGGCCAGAAGATCTTCATCTCTGCCGGCGAGCACGACATGACGGACAATATCGTCCATCTCGTTCTTGCCCGCATCGAAGGTGCGCCTGAAGGCACCAAGGGCATCTCGCTGTTTATCGTGCCGAAATTCATCGTCAAGGAGGATGGCTCGCTTGGTGCGCGCAACCCGGTTTCCTGCGGCGCGATCGAGCACAAGATGGGCATTCACGGTAACGCGACCTGCGTGATGAATTATGACGAGGCTACCGGCTTCCTCATCGGCGCCGAGAACAAGGGCCTCAACGCCATGTTCGTCATGATGAACGAGGCACGCCTCGGCGTTGGCCTGCAGGGCCTCTCCATCGCCGAGATCGCCTATCAGAATGCCGCCAACTATGCCCGCGAGCGCATCCAGGGCCGGTCGCTTTCCGGCCCAAAGGCGCCGGACAAGAAGGCCGATCCGATCATCGTCCATCCTGATATCCGCCGCACGCTGATGACGATCCGCGCCTTCAACGAGGCCGGCCGCGCCTTCCTGCTGTGGACGGCGTTGAAGTCCGATATCGCCCATCGCTCTCCGGACGAGAAGGACCGTCAGGCGGCCGACGATATTCTTGGTCTCGCGACCCCGATCCTCAAGGGCGTCATGACCGACAAGGGCTTCGACCATGCCGTCATGGCGCAGCAGGTCTTCGGCGGCCACGGCTATATCGAAGAGCATGGCATGAGCCAGTATGTCCGCGATGCCCGCATCGCCATGATCTATGAAGGCGCCAACGGCATCCAGGCGCTCGATCTCGTCGGCCGCAAGCTGGCGCTGAACGGCGGCCGCGCCGTCATGGCTCTCTTCAAGGAAATCGGCGATTTCTGCGAGGAGAACCGCAACGACGAGCAGATGGGTTTCTTCACCAAACACCTGAAGAAGGGCTTGAACGACGTGCAGGCCTCAACCATGTGGTTCATGCAGAACGCCATGGCCAAGCCCGATAATGCCGGCGCCGGCTCGACCGACTACATGCACCTCTTCGGCCTCGTCGTCCTCGGCTATATGTGGGCGAAGATGGCGAAGGCGGCACAGGATGGCCTTGCACGCGGCGACGCTGCGCGCGAGGATTATCTGAAGAACAAGCTTGTCACGGCGCGGTTCTACATGGAGCGCATCATGCCGGAAACGGCATTGCGCAAGGCCCGCATAGAAACCGGCGCCGACACCATGATGGAACTGGCGGCGGAAGCCTTTTGATCAAGGCGGCGCTTGCCGCTGCAGGGAGATGAGACATGACCGAGGTTTTCATTTACGACCACGTGCGCACGCCGCGCGGACGGGGCAAGAAGGATGGATCGCTGCACGAAGTGCCGTCCGTGCGCCTCGCCGCCAAGACGCTGGAGGCGATCCGCGATCGCAACGGCCTCGACACCGAAACCGTTGACGACATCATCATGGGCTGCGTCGATCCGGTCATGGAAGCCGGCGCCGTTATTCCAAGGGGGGCCGCCTTCGAGGCCGGCTACTCCACCAAGGCGCCTGGCATGCAGATTTCCCGCTTCTGCGCCTCCGGTCTCGATGCCGTGAACTTTGGCGCGGCCAAGATCGCGCAGGGGGCTGATGATATCGTCATTGCCGGCGGCGTCGAAAGCATGTCGCGCGTCGGTCTCGGCATGTCCGGCGGTGCCTGGTTCATGGACCCTTCGGTGAACTTCCCAGCCTACTTCATGCCGCAGGGCGTATCGGCCGATCTCATCGCCACCAAATACGGCTTCTCGCGCGACGACGTCGATGCCTATGCCGTCGAAAGCCAGAAGCGCGCTGCCAATGCCTGGGAAAAGGGCTACTTCAAGAATTCCGTCATTCCGGTGAAGGACATCAACGGCCTGACGATCCTCGATCGCGACGAACACATGCGTCCAGGCACCGATATGCAGGCGCTTGCCTCGCTCAATCCGTCCTTCCAGCTGCCGGGCGAAATGGGCGGCTTCGAAGCCGTCGGCATCCAGGCGCATCCGGAAGTCGAACGCATCAACTACGTCCATCACGCCGGCAATTCCTCCGGCATCGTCGATGGTGCCGCCGCCGTTCTGCTTGGTTCCAAGACAGGCGGCGAGAGCATGGGCTTGAAGCCGCGCGGCCGTATCAAGGCCTTCGCCAATATCGGCTCCGACCCGGCGCTGATGCTGACCGGTCCGGTCGACGTGACGGAGAAGCTGTTGAAGCGCAGTGGCTTGACGCTTGCCGACATCGATCTGTTCGAGCTCAACGAAGCCTTCGCCGCCGTTGTGCTGCGCTACATGCAGGCCTTCGATATCGAGCATGACAAGATCAACGTCAACGGTGGCGCTATCGCCATGGGCCATCCGCTCGGCGCAACCGGCGCGATGATCCTCGGCACTGTGCTGGACGAGCTGGAGCGCCGCGACCTCAATACCGCGCTGGTGACGCTCTGCATCGGTGCCGGCATGGGCACGGCCACGATCATCGAACGCGTCTGAGGAGGGAAAGCAATGGCTTACACAAATTTCACCGTTGAGACCGACGCAGACGGCATCGCACTCGTCACCTGGGATATGCCCGGCAAGTCCATGAACGTCTTCACCGCCGAGGTGATGGATGAGTTGAACGCGATCATCGACGCGACCGTCGCCGATGCGGCCGTCAAGGGTGTGGTCTTCACCTCGGGCAAGTCCTCCTTCTCCGGCGGCGCCGATCTGTCGATGATCAAGTCGATGTTCTCGCTCTATCAGGATGAGAAGGCGAAAGACCCGGCTGCTGCCGCGCAGAAGCTCTTCAATCTCGTCGGGCGTATGACGGGCCTCTTCCGCAAGCTCGAAACCTGCGGCAAGCCGTGGGTCTCTGCGATCAACGGCACCTGCATGGGTGGCGCTTTCGAGCTGTCGCTCGCCTGCCACGGCCGCGTTGCGTCGAGCGCCAAGAGCGTCAAGATCGCGCTGCCGGAGGTCAAGGTCGGCCTCTTCCCGGGCGCCGGCGGCACGCAGCGCGTTTCGCGCCTGACGGACGCTCAATCAGCCCTGCAGATGATGACGACGGGCCAGTCACTGACGGCAGCACGCGCCAAGGCGATGAACCTCGTGCATCAGGTGGTCGAGCCGGACCAGCTGGTCCCGGCTGCCAAGCAGATGATCAAGGACGGTCTGAAACCGGTCGCACCTTGGGATGAGAAGGGTTTCAAGGCGCCGGGCGGCGGCATCTGGACGCCTGCCGCAGCCCAGCTCTGGCCGGCCGCTCCCGCCATCCTGCGCCGCGAGACATCGGGCAATTATCCCGCCGCACTCGCCATCCTCAAATGCGTCTATGAAGGTCTGCAGGTTCCCTTCGACACCGGGTTGAAGATCGAGCAGCGCTATTTCACCCATGTGCTGCAGACCACCGAAGCCTATTCGATGATCCGCTCGCTGTTCATCTCCATGCAGGAACTTGGCAAGGGCGCTCGCCGTCCCGCAGGCCAGCCGAAGACCGAGCTGAAGAAGGTTGGTGTCGTCGGCGCCGGTTTCATGGGCGCGTCTATCGCTTATGTCACGGCAGCCGCCGGCATCCCGGTCACGCTGATCGATCGCGATATCGAAGCCGCCACCAAGGGCAAGGGTGTCGGCGAAGGCCTGGTCAAGGATTCTATTGGTAAGGGGAGAATGACGCAAGACGAGGGTGCCGCTTTGCTTTCGCGCATCACGCCTTCGGCCGATTATTCCGATCTGAAGGATGCCGATCTCGTCATCGAGGCGGTATTCGAGGATCGCGAGGTCAAGAAAGCCGTCATCGAGGCCGTCGAAGCCGTGCTGCCGCCGACTGCCATCTTCGCTTCCAACACCTCGACGTTGCCGATTACCGGTCTTGCGAAGAATTCCAAGCGCCCGACCGATTTTATCGGCGTCCACTTCTTCTCGCCGGTCGAGAAGATGATGCTGACCGAAGTCATCCTCGGCAAGGAAACGGGTGACCGTGCTATCGCCGTCGCGCTGGACTATGTCGCCGCCATCAAGAAGACGCCGATCGTCGTCAACGACACCCGCGGCTTCTTCGTCAATCGTTGCGTCTTCCGCTACATCCACGAAGCCTACGACATGCTGATCGAGGGCGTGCCCGCAGCCATGATCGAGAATGCCGCCAAGATGGCCGGCATGCCCGTGGGGCCGCTGGCGCTCAACGATGAAGTCGCCATTGATCTCTCCTACAAGATCCTGAAGGCGACGGTCGCGGATCTTGGCGAGAAGGCTGTTGATCCGCGTCACATGCAGCTGGTCACCGGTCTGGTGGAGCGCGAAGGGCGCCTGGGCCGGAAGAATTCCAAGGGCTTCTACGATTATCCCCCGAAGCCGGCCAAGAAGTCGCTCTGGCCGGGCCTTAGGGAACTCTACCCGCAGAAGAAGGCCGATGATGTCGACGTCAACGTGCTGAAGCAGCGCTTCCTCGTCACGATCGCGCTCGAGGCATCCCGCACCATCGAAGAAGGTATCGTCACCGATCCGCGTGAGGCGGATGTCGGCTCGATCCTCGGTTTCGGCTTCGCCCCCTATACCGGCGGCGCGCTGTCCTACATCGACGGCATGGGTGTGAAGGTTTTCGTAGACCTTTGCGAAAAGCTCGCTGCCGCCTATGGCCCGCATTTCCAGCCGACAGCGCTGCTGAAGGACATGGCCGTGAAGGGCGAAACCTTCTACGGGCGCTTCGATCCCTATCGCGTCGTGAAGGCAGCCTGAAGCGAGGCTCATCTTCGTGGGTAAAAATAATAGGCCGCCCTGAAAGGGGCGGCCTTTTCGTTTCGCCGAATTCAATACGTAAGTATTATCTTACGCGATACTCAATTGCTTGTCCTTGCCAGCCCGCAGGGCAAGGACGCCCCAGCCGACGAGCAGAATAATGGCTGCGGCATAGATATCGGCCGCCTCAACAAATCCAAGCGCCTTCGACAGGAAGCCCGCGACTATGGCGGGCACGCTGAAGGCAAGGTAGCTTTCGATGTAGAAAGCCGAGAGAAGGCCGGCACGTTCGTCGGGCTTGGCCAGTGGCATGATGCTGCGCACCGTGCCGAGAAAGGTCGCGCCGAAGCCGGAGCCGGCGATGACCGTTCCTGCAGCAAGGATCGATACTTCGGCCGTATGCACGCCGACAATCACGGTCAATACGCCAAGCGTCATGCTCGATATGCCGAACTTCATCGCCGTGGCGGCGGATCTTTTGCGCAGGAGAAACACTGCCGTAGCGCCGCTTATGGTCAAAGCGGCGACCACGGAGCCGCCGACAAGCGGCATCGTGCTGCCGGTCGTCGCACTGACCAGTGAAGGCACCAGCGACAGATAGAAACCACCGAGCGCCCAGACGGCAACGTTGATCGGCGTCAGCGCCAGCAAAGTACGGCGCACCTGTTGGGGCACCGCCACTTCCGGCTTCAGCGATGCAAGCAGCCCGGCGCGGCGCTGCGTCGTCTCCGGCACCAACCACAAAAGCACCGCTTGAAGCGCCAGCAGAGCAAGCGTGACGATATAGACGAGCAGCATCGGCGCGGGCGCGAATTGAACCAGCAGGCTCGTGGCCAGTGCGCCGACAGCCATGCCGGCAAGCGGGGCGAGGCTGTTGGTAATCGAGCCTTTGATCGGATCGAGATCGACAAGGGCAGCCCCGATGGAACTGGCCGCCGCGCCTGTTGCCAGGCCTTGCACGATACGGGCCGCAATCAGCCAATTCGGGCCCTCAGCCATTAAAAATAGCACCATCGCCACCATATTGAGGAGGATCGATGCGAAGATGACAGGGCGCCGGCCAAGATGATCGGAGATCGAACCGACGATCAGCAGTGCGAAGAGGAGGGCGAAGGCATAGACGGCGAAGATGACCGTGATCAGCACCGGCGAGAAGGCGAAGGTCTGTTGGTAGAGCCGATAGAGCGGCGTCGGTGCGGATGAGGCGGCAAAGAACAGCGCGCTGGTCGCGGCATAGTAGAAGGGCGCAAGACGTCTGGCCGGAGAAATCGGCGCGCTAGCAGTGGAAACGGGCTCAGTCATCGACTATATCCTGACTTAAAGCTAAAAGATTGCGTTAGGCGGATATAGGGTGCCTGACGCACAAAAGCAAATAATTTGCGTTAGTCGGTGTCGAATTGTGCACCACTGCCCGCAAAAGCGAAAGATTGGCAAAGGCTTATGAGCCACAGAGAGAATCCTCGTCCGGGTGGGCGCAGCGCCAGAGTACAGGCGGCGGTTCATCAATCCGTCCGCGACATACTTGCAACGATGGATCGCACCGATGTGACAATCCCTTTGATCGCACAGCGCGCCAATGTCACGCCATCGACCATCTACCGTCGCTGGGGCGATCTGCAGGAGCTTCTGGCCGATGTGGCCGCTGCGCGCCTGCGGCCGGAGAGCGAGCCTCCCAGAATCGGCACCGCCCGCGAGGATCTGGAGTCATGGATCGAGCAATATGCCGACGAGATGGCGTCCGGTGTCGGACGGCAGATGCTGCGCGACATTCTTTCCTCGGTCGACGGCACCAGTGTCGAAAAGTGCCGCTGTTATATGCAGCAGCAACTTGCCGTTCTCATTGCGCGGGCGGAGAAGTCCGGAGAGCCTTTTCCTGACCTGGAAGAGCTGATGGATCATGTCATCTCGCCGATCATATACCGCATCCTTTTCGATTGCCCGCTCGGTGAGGATTACGTTCGCGAACTGATCGCGAAGGTGATGCAGAAACTCCAAGGGTAGATCGTCGCTACAGAATCCGACGCGGCACCCAAAATCCACGAAGTCCATTGCCGGCGTCTCGGATCGGGCTGCTCGCAACTGAAGAACAAGAAAATCGGTACACGCACGAATAGGTTGCCATATCCGCGGAATTATCTTGGGATATGGACGCTCGAGCGGGGCGATGGGCCAATTTGCTGTTGAAAAATAAGACAAAAGATGATGCTAATCATCATAAGTGAATTCAACGGCAACGCGAAGGGGACTGCTCAATGCTTAATGAATTCAAGGCATTTATCGCCCGAGGCAATGTCATGGATCTCGCAGTCGGCGTGATCATCGGCGGTGCTTTCGGCGGCATCGTCAAATCGCTGGTTGACGATATCATCATGCCGATTGTCGGTGCCATTTTCGGCGGCTTCGATTTCTCGAACTACTTCGTCGGTCTTTCCTCGGCCGTCAACGCGCCGACGCTGGCCGCCGCCCGCGCCCAGGGCGCAGTTTTCGCCTACGGCAACTTCATCACCGTCCTCATCAACTTCCTGATCCTTGCCTGGATTATCTTCCTGATGGTCAAGGGCGTGAATAAGCTGCAGAGCCAGGTTGCGCGTAAGGAAGAGAAGGCCGCCGAGGCAGCGCCTCCGCCCGCTGACGTTCAGCTGCTGACGGAAATCCGCGATCTTCTCGCGAAACGCTGATAGGATTGGCTCCACGTTTTTGAAAGCCTCGGTCCCGCAAGGGCCGGGGCTTTATTCATCACGGAAATCGATCGGTCGCTAAGGCAAAGTCATGGGATTTGTCCGCCGCTCTGCTTTATGAAGGCAGAAACCGGAGATTCTGCATGTCGATACTGAATAGCCTCAGCCCGCGCGCGCTCGCAGCCCCCGAAAGCGGCATCGTCGAAGTGGTGAACTATGCCCGTGGCCGTGATGGCCTGCTGCCGCTCTGGGTCGGCGAGGGCGATCTGCCGACGCCCGATTTCATCAATCGCGCCGCTATGGCCTCGCTCAATGCCGGCGAAACCTTCTACACATGGCAGCGGGGCATTCCGGAACTGCGTCAGGCGCTGGCAGACTATTACGGCAGGCATTTCGGCACTTCGTTGCCGATGGAGAATTTCTATGTCGTCGGCTCCGGCATGCAGGCGATTCAGCTTTCCGTGCAGGCGATCACCTCGCCCGGCGACGAGATGGTCTATCTGACACCCGCTTGGCCGAACATCGCCGCCGCTCTCGAAATTGCCGGCGCGCGCTCGGTCGGCGTGCCGCTGCAGTTCGAAAACGGCAAATGGACGCTCGATCTCGGACGCCTGGAAGCGGCAATCACTCCGAAGACCAAGGGCCTGTTCATCAATACGCCATCCAACCCGACAGGCTGGACGGCTACCCATCAGGACCTCCGGGATATTCTGGCCCTGGCGCGCAAGCATAGCCTCTGGATCATGGCCGATGAAATCTACGCGCTCTACTATTATGCCGGTGGCCGCGCGCCGAGCTTCCTGGATGTGAAAGAAGCCGACGACAAGATCCTCTTCGTCAACTCCTTCTCGAAAAACTGGTCGATGACCGGCTGGCGTGTCGGCTGGATCGTCGCCCCGGCCGAGCTTGGACAGGTGCTCGAGAACCTTGTGCAGTATTCGACCTCAGGCGTCGCGCAGTTCATGCAGAGGGGTGCGGTCGCCGCTTTGAACGAAGGTGATGATTTCGTTCGCTCCAACATCGCCAAGGCGACCCGCTCGCGCGACATTCTCTGCGATGCGTTGATTGCGACCAATCGCGTACACACGCTGAAGCCCGATGGCGCGCTCTATTCCTTCCTGAAGATCGACGGCGTCACCGACAGCCGCAAGGCTGCCCTCGATATTGTCGACAAGACCGGCGTCGGCCTGGCGCCTGGAACGGCTTTCGGGCAGGGCGGCGAGCTCTTCATGCGCGCCTGCTTCCTGCGTGATCCGGTGAAGATTGCCGACGCAGCGGAGCGTTTGAGCCGGTATATTCAAGGACTGTAAGCCTTTCGCTTCGGCGTGGGTCGGTGTCGGTCAAAGAACCTTTATTTGCCGCGCTTCCGTCCCCCTCTGCCACCGTCGTGACAGAGGGGCATGCCCCTCCGGCAGCCCAACGGTTGCCGTCGTAAAGCCGGTCGATAGAATGCAATCGATCCGCGAAAGAATGCCCTAACCATTCCGGCAATCTTCCCTGTCCCACCACCCGCTTTTAATCAAATTGGCAAGGGACGACGCGCCATATATCGCCAACAAGACTTGGCGGGGACGCGAAGAATGACGGTGTTGGTGACTGGCGGAGCCGGCTATATCGGCAGCCATATGGTCTGGAAATTGCTGGATGCGGGCGAGAAAGTGGTGGTCATCGATCGCCTCTCCACCGGTTTCCGTTGGGCAGTTCCGCCCGCCGCCCGCTTCTATCTCGGCGATATCGCCGATGAAGCACTGCTGTGTCAGATCTTCGCCGAAAACGATATCGACGCCATCATCCACTTTGCCGGTTCTGCCGTCGTCCCAACATCGATCGAAGATCCTCTTTCCTATTACGAGAACAACACCGGCAAGACGCGCATTCTGATGAGCGCTGCGGTCAAGGCTGGAATCCGTCATTTCGTCTTCTCCTCCACCGCTGCCGTCTATGGCCCGCAGCCGGTGGATAGGCCGGTCAGCGAGGACGCATTGCCACGGCCGGAATCCCCTTACGGCCAGTCGAAGCTGATGTCGGAACTGATGCTGCGCGATGCCGCTGCGGCGTACGATTTCAGCTATGTGGCGCTGCGCTATTTCAACGTTGCCGGTGCTGACCCGGAAGGGCGCGCCGGCCAATCGAACGAGGGTGCCACCCATCTCGTCAAGGTCGCCTGCGAGGCCGCACTGGGTCGCCGCCGCCAGGTGAATATCTACGGAACGGACTATCAGACCCATGATGGCACCGGCGTTCGCGACTATATTCATGTCAGCGATCTTGCCGAGGCACATCTCCAGGCACTCCGGCATCTGCGCGGCGGCGGTCAGTCACTGGTTGCCAATTGCGGTTATGGCGTCGGTTATTCCGTGCTCGATGTGCTGAACATGGTCATGCGCGTGCATGGTCGCGCGTTCCGCATTCATATCGCGCCACGCCGGCCCGGCGATGCTGCCAGCGTCGTGGCAGATGCAACGCTTGCGCATAGGGAATTGGGCTGGGTCCCGAAATACAATAGCCTCGAAACGATCGTGCGCTCGTCGCTGGATTGGGAGTTTCGTCTCGCTCAGCGCATAGAATTCGATGGTGGCGAACCGCAGTCGTTGTTCGCAGCTCAAGGCGCCTGATATCGGAGATTGGCGTTCTTAGCCCTCGGTGTTTCTCCAGGGGCCGAGAAAGGCCGGCGCGTTCCGGCGCACGGCTTCCATCAGGAAATCGATGACGGTGCGCACGCGCGGTGATTGGCGCAGGTCGCGATGGCAGGTGATCCAGTAATGGCGCCGGAGATCGACCTCCTGCGGCAGCACGACCTGCAGATCCGGATGCTTGCCGGCGATGAAAAACGGCAGCACGCAAAGCCCGAGGCCGCTCTTTGCCGCCGTCAACTGTGCAAATATGCTCGAACTCTGGAATTGCGGCCTGATGCGCGGATGGACATGGCCGAGATAATCCAGACCCGGCGCAAAGATCATGTCTTCTATATAGCCGATGAAAGCAAAGGCGGGCAGGTTGTCACGGCTTTCAATCGGTGGGTGGCGAGCGAGATAGTCCCGGGATCCATAGACCTGCAGATGATAGTCGGTCAGCTTCTCGGTGAAATAGGGGCCGGCCTTCGGCGGGTCGAGCACGACGACGATATCGGCCTCCTTGCGTGAGAGCGACATGATCTGCTGAATGGTGATCAGCTCCAGCGAAATGTTCGGGTGCTTGGCGGTGAACTCCGGCAGTATGCCGGTGAAGAAGAAGTTGGAAAAACCCTCCGGCGCACTGATGCGCACCACGCCGCGCTGTGCCGCTGATCCGGCTGAGAGATCGGCCTGGAGACGCTCGGTCTCCTGCTCCATGCGCTCGGCGGTGTCGATGAAACGCTGGCCCATGGTCGTCAGCATGTAGCCGCGCGGATTGCGCTCGAAGAGTTTGACTTTCAAGGAGAATTCCAGCCGGTCGATGCGACGGGAAACGGTGGCGTGGCTGGTGCGGAGCTGCCGGGCGGCCGTTGAGAGCTGCCCGGTTCGCGCCACCGCGAGGAAGAATTGCAGATCGTCCCAGGTGAAGTGCGGCGCGTGCTTCATGCTTCTCCTTCTGTTCAAAATTGAACAGACCTTGTTTGGAATTAGTTCCAATCGCGACTTGCGTCAACGCGTGAATTCCGTGATCCTGCTTGCAAGGGAAAGTCGTTTCGACGAATTCGGCTCGCCAATTTTGAACAGATTCGTTTTTGCCAAATCTCTGGGAGGAGAAGATATGCGAAAGAGTCTTATTGCATCCCTGGCTTTTCTGCTTGCAACGAGCACCGCGGCTTTTGCCGCCGGACCAGCCAACGGTTTCGTAAAAATAGGTATCCTGAACGATCAGTCCGGCGTCTATGCCGACTTCGGCGGCAAATCGTCCGTGGAAGCCGCCAAAATGGCGGCTGAGGATTTTGGCGGCAAGGTTCTCGGCGTGCCGATCGAGATCATCGATGCCGACCACCAGAACAAACCTGACATCGCATCCAACATCGCCCGCCAGTGGTACGATCAGGATCATGTCGACGCGATCATGGAGCTGACGACCTCGTCGGTGGCGCTTGCCGTGCAGGCCGTCGCCAAGGAGAAGAAGAAGATCGACATCGTCACGGGCGCGGCGACCTCGGATCTCACGGGCAAGCAATGCTCGCCCTACGGCTTCCATTGGGCCTATGACACGCACGCGCTTGCCGTCGGCACCGGCGGAGCACTGGTCAAGCAGGGCGGGGACACCTGGTTCTTCCTGACCGCCGACTATGCCTTCGGCTATTCGCTCGAACAGCAGACCGGCGATTTCGTCAAAGCGAGCGGCGGCAAGATCCTGGGTTCCGTCCGCCACCCGCTGTCGACCAATGATTTCTCGTCCTTCCTGTTGCAGGCCCAATCGTCGGGCGCCAAGGTCATCGGCCTTGCCAATGCCGGGCTCGACACGTCAAACGCCATCAAACAGGCCTCCGAATTCGGCATCACCCAGGGCGGCCAGCACCTGGCAGCGCTCCTCTTTACGCTCGCTGAAGTTCATGGCCTCGGATTGCAGGCAGCTCAAGGCCTGACGCTGACGGAAGGCTACTACTGGAACCTCGACGACAAGAGCCGCGAATTCGGCAAGCGCTTCTTTGCCCGCACCGGCAAGATGCCGAACATGATCCACGCCGGCACCTATTCCGCCGTGCTGCAATATCTGAAGGCGGTTCAGAAGGCCGGAACCGATGATACCGAGGCCGTCGCCAAGGAATTGCATGAAATGCCGGTGGACGATTTCTTTGGTCGTGGCGGCACGGTCGGCGCCAACGGCCGCATGATCCACGACATGTATCTGCTTCAGGTCAAAAAGCCCGAAGAGAGCAAAGAGCCGTGGGACTACTATAACGTGCTGGCGACGATCCCTGGCAAGGAAGCCTATATCGATCCGGCCAAGAGCGGCTGCGACCTCGTCAAGCAATAGGGGCTGCAACCGGCCTATGACGATCCCCGCGACAGAAGAATATGAGAAGCCTCGGGTGGTTTTGTCCGCCCGAGGGCTACGCCGGGATTTCGGCGGCTTCACGGCCGTCAAGAATGTCGATCTCGACGTGCATCATGCCCGCGTCCACGCGTTGATCGGCCCGAACGGCGCCGGCAAGACAACGGTGTTCAACCTGCTGACCAAGTTTCTGCAGCCGACGCATGGCACCATCATGCTGCTCGACACCGACATAACCCGCACGAAACCCGACAAGGTCGCCCGAATGGGGCTTGTGCGTTCCTTCCAGATCTCGGCTGTCTTTCCGCATCTGACGGTGCTGGATAATGTTCGCATCGCGCTGCAGCGGCCGAACAATCTCGCGCACCAATTCTGGCGGCCGATCTCTGTACTCGATAGCCTCAATGCTCGCGCCGAACAGCTGATCGCCTCCGTCGGTCTCTCGAAGGAGCGCAATGCCATCGCAGCCGATCTCTCCTATGGCCGCAAGCGCGTGCTGGAGATCGCAACGACGCTCGCGCTCGATCCGAAGGTGCTGCTGCTCGACGAGCCGATGGCCGGCATGGGGCTGGAGGATGTGAACACGGTTTCCGCCATCATCCGCGATGTGGCGCGCGACAGGGCTGTGCTGATGGTGGAGCACAATCTCTCCGTCGTTGCCGATATCTGTCACCATGTCACGGTGCTTCAGCGCGGTGAGATCCTGGCCCAGGGCGATTATGCGACGGTGAGCCGCGACCCGCGCGTGCGGGAAGCCTATATGGGCACGGAGGAGGCTTGACGATGGCGCCGCTTCTGGATGTTCAGGGCCTCAATGCCTGGTATGGCGAAAGCCATATCCTGCATGGCGTCGATATGCAGGTGGGCGAGGGGGAGACCGTCACCATCCTCGGCCGCAACGGTGTCGGCAAGACGACGACGTTGCGCACCATCGTCGGCATCGTTCGCGCCCGCAAGGGCAGGATCGCCTTTGCCGGCAAGGACATGATGCAGGTGCCGCTGCACAGAACCGCGCATCAGGGTATCGGCTTCGTGCCGGAAGAGCGCGGCATCTTCTCGACGCTCAGCGTCTATGAAAATCTGATGCTGCCGCCGGTCGTCGCCGCGGGCGGCATGACGCTCGACGAGATCTTCGAGCTGTTTCCCAATCTGCATGAGCGGCGCAACAGCGTCGGCACCAAACTTTCCGGTGGTGAGCAGCAGATGCTTGCCATGGCCCGCATCCTGCGCACCGGCGTCCGCATGCTGCTGCTTGACGAGCCTACGGAGGGCCTTGCTCCCGTCATCGTCCAGCGTATCGGCGAAGTCCTGCAAAAGCTGAAAGGCCGGGGCATGACCATATTGCTCGTCGAGCAGAACTTCCGTTTCGCCAGCCGCATCGCCGATCGTTTCTACCTGATGGATCATGGTCAGATGGTTTCGGAGTTTCCAGTCGGCGAGCTGTCCGGGCGCATGGATATGCTGCACAAGGTTCTGGGGGTCTGAGCCATGACGACAATATTCGGCATCCCCGCCCAGGCGCTTCTCGGCCAATTGCTGATCGGCCTCATCAACGGCTCCTTTTATGCGCTGCTGAGCCTTGGCCTCGCGATCATCTTCGGCATGTTGCGGGTGATCAATTTCGCCCATGGCGCCCTCTATATGCTCGGCGCCTTCACCGCCTATCTGCTGCTGGCCTATGCCGGCATCGGCTATTGGCCGGCTCTGATCGTCGCGCCGCTGATCGTCGGGATATTCGGTGCGGCCGTCGAGCGGCTGTGCCTGCGTCAGCTCTATAGGATCGACCCGCTCTACAGCTTGCTTTTCACCTTCGGCATGGCGCTGACCATCGAGGGCACGTTCCGCTATCTCTACGGCTCCTCCGGCCAACCCTATGCCGTTCCGACGGCATTGGCGGGTGCCAAGAATATCGGCTTCATGTTCCTGCCCGTCTATCGCGGCTGGGTGGTCATCGTTTCGCTGGTCATCTGCATCGGCACATGGTTGCTGATCGAGAAGACCAAGCTCGGCGCCTATCTGCGCGCGGCGACGGAAAATTCCACGCTCGTCCAGGTTTTTGGCGTCAATGTCCCGGTGCTGCTGACGCTCACCTATGGCTTCGGCGTGGCGCTCGCTGCCTTTGCCGGCGTGCTTGCCGCGCCGATCTATCAGGTCTCGCCGCTGATGGGATCGAACATGATCATCATCGTTTTCGCCGTTGTCGTCGTCGGCGGCATGGGGTCGATCATGGGCGCGATCGTGACGGGTTACATGCTCGGGGTCGCCGAGGGTCTGACCAAGGTTTTCTACCCGGAAGCCTCCAACATCGTCATCTTCGTCATCATGGCGATCGTGCTGCTCATAAGGCCGGCAGGCCTCTTCGGTCGGGATGCGTGATATGGCTGGATTGATCACATTTAAACCGAAGACGGAGCAGGCGCTCTCGGCACAGAAGCTGTTGCTGGTTCTCGGCCTCGTCGGGTTGATCTGGGCACCGTTCTTCATCTATCCGATTTTCGTCATGAAGGTGCTGTGCTTCGCGCTGTTCGCCTGCGCCTTCAATCTTTTGCTCGGCTATGCCGGCCTGCTGTCCTTCGGCCATGCCACCTTCTTCGGCGGCGCCGCCTATTTCACGGCCTACACGGTGAAGGAATGGGGCGTCCCGCCCGAACTCGGCATCCTGATCGGCGTCGCCGGTGCGGCGTTGCTCGGTCTGGTCATGGGTTTCGTCGCCATCCGCCGGCAGGGCATCTATTTCGCCATGATCACGCTGGCGCTCTCTTACATGTTCTATTTCTTCTGCCTGCAGGCGAAGTTCACGCAGGGCGAGGACGGCATTCAGTCGGTGCCGCGCGGCTATCTTTTCGGCATCCTCGATCTCAACAACTCCTTCAACATGTACTACTTCGTCCTCGCCGTGTTTCTGATCGGCGTGCTGATCACCTGGCGTTTCATCAATTCGCCTTTCGGCATGATCCTGAAATCGATCCGTGAGAACGAGCAGCGAGCCGTCTCGCTCGGCTACTCCGTCGCGCATTACAAGCTCGGCGCTTTCGTGATGTCGGCGGCGCTGGCCGGGCTCGCAGGTGCGGTCAAGGCGCTGGTCTTCCAGTTCGCGACGCTCACCGATGTTGCCTGGCAGATGTCCGGAGAGGTGATCCTCATGACTTTGCTCGGCGGCATCGGCACGCTGATCGGCCCGATTTTCGGAGCGGGGTTCGTGGCGACGCTGGAAAACTATCTTGCGACCTCGGAATTCCCGGTCACCATCATCACCGGCATCGTCTTCATGGTTTGCGTCCTCCTCTTCCGCCGCGGCGTCATCGGCGAATTTTATGCCTCGCGGCTGGGACGCAAACTGGGCTTTGAATATCGGCGCTGACTATCACCTTCCTTCTCCCCGTCCTGAGCTTGTCGAAGGGGCGGGGAGAAGGTGCCCGAAGGGCGGATGAGGGGCCCGTACGGGCTCCCAGCAAATAGAGAGTTTGCCGGACCTTTCTGCCCCTCACCCTAACCCTCTCCCAGTACGCGGGGCGAGGGGACGACAGAGTTTTTGGAATGGATCGCTTCGACTACATCATCATCGGCGCCGGCAGTGCCGGGTGCGTGCTGGCCAACCGGCTTTCGGCCGACCGAAACAACCGCGTGCTGCTCCTGGAAGCCGGCGGCAATGACAATTACCACTGGATCCACATTCCGGTCGGCTATCTCTATTGCATCAACAATCCCCGTACCGACTGGTGCTTCACCACGTCTCCGGAAACGGGCCTGAACGGGCGGTCTCTGAACTATCCGCGCGGCAAGGTTCTCGGCGGCTGTTCTTCGATCAACGGCATGATCTACATGCGCGGCCAGGCGCGCGACTACGATCTGTGGCGTCAGCTGGGTTGTGCCGGATGGGGCTGGGACGACGTGCTGCCCTATTTCATCAGGTCCGAGGATCATTACCGCGGCAAGGACGAGATGCATGGCGCCGGCGGCGAGTGGCGGGTTGAGAAGGCGCGCGTGCGCTGGGCCGTGCTAGATGCTTTCCAGGCCGCCGCCAAGGAGGCCGGCATCCCGGAGACTGCGGATTTCAATCGCGGCAACAATGAAGGGTCTGGTTATTTCGACGTCAACCAGCGCTCCGGCATTCGCTGGAACACCACGAAGGCCTTTCTGCGACCGGCCATGAAGCGCAGCAATCTGACGGTCTATACCAAGGCGCAGGTCCGCCGCCTGATCGTCGAGGGCGATGCGGTCACTGGCGTCGAATTCCAGCATGACGGAGTGGCGAAACGCGCCTACGCGAACAAGGAGACGGTGCTGTCGGCCGGCTCCATCGGCTCACCGCATATTCTCGAACTCTCGGGCATCGGCCATGGCGACGTGTTGAGCACGGCCGGCATCGAGGTCGTGCGCGAGGTCAGGTCCGTCGGCGAAAATCTGCAAGACCACTTGCAGCTTCGTCTGGCCTACAAAGTAACGGGCGTTCCTACGCTGAACGAGAAGGCGACAAGCCTCATCGGCAAGGCGGCAATCGGCCTTGAATATCTGGTCCGCCGCTCGGGTCCGATGGCGATGGCGCCGAGCCAACTCGGCATCTTCACGCGCTCTGGACCGGACAAGGAAACGCCGGATCTGCAATATCATGTGCAGCCGGTCTCGCTCGACAAGTTCGGCGATCCGGTCCATCCCTTTCCGGCCATCACCGCCAGCGTCTGCAATCTGAGGCCCGAAAGCCGTGGTTCGGTGCATGTACGCAGTCCCGATTTCGCCATGCAGCCGGCCATCAGCCCGAATTATCTCTCGGCTCAACGGGATCGGGAGATCGCCGCGCGCTCCATTCGTCTGACTCGGCGGATCGTGGCGCAACCCTCGTTTGCCCGCTTCAGGCCGGAGGAATTCAAGCCAGGGCCTGCCTATGAGACGGATGCGGATCTGGAGCGGGCGGCGGGCGATATCGGCACGACGATTTTCCATCCCGTCGGCACGTGCCGCATGGGCGGGGACGCACAGAGCGTCGTCGATCCTCGCCTGCGGCTGCGGGCATTGGCACGGCTGCGCATCGCCGACGCCTCCGTCATGCCGTCGATTACATCGGGCAATACCAATTCGCCAACCATCATGATCGCCGAAAAGGCGGCCGAGATGATCCTCGCCGATAACGGGTGAAAGCCCATTGATGAGTACAAGTCCCGGGGAAGAGCGCAGCGGCTTTCCGTTCGGAATTGGGTTAGGACAAGGAACCAGAGCGGCGCGGCGGCTCCATGAGAGAGACGAAGACCGTTCCGGCAGTAAGGACAGGAGATTTGCATGAATAGTACGGACGAGGTGATCATCGAGCGGCGCGGATCGGCCGGTATCGTCAGGCTCAATCGCCCGAAGGCGCTGAACAGCCTGACATTGCCGATGGTGCGCGCCATCGCGTCGGCATTGGAGGATTTCGCTGCCAATCCCGCGATTGCAAGCGTCATCGTCATGGGCGAGGGGGAACGCGGCCTGTGCGCCGGCGGCGATATCCGCCTGCTGCACCAGAGCGGCAAGGAAGGTTCCGGGGAAGCGGAAACCTTCTGGCGCGAGGAGTTCCTGCTCAATCATGCCATCTCGCGCTATCCAAAACCCTATGTGGTGCTGATGGATGGCATCACCATGGGTGGCGGCGTCGGCCTTTCGGCACATGGTAGCCATCGCGTCGTCACCGAGCGCACCCGGCTTGCCATGCCCGAAACCGGCATCGGCTATTTCCCCGATGTCGGCGCCACCTGGCGGCTGCCGCGTGCGCCCGGCGAGGCAGGCACCTGGATGGGGCTGACCGGCCTTACCGTCGACGCTGCCGATGCGATCCATGCCGGCTTTGCCGACCATTGCGTGGCATCCGCGCAGCTGCCATCGCTTGTGGACGCGATTGCGGTGCTGCCGGCTGGCACCTCTGCCGCAGATGTGCACGCGCTGATCCGGACGTTGGCGTCTGACGCAGGCGCCAGCCGGCTTGCCGAAAACCGCGATGTGATCGACCGTGCCTTTGCAGGCGATACCGTCGAAGGTATCCTGCAGGCATTGTCCGGTGAGTCGGGAGAGTTTGCTGCCGAAGCCGCCGGTGTCATAGCCGGCCGCTCGCCCACCAGCCTGAAGCTGACGCTTCGGCTGCTGCGGGCGGGAAGAGCGAGCGCGAGCCTGGCCGAATGCCTCGATCGCGAACTCGGCGCCTGCCTGGGCATATTGCACAATCACGACTTCTACGAAGGCGTGCGCGCTGCGGTCATCGACAAGGACCGCAATCCGAAATGGTCTCCGGCCAGCCTTGGCGAAGTCACCGCGGATAATGTCGACCGCTTTTTCGTGCCGCCGCAGCCACCGCTTTTCGCGAGCTAGGGCGGCTCGATCCATCACCGAATCTCTGAACCGCACTATCTCATCGCTTTGGCAATTCCGGACGAAAACCTGCTCCGCAGCCAACCGGAATTGCACCAACGGATCATGGAGGAAAACATCATGACACGGATCGCTTTCATCGGCCTCGGCAATATGGGAGGGCCGATGGCCGCCAATCTGGTCAAGGCCGGGCACGCCGTCATCGGTTTCGATCTTTCGCATGACACGCTCAAGGCGGCCGAGGCTACCGGCGTCAAACCGGCGAATGTGTTGACCGAGGCTCTGGCCGACGCCGAAGCCGTCGTGACGATGCTGCCGAAAGGCCAGCATGTCCTCACCGTCTGGACGGATATTCTGCGTTCCGTGCCAAAGGGGACCCTGCTGATCGACAGCTCCACCATCGATGTCGATAGCGCTCGCAAGGCACATGCTATGGCCGTCGATGCCGGCTGCCTTTCTCTCGACGCGCCGGTTTCCGGCGGCACGGGTGGCGCTGCGGCGGGAACGCTGACCTTCATGGCCGGCGGTTCCAGCGAGAGTTTTGCGGCTGCAAAGCCCCTGCTTGATATCATGGGCAAAAAGATCGTCCATTGCGGCGACGCGGGCGCCGGCCAGGCCGCAAAGATCTGCAATAACATGATCCTCGGCATTTCCATGATCGGCGTCTGCGAAGCTTTCGTGCTCGGCGAAAAGCTCGGTCTCTCGCATCAGGCTCTCTTCGATGTCGCCTCGACCTCCTCCGGCCAGTGCTGGTCGATCAATACCTATTGCCCAGTACCCGGCCCTGTTCCGACCTCGCCCGCCAATAACGACTACAAGCCGGGCTTTGCGGCCGCTCTGATGCTGAAGGATCTGCGCCTGTCTCAGGAAGCGGCTCTTTCCAGCGGCGCTTCGACCCCTCTCGGCGCTGAGGCGGCGCAGCTCTATGCGCTATTCGAAAAGCTCGGTAACGGCGGCCGCGATTTCTCGGCGATCATCGAGATGTTTCGCGAAGCGAAGTGACGATTACCGGTGCGAGATTGCCTCGCACCCCAGCCCTCTTTCCGTTGCGGGGAGAGGGTTTGGGGCTCTTTGAAAGTCGCGGCTCCAAAGAACAATCCAGATTTATCGCCACATGCCACGCATGCGCGCACCGACATCGACGCGCACCTCTCGCGCCCGAATGGCGGCCGCGCTTTCGGCGCGCCCCTGCGGCCAGCCGCAAACTTCGAAAAACTGCAGCAGCGTTGCCGGAATGAAGCGCGTGCGCGAGGCAAAGACATGCTTGTCGCCCTGCGCATGCTGACCATGCACGAAGAAGCGCTGGGGAATGACGAGATCAAGATTGTCCTTGGCCCGGGTCATGGCGACATAGAGCAGCCGTCTCTCCTCTTCGATTTCGGCGGACGATCCGACAGCGAGATCGGCGGGGATGCAGCCGTCAACAGCGTTGAGGATGAAGACTTTCGTCCACTCCTGCCCCTTGGCGGAATGGATGGTCGACAGGATCAGATAGTCCTCGTCGAGCAGTGGCACGCCTGCCTGATCGCTGGTGGCGTCAGGCGGATCGAGCGTCAACTCGGTGAGAAAGCGCTCGCGCGAGCCGTAGCCCGCTGCGATCTGCTCGAGCTGGATGAGATCCGCCAGCCGTGTCGACGCATCTTCGTGTGTTCGCTCCAGATGCGGTTCGTACCATTGCCGCACCAAGGCGATTTCCGCCGGCCAGCCGGCTTTGCCGCTTTTGACCTCCCGCATCGTATCGACGAAAGCGGTCCAGTCGTCGCCCGTACGCGGCGGCGGCGGCAATTCCGTCAGCGCCGTGATCGGGCTTGCCTCTTCGCCGATCTGGTCGAGCACACGCTGCGCGGTCGAGGGGCCGACGCCGGGCAGGAGCTGCATCAGGCGGAAGCCGGCAACGCGGTCGCGCGGGTTCTGGGCGAAACGCAAAGCCGCCAGCATGTCCTTGACATGGGCGCTGTCGAGGAACTTCAGGCCGCCGAACTTGACGAAGGGAATGTTGCGTCGGGTAAGCTCCACTTCCAGCGGGCCGCTATGGCTTGAGGTGCGAAACAGCACGGCCTGCTGCTTCAGCCTTGCACCGCCCTCGCGATTTTCCAGCACCTGATCGGCGATGTAACGCGCCTGATCGGCCTCGTCGCGCACCGTCACCAGCCGCGGCCGCTCCGCGCTCTGCCGCTCGGTGCGCAGGTTCTTGGTGAAGCGTTCCGAGGCAAGATCGATCACGGCATTGGCTGCAGCCAGAATTGGCTGCGTCGAGCGATAATTGCGGTCGAGCGTGACGATATCGGCCGAGGGCGTGAAGGCCTTGGGGAAGTCGAGAATATTGCGCACGGTCGCGGCGCGGAAGGAGTAGATCGATTGCGCATCGTCTCCGACGACGGTCAATCCCCGCCCATCGGGCTTGAGTGCGAGCAGGATGGAGGATTGTAGCCGGTTGGTGTCCTGATACTCGTCGACAAGCACGTGATCGAAGCGGCTGCCGATATCCTCGGCGATCAGCGGCTCCTGCAGCATATGCGCCCAGTAGAGCAGCAAGTCGTCGTAATCGAGCACATTCTGCACCTGCTTCGCCTCGACATAACAGGCGAAGAGATCGCGCAGCTGCTGCTCCCACATGGCGCACCAGGGGAAGTAGTCCTTCAGCACGCCGCCGAGCGGCGCTTCCGCATTAACGGAGCGAGAGTAGATAGCTAGGCATGTCGCCTTGGTCGGGAAACGGCTCTCGGTCTTCGAAAAGCCGAGGTCATGGCGCGCAAGGTTCAGCAGGTCGGCGCTGTCTTCCCTGTCGTGGATCGTGAAGGCCGGATCGATGCCGATCTGCTCGGCATAGTCCCGCAGCAGGCGGGCGCCGATGCCGTGAAACGTGCCTGTCCAGGCAAGCGCATCGGCGGTAATGCCTGCATTCGTGCCCAGCACCTCGCGGCAGATCCGCTCGACGCGACGGCCCATCTCAGCTGCAGCCCGGCGCGAAAAGGTCATTAGCAGGATGCGGCGCGGATCGGCGCCCTTGACGATGAGATGCGCCACGCGATGGGCAAGCGTGTTCGTCTTGCCGGAGCCGGCACCGGCGATGACGAGCAATGGCCCGGCGACATGGCCGTCGCCCCCGGTCGTGCCATGCTCCACTGCCAGCCGCTGCTCCGGGTTCAGCTTTTCCAGATAGGCGGCGGTCATGAATTCTCCTGAATGTGCCGGATGAAGAATGGCCAGGCGCAATCTGCAACGAATCGCAAGCGCGACAATATATGAACGTTCTATGGATGTTCCGAATCGCTGAAGACTGTCAAGGTTGGCGGCAGCCGCACGCAGATGTGACCTCTGGCGCAATAAACTTATCCGGATTTGGTCAGGCTAGGCTCGAAAATGACTTTCTTCGTACTTATTTAACATTTTGGCGCGGTATTTTGAGTGTTGGGCTGGTAGTGCGTAACATGAAGGTCTCAGGGCATGAACGAAACGATCGCCACTAGGCTGCGTCTGCCTAGCGGGCTGGTGGCTTTGTCCGACGGGCGCTTTGCGCTGTTGGAGATGGATGCCAGCCGCCGCTGCCTGAAGATTTTCGACACAAGCGGCGCGTATCGCGAGGTCAGCCGGATCGGCGGCAGCCCAAGTGGAATCGCGCTCGATGGGGACGGATGCTTCTGGATAGCTGACGGCCCGGAAAACTCGCTCCTCAGACTTTCGCCCCAGGGGCGCGTGCTGCAGGTGATCGAAGGCAGCGCGGATGGCCCGTTTCTTCATCCAAATGCGCTCGCTTTCGGACCGGACGGCCTGCTTTACATGACCGATTCCGGCATTCGTCTCGAGGATCTGCTCGAAGGCGGCCATATTCATCCCGATTTCTTCAAGGCCGCCTACAATGGCTGTGTCTATCAGATCGACCCCGCAGAGGGGCGCGTCATCAGGGTTCTGGCAGCCGGCCTGCTTCTGGCAAGCGGCATAGCTTTCGGTTCCGATGGCCTGCTTTATTATAGCGAGACACTGACCGGAAAGATCCACCGGCAGATCATCGGCGGCCGGCAGGAGCTATTCGTCCAGTCGATGACATCGCCGGCCATAAATGTCCTGCGCGGGCCGGCCGGTCTCGCGTTCGATCGTAGCGGCGTGCTCTATTGCGCGATGTATGGTCTTGGTGAAATTCTGCTCGTCGATGGCGATGGTAAAATGGCTGGTCACATTCGGACGAACGGTACGAGGCCGAGCAATATCGCGTTTACGATCGATGGCAAACATCTGCTCGTCAGCGAGCAAGAAAACGATGTCGTCGAGAAGATAACGGCGCCGCGTCCCGGGTTGCCGCTGCACATGCCGTCCATTTCGTAGAACGGCCCCATTTCTCGGAGCGGTTGGCGGACATGCCCGGCGGCCGGGCATGTCGTGTTCTGTCGATTGGCCGCTTATTCCGCGGCAGGGATCTGCTTGTTACCCTTGCCCGACTTGCCGTCCGTCGATGTGGTATCGTTGGCGGCAGGCTTGGCATGGCGACGACGCCAGTCGCCGAGGAAGAGCAGGATCGGCGCGGCGATGAAGACCGACGAGGCGCCGGCGACGAGGATGCCGAACACCATCGGGATCGCGAAGCTGGAGACGGCGCTGCCGCCCCAGATTGCCATCGGCACCAGCGCCAGGAAGGCGGTGGCGTTGGTATACAGGCTTCGCGCCAGGGTCTCGTTGATCGATCTGTCGATGATCTCGCGCAATGGCATCGACTTGTAGAGCCGCATGTTTTCGCGCATGCGGTCGTAGACCACGACCTTGTCGTTCACCGAATATCCCACAAGTGTCAGGATCGCAGCGATGGCCGTCAGGTTGAAGTCGAGGCCGGTGATCGCAAAGAAGCCGATCGCCTTAGTGACGTCGAGTATCAAGGTAACGATAGCGCCGACCGCGAACGGCCATTCGAAGCGATACCAGATGTAGAACAGCATCGCGAGGCTGGCGATCACGACCGACAGGATGCCGGCCTGGGCAAGTTCGCCCGAAACCTTCGGCCCGATGACGTCGGTGCCTTCGATGGTCGCGGTCGGGTCGATCTTGACGATTTCCGCCTTGAGCTTGGTCACGGCCGCCGTTTGCGCCTCTTCGCCGCCGTCCTGACGCTGGGCGCGGACAAGCATGCTGTTGTTGTCGCCGAAGGACTGCAGTGCGATTTCGCCGAGGCCGAGCGTATTCAGACCCTCGCGGAACGTTGACAAGTCCGTCGCGTCCTTGGTCTTGACCGACATCTGAATGCCGCCGCGGAAGTCGACGCCGTAGTTGAGGCCCGGATGGAAGAACAGCACCACCGAGGCGAGCGACAGGATCGCCGAGACGGTAATGCCAAAGAAGCGGGCCTTCATGAACTGGATGTGCTTGTCATAGGGGCTGAAGGGGATCAGCGGCCTGATGTTGAGCACCTTCAGCTTGCGGCGACGGGTGATGGCGATCATCACGACACGCACGAAGGCGACGGATGTGAACATCGAGATAATGAGGCCGAGACCCATGGTCACGGCAAAGCCGCGAACCGGGCCGGAGCCGAAGTAGAACAGGATGGCGGCCGCGATCAGAGCCGTCATGTTGCCGTCGATAATCGTCGAATAGGCCTTCCGGAAGCCGTTATCGATGGCGGCGAAGGCGCTCTGGCCCTTGCGGGTTTCTTCGCGGATACGCTCGTTGATGAGAACGTTGGCGTCAACAGCAAGACCGATACCGAGGACGACACCGGCGATACCGGGCAGCGTCAGCGTGGCGCCGACCAGTGTCAGGGCCGAGAAGGTCAGGACGGTGTGGATGAGGAGCGCAACATTCGCGAGGATACCCCAGGAGCCGTAGAGTACGAAGATGAAGGCGGCAACCAGGACGAAGCCTACCAGGCCGCTATAGATGCCCTTCTGGATCGCATCGGCGCCGAGGTCGGCACCGACTGTGCGTTCTTCGATGACAGTCAGCTTGGCGGGCAGGGCGCCTGCGCGCAGCAGGGCTGCCAGCGTGGTGGCGCTGTCGGCGGTGAAGTTGCCGGAGATCTGGCCGGAACCGCCGGTGATCGGCTCGCGGATATTCGGCGCGCTCAGCACCTTGTTGTCGAGGACGATGGCGAAGGGCTTGCCGACATTTTCGCGGGTGATTTCCGCAAAGCGGTTGGCACCGGCGCTGTCGAAGCGGAATGTGACGAGTGGTTCATGCGTGTTGGGGTCGAAGCTGACGCGAGCGTCCGTCAAGCGGTCGCCCGACAGTTCGATGCGGTCGAGCACCGGATAGCTGTTGCCCTGCTCGTCCTTCATGATCGTGACGCCGGGGCCGGGATTGTTCGGATCGACATTGTCGGCCAGCAGATGGAAGGACATCTTCGCGGTCGAACCAAGAAGTTCGCGCAGACGCGACGGGTCCTGCGCGCCCGGAAGCTGCACGAGAACGCGGTTCGGGCCGACGCGCTGGATGGTCGGCTCGGCGACGCCGACCTGGTCGACGCGCTTGCGGATGACTTCAAGGCTCTGCTGAACGGCGGAATCGACGTTGGCTGAAATACCCGCCTGCGAGAAGGACATGGCGATCGTTGCGCCATTCGGGTTGATCGTCAGGTCGGACTGGCCGGCGGAAAGGCCCGACGTGACCGTGTTGGCCAGCGTCTGCAACTGCGTGACCGCCGCACCGCTCTGCGTGGGATCGGTCAGCGTTACCACCACCTGATTGCCGTTGCGGATGATCGAGCGGGTCAGGATGTTCTTGTCGCGCAGCACGCGACGCGAATCCTGCTGCAGGGACTGCAGCCGGCCGTTGGTCAGGTCCTTCTCATCGACTTCGAGGACGAGATAGGAGCCGCCGCGAAGGTCGAGCCCGAGCGGAACCTGGCTATGCGGCAGCCAAGATGGGACTTTCTCGAGGGCCGACTGCGGAAGTACGTTCGGCAAGGCAATGAGAAAGCCAAGCACGATGATCACTGAATATAGTGCCACCAGCCATGGTGAAGTGCGCATGGGTATTATCCTTGGAAATACGCTGATGCCAGCGGCCGGACCGCTGGCGCAATTAGGTCATGTCGGAGATGCGCGCGTTGGCGCGAAGGCTCAGGCGAAACTGGCCGGGGGTGCGCGGGCAAGATAGGCGCGGGAATGAGCGGACTTGAGCCGCGATACGATTGCATGGCCGCTCGGCTGCCAAGGTCTGGCGATAAGCTCGAGCGAGGGAATTGATGCGGGCGTTGCCGGACCGATATCGTGCCAGGTCGCTTTCGGCGTCAAAAGCCGGTCGGCGACGACGATGCCGCGAATGGGATCGCGGATGGAAAGATAAAGCGGCTGGTTATCCTTGCCGGAGGAAAGCGCCTCTGCATCCGCCCGGGTGGCAAGGTTGATGCCACCGCCAAGCGCCAACCCGATATAGGCGAAGAAGGCAACGAACAGCGAGGCAATCACGCGCGCTCCGGCGCGGTGCGTCCTGTCGTCTCTATCTTCGCTGTCGGCGGCGCCGAATTCGAGTGGGCTCAACGGTCAGAAATGCCTTCTTTCCTTTGCCGGCGCGAACTCCGGCGGTTCGGTCATGATATCAGGGCGCCTCGCGCCTTCATAGAGCGACCTTTGTGCTTCCTTTCGGAAGCACAAAGGTCGCTCTATCTCCTTAAATCTACGCATCAGGCTTTCCGAAAATCGATTCCGATTTTCGGGCCGATGCTGCAGTGTGTCCCGTCATGATGCACTTGCGCCGGTCGGTCAACCGTCCCGGCGCGATTTCTTCCATGACAGGACCGTCGGGCATTACGGCTTGGGTGCAAGGCAGCTTGCCGGAACGCGATAGGCATAGAGCGTATCGCCCTTCATGTCGCCGAAGGGGGGTGACCAACTCTTGATGAGTTCGGCCTGGCCCTCGGCGCAGGTGATCGGATCGGTGTCGACGAACAGCACCGGACCGCTCACATTGGCGGGTAGGGAGAAATCCTGCTCGTAATAATTCTTAGGGAAACCGCCGAAATTACGGGCGTAGATATGGAACGGCTTGCCTTTCAGCGTGTAAAAGAGATCGGCAAGGATGGCGCGGTCCGACGCCACGATATCAGGCAGTTTTGCAGTCGTGGAGATATCGGCGATTTCCAGGCTGACGATGCTGCGGCCGACATAGCGCTTCATGACGAGGTCGCCGTTCGGCATTTTGACGTCCAGCGCGAAAACGGTCAGCACCGGGATGACGATGGCGACGATCGCACCGATGATCAGCGACGTGACCAGCCCCTTCTTCGTCAGGCGATACAGCAGCCAAACGGCCAAAATCGTTCCGGCGGCGTAGGCGGAGACGGCCCAGTTGGCGTAGGCCTTGGCGAAAAGTGCCTGCAGAGAGATCAGGATCACCACCGGCATGGATAGCCAGAACAGCAGCTTTTCCCTGTCGTCGCTCTGTCCGCGGATCAACCGCCATGTCGCCCACAGGAGCGCGTAGAACACGACGGGGCCGACCACACCGAACTGCGCTCCGACGAAGCCAAGCCCGTTGAGGAGATGCTTCAGTGCGCTTGTTCCGCTGTCACCCGTGCTCCAGCGTGCGATGCTTTCGGTATGCTTTACCGTCGCCGCGTCATGCGTGAGGTTCCACCAAAGATTGGGCGCCACGACGATGGCACCGACGACAGCGGCAATGGCGACGTCCCGCCAGGCAATGCGCGCCGACCGTATCGTCAGCATGGCGATGCCCACGCCCGGCAGCAGAAAGAGCACGGAGTACTTCGTCATGAAAGCGAGGCCGAGGCTGATGCCGAGGATCAGCGCTTCTGAAACGGAAGAACGCTTGGTCAGGCCGAGAAAGGCCCAGATGGCAATGGTGATGAACAGGATCTGGATCGTGTCGGTCGACACCAGTACGGCCGAAAGCGAGGCAGCCGGCAGAGTGATGAAGATCACGCCAGCCCAGGGAGCGATCTGCCGTCCTTCCTCTCCATCAAACAGCCGGCGCGTGGTCGCGATCAGCATCAGCGCGGTGGCGAGATGGAAGAGCGGCGCGGATATGCGGATCCAGAAGGTCGAATCCGATCCCGAGATCGTATTGAAGAAGCGGATGACCCAGGCGATCATCGGCGGCTTGGAATAATAGCCGAAGTCCAGGTTCTGACCCCAGAACCAGTATTGCGCCTCGTCGACGAACAGGTCGGTCCTGTTGATCAACAGCATGAGAACGCGCCAAAGCGTCACGCCGAAGATGATCGTAAGCGCTACTCTAAGCGAAAGCGTCTGGGTATTGGTTCGGGATTGGGTCGTATCGGACATTAAAGGATAGATCTCGGTGCCAAGTCGTGAGGCTTAATACGGAACTATCAGGCCTAATGCTAGCTGCTGGCGAACGAGAAACATCGGGAAGACGCGCCCTGTCTCAGTCAATGGAGAGTTCGGCGCCGGTCCGAGACTGCGATGTTGGGGGTCGATGGCGTCAAAGCACGCGAGAGGTGTTGATGCCGCGCGCCTGCTCGATACGGCACAGAAGCATAAAGGCAGCGAGCGTCATGCCGGCCATCAGCGAAGCGGTCAAACCAAGAACAATCATTGCTCTCTCCGTATCGACATCAAGATGTCTAGGCCTTGAGCACTAGGGCATGAAGCTTGCTCGTGACTTGCGTTGAAGTGGCTTTCGCCGGGGTTGGACACGCATAAAGGGCTGTTCCGGCTCCGCGATGACCGAAACCGGGCGGCCGGCCTGATGTCATTAACCTTCGGGCAAGGAATTAACCATAAATAATGAGGCTGAACGTCGGAATGGGAAAATTGTGACTCGTTCTCAGCAGGCATGAAGCCGCCCCGTCGTACCGGGTCAGATCCGGTATCCATCTCATCAAACAGGTCCGCACAAGACTTTGATGAACGAGCGAGCTTCAGCGCCTCGATCATTTGATCGGCGGCCTCCTGTGCTTTTCCTCGCGTCCTCATCGCGCTTTGCGCGGATCATCAGCGGTTTCGCCGGCGCTTGCGCGCTCGGCACTTCGGCGGGGACGATTTTGGCGCAGGATTCGCCGTCAGATCAGGCAGGTAGGGCGCAGGCTGGCAGCCTTCGCGACCGCTTGCGCTTTGCTGGTCTCGATGCCGGACAATGCGAGGCGCTGCGCCGTAACAGGCCAATGCTCGAGGCCCATCTCAAGTCCGGCCTGCGCGATCTCTTCCACCGCTTCCAGACGTTTCCGGACGCTGCCCGCAATTTCGCCAGCGAAAACCAGCTTGAGCGACTTCAGGATCTGCAGTCCTCGCACTGGGACGTTCTGACGGACGCCCGCTTCGACAGTCTTTATGCCGAACGCGTCAAGGTTCTCTCCGACAGCGAAAGCAAGATGGGCCTCGACCCGCGCTGGCACGTTGCCGGTCACGGCGTAATGCTGGAGCATATCCTTGCCGGTCTCCTCGATGAGATGGGTGGCCGTGCCATCCTGCCGGGAGCCAAGCGCCGGGCGCGTGAGCTGAAGGAACTGGTCACGTCGGTCGTCCGTCTTGTCATGGTCGATGTCGAGATTGCCGTATCCCTGCGTTTCAACGAATTGCGCATCGGGCATCAGCGGGCTCTGGCCGAACAGCGACTCGCCGATCGCAACGAAGCGGCAGGTCTTTTCGCCGAATTAGCCAACGGTCTCGCCGATCGCGATCTGACTGCTCGCCTGCCGGCCGATTGTCCCGAAGCCTACATGGAAGTAGCTGAAGCGTTGAATGCGGCGCTGGAGGACATTCGTCAGCAGTTCGCAGCCCTCTCCAGTGGTGTGCAGGCAGCCGAGGCGACGACGGACGCCATCGCTCGCACCTCCAGATCCTTTGTCGAGAATTCAGCCGAGCACGCACAGGGGCTTGCTGCCTCGGCGCGCCAGCTTGCCGAGCTTGCCGATCACGTGCGTGGCAATGCAGCCAGTACCCGCTCGGCAGAACGTGCCGCCGCATCGACACGCACGGCTGCGGAAGACAGCGGCCGCATCGTCGGGCAGGCGATATCGGCCATGGCGGATATCGAGACGTCAGCCGAAAAGATCGGCCAGATCATCGGTGTCATCGATGAAATTGCCTTCCAGACCAACCTTCTCGCCTTGAATGCCGGCATAGAAGCCGCCCGCGCCGGCGATAGCGGCCGTGGTTTTGCCGTCGTCGCGCAGGAGGTTCGCGCGCTTGCGCAGCGTTCCGCCGATGCTGCGCGCGAAATCAAGGTTTTGGTGACGGGCACGAAGGCGCAGGTCGATGCAGGCGTGCAGATGGTAGGCCGCACGCAGGATGCCATCGGCAGCATCGTCCGCCAGGTAACGGATATCAACGACGCCATTTCGGGGATCGCGGCGGCAAGCGACGTGCAGGTCGCCGGCCTCAATTCGCTCTCGACGGATATCGGCGGTTTCAGCGCGCGCGCGGCCGTTGGTGAAGACCTGGCCAATCGTTCGCAGGAAGGTGCCGATCACCTTCAAACAGTTGTTGTCGAGCTTGGCCGGACCATCCGCGAGTTTCGCATCGAGCGTGAGCGGCGCCAGGCAGCCTCTCCGGCGCCGGTGAAGGCCGTGCAGCAGCGACAGCTTTCCGCCCGCGACGAATTCAGCGTCGGTCGCGATGAAGACGAAATGGCCGATTTCGGCTTCCCGCTTCGCAGGACGGCGATGGGAGGCGAGCGCAATGCCTATTGATTTAACCGTTTCGTGTGTGTGCGGGCCAACCGGTCCGATCTCAGACAACAAGGAATAATGCGATGCCGAGCAGGAAAGGCGAAAAGACAATCAGTCTGGCCGCGGTGCTGGACCTCAACGAGGCCTCGACGTTGCGCGGCAAGTTGATGGGGATGCGCGGCAGCAATGTCGTGATCGATGCGTCCGGCGTCGAAAGGGTTGGGGCCTTGTGCATGCAGGTCATCATGGCCGCTGCCAAGACCTGGGATGAGGACAAGCTGTCCTTCACCTTTTCCAAGGTGTCGGACGCATTTCAAAAAACGATGCAGATGATCGGGGTGGATATCTCTCATCTGCTGGCCAAGGAGATCCGGCAATGAAGAAAAAAGTGCTGACCGTGGATGATTCACGGACCATTCGAAACATGCTTCTCGTCACCCTCAACAATGCGGGTTTCGAGACCATCCAGGCTGAAGACGGCGTCGAAGGTTTGGAAATTCTGGAAGAAGCCAATCCGGACGTCATCGTCACCGATATCAACATGCCGCGCCTCGATGGCTTCGGCTTCATCGAGGGCGTTCGTCGCAACGACAGATATCGTGCGGTTCCGATCTTGGTGCTGACGACCGAGAGCGATGCCGAAAAGAAGAACCGTGCCCGCCAGGCCGGTGCAACCGGCTGGATCGTCAAGCCGTTCGACCCCGCCAAGCTGATCGATGCCATCGAGCGCGTAACCGCCTAAACAGGATCCGCCCCTTATGGATATGAACGAAATCAAAGAGATTTTCTTCCAGGAGTGCGAAGAGCAGCTCGCGGAACTGGAATCCGGTCTCCTGAAAATGAATGATGGCGACCGCGATCCGGAAACCGTCAATGCCGTCTTCCGTGCCGTTCATTCCATCAAAGGTGGGGCGGGAGCCTTCGGTCTGGATGACCTGGTCTCCTTTGCTCACGTCTTCGAGACCACGCTCGATTGCGTTCGATCCAACAAGCTGGAGCCGACCCAGGATGTCCTGAAGGTCATGCTCAAGTCTGCCGACGTTCTCGCCGACCTGACCAACGCCGCCCGTGATGGCGGCAGCGTCGATCCGGCGCGCAGCCGCGGACTGGTCAAGGAGCTGGAGGCATTGGCGAACGGCGATCTGCCGGTGCCGTCCGCAGCCGTGGCGGTGGCCGCTGAGCCGGCTCCGAAGGCGGTCGCAGCCGCACCGGCTCCGACGGACGAAAGTGGCTTCCAGCCCATCCCGTTCAGCTTCGACGACGATTTCGGTGCCGACGAACCGGCCGCCGATGCCTTGCCGGAATATGAAGTCAGCTTCAAGCCGCGCTCCGATCTCTACGCCAAGGGCAACGACGCCACGCTGCTGCTGCGCGATCTCGCGCGGCTGGGTGAAATGAGCGTCTATTGCGATACGGATGCGTTGCCGGGCCTGCCTGAACTCGACCCGGAAGGCGCCTATTTCAAGTGGACGATCTCGATCAAGACGGACAAGGGCGAAGATGCCATCCGCACCGTCTTCGAATTTGCCGAATGGGATTGCGATCTCGATGTCCGGCTGGTCGGTGCTTCCGTATCCGATGACGAAGAGTTACCGATGGTTCCGGTGCCCTTCGACCTTTCCGTTCTCGATGACGAGCGCGCCGAACCGGCAGTTGAGCCGATCGAGGAAGCTCCTTTGTCGAGGAACGATGCTGCCGCTGCCGTCGCCGCTGCCGAAACCGCCAGCAACGTCACGCAGCTCGCCGCCGTCGCAGCCCGCGTCGAAAAGAAGGAAGCGGCTCTTGCTGCCGCCGCAGCCGCCAACGCCGCCGCAGCGGCGCAGAACAGTGCCGCCGCCAGTGTCGGCCAAACCATCCGTGTCGATCTCGACCGCGTTGACCGGCTGATCAACCTCGTCGGCGAACTCGTCATCAATCAGGCGATGCTCTCGCAGAGCGTCATCGAAAACGACAATAATGGTGCGTCGTCGATCAATATGGGTCTCGAGGAGCTGCAGCAGCTCACCCGCGAGATCCAGGACAGCGTCATGGCGATTCGCGCCCAGCCGGTGAAGCCGGTGTTCCAGCGCATGTCGCGTATCGTCCGCGAAATCGCCGATATGACCGGCAAGTCGATCCGTCTGATCACCGAGGGCGAGAATACCGAAGTCGACAAGACCGTCATCGACAAGCTCGCCGAGCCGTTGACCCACATGATCCGCAACGCCGTCGATCACGGCATCGAAACGCCCGAAAAGCGCGCAACCGTCGGCAAGAACCCCGAAGGCACCGTTCGCCTGACGGCCAAGCATCGTTCGGGCCGTATCCTGATCGAGCTTGCCGACGACGGCGCCGGCATCAATCGCGAGAGGGTGCGCCAGAAGGCCATCGACAACGACCTGATCGCGGCGGACGCCAATCTCTCGGACGAGGAAATCGACAACCTCATCTTCCTGCCGGGCTTCTCGACCGCCGACAAGATTTCCGACATTTCCGGCCGCGGCGTCGGCATGGACGTGGTCAAGCGCTCGATCCAGGCGCTTGGTGGCCGTATCAACATCAGCTCGAAGCCGGGGCAGGGCTCCGTCTTCACCATGAGCCTGCCGCTGACACTTGCCGTTCTCGACGGCATGGTGGTGACGGTTGCCGGCCAAACCCTGGTCGTGCCGCTGACGGCGATCGTCGAGACGCTTCAGCCGGAGGCTTCCGCGATCCATTCATTCGGCGCGAACCATCGCTTGATCTCGATCCGCAACAGCTTCTGCCCGTTGGTCGATGTCGGCCGCATCCTCAACTTCCGCGCCACGCAGGCCAATCCGGTCGAAGGCGTAGCGCTGCTGGTGGAGTCGGAAGGCGGTGGTCAGCGCGCGCTCATGGTCGATGCGATCCAGGGGCAGCGTCAGGTCGTCATCAAGAGCCTCGAGGCCAACTATACGCACGTGCCTGGCATTGCGGCCGCAACCATCCTCGGCGATGGCCGCGTGGCTCTCATTCTCGATGTCGACGCGGTGGTCGGCGCTTCGCGCGGTCAGTCGCTGAAACCAGAAATGTCCTACGCAGCGGTGGGGTGAGTTTATGTCCTATGCCGTCAAGAATCTGACCCAGGGAGTCCGGGAGCTGATCGCCTTCCGGATTGGCGAGCAGGAGTTCTGCGTCGACATCATGTCGGTTCGTGAAATTCGCGGCTGGACTCCGGCGACCGTCATGCCGCATGCGCCGGCCTATATGCTTGGCGTCATCAATCTGCGCGGCGCCGTGCTGCCGATCATCGATCTTTCGAGCCGTCTCGGCATGAAGAATGCGGAGCCGACAGCGCGGCATGTGATTATCGTGGCGCAGGTCAAGCGCAAGGTTGTCGGTCTTCTGGTCGATGCCGTGTCCGACATTCTGACGATCACCGACGACAGCATACAGCCGACGCCGGAGGTCTCGTCCGACCATGAGCGGCAGTTTGCCCGCGGCATCGTCGCCATCGACCGTCGCATGATCTGCCTTATCGAACTGGAAGCCCTGTTCCCCGAGAGTGAAAGCGAAGCTGCATGAATGTTATGGGAGCGATAGATCTCAAGGCGTCTCCGGACGAGGTGCTGGCCAGTGGCGAATATCCGCTGACCCGGCGCGACCTCGCCGAGATCGCCGCCATGATCTATGCGGATGCGGGCATTTCTCTTAACGAAAGCAAGGCGTCGCTGGTCTATTCGCGGCTGTCGAAGCATATCCGCGCACTGGGCCTGCCGGGCTTCCGCGACTATTGTCTGCTGGTGTCTTCGCCGGCCGGAAGTGCGGCACGGCGGGAGATGCTGTCGCATCTGACGACGAACTTCACCCGCTTCTTCCGCGAGAACCATCATTTCGATCATCTGCGCACCGAAGTTCTGCCCGGCCTGTTGGCCCGCGCCAAGGCCGGCGGCCGTGTGCGGATCTGGTCGGCGGCCTGTTCCGACGGGCAAGAGCCCTATTCGATCGCGCTAACGGTCCTGTCGCTGATGCCGAATGCGGCGGAGTTCGATTTCAAGATCCTGGCGACGGATATCGATCCTAAGATCCTCGGCCTTGCGCGTGCCGGCGCCTATGACGAGGCTGCGCTGGAAACGATCTCGCCTGCCATGCGCAAGCAATGGTTCCAGGAGGTCAATGTCCAGGGCCGCCGCAAGTTCCAGATCGATGATCGCGTCAAGCGGCTCATCACCTTCAACGAACTGAACCTGATGGCGCAGTGGCCCTTCAAGGGCACTTTCGACGTCATTTTCTGCCGCAACGTCGTCATCTATTTCGACGAACCGACGCAGGTGAAGATCTGGTCGCGTTTCGCTGGTCAGCTGCCGGAAGGCGGCCATCTCTATATCGGCCATTCAGAGCGTGTCGCCGGGGAATCGAAACACCTCTTCGACAACATCGGCATCACTACCTATCGCTATCTCGGCAAGAACGCGGGGAGAAAACCATGAACGCAGCTGCCCGTGTTCTCGTCGTCGACGATTCCCCGACCATGCGCGGCTTGATTACCGCTGTCCTGCGCTCGGATCCGGAGGTCAATGTCGTCGGTCAAGCCGGCGATGCGCTGGAGGCGCGCGCAGCAATCAAGGCGCTCAATCCCGATGTCGTCACCCTCGATATCGAGATGCCGAACATGAACGGCCTCGATTTTCTCGAGAAGATCATGACGCTGAGGCCGATGCCGGTCATCATGGTCTCCACGATGACGCATCGCGGCGCCGACGCGACGCTCGCCGCCCTTGAGATCGGTGCGTTCGATTGCGTCGGAAAACCCTCGCCGGGCGAGCCTCATCCGTTCGGCGACCTGGCTGAGAAGGTCAAGGCCGCTGCCCGTTCGCAGCGGCAATACGTCAAGTCCGGGACAGAACGCGCTCCGCCGGCCCCGGCGGTTGCCGATTTCCGCGTCGGTCGTAAGATCGTCGCCATCGGCTCTTCCACCGGCGGTGTCGAGGCATTGATCAATGTGCTGCAGAAGTTTCCGGCCAATTGTCCGCCGACCGTCATCACCCAGCATATGCCGCCGACCTTTACGCGCAGCTTTGCAGAGCGGCTGAACCGCCTCTGCGCGCCTGTCGTCGAAGAGGCGACCGACGGCGCGCGGTTGGCGATCGGCAAGATCTATCTGGCGCCCGGCGGCGAGAGGCATTTGCGGGTTGCCAATGCGTCGGCACCGCATTGCCGCCTGGTCGAAGGCGCGCCGGTCAACGGCCACCGTCCTTCCGTCGACGTGCTCTTTGATTCGGTTGCCGAACTGGCAGGCCGCAATGCTGTCGGCGTGATCCTGACCGGTATGGGGCGCGACGGCGCCGCCGGTCTCCTCAAGATGCGCCACGCCGGTGCGCGCACCATCGGTCAGAACGAAAAGACCTGTGTGGTCTACGGCATGCCGAGGGTCGCCCATGAGCTTGGTGCCGTCGAAAACCAGTTTCCGCTGAACGCCATTGGCGAGGAAATCTTGAAAATAACAGCCGCCCGAAAGGAAGGGAGCGAATAATGTCTCTAGCGGAGAAAATCAAAGTTCTGATCGTCGACGATCAGGTCACCAGCCGGCTTCTGCTCAGTGATGCGCTGACGCAGCTCGGCTTCAAGCAGATCACGGCAGCCGGTGATGGCGAGCAGGGGATGAAGATCATGGAGCAGCAGCCCCATCATCTGGTCATCTCCGACTTCAACATGCCGAAGATGGACGGGCTTGGCCTGCTGCAGGCTGTGCGCACCAACCCGACGACGAAGAAGGCGGCCTTCATCATTCTGACGGCGCAGGGCGACCGCGCGCTTGTCCAGAAAGCGGCCCAGCTTGGCGCCAACAACGTGCTGGCCAAGCCCTTCACCATCGAAAAGATGAAAGCGGCGATCGAGGCCGTGTTCGGAGCATTGAAATGATCGTCGAGGGTGCTGCCCGCCGCGTTCACATCATTCAGGGCGAGTACAAGGTCGTGAGCGATCCGGAGGTGGTGTTGACCACCATCCTCGGTTCGTGCGTCGCGGCCTGCCTGCGCGACCCGATCGCCGGCGTCGGCGGCATGAACCATTTCCTCCTCCCGGGAATGGCAAGCTCGCCGATGACCGGTGGTGATGCGACGCGCTACGGCGTGCACCTCATGGAGCTTCTGATCAACGGCCTCCTGAAGAAGGGCGCGCGTCGCGATCGGCTGGAGGCGAAAGTCTTCGGCGGCGCAAAAACGATCGCGACCTTCTCCAATGTCGGCGAGCAGAATGCAGCCTTTGCCATGCAGTTCCTGAAGGACGAAGGCATACCCGTCGTCGGCTCGAGCACCGGCGGCGAACATGGGCGCAAGGTTGAATATTGGCCGATCTCCGGAAGAGCCAGACAATACCCGCTCACCGGTGCGGAGACGCAGAAGACCGTGGCGCTCGAGCAGCGTCCTGTCGTGGCTCCGAAGCCGGTCGACAATTCGATCGAATTTTTCTGATCAGCGAGGCTACCGCATGACCCCCTTCCAGCGCGCCGAAATGACCGACTCCGAGGATCTGCTTCCGGCTATTCTCCTGCGTATCGTTTCCGAATTGCACGATGTCGCCTATCTGATCGAACGCATCGAGCCGCAGCTGCTGGATGTCGGAGGCGCAAAGGTGCTGGAATCGCCCGGCACGATGAAGGTTCTTCAAGGCATCGACCTTGCCGTCCAGAAGACGCGCGGCATCGCCGAGTTCATCGATACCATTGCCGGCAGCATGCCGGAGGGATGGACGGTCGATCTTGCGGCTGCGTTAAGCCTGGTCAAACTGACAGAGATGCAGAAGGCGCTTGGCGGCGGCAATTTCCACGCCCATCAGCAACCCATGGCGAAGGCGGCCGGCGATTTCGATTTCTTCTGATCGGGCATCCGCAACGGATATTGTTTTTCTTATATAATTTTCCCTCGCTTCTCCCCCGCTTTTTCCTTTGAGGCGGGCCGGACGAAACGTTCGCACAAGTTTCAATTTCTATTTTCGCTACGGAGCACAAAGGCATCAGGTCTTTGACGAATCGTGCGAGAACAGAATGAATCTGTTAAATCAACTAGTTCCCCTATTCCGGAACATACAGAATCTGGGCAAGACGCGCCTGATGATCATGGGTGGCGTCGGCGCAGCTTCCATTGTGCTGGTCCTTCTGGCGGCCCTCTTTGTCAACAAGCCGGCACAGGAAACGCTCTATGTCGGCCTGGATACGACCGATCTCAATCAGATCAGCATCGCGCTTGCAGAAGCCAAAATCGGTTTTCAGGTCGGCACTGACGGCACCAGTCTGACCGTTCCGGTCGGCATGACCGGCAAGGCCCGTGCGCTGCTTGCCGAGCGCGGTCTGCCGAGCAGCGGCAAGGCCGGCTACGAACTCTTCGACAATGTCGGCTCTCTCGGCCTGACCTCCTTCATGCAGGAAGTCACCCGCGTGCGTGCGCTCGAAGGCGAGATCAGCCGTACCATCACCTCGATCGCCGGGATCAGCGCTGCGCGCGTCCACATCGTCATGCAGGACGTCGGCAACTTCCGTAAGGCTGATCAGAAGCCGACGGCGTCGGTGATGATCCGCGCGAGCGCCGAGGCGGCGCGCAGGTCGGCACCGGCCATCCGGCATCTGGTCGCTTCGGCCGTTCCCGGTCTGGAAGCCGATGACGTCACGATCCTCGATTCGACCGGTCAGCTGCTCGCATCAGGCGACGATCCGAGCAACGGTGCGCTCAGCCGTAATCTCGGCATCGTGCAAAATGTGCAAGGCGAGATCGAAGGCAATATCAACAAGGCCCTCGCACCGTTCCTCGGCATGGACAATTTTCGCTCCAGCGTTACGGCGCAGCTGAATACCGATAGCCAGCAGGTGCAGGAAACCACCTTCGATCCGGAATCGAAGGTCGAGCGTTCCGTCCGCACCGTCAAGGAAGCGCAGAAGTCGCAGCAGAGCCAACCAGACACGGCGGCGACAGTAGAGCAGAATATCCCGCAGGCGGCTCCGCAATCCGGCGGCAACACGCCGACGTCGAACGACCAGTCCGACAAACGCGAAGAGCAGACCAACTACGAAATCAACAGCAAGACGACGGCGACCACCCGCAACAGCTACAAGATCGAAAAGCTCTCGGTCGCCGTGGTGGTCAATAGGGGCCGTATCGCCCAGATGCTTGGCGACGGTGCCGATCAGGCGAAAGTCGATGCCTATATCGCCGAAATGCAGAAGATCGTTGCTACGGCTGCAGGCGTCGATCAGGGTCGCGGCGACGTCGTCACGGTCAATGCGATGAACTTCCTCGACAACCAGCTTCTGGAAGATACCGGATCAGGTTTCAGCATCACGGAAATGCTGAGCCGCAACCTTGCCGGCATCATCAACTCGCTGGCCTTCGTCGCGGTCGCCTTCCTGATCGTCTGGGTGGGCTTCCGTCCGCTGATCCGCTCGCTGAGCGGCGGTGCGGCAGGCGGTACGGCCCTGCCAGAGGCGGCCGGCCTGGAACTGCCGGACTTCGCGCCTCCGGTGGGCGGCCCCGGTGCCGCGCTCATGGATGGCTTCGGCTCGGATTTCGGCTTCGACAGCACCGACGATCTGCTGACAATGGGCGACGACGGCGGCACGTTCAACCGCCGCGTCAAGGAAGGACCGGAGCGCCGTCTTTCGCGCATGGTGGAAATCAGCGAAGAACGTGCCGCGAAAATCCTCAGAAAATGGGCCGTCGATCAGGCCGCATGATAAGACGACCGGGAGAGATCCCGGTCGTTTGCATTTCCGGAACGGTCTCATACCTCTGCCTGCTTTGCCGGCTTCATTGTTGCATGTTCGACTCAGCCAAGTAATTTGACGTGTTCGTAAGATGGAATTTTGATGTATAGGCCGTTGCTGGGTAGAAAGAATCGACTTACTAATATGCCAACTATACTTGTTAACCGTTTAACTGGCGCGAATCGGTCTCCGATCTCAGCGTTTCGCAAGCTTCCTGGGCTTGTCGAGTCCGGGCGCGGGAAAATCGGTGCATGGTTGGTTGGTCATGTCCGCAGTGTCTATGCGGCACGATCGTAGATGTGGAAATCAATGACGGGTGCGTTGATCCACCCTACCTTCACCGGGATGTGTTTTCGTCACGGTAAACAATGATTCGGCGCCGACGCCCCATGGAAATCAGATTGATCTTCCGGGCTGGGGCGCCGGGCTTCGACTGAATGATGCTCTTGTTGACGACCCATCGTCCACCAGCGGCAGGAAATGCGGGAATGGACATACAGATATCGCAGGCGAGCAAAGGCGATAGGGATGCGCGGTCAATTGCGCCTGCCGCCGCCATGTCGCGCGAGCAGCTGATTCTTCAGCTGAGTGCCGTTTCCGGTCCGACCTATCTCCAAGCCGGACTGCGGGCGCTGGCGAGCTATGCCGGTGCCTCCCACTATCTTCTGGTGCGCTGCGACTTCATACAGGAAAGCGGCCTGGATTTCGTTGTTTCCTCCGATTGGCCCTTTGATCTCGTCAGGCGCCTCGCGTCGGAGCTGACAAGCGGCTATGGCCGTATCGGCGAGCTGGAAAAATGCATGTCGTTGTTCCAGCCGAGCGTGGCTTCCCTGCCTGACGATCTCGAACTGCCGGAGGGAGTCGGTCGGCAATATTACGGGCTGACCCTCAATGTCGGCCGTACGCGTTTTTCGCTGCTGCTGCTGACGCGTGACTTCGTATCGCTCTCTTCGGATCGGCTGCGTGATGTCGGCCTGCTGTCGGGCTATCTTGCCAGCTGCACGCGCTGCTTCGAAGACAAGCTGGAGCGCGATTTCGATCTCACGGAGCGGGAGCTGGAGTGTCTGTTCTGGATCGCCGAGGGCAAGACGAGCGACGAGATTGCCATGATCCTCGGGATCTCGCGCAACACCATCAACAACTATATCACCAGCGTCATGCGCAAGACCGCCACCAAGACCCGGTCGGAGGCGATCGCCTTCGCCGTTCGAAACAACCTCGTTTGAAGGCCCGTTGAATGCGATATCAGCCAGACAGGACGACGGATACGCCGGCAGAAGCGCGGCTGACCCGCTCGAGCCGGATTTCTGGCCGCTCCGATCTCTTTCCGAAGCTCGTTTCGATGCTGAAGCTGATCGATGCGCAGCATTTCGCGGTTTGCCGTCTTCACGGCTCCGGTCTGCCGCACAAGCAGCGTCTGGTTTGCGAGCTCGACAATTGGGGTTCGGCCAATTCCGTGGTCGCCAAATCCTTTCTCGATGCCTATGGCGACGCGATGATCGAGCATATCGACAAATCGCTGCTGCCGCTCATGTGGAACGGCCGCGATAGCGACAGCACGGCCGAGACCCCCGACTTTGCTGCCTTCACCCAGCGCCTGAAGCCCCACCTTTTGCCCTTCGCCGGCGTGGCTTTTCCCGTCCGGTTGGGCGCCGTGGGCAACGGCTACGTCGTCTTCACGGCGAAGTTCATGGACCTGACCAGCGATGTCATCGTCGAGCTGCACGGCCGTAGCTGCCGGGTCATGATGGAGCTCCTGTCGCTGGACGAGCGCCGTTCGCAGGCCGCCGAAGCACTCAGCGAGCGCGAAATCGCCTGCCTGCAGCTTGCCGGCGATGGGCGCATCAGCGAGGAAATTGCCGAGAAGCTGGGATTATCGGTTCACACCGTCAACGCCTATCTCGGATCGGCGACGATCAAGCTCGACAGCGTCAATCGTATTCAGGCGATCGCAAAGGCGATTCGCTTCGGTCACATCAGCTAAGGCACGTCGCGCAAACCCGCGCACTGCTTCCCGCCCGGAATTGCCGGTCGATATGATCGAGCAAAGAAATAGAGCGGCGGTCCCGGCTTCAGCCGATCCACGCCGCTCCAAGATATCACTTCCTGAAACCTGATTTTTAGCGCATTTCCAGGAAAACACGTCGCGGTTTTCCGTTCGGAATGCGTAAAGGCAAGAAGATGGAGCGCTTCCGCGATTCAAAAAACGCGGAAATGCTGCGTCAAATCGCGCGCACGGCTTCGCCGCGGATGACGTAACGCGCATCCTTGAGGCTGCGTGCGAGAAGTGCCGTGTTCTCGTCCGGATCAGCCGAAGCCTTGTCGAAAGCGATATGGTTGATTTCTATGCCCGCATAATGCTCCGTCAGGGCGAGCTTGGCATAGATGATGACGCCGCGCGGCTTGATTTCCAGATCGAGCGTAACTTCGGCGGGGCCGCTCCAATCGAGCTTGTAGTCGCCTCCGAGTCCGAAATTGACGATGCCAGGCAGGAAATACAGCTCGGCGGCCGAAGCTACGAGGTCGGCAAGATTACCATATCGTTCAAAACGCAGCAGAGAGATCAGGTCGGCGGCGTCGAGCAGACGCAATTCGCTCGCGACAGGGCTGATGGCTGCGGCAAGTATTCGTTCGCGTTGGGCAGAGTAGGGGCATTTTTTCATATGGTTTATCGTACCCGTTTTCTATTCGACTGCGCAGCGTAGACCCGGTGAATGAGCTCGGCGACAGCCTTGTAAAATACTGACGGTATGACGCTATCAACCGAGACTTGCGCAAACATGGAGCGGGCGAGGGGAGGATCCTCGAAAACGGGAATATTGTTAGCCTCCGCTATCTCTCTGATTTTCAATGCGATGAGATCCTGGCCCTTGGCAACGACGACAGGCGCGTCGCCTTCCTCGCGCACATAGCGCAACGCGACCGCGAAGTGCGTCGGGTTGGCGATGACCAGGGTGGCGCGCGGCACCTGCTTCATCATGCGCCGGCGGGCGCGGTCACGCGCGATCGAGCGCTGGCGCGATTTGACGATCGGATCGCCTTGGGATTGCTTGTGCTCGTCCTTGACTTCCTGCTTGGTCATCTTCAGCTGGTCGAACCAGTGATGTCGGCTCCAAAGGACATCGGCGACGCCGACGACCACGGTCGCCATCAGCACGATGATCAGGATTTGCTGCACTATCTCCGAGAGGCGTATGAAGATGGTATGCGGATCGGATGCCATCGCATCGATCGAATGGAAAAACTGACCGCGCAGCACGAAGAACATCGCGACGCTCACCAGCAGGATCTTCGTAAGCGACTTTCCGAACTCCACCAAGCCGGTCACGCTGACCAGGCGCTTCCAGCCGGAAACGGGTGATATCCGCGAGAATTGCGGCCTGATTCGCTCCAGCACAGGTGTCGGCAGGTTCTGGAACATCGAAGCGCCGACGCCGAATGTCATGAAAAGCACCATGGCCGGAAGCACCATGTTGGCGACCTCCCAGCCCAAGCGGATAAAGAGCGAAATGGCGTCGGGGCCGGTTTCAAGCTTCCATTGATCCGGTTTTTCGAAGAGGTCGCGAAGAACCTCGCCCATGCGGCCCATACGGGCCGGCAGGAAGAAGGTGACGTAGATGACGGTCGCGAGCATGGTGGCGAATAGGGTCGCTTCCTTGGAGTGAGGCACATTGCCTTTCTCCTGGGTCTCGCGGAGTTTCTTCTCCGTCGGGTTTTCTGTTTTACTGTCCTTGTCTTCGTCAGCCAAAGCAGCCGCCCTTTACGCAACGGAAAGAGGCCGCGCATCATACGCGGCCTAAGCTGAGCACTCTAAGACAATTCAAGTGAGTCGCGGCGAGATTACGCCGCTTCTTCCACAGGCGTATTTTCCCTGGGCTTGAGCTCGATCTGGCCGGAATTGGCAAGCCGGATGGCTTCCTGGGCGATGGCGCGACGCGCAATGGCGATTTCGCGCGGATTGATGCCGTTCGTGCCCGTCTGCAGATCGGATTCGATCATGCGGCGCTGGCGCGGGCTGATCGAAGACAGAACGATCTCGCGGATCTCCGCGCTGGAGCCTCGCAGCGCCATCGTCAGAATGTCCGAGGCGATATCGTTGAGCAGCAGTACGCGGCTTGGCTGCGGCATGCGCGTGAGATCGTCGAACAGGAAGATCTTCGGACGAACCTTCTCGACCGATTCCTTGTTGATCGATTCGAGCGAGCTGAGCAGCGTATCCACTTGCGGCTTGTCGAGTTCGTTCATCAGGTCCGCGACCTTGGTCGAGCCGGAGGCGTTGCGCTCGGCGTCGATCTCCGCCATCAGCCCGAGAACGCGGTTCTCGATGATCTGAGCGGCCTTCGGGCTGACTTCCTTCAGGTTGACGGTGCGGTTCATGATGTCGGCGCGCTGGGCTTCGGGAAGCTGCAGCAGCACCTTGGCGCCGAAAGCGGAAGGCATCATCGACAGGACATAGGCGATGGTCTGGGGATGTTCGCGCATGAGGAACTTGGCGACGAAGACAGGGTCCGCTTCGCCCAGACGATCCCAGATGGAGGTCTCGTAGGCCTGGAAAGCGGTACGGCGGCCGAGCAGGCTGTCTACTTCATCCGGCGTCAGGCCTTCCTCGAGAATGCTCTCGATGGCCTTGGCGTTATCCATCAGGCCGGCACCTTCGGTGAACAGGTCTTCGAATTCGGCCACGAGCTGGGCCAGTTCGTCCGGCGGGATGAGCCTCAGCGACTGCGCCGAAGCGATGATCATCTGCAACTCGTTCTGCGTGAAGTACTTGAGCAGCCGTCCTGCCACCTGCTTTCCCATAGCAAGAAGGACGGCCGCCGCCTTTTCAGTCTGAGATAACGGTTTCTCGGCAAGCGTGCCGCTGAAATCGTCAAAGTCCATCATGGTCTTCGTCTCCATCCCGCACAGGGAGTGGGCTCATCCTGAGCCGGGTTCAGCTTTTCTTGGTGTTGTAGATTTCAGTGAGCTTGATGCCGAATCTGGTGTCATCATGTTCCAGAACGGTAATCTCGCCCCGGCCGATCTTGCGGCCGTTTACGGTAATTTCGACCGGCTCGCCGATCTTCTTGTCGAGCGCGATGATTGCGCCTTCCGTCAGGTTCATCAGGCCGGAGACCTGCATGCGGCTGCTGCCGAGCATGATTTGGACGTCGATCGGGATATCCATGATCATGTCGAGATTGGCGGCAAGAGCGCTGCCGAGCGCTTCAGGCGCCGGAGAGGCGCTGCCAAAGTCGCTGTCGTCGAAAGCCGGGCTGGAGGCGTCGTCGCCAAAGTCGCCGAAGGTAGACAGATCCGTGCCGGTTTCCATGCTGAAAGCATCGGCTTCGAGATCCGGCGCGCTGCCGTCGCTATCCTTCTTCAGGACACCGCGCAGACCATCGATGGCCTCGTCCAGTGCGGCGTCGCTGTTTGAAATGTCCAGCGATTCGTCGCTGTCTTGCTGTATCGTCTTCGTAGCCATGAAATCACTATTCCAGTTGAAACTTGCCTCAAGCTGCCGTGGGTGGGGACCCACCCGCCAGCCGGTCAATTCATTAGGTGTCGAAGAAGCTCGTCGTCTGAATTCACGTTGTCCTTGACGCGCACCGTATAATTTTCGCCAGAGCGGCCGAATTCGCAAATATAGAGGTCTTTGCTGTTGGCGCTGACCTCGACCCGGACGTCGCCGGTATTATCCATGAAGGGAATGACATCGCCGACGGCGAGCTTCGAGATCGTGTCCAGCGTCAGCGATTGCAGCCGGATACGCGCTTCGAGCGTCACCTGAGAACGGCGGACCTGTTCGCTCAGTTGTTCCGACCACGCCTGAGAGGCTGCCGTCGGATTCTTGGCGCGCGGTGCGCTGATGACGGTGCGGAGCAGATCGCGCTGCGGCACGACGATAACGATCTCGGAGACGCATTTGCCGAGCGAAATCATCATCGTGATCGCGGCGGCAAAATCATCGTTGTCATCGGCGATCGGCGCCGGATGGTCCTCGATGTTGCGCGGTGGATCCAGATAGGGCTCGAAGCCGCCCGAAGCATTGACCGCCGAGCGGAGAACATTGGCGATCTTCTCGAAGATCATGATGGAGAGATCGAGCTCCATCACCGAAAGCGGCCTGGCAATGGCCACTTCCATGTCTTCCGGCCGCGCGCCCAGCATATGTTCCATCAGCGTCATGATGAAACTTGAGCCGCAGCCGAGAACGAACTTCGGCGCCCAGTTGCGCAGCGATCCGTTGACCAGAGCGTAGTTGCCGCCAAGCCCGGCAATCAGCTGGTTCATGAGGCCGGACTGACAGCCGGCATAGGCGATGTTGATGTCGAGACCCGTCTCGCTCTTGACGATGTCGGGCAAAAACTCGGCATAGACTTGGGCGAAGGAGGTGCCGAGTTTGGCAAGCATCGCCTGATCGCCGAGATTGCCTGTAAGCTTGGCAAAGAGGGTGCGATCCATGGTGTGTGCCTTGGGTGCGGATTGCTGGCTCATGATCGTCAGGCTGCCTTGCTTTCACCGCCGGGGTTCATCATTTCCTGCTCGACGGCGTCGATGGAAGGGCGCTCGTAGGAAGAGATGGTCTTGCGGCCGTATTCCAGTGCGACCTGAGGCACGGAGCCGTTCATGTAGGCCAGCAGCGTCTGCTTCACGATGACGTAGAGGCGATGCTGCTTGCTGCGGACGACCTTGATCTGCGAAACCAGCGGCGCGCAGACGGAATAGGACAGGATGATCCCGAGGAAGGTGCCGACCAGCGCCGATCCGATCAGGTGGCCGAGAACCTCGGGTGATTCGTTGATGTGGCTCATGGCCTTGATGACGCCGAGAACGGCGGCAACGATACCGATGGCAGGGAAGGAATCGCCCATGATCGTGATGGCATGATAGGGCTTCATCTTGTCGTGCTGCATGGTGTTCAGCTCTTCATCCATCAGCGCCTCGATCTCGTGCGAGCGGGCGTTGCCGATAATGATGAGACGGACGTAATCACAGATGAAAGCCGTCAGATCCTTGTTCTTCAGAACCGTCGGTGCGGCCTGGAAGATCGCCGATTCATCCGGATTGTCGATATGCGCCTCGATCTCGTTGCGTGACTTGGTGCGCAGGTCGCGCATCAGGGCATAGAGCACGCCGAGCGTGTCGAGATAATTGCGTTCCTTGGGAACCGCATGACGGAAGGCTTCGCCGAGCGCCTTGCCCGAATCCTTCACCACCTTCATCGGATTGGCCATGATGAAGCCGCCGAGACCGGCGCCTGCGATAATGACAAATTCGAAGGGCTGGAACAGCGCGCCTACGTCTCCGCCCATAGCCATAAAGCTGCCTATGATGCAGCCGCAGGTCACTACAAATCCGATAATAATGTTCATCGTCGGTCCACACCTGAACGTTGCTTCATACGATGAACTAGGAGACCTGCCTTGCGTGAGGCTGTTCGATGCCGCTCGCAGCCTTATTTTGCCGTGTCAGCTTCGCACAAGCCAATGCCGGCAGGATAGCGGGTAAGGGCATCGATGCCCCGCTAACGAAATGTAGGAGCGCCCCGGCGCGTTTCCTTTCCCGTTATTCTCCAATGTCCGGAGGGCGTTGAAAATGCAGTCTGGTATCTATGTGGCGCTATCGTCTCAGATGGCGCTCGAGCGGCGTCTGACGACCATCGCCGACAACTTGGCCAATGTGAACACGACGGGCTTCCGCGGTACGGAGGTCAAGTTCGATCAGGTTCTCAGCAATACCGAAAACAAGCTCAACGCCAAAGTCGCCTTCGTCTCGCAAGGCAACGACTATCTCTCCGTTGACAATGGCGAACTGCAGAATACCGGCAATTTCTTCGATTTTGCCGTCAAGGGCGATGCCTGGTTCGGCTTGAATACACCGGCCGGTACGGTCCTGTCCCGCGACGGCCGTTTTACCATGTCCGAGAGCGGCGCGCTGGTTTCCGTGCGCGGCCTTCCTGTGCTCGATCCCGGCGGAGCGCCGATCCAGCTTGACCCGTCGGGCGGAGCGCCGTCAGTCTCGTCGAACGGCACGATTACCCAGAACGGCAAGCGCATGGGGCAGATCGGCCTCTATTCCGCGGATGTCGGCAAGGGGTTCCTGCGCTACCAGAACAGCGGCATCCTGCCGACCGATACGCCGCAGCCGGTGATCGACCGCTCGAATGTCGGCGTTGCGCAAGGATATCTCGAAAATTCCAACGTGAACGGCATGAAGGAAATGACCAACCTGATCGAGGTCAGTCGCGCCTTCGACAACATCAGCACGCTCACCAGCAGCAGCGAAGGCACGCTCACCGACGCGATCAAGACCCTCGGCGGCAGCCAGTAAAGAGGGCTTATCATGGTCGAGGATCGGTTGCCGGAGGACGTGATGTCGCCGAAGCTTTCGCATATGGCTGTCCTGACAGGGCAGTATGCGATGGCGGAAAATGCCGTGGCTCATGGCGGTCACGTGCGCACTATCGCTGCTGGTCACTATACGGTTGCCGGCCTTTCCCGGCAGGTGCGCCTTGGAGATTTCGTCGCGCATCGCTCGAAGACAGGGGTTCACCTCGGCGAGGTCGTGCGCGTCGAGCCGGAGCTGACCTATGTCTGTCCGATCGAGCCGGGCGAGCCGATCGGCATTCAGGACACCATCATCCGCAAGGGCGCCTTCCGCATTTCTCCCGATAACAGCTGGTGCGGCCGCACGATCAACTCGCTCGGCGAGCCGATCGACGGGCTCGGACCTCTGACGAACGGGCTCCAAGCGCGCTCGATCTCCAACACCGCGCCGCCCTCGATGACGCGCCAGCGCGTCGAAACCGGTTTCAAGACCGGCGTACGGGCTATCGATATTTTTTCACCGCTCTGCCTTGGCCAGCGCTTGGGCATCTTCGCCGGCTCCGGTGTCGGCAAGTCGACGCTTCTGTCGATGGTCGCCAGAGCGGAAGCCTTCGACAAGGTGGTGATCGCGCTTGTCGGCGAACGCGGCCGTGAAGTCCGCGAATTCATCGAGGATACGCTTGGCAGCCATATGCAGAAGGCGGTGGCCGTCGTCGCAACCAGTGACGAAAGTCCGATGCTGCGCAAGATGGCGCCCCTCTCGGCGATTACCATTGCCGAGCACTTTCGCGACCAGGGCGACAACGTATTGCTGATCGTCGATAGCGTCACGCGCTTTGCCCATGCCATCCGCGAAGTCGCGACCGCATCCGGTGAGCCGCCGATCGCTCGCGGATATCCCGCCTCCGTCTTCACCGAGTTGCCGCGTCTTCTCGAGCGGGCCGGGCCAGGTCCCGAAGGCACCGGCACCATCACAGCCATCATTTCCATTCTCGTCGACGGCGACAATCACAACGACCCGATCGCCGACTCCACTCGCGGTATTCTCGACGGTCATATCGTTCTGCAGCGCAGTCTCGCCGAGGAAGGTCGCTATCCGCCGATCGATCCGTTGGCGTCGGTTTCGCGTCTGGCGCGCAAGGCGTGGACGCCGGATCAGGAAAAGCTGGTCTCCAGACTGAAAGCCCTTGTGCATCGCTATGAGGAAACTCGCGATCTGCGCCTGATCGGCGGTTATCGCCAAGGCAGCGACGCGGATCTCGATATCGCCGTCCGCCAGGTGCCGATCATCTACGACATCCTGAAACAGACCCCGGGCGAAGGGCCCTCGGAAGACTCCTTCACCGATCTTGCGACTGCCTTGAAGAATGGCTCCGCCGCGGCGGTGCCGGTTCGGGCGAGGTGACGTCGCATGCGGGATCGCTTCAATCAAACATTGTTCGCAGCCAGCCGATATCGCGGCATCGGGTGCCGAAAGAGGGGGCAGACGTGAGAGAAACCGACGCAGACGAACCGGTCGCTCCGTTGAAACCGGCGAGGAGGCGAACCGTCACGGACAAGGCGTTGGCCTGCACCGGGCTGGTACTTGCCGGGGCTTCGGCCTTCTTCCCGTGGTATGTTTTCCTGAACCCTGACAAGTTCGGTATTCATGTGGCCGAGGGCGATCGCACCCGCGACCTGCCGAACTGGCCGGGCCGCGAGGTCGTGAGCGTCTCGCCGCTTGCCATGGTCAACAAGAACCCCGCCGAACCGAGAGATCTCATCCCGGATCCGTTGACCACAGCGACCGTCAGCAACACCGGCCGCGAGGACGACAAGGGTCCGGCTGCCGATCAGCAGCCGTTTCCGGGCAAGGTTCCATTCCATCTGCTGCACATCGTCAACGGTCGTGCGCTGATCGAGGACGATACGGGCATGTATGTCGTACGCGTCGGCTCGGTTCTGCCCGATAACAGCCGCTTGGCCTCGATCGAGCAGCGGGACGGAAAGTGGATCATCGTCACTTCAACGGGCGATATTTACGGCAACAATTGAAAGACCCGAAAGTGCCTGAGTTTCAGGCACTTTCAAGAGTTTGCAGGAACGCATTTCTCGCAAGTCCCACGCAAGATTATCCCGCTAGATTCCTAGTGTAAGAACGGAGAGAAGCCCATGCAACCGATTCAGCTTTTTGACCTGGCCTCGCGGCAAGCCGAGTGGCTTCAGGCGCGCCAGGAAGTCGTTGCCGGCAATATCGCCAATGCCAATACCCCGAAATATCGCGCCAAGGATGTCACGCCGTTCCAGGCTGTTCTGGACAACCAGAACATCGGCATGGCGAAGACCAATCCGGCGCATCTTTCGGGCAATGAATTCAGTTCGAGCGGCAATATCAACGTAGAGGAAGCGTCGCTCAATCAGGAAATAGGCGTTCAGGAGTCGGGTAACACCGTCGGCCTGGAGGACGAGCTCGCCAAATCCGGTGAAATCAAGCGCCAGTACAGCTTGAACACCGCGCTCGTAAGCTCCTTTCATCGCATGATGTTGATGACCGTAAAACAATAGATGAAGTGAAGATGTCATGGACCCGTTATCCGCCGCATTGAAGATCGCAGGCTCTGGCCTGGAGGCTCAATCGACTCGCCTGCGCGTCGTTTCCGAAAATATCGCCAACGCCCGTTCGACGGGTGACACTGCGGGCGCCGATCCCTATCGGCGCAAGACCGTGACCTTCGGCGCCGAAATGGATCGCGCCAACGGTCTCACCACGGTCGGAGTGAAGAAGCTCGGCCAGGATACGGGCAAGTTCATCCAGGAATATGATCCGGGCAATCCGGCCGCGGACCAGAAGGGCTACGTCAAGATGCCCAACGTGAACATCCTCGTCGAAATGGCCGATATGCGCGAAGCAAACCGGTCCTATGAAGCCAACCTGCAGACGGTCAGGCAGGCTCGCGACCTCATCTCTTCCACTATTGACCTGCTGAAGAACTCATAATGATCGACTCCATCAAGAATGTAGCCTCTCTCTCGGCAACCCGTGGTCTCGGCAGCATCGCTACCGACCTGACCTCCGCAGCTTCCAGCACGCTGAATGCCTCGCCGGCAGTCGCCATGGGAGCTGAAGCCGGAATGAACTTCGCTTCGGTCATGTCGAATGTCGCGAAGGATTCCGTCAACACGCTGAAGGAAGCCGAAAACGCCTCCTTCGCCGGCATGAAGGGAACGATGAGCACGCGCGAAGTCGTCGACAAGGTCATGCAGGCCGATCAGACCCTGCAGACCGCGATCGCACTGCGCGACAAGGTCGTTTCCGCCTTTCTCGATATTACGAGAATGCAGATCTAGAGCGGGGTTTCCCGCCCTAACTAACTGATTTCGCGTGAGTTGCTCGCTGACCGCACCCGGTTTCGACGATCACGCCCCAGCTCGAAGGACGAAAGCATGAGAGCGCTCGCAATTGCCGCAACGGGCATGGACGCCCAGCAGACCAATCTTGAAGTCATCGCGAACAACATCGCGAACATCAACACGACCGGTTACAAGCGTTCGCGCGCAGAGTTCTCCGACCTTCTCTATCAGACTGAGCGTGCCAAGGGCATCGCCAACCGGCCCAACCAGGCCGTGGTTCCGGAAGGCGCCAATATCGGTCTCGGCGTGCAGACCACTGCGGTGCGCAACATCCAGATCCAGGGACAATTGTCGCAGACGCAGAACGACCTCGACGTCGCGCTTGTCGGCCGTGGCTGGTTCCAGATCCAGATGCCCGACGGAACGACGGCCTACACCCGCGCGGGATCGTTCAACAAGAGCGATACCGGCCAGATCGTCACGCCCGATGGCAACGTGCTGGCGCCCGGAATCACCATTCCGAACAACGCCACCAACATCACCATCAACCAGTCCGGTCAGATCTCCGCCAATATCGGCACGGCCACGACGCCGACCACCCTCGGTCAGGTACAGATCGCCAACTTCGTCAATGAAGCCGGTCTGCAGCCCATGGGCAGCAACCTCTTCACACAGACGCCGGCCTCTGGCGATCCGGTCATCTCCGACCCGAACCAGAACGGCTTCGGCTACATGAAGCAGTACTATCTGGAGTCGTCGAACGTCGATCCGGTCAAAGAGATCACGGACCTGATCACCGCGCAGCGCGCCTACGAGATGAACTCCAAGGTCATCACGACGGCCGACGACATGGCGCAGATCGTCAGCAAGAACCTGAAGTAGCGGGAAGGACGGGCCAAACATGAGGTTTTGCCGGATGAAAAGCTTAGCAATGGCCTGGTTCGCCGCCGCGAGCCTTTCCGTCATGTTTGCAGCGCCCGCGGGCGCGGCAAGCGCCGACGCAGGCGGCATGGGCACCGCCGTGGTGCCGACGGAGACGATCTATCCCGGCGACATTATCAGCAGCGGTCAGCTCGAGGAGGTTGAGGTCACCAACCCCAACCTTACGGGCGATTATGCCAAGCGCATCCGGGAGGTTACCGGCAGGGTATCGAAGCGGACGCTGGTGCCCGGCCGCACCATCTCCATTTCCGCGCTGCGTCAGCCCTTTGCCGTGACGCGCGGCTCCAATGTCCGCCTGGTCATGAGCATGGGCACCATGACGATCACGGCAGCCGGCACGCCACTGGATGACGGTGCCATCGGCGACAGCGTGCGGGCCAGAAACATGGACTCCGGCATTATCGTCAACGGCACGGTTCTCGAAAACGGCACGATCCGCGTGGTCGCAAAATGAAACGGCTTCGTCAATTTCTCGCAGTCCTGTTTGCATTGCCCAGCCTGATCATCGCCGATCCGGCTGCCGCGATGCAATCGCGGATCAAGGACATCGCGTCGCTGCAATCCGGCCGCGACAACCAGCTTATCGGCTACGGCTTGATCGTCGGCCTCCAGGGAACGGGCGACAGCCTGCGCGCGTCGCCGTTCACCGAGCAATCCATGCGCGCGATGCTGCAAAATCTCGGCATCTCGACGCAAGGCGGCCAATCCGCCGCCAGGAATACCGCAGCCGTCATGGTGACGGCGAACCTGCCGCCGTTTGCCAGCCCCGGCAGCCGTATCGACGTGACGGTCAGCTCGCTCGGCGATGCAACGTCGCTGCGCGGCGGCACGCTCATCATGACGTCGCTCAGTGGCGCCGACGGCCAGATCTATGCGGTCGCGCAAGGGTCCGTCATCGTTTCCGGCTTCCAGGCACAGGGCGCGGCGGCATCCGTCACCGAAGGCGTCACCACGGCGGGCCGTGTCCCCGGCGGCGCCATCATCGAACGCGAATTGCCGTCCCGCTTCAAGGATTCGGTCAATCTGGTCCTGCAGCTGCGCAACCCAGATTTTTCCACCTCCATCCGTATTGCCGACACCGTCAACGCATGGGCGACCTCGCGCTTCGGCTCGCCGATTGCGGAGGCGAAGGATTCGCAGGAAGTCTCCATCAGCAAGCCGAAGATGTCGGATCTGACGCGACTGATGGCCGACATCGAGAATCTCAATGTCCAGACGGATACGCCGGCCAAGGTCGTGATCAACGAGCGCACCGGCACCATCGTCATCGGCGCCGACGTTCGCGTCTCCCCGGTTGCCGTCAGCTACGGAACGCTAACCGTGCAGGTGAGCGAGAACCCGCAGGTGATCCAGCCCGAGCCCTTCTCGAACGGACAGACTGCCATCCAGGACCAGACCGACATCACAGCCACGAAGAGCGGCGGCCGTGTCGCAGTGCTCGAGGGGCCTGACCTGAAGACGCTCGTTTCCGGCCTCAACAATATCGGCGTCAAGCCGGACGGCATCATCGCCATCCTGCAAGGCATCAAGTCTGCCGGCGCCCTGCAAGCGGAGCTCGTGCTGCAATGATATCGATCGTAAGCTCCAAGAAGATGCTCATCTCCTGCGGTCTGTCGGCTGTCTCCGCAGGGGCCATCTTGCTGCTGTCGCTTGGAGCGGGTGCGGCGCAACGGGCGCCGAAGCCTGTTGTCGATCCGGCCTCCAGCCAGGACGAGATCCGACAGTTCTGCACCAACATTGCCGATCCTGCCCGGGATCAACGCTACCTGCTTCAGAAGCAGGAGCTGGAAAAGCTGCAGGCTGACGTCGACAAGCGCATTGCCACCATGGAAAAGCGCAAGGCCGAATACGAGGACTGGCTCAAGCGTCGCGACGACTTCCTGAAGACGGCGGATGTGGGGCTGGTCGATATCTACAAGAATATGAAACCGGATGCCGCTGCGGCCAGCCTTAACGACGTTAGGACGACGACTGCGGCTGCGATCATCATGAAGCTTTCGGCGCGGCAGTCGAGCCTCATCCTCGCGGAGATGGATGCGAAAAAAGCGGCTACGATCACCAACATCATCGCCAGCGCATCCGACCCGAACACATCGAAGTCGAAGGACCCCTCATGAACACGCGCGTTAAGGCCGCCTGCGCAATCGTCGTCTTTCTCGCCGGTTGCCAGTCGCAGGCCATGAAGGAAATCGGCAGGGCGCCTGCCATGAGTCCGATCGGCAGCGGCCTGCAATATGCGCAGACGCCGCAGATGTCGCAATATCCGAAGCGGCCGCATCAGGTCGCGCAGGGCTATTCGCTCTGGAATGATTCGCAGGCTGCTCTCTTCAAGGACGCACGCGCGCTCAATGTCGGCGATATCCTGACGGTCACGATCCAGATCAACGACAAGGCGAATTGGGACAACGAAACCAACCGCAGTCGCGTGAACAAGAGCGACATGAACTGGAACATCGCCGCCAAGATCTTCGGCTGGCAGCCCGCCACGAATGCGACCGCGACCTCAGGCTCCGATACCAGCACGGACGGCAAGGGCAAGATGCAGCGCTCCGAGCAGATCAACCTGCTCGTCGCAGCTGTCGTCACGGGCATTCTGGAGAATGGCAACCTGATGATCAGCGGCTCGCAGGAGGTCCGCATGAACCAGGAAATCCGCATTCTCAACGTCGCCGGCATCGTGCGTCCGCAGGACGTCACTTCGGAGAACACGATTTCCTACGACAAGATCGCCGAAGCGCGCATCTCCTATGGCGGTCGCGGTCGTCTGACGGAAGTGCAGCAGCCGCCGCGAGGTCAGCAGGCAGTCGATCTGCTGTCGCCGCTCTGACGGCTGACGGCATCGGATAGTGAAAGCAAAAAGATAGAGCATTTCTGTAGCTCGGTTTGAAACGGAAATGCTCTAGATAACGGACGGACAGGGACATGGCTGCAGCCGCAGACGAATCAGCAAAAGGCAAGGGATCGCCACTCATCATGACGATCGTCGGGCTGCTCGTGCTGACCGTCCTCGGCGGCGGTGGCGGCTGGGTACTCGGCACCATGGTTGCGCCGAGGATCAAGGCAGCCGCTGCGGCCGTGCAGGCGAAAACACAGCCCGCCGGCGGCAAGCAGGCGGCCACTGCAGCGGCGGGACAGCCAAACGGCATCATCGCGCTCGACCCGATTACCACCAATCTCGCCTATCCCTCGCAGAGCTGGATAAGGCTGGAGCTGGCTCTGGTCTTCAAGGGTCAGCCGGACGCACAACTGGCTCAATCGATCCATCAGGATATCCTTGCTTACATCCGCACGGTGTCCCTGCAGCAGATCGAAGGGGCACGGGGCCTGCAATATCTTCGGGATGACATTCAGGAGCGTGTTGACCTGCGCTCGGAAGGGCGAGTATCGAAAGTTATGTTCAGAACTTTCGTGATCGAATGAGTCGACTAGCTCTTGCCCTGTCCATATTAGTCCTCGCTGCATTGTCGCCTGAGCTGGCGATGGCGCAGCAATTGTCGCAACAGCTCCCCACCGATCTTCTGAATGCCCCGGTAAACGGCTCGGTTGCGGCCTGGATCATCCGCACCTTCGGGCTTTTGACGATCCTGTCGATCGCGCCTGGCATCCTGATCATGGTGACGAGCTTTCCGCGCTTCATCATCGCCTTCTCGATCCTGCGCACCGGCATGGGCATTGCGACGACGCCGTCGAACATGATCCTGCTAAGTCTGGCTCTCTTCATGACGTTTTACGTCATGTCGCCGACCTTCGATCAGGCATGGAAGGACGGCGTGCAGCCGCTGCTCGCCAACCAGATTTCCGAAGCCGACGCCGTGCAGCGCATCGCCGAGCCCTTCCGCACATTCATGTCGAACAATACGCGCGACAAGGATCTGAAGCTGTTCGTCGATCTGGCGAAGGAGCGGGGACAGACGACCGTGGTCGACAACAAGATCGATTATCGTGTTTTGATCCCGGCTTTCATGATTTCGGAAATCCGCCGCGGCTTCGAGATAGGCTTCCTCGTCGTCCTGCCGTTTCTCGTCATCGACTTGATTGTGTCGACGATCGTCATGGCCATGGGCATGATGATGCTGCCGCCGACATCGATCTCGCTACCCTTCAAGATCCTGTTCTTCGTGCTGATCGATGGCTGGAATCTGTTGGTCGGCAGCCTCGTTCGCTCTTTCCATTGACGGATAAGCCCTCAGACGTGGTCTGAAGCGCATCGCGGTCCTTCAGGCTCGCTTCCTGTGCTCAGCTTTCTGATTTTACCGATATCGTAGCCGCGAGACTATGCAACGGCTTTACGGCGACGGCATGTTCTAAAAGAAACCGCCGGGAACTGCTTCCCGGCGGTTGTTTATGCTTGTTCGACTTTTCCGACTTACTCGGCGGCGATTGCCGCCGTGCTCGCGTCGTCCGTCATGAAGGGTTCGGTGCGGATCGGCAGCGCCGGCACATCCATATGGTCGGGTGCCAGCCCTTGCTTGGCGCGGTTCACCATCATCTCGAAGGCGGTCTCCAGATGATGTGTGAAGCGCTCGGCGTCGAAGAGCGGCTTGATGTAGCGATTCGCAACCAGCGTTTGCTTGAGCTGTGCAATGCGTTCCGGCTGGGCGGCAAGCGCCACCGCCATGTCTTCATAGGCCTTCATGTCGTCGACAACCAGTTCCGGCACGCCGATCGCGTTGAGCAGGCTTTCGCTCACGCGCGAGGCGAAGTTGGTGCCCTTGACAGTCAGAACCGGCAGGCCGCCCCACAGCTGCTCCGATGTGGTCGTATGACCGTTGACCGGGAAGGTGTCGAGGCCGAGATCGGCAAGCTGCTGACGATCGATATGTTCCTGATAATCGATACGGGAGGTGAAGACGACGCGCTTGCGGTTGATGCCGCGCGCTTCGAGACGAGCCCAGAGATTGGCCTCGGCGTGCGGGCCATTGCACAGCAGCCAGAGTACGCTGTCCTTGCTGCGCTTCAGGATGTTGCACCACACATCGATCATCTGCGAGGTGATCTTGCGGTTGCCGTTGAAGGACGCAAAGACGAAAGCATCTTCAGGCAGGCCATGCAGGGCACGGGTCGTCGGCCGCGGCTTTGGCCGGTTGAGCGGATCGTTCGGCTGATAGCACTCGGGCAGGCGGCAGAACTTCTCGTGGAAATGTTCCTTCGAGCGCTCCGGCAATACGTAGCGGTCGCCGATGATGTAATCGAGATCGATGTTGACCGTCGTGCCGGGGAAGCCCAGCCAGGCAACCTGGATCGGCGCGGCCATATGGTTGAAAATGTGAGCGCGGCTTGCTCTTGTGTGTCCCTTGAGGTCGATGAGGATGTCGATGCCGCGCGCGCGGATCTCAGCCGCCGCAGCCTGATCGGAATGGCCGCGGATATCGACCAGGGTTCCAAGCTTTGTGTAATCGAATTCCTCTTCCTGCTGGGCAAGCGGGTTCGAGTGGTCGAACAGCGTGACCTCAAACCGCTCCTTGTCACGCAGCTCGAGAACATGCTGCAGGAGCTTCATCGTCGCGTGTCCCGGCCAGAAGTCGGAGGAGACGTAGCCGATGCGGATCTTCCGCTCCCATGCGTGGGGGAGCTTGCGGCGGGTCTCGGCATGGTCTGCGGGCAGCGCTTCGGTATCGTGGATTGCGAGCTTGTTGATCGCTTCGTCACCACACCAGTGAAGGTGGAAGAACGGGTTGTCGGGGATTACGTGATCGAGCTTGCCTTGCGCCAGAGATGCCAGAACCGGTGCCATGTGCCTGTCGATGGCAGCCAGATCGGAGTCCTCGCGTGCGAAGATCAGATAGAGCGTCCGGAAGATGATGTTGTCCGGGTAGGTCTTGAACAACGTCGCGACGATGTGCTTGTTGCCCTCTTCATAGAGATCGTCGGTAAGAAGCGTTGCCGCCATAAACCGATGCTTCATCTCCGGTCCTTCGACCAGCACGCTCTTGAAGCCGGTCAGAAGTTCCTTTTGCTGGCGGCCAAGGAGAATGCGGCTGAGAGCGAAGGCAAGGTCCGGATCCTTGAACGCCAGCGGCAAGATGAGGCTGCCGACGGCGAGCGCCTGATCGTCGTTGCCGCATTCGCTATGGAGCAGCAGCGCTTCGCGCAGATAGTCTTCGCGGCGGGGCGGCTGCCTGCCTGCCAGTTCATAGGCGCTCGCCGCATCGGCCTTGAAGCCGAGCTTGAGCAGCGTCTTGGCCAGCAAGGCATAGGTCTTGGGTGACTGGTCGACGTTAAGCAAATCGTTCAGCGTTTCGAGCGCGCGCGTATATTGTCCCTTCTGATAGAAACCGGACGCTGTTGAGAAGGCGTTTTTCGTATTCACGAGCGAGAACTCCAAGCGGAATGTTGAACAGGCTCTCGTCAAAGGCCGAGTGCCGGCATCATGGATTCGCTCAATCATTGCTGACGTAGCTTGCCTGAAACCGAAGCAACCGTCGAAAATCCCTTTACGGATTCTTAGCCACGTTCCGTAGAGCCGTTTTCAGGCGGCCCGAATTTAAGAAATTGGCAAGCAATGGATGCGAGTTTCCTTGCGACATGACGGGTTTGGTCCTCTAGGAAGACGGATCGAGGGGCATGAAGCTGCTCCGTCATCGCCGGTATTTTCAGTCCGGTATGTCCTCCTTTCGTATCCAGTTTCCAGGGGACACACTCAATGACCAGCATTATCACCAACAATTCCGCAATGGCCGCTCTCCAGACGCTGCGTGGCATCAGCAGCAACCTGCAGGGCACCCAGGCAGCGGTTTCGTCCGGCCTGCGCATCTCCAAGGCTTCCGACAACGCCGCTTACTGGTCGATCGCGACAAGCATGAAGTCTGACAACGGCGCTATCGGCGCTGTTTCCGACGCTCTCGGCCTCGGCGCCGCAAAGGTTGACACCGCTTCGACGGCCGTCACCAGCTCTATCGACATCGTCGGCCAGATCAAGAACAAGCTTGCGACAGCCATGGAAGGCTCCGTCGACAAGAAGGCGGTTCAGGAAGAAATCGGCCAGCTGCAGCAGCAGCTGCAGAGCGTTGCTCAGTCGGCTTCGTTCAACGGCGAAAACTGGGTCATGGCGAAGAACGGCGGCTCGGCTTCGGTCGTCTCCTCCTTCATCCGCGGCACCAACGGCACGGTTTCGGTCAGCACGACCAGCTACAAGTTCGACAGCAGCTCGGTCGGTAACGTTCTGTTCGGCGCAACGGCATCCGGTACGCTTGATACGGCTTCCGGTATTCTTGGCACCAAGAACACCACTGTCGGCGCTTCGGTCTTCAGCCTTGACATCAGCAAGATGACCTCTGGCCAGATCTCCAGCGCCCTGAACATGGTTCAGACCGCTCTGAACTCCATGACCAGCATGGGTTCGAAGCTCGGCTCGATCTCCAGCCGTATCGACCTGCAGACGAGCTTTGCTTCTTCGCTCTCCGACTCGATCCAGTCGGGCGTTGGCAAGCTGGTTGATGCCAACATGGAACAGGAATCGAGCAAGCTGTCCGCTCTGCAGACGCAGCAGCAGCTGGCTGTTCAGTCGCTCTCGATCGCCAACTCCTCGACCCAGTCGATCCTGTCGCTCTTCCGCGGCTAATAGATTTCGGCGGCGACCGCCGAGCGAAATCTTAAAAAATACGTTAACCGCGCCTACCTAAGGCGCGGTTTTTTTTATTTTTTTGGTTTTTGGCAGGTTCAAGATTTCTTAACCATATTGCTGTTTCTTAGGACCATCGAAACGGCGAGTTAACCCTAACGGATTGGGTTAACAGGCATGATGCTGAATGCCGTTACCGGTTTTAGGTCCGGAATGTCCCTTATTTCAACCACTGCCAAAAGGGGCAAATATTATGACGAGCATTCTTACCAACAACGCCGCAATGGCCGCCCTCCAGACGCTGCGTGGCATCAGCAGCAACCTGCAGCAGACGCAGAGCCATGTTTCGTCCGGCCTGCGCATCTCTAAGGCTTCCGACAACGCCGCTTACTGGTCGATCGCGACCAGCATGAAGTCCGACAACGGCGCTATCGGCGCTGTTTCCGACGCGCTTGGCCTCGGCGCCGCAAAGGTTGACACGGCTACCACCGCTGCCACCAGCGCGATCGACATCGTCGGCCAGATCAAGAACAAGCTTGCAACCGCCATGGAACCTTCGGTCGACAAAAAGTCGGTCCAGGAAGAAATCGGCCAGCTGCAGCAGCAGCTGCAGAGCGTTGCTCAGTCGGCTTCGTTCAACGGCGAAAACTGGGTCATGGCGAAGAACGGCGGCTCGGCTTCGGTCGTCTCCTCCTTCATCCGCGGCACCAACGGCACGGTTTCGGTCAGCTCGACCAGCTACAAGTTCGACAGCAGCTCGGTCGGTAACGTTCTGTTCGGCGCAACCTCGACGGGCGCTCTGGATACGGCTTCCGGTATTCTTGGCACCAAGAACACCACTGTCGGCGCTTCGGTATTCAGCCTTGACATCAGCAAGATGACCTCTGGCCAGATCTCCAGCGCCCTGAACATGGTTCAGACCGCTCTGAACTCCATGGTCAGCATGAACTCGCGCCTCGGCTCGATCTCGGCTCGTATCGACTTGCAGACGAGCTTTGCCTCTTCGCTCTCCGACTCGATCCAGTCGGGCGTTGGCAAGCTGGTTGACGCCAACATGGAACAGGAATCGAGCAAGCTGTCCGCTCTGCAGACACAGCAGCAGCTGGCCGTCCAGTCGCTCTCGATCGCCAACTCCTCGAGCCAGTCGATCCTGTCGCTCTTCCGCGGCTAATAGGCTCCGGCGTCGACCGCCGACCGAAAATCTTAAACAAGACGTCAACCGCGCCTGCACAAGGCGCGGTTTTCGCTTTCTGGCCAGTTGCATGGCGATACAGGGCCACCCACGCGAAGAAGTCGCGTGAAAATGTCGTTTCCTCGCAACCGAAACGACAATCGCTCGGCCCTCTCCGCGAAAATACCGCGGTTGCCTTCATCACATGATTGGGTTTCGCCTTGATGCCGTCTGAGTTTGTTAACTATTACAGACGGTGTTAACCTTTTATTAACGCTATTATTGTCAGTTGCAGCTAACGCAACGGTTGGTTAACCTCTCCTAAGAGCCGGTTAACAAGCATGAGGCTGATTGCCGTTCCCGGCCGCAGACCGGAATGTCCCTTCCTATTTCAGCCACAAGGGGCACCCTCGATGACTAGCATTCTCACCAACGACGCGGCGATGTCCGCTCTCCAGACTCTGCGCTCGATCAGCAGCAATCTTCAGGATACCCAGAGCCGCGTTTCCTCAGGCTATCGTGTCGCCAAGGCATCGGACAATGCCGCCTACTGGTCGATCGCCACCACCATGCGTTCCGACAACAGCGCGCTTTCCGCGGTGTCCGATGCACTGGGGCTGGGAGCCGCAAAAGTCGACACGGCCTACACGGCGATGGATAACGCCATAACCGTGGTGCAGCAGATTAAGGACAAGCTCGTCGCCGCGACAGAAAACAGTGTTTCCAAAAGCGATGTACAGGAAGAGATCACGCAGCTTCAGCAGCAGTTGCAGAGCATCGCTCAATCCGCGTCCTTCTCCGGCCAGAACTGGATGTTCGCGGCCAACGGCGCGTCGGCATCGGTTGTATCTTCGTTTGTGCGCAATAATGACGGCACCGTTGCTGTCAACAGCACCAGCTACAGTTTCAACACTGGCTCTCACGGCAACGTCTTGTTTGGCGCGAAGTCCGGCGGCGGGCTCGATACCACTTCAGGCATTCTCGGAAGCAAGCAGACGATCGGCAGCAAGTCCTATTCCGTCTTCAGCCTCGACATCACCAATATGACCGGCGGCGACATTGGCAAAGCGATGAACCTTGTCCAGGGCGCGCTCAGCGCTTTGACCAGCACGTCTTCACAGCTTGGTTCGCTCTCGACCCGTATCGATCTGCAGACAAGCTTCGTCTCCACCCTGCGCGATACGATCGACTCGGGCGTCGGCAAGCTGGTCGATGCGAACATGGAGGAAGAGTCGAGCAAGCTGTCTGCCCTGCAAACGCAGCAACAGCTGGCGATACAGTCATTGCAGATCGCCAATACCAGCGCGCAGAGTGTCTTGTCGCTCTTCAAAGCTTGATCGGAGCTTGCGCTAGGATAGCGCGACGGCATTTCCCTCTTGTCGTCGCGCGTTGGCTTTTGTTAACCTTATCGACAACTGATTTGCAGTACTTATTCAAGAGTTGGCTCTCGGCTTGCTTCAAAGCGAGGGCGGCGTCTTGTTTTAGCGACGGGCCGCGCTGGGAAGTCTCCCGCTGGTGGGCATGAGGCCAATCGTTGCTGCCGGACCGGTCCGGTTTGCCAATCCCAATGGAATTACGGATTTTCTGATGAGCAATGTGACGGCGAATGGGGCCACGTCTGCGGCATTGACCGTGTTACGCGGAGTCAACAAGGATCTCGGTGTCGTGCAGCAGCAGGTCTCGTCCGGCCTCCGCATCAAGAACGCGAGTGACGATCCTACCTATTGGTCGATGGCGACCACCATGCGCTCGGATCAGAGCAGCCTTTCGACCATCAACGATGCCCTTGGTCTCGGCTCTTCCAAGGTCGACACCGCATCGACAGCCATGGATACGGTCGTCGGCCTGCTGACCCAGATCCAGTCCAAGCTGGTTTCGGCAAAGGAGCCCGGCACCGACAAGACCGCCATCAATGCCGATATCCAGCAGCTCAAGAATCAGCTGCAATCGGTTACGCAGTCGGCATCTTTCTCCAATGAGAATTGGCTCTACAACACCGAAGCACATCCTACCACACAGCAGTCGGTCATCAGCAACTTCACCCGCGGCACGGGCGGGCAAATCAGTCTGGCGACGATCGGCTACGACAGCTCCCAAACCCTGATGATCGATACCGCCGATGCGAGCCGTGGACTTTTGACGAAGAATGTCGACGCCAGCACGTCGAGTGGCGGTGGCGCGGCGTCCCGCAACTATTATCTTCTGGCAGCCGCCGGGGGCACGCCGCCGGCCGGTGGTACTGAAATTGCCATTTCGAGCACCACCACGGACGATCAGCTCAATGACATGCTCAACGTCACGAATTCGCTTCTGAAGTCTGCCACGTCAGCGGGTTCGACGCTGGGTATGATGAAGTCGAATATCGACGACCAGGCGGACTATATTTCCAAGCTCACCGACAGCATCAAGAGCAGCGTCGGCGATATGGTCGACACGAACATGGAAGAAGCAGCGGCGCGGCAATCGGCCCTGCAGACTGCACAGCAGATGGGCGTTCAGGCGCTGTCGATCGCCAATGGCATGGCAAGCAAGGTTTTGATTATCCTGCAGGCGAAATGATGCCGCGCGGCATAGCCCGATAGGCAGTGCCGTCCCGCATTCATCCTCGCACAAGTTTGACTGCCTACGGTCCGGCGCAGTGGCATGGTTGCGCCGCAGTTCGCTGGAGATAGTCGCATCTCCGGCGGCGTTGCCAGAGGACGGAAACCGGAAGCGTGATGATCGACGTTTTGAGAATGGGAAATGATCGGCCCTCTTGTGGCATCCACATGCAGCGTCGCGCCGACGCCAATGGGGAGACGTACGCGTGAGCCCGGCAATATCCCGATACCTCAAGGATTTCAGCGCCGAACAGGCGCCGCTTCCAGATATGCCGGACATGGCTTTCGCCGAGCCGCTGGAGTTTCACGACACTGCGGTGGAGCCGCCGGTCGATGTCGAGGCCGAGCGTCGCGCCGCCTATGCGGAAGGACACGAAACGGCGACGCAGGAACTGTCTGAAAAGCATCGCGCCGAGTGCGACGCGATGACCCTTTCCTTTCGAGCCGAAATGGATGCTCTGCGGGCACGCTATGAAGAACAGGCAGCGGAGCGAATTGCCGCGGATCTGACTCGCATCGCCACGATGCTCGGCCAGGCCATCAGCGCGGAAGCCGCCGCGGTTCTCGCGCCGATCATGACCGAGACGATGACGATGAAGGCTGTCGCCGATCTAGCCGACCTGGTCAGGACCGCAATCCTCGATGGCGGCGCAGGTCCCATTTCCGTAAGCGGTCCACGACATCTCTTCGAAGCCCTTCAGGCCAATCTTGGTGAAGATGCCGCTCTCCTGCGTCATGTCGAAGCCGAAGATGTCGATCTTACGGTGACCATCGGCGAGAGCGTTCTTGTGACCCGCATGTCTGCCTGGGCCGCCAGCTTGAAAGAGATTCTGAAATGAGCGACGGCGATCAAAATCACGGCAAGCACGAGATCATCATCGTCAAGCGTCACGGCGGCGGCGATCATGATGGCGGTCATGGCGGAGCATGGAAAATCGCCTATGCCGACTTTATGACGGCTATGATGGCTTTTTTCCTCGTCATGTGGCTGGTGAATGCCGCCAACGAGGAGACGAAGGCCTCTGTCGCGTCCTATTTCAACCCCATCAAGCTCGCTGACGAGAAGCCCACGGAGAAGGGGCTCAAGAAGCCCGTCGACAAGGCCGAGGGCGAAAAGAATCAGCAGAAATCGGATAAGGCACAGGACAAGCCGAATGACGGCAAGTCCGCAAAGACTGGTGAGGACCTGACGGCGACATCGGGCGACCAGACGAACTATTCCGAGGCCGATTTCTTCGAAAATCCTTATTCCGTGCTGGCTGAAATCGCACAGGAAGTCGGCCAGCAGGCCAATGTCAGCGCCAAGGGCGAGGGCGGTGCGGCTCAGTCCGGTCCTGCCACGGGCGCCGATGGTGGTCAGGCCTATCGCGATCCCTTCGATCCGGATTTCTGGACCAAGCAGGTTCAGGTCTCAAGCGCCTCGAAGAAGGCGAATGAGGAACAGTCCGCCAAGTCGGATCAAGCGCCTAAGGGGGAAGTCATCGCCCTGTCCAAGGCAACGGCCGCCGATAGCGGCCTGCCTGCCGATCAGCCGCAGATCGCGGAGCAGCAGCCGACGCAGAGCGAGCCGCGAGCTACCGGCAAGCAGGCGCAACAGCAACAGGTCGCCAGTGCCAAGGAACAAGGCAGCGCCTCAAGTTTCGACGATAACGCTGCCGTCTCCCAGAATAAGGACGTTCAGCCGACCAAGGCCCAGCAGCAGGAAGCCAAGCAACTGCAGCAGGAGATACAGGCGCAGATCGGCGGCATTGCCGGTCAGCTGGCCGAGGGACTGCAAGTCACGGCGGCCGAAGGCGGCGTGCTGGTCACCATCTCCGACCAGAGCAACGATCCGATGTTCAATATCGGTTCCGCCGTGCCGCGCCGGGAAATGGTGCTGGCAATGGAGAAGATCGGGAAGGTTCTCGCGGAGCGCAACGGGTCGATCCTTATCCGCGGCCACACCGATGGACGCCCCTACATGGTCAGCGGCCGCAACGACAACTGGCGTCTGTCGCTCGATCGTGCCCAGAGCGCCTATTACATGCTGACGAGCAGCGGTCTTGACGAGAAGCGGATCTCGCAGGTCTCCGGATTTGCCGATCGGCGGCTGAAGCTGCCCAACGATCCCTTCAACGACGCCAACCGCCGTATCGAGATCCTGATCGTCAATGCGCCGACCCAGGCCGCGAAGGATCCCGCAAAGTCCGATGGCCAGAGCCCCGTCAAACAGGCACCGGAAAAAGCCAAGCCCGGCCAAGGCAAGCAGGGATAGTCCATGGCGCGCAAAACGCATCGTCATCGTCTTGCACTCGCGTTGACCTTCGGCGTTCTGGCGCCGGTGGGCGCTCGTGCCGAGGGGCCGGACAACCTGCCGCTCTACAAGATGCTGCGCTCGCTCGAATTCGTTCAGGATTCCGTGGTCGCGGGTGACAGCTCTGCCGGAGAGATGCAGCGGTTCCTGCTGTCCACGATAGATGCTCGCCTGCGCAATGCCGACAAGTCGGTGTTCGAAGATACGCGCAATGTCGATGCTGCCCTGGCCTACGCGATGAGCGGCGGCAATCCGGAAACGCTCGAATATCTAATGCAGCGCGACGTCAACGGCAATTTCGACAACCGCGTTGCCGATGTTCTCAGAAAATATCTGAACGGCAAGGGTCTGCTGGTGGTCAACACTCTTGCGGACATCGCCAAGGAATATCGCGACAAGCCGATCGGTCCTTATCTTTCGCTGGTCGCCGGCAATGTCATGTCCGGCAAGAATGCCATGGCGGCCTTGAAGCTCTACGATTGGGCCCGTGTGATGGCGCCCGGCACGATCGTCGAGGAATCGGCGTTGCGCCGTTCGCTCGCGCTATGCGCCGATGCCGGGCTGGTGCCGCTGGGGCTTGAATATTCGCAGCGCTATACGAGACGCTTCCTGCATTCTCCCTATGCCAGCCAATTTGCCGACCTCTTCGTGCAGCTTGTGGTGGATCACGATTCCGACGTCAAGCAGCAGGATATCATCGACATTCTGTCGTTCATGGATCCGCCGAGGCAGCGGGAGATCTATCTGCGCATGGCGCGCCGTGCCGCGATTGCCGGCAAGTCCGATCTGGCGGCGCTGGCTGCCGGCCGTGCCCAGGCGATCTCCAGCGACGGCACCGATAGCTTCGACGCTTTGGCGGGCTTTTACGGCGGCGTTGCCGGCGTCTCGACGCCGGGTCTGGAGGCGGCGATCAGCAACCTCAACCAGATGCCTGCCGGCGAATTGAACGCGCAGGATAGAGCTCTGCGAGATGCGGCGAAGGCCGTGGCGCAGGAGATCCTGCGGACGCCCGATCCTGCAAGCCTCGGGCAAGGCAACGTTCCTAACCTGCCCAATCAACAGAATACTGAACACGATGCTGCTGTGACGAAACAAACGGGAGGCCAGTCTCCCGGCACGGCGGGTGTTGAGCAGGGAGCCGCGGCAAAGGCAGCTCCCGCCCCGGAGGGAGGGAGGCAGGAGGCCGACTCTTCGTTCAACGCATTCGTCACGACGAGCCGCTCGAAGCTGGACGCTATCGACGGCATGTTGAAGCAGGAAAGTCATTGATCATGAACGACATCGGTGTCTCTGGCGCCTCGTCCGGCGCAGATATTGTTGCGGCCGCCAAGGGCTCCCGCTCGGGGAAGCAGGACGATGGCAAGGGCTTTCTCGATGCGCTGGCCAGCTCCCTCGGCGACGGGCGTAAATCGTCCGGCACGAATGTCGGTACGGGTGCGACCCAGACAGCCAATGACAACACGGACGGGGACGCGGGCACGACAAAGGCGACCGTTGGCAATCCAGCGCTTGCCATTGATGGTGGCCTCAACGCCGGGGGCGTTATGATCGATACATCTGTGGCGAATATCGCCAATTTGGCGAAGGGAGCGAAGTCTCCCCAGGGAGCCGGACCTCTGTCGCTTTCAAAGTCGTTGATAGACCTTCAGAAGGCAGCGCAGGCGATGGCTGGCGCCGACCCTTCTGCCCCTGATGCGAATGATCCGGTGGCTACAAAGCCGGATGTCGGCCAACTTCCCGCACAGACAGATGCCGCGACACAGCTTGCCGAGGTTGCGCAGCAACTGGCCGAAGCTGTTGGAGGTGGCCAAGTCTTGCCGACTGATGGTAGCGGCAAGGCGCCCTCCGTCAAAGGCGATAAGAACCCTTCCACGACCGATGATGGTAAGGCAACGGCGACGCAAGGCACCCAGGTTACGAATACCATCACCGATGCGCTGTCGCTTCTGAACGTCGCGCAGACCGTCGCCGTGGCGCAGGATGCTGCTGTGGCAGGCGGACAGGCTCGCAGCGATCCCAAGGTGCAGGGGCTAACGATCTCCAACGCAGGACTAAAGGAAGCGGCGTCCGATACAGGGCAGGCCATGCCGGGTGACAGCGCGACCGCGGATACGGCGCAGACCTTCCGGCTGGCGCGCGCAGATGGGCGAAGCGGTGCGCTGGATATGTCGACCGCCAAGCGCGGCGACGATGCGGCCGATATCAAGATATCCGCTCCTGCAGGCGGCGATGCCCAGGCTGTGACTGTTCTCGAATCCCGCCGCTACCTCGGGCTTGCGGGCAATTCGGCACTGGTCGCCGGTTCGCTCGCAGGAGATCGCGATTGGTCGGCAGCGATGCAGCCTGGCTCTGCCCTTTCCAATGCCGCCAATCTCACCAGCACCGGCAAGGTCGTCAACACGCTCAAGATTCAGTTGAGCCCTGACAATCTCGGCGACGTGACCGCCACGATGCGACTGTCGGGCGATCAGTTGACCGTCGATCTGAAGGTACAGACCGGCGAGGCCTACAGGCAGCTGCACGCCGATCAGAGCCACATGATCGATGCGCTGCGGGCACAGGGCTATCAGGTCGACAGCATCACCGTCACGCTGGCCTCCAGCACGGATCAACAGTCGGATGGCAGCCGGCAGTCCGGATCGAACCAACAGCAGCAATCTCTGCTGAACCAGGGACAGGGCGGCGACGCGCGTCCTAGGGGCCAGAATTTTTCGGGGCAACAGGCAGATGGAAGCAACGGCAATCGGAGTTCGAGTGAGCGCGGCTTGGAAGATGGCGCTGGTAGTAGTGCTCAGCGTTCTCGCTCTGGTGCGGTTTACCTCTGATGCTGAAGCATCGGGGAACCCGTCGCCGCCGAATAATGGCGCCGCCGGCCTCTGCGAGCGAGAAATCCAGTCTGCAGCTGCGAAATATGGAATACCGGAGGGGATACTTTATTCAGTTGGTTTGACCGAGACGGGGCGCAAGGGATCGCTCTATCCCTATGCGCTCAATGTCGAGGGACGACCGATTTTCCCACCGTCCGAGAATGCTGCCCTGCAGGTTTTTGCCGCTGCGCGGCAGAATGGCGCGAAGCTGATCGACATCGGCTGCATGCAGATAAACCAGTATTTTCACGGCGAGAATTTTACCTCCGTGGAGGCCATGTTCGACCCACGCAGCAACGTCGAATATGCTGCCAAGTTTCTCCGCAATCTTCATGACAGGCATGAGACCTGGACGATGGCGGTAGCAAGATACCACGCCGGCCCGAACAACGACCCCGCCCAGAAGGTCTATGTTTGCCGTGTGATCGCCAATCTGGTCGCCACGGGTTACGGCAAATGGACGCCCAACGCGGCAACATTCTGCCGGAATTAAACAACCTATAGGTTGTATTGGCCTTCTGGTTAGCAGGCGCTAACCCTTGCGCTGCGATTGACTGCCATCAGATTGCCTAAAAGGCGCGTGTTAACGATAAGCTAACTAACAGGTTTTTTATCGGTGTAAATCGAAGTTCACCCACTATATGTAGTGCAAATCGCACCCTTATGGTTAATCAATTATTAATTTCCGCCACTCATTTCCGACAGTTGTTCGTGATTCGCCCGATTCGTACCCATAGGTCATCGAAACACCACACTGATTCGGAGGCGGACGAATGATCGTAGTGGTTGATGAGCGAGAGCTCGTTAAGGACGGATATACATCACTCTTTGGGCGGGAAGGCATACCGTCCACGGGATTTGATCCACGCGAATTTGGCGAATGGGTCTCGACGGCGGCAGAGGGCGATATTGCTGCTGTCGAAGCGTTTTTGATCGGACAGGGACAGCACGTTCACGAGCTTCCCCGGGCGATTCGCGACAGGACCGCAGCGCCGGTCATCGCAGTCAGCGATCAACCCTCGCTCGAATCGACGCTTGCACTCTTCGATTGCGGCGTGGACGATGTCGTGCGCAAACCGGTGCATCCCCGCGAGATCCTGGCAAGGGCCGCGGCGATCCGCCGGAGGCTCAAGGCCATCAACAACTATACCGATATCGGACCGATTCGCGTTTTCGCGGATGGTCGTGATCCGGAGATCAACGGCGAGGTCTTCGCATTGCCGCGGCGCGAACGCCGCATCCTGGAGTATTTGATCGCCAATCGCGGTCGCCGGGTAACGAAGACACAGATCTTCAACGCCATCTACGGCATCTTCGACGAGGAAGTCGAAGAAAACGTGGTCGAAAGCCATATTTCGAAGCTTCGCAAAAAGCTTCGCAAGAAGCTTGATTTCGATCCAGTCGATTCCAAGCGTTTCCTTGGCTATTGCATCGATTGGGAATGAATCTTCCAAATAGCCTGCAATCTTCCGAATTTGACTATGTGCCCGGGAATCCAGCGATTCCCGGGCTTCTTTTTTGTGAAGCGCTCATTTGGTCGCCTCCCACGAAAAGGTGCGTAATGACTTACCTTCCGTGCTTTGCGAATGCCGTTTGCAGGTTTGTCGGGATACTCCGCGGGGCGTTTTCACAATGATCGGTTTTCTGTCCTCACAGACAGCTTCACGCAAGGCCCACCACCTACTCTCAGTCGCATGAAGGATAACGAGGATTCCAGATGAGGAATTTCGGCAGCGTGAGGGCAGTGATTGCGGAAAGGGATGTGCAGACGAATCGTCTGGGCGTCGCTTCCAGCATCGTCGTCCGTGCGGCGCCGGTCCGTCTTGATGGCCTCGCATGCCAAAATGTTTCCAGTCGGTCGTTTCGACCCCGCTCGGGTGACGCCAACGACAGTCTGTTCAACTCCGCCGGCCTCATTCTGATGGGCTATTCCGACACAGCCGGCGCGCCATCGGCCGATCTGCGGCGCTAAAACGAATAGGGTATCGAGTCAGTCATGACGCTCACAACAGCTCTCAACAACGCGCAGGCAATATTCAACAATACCGGCACGCAGAGCAGCGTCGTGTCGAACAATATCGCAAATGCGAACAATGCCGATTACTCGCGTCGACAGGCCGTGCTGACGACGAACGGTGCCGGCGCGCAAGTTGTCAAGATCGCTCGAAGCCAGGAGCCGGCGCTCCAGGCCGCCTATCTTTCCAACTCCTCGTCCGATGCGGCGCAGCAGCTGCTTTTGACTGCCTACAGCAATCTCCAGTCGGCGACGCTTGGCGGCAACAACAATGAGATCGCGCCAGCCACCTATCTGGCGGCTTTCCAGACCGCGATGCAGAATTATTCCGGTTCGCCGTCCAACACGACGGCGGCGAAATCGGCAATCAATGCGGCTCAGAGCCTGGTCACATCGCTCAACAATGCCACGACCGTTGTGCAGAATGCCCGTACGGATGCGGACAAACAGATCAGCTCCGATGTCGACACGTTGAATAGTCTGCTGAAGCAGTTCCAGACGGCGAACGATGCGGTGAAGTCGTCAACGGGGACCGCAGGTCCGACGTCGAGTGCGACTGCCGATGCGCTCGACCAGCGCGATTCGCTTCTGAAACAGATTTCACAGATCGTCGGCGTGACCGCGGTAACCCGCGGCAACAACGACATGGCGCTATATACCTCGAGCGGCACGACGCTCTTCGAGACCATCCCGCGTACGGTGACTTTCACACCGACGAACACCTACACGGCGGGAACGCAAGGCAACAATGTCTATATCGATGGGGTGGCGCTGACCCAGGGGCAGGGTGCCAGCACGACCGCACAGGGCAGCCTTCAGGCCGCGCTTCAGATTCGCGACAGTGTAGCGCCCACCTACCAGAAGCAGCTAGACGAGATCGCGCGCGGCCTGGTGACGACATTTGCCGAAACTACGTCCAATGGAGCAACCAAGGCTGCGGGCCTTTTCACCTACAATGGTGTGCCAGCCACCTGGGCCAGCGGTTCCGGATTGGATAGCGGCGCAGTTGTGACCGGCCTGGCTGGAACCCTCAAGCTCAACTCGGCCGCAGTTGCCAATCCGACCTTGCTGCGTGACGGCGGCATCAATGGCAACGCCTACATCACGAACCCGAGCTTTGATCCGTCAAATCCGTCAAAGCCACTGGATGCCGGCTATTCCGGGAAGCTTGATGGCCTCATCACCGCGATGAACACGAAAATTAGCTTCGACGGCGGTGCCGGTACAGACACCAGCGCCACTCTCATGAGCTATTCGGCCAGCTCCATCGGATGGCTCGAAGGCCAGCGCAGCACGGCAACCTCGGCGGCGGAAAATACGTCGGCGGCTCTGTCGCGTTCCTCGGGTGCCTACTCGAATGCAACCGGCGTCAACCTCGACGAAGAGCTGACGCTGATGATGGATATCGAACAGTCCTACAAGGCTGGAACCAAGATATTGAACGCAGTCAATGCGATGCTTCAATCTGTACTGGATATTGCGAGCTAAGCCATGAAACTCTCTTTCATCTCGAGCCAAGCCATTCAGAACGCCATGCGCCAGACGATCCGTCAGGCGCAGAACGAAATGTCGAGTGCCTCGACCGAGGCAACCACTGGCGTCTACGCCGATATCGGCGTCTCCCTCGGCAGCAACACCTCGCTCAGCGTCAATCTGACGAGAGAAGTTTCGCGCATTGATTCCATTCTGGGCAGCAACTCGATTGCAAACCAGCGGATGACCACGTCACAGACGGCTCTGACCGGCATGGGCTCGAACGCGCAGAAACTCATGGATCAGTTGGTGGCGCTGCGCGGCAACACCGATAGCAACAGCATTGCGCTGACCCAGCAGCTCGCGACCTCGACGCTGTCGAGCGTCATCGCTTCCGCCAACGTCATGGTCAACGGCGAGTATCTCTTTGCCGGCACCAACACCGACGTTCAGCCGATGACCGACAAGTCGGCAACGACGAACGCGGCGATCCAAACCGCGTTGGGGAACTATGCAACTAGCAAGGGCACAACGGTCGACAAGCTTACCGGCGCTCAGGTGAAGGATTTTATTACGACGACGGTTGAGCCGATGTTCACCTCCGACGCCGGCTGGTCGCAGTGGTCGAGCGCGTCGGACCAGAACATGACGAGCCGGATCAGCAATACCGACGTGGTTGAAACCTCGACCAACTCGAATTCTGCCGGCATGCGCTATCTGGCGCTCGCCACCAGCGTTACCAATGCGCTGATGAACACGACGCCCGCCCTCAGCCAGGATGCGCTGAGCGCGGTTACCGATCAGGCCATCAGCTACTCACGCCAGGCGATCGACGGGTTGAACAACCAGGCTAGCCAGCTCGGTCTGTCGCAATCGCGCCTGTCGGACGCGAACACGACGCTGAACGCACAGAAGACCATTCTCAATACCAACATAGGCGACCTCACAGGGGTGGATCCCTATGAGGCCTCCACAAAGGTCAACAGTCTTCAGACCCAGCTCGAAACAGCTTATACTATTGTCTCAAAGATCCAGCAGCTAAGCCTTGTAAATTACCTTTGATGATCAAAGGGACGGAATGACCAGGAAGGATGCATGAATGTATCAGTTCTCATATGCGGAAGTCATGCAGGATGCAGTGGCCGACGCCAAGGAGCGAGAACGACAAGTTCTGGACCGGTCGATAGCTCTTCTTTCTGCGGCCCGTGATGCGGAGAAATACGGCCGGGAAGCGATCGAAGCTCTCTATTATACGCAGCGCGTATGGGTGAGTTTTGTCGAGGACCTCAAAAGTCCTGAGAACCAGCTGAACATCGAACTACGGGCCAATATCATCTCGATCGCCATCTGGATTTTGAAGGAATGCGATCGAATCCGGCGGCGCCAGTCGGTAAATTTTCAAGGCATCATCGATGTCACCACCATCATCAGGGATGGACTTAAATGAAAAGTACGCTTCGCATATCGCTCAAAGCCGGGGAAAAGATTTTTATCAACGGGGCCGTTCTGCGCGTCGATCGCAAGGTCGCCCTGGAATTCCTGAATGATGTGACATTCCTGCTTGAAAACCATGTGCTTCAGCCAGAAGACGCGACCACCCCGATGCGTCAGCTCTACTTCATCGCACAGATGATCCTCATCAATCCCGAGGGCAAAGAGCAGTCGACGGCAATGTTCCGCAAGTCGATCGTCATGCTGCTGTCATGCTTCCACAATGAGGAAGTGCTGGCTGAGCTCAAGCGTATCGACGGCCTCGTCGCAACGGGGCGTGCCTTCGATGCATTGAAGGCAATTCGTGGGCTCTATCCGATCGAAGACAGCATTCTGAACAACCAGGAGATGCCGGCGGCGACGATCGAGCATATCCGCCGGGAGATCGCCCCATGGCAGCGGTAGACGCCGTTGCCGGCGCTGCCGGAAGCTCGTCTTCGAGCAATTCTTCGAAAACGGCTGCCGGCGCGGCCGTAAGCGCCAACCTGAATTACAACAACTTCCTGCAGCTTCTCGTTGCCCAGATGAAGAATCAGGATCCGACCGATCCGATGGATGCCAGCCAGCAGATTTCTCAGCTGGCCAGCTTCTCTCAGGTTGAACAGCAGATCCAGACGAATTCGCATCTCGAAACGGTGCTGCAGAACCAGTGGATCTCGCAGGCCTCCGATTATATCGGCAAGCAGATCATGAGCGCCGACGGCAAGACGACGGGCACCATCAAGGAAGTAACCGTCTACACCGACGGTATCATTGCCCAAACCAATGCCGGCGACAAAATTCTGATCCAGGCCGGCGTGACCATCGCTCCGGCAGGCACGACCATTGATACGCCGCCCTCGTCGAGTGATAATAGCACTGACGATTCGTCGAATCAGAATACGGATTCGACCGGCAGCTAATGAGTAGCTGCCGAACCACGGGATGATGCTGCATGAATGAAGCCGACGCGTTGGATATCTTCCAGGCAGCAATCTGGACCGTGCTCGTAGCTTCCGGCCCGGCCGTGCTCGCTGCGATGGCGGTAGGCTTGGTGATTGCCTTGATCCAGGCCTTGACCCAGGTTCAGGAAGCGACGTTGACCTTCGTGCCGAAGATCGTTGCCGTCATGGTGACCATCGGCATCACCGCTCCCTTTGTCGGTTCGCAGATTTCGATTTTCACCAATCTCGTCTTCTCGCGCATCCAGTCTGGCTTCTAAAGCGGTTTTCCGCAACGCTGCGCATAGAATGCAAGGCATGTGGCGGTTTTGCGAGAGCGGCGACCAGCGGGCCGAAGCGTGGCGGATCTGAAGGATCGCGGTGCGCTTTAGGAACCCCATGCCATCGCTAAAATAGTATTTGGGATCACGCGCTTCGCCGGCCATAGCCATTCTCGCGCAAGCTTCGCCTTTTAAAGATCGGTTCGAATAGGGCAGGCGGGTCAGCCGTTTGCCTCCTCTCATGAAGAGACGGAAAATCGGTCGATGGCACAACCACCCGCACTAGCGCTCCCAAAAGCGAATCCCAGCGTCCGTGATATCGGGTTTGCCCTCGGTATCATGGTCATCCTTTGCGTGCTGTTTCTGCCGATCCCGGCATTTCTGATCGACCTCGGGCTTGCCTTTTCGATCGCGCTTTCAGTGCTGATCCTCATGGTCGCATTGTGGATCAAGAAGCCGCTGGAATTCTCGTCTTTCCCGACGATCCTGCTGATCGCCACGATGACGCGACTTGCGTTGAATATCGCGACCACACGCGTCATTCTTTCCCATGGTTATGAAGGGCACGACGCCGCAGGCGGCGTCATCGCCGGCTTTGCGAGCCTGGTGATGTCGGGCGATTTCGTCATCGGTCTGATCGTCTTCCTGATCCTCATCACCATCAACTTCATCGTCATCACCAAGGGTGCGACGCGTATCGCCGAAGTCGGCGCCCGCTTTACCCTGGATGCCATCCCCGGCAAGCAGATGGCGATCGATGCCGACCTTTCGGCCGGCCTGATCGACGAGAAGGAAGCGCAGCGTCGTCGTCGCGAACTGGAAGAGGAAAGCTCCTTCTTCGGTGCGATGGACGGTGCCTCGAAATTCGTGCGCGGTGATGCCGTTGCCGGCCTCTTGATCACCTGCATCAATATCTTCGGCGGCATCATCATCGGTTATTTCCGTCATGGCATGCCGATCGGCCAGGCTGCGGATGTCTTCGTCAAGCTTTCCGTCGGCGACGGTCTGGTGTCGCAGATGCCGGCACTCGTCGTGTCGCTCGCCGCTGGTCTCCTCGTCTCCCGCGGCGGCACGGCTGGTTCCACTGACCAGGCGGTCATCAATCAGCTGAGCGGCTATCCGCGCGCACTCGCCGTCTCGGCCGTCCTTATGGGCATTCTTGCCGTGATGCCCGGCATGCCTTTCTTTCCCTTCGTGTTCCTTGGCGGCCTGCTGGCTTCCGGCGCCTGGTTCATCCCGCGCCAGATCGAGGCCGAGAACAAGCTTCGCCGCGACGCCGAAGAGCAGAAGGTGATGCAGACGAAGGAGATGGAGAAGGACTCGGTCAAGTCGGTGCTGAAAACAGCCGAGATCGAACTGGCGCTCGGCAAGATCGTCTCCACGCGCCTGCTCGGCGCCCATCAGGAATTGGCCTTCCGCGTCGGCAAGATGCGCAAGAAATTCGCCACGCAGTACGGCTTCGTCGTGCCGGAGATCAAGGTGATCGACGACATGGGCATTGCCGACAAATCCTACCAGATCCGCATCCACGGAACGACGATCGCTTCCAACATGCTGCGCGTCGGCGAAGTCCTCGTGGTCACCGGCTCCGGCCGCAAGCCGACCGTTCCGGGCGACGAGATTCGCGAACCGGCTTTCGGCATGCCTGCCGTCTCGGTCCTCGAGGCGTTCACCGAGGATCTGAAGCGCGAAGGCTTCCAGCCGATCGACAACGTCTCCGTGGTGCTCACCCATATGAGCGAGGTTATCCGCAACAACCTGCCGGCACTTCTGTCCTATAAGGACGTGAAGATCCTGATCGAGCGGCTCGACCCGGAATACAAGAAGCTGGCCGACGAAATCTGCTCGTCGCACATGTCCTATTCCGGTCTGCAGGCGGTGCTCAAGCTCCTGCTCGCCGAGCGCGTCTCCATCCGCAATCTGCATCTTATCCTCGAAGCCGTCGCAGAACTTGCGCCGCATGTCCGCAAGACCGAGCAGATCGTCGAGCATGTCCGCGTGCGCATGGCGCAGCAGCTCTGCGGCGATCTTGCCGACAATGGCGTGTTGCGCGTCCTGCGCCTCGGCAGCAAATGGGACCTGATCTTCCATCAGGCGCTCAAGCGCGACCAGAAGGGCGAGATCGTCGAATTCGACATCGATCCGCGCAGCCTGGAAGAGTTCAGCGAGCAGGCCGGCAAAGTTATCCGTGAATACATGGACCGCGGCATGCCCTTCGTCCTTGTCACGTCGCCGGAAACGCGCTCCTATGTGCGCATGATCATCGAACGCCTGTTCGCGACCCTTCCGGTCCTGTCGCATGTGGAATTGGCCAAGGGGATCGAGATCAAGATTCTAGGTTCGATTTCATGATACCTGACCCCCAGGGGACCATTCTGGCGCTTTTCGTCGCCTTCTGCCGCATCGGCGGCTGCATAATGGTGCTCCCGGGATTTTCGTCAGGCCGCATACCTGTGCAGATCAGGCTTCTGCTCGCTGTCGCCTTGTCGATGGCCGTCCTGCCGCTGCTCTGGAGCACCATCTATCCGGCAGTGGCAAATGGCGGCGCCAGCTACATCGGACTGATTTTCACGGAAACGGTCATCGGCCTGATGTACGGCATGATGGCCCGCATCTATACGCTCGGCTTGCAGTTTGCCGGTACTGTCATATCGATGCTGATCGGCTTCAACGCGCCGGCCGGCGCGGATATCATTGACGATTCGAGCGAGACCTCACTGACGAGCTTCATCAGCTTTTGCGGGCTGATGATCCTCTTCATTCTGGATTTCCATCACTATGTTCTCCAGGCGCTGGTCGATTCCTATTCGGTCATTCCGTTCGGTGGCCATATCGATCCACGATCCGCGCTGATCTCCATCACCGATACCCTGTCGACGACTTTTTTCATCATGCTGAGGCTGTCGAGCCCGTTTCTGTTGTACGGCATGATGTTCCAGATCTCGATCGGCTTCATCAACAAGCTGGCGCCGCAGATCCCGATCTACTTCATTTCCACCCCCTATCTTCTGATGGGCGGGCTATTCATGCTCTATTTGAGCGTCGCGGCGATGATCAATCAGTTCTCCGGTGCGTTTCTTACCGTCTTCAATGGGCATTAGCCGATGAGCAGCGACGCCAGGAGGCATATGTTCGAGGCGACCGGTGACGTCAGCTTGGTGGGCAGGTAGACGATGGCCGAGCAAAGCCGTTCCGAAAAACTGAAGCGTCTGGTTGCGGTGCAGCGCCATCTGGAGCGTATCGCCGAAAACGAGCTTGCCGATACCACCCGTCATCGCCTGGATGTAACCGAATCGATGGAGCGGGTCATGGATGCCATTGGCTCGTCCGACCCTGTGCATATGGCGTTTTCCGTCCATTATGCCGAGCGCTACGGCCGCCTGACCATCAAGGATCAGCAGCTGGAGGGCATTCAGACGCTGATTCAGATGAAGGTCCAGCAGGAGCGCACCAAGGGTGACCGGCTGGAGGAGCATATGAAGGATGCCCGCGAGCTTGAAACTCGCGAAGCCGACGACAATGCGGTCTATGACATTATCGACCAGCGCTTCGCCGGCGCAACGCCAGCCTCCAGCAAGCTTCAAAATTCATAATCGCAGCGATCACGGAGCATGGCATGCATCACAAGGTTGCCAGCCTGCTCCGACCGTTTGATTCGACATGCCAAGCGAGCGCCTTCGGGTTTTCGGGAGCGTGCGATAGCAGAAGGAGACGTGACGTGGCTATTTCGCCTCCGAGTGATTTGGTTCTGGACGTTGTCAGGGCCGCGAATCCGGACGATGTCCAGGTTGCCCAGGCGAAACTTGCTGCCAACAAGGTCGCTTTTGCCGCCACCAGCCTCGCCGAAAACGGCAATGGCTTCGGCGCGGCCGTCGATGCGCTGAACAGCGCCTCGACGCAGGCTGGCCTCGGCAACGCCAGCACGCATGCCGGCCCCTCGAAGGTGCCGCAGGTCTACCGCAAGTTCGAGGCGATGGTGCTGCAGAACTTCGTCAAGAACATGCTGCCGAGCAGCGAGACGCTCTACGGCAAGGGTTCTGCCGGCGAAATCTGGAAGGGCATGATGGCCGAACAGCTGGGCAATACGCTCGCCAAGGACGGCGGCGTCGGCATTGCCGAGAAGATGTACAAGGAACAGGTCGACAAGATGCGCAACAGCGGCGTTGCCAATGCCACGACCGACGAGAACGACAAGAAGATGGCGTTGAGCGCCATCACGGATTTTCAGCGCAAGACGCTTGCTGCACATGACGCCAATGACGGCGACAAGAGCATTACAAATCAGAATACGCTGACGTCCCAGAGAGCATAAGCGAGGTAACAACATGGAAGTGATGTCACAGGACTATCGGATCAAGTCTGTCCTTGGCCGCCTGGAGATGATTATCGACAACGAGAACAACCGGATCGGCAGCGACCCGGAATTCGATCTCAAGGTGTCGAACGCTCACAAGAGCCGCTGCCTCTACGAACTGTCGATGCTGTTTCGTGATACCGATCCGGCGGATCTCGCTGTTACGCATGTCGAGCAGCTGCATGGGTTGAAGAAGAAGCTGGTGGTGAATGCCCGCCGCGTCGAGGCTCATCTCGAGGCCGTCCGCGCCGTTGCCGACATTCTGAAGAATGCGGCGCAGAACGCCGATACCGATGGCACCTATTCGCAGGAGCAATTCCGCGTCCGTGAGGCCGGATGATCAAGCTTGTGCTCACCGGCCTTTGGGTCTGCGCGGTAACATTGGCTTCGGTCTATTTTTCGGTGCAGACGGCGACGGCGCCCGTGATCAGCCCTGACGACGCCAAGAAGGCGCAGCAGGAACTGGTCAAGGGCGAATCGATCAATGTCCCCGTTATCGCCAACGGCCAGGTGACCGGCTATTTCCTGACGCGCATCTCCTTCATGATGGAGAAGGGCAAGGCGACTGCGTTGCAGATACCCTTGCCTGAGTTGACCACCGACGAGCTTTTTTCGCTGCTCGTCGGCAACAATGCGATCGATATTTCCCACACACAGAATTTCGACGTCGCGGCTTTCCGCAGCGATTTGAAGAAGCGGATGAACGAGCGGCTTGGCGGTGACTATGTCGCTGACGTCCTGATCGAACAGCTCGACTACCTGTCCAAGGAAGAAACCCATGGCGGGGAAAGCATCGGCAAGAGGACGGTCAAGCCGGTAAAAATCCTGCCGGATGCGGCAACGACCAAGGTTTCGGCCGAATAGATTCCTTGATCTGCAGGTGAGGCTGTTCCCTGGCGGAGCGGCCACCAGCCGTTTGCCACCATCGACATGCTTAACAAGGCATTGATGATTTCAAGTAATTGCTGCTTTTTGTCCTAACGGAAGCTTGGGATTGCTTTGCTATAAGCAACCTCCAGCAATGCCCCTATCGTTGCCGCGCCGATGATTGGCGAAGGGACAGGGCCTTGCAATACCGGTGTTTTTCATGTCGATGACGCCGGCAGGAGGTTGTTGGATTGAACCAGGTTGCTGATTTTGCCGTCGTTGCGTCGCGCCGTATGATCTTTGATCTGCCGGTTTGTGATCTTGATTGGGAAGATGCGTTGACCTTCGTCAACGAACTCGCATCCTTGCCCGTCGGTCAGACGTCGATCTCCTTCGTCAACGCCCATAACATGCTGGTGATGCTGCGCGATGGCAACTACCGCGAGGTTCTGGAGCGCAATCTCGTCCTTCCCGATGGCGTGGGCCTCGATATCGCCTCTCGCGTTGCGCATGGCGAACCCTTTCCGGCCAATCTGAATGGTACGGATTTCGTTCCGGCATTGTTGACCTTCATGGAGCGGCCGAAGCGCATCGGCTTGCTCGGCGGCCGCCGTTCGGTGGTCGAAAAGGCAGCCGAAAAGCTGCGGCAGCATGCGCCTTGGCACGAATTCACCGTCATCTCCGATGGCTTCTTCGATCCGGAGAAAAGCAATGCGGTCACGGCAGAAATCAGCCGGCAGAAGATCGATATCCTGATCGTCGGCATGGGTACGCCACTGCAGGAAAAGTGGGTGGCCGAACATATCGGGCCGCAGCACGCGCGGCTGGTTCTGACTGTAGGCGCACTCTTCGATTTCGTTTCCGGCACAGTCCCGCGTGCGCCGGCTTTGGTGCGTGCGTTGCGCAGCGAGTGGCTGTTCCGCCTGGTCCTGGAGCCGAACAGGCTCTGGCGGCGCTATATGCTGGGCGTGCCGCTCTTCCTTTATCAGGTCATCAGGCATCAGTTCGGCCGCAAGGAGCGGATCGGCCGCACGGAGACGCAGCAGACGAGGCCGCGCCTCATGCCCCCCAATAAACTGGCAAGCTAAAGCGCGTCGCGATCTCTAAGATTCGCTTCACGCGCTTTAGCTCTTTGATTTCACGCATGTCGCAGCCGCAGAACCGCTGCACACTTTGCGCGGCATGCTCTAGCTCCTCACACGCGGGCGTTAACCCTTTCTTTGCTATGAAAGTTTAGAGTGGGTTAACATTTGCATTGGTCGCGAGGCCAAGCGCGTGAGATGACCCGCCATGTTTGAGAGCAAACCCAGGACCGGATTATACGCCGACGATGCCGAAACCTTCGAGCTTTCGCGCAGGTCGGCCGAACATGCGTCACCAGACCGTGATGAGGACGTTTACGGCCGTGCCGATTTGCGCGCCGCCAATTCCGATGATCCGCGCGATGCGGAGCTGCGTGCGATCCTTCGCCGAAGGCTGAACGGCGATCCCTATCCCGTATCGGGCAGGAAGGCACCGCAGGCTGAGGAAATGCCGCAGGTTCAGCCACTGACCGAGCAGATTGGCAGCATCCTGGGCCATCGTTACGGGAGTGATGAGCCCGCCGTTAAGCCGGAGCCCGTGCCAGACCTGCTGGAATTCGTGCCGGACCTGCTTGATGGCGAACCCGAGACGGGTTTCCCCGTCGCTCTGCCTCGCCGCCGCAATTGGTCTCTCAGCATCGGTTCCCTCGGTTTCATCATGGCAACGGCACTGGCCGGTGCGGCCATACCGACATTGCTCGCGCCGCCGCCGCTCTATGTCTCTCAGGCATTTTTGCATGCGGAAGGCGAGGGAAGGGCACGTCAGTCCGTGTTGAATATCGCGGCAAGGCGTGCAGTTGCTCCTTCGGCGCTGTCCGATGTGGTCGCCCGGTTGAGGCTCGACCGCGATCCGGAATTCACCGGCACTCGTGCCGGCGCCCTCGGCGTCGCCATGGAGCTCCTGTCCGGCAATGGTGGCGCATCGGATGCGCCGTCCCGCGCACAAGCAACCCTTCGCAAGAGCGTTGACGTCGGTATTGACGATGCGACCGGCCTCCTGCGGCTCACCGTTACCTCTGGCGACCCGGCCAGATCCGCTGATATCGCCAACCGTCTGGTGGTTGCCACCATTTATGACTCCGCCGTCGTGCAGGCGGCAGCTGCTTCGAATGCAGTCGACACGGCAACCGGCCGCAGCCGCAAGGAACTCGACCGCGCCACCGCTGCGCTCGCCGAATTCAAGGCGGAATACGGCGACGACAAGATCGCTGCCGCGCTGGCGCTGCAGGATCAACGACGTCAGCTGGACAGCGAAATCAAGACGGCGGAGCTGGCGGTGCGTACCGCCAAGGCGAATGTCGCGGCAGCCAGATCGGCAACGCCCGCATCGCTGATGAGCGGCGCTCTGCCGGCGGATCTCACCTCCCCCGGCCTCGACGATCTGCGCAGCCGCTATAGCGCAGCCAAGTCACAGCTCGCCCAGCTTGCGACGCAGCTTGGTCCACGCCATCCGCGCCTGCTCGCACAGCAGGCAACCGTCGACGACCTTGCCGCTAATCTTCGTGGCCAATTGCAGCGGCTTGTCAGCAGCAGTGATGCAGCCCTGAAGACTGCGCTCGACAAGCAGGGGGCGCTTTCCATACAAATGACTGCGCTCAGCCAGAAGAGCACGGATGTCGATATCGCTCGGCTCGGGCAGCTGCGAGATGCGGTTGCCGCTGCGCAAAGCCGCTTTGATGCCGATCAGCAGAATGCGGCTCTGGCGCCCTCGGAAGTCAGGCCTCCCATGACGGTCATTTCGCAGGCCGTCGCGGCCGCTGCTCCGATCGACGACCATCTGGCAAGCAATCAGTTGACCGGCTTCCTGGCGGGTCTCGGCCTGTCGCTTGGTCTTGTTTTCCTGCGGAAATGGTTGGCCGGTGCTGCGGAAGCCGAGGACCGCGAGATCGGTCATGCCGCGGCGCAGGTGCCGGTTCCTCCCTACCAGATCGAACCATTCCCCGCGCAATTGCCTGGGATACTCCGCGAGGACGACGGCGAGCCGTTCCGCGATACAGAGACCCCAAGCGCCCCGGCCGACGAATGGCTGCGGGTGCGGCAGGAACTGGCGGAACTGCGCTCGAAAGTCGAAACATACGCCGCGCGCAGGCACGCTGGGCTCGATTGACGCGGCTGCCGTTTTCTCCTTGCAATTACCGCTTTCAGACACCATAGGGCGTTGGCAGGCAATTCCGTGCGGCTGATGGTTTGTAGATTGGCGCATGTCCAGGAAAGCAGCGCAATGCTTTTCCGTTCGGACTGCGCAGTGAAGCATAAGGGATGAGCGTTGCCTCGGTTCGAGGAAAAGCGGAAGCGCTCTAGCGTCGAATTCATATCGGGAGACCAGCGTGACAACAGTGATCGATGGCAAGGCTGCAGCGGCTTCGGTGATCGAGGCGGTGAAGGTTGCAGCAGCGGGGCTCGAAGCTGAGGCCGGGGTGAAGACC
>NZ_JBIVSO010000007.1:0-305403 GCF_044756305.1 Rhizobium sp. NPDC092011
CCGGGGGCGACGGTGATCGATGTCGGCATCAACCGCATCGACGCGCCGGAGCGCGGCGAGGGCAAGAGCCGTCTGGTCGGCGATGTCGCCTTTGCTGAGGCCTCCGAAGTCGCACGAGCGATCACGCCGGTTCCGGGCGGCGTCGGGCCGATGACGATCGCCATGCTGATGGCCAATACCGTCATTGCGGCCCACCATGCGGATGGCAAAGTGCCGCCGAAATTTTGAATGAAATGCGGTCCGTGGGATGAGAAAAAACCCTTCGGATCGACTTGCCAAGGCATGAAAGACGATTATAGTCAGGAAATAAATATTCCATAGAAGAAAAAGAGGGAACGAAATGGCATTATCATGGCGTTTCTCCGCCTTGGCGGACCGGCACCGTGCTCTCGGATCGAAACTCGAAGACTGGAGCGGTATGGGAACCGCCTGGACTTACGAGAAGGACATGTCGGACGAGCATGTCGCGATCCGCACCAAGGCCGGCATCATGGACGTTTCCGGCCTCAAGAAGGTGCATCTGGTCGGGCCGCACGCCATTGCCGTGCTTGACTATATCACCACCCGCGATATGTCGAAAATCTATCCCGGCCGCTCGGTCTATGCCGCGATGCTTAACGATCGTGGCTACTTCACCGATGACTGCATCGTCTACCGCACCGGCCCGAATTCCTGGATGCTGGTGCATGGCTCGGGCTCCGGTCACGAGGAAGTACTGAAACAGGCAGCGGGGCGCAACTGTGCGGTTCTCTTCGACGACGATCTGCATGACCTGTCGCTGCAAGGCCCGGTCGCCGTCGATTATCTGGCCAAATATGTGCCCGGTATCCGCGACCTCAAATACTTCCATCACATGCAGACGACGCTGTTCGGCGCGCCCGTGATGATCTCGCGGACCGGCTATACCGGCGAGCGCGGTTACGAAATCTTCGTGCGTGGTCAGGATGCTCCTATGGTCTGGGATCGCATTGTCGCGGAAGGCAAGGAGATGGGGATCATTCCCTGCTGCTTCAGCGTTCTCGACATGCTGCGCGTCGAAAGCTACTTGCTCTTCTACCCCTATGATAACTCGCAAATGTATCCCTTTGCCGACCAGCCGCCCGGCGACAGTCTCTGGGAGCTCGGCCTTGATTTCACCGTCAGCCCAGGCAAGACCGGCTTTCGTGGCGCCGAGGAACACGCGCGCCTGAAGGGCAAGGAGCGCTTCAAGATCTTCGGCATGTTGATCGATGCCGATGGCCCGGCCGATCTCGGCGACGAGGTCTATGCCGACGGCAAGAAGGTTGGTGTCATCACCTGTCCCTGCTATTCTGCGCTGACGAAGAAATCGATGGCGATCGCGCGCCTAGACGTCGACAAGGCCGTGCAAGGGACAAAGCTCGAAGTGCGAGGCAAGAGCCTCAAGGCAAGCGCGATTGCCCATACGCTGCCATTCGATGATCCGGAGAAGAAGAAGAGGACGGCCATCGGCTAAGGAGGCGCTCATGCTTGTCGAAGGCATCAAGAGCCGACCGGTTTACCATGGTCTCGCAATCCAGCCGCATGCCCGTTGGCATCTCTTCGTCCTTGAAGGGGAGGGCGCTCTTGCTCTTCTCGATCAAGGCTCCATGCTTGATGATGCAACGCTGTCGCGCAGCGAAATCCTCTATGTTGCGCGCGGTTCGCAAGGGAAAGGGCATGACGACGCCTTGCGCGGGCTCGGCGCCGACATGTTCTTCACGGCGCCGACCATCGGTACCTTGCTCTTTCGCTTGAGAGGCTCGCTCTCGACGGCTCACATGGGCACGCGGCTTTATATAGCGGGCACTGAAGGCTTTATCGGCCAGGCGATGATGGTGGCACTGGATCTGGGCATGGACTACGCCTCGATCATGACGGAGCATCGCGGCTCGCTCGCAAGGCGCGTGCAATGCGTCCACTGCAAGGGCACCACCGACGATGTGATGCATTCCCCGTTTGCCTGCAGCCATTGCGGCCTGCCGCTTTTGGTTCGAGACCATTATTCGCGCCGTCTCGGCGCCTTTCAGGGCGTCAACATCGATGCGGAAGAGCCGGGTAGCGCGCCCGATCCCGAGGAGTTGTTCCTGTGAGCGGTGGTACAGAAATTCCGGTTCGTGTTGCAAGGGTGACGCCAGTCGCCGATCGCATCAAGCGCTTCCGCTTTGAGCGTCTCGACGGTGAGCCGATGCCTTATTTTTCCGGCGGCGCGCATGTGATCGTCTCCATGAACGATGACGGGCATGTCCGTCGCAACGCCTATTCGCTGATGTCACCACCGCATGATTGTTCGGCCTATGAGATCAGCGTGTTGCGCGTTGAGGAATCGCGCGGCGGTTCGGCCTTCATGCATGAGAGGGTGCGTGAAGGCGATGAGCTCAAGGTCAGCTATCCGGTCAATCTCTTTCAACCCGACTGGCGTGGCCGCAAGCATCTCCTGATCGCCGGCGGCATCGGCATCACCCCATTCATTGCGATGATGCAGCAGTTTTCCCGCGAGAGCGCCAATTTCGAGCTGCATTATGCCGTGCGTTCGCTCGATCGCGGCGCCTATTGCCGCGAGCTCGTCGAGCAATATGGCTCGCAGCGGATCAAGATCTATTGCGATGCCGATCGCAATTTCATCCCGGTCGCTCGACTGCTGGAAAGTCAGCCGCTCGGTACGCATCTCTATGTCTGTGGACCTGCCGGCATGATCGACGGCGTGCTGAAGACGGGCATCGAAGCCGGGTGGCCGCAGCAGAACCTGCATTCGGAACGCTTCCTGTCGTCGCAACCCGGCAAGCCTTTTTCCATCGTGCTGACCCGATCGGGCAAGACAGTGCATGTCGGCCATCATGAAAGCATGCTGGAAGCCATCGAAGCTGCCGGGGTTGATCCTCCCTTTCTCTGTCGCGGCGGTGCCTGCGGCCAGTGCGAGACCGGCGTTGCCGTTTGTAACGGCAGGCTTCTGCACAATGACGTCTATCTGAACGATGAAGAAAAGGCCTCTGGCCGAAAGGTCATGATCTGCGTCTCCCGCTTTGAGGGGAGCATGCTGCATCTCGACCTCTAGGCATCTGGCCGATACCCAGGAGAACGGACATGGCTATCGCCTTCAAGCAGGAAACGTTTCGCGACGATTTCAGCTATCGCAACAGTCCGGAAAACATCCGGCGCTTTCCGTTCCCGTTCGATCGCGACGAATACATGTATTCCGTCAACATGGAACCGCATGTGAAGGGGCAGAAGGACACGGTCTTCGAGAGTCTCATCGACGTCGATGAGCACTATGTCGCGGAGATGCATGATCGGGCGCTGGTGCTGAAGGAGGACCCTCTGCGCTATCAAGCGCTGCCGCATATGATGACCGCGCAATGGGACACACTGGAGCTCTTGATGGAGGAGCAGGCTGCCGGCTATCCCGAGCACTTCACGCTGACCAGGAACGGGGATGAGTGGCGCTGGATCAATCGTCCTCTCGGCATCGACGACACCTTCACATTCGGCGATGCGTCGACGCTGCCTTACGAACCCTTCGAATATATCACGCGCCAGGCGCAGGGAGATTTCTGCATCGTCGACCAACGCGACGGCAATCTCTGGATGGATGCCGGGATGGTGACGACCCAGGCAGACTGGTCGCTCGATTTCGATATCGGCATGAACTTCATGGAATGGCATGGCCCGGTGCCGCTTGCCCACCAGAAGGGCATCTTCGACCGCGCGCTGAAATTCCTCCTGAACCTGCAACAGGGCAAGCCGACGCGCCGTCTCAACTGGACGATGACCATCAACCCCCGTCTCGATACCAGCCCCGAAAACTATCCGAAATGGGGTCCCGACCGCACCACAGTCACTCCGGAAAATGTCGGCGAGAAGGTGCACCTTCGTGTGGAATTGCAAAGCCTCTGGCGCCTGCCGCGTTCGAACGCCATCCTCTTCGTCATCCGCTGCTATCTGATGAACATGGACGAGCTGGTGACGGTGCCGAAGTGGGCGCGCCGCTTCCCGCGAGTGCTGCGCACACTCCCTCCCGAGCTCATCGACTACAAGGGACTGACGCGCTATCGCGAAACGACGATCGACTGGCTTGCTGCCTATGACGATGGGGCGCCGACGAGCCCCGGCATCTTCCCGGATTGATACCGGGCCGCGCCCAACGACTGCATACGATAAAAATTCGATACAATCGAGAAGGGGAATGCTTCATGACACGAGTTGCCGTTATCGGTGCCGGCCCTTCGGGCCTTGCCCAGTTGAGGGCCTTTCAATCGGCCGCAAAAAAGGGTGCTGATATCCCCGAGGTCGTCTGCTTCGAAAAGCAGGCGGATTGGGGCGGCCTTTGGAACTACACCTGGCGCACGGGTCTCGATGAATATGGCGAACCCGTGCATGGCAGCATGTATCGATATCTCTGGTCGAACGGCCCGAAGGAATGTCTGGAGTTTGCCGACTACTCTTTCGAGGAGCATTTCGGCAAGCCGATCGCCTCCTATCCGCCGCGCGCCGTTCTTTGGGACTATATCAAGGGCCGCGTCGAGAAAGCCGATGTGCGCAAATGGGTACGTTTCAGCACGCCGGTGCGCATGGTCCGTTTCGATGAAGAGACGAAGACGTTCACGGTGACAGCGCATGATCGCACCCAAGATCGGATGTATGATGAGGTGTTCGACTATGTCGTCGTTGCCTCAGGTCACTTCTCGACGCCGAACGTGCCCTATTTCGAGGGCGTGAAGACATTCAACGGCCGTGTGCTGCATGCACATGATTTCCGCGACGCGCTGGAGTTCAAGGGCAAGGACGTGCTGCTCGTCGGCCGCAGCTACTCGGCCGAGGATATCGGTTCGCAATGCTGGAAGTACGGGGCGAAATCCGTGACGACGAGCTATCGCTCCAAGCCGATGGGTTTCAAATGGCCTGCCAATTTCGAGGAGCGGCCACTTTTAACGCGGCTGGAGAACAAGACGGCTTATTTTGCCGATGGCTCGTCGAAAGATGTCGACGCATTGATCCTGTGCACCGGCTATCAGCATCACTTCCCCTTCCTGCCCGATGACCTGCGCCTGAAGACGGCCAATCGCCTCTGGGCCGACCACCTCTACAAAGGTGTGATTTTCGATGGAAACCCGCAGCTTTTCTATATCGGCATGCAGGACCAGTTCTACACCTTCAACATGTTCGACGTGCAGGCCTGGTGGGCGCGCGATGTCATCATGGGTCGCATCAAGCTGCCGCCGGAGGCCGAGCTGCAAGCGAATTTCGACAAGTGGCGCGCGCGTGAGGAGACACTTGAGGATGCCGAGCAGATGATCTGGTATCAGGGCGACTATGTGAAGGAGCTGCTCGCCGAGACGGATTATCCGAGCTTCGATATCGAAGGGACGAACAAGACCTTCATGGAGTGGGAACACCACAAGGCGGAGAATATCATGGGCTTCCGTGATCACGCCTATCGGTCGCTAATGACCGGCAACATGTCGCCCAGGCACCATACGCCTTGGGTCGATGCGCTCGATGACTCGATGGAGGAATATCTGCGCAACTAATAATGTACCAGGCACATTTCCGCGTAAACGGGCAGGGGAGGCACGAGGCAGCCCCTGCCTGTCTGTCTGAGTTGAGACGAGGCGATTTGATCGGCAACTTTTTCATCGGATATGGTCTTCATGGATTTTCAAACCAGTGTTCTCGGCCGCATGAGCGGCTTTCTCTATCGCTGCCGCGCTGACGAAAACTACACGATGCTCGACATGACCGATGGCATCGAGCGCGTCTTTGGCTATGCCGCCGACGAGATCATCGGCAACCGAAGTCGAACCTTCACCTCCATCATGTATGAGGAGGACGTTCCGCTGATGGATGAGGTGGTCGGGCAAGCGCTTGAAGGGCGTACCGATTGGACGATGGAATATCGGATCCGCCATCGTGCCGGCCATCTCGTCTGGGTGACGGAAACCGGCGGCGGCGTCTGGGACGCTTCCGGTACGCTGCTTTATCTCGAGGGCAGCATCATAAATATCGAGTCGCTCTATCAGCGCATCGATGAGCAGACCGCCGGCATGCGGGTGACGGCTTCGAAAACCAACGAGATCCTGCAGTCGCTCCGCTATCTGAAGCTGCTTGCCGTCAATGCAGGCATCGAGGCGGCGAGAGCGGGGACGGCAGGGTCGGGATTTGCGGTGCTGGCTGCGGAGATGCGCACGCTTGCCAACTCGTCGGAAGAGGCTGCGCGCGCGATCTCGAACACGCAGAGGCGGGCAGATTAAGAGCGCGGCCGCGTCTTCTGCGGGTCGTAGTGGGATAGCGGCACAATGACGGCCGGAAGCCGCTTCTGATGGCCATCGAGTTTGCCGATCTCGACCTTGGTACCAACGGCCGCATGCGTGACGTCGATACGGGCGAGCGCGATCGTCTTACCAAGGATCGGCGAGCGGGTTGCGCTGGTGATTACCCCGATCTGCGCACGGCCGATATGGATGCAATCGCCATGTCCGACCGCCTCATTGGCCTCGATATCGAGCCCGACCATCAGGTGACGCGGGTTCTCCTTGCGCCTGATCAGAGCCTCGCGCCCGATGAAATCATCCTGCTTGGATTTCAAAGGTACGCTGAAGCCGATGCCCGCTTCGAAAGGATCCGTCTGGTCGTCGAATTCGTGATGGGCGAAGATCAGGCCGGCCTCGATGCGCACCATGTCGAGCGCCTCCAAGCCCATCGGCTTCAGACCATAGGGTTCGCCAGCCTTCCACACGGCGTCGAAGACGGTTCCTGCATCCTTCGGGTGGCAAAAGATCTCGAAGCCAAGCTCGCCGGTATAGCCGGTGCGGGAGACGACGACCGGCACGCCCTCGAAGGTGCCGATACGGCCAACGGTGAAACGGAACCACTCCAGTTCGCCGATTGTCGGCTGGCGCGGTGCCGTCCAGATGATCTCCTTGAGAATATCCCTGCTCTTCGGACCCTGCAGTGCGATATTGTGCATCTGATCCGTTGACGAGCGGACCCAGGCCTTGAAGCCCTTCTTCTCAGCCTGCTCACGCAGCCAGATGCCGCTATAATCATCACCGCCGATCCAGCGGAAGTTCTTGTCGCCCAATCGAAACAGCGTGCCGTCGTCGATCATGCCGCCATGTTCGTAGCACATGGCGGAATAGACGACCTGGCCGGTCGACAGTTTGCGGACGTCGCGGGTCAGGCAGTATTGCAGAAGCTCTTCCGCATCCGGTCCGGTCACCTCGAATTTGCGCAGTGGCGACAGGTCGATGACAACTGCGCGCTCGCGACAGGCCCAATATTCCTCAACCGGTCCTTCGGAGGAAAAGCGGTTCGGCAGCCAGAAGCCGCGATATTCGGTATAGTCGCGCGTCATGGCGGAAAGGCGCGGGTGAAACGCGGTTTCGCGCGTCAGTTCGGGATCAGCATCTGGGGTCATGCGATAGGCCACCGCTCGTGTGAATTTCTCTTTGCCGGAAAATGTGCGCACGTGGATATCAGTCGGGTCCCAGCCATTGGCCGCGTCGATATCGTCGGGGCAGGAGGAGGAGACACAGACAAGATCGGTCAGTGCGCGCATCAGGACGTAGTCGCCCGGTCTCGACCAGGGTTCGTCGAGATATAGCTGATTGTTGTGATCGATATTGGTGTTGTAGAAGTAGTTGAGCGCCTCCCAACCCTTGCGGCCGGCAATACCATAGGGCGCGAGCGCCGCGTTGAAATTGTCGGTGCAGTTCACGTGGCCCGGATAGCCCATGTCGTCATAATAGCGGGAATTGCAGGCCGTCGCGAACGCATCATGCCGACCGACTGTATCCTGCACGATTTCCACCAGCGGTTCAAAATCGCGGTCGAAGGCCTTGGACGGCAGGCCGGGTGTCGGATAGCTGCGGCCGAGCAGGGTGCGGGTGACGGTGGAGTCGAGCGCAAGGTCCAACCCCTTGTCCACCTTGCGGGCAGAAAAGGCCTGAAAATCCGTGCATTGCCGCCCGTAGACATCGATGATCTGGATGAATTCTCCGGCACGCACGAAATAGGCTGACGCGGTTGCCGCTCTGATGCGGATATCCTCTATCGGGTCGGCGAGCGGTTCGGGCAGGGCGGAGATGTAATCCCGCAGGATCGTCGCACGCCTGATCCTCACTTCAACGGGTGTTGCCGTGTCCTGTGCCTCCGGCGACATGGACGCCCCGGGAGCGCAGACGATCAGCAAACCCTTGAGAGCAATGGTGAACTCGGCCCGGCTGCCCGGCGGAGAGGCTTCGCCGAAGAGGCGTAGTGCCCCCGCAGAGGCGATATCGGCGCCGCGTCGTTGCAGCGCCGCACGCACACGTGAGGCGCTCTCCTCTCCGGAGGACAGGATGGATTTCAATCCCTCGGCTTCGCAGTTAAAGGCGGTACCCAATCCTTCGGACTGAAAACGACCCTTATCGTCGAGGAAGGCGAGCTCGCATACCTGGCCGCCCTCGCAGTCGCGCAGTGTTGCGCGATCGCCGGGTTCCACACGCAAGACCAGCGTACCACCCCCCTTGCAACGATAGCGTTCGGTGTCGTGCGGCAGTGTCGAAATGCCTGGATAGCGGATAGTACTTGCCGACACGGGCCGAATTCCGGCGATCGGCGGATGGAGATCTCGCATATAGCCCTCTCGGGAAATTGATGTGCCTCACCACACTGGAATCATGCTGACAAAATGCCGTCCGAAAGTAAAGTGATGTTGACTAAAAAGAAAATATCTTCACTATGCATAAAGGGCATGCATCTGGAACCCGCGCACAGACTCGGCTCATGAAAACCTCCAGCAAGCCCCGTAATGCCATGGGAGGCACGTTCAGGGAGACGTACGAAGATACGTCCGGAACAAAGATGGGGAATATCACCAATGACGGATATTGTGGACGCCGGCGTTTCCGCTGGCACCGAAGGTAAGCTTATACGCGCGCTCGACTGGAAGGGCGCGTTCTGGGTGGCTGCGGGCGTGCCGCCACTTGTTCTCTTCTCCATCGGCGGCATCGCCGGCACGACAGGCAAGCTTGCCTTCGTCGTCTGGATCATTTCGATGGTCATGGGGTTCCTGCAGTCTTTTACCTATGCCGAGATTGCCGGCATGTTCGCCAACAAGTCAGGCGGTGCATCGGTCTATGGCGCAACGGCATGGCTGCGCTATTCGAAGTTCATCGCGCCGCTTTCGGTCTGGTGCAACTGGTTCGCATGGTCGCCGGTGCTGTCGCTCGGCTGTGCCATCGCAGCCGGTTATATTCTCAATGCCTTTTTCCCGATCCCGGCCGCGGATTCGCAAGCGGTGCTGAGTTGGATCACTGCCCATGCGACGTCGGTTGCAGTCGATAGCCCGCGTGTCGCCGAATACATTACGGCCCATGCCGGCACATCGCCGCAAGATGCAGTAAAAGCGCTACTGAGCGCCGATGGCGTCGCCGCTTTGACGCCTGCCATTCGCAACTGGTCTCTCGTCAGCTTCAATATTCCATTCCTCGCAATGGCCAACATCAACGCCACCTTCTTCATCGGTGGCATTCTGATGCTGATCATATTTGCAATCCAGCACCGCGGTATCTCCGAGACGGCAAGTGTGCAGAAATGGCTGGCGATCATCGTCCTCGTCCCGCTGCTTATCATTGGCATCTATCCAATTGTCAGCGGCCAGATCGTCTCCAGCAACGTCACCGGTCTGGTGCCGCCGACGGCCGCCTATGCCGGGACAGATGGAACCTGGAGCAATGGTGGCTGGACGCTTTTCCTGGGTGGTCTCTACATTGCCGCCTGGTCGACCTACGGGTTTGAAACCGCGGTCTGCTACACTCGAGAACTTAAAAATCCGAAGACCGACACCTTCAAGGCGATCTTTTATTCGGGTCTTGCCTGCTGCATCTTCTTCTTCCTGGTGCCCTTTGCTTTCCAGGGCGTGCTCGGCCACGCTGGCATGCTGGCGCCCGGTATCGTCGACGGCACCGGTGTCGCCGAAGCGCTCGGCGGCCTGATCGGTGCCGGCCGCATAGTCACCCAGCTCCTCGTGATCCTGATGATCATGGCACTGTTCCTGGCCATCATGACCGCAATGGCCGGGTCTTCGCGCACGCTCTATCAGGGCTCGAAGGACGGATGGCTGCCGAAATATCTTGATCACGTGAACGAGCATGGTGCACCGACCAGGGCGATGTGGACGGACTTCGCCTTCAACCTCTCCCTTCTCGCCATTGCATCCGACACAAGTGGCTATTTCTTCGTACTTGCCGTCTCCAACGTCGGCTACATCATCTTCAACTTCCTCAATCTCAACTCCGGCTGGATCCACCGCATGGATTCCGGCCATGTCGAGCGTCCGTGGAAGGCACCGTCCTGGCTGATCGGTCTCAACACCGTTCTGGCTTTCGTCAACGCGCTCTTCCTCGGTGCAGGCGCCAAGGTTTGGGGCTATGCCAACGCACTCTGGATCGGCTTTGCTTTTGCCGCCCTGATCCTGCCAGTGTTCGCCTACCGGCATTATGTGCGTGACGGCGGCAAATTCCCGGCCGGGGCTATGGACGATCTGGGTCTTGTTGGCCAGGACCTCGGCGTGAAGAAGGCGGGAATTCTGCCATATCTGGCCCTGGTTGGAGGCCTCGCCATCGTGCTGATTGCCAATTGGGCCTTCCAATTGCCGGCTTGAAATAGAGCAATGATAACGACTGCTCCGCTGTGGCTCGCCACAGCGGAGCAGGCTTTATAGGATCCTGTCTTTGTATGGGGACATGAACTACCTGACATCCCAACCTTATAGGAACTTCGAATCTGATCAGCGATGATGGGGATGAGAGATCTTGACCCATCTACCGCCGGCATCGCTTTCGAGCCGGCATCATCGTTCACGCGGTGCGGCTTCATTTCCGCCGAGCCAGCGGATGGTGGAGGAGGTGAACCGTGGGAGTCGTCGCAGAAGACGATGGAGCAACCTTGAGAGAAGATATTCTTTAAGCTGTTGCGGTCGCCCGCGTTGGCCTAAAGCGTTCAAACACTGAGCACCGCCATCCTGCCGCATGACCAGCGGGCCAGGGGTTCGAACTCCTTAGAGAGCAGTTGTCTCAATCACACTTGTACCGTCTTGTGCGATCCGGATATCCATTTCCGGGGGAACACCTGTCGCACCATGTGGCTTGGACATGCATTGCGAACCCGCGGCTCTTTATGCCGACGAACGCGGGGTCCTGGCCATCATAAGATTGCCTCGCACTTCCTGCCGGAAAAACACGGCCGGCCGATGAATGCGCCGGCGGTTTGTCACGGCTTATCGAAATCGGCACTCTCGAGGTGTTTGCCCATTGGAATATGGCGGCTGGATCTACTCCTCCCGCGATAGCCAAAGTCATCGGCGCAGCCTAGGTGGCGAACCGATCGAGATCGGCAAGCTCCACTGCGCCGATGCCGTCATGACTATTGCAGCTTTAGGCCGATGCCTGGCGCGACGTCGCGAGAAACCCGGCGATGAAATCGACAGTGTCGTCGCCATCTCTTAATCCGAGGTGGATGCTTTTTTTGATGCCGTGCTGGCCGATGCGGACTGGCCGGACACCCAGTGCTGCCGCCTCCCGACGCACCAACCAGTCAGGAATGGCGCTAACCCCGCGACCTGCCGCCACGAGTTGAAGCATCATTTCAGTCGTTTCAACATTCCGATGATGGCGCGGGCGACAATTGGCGGGCACTAGGAATTGCGTGAAGACATCCAGCCGCTCCGGCGGTACCGGATAGGTGAACAGCGTCTCATCCAGCAGGTCAGCAGGTTCGGCATGACGCTTCAGCGCCAGCGGATGGTCGGCCGGAACGGCAAGCACCAATTCGTAGTCGAACACTGGCAGATAGTGAATTGCGGGCATCTCGATCGGATCCGGTGTGATCAGGATGTCGATTTCGTATCCGGTGAGAGCGGCAACGCCACCGAAGGCAAATGATGTCGTCAGCTCCAGGCCCACATCCGGCCATTCCATGAGATAGGGCTTTGTGACACCCATAAGCCACTGGTGGCACGGATGGCATTCCATGCCGATCTTGAGAGAGCCTCGCTGGCCGTGGCGATAATCCGACAGGACATCCTCAGCCCTTTCGATCTGGGGGAGAACGCGCTGCGCAAGCGTCAGGATGTAGCGGCCGGCCTCGGTGAGACGAAGGGTGCGGCCATCCTTTTCCCACATCGCCACGCCATAGCGTTCTTCGAGCTTGCGGATCGTGTGGCTAAGGGCAGACTGGGAGACGTTCAGCCGCTCCGCTGCAGCCGTCAGGCTGCCCATGCGGTCGACTTCACGCAGGATCGACAGATGTTGCCTGTCCAGCATTGTCACGCCCGCCCTTCGCCAATGGGAAGGACGGTATCGACGAGCTTGGTTGTCGAGGCGGGCTGGGCAGGCTTTTCTATCGTCGCGGTCTCTGTCATTGGCATTACCATAAGTTTCGGCAAGGCGGCGGCATGACGCAGAGACGACGGCACAGGGGTACCGAACGCGAAAGCGGCACTCCGGGACACCCCGCCCGTGGACGTTATCTATCGCGGCAGGTTTCCTGGCTTGCGGGTCGTTGCTTTCGTCCGCCTTCCCGAGGCGCGCCTCAGTGACATGGATGGACGTTCGCTCGCCGCTTACAGTTGCGGGGGCAGCTTCGGATTCAGGCTGTGATCAAAACCCTCACCGAATTCCCTCTTAGCTCCGGACTCCCGTCCGCAGAACCACGATGACGAACCAATGTCTTATGTCGCTTGCGTGGTCAAGGCGTTCATCACCGGAATACAAGGAAGTGATTGTTACGGGGTTCGAAGCGGATGACTTTTCTGTCCGCCTTTATCTGCGCCGTCTTTTAAGGCGGCTCTTACGGCAAATCATGAACACGGCTCATGCTTCCGTGAGATAATACCATTGTTACTTAATGGATGTGTCAGGCATAAAACGCACAACGCTCTCAAGTCCGGATAGCACAAAGGCTGCCGGCTGAAGCAATGGCAAATAATATCCGGTGTATCCTGAATCATGTATCAAAAGACTCAGGATCTATATCGGGATATAGGACGTCCGATCGCGATGAATAAACGATTCAATTTCAATATTAAGAGAATTACTTTTGATGAGGACTATCGCCCCTCAGAAAACACGCGTATCACGACCAACTTTGCCAATTTGGCGAGAGGGGAGAGCCGTCAGGAAAACCTCCGCAATGCCCTGAAGATGATTGATAATCGTTTCAACGCCCTGGCGCATTGGGATAATCCCAAAGGCGATCGCTATTGCGTCGAACTCGAAATCATTTCGGTTGAAATGGCTATTGCTACTGAAGGCAACAATGATGCCTTCCCCCTGATCGAAATATTGAAAACGAACATCGTTGATCGAAAGACCAACGAACGCATCGAGGGTATCGTCGGGAATAATTTCTCCTCTTACGTCCGAGATTACGACTTCAGCGTCGTTCTGCCGGAGTACAACAAGGATCGCGCCGCATTCGGCATGCCAGAGAATTTTGGCGAGTTGCATGGCAACCTGTTCAAATGTTTTGTGAATTCTGATGCCTACAAAGAGCATTTTCACAAGCCGCCGGTCATATGTCTGAGCGCCTCAAGCAGCAAGACATACCGTCGGACTGGAAATCAGCATCCTGTATTGGGCGTCGAATACCAGCAGGATGAATTGTCGTCGACCGATCTCTACTTCCAAAAAATGGGGCTGCAGGTTCGCTTCTTCATGCCGCCGAATAGCGTTGCGCCTTTTGCCTTTTATTTTCTCGGCGATCTGCTCGATGACTATACCAATCTCGAGCTCATCAGCACCATCAGTACGATGGAGACTTTTCAGAAGATTTACCGGCCCGAGATCTACAACGCCAATTCCGCGGCAGGGGCCTGTTATCAGCCAAGTCTCAAGCATCAGGATTATTCACTGACCCGTATTGTCTACGATCGCGAAGAGCGTAGCCGGCTGGCTGTTGAGCAGGGAAGGTTTGCTGAGGAGCACTTCATCAAACCATACAAGACCGTTCTTGAGCAATGGTCTGCCAATCACGCCATTTGACGAACCAGAAACATAAGGCCGCCTATCATGAAAACACTGTTGCCCACGTCAACCGCCGGCAGCTTGCCAAAGCCCTCGTGGCTTGCAGAGCCGGAAAAACTCTGGTCGCCCTGGAAATTGCAGGATGAGGAATTGATCGAGGGCAAACAGGACGCCTTGCGCTTATCCTTGGACGATCAACGGCAGGCAGGGATCGATATCGTCAGCGACGGCGAGCAGACGCGCCAACATTTCGTGACCACCTTCATCGAGCATCTCGATGGGGTTGATTTCGAAAAACGCGAGACCGTCAGAATTCGGGATCGCTATGATGCGAGCGTCCCTACGGTCGTCGGCGCGGTGTCTCGCAAAAAGGCGGTTTTCGTCGAAGACGCCAAGTTCCTGCGTAAGCAGACCAAGCAGCCCATCAAATGGGCTCTGCCGGGTCCGATGACGATGATCGATACGCTCTTTGACAACCACTATAAAAGCCGCGAAAAGCTGGCCTGGGAATTCGCCAAGATCCTCAATCAGGAAGCGAGGGAATTGGAGGCTGCCGGCGTCGATATCATCCAGTTCGACGAGCCCGCATTCAATGTCTTCTTTGACGAGGTGAATGATTGGGGCGTTGCCACGTTGGAAAAGGCGATCGAAGGGCTCAAGTGCGAAACGGCCGTCCATATTTGCTATGGCTACGGTATAAAAGCCAATACGGATTGGAAAAAGACCCTGGGGTCGGAGTGGCGGCAATATGAGGAATCCTTCCCCAAATTGCAGAAATCCAGTATCGGTATGATTTCCCTGGAGTGCCACAACTCGCACGTTCCAATGGATCTCATTGAGCTGGTCCGAGGTAAAAAAGTGATGGTCGGCGCCATCGATGTGGCAAGCAATACCATCGAAACGCCAGAGGAAGTGGCCGCTACTCTGCGAAAGGCACTGCAATTCGTCGATGCCGACAAACTGTGCCCCTGCACCAATTGCGGCATGGCACCTCTCCCTCGCCGAGTGGCGAGAGGCAAGCTGAATGCTTTGGCTGCAGGCGCCGAAATCGTGCGAAGAGAACTCTCGGCCTAGTGCCAGCAGAATATAGTGAGGTGTAGAGGGGTTATCTTTTCAGTCTGATTGGATCGAAATCCATATCAAAGGTAACCCCTGCCTATCTCATGATGTCGAGAAGGGGCGGCGAAGAAACATGTCGCTTCGTGACGTCTACCGCCTGATGGCGCCGCATGTTGTCACCCGGCGCTTTGCTGCACCCTCGGATGTTGCCGATCCTGGGTGCGAGGGGGCTTTGCCGCACCGATTACGAACCGCGGACGTTGTGCAACCGCCTCGGTTTTACCCATCCAGAACGCGCTCGAGAGGCCGATATGAGCATAGTGGATCATCGCTTCGACATCGTAGACAAGGCCAGGTTTCGCAATGGCATGTCGCGCCTCGGTTCCGCAGTCAACGTCGTCACCACCAGATCAGGTGGCAAGCGGTACGGCTTTACGGCATCGGCGGTCTGCAGTGTCAGCGACACGCCGGCAACGCTTCTCGTCTGCATCAACCGTGCGAGCTCGTGTTTTCATGCCTTCGCAAACGCGCGCCATTTCTGCGTCAACACGTTGATGCCGGGTCAGGAGCACATTTCGAAACACTTTGGCGGAAAGACGCTGGTGGAGGATCGATTCGCGCTTGGCGAATGGAGAGAGGGTCTCACGGGTGCCCCAGTCCTTTCCAACGCCTCAGTCAGCTTCGAATGCGAGCTCACCAATGCCGTCGACGAGGCAACCCACCGCATCCTCTTCGGGCGCGTTATCGATATTCGTGAAAACGAAGAACGGGCTACGCTGCTCTATTGCATGCGCCGCTACATCAGCGCCTAGATCATCAGGACCGCATTCCCCGGCGCTATCGGTCGCGCATCAAGCGGACTGAGCTACCAACAGATTGCTGGTCAGGCTGCTCAAGAACAAGGGCCTGATGCCAATGCATCATCACCGACAAATTGCGTTCATATGGCGCTACGAAACGGGAGGTCATGCCAAGTGCCGACCATCGATCGCAAAAAGGTCTGAACGATCGAGCGAAGAATTCTCACCTATCGCTTCGAAAACGCGAACGGATGACGGAGGAATGCCGATCGGCGAGCGGCTTACAACATCTCGTATCGATCTTCTCGCCAGTCAGAGATCTCTACGTCGCGCCGCATCAAAAACGCTCAACCCTGGCCACCCACACTCACCGTCTGCGCGCCATCGCATTGCCTTACTTCCGTTTCACCGGTCCGGCGTAGAGCGCTGCAATGTCCTCGCGCAGGAAGGGTGGAGAATCCCTGTCAATCTGCTCTTGATACGTTCGAGCATAGTCGTGACCCGAATAGACAGCTGCCGCGATGATACCAGGGGCCAGACAGTCCCCCAACCGGACTACGGACTTGATGCCGGCATCGGCCCAGTCCGCCTCCCGTGCCTTCAGGTCAAGCCACAATGTTTCATCGGGCAGGCGCGCGGTGACTGGAACAAGCGTGTCGCAATCGATTTGTCGCCTCCTCCCGCTATAAATGCAGGAGAGCTCGAGCCAATCCTTCGTGCGGTCGGCAAGTGCCATGGCGCAGATGATCTCCACTCCGAGCTCGATAAGACGCTTTTGAACCCGTGCCTGTTCGAGCGTGTTCTTGCTCCAAGGGGAAACCTGGGCTTCGGGCGTCACGAAGATAACGGTCCGGCCGGCCCTGGAGAGCAATTCTGCGAGCACGCTGCCCAAGTAAAAGCTATCGTCGTCGAATACGACAACCGGACCGCCGGCAGCGACCGCCGAAGCGCCTGCGTCAAGAAGGATATCAGGCGATAGGAGATTACCTGCCTCCAGAAATGCAAGGGGTTGCCGGTGAGTGCGGCCGACGCCATCGCATCGCCATTTCGATCCAGTTGCGATCGCGACGTGAGGAATACCATACTGCAGGATGTCGTCGGCACTTAGCGCGCTGTGCAGATAGAGTTCGGCATTGGCCCGTGCGCTCAGCTGACCGACCCGCCAGTCGCGAACGCGGCCCCATGTCGCAAGTCCTGGCAGGCGACATTCTCGCGCGACCCTGCCGCCCCACTCCTTGCCTCCTTCAGCAAGCAAAACATCGACACCGCGTTGGGCAAGGGCCCGAGCCGCTTCGAGCCCCGCCGGACCACCCCCGATGATCAGGGCCGGTTCGGGTGCCGGCGACGATGCTATGATTTCCGGATGCCAACCCTTGCGCCATTCTTCGCCGATCGTTGGATTCTGCGTGCATCGCATGGGTACGTTGGTGTTGTCGCCCGATGCGCAGATATTGCAACCGATGCATTCGCGGATGTCGTCGATACGACCTTCCTCTATCTTTTTCGGAAGGTAGGGATCGGCGATCGATGGCCGTGCCGCGCCGATGAAGTCGAGGATGCCCTGGCGCACCGCTCGCACCATGCTGTCCGGCGAGGTATAGCGTCCAACGCCGACGACCGGCTTTGTTGTGACGGACTTGACGAAGCGGATATAGGGCTCCTGGTAGCCTTCCTCAGAAAAGCGGGCAGTCTGGCTATCGTTGGACCAGTCGGACAGATTGACGTCCCATAGGTCTGGAAGTTCGGCAAGTGCTGCGATGATATCCTTGCCTTCACCCTCGCTGGTGATCCCTGAGGGGCCAATCAATTCGTCCACCGCCAGACGGACGGCGAGCGCACAGCTGTCGCCGATCACCTCCCGCGTGTCCTCCAGGATCTCGCGGAATAGCCTCAGTCGGTTTTCAAACGACCCGCCATACTCGTCGGTGCGATCATTGTGACGGCGCGATAGGAAATGTTGCAATATGCTCATGTCGTGTCCGGCATAAACATAAATGATATCGAAGCCGGCCTCTTTTGCGCGCAAAGCCGCGTTGCGATACCAGCGACGCATGTCGGAGATATCCGATTTGTCCATGGCGCGCGCCTGCACGGGATCGAGGCCGTCGCCGACAGCATGCGATGGGGCTAGCGGGATCATCCGACTGAATCGGTTGGCAACATGCAAGCCGTTATGCACGAGCTGAACGGCCGCAAGGCTCCCGTGGTGATGAATGCGTTCGGTGACTGCGCACAGTGCTGGCAGGTCGCGCTCGTCCCACAGGCGGGCTTCGTTGGCCGGCGTCAGGTCCGAGGTGGGATGAATTTCCGCCTCCTGAGTCGAGACGACGGCCCAACCTCCCTCTGCTTTCATGCCGCGGAGCTGGGCTTCTGCATTGGGGTAACGGTACCCCATGCCCGAACAGTGCGGTACTTGATAGAAGCGGTTGCGCGCCGTGACCGGGCCGATCTTGACGGGTTCGAAGAGAATATCGAAGCGCGGATCTCGGGACATGGCAATTACCTTCAAATGAATTTTCTTGGGGCGGCGAAGACCGTTAGACTTGATCGTTTACACAGATGGGCAAGCTTTACCACTGTGCGACCTCAGGCCCCATCCTCCGCGATATAGACATTATTCGAAAGAGGGCTGCGAGCCAGAGGCGAAGGAATAAGGAGGTACGTCGGAGCGCTAGGTGAGGGTTTCCTTCGCCATAGGACAATGCCAACACAAGGCGCCTTCACTGCAATCTGCCCAGGTCTATTTCGCAGGTCGGGAACAAGAATTACGCTAATATTCAGCCCGCGGGTCATCTTCCTGGAAATGGAGGGAGCGCTGAGCGTCGCGACCTGAAACGTCCCTTGCGCTGTCGTCGCGGCCACGATGAAACGTTCAGGGATAAGCGTGGATGAGCAGGTCTTGGGCTGGGCGGACAGGGCTAACGCTTGCATGTGCGAAATCCTGATTTTTAGTGCTCCAAAGCGCCGTGTCGGGGAAATCGACGCGGTGTCCGGCTTGTTGAGCGAAAGCCCCCGGAGATGTGCGTCGCTTGCCGGCTGGGGGCTCCTAGCGAAGCTCTGCCGGATCTTGATTGTGTCGCGCGATTTGGAGCGATGATATTCCTATTGAGCTCGCGCCTTCGTGGTCGACGCTGAACCTACCGAAGCCCGCGCGATGACCTCAGTTTGAAGGATGATCCGCCGGGCTGATGTGACGGATCCATCCAATCGCTCGACTAGCAATTTCGCGACTGCTTCCCCAAGGAGATATACGGGCTGACTGACGACTGTAACGGGAGGGGAGGTGACCGCGGTCCAGTCGGCATCGTGGAAAGATATCAGAGACAGATCGTCCGGGATTGAAAGATCCATCATCCGCGCGATCTTGAAGACCTCCAAGCCAATCAGGCTGTCGGAAGCGATGATCGCTGTTGGACGATCCGGTGCGTTAAGCATCTGCGTCGATATCTGACGTGCCAGCTCAGGTGTGGAGGCGCCCATGCGGACCCATTGTTCCATCGGGGGAAGGCCAGCTTTTCGGCAGACTTCCAGGAAGCCTTCAACTCGCCTGCGCACAGATCCCGTGTTGATGTCGCTCAGCTGGCGGAAGCGGTGGTCACTTGTGTCGCACGCCGTCAGATAGGCGATGTGGCGATGCCCAAGTTCGATCAATTGACGGGTGATACCTTCTGCAGCATGGCGATCGTCAACAATTGCTGTGTCGACATCGAAATTGTCGATGCCGCGGTCGAGGAGCGCGAGGGGCCGACCGGAGCGCGCAATATCGCGAAGATGCTCCACATCGCTTTCCTTTGCGGGCGAAACAATCAACCCATCGACGCGCTTCGCAAGCAGTGTTTTGACTGCGGCCCTCTCAGTCGACACGTCTTCCCCCGAGTTGGTGAGGATCACCGTGAAGCCCGCCTGCCTTGCGACGTCTGTGATGCCTCGAACCGCAAGGCTGAAAAACGGGTTTTCAATATCGCCAACCACGACCCCAATGGTTCCGGAGCGACCGGTCGTCATGCTGCGAGCTAGCTCGTTTGGCCTATAGTCCAAGGCTCTAGCCGCAGCAGTTACAGCCTCTTTTACCCGGTCGCTGACAGTTCCGTATCCGCCTAAAACTCGCGCCGCCGTGGCTTTTGAGACACCGGCTTCTCGAGCGACGTCGGCAACGGTAGCAGAGGTTTTCAGGCGCGTTATCGGGTCCATGAAGGCAGCTTTACAAGAGATATTGACGAGTTGCAAATGCGAAGATATCAATTGATAAAACTAAAAGAGACCGGTCTCAATTTAGAAAGAGACCGGTCTCGCAAAGAAAATGCACTTGATACCTGCATGCGACTGCAGGGGCTGGACGTGCACTTACGCTGCCGTCCGGATGGGACCCCTGCGACTAAAAATCGCGAACGAAACCGCCAGAGGAGAATAAAGAAATGAACCTACCCAGCTTGATTGCTCGCAATCTCGATCGAATTCGCGCCGCATTGGTCGGCGTCACGATTGGCCTCTCTACAAGTGCCGTACCTGCGCTAGCGGCCGAAAACCCTTATAACCTCATTGACCCGAGCGTTATCAGTGTCGGGACAATGGGCGATTCCAAGCCCTACACCTTCACCACTGCAGACGGGAAATTTACCGGCTTCGATATCGAGCTCTTTTTGAACGTTGCCTCGCGTATGGGTTTCTCGAGCGACAAGGTTACGTTTACCGGCCAGGAGTTCTCGGCTCTCCTGCCCTCGGTAGCCAACCAGCGATTTGATGTCGCCGTCGCTGCCATCGGAACCACCGAGGCACGTAAGAAGACGGTCGATTTCTCGGATGGCTATCTCGCCGGCTATCTGTCGGTTTTGACCTCGGACGCTTCTATCAAGGACGCGGATGGCCTTAAGGGCAAGCGTCTGGGCGTCGTTCAGGGCACGCTCCAGGAGGTTTATGCCACTAAGAACTTCGCAGGCACCGATCTCGTCAAGTTCCCTGATAATAATTCGGCCGTCGCGGCGTTGAACAACGGCACGATCGATGCGCATTTCCTCGACTACGAAGCCGCCAAACAATACGGCGAGCGATACAAGTCTCTGAAAATTGCCGTCAACATACCCTCGTTTGACGCACCTGCGGGCTTCGTGGTCCACAAGGGCAACGATGCCTTTCGACTGGCGCTGAACAAGGCGCTCCATGAAGCGATGCAGGACGGTACTTGGAAGACGCTTTATGAGAAGTGGTTCCCCGGTTCGCCGATGCCCGATCAATATCTTCCCAAGAAGTAAGGCAACGCCGCCGCCCGGCGCGCCGGGCGGCGGCAATTAACCCGCCTGAGAGTTTCAAGGGGAATTGAATGGATTGGCTTGAGAACCTCCGTCGCAGCTTCCTTGACTGGGATGCGATGGCCGAAGTCCTGCCGAGCATGATCACGGTCGGACTGAAAAATACACTGATCCTGGCCGCGGCTTCCACTGTGCTCGGCGTCATCATCGGGATGATACTGGCCGTGATGGGCATCTCGCAGTCCCGCTGGCTGCGTCTGCCGGCGCGTATTTATACCGACATCTTTCGCGGCTTGCCGGCGATCGTGACAATTCTCATCATTGGTCAAGGCTTTGCGCGCATCGGCCGCGAACTATTCGGTCCATCACCTTTTCCACTCGGCATTATCGCGCTCAGCTTGATCGCAGGGGCCTATATCGGCGAAATCTTTCGATCCGGGATCCAGAGCGTCGAACGGGGCCAGTTGGAAGCTTGCCGGGCGCTCAGCATGAGCTATGGGCAGGGAATGCGGCTGATCATCATCCCGCAGGGCGTCCGGCGCGTTCTTCCAGCGCTCGTCAATCAATTCATCGGCAACGTCAAGGATTCGAGCCTCGTCTATTTCCTCGGCCTTCTGGCGTCCGAGCGCGAAATCTTCCGTGTCGGCCAGGACCAGGCCGTCGTCACGGGAAACCTCTCGCCGCTCCTGCTGGCTGGCATTTTCTATCTGGTGATCACCGTTCCGCTGACGCACCTCGTCAATTTCATCGATGCGCGCCTGCGCCTCGGCCGCCAGGGCCGGAGCAGCGGCACGACAAGCGGCTTAGTCGAGGTCGACGAACTGGCCGCTGCATCGACCGACCCGGCAACCGGTGAGACCAAGGCTGCGCGCTTCAAGGGAGGCGCCGTGAAGATCCGCGATCTCAGCATGGCCTATGGCGACCTCGAAGTGTTGAAGGGCATCGACCTGGATATCGGGCGCGGCACGGTGACCTGCATCATCGGCCCTTCCGGCTCGGGCAAGTCGACATTGCTGCGTTGCCTCAACCGTCTCGTGGAGCCGAAGCGGGGCGACATCGCCCTCGATGGCGAAAGCATCCTGTTGATGAAGCCGGAAAGCCTGCGCCGGCGCGTCGGCATGGTGTTCCAGCACTTCAACCTGTTTCCAGACCATACCGCGCTTGAAAATGTCATGCTCTCACTGACGAAGATCAAGAAGATGCCAATGCGCGAAGCCCGTCGCACGGCCGAGGCTCGCCTGGCGGAGGTCGGTCTTGCCGGACGCCAGGGTCACCGCCCCGCAGGTCTGTCCGGCGGCCAGCAGCAGCGTGTTGCCATCGCCCGCGCCCTCGCCATGGATCCGGAAGTCGTCCTCTTCGACGAGGTGACAAGCGCGCTCGACCCGGAACTGGTCAAGGGTGTACTTGACTTGATGGCCAATCTCGGGCGCCAGGGAATGACCATGGCGGTCGTAACCCATGAGATGGGCTTTGCCCGCAAAGTTGCCGACCAGGTCGTCTTCATGGACGAGGGCCGCATTGTCGAGGTCGGTCCACCCGAGCAGATCTTCGACAATCCGCAAAGTGATCGGCTGAAGCGCTTCCTGGCGGAAGTCCTGTGATTGGAGAAGGTTGCGACATGACACGAACAATTCGATGGGGCGTGCTTGGCTGCGCAGGGATCGCCATCAATGCGGTCATACCCGCAATCCAGTCGAGCAAGTTCGGCCGGGTTACGGCCATTGCCTCCCGCGACCTCAACAAGGCTAGGCAAACCGCAGCTACTTTTCAGATCCCCACCGCCTATGGAAGCTATGAGGAACTGCTTGCAGATCCGAACATCGATGCGATCTACAACCCGCTGCCAAACCACCTCCACGTGCCGCTGACACGTCAAGCCCTGGAGCATGGCAAGCCGGTTCTTTGCGAAAAGCCGATCGCGCTGAGTTCGCAGGAAGCCGAGGAGCTTTCGGCAGTCGAGAAAAGAACCGGTTTGCCTGTCGCCGAAGCTTTCATGGTCCGCCACCATCCCCAGTGGAAGATGGCACGCACGCTCGCCATGGCGGGGCATCTCGGCGAGGTCCGGGCAATTCAGGCTATATTTTCCTACTATCTGGAAGACCCGAATAATGTGCGCAATCAGGCGTCGATCGGTGGCGGCGCGCTTCTCGACGTCGGCTGCTATGCGGTCAACACCGCCCGATTGCTGTTCGGTGCGGAGCCGGTGAGGGCAATCGCCGCGCTCGAGCGCGACCCGGTCTTTGAGACCGACCGGCTGACGAGCGGCCTCATGGAATTTCCCGGTGGTCGGCAGCTTGTCTTTACATGTGCGACGCAGCTCGCGCTGACGCAAAAGGTCACCATTCTCGGCACGAGGGGCCGCATGGAGCTTGAGGTCCCATTCAATGCGCCGTCGGACGCGCAAACGACCATCGTCATCGATAGCGGTGAGGATCTTGCAGGCAGCGGGCGTCAGGAAATCGTCATCGATGCGGTGGACCAATATCGCGAGCAGGCCGATGCGTTTGCCACGACCATTCTGACCGGGGCTCCGCTCGTTGCAGACCTCAATGATGCGATCGCCAACATGAGGGCGCTCGATGCACTCTTGCGCTCAACGACGACGGGACGTTGGGAAGCTCCCTGAACGATCATCTTCGACAAACTGGAAAGGCACGTTCATGAACGACAATATCATCACCTCGGCCGTCATCGTCGGTGCGGGCATTTTCGGGGTTTCGACGGGCGTGCAACTGGCCCGGCGCGGCGTCCAGGTCACGATTGTCAACGACGGGCCGCCCGCCAATGGCGCGTCCGGCCGGTCGTTGTCCTGGCTCAATTCGGCACGCATGCGGTCGAAACCCTATCATCTCCTGCGCGTCGCAGGGATTGATCGGTATCGGACCCTGGCGGCACGCAATCCCGGTGTGGAATGGCTGCGTTTCGACGGAGGCTTGACCTGGGACGCAGAGGGCAAGGGCAACGACATCGCGCGCGTCTTCGACTACGAAGTCTCGATCGGCTATGATGCACGGCATCTCGAGCCCGGCAAGGTTGCTGTCACGACGCCCGGTGTCGATGCCGATGCGGTGACCTCGTGCGGAGCGATTTTCAATCCAGGTGAGGGATGGGTCGACCTGCCTAAGCTCATCGGCCATCTGCTGCAGGAATTTACCGAACTTGGTGGCCGTATGGTCGCGGATGAGGGCAAGGCAAGAGTTATTGTCGAAGGCGGTCGCGCCGCCGGGATCGAAACTGCTAAGGGCAAGCGTTACGAGGCCGATGCCGTGCTCCTCGCCACCGGCCATCACGTGCCGAAAATGGCGGCCGATGCTGGCCAGACGATCGGGGATGACACGCCGATCGCACTTCTGGTGCAGACCAAGCCTCTCGGCCATCCTCTGGCCGCCGTACTGAACACGCCACGCGTCGCCGTTCGCCCAGCACCCGGCGGTACTTTGTCAATCGATGCCGATTGGGCCGCCGATCAGGGTGTGAAGGTCAAGCCGGACGGGACGTATGAAGTCGATCATTCGGTGGTTGAGGCACTGCTGGACGAGGCCTCGAAAGTGCTGGATGGCAATCCGAAAATCGAAGTTGCCTCGATCGGTGTCGGCGGAAAGCCGATTCCGGGCGACGGAGAGCCGGTGCTTGGCGCTCTGAAAGCGATCCCAAGCTACTATGTTGCCTTCAGCCACAGTGGCGCGACACTCGGTCTAATTGTCGGTGAATTGCTCGCCTACGAGATCGCGACCGGCAAAGAGCATCCGATGCTTGCAACCTTCCGCCCAGAGCGCTTTATTCAGGAACGTTGACCGGGTTCACAATCACATGCAGAGCCCGCTGGGCGCTGGTCTTGTGCGGCGATCTAAAAGAGTAACGGTGCGCCGTATCTATCGCATGCTCGACGGGGGGAGCATTAAGAACTCCCGCCGTGGAAAGAGCTACGCACCTTGAGAGAATATCTCAAGGAAGTCCGACCGGCCTCCGGTTTGGTTGGAGGAGATTATTAGAAGATCGTGCGTCGAGCTTATTCCTGACGGCTTCAGCCAACCTAGCCTTTGTCGCAGGCTTCCCAGCATTTTCGACATATCCGACAACCACTGGGAGGCGATCCTGAGCCTCTAAGGGGGCGCTTCGAATGCCTCCTTTTCGCGATTGCCAGCTCGAAGGCGCGATGCCGAGAAGTCCTTGGTCGCCAGGCGATGGCGCGTGGCCTCATTGTTTTGTGCTTCGACAGGCAAAATTGCGCTGGCGGTGTTCAGGAATCAGCAGAAAGGCCGCCCTAGGTCCCGGCGAGGGACAGTTGCGCAGCGACGGACGGCAATCGGTGCGATAGATAATCGCGCATCTGGCCAATAGCATCTCTACGCGTCATACCCTCAGTCTGCAGACCCAATCGCAGCCAAAGGCCGTCGATCAGTGCCGTAATGCCAAGTGCGACGGCCTCACTTTCGCCTTGTGGCAGAATTTGGACCAACGCCGACATGAGATTTGACCGCATCCGTGCATGTATGACCTTCTGGATGCGTGCCAATTGCGGTTCGCGCGGAACTTCCGCGCAAAGCGCCAACCACGCGTGACAAACGGAAGGCTGGAAAAAGCGTTCTTCGAAATTGCCCTCAATAATCGCCTCCAGTCTTTCTAGAGGGCTACTGGCGCGGCGGAGCCGTTCGATGACGGCATCCCGCAACACGGCATTTGCCTCTCGCATCGCATGCTCGAACAGTTCCTGCTTGTTCTTGAAATAGTGGAGCACGATGCCCTTGGAAGCGCCGGCCTGTGCGGCAACTTTCTCCAAGGTTGCTCCTGCCATGCCCTCCCGCTGCAAGACTTCAAATGCAGCGCGCCTGAGTTCGCGCTTTCGAATGTCGCTGATCTTCGCGAGTCTCATTTTACCCCCTGGTTGGAGCGCATATTGACAAACTTTCCGCTCAGGTCAATTATTGACCCATGGGACAATAAAATATCCGAATGGACAATATGAGGGGAATAACCATGAAATCATCACTGAGAGCGGGGACAATGGCGATAATGTTCCTGGCCACAACCGCGCATGCTTTCGCCGGCGAAGCCGAAAGCTGCAAGGCCGTCAGATTGGCGGAACCGGGCTGGAATGATCTGGCCTTCACGACAGGGATCGGCACTACCCTCCTGAAGGCTCTGGGCTATGAAGCCCAGAGCCAACTCCTGGGCATCGACGTCATTTACGCCAGCCTTAAGAACAAGAACCTCGATGTATTCCTCGGTTATTGGAATCCCGCCATGGTCAACTATTACAAACCGTACAAAGAGGATGGCTCGGTGGAGACGGTCCGCACCAACCTTGAAGGTGCGAAATACACCTTCGCGGTTCCAACCTATGTCTGGGACGCCGGCGTCAAGGATTTCTCCGACCTGCAGAAATTTGCCGATAAATTCGATCGCAAGCTCTATGGTATTGAACCGGGCTCCAACCAACTGATGATCGACGCCACCAAAGAACCGGCCTTGGGTCTTCAGGGGTGGGACGTCATCGAGTCAAGTGAGCAGGGCATGTTATCGGAAGTCAGTCGCCGAACACGCGCCAAATCATTCATCGTGTTTCAAGGATGGGCGCCTCATCCGATGAACACCGCCTTCGACATCAAATATCTTACCGGGGGCGACAAGTTCTACGGTCCAAATTTCGGTGCGGCGACGGTATCGACGCAGGTGCGCAAGGGTTATCTCCAAGAGTGCTCCAATGTGGCGAAGCTCCTGAATAACCTGACATTCGATATCAATTACGAGAACCGCGGCATGGCTTACATCATGAACGATGGTCTCGAACCCGACGCCGCCGCCTTAAAGGCAATCAAGGAGGAACCGGCTCGTCTGGATGCCTGGTTGGCGGGAGTGTCGACATATAGCGGCCAGCCGGGGCTTGCTGCGGTCAAAAGTGCTCTCGGGCTCCAATGAAGATGCGCCAGGACGATTGGCATCGCCGTAAACGTTACGTGGAAACGCCGGGAGGCAGGCCTATCGCTCTTATCGATAGCGGGGGAAATAGGCCGGCGCTTCTTATGTTGCATGGCTTTTCGGACACCAGCCGCAGCTTTGCTACGCTCGAACCCTTCCTCTCGCGATTTCGACTGATCCTTCCTGATCTTCCGGGGCACGGGGCATCTGTTCTGGATGAGGGAATGCGTGTCGACGATTTCGCCACGAGCATCGACCGGCTTGTCGAGCGCCTCGGCCTTGAAGATATCGCACTCGTTGGGCATTCGATGGGGGCGATGACGTCTATAGAGCTCGCCGCCCGCCGTCGACATGAGGTCAGCGCGCTCATTCTTCTGTCCGCCAGCCTGCGGCCGGATTTCGATGCCGAGAGCCCGATTTCGCGCGACATACGCGCATTAGGAGATCCTATCGATCCCTCAGGGCGGTTTCTTCGCGATTGGTATGCCTGCAGCCGACCTGTCGATTCAAACTTCTTGTCGAAGATGAAGCTGGATGCGGCCGCGATGCCAGCAGCAACATGGCAAGGCATTCTGGACGGCTTCAACGAAACCGATTTGCGGCACAGTGCGTCGTGCGTCACGGCACCCGTACTTTGCATTGCCGGCTCAGCCGATCCACTCTTCGGTGACCCGCATCGCCAGGCGCTCGCAAGCGCATTTCAGTCGGTTCGATCGATCACGCTTGAGGGATATGGACATAACCCGCATTGGGAAGATCCAGAGAAAGTTTCTGCACTGATCCTGTCGTTCCTCTCGGAGGTGGGTAGATCCGAACCATCCCCATAGGTTTATCTCAGAGACAGTCGCGTCTTCGGCGCCATTCGGGCCTCGTGCGCTATACCCTAGAGCTCTCTCGATGACGAATGTGGGCAAATCGCCGGTGCCGCCGCGTCGGCATTTTGCGCCATCCAAGTCCTCGGAGCTGCCCCGCTCGACCCGCTGACTGCGGACGGCTATTGTTATTGCGTATCGACAAATGACCCCAGCGCATGAGGTATTACAAAGAGTTGGCGTAGGTATCGGCTTGGAGACGCCGTGGTGATTTACAGTAGGTCATTGCGCACTGGATGATCTCGGCTCAATTATCCGTGAGCAATGAAGCCGAGGATAAGGTGACGTCGCCGCAGACACGGCAGCTCTCTCCGGTGGAACAAAGGCCTTCGTCGTCATTGTGACGTTTGCACGATTTCACACGTCAGTTGGAAACACCAGCGGCCGATCGCTGCTGGTCCTGGGGGAAAATGTCGATATCGGCATCGCACACACGGTTTCGTCCGGAGGCTTTCGCCAAGTACAAGGCCCGATCGGCCTCCCGGCATAGGTAGGCCAATTCATTTCCCGCCTGCGAGGCTCTTGCGACACCTATGCTGGCAGTAACGACAATGTCTGTTGGGATGGACGGATAGCGAAGGTCGGAAACCGTTTTGCGGATTCTCTCTGCATGAAACATCGCATCTTCGCCTCCAGCTGGAAGGAAGACAATAAACTCCTCGCCTCCTTGCCGCGCAAGAAGAGCAAATTGCGGTAGGGTTGCCTGCACCGCTTGCCCCATTATCTGGAGAACTTCGTCGCCAGCTGCATGTCCCCAACGGTCGTTCAACTGCTTGAAATGATCAATATCGAGATAGAGGATCGCATCGCCAAGACGAAGCCGGCTGGGCACGGTCGAGTTGAAAAAGCGACGGTTATAAAGACCCGTGAGAGCGTCACGATCGGCCAGGCATCTGATCTTGAGATGCTGGCGTTCACTGATGAAGATGACGATTGAGATGGCGAGCACGAACTTGGACAGGATCATCAGGAAAAACCCGTTCGCTACGTCAAGCAGCGGAAACGTGTCGAACGCGAATTCCAGCCCCATTATCAATGAGAGAATACTGGCGCAGCCCAGTATCGCCGCAACCAGTTTGCGAATTGGAAGGGGTTCGCGGTGGGCGTCGAGTAGGACAATGATTGCAGTTGCAGCCATCGTCAAACAGCCGAGAAACGTGAAAGTTGTTGCCCGATATGTATTATTCAAGTGAAAGGCCGTGATCAAACCAACGACAAGTGTCGCCGCCGCGGGCAAAACAACGAGCCAGGTCCGGATTTTTCGATCGGGGTTGCTGATCACGACAAAGGCCAACCCCAGCAGACAATATCCAAGGACAGCAAGGACGATGTTCACCAGGCTCAGGGGCCCATAGAGGGCGGGATGAATCTCGGCATGTCCTGCAAGCGTCGAGCCCCCGGCGAGCACAACAAAACTTGCCGCCAGAAGTCCGACCCCGCGGCTCTCAGCCGAGGTCAGCCGCAGATATCCCAGGGTCAAGGCGCCCGCGATATAGGACGTCTTCTGCAGAAAGAGGACTGTTGGCATATCCAGTTCGTTGATCATCGAGCACCAAAACGGGGTCAAACGTTGGCGTTGCTCTACCTCTCACAATTAAATATTTTGCGAAGATCGATCGGCTAACTCAAGGTCATGCCTCGAGCGCCGGACGGCGAACATCCTCGAGGTCGATGCGGATATTGAATCGTTCAATCGCAGACGCATCCCATCTGGCGTTGTGACGAACGCATTGGCAGGCTCGATGAACCCGGCTGCCCGGCCAAGCTCCATGGATTGCCATTCGATTGCCGGCGGCTGCTCGCATCCTGACGTGCGGTAGGCTAAAAAATATGCGTGAACGGCTTGTTCATGCCGGGCATCAACGTGCGATCCGGATCATGCAACATCGGCGGCACCCGACACCGTTCAAATTGCAGCTTGTCAGGATAGTCGAAACGGCGTCATCGGACGGCTCGAAATCTCGCCCCGGCCTGGACTGGGGCAAAGCCTTGCCGTCATTTTCCAGTCGACAACCGCTGACGGGCGAGGAATACCGCGCCTTCCACCGGTGGAACCGGCAGCTTGTGGATCCGCAAATGGCCGTGCCGGGCGAATACGTGATGCTTGAAGGCTTCCAAGAGCGGTGGTTGGTTGACGATGACGCTGCCGGCGACAACGATGTCTGTTCCGACAGCACCTCGCGCGAGTAATTGATCAACCAGCGCCGCCAGATATTGCCCGCCTTCGTCGATGATGCGGGCGGCAAGAGCCGAACCGGCGGCGGCGGCGGCAAAGATTGCCGGGCAATGCGGCGCCCAATTCTCCGACGTTGGCTCGTCGTTGACCTTGCGTGTCAGCCGCTCGGCATCCGCGACCCCGAAATCACGGATCAGTGCGCCGAGCAAGCCGTCGTCGGGCTTGCCCTCATCGAGGGCGCGCAGTGCCGCGCGGGTGGCCTCGCGCACCAAGGCGGCTGCCCCACCTTCATCGCCGATGACCGGTCCCCAGCCGCCGGTTGCGAGATGCGCACCGGAAGCATCTATTCCGACGCCAATCGCGCCGGTTCCGGCGATGATGCCAATGCCGTCAGGAAAGCCGGCGGCCAGCGCGATCAGCGAGGCGTCATTGACGATGCTTGCGCGCAGGCCACGCGTGGCAAGTGCTTTCTGCAGGTCCTCTGCCGTTTCGGCACGGTTGATGCCCTGGGCACCGAAAGCCATGGCCGCAATATGGGCGCCCGCCGGGATATGTGGTGTGATACGCTCCGCTATCCATTCAGCGGCAAGGTCTGCCGGCTCGGCATCCCATTCACGGCTGTGCAGAATAGTATCGAGGAGGCGCGTGCCGTTGGTATCCTCGATGACCAGATGGGTCTTGGTGCCGCCGATGTCGAGTGCAAGCAGGCAATCCGTCATGTTCGAGCCCCTCTCAGGCGACTTTGGTATCGTTGTTTTCGAACACGAAGGCGTCGGGATCGAGCCCTCGTGCAATCGCGGTCTCGACCGCAATGGTCTGCATGACCAATGCCTCGACAATAGGGCGCTGCGCCGGCGTGAGGGAGGGGATAGCGATATGCGCCAGGTGGTTTTCCTCATCGATATCGAGTGGACTTATGAGAATAACATGGTGACCGGCACGGGCGAGCTTCTGAGCAAGCTGGAGTTCACGCTCTTCGCCGAAGATGATGTGAACGCCCTGACCGGCCGATTCCATCGCGCCGTGCAGATATTGCCGTGTGGACATGCCCGTCGATGGGATGCGCGCGATCTCGCGCAGCAACAGGGAGCCGACCTCTGCCGAGCCCACCGACGGTGCAGTTCCCACGCAATCGACATATTGGGCCGTTTGAAGCGGGGCGATCAGGCTGGCTATCCGGCTCGCGAGGTTTTTCTCCGTAGCGCGAAGAGCATTAGAAACGGCCGGCCAGCCGACATCGATCGAGCCGCCGTCCCAGGCTTCGGCGACCATGCCGAGAGCAGCGATCGTCGCCGTATAGCCGATGGTGGAGGCATAGCTGTCAGGGATATTGCCCAGCGATATGCTGACGGCGGAGGTTTCCTCAATCGGCGAATCTTTGGCGTTGACGACGGAGAAGCGCAGTCGCTTTTCGACCGTATTCAGTGTCGCCAGGGTTTCCGAGCTTTTGCCGCTCTGCGAAACGCCGATCAGAGGGTGGGGGGTGGCAGGGAAGGGAAGTGGGTGCTCGCCGGCATTGAGACGCCAGCTGTGAATGTCGCGGCTCCTCAGCGTCCACACGGCTGCCGCACTGGCGGCAAAGCTTGCGCCTATGCCGAGGAATATGGGGCCGGGTCCTTCAAGGATGCCGCGGCTTTGCAAAAGCTCAATATCTGCTGAAATCGCAGCGATGGCTTTGGCCAGAGCATCGGCCTGTGAGGCACGGGCTTCTGCGAGCGGGATATATCCTTTGGGCAAATGGTCTCTCCTTGCTTATAGACAAAACGAGGCCTTCTGCAGGCGCAAGGCGCCAGCGACCATCCGTCGTCGATTGTTGCGAAGGCAGGCTTCACCCTGCCGTTTCTTTGATCCTTCCTTCTCTCAGCCTATCCGCCTGTCTTGACGCGGCTGAAGGAGGTCCGAAGGCGATATCGATCGCCGGCATAGCGTATGGTCGAGGATATCAGCGGCTTTCCGGCGCTATCCTCGATGAGCTGATACATGGTGAGGATCGGCATCCCCGCCTCGATCCCCAGATGTTTGGCGGTCACAAGATCCGCCTCCTGCGCCTCGATCGTCGATTCCGCCCGGCTGAGTTCGATGCCGGCGTCGCTCATGAGACGGAAGAGCGAGGCCGAGCCGAAGTCTGCTGACGAGAGGTTCAACTCGTTCAAGGCTGGGAAATAGGAGCTGTCGACGGCAACGGGTACACCATCGAGTTTGCGGATACGCACGAGGTGAAACAGCCTTGAACCCGGGGCGATCGAAAGCTCCTCCGACTGATCGAGCGTGGCCGAGGCTTCCTCCGCTTTCAAGACTTCCGACGATGCCTTCAGGCCGAGCCGGGCCGCGGTCTCGCTGAAGGATTCCAGCGTCTGGGGAAACTCTTGATGCGCTTCGCTCGCCACATACCAGCCGCGGCCGTGGGAGGACACCAGCACACCGCTGCCGACGAGGCTCTGCAAAGCGCGCCGAAGCGTCACGCGGCTAATCGCCAGGCGGTCGATCAGGTCGCGTTCCGGCGGCAGGCGGCTGCCCGGTGAAAGCTTTCCGGCATTGATCTCACGGGTAATGGCCTTGGCAGCTTGCTGCCAGAGCGGTTCGGGGGAGTCCGATTGAAGTGGGGCGACCGCGCCGTCCATCTTGACCATTAGCTTATCGTCACCTTTTCCCACATTTTCGTCCGCATCGAACGGTAGCAGGCGTCCAGGATGCGGTTGACCACGACGCCGTCCTCGAAGGTCTCCACTGGCTGAGTTCCAGCGGCAAAGCAATCAACAAAGTGGCGCATTTGTTGCGAGAATCCATAGGCACGCGTTTCCTCGGGAACGGGATAGACCCAGCCGGTATCGGCACTCGACTTTTCCACAAGATATCCGACTGGCTTCTCGATGAAACCCCAGACCGGGCCGACGGAACTATCGGTGACGATGCGGCCAGCGGAGCCGACCAATTCGTGGCGCAATTGCATGCCGCCTTTTTCGATCCATGAGGATTCGATTGTCGCGAGCTGGCCGCCGGCGAATTTCAGCAGCGCGATTGCCGTATCTTCCCCGGTCGTCTTGTCGGAATGGGCAAGGGTTGCGCCCCAGGCCATAACCTCGACGACCGGATTGTCCTTGCCAAAGAAGTGCCGCGCCGATTCGACCGTATGGCACCCCATGTCGAGCAAGGCGCCACCACCCGCCGTTTCGGCGTCCCAGAAATGCGGCGCATGCGGACCCGAATGCGCTTCACGCGCCCGCATGGTCAGGAGGTCGCCGATACCACCCGCCTGCACCATCTGATAGGCCTTGGCAATATTGGGAGAGAACACCGAGCTTTCGGCATAGCCGTGCCAGATGCCGGCGTCTATCACCACCTTCAGCATTTCGGCGGCTTCTTTTTCGGTGCGCGCAAGTGGCTTCGTGCAGACGACGGCCTTGCCGTGACGGGCGACGATCCTCACGGCCTCGAGATGCACTTCGTTCGGAAGCGCGATCACGACAAGCTGCACTGCCGGATCGGCGCAGAGCGCGTCCATGTCTTGATAGGCCGTAACACCCGGTCCCCATTTTCTGGCAAGTTCGGTGGCGCGCTCGCCGCTGCGCGAATAGCAGGCCACCAGTTGGCCATTGCGCACATCAAGAAGTGCATCCGCATAACAATCGCTGATGAAGCCTGACCCCAAGATCCCAACACCAATCATCAAAGCTTCCCCCTAGGCGCCAAATTTGCGAACCGTCATATGTGATCGATGAATACCACATAAGACAAAAATGGGAAGAGAAAAAACTTGTTGTCACATATTGTATTGAGATGTATCTTCCCGGCGTTCGTTGCGAGCTCCGAGGGCGCACGCAATCCAAGCACAAAAAGAGGGGAGCATTTCAGATGCGTTCAAAGCATGCTTGCATTAAGGGCGCGGTTGCGTCGCTAGGCCTGGCACTTGCGGCCGGCAGCGCGCTTGCCGCGGAGCCTGTAACAATCAAATTGGGCAGCTGGCGTACGGAAGATATCGCCGTCTGGCAGGACAAGCTGCTCCCGGCCTTCGAAAAAGAGCATCCGGACATCAAGGTCGAGTTCGCTCCGATCAATACCAACGAATACAATGCCGCCATCCAGTCGCAGATCGACGCCGGCGCTGGTCCGGATCTGATGACTTGCCGCCCCTTCGACGTTAATCGCGAATGGATCCGGCGCGGCTATTTCGAGCCACTGAAGGATTTCGCTCCGATCAAGGATTTCAGCGATACGTCAAAGGCGGCCTGGGCCGATGCCAAGGGCGAGCCCTTCTGCCTGCCGATTGCCGCTGTCCTCGCCGGCTTCTACTACAATGTCGATATCTTCAAGGAATTGGGCCTGGAGCCGCCAAAGACGGCCGCCGAATTCACTGAAGTCCTTCAGAAGATCAAGGACAACGGCAAATACACGCCGCTCGCCTATGGCTCTGCCGAAAGCTGGCAGCTTGCCTATAACGGCCTCTACAATGTCGGTCCTTCCTACTGGAAGGGCGAGGAAGGCCGCCAAGGTCTGATCAACGGCACGAAAAAACTGACAGATCCGGATTTTGTGGCTGCTTTCAAGGCCTTCGCCTCTTGGCGTCCGTTCATGCCCGATGGCCAAGCCAGCCTGCAATATGCCGACATGACGCAGCTGTTCACGATCGGCCGCGCTGCGATCCTGCCCGACGGCTCCTGGAACATCAATCAGGTGACGGCAACCGGGCTCAATGTTGGCGTTTTCGGTCCGCCGACGGCGACCACCGGTGGCAAGCGCTATCTGCAGGAAATGCCCGATATGGCAATCGGCCTCAATGCCGCCGGCAAACATAAGGATGCCGCCAAGGTATTCCTGACCTGGCTCGCCAGCCCCGCATTCCAGGAACTCTATGTCAACGAGGCACCTGGCTTCTTCGCCATGGGCTCCAAGCCGGTCACCTACAAGAACGAGCTGGCGCAGAAATTCGCCGATCTGAAGAAGGGTGCCGAGCTTACGCCGCGTCTCGCTCTCGATCGGCTCAGCGCCGGCAACCCGCCGCTCGACGACGAGATCTGGCGGGTGCTGCAGGTGATGATGACCAGCGACAAGCTGACGCCCGATACCGCCACCGCCGAGCTGCAGAAGGGCCTCGACTCCTGGTACAAGCCACAGAAGTAAATCTCTTGGGCCCGCGCGCCGTCCCTCGCGGGAAGACAGGCGGGCCCTTTTCGCATCTAAGACGTTCATACAGGAATGGGAGGCCTTCCGAGTGATACGCCCAACAACCGCGCGCATCAGCTTGGTGCTGTTCGTTTTGCCGGCTCTGACGATCTATGTCGCCTTTGCCGTGTTGCCGCTGGCCCTTTCCATCCTGATGAGCTTCTTCGATACCAAAAGCTCTGCGGGGCGTATCTTTGTCGGATTGCAGAACTACTATTATCTGTTCACGCATCCCGTCACGAGTGCCCGCTTCTGGAATGCGCTGCTGAACAATATCGAATATTTCGCGATCCATCTGATCGTTGAGGTGCCGATCGGCCTGTTGATGGCGGCTCTCCTGACCTCAGGTCTGCTGCGTCGTTCTGAAGGCGTCTATCGCACGCTGCTCTTCATTCCGGCCACGCTCTCCGTCGTCATTGTTGGCTTTATCTGGCGGTTGATCATCAATCCACTCTGGGGTCTCGTGCACTTTCCACTGCTAGGCAATGAACTGACGGCGCTACCGACGATCTCGCTGATGTCGGTCTGGCAATATGTCGGCATTCCGATGATCTTTCTCTACAGCGCCTTGCTTGCCGTGCCTGAGGATATTGTCGAGGCCGCCCGCATCGATGGCGCCAGCAACTGGCGCATTTTCTGGGGCATCAAGTTTCCGCTGATCGCACCGCAATTCGGGCTGATCGTGATCCTGACCTATATCTGGACCTTCAATGGTTTCGACCTCGTCTTCGCACTCAACGGCGCAGCACCCGGGCCGAACTACAGCACTGATATTCTCGGCACTCTGTTCTATCGCACCTTCTTCGGGTCGAGCGGCCAGGTCGCCGATATCGACCTCGGTGCAACGGTTGCAACAGTGATCTTCCTGATCATCCTCGTCGTGACTGCGATCTATTTCTGGCTCGTTCAGCGCCGCCTGAAGCCCCACCAGATCTGAGGAGGATCAGGCATGACCATAACATTATCCGATGAGAGCGCTACGCACACAGCCCGCAAAAGTGGAGATGGGCGAGCATGGACTGCTGACCGCATCGTCGTGCATGCGCTGCTGATCTTCTTCGTCCTGCTTGCCATCGGCCCGATCCTCCTCGTCGTCATGAATTCGTTCAAGACGACGCCGGCGATCTTCGGCGGCCCGTTCGATTTGCCGACGACCAGGACCTTCGGCATCGATGGCTATCTGCGCGTTTTCACGCGCGGGAATTTTCTTCTGAACTATCAGAACAGCCTGATCGTCACTGTGGTGACGATCGTACTCACAATCGTCACTGCGACGCTCGCTGCCTACGGCCTTGTCGAATACAAGGTGCGGCTTGCGCCGGTGCTGGCTGGTCTTTTCATCGTCGGCATCATGTTGCCGATACGCCTTGGCACCGTGCCAATCCTTGAGATCATGATCTCGTGGAACCTGATCGACACGTTGACTGCGCTGATCCTCGTCTATACCGCGATGAGCATCCCGATCGCGGTCACCTTGATGGTTGCTTATTTCCGCACGGTTCCGACCGAACTGAAGGAGGCGGCGCGTATCGATGGCGCAGGTGAATTCCGCACCTTTCTGATCGCGCTTCCCGTCGTCAAGCCAGGACTTGCCGCGGTGGCGACGCTGACGATGCTACCTGTCTGGAACGATCTGTGGTTCCCGCTCGTGCTGGCGCCCAGCAAGAGCAATCAGACTGTTACTCTCGGCGTCCAGCAGTTCGTCGGCCAGTTTCTGAGCGACTATCCGGCATTGCTTGCGGCGTTGACGCTCGGCGCCGTGCCTTTGATCCTGCTCTACGTGATCTTCTCGCGGCAGTTCATCAAAGGTCTGAGCCAGGGTGTCGGCAAGTAGCACCTCGCATCGTCATCCTCATAAAATTTTGAAGTGGAGTACCCCATGGCCGATGTCAAAATCAGCAATCTCTACAAGCGCTATGGCGCGGTCGAAGTCCTGAAGAACATCAACCTCGATATCAAATCGGGTGAGTTCGTCGCTTTCGTCGGGCCTTCCGGCTGCGGCAAGTCAACCCTGTTGCGCTGCATTTCCGGTCTGGAGCAGATTTCCGACGGAACGCTCGAGATTGGCGGTAGGGTCGTCAACGATATTGGTCCCTCGCAGCGCGGCATCGCCATGGTCTTCCAATCCTATGCGCTCTATCCGCACAAGACTGTCTACGACAACATGGCCTATTCGCTGCAGCTTCAAAAACTGCCGAAGGACCAGATCGAGAGGATGGTGATGGCGGCCGCGGAAAAGCTGCAGCTCGTGCCCTACCTGAAGCGGCTGCCCAAAGCCTTGTCTGGCGGTCAGCGCCAGCGCGTCGCCATCGGTCGTGCGATCGTTCGCAATCCGAAGGTCTTCCTGTTCGACGAACCGCTGTCCAATCTCGATGCTTCGCTGCGCGTGCAGATGCGCATCGAGATCGCCCAGCTCAACAAGAACCTCTCCGATACCGCGATGATCTATGTGACCCATGATCAGGTCGAGGCCATGACCATGGCGGACAAGATCGTCGTGCTGCGGGACGGCGTGGTGCAACAGGTCGGTTCGCCGCTGGAGCTTTACGAAAACCCGCAGAACCTCTTTGTCGCCAAGTTCATCGGCTCGCCCGAAATGAACTTCATGACCGGTGAGGATGCCAAGGCCTATAAGGCCGAGACCGTCGGCGTTCGCCCGGAGCATCTGACCGTCGAGCAGTCAGGCGGAGTATGGTCGGGCACGGTCATGCACTCGGAAAACCTCGGCTCCGACTCCTACATCTATATCGATATGGGTGGCGTGAAGCCTGTTATCATCCGCCAGGAAGGCAAATCGGACTATCGATCCGGCCAACGTCTCTCGTTCTCGCCAAAGGACGACCGTTATCATCGCTTCGATGCCGGCGGTCGGCCGATTGCGCAATGAGTGACCGACCATTGCTCGGCCGCGCCTCTTGGTCGAATGTCGCCCGCGCCGTCCAACGATTTGAGCGGGTATTATTGAAACGCACTTTGATAATTACCTGCGAATCAACCTCTCCACTACCATGTGGAATCGAAGCCTAAAGCGGCCAAAGCCGGATTGGCCGCCATTGGTGTCCTGGTCGTCGTCGCCCGCCATGAGGTGCTCGAAGAGCCCGGGAGCATGGCGACGGCAATCGGCAGCGCCGCGGCGCCCAGTGCCGGCATGTCCGCGGCATGTTCGGCAGGCATCAGGCGTGGTTGGCTGCTGGAATGCCGGTGTGTCATGGAAGGCAGCAGCGGTGTTGCCGCCGTGATGAGGCCGTCCAGAAGTTCGGCTGGCAGGCCGCCGCCGATGACGATTGTGTCGGGGTCGAACATAGCTTCGACATTGCGAATGGCGATGCGTAAATATTGTCCCGCCTCCTGCCGCCAGGCCAGGAGGCGCGCGTCGCCCGAACGGCTGCAGGCGACCAGTTCCTCCGTGGGAACCTCGTCTGGGGTGCGTGTCGGCCCGCAGATTGTCTCTGCCGCGGCATAAAGCGACACATATTGTTCCAGGCAGCCGCGGCTGCCGCAGGGGCAAAGCCGCCCGCCGGGCTTGACGATCATATGGCCGATTTCACCGGCACCGCCGAACGCACCGCGATAGGGATGACCATCCATGACCAGGCCACCGCCGACGCCAAGATTGAAATGCAGGTAGAAAAAGCTGCGGGCGATGCGCCCTACGCCGTAAAGCCCTTCGCCAATGGCTGCCACGGTCGCATCGTTTTCGACAAAGGTTTTGATGCCGGTAAGCTCTTCAAGTTTAGCCACCAGCGGAAACTTGGTCCATTCATCAGCTTCCTGCACCTTGTCGTACCAGAAGGTGCCGTTTTCTACCGTGCCAGGCACGCTGCAGCCTATGCCCCAGATCCTATCCCGTCCGAGCCCGGAGGTCTTGAGCAGCCTGTTGGCCAATGAGGCCAGTATCTCGGCAATCAAGCCGGGTTCGCGCTCAACGAGATCGTAGTCTTCGCTGGCGATGATGTCGCCGGCAAGATCGACAAGGACACCGGACACCCGGCGGTAGGCGAGGGACAGGCCAATCGTATAGCCTCCTGTCGCGTCGAGAGACAATTCAACGGCCGGCTGGCCGCGTTGTCCGACCCTCTTGCCTTGCTGACGGATCAACCCTGCCACTTCAAGCTCGGATGCTATGTTGGAAATCGCCTGCACAGTGAGGCCGATCCTCTGTGCCAGCTCCATGCGGGTGATGGGGCCGTTGCGACGAACCGCGTCGAAAACCGCGCGGCGATTGAGCGCCCTGGTCTGGGTCAGATTTGTGCCGGGCAGTGCGCCGTCGCGGTCCGTTGAATTGAGCATGCCTACTCTCTCGTCAAAGCTTTGGTTGCAAGATATTCAAAAACCGTTTAATTAAAAAGTGTTGTGTTATTAAGGGTGCGAATGCCTGCGAAGGGAACCGTCGGCAGCGCAAGGAAATTGCGGGCGAACGAGCAAAGCTCGACCTGCCAAATTGAAGACATACAGCTGTCCATCTTGAATGAGGAGGATCAATTTCATGGCCGTTGTTTCCGAAAATATTTAGTAACTAGATAGTTATATATGATTTAACCTCTCGACCTCGTCAGGCGCGTCGAGGGGTTGTGACCGCGCGTCAAAATGTCAGGAACGGGGATCTCCTCCGGCCCGCGAGCGTGGCCGACTCTGGGGGGTCTCCCTGTGATGTCAGTAAAAAATATTCGATATATCAATGCTATAACTGTTTAGCGTTGAGCCTCTTTTGCTGCGCTAAGCCTTGAGGCGTGCCTTGGCGTACGCTGCTTTTCGATTTTGAATGAAGATGGTCATACGCCGCTTGACAGACGAAAATTACCGCTGTTAGCTATTCACCAAATAGTTATTTAACGAGAAAAAGGGGCAGCGGCATGCGGTCTATGATCGACATCGTGGATGTATCGAAGTCCTTCTTGACGCGGGCCGCTGGTCTCGTGACCGCGTTGAGCACGGTCAATCTCTCGATACGCGACAATGAATTCTTCACGCTGCTCGGGCCGTCCGGCTGCGGAAAGACGACCCTGCTGCGACTGATCGGTGGATTCGAGGCGCCGACGACGGGAGAGATCCGCATAGGCGACATCGATGCCGCCTCGCTGCCCCCGCAAAAGCGGCCCGTGAACACGGTGTTTCAGAGCTACGCGCTCTTTCCGCATATGACAATTGCCGAGAACGTTGCCTTCGGCCTGGAAATGCTGGGGGTATCGAAGGCAGAGATCGATCGGCGGGTGCGTGAAGCGCTGAGCATGGTTCGCTTGAATAATTATGCGTCGCGCAGTCCCCGTCAGCTGTCCGGTGGCCAGCAGCAGCGTGTCGCGCTAGCACGAGCGCTTGCTCCGCGCCCAAAGGTACTCCTGCTTGACGAGCCGCTATCTGCTTTGGATCTCAAGCTCCGCAAGGAGATGCAGTCGGAGCTGAAACGTCTGCAGCAGGAAACAGGTATCACTTTCGTACTGGTGACGCATGATCAGGAGGAGGCGCTGGCAATGTCAGACCGCATCGCCGTCATGTCGGCGGGTAACATCCTGCAGGTCGGCGAACCAAGGGGCATTTATGACAATCCGCAAAGCCGTTTCGTGGCTGATTTCATCGGCGAGTCGAACGTCATCCCCGGCGCTGTTCTCGGCCGCGATCCAGCCGTCGTGATTGCCGTTCGGCCGGAGCGAATTGTCGTTTCGCCTGCCGTGAATACGAGACTGGGGCGGGCCAAGGGAAAGATCGCCTCGGTCACCTTTCTCGGCCTTGATACGCTTTACGAGATCGCGCTCGATGGCGGCAGCAATGTGCGCAGCCGGTGTCGCGATATCGAACCACCGCTGATTGCCGGCCAGTCCGTCATCGTCGATTGGTCAAGCGATGTCGAGCGCCACCTGGTCGATTGAGGAGCCGGTCGATGAATGAAAACCGCACGCTCGCCCTGATTGCTCCAGCGTTCCTGGTAATCGGCATATTCATGGTGCTGCCGCTTTGCATTGCTGTCATCTATTCCTTCATGACTGCCAATCCCTATGGTGGCGTCAGCATGCCACTGACCTTCGATGCCTATGTCCAGTTCCTGTTTAGACGGGACTTCGACGACAGCCTGATGTTTTCATGGAGCTACGTGATCATCATCCTCCGCTCCATTTATCTTGCGGCGGTAACGACCATCTTCTGCCTTGCGCTTGGCTTGCCGGTCGCCTGGTACATTGTCTGTCAATCATCCGAGCGCCGCCGCATCTTACTCTTCTTCGTCACGTTGCCGTTCTGGATCAATACATTGATTCGCACTTATTGCTGGGTGCTCATCCTGCGCGATGAGGGGCTTGCGAACAACTTCCTGAAATCTCTTGGCGTCATTTCAGATCCTCTGCCGCTGCTCTATAATGACGGTTCAATCTTGCTCGGCCTCATCTACACGTTCCTGCCTTTCATGATCCTGCCTGTCTATTCGACGCTGGAGCGGATAGATCCACGATTGATCGAAGTCGCCTACGATCTCTACGCTAATCGCTATGCAGTTTTCCGCCGGATTATCTGGCCACTCGCAAAACCTGGTGCGCTGGTCGGGGCCAGTATTGTTTTTGCACCGGCTCTCGGCTCATTCCTAGCACCCGATCTTCTTGGCGGTGGCAAGAAGCTATTGATCGGCAGCCTCGTGCAGATGCAGTTCACCACGTCGCGCAACTGGCCGTTCGGCGCGGCGCTCTCGATCGTCGTGACGATCGGCGTGCTGCTGATCTTTCTCGTCCGCTCACGCAAGGTAGAGGAGGAGGGGCGTTGATGAGGAACATACGACCGTTTGACTGGCGCCACACGCCGGGCCTCTCCGCCTTCACGGCGATCATCATGTCATTTTTCTATGCACCGCTGCTGATCCTGGTGATCTACTCCTTCAACGCCAATCAGCTGGTGACAGTGTGGAGCGGCTTCAGTCTTCATTGGTTCGTGGATGTCTCGGCCAACGCCGATATTCGCCGCGCGGCAATCAACAGCATTGTCATCGCCGTTGCAGCAACGATTGCGTCGACCCTGATTGCGACGGCCGGTGCCCTGGCGCTGGAGCGCGGCAAGCTGCGGCGCGGTCGGGCGACCGTGACGGCCATGATCGCACTGCCCCTGATCGTGCCGGAAATCATCGTGGCGATCATGACGCTGATCTTCTTCTCGATGATCGGCATGCACAACGGCCTCGTCAATCTCATGATCGCGCATACCGTTTTCTGCATACCGTTTGCCTTGCTGCCGGTGCAGGCGCGCCTGCGCGACATGGGAGGAACGCTCGAGGAAGCGGCGAGGGATCTCTATGCCAGTGAATGGCAGCTCTTCCGGCGTGTGACGCTGCCGTTGCTGATGCCGGCGATCTCGGCCGGCGCTCTGATGGCCTTCGTCGTGTCATTGGATGATTTTCTCATCAGTCTGATGGTGTCGGGAGCTGGCTCCACGACGTTGCCCGTCTATGTCTACGGCATGATGCGACTTGGGGTGACGCCAGAGGTCAATGCCATCTCCACCATTCTGCTGCTCGTCTCGCTGATCTTCGTCACCGCGTCGTTGCTGCTCGGACGACGAAGTCAGATGGCGGAACAATAATCTCTAGAAAACAACAGAGAGGGAACCATGACAAAATTCAAGAAGACAATTCTCGCCACCGGCCTTTTGGCCACAACCGCCTTTGCAATGCCGCATGCGGCCTTCGCTGACGCCGGTGTTCTGCACATCTACAATTGGACCGATTACACATCCGACGAGCTGGTCAAGAAGTTCGAAGCCGAAACCGGCATCAAGGTAACGATAGACACGTATGATTCCAACGAGACCGCGCTTGCAAAGATCAGCTCCGGCGCTTCCGGCTACGATGTGATGATCATCAGCAACGACTTCGTGCCGATCTTCGTCAATCAGGGGCTGTTGCAGGATGTCAGCGTGGCTTCCATGCCGAATTTCAAGAACCTCGACCCCAAATGGCAAAAGCGCCCATGGGATGTTGACGCGAAATACTCGGTTCCCTGGGTCTGGGGAACGACGTCCTACTCCGTGGATGCCGCTCTTTATAAAGGGCCGACCGACAGCCTGAAGGCGCTATTCGAGCCCGCTGCCGATCTCAAGGGCAAGATCGGTATGTTCGGCTCGCCAAGCGAGGTCATGTCGCTGGCGCTGCTCTACCTGGGCAAGGAACAATGCAACACCAATCCGGCCGACCTGAAACAGCTCGACGCGCTGCTTCAGGCGCAGAAGCCTTTCGTGAAGGTCTACAATTCGGACGGCACGACCGAGCGGCAGGTTTCCGGTGAGACGGTCATGCATGAGCAATGGTCCGGCAAGGCCCTGGCCGCCCGCCAGCAGAAGCCGACGATCAAATACGTCTTCCCAAAGGAGGGCGCGATTGGATGGATGGACAATGTCGCCGTCCCGAAGGGCGCACCGGACGTTGAAAACGCCAAGAGGTTTCTGAACTTTCTGATGGATCCCGAAAACATCGCTCTGCAGCAGAAGTCGACTGGTTACCAGAGCGCGGTCTCGGGCTCGAACAAGTTCTTGCCATCGGAAGTCGGCAATTCGCCGGAATTCAATCCACCGGCTGATCTAAAGATCGTCTTCGCGCCTTCGTGCCCTGAGAAGGCGACGCGCGCCTACGATCGGATATGGACCAACCTGCGCCAATGAAATCGAACACTCGGCAGGCCGTCCGGTGCGGCCTGCCGCCATCAAGAACCGCATCGGACGACCGACATGTCGGCCGCCCACCGGAGAGGATTAAGGGGACAGAAATATGAATCAGACAGTTCACTCCGCCATAGCGCAAGCCGGTGTTGCCGCGCCGCCGCCGCCAGCTTATCTCCAGGCTCTCTCGCCGCTGACGGCGGATGAAATTCGCGTCGTCACGGCTGTGATAAAGGCGGATCCGGAGCTGGGGCCGGATGCGCTGTTCGAAAACATCGACCTGCGCGAGCCGACGCCGGCAGAGTATCGCGCCCATTTGGAGGGCCAGACGCTGCCCCGCCAGGCTCGCGTCAACGTCAATCATCTCGATCGTCCGGGCGTCTGGCAGCTGATCGTCTCGCTGACCGACAGGTCGATCGTCGGCCGCAAGCATTTTCCAACGGCGCGCGCCGGCTTTATGGTCGAGCAGATGCTGAGCGTCGAGGTCAACGTCAAGAACGATCCGCGCTTCATCGAAGCGTGCCGCAAACGCGGAATCGAGGACATGACCGGCGTCATCGTCGATTCCTGGTCCGGCGGCAATTTCGGGCATAAGGATGAAGAAGGCCGGCTGATCTCACATACCTTCTCCTGGCTGCGCGTCCGCGAGTTCGGAAACTACTATGCCCATCCGATCGAGGGGCTGAATGCCGTCATCGACGTCAAGACCGGGGAGGTTCTGCGTGTCGACGATTATCCCGATCATCCGCCGATCCCGATGACGCGCCATGACTACGATCCAGAATTTCTGCCCGCGCCCGCAACCCCGCTGAAGATACTCAATGTCGTGCAGCCGGAGGGTGTGAGTTTCACGATCGACGGTCATGCCATTGCCTGGGACAAATGGACGCTCGCCATCGGGTTTACGCCGCGCGAGGGCCTAGTATTGCATGACATCCGCTATGATGGGCGTTCGGTCGTTCGCCGCGCCGCCATTGCGGAGCTGGTCGTGCCCTATGGCTCGCCGCTTTACGGTCATGCGCGACAGAACATCTTCGATGTCGGCGAATACGGCTTCGGCAAGCTCACCAACTCGTTGAAACTCGGTTGCGATTGCCTCGGCACTATTCATTATCTCGACGCCGAGGTGAACGGCATCAAGGGAGAGCCGGTTACCATCGAAAAGGCCGTGTGCATTCACGAAGAAGATGCGGGAATTCTCTGGAAACACTGGGACTTCCGCACCGGTCGTACCGTATTGAAGCGCGGTCGCAAGCTGGTCATCTCCTCTATCTGCACGGTCGGCAATTACGAGTATGCACAATACTGGTATCTCGATCTCGCAGGCGAGATCGAGTTCGAAATGAAGGCGACCGGCATCGTCAATACAAATGCCTGCCACCCAGGTCAGCCGGATAAATACTCGACGGAGATCCAGCCGGGCCTCGGCGCGCCGATCCACCAGCACATCTTCTGCGCTCGCCTTGATATGGCGGTTGATGGCTCCGGCAACAGCGTCGTGGAGACCAACTCCTATATGGAGCCGACAAGCGAGACAAACCCTTACGGCAATGCCTTCCACGCGGAGGATACCGTCTTGAAGACGGAGCGCGCCGCCGCCCGCAGAGCGGACCTTTCCACCCATCGGAGCTGGAAGATAGTCAATCCCAACAAGCTCAACCACGTCGGTAGGCCGGTGGGATACAAGCTCCATGCACCCAATTGCGTGACGCCCATGATCCAGGAAGATGGCCCTTCGGGTGTCCGTTCGAATTTCATCCGCAACCATATCTGGGTCACGCCCTATGATGAGACCGAGCGCTATCCGGCGGGCGAGTTCGTTGCGAATTCGGATGGTTCAGGTGGTCTCGCCGAAATCGTCAAACAGGATCGTCCGGTTGAAAATACCGATATCGTTCTTTGGCATTCCTTCGGCCTGCACCACGTCGTGCGCCCCGAGGATTTCCCGGTACAACCCTGCATTTCCTGCGGTTTCTCCCTGGCGCCGGCCGGGTTTTTCGAGGTGAACCCCTCGAACAACCTGCCTGACACGGTCAACAATGCGAGCGTTCTTGCGGCGGATGGCTCGAAAGGATGCTGCTGCTGATCTCCTCAAACAAGGCAGCAGCTCACATGGCGGCTTCGCCTGACGAAGCCGCCATGTGCCCGACACCAATTGCGGATGATACTTCGATGCATTCGACGATGATGTTTCGCGACGCGCAGATGCAGGCGATCCTGTTTGGGATCGCTCTTGTGGCTGCGTTTTGCTGGTGGCTTCTGATCGTGACAATGCCGATGGATGGCATCGTCATTTGCGGCAGCAATGGTATCGGAACAGATATACCGGCGTGGAGCATGAGCCGAATGTCGAGTTTGCTTGGCATGTGGAGCATCATGACGCCGGCAATGATGCTGCCTGGTGCTGCGCGTGCGATAATACGGGCGTCCTGGCCGTATCGTGGCGAGCGAATGGCCTATGCGACCGCGACGTCCTTTGCCAGCGGATACCTTCTGATCATCCTGTCGTGCGGCATCATGGCTGCACTGGTGCAATGGGCCTTAGAGGCGACCGGCGCAGTGATCGACTGGACGACCATGCCACGCCCATTGCCGGGTGGTCTTCTGCTCTGCGCTGTCGGGCTCTATCAACTGTTTTCCCCGATACGCAGAGCACAACCGTTTTGCGAGATATCAACCGCTCGCGACGCGGTCGGTCGGGCCGCGATAGGCGAAGGTTTGCGGCACGGCCGCACCTGTTTCGGCCGTTGCATCGGCATGATCTGTCTGCAATTCGCTGGCGGCGCAATGAATATCGGCTGGATGATGTTTCTGACTGCCTGGATGGTGGTCGAAGCGGTTCTGCCTTGGAAGCAGCATGTCACCATACTGGCGGGGACAACCTTGCTTGTCGCAGGTGGCCTCTGTCTGAGGGGGGTATCTTGAGCCGCATATTCGTGCGGCGTCATCCCGCCCCGATCAGAAGGCGTCGCCGCAAGCAACCGGCTGGAATGGGCTCTGGCCCTCGCCGATTGCTTCTTCATGATTTTCAACAGTAGGGACCAACGATGTTCGGAGGAGAACATAAATGAGCTTTCAATCCTACAATCCCGCAACCGGCGAACTCATCGGAACTTATGCGGAACATGACGCTTCCGACGTCGAGCGGCTGCTGCAACAATCCCATCATACCTGGAGGAGCTGGTCCAAGACGCCGATCGAAGAACGCTGTGCCTTCCTCATTCGACTTGCCGATCTTTTGGAAAGCCGCGCCGAGGAATATGGCGCGTTAATCGTGTCGGAGATGGGTAAACCGCTGGCCGAAGCGGTGGGCGAAGTGAAGAAATCGGCCTTCGGTGCACGTCATTTCGCAAGCGATGGTCCAGCCTATATTGCAGATGAGGCCATTCCCGGCACACCTGGCAGGATCGTCTATCAATCCATCGGCCCAATCTTTGGCATCATGCCCTGGAATCTGCCGTTCTGGCAGGTGTTGCGGTTCTTCATCCCTGCGGCACTGGTCGGAAATACCGTCGTCGTCAAGCATGCCGAAAGCGTGCAAGGCTCCGCAGCGGCGATCGAGAAGCTTATCCTCGATGCGGGTGCTCCCGCAGGCCTCTACACAAATCTCGTCATCGATCGTCGTCGGGCGCCGCAGATTATCGGCGATCCGCGCATCGCGGCCGTCACCGTGACTGGCAGTACTCAAGCAGGGCGTTCTGTGGCGCAACAGGCGGGTACGCTCGGCAAGAAGGTCGTGCTGGAACTTGGCGGTTCGGATCCGTTCATCGTGTTTGCCGATGCGGATTTTGATAAGGCCGTGCAGATGGCCGTCGTCTCGCGTTACTCCAATAATGCGCAAAGCTGCATTGCCGCGAAGCGGCTTTTTGTGCAGGAGGGGATTGCAGATCGGTTCATCGCCGCCTTTTTCGAGGCTGTGAAAAGGATCCCGGTGGGCGATCCGATGAGATCGGAGACGAAGCTCGGACCGCTGGCGCGTAGGGATATTCACCAGACCGTCGAGCGTCAGGTGAAGGATGCAGTTGAGGCGGGCGCAACAGTGCTGGTGGGCGGCAAGTCAATTGAAGGACCTGGAAATTTCTATGAGGCGACGGTGCTATCAGGTCTTCCACATGACGCTCCGATCGCCAGGGAGGAGTTCTTCGGGCCGGTTGCAATGCTGTTTACGTTCAAGGACGAGGAGGATGTCATCCGTCTTGCCAATGACACGGAATATGGTCTCGGAGCGACCATTTGGAGCGGCAATTCCGCACGAGCCGAACGTGTCGCTGCGCAGATTGAGGCCGGAGCCGTATTCATCAATGACTTCGTCCGATCCGATCCTCGCGCGCCTTTCGGCGGGATCAAAGGATCCGGCTTCGGCCGTGAACTCGGCGGCCTCGGGGCGCGTGAGTTGACAAATGCAAAGCTCGTTTGGAAAGGCGCTTAACGCCCGCTTTCCCGCGTCATCGGCCGAGACGAGCATATTGCCGTTTCGGCCCAACTGAACCGTTGGGGAAGGAACCGAAGCACTGAAATACCGGCTAAGCCCAGTGACCGAAATGAACTCAGTCGCTCCATCGGACCGGCCGCCTCCGACTATAACGGACGCCACTAGCGAGATCGGGGCACGGATCACGCTGGTGGCTGGGATCTTCGGTCGACGTGGACAATAGAAAACGACGAATGACGGGGCAGCGCACGGTTCAAGCGGCGTCTGCTGCAGCGAAGTGAGCCATCTGATCGTCGTATGCTTTCATGAAAGCCGGCCTGGCCACCAGGCGCTTGACGTATTTGTCGCAAGCCGGATGATTTGTGAGCCCGTCGAACCGCTCGACCTGTCGCATTACATCCGCCATCAGCAGGTCGGCCACGGAAAATCGGCCACCGACCAGCCATTCGCGCCCGGTGAGCACTGTCTCCATTCGATCAAGTCTCGCTTTCAGGAAGTCGTCGACGAACTTCGCTTCGGGCGTTTCGCCAGGAAAGCCCATGAACCGGAACAGTGCCCACGGCTGGCTCGGCAAGTCGACCGAGTTGAGCGCGGCGATAACCCACTCCAAGACTTCGGCTCGTCCGCGAGGATCGGTGGGCATGAGCGCCGGGCTTTTTTCGGCGAGGTACAGAAGAATCGCGCCGCTTTCGAAAATAGTGAGGTCTCCGTCGGTCAGCCACGGGATCTGGCCGAAGGGTTGTGCAGCGAAATGGTCAGGGCCACGATCTCGAAACGGCGTGCTTTTCACCCGATAGGGCAGCCCAGCCTCTTCCAGCGCCCATCTCACCCGCAGGTCGCGCACGAGACCGCGCGGCAGTTCGGGCACCCAGTCGTATGTTGTCAGGATCAGGTCGGTCATCGATCAACTCCAAGGAAGACGGGAAGTTTGTCGAGAAGGCCGTTCCAGCCGTCCTCGTGACTTGTGCGGGCTTCTTCGTCGGGCAGGTGCTCATGGGTTAGGGTCAGCACGGTTCCTGCGTCGAATGGTTCAAGCCGGAATGTCACCAGCGATTTCGGGTTGGAGGTTCCGGGCAAATCCCAGGTGAATGCTAGGAGTTTCTCGGGAATGACGTCTTGATAAATCCCAGTCGGGTTATGCTCGTCGCCGTTGAGGAGCCGGAACACCACGCTAAAGCGGCCACCCGGGCGGACGTCGGCGACGACATTAAGGGTCGGACCGGCATCGGGCCCCCACCACTGCATCATGAGCTCAGGTTCTGTGATGGCCGCCCAGACCTTTGCAGGGGTGGCCCTGATCCGACGCACGATCGTAACGCTCGGAAGGCGGTCAGTCATTTCGTATCATCCTCTTCCAAGAGCGTTGTGAGCCGATCAAGGCTAACGGCCCAAAGGCGCTCGTACTGGTTGAGCCAGGCCATGGCTTCCTGCATCGGTGCGACCGAGAGATTCACAGCAACGGTGCGGCCGGTCTTGGTCCGTGTGATCAATCCAGCATCGGTCAGCACGTCCAAATGCTTCGTCATGCCGGGTAGTTTCAGCGAAAATGACTGGGCAAGCTCACTGACTGAAAGTCCTGGCTGGTCCATCAGGTGTTGCAGGACGCCACGCCGGGTTGGATCGGACAGTGCCCAAAACGTGCGGTCGATGGATGATATCTGATGCTTCGCCATGTAGCGAAGTATTGATCATTTGCGGTGGTGATGTCAACCTAGGAATGTCTTCACCAAAATCAGTCGCGTTGGCGACGGTCAATCGAGCGCATCCGGAAGCACTTCGTCGTCCCGTCTTTGCCAAACGGAATCAGCGCGAGTTGTGGGCTCGAAGTTCGCTCTCGAAAATGAGCGGCTTGCGCTACACCAACATTTCAAAATTAGTATAGCTCATGTCGATATGCGGGGAATTTGCCCTGGGCGATCCCCCAGCGTGAAAACATATGCCGAGCGGATTGGTCTTAACTGCCACCACAATCGCGGCCGCCGGGCGTTCCGGCAATAAACCAAAAACCAATAAATTAGGCCGATCAGTGATCAAGCCGTCTCGACTGAGACCATCAGCCTATCGTCCCGGTGGCTTATCGTTGCTTCTGATCTTTTGTGCGTCTAGCTGGCCGTGCTCAAACGACTTGGCGGCGCCGCTTCCTTCGGGATAAGGATTTCCCTCTTTCGGATGCCTTTGTTTGCCGGCGTCCGCGCCTCGCTCATATGCCGCGGCATTGCTCGTGCGAATTTGCTTTGTATCCGATGTGCTCGGTTCGATTGGCTTTTCTTGCTTTGTCATGGGTTTATCCTCTTCCCACTATTGTTGCGCGGGTGCCGCTGTAGTGGCGGCGTGTGGCGTAGTTGTGTTTGCTGGAAGGTTGGAGTAAGTGGGGGTGATATGTGGCCAGAAGCTCCAGCTCAGCGCCGCAACAACGATAATAATGCCTATCGCGATCCAGGACATCCAGGGCTGCTGTGGTTCAGGAGTCGTTCTAAGGTCTGGCTTCTGTCTGTTGATACCATTGCTCATCGCAGCACTCCTCCGATATATAACCTCTGACCGTATCAAAGGTTCCAGACCAGCTGAGGAATGGTTTGGATGCCGTAGTTTTCATATCGTTTCCAAACCTTCGTACATAGGAAAGAATTGACATTCTCGGTTGGATACCCGCATTCGCCAATTCTCCCCGCAGGACCGCAGACTACGCGAGCATCACCTGTCCTCTCACGTTGTATACCCGCGCCTCCCAGTTGAGATGGACAATTGCATCGCCGAGACTATCGATTGCGCGCGGCCGATCATGAGGTCTAGATCGAACTCCCGATGCCTCCCTCTCAAGTGCTGTTCCCATTTTCATCTCCGGAAACAGATCACGATGGACGAGCTTTTCACACCTAAAGCGAAAGTCGTCATTCTTCTTGGGGCTCCCCTCGGCAGGTTGCGGGAGGCTTTGAAAGCTATCGTGCCTCGGACGCCTTACGGCAATGTTTGGGGCAGCGATTCCCGTTCTTGACGTTGAAGGGCTCTCCAGACGTGAATATTGTCCCGACGCCCCGTTCACATACAGCGAGCATTGGAGCACGAGGGAGGCGGCGCGTTTCTTGCGCGCCGTGACGGCTTCGATCGAATTGATACGCTGTCGTCCTCAGTCTTCGGAAAATGCAATGCTCGCTTCATTCAATGCTGCAATGAACGCCCGACGGGCATCGATCCATTCGCGTTTTCCGTCAAAAGCCTCGAGGAGAACAGCCTTGGCGGTGGTGAAAGCATGACCGCTCGAATTTCTTGGCCAATGGCTGAGCAGAAAATCGGTCGCGCCCTCGGTGCTCTCGATGACCATCTTCTGGCCAACCTCGTTCGTCTCGACAGTCACGGATCGTTTCCACCATTGCATCGCGATGCTCCTTTCAGGAAGAACGGCCGCCGTTCAATTCGGTTCCCCGCGGTTCCCGTTTCATGGTTCTCGTTTTGAGCGATCATCGCCAGGCCTCGACGCTGTCGCCGTGGCAGAGGCAGAAAGTATCCGCCAGCCGCAGCCGCAACTTGCCCATTGGTCGGCCACCAGCGGTGCCGCTGGCAAGAGGCGGCCGAGTGATCAGCCTCGCAATGTCGGATAGCCCCAGCTTCCCTTCAATCGATCACGAGCCCGATCGAACAGATTGGCGGTGCTCAACTCGCAGATCTCAAAGAGCGGGGCGGTGGTCACCTAGTTCTGGGCTCCAGGCGCGATCGGTTGGCATCCCAACAGCGGAAGCTATTTGGCAACACGACGAATATCACGGACGACTGCATCCTGGAGAGCATGCTGCTTCTCAATGTTGAAGTGATTGACGCGCAAGTCGCCAGAGCAGTCACGATTGTCCAACCTTCCCTTGAAACGGGGACCGCCTGATAATGGAAGCCCCCAGCTGCGGCTGGCGAAATAGAAATTTACCGCGCGTTTCACATTTCCCGGCAGTGGATCGGGGCTGGTGGCAGCAAATGACGCGATGTAATCGACCTGGATATTATTCTTCTCCAGCGCTTCAGCCAAAGAGACGATAGCGTTTGCTCCAAGTGAGTGGCCAACAAGAGCAATAGGTTGCCTTCCGTATTTCCGGCGATCGGCGACAATTTTTTCCGAAATCGATCGCCAGGCCGTGAATGCCTCGACATGCGCATCGATGCCTGCCGCCTGCAGCTTCCTGCCGATCTCGTCGAGGCCTGTCGAGAAAATGTTCGCCAGGCCGCGCAGCAGGTAGACTTCCGGCTGCCCTCGATTGCTGCTCCTACCCAGTGCAATCTTCGATTTCGGGTTTGCGTGGGCTTCCAGGCCCAGGAATGCGAAGGCAAGAGTTGAAACCAGCAGAGATCGGCGGGTTGCTGCAGGCTCTAGGGCTATCTTCGGCTTTTTCATCGGATGGGCGACCACGGTTTCGGAAGGATGCGACCGGTGTGTTTCGCATAGTCGTCATAGGATGCACCGAACGCCGCACGCATCATGGCCTCCTCATTGGGAACACGCGAGAAATAGAGAACGGCAACCCCGGCCAGACCGGCCATGCCAGCGATCGCATTGGGCAAAAGACAGGCTTGCGCGATTGCCCACAACCAGAACGAAAGATACATCGGATGCCGGACATATCTGTAAAGTCCGTCCGTTACGAGCCTGTGCTCCTGGCGAATCTCCAAGGTAACCGACCAATTTTTCCCAAGCTGACGATGACTGGCGTAAAACAGGCACAGGAACGCGGCTTCAACGAATAGACCGATCCAACTAAGCCATGGTTGAAAAGGATAGCTGGCAAATGCCGGAAAGCCTGTCGCGACAAAAATGATCGGAATGACAGACAGCCCGATCGTTGCCGCTGCAAGAGCCAGTCGATCCCCCAGCGTTTTGGCGTTGCTGGCCACCCTTGTTTTGCGAGCCCGGTTCTGATGCGGGACACGAATGGCCACCCATGCGATAAGGCTGATCGCCCAAATGATGATTGCCAATTTTGGCGTCATTCCACGCTATCCTTGCACCTCAGCAATCCGCCGACAATAGAGCCCTGCACTCTCGTGCTCAAGTCAATCGGGCCGCAGCAAATCTGAAAGAAATCATACCAATAGGGTCTCGTATTCGCGAATATGTATTGATAGTGCACCCGAAAGAGATTCTTCTTTATCCGCTCATAGGTGTCAGGCTCAACCATGTCTCTTACTTTCACCGTTCGAACGATTGGAAAAGAGCCATCGACCTTAGACTTCAGCCCCATTTCCTCGACGGGGTTGGTCTTATAGAAATTGATCGCGTCGGTCAGGCATTGGATCTCAACCCATCCGAATTTGTCGTTGTCGGCCAGGCGTTCCACCGCTTTCCGGAAATTCTTGCCCGCAGGATGATATCCGGCTTTCAATGCCGTCGATCCCAATGTCAGGAGTACGACCCTACCGGCAAGGTCTGGAAACAGGCTGTCAATCAAGAGACAGCGAGCGGCCGCATCAATCATCAGCATGCCACCGGTGCTGTGCCCGATCAGAATGACTTCGTCGTAGGAGCCGGCACGCACGCGAGCAACGATCTCTTCGGCAAAACGTTGAAGGAGCGCATCAGCGTCCGGCCGCCTGCCGCGGATGAAATCGAGGGAGAACGACCATAAGTCCATCAGATGGCTGACCGCCCATCGCTTTCCGAGGATCCACAGCGCCACGCCAAAGACCAATGTTCCGACCAGCCAACTTGTCGATCCGAGCCCTCGGACTGTGACCTGCCTTGCCGCGTAGCCGGCAAACAAGAACGATGCGAGCATGATAAATGGATAGAGAAAATAAAGGCCAAAGCGCCAGGCTCGAGCAAGGAACCGCAGCGCCGCTCCTGAAATTACGAAGTCCGCAAATGTCCATAGATAGCGGAGCAACCTGACGGGCAGCGGTCGCGCGAAGTCAGAAAGCACCATCTCATCAAGACATAGAAAACTGAAGTCGGTCGTCGTCGACCATCCATCCTTCGGCGCGTGTGTGACGATGGCGACCTTTCCGACGGCATTGTCTCCACCATCCAGAACGGGGGAAACCACAGTCTGATATCCCCAAAGCGTATCGAACCGGGAGATTTCTTTGCGCAGGCGATCGAAAAAGGCTGTTGGCGTTTTCGGGTCGTAGCCGCCAATGAAGAACACGGCTCGCTTTTGGACCGGCTGATTCATTTGAAAACCGTAATCAGCCGATCCAGCACCGTCAAGGTCGCAAGCTGATGACGGCGAGGGGAGGGTAACGGCAAACAGGCGGGCGGGACTATGATAGCCGTTCTGCCGTCAATTTCCGGCGGCGCGGCAACGAGCCAATCGTATGTGCTATCCGCGTTCGCTACAACAAAGGGTCGCGCCGAGCCAAACGGTCGACCCGCTTTGGTAAGGACGGTACGCCAAGTCCTGTCCGCGACACCTTGACGACTGCTATCGGTGCTCGTGACATCGCAATGCCGCTTTCCGAAAAATCTGGACTTGCCAGTGATCGAACCAGCGATGAGCGCCTCTGCTGCGGCCACATTGCTTGCCTTCTGTTCCAATTCAAACGCTCTGCCGTTGGCCATTCGTCCCTCAATTGCTGCTTCGAGTCGAGATCGCCAGCCTGTATCCGGTCTGCCGGCTCTCGGCGGAAAGAGGGCGTGTCAAGCGCAGCTCCCCGTTCGCCGTCAACACGCGATATTTCGAATTGTTCCCAGCGCAACCTTTGGGGCATAGCCGCGTCATGAAACCACCTTGGGCCTTCGTCATCCTTCATCGCGGCTCGCGCTTCCCGATAAGCGCGCGTGACATGTTGCACATCCGCGCGTCCTGAGCCGCATTGTAGTTTCCGCTGTCGTCTCCTGGACTGGAATGACGCAAATCGAGGCGTGCCGCCCACATCCGTATTGGAAGTGCCCGCCGCGGATAGGGTCTTCTAGGTCTCTTACGGGTCTGATCGCATTTAAATTTGTTAATCGGTTTGGGCGCGATAAGGCAGATTAAAAATGCTCTCGGCCATTTCTCTCACTCGGTGCCGGTCGGCGACAGCCCGCGCGTTTGAGCGTGCCTGAATTTCTGGAGAAGGGCGGGAAGTAATCCTGCCGGCTGCTGAAGCGGCCAGATAAATACTGAACAATCCGAGGCTTCGCGCATTGAGATATGCAACCGAAAAGGAGAAGTACTTATGGATTGGAATCGCGTGGAAGGTAACTGGAAGCAGGTTAAGGGCAAGATCAAGGAGCAGTGGGGCAAATTGACAGATGATGATCTGGAAAAGATCGCCGGCAAACGAGACCAGCTCGAAGGCAAACTCCAGGAACGATATGGCCTTCAGAAGGATCGGGCAAAGTCGGACATCGACGATTGGTATGGCCGCCAGAAATGGTAACAAATATCAAGGCCGGCAATGCCGGCCTTCTTTTCACCGGGGTGAACGTTCGTCGGAGGTATGAGATCCGGATGTCGCTGCTTATCCCTTCTAAGAGATCTATGACTTGGAATAAGGGCACAATCGGATCCGGCGCCTTGTGCATCCGCTTGCTGGATTTCAGCCGATAGGTTGTCAACGATGGCGCCGAAGTGTTCACGCTGAAAATTTGCAGGCCTGTTTGCAATTTGTTGAGTAGGAGTTCTCGGTTTGCGGCGGCTATCATGGTTGCGCGCTGACATGAATCCGCATCGCCTCAACGGCCAAGGAAGAGAGTCTCCCGAGAGCCGTTCGGTGAATGGTGGAATACATAATTAAGCGCTGTGATGCGCGAACGGGTTGCCGGTTCGAATGCTATCAATAGCATTGACGGCCCCAAGACCTAGGCCGGCTCATCTGGGCATGCCGTTCCATTCGCATCGAATTTATGCACTTTGCCGACTGACGGCGTCAGGTAAACCGTATCACCGTGGGTTGCCTCAATCTCGCCGTCGGTGCGCACATTGATCGCCCCGTGATCGGTATGCACATGCAGGAATGTGTCCGAGCCAAGACGCTCGGTTACGCCTACCTTTCCCTGCCAGTCACCCCGGTCTCTGGAGATGATGACGTGCTCTGGCCGCACGCCGATGGTCGTCGCTCGGTACCTGTCTGCAGCTGGGCCTCTCAGGAAATTCATTTTCGGAGACCCGATAAAACCAGCGACAAAGAGATTTTTCGGGCTTCGATAAAGGTCCAACGGAGATCCAACCTGTTCGATGTTCCCGCGGTTGAGCACGACGATCCTGTCTGCCATCGTCATGGCTTCCACTTGGTCGTGAGTCACATAGATCATCGTCTTCTTCAAATGTTGATGCAATTCTGCGATCTCCAATCGCATCGTGCCTCGTAGCTCGGCATCGAGGTTGGACAATGGCTCGTCAAAGAGAAATGCCGATGGCTGACGCACGATCGCCCGGCCAATGGCAACACGCTGACGTTGACCACCGGAGAGCTGACCTGGTCGCCGCTCCAGATAGTCGGAGAGGTTGAGAACACGTGCCGCATCCTTGACCTTCCTGTCGATATCCGCATGGCTTTCTCCGGCCATCTTCAGTGGAAAGGCGATGTTCTGCGCCACCGTCATATGCGGGTAGAGCGCGTAAGATTGGAAGACCATTGCGAGCTTGCGCTTGACCGGCGCCTCATGGGAGACGTCGCGGCCATCGATCCAGATACTACCACCTGTGGGCGCCTCCAGCCCGGCGATAAGGCGTAGGAGCGTGGATTTGCCGCAACCCGAAGGTCCGACAAACACGACGAATTCTCCGTCGTCGATGTCGAGATCGACGCTGGGGATGATCGTCAGAGACCCGAAGGATTTGGTGAGCTTGCGGAGCTGGATTTTACCCATTTTTTTCTTTCACTGCTTTGATTATTCGGGAGATTCATCTCTGTGAGCGGTCGCGTGCGGCGCACTATGTTGTCGAAGAACTTGTCCGAGCCCCCGACACCTCGTATTTCGCCTCGGCCGCGAAACCGGGATGGACGATGACGGGGTTCGCAAAAGCCGAAGCGTGAACACGGGCTTGTTCCGGATCAAAAGCGCCATGTGTCAGGATCCCGTATCTCAGCTTGTGGAGACCCTGTTGGACGAGCGGAAAATTGGTGTTCCAGTAGTTGTTCATCGGCCAGGCCAGCAACAGCGGATTTGCGCTGCGCGGGATGGTGTCGAGGGGTGGGCCGAAGTGGAACGATCCCGCCATTGCCATGGGTGCATCAGGGCAGAACAATGTCGCGCCGCGAGTCGGTGTATGGATCGAAACGAACGACTCGGTCGTAAACCAGTTTCGGCAGGCGCCAGGCAATTGCTCTTCATCGAGCGCGATGGGGAGCCCTGCGGTGTCAAAATGGCAGGCCCAACCGGAAGCGAGATTAAGGGGAAACGCAAAATAGATCGCTTCGGGATTGGCGTAGGCAACCTTATCGATCTCACATTCTACGGCGATGGTTGAAGCATCGGAGCGCAATGTTATCCGTTGGTAGAGACCATTGGTGCTCGGCGCGTCAAACCAGCGATGCAACGTGACGCTGAAAGGGGTTCGCGTCACTTCGCATCGGCGAAGTCTTGCCGCTCGCTCGCGCACTGCCCGCCATGGCTTCCAGCAGGATTGGTCCAGCATTTCGCGATCAAGGTCGCGATCGTAGTAGGCTTCCCTTCGACCGTCGATCAATGCATCGGGGCGTTCACGCACGAAATCAAAGAACTCATAATCACCACCTGCGGGACACACGTCCCAATCGAGGACCTTGTCGTGCAAGCTGAGAATGCGTCCGGTGACGGGATCATAGGCCAGGCTGTGCGTCGGCGATTCTATCACGGCGTGCCCGGTCCGTGCGATGTCCAGGCGAACGTTGTTGAACGCCCGAAAACTTGCCGGCGTTCGTCGATCCTCATGGAAGATGCCGGGGTCGTCTGCTGCCGGCTCAAGGTCGGCCAGTGGCAGGCGCACAAAGCCGTTGGCGGGAACCTCGAAGGGACCATATACATCCACTTCGCCGATCGGGTCCGGCTTGAACCGCTCGGTCCGCAGGCGCGGCCCGGGTTTGCGCCAGGCAGAGGGAATCTCGACATATTCGGTGCGCGGGAGAGGTGATGGGTTGAAGACGAGGGCGTGGTCTGGTGCCACTTCGGAATGAGGTGGATTTTTCGCGAGTGTGTCGAGTTCATGAACGAGTACATATTTTGCCAGTTCACCTGCCTCGAAAGCGGGAGCCGCTTTCAGGTGATCCTGGATCGAGCAGGCATCGCCTTGCCCATGCGTGTCCCAGTAGGTCCAGGTGTGCTCGTCGAAAAGGTCCAGCAGGTCGCGGGCGCGATTGGCGGCACGCGTCACCGCGCGAGACCTGTTGTCATCAGAGATTTGATCGGCAGTAGCGAGTGCGCGCTTCGCCGCGCGGGACCGGCTGACGAGCGATGCTGTGCTGGCGCAGCCGAAGTTCCAGTAGTCAGTCCAATCTCCAGCAAGGAGTGGTAACTCATCGCTCGGAATGATACGGATTCGCTCCGCCAGGTCCTCGCTGGTGATATATCGAATTTTGGGCTCGCGCCCCGTCTCGTTCCACTTGCGGATGAGGCCTGCGACGGCCGGATTGGGGGGGGCGTTGTCCCACATTTCCGGCGCGGCTGTTGTGGTCAGATAGAGGAAATCATGCGGATATCCGATCCGTTCGAGGTGTCCGACATACTCCGCCAGACCGCGCTCCATCGATTCCAGCGAGCGCTCCCAGGTGAGCAGGATTTGATCGAACATCGTATAGTGTTGGCCGTTCATGACGCGTAATTCGCGCCCCGACGGTGTCTGCCACCGGAAGATGCCCGGTCGAGGGGCGACATGATTGCCGAGATGCCGGTTGACGGCCATGATGAGCAGGTCGACGCCGTTGTCGAGCAGCAGGTCGGCCAGGGGCCAGGGTACGCCATTGACGTCATGCTGAAGAGCGGTGTTGATCCGCGCACCGAGCCGTCGCCGAAGCTCAGTCGCGGGCACCAATTGCCGAGCGAGTTGCTCGGCGCCGTTGAGAGCAGTGACATTGTACTGCATGGCGCCAACGGCAAGACGGCCGTCGGCGACCACTTGTCTGAAACGTGCCTCGTCGGAGGTGCTGGCAGTCTCAAGCCATTTTAGAACAGGCGCAGTCACCTCGCATGTCCACTTTGGCCTGCTGCCCTCGGGCCAGTCGGTAGTTTGCTCCAGCAGTTCTAGCGCGAGATCGATGTATTCGCGATGCAATTCCCAGACAATAGGCTGGCTGTGGGTATAGCCGACGTCCAAGTGACTGTGGTGAAGTACCAGGATTTCCTTAAGTGGCATCTTTTGTCCTATGCGAAAATGCGCAGTGGCCCGTCAGTCTCAATTGAGGACTGGCTGGTTGGAATCGAATTGTTGACGCCGGTCCGGAGGAACCGGAATGTCGGGCTTGATCAGCCTGACTTCACTTCACAGCGCCGCTGGTGAGGCCTGCGATGAATTGCTTCTGTGCAAGCAGGTAACCCGCCACGGGAATGGCAGCGGCGAGGAACATGATCCCAAACACCTGTCCGTAATCAGTGGAGTAGGTTCCAAGCGCTTGATAGATGCCCGTGGTGATGGTTTGGCCCTGGAGCGGGCCGAGAATAAAGAGCGGATTGAGGAAGTCGTTCCACACCCAAAGACCGATGAAGATGCCGACGGTTGCAGTCGCCGGACGAATGAGCGGCATGATAATGGTCCACCAGATGCGCAGATCGCTTGCGCCATCCATGCGCGCCGCCTCGATGAGTTCGCGTGGCACTGTTCGGAGGAAGCCCACATAGACAAAAACTGCAAAGGACATGTAGCCGCCACCGATGTTGGAAAGGATCAGGCCGAAATAGGAATTTGCGAGACCCAGCTGACGCAAAAGGGTGACGATCGGCGGCAACACCACCTGTGGCGGCACCATGAGCCCGAGCGCAAATAGGGCCAGAAGTGCGCTCTTCACGGCGGCGCGCTGCAGCGAAATCCAAAAGCTGGCAGCCGCCGCGAAGGGAATGAGGATGACGAGTGTGATGCCTGTCACGAGCGCTGAGTTCATCAACCCGAGTTGAACAAATCGGTCTGGTCGTGAAAGTGCCTTGATCAAATTGTCGAGCGTGAACGGTGACGGCAGTGCCAACGGATTAGCAAGGATTTGTTCCTGGCTCTTGAACGCACTCGCCAGCGCAATGTAGATCGGCATGACGAAGGCGAAGGTAATGAGCCAAGAAATTGCCAGGTGCCCGGCACCGAAGAATTTGCGCTGCCCGGCCGTCGTGCGTTGCTCATCGGGTGCAGATAAATTTGCCGCCGCATGCTTCAAGATCACGTTCACAGATGTGCCTCCCGGCGCCGAAGAATACCTGACGTTCCGTATGAGATCACTGCGGTCAGCACGAGCAGCAGCATCGCGATGGCACTTGCGTAACCCAGGCGGTTGCCCGTGAACGCAACGTCGATGAGATAATATGCGATGGACTTGGTCGCGTTTGCGGGGCCTCCGCCCGTCAACACTGCGATGACATCGAAGAGTTTCAGCGTCGTTATGAGACTGAGGGTAACGCTGATCGTCATGCCGGGGGCGATCATTGGTAGCGTGACGTGCCGAAAGCGGTTCAATGCTCCGGCGCCGTCCATGCGGGCGGCCTCGTAGAGCTCCAACGGCACGGATTGTAGTGAGGCCGTGTAGATTACGGTCGCAAATGCCGTGGTGGTCCAGCTGACCACGACACAGATCGAGAGGGTCGCGAGGGAGGGAGTTCCGATCCAGGATATGGCTGTATCGGTAAGGCCCAAATTCTGTAGTGTGACGTTCAGCAGCCCGTTCTGGGTCAGAATGCTCCGCCAGATGAAGGCAACGATAACTCCCGACAGAATCTGCGGCAAAAAAATCAGCGTGCGCATCAGTTTGTAATTGGCTGTGGAGCGATTGAGGAGCAAGGCGATAAGCAGCCCCAGCACGTTCGATACGATTGCGACGAAGACGGTAACCGTCAGCGTGAAGATGAGACTGCGCAACAAGCGTTGATCGTGCGCAAGGTCAATATAGTTCTGGAAACCGATGAAGGAGCTCTCTCGCCGCAGCGGATTGCGATCCGTAAAACTGGTCAGCAAGCTCTGTAGAATTGGATAGATGAGGAAAATCGCATAAAGCCCGATTGCGCACGAGGCGATAGAGGCAAGGCCAATCGATCGGCGCCAGGTGGTGGCTAGCTGACTGGTCATGGCAGTCCTTTTTGAGGCACGGTTACGGAATGAAGGTGCCCTTTGGCGGGCACCGAATTTCTAAGTGATGCAACCTACTTGCCGATCGCGGCATCCCAGTCGGTATCAATCTGCTTCAGATTGGCATCAATGTCGGTGTCTGAGAACACCGCCTGCGACAAGGCGTAGAACTGGTCGCTGATGCCTGGCGCAAGCGCGTCGTCATTGTTCGTCCATCCGAATGCGGACACCTTGGTGTTGTCGGCGGTCGAAAGCTTGTAGGCATTCTCGAAGAGTGTGCTCACCTTGACGCTGAAATCCGCCAGCTTGAGCTTCTTCATCATCGGGAAAGCGCCGTCCGTTTCGACCAGCACCGCAAGATTGCGCGGATCGAGGGACCACGCCTTGCTAAACTCGATCGCTTTGTCGACGCTCCTTGATGCGGAGCTGACTGATGTTGTTCCTCCGACGTTGAACGGAATTACAATCGTGCCATCATCGGTCGGCCAAGGGAAAACTCCGATATTGTCAGCGTGCTGAGCGTCAACGTAACCCGATCCGGTGAACCAACTGCCTTGCGCATACATCGCGCTCTTGCCATCAAGAAAATTCTTGTTGGCGGTGGCAAAGTCGACGCTGAGAGCGGCCGGATCGTAGGCTCCCATCTGCACGAGATCGACGGCCTTTTGCATCGCGTGCGCAAACAATGGATCGGAGAAGTGAACCTCGCCGGCAAATCGCTTGTGGATCCACGCCGGATCCTTGCCAAGCACATCTGCGCTTGCAAGGGCCACCAGCGGCATGCTCGCGGACCAAGGATTGGCCCCTGCTAGCTCCATCGGGGTCACGCCATCAGCCCGCAGTGCTTTCACGATCTTGACGAACTGGTCCCAGGTTTTTGGCACATCGAAGCCGTGTTTGGCGAAGATCGATTTGTTGTAATAGACGAGCGGAATGATCTGGGCATTGGTCGGAGGAATGTAGATTTTGCCTCCGATCGCGTTGCCACCTGGAAGGATGAAGTTCTCATCCAGCCATGCCTGGTCGAAGGGTTGCAGCAGCCCGGCTTCCAGGAAATCCTTGGGGTTGATCGAGGCAAGGACGTCCGGCAATTGGCCGCTTGCCTGTAGCTGCTTGGCGTAGGCGTTACGATCAGCATTGGGTGAAACGATCTTTTTAACCGTGAGGCCGGGCACCTGCTTTGCCGCACGCTCGATGGAGGCGTCCCAGAAAGTGGCATCCAGTGTGGGCGTTTCGAATGTCATGAATGTCAGCGCGGTGTCCTCGGCCCGCGCGCTGCTGGCCCCTGTGCCAGACGTGATGATGATGCCAGCGGCAAGCGCCGTGGCAGAAATCAATCGGGATAGTTTCACTTCATCCTCCTCGATGAGCGCAATTGAACCAACACCTGATCTTAATATATCCAATCGATGGATTAATTATTTTCGGACCATAGATCACAAGGTGATCCTCGTCAAGCTGGGGTCAATCTGCGTCCAAATCCGTGATCAGGAGCGACGATAGGCGGGGGGAAAGCACTGTATCGAGAACTAGGCAGGCTGCGCCGACGGCACCGACCTCAAAGCCAACCCGCGACAGGCTGAACTTAATCGTGTGCCGTGTGCTGCGAAGCGGCGATGTCTGCACGACGGAGACCATCGTTGGAAGGATGAGCGGTTTCAGGCGCTCCCAGTGGGGGCCGGCCAGTACGATCTCCGGAATGTCGAGAATGTTGATCAATGTCAACACGGCGCCTGCGAGATTGCGTCCGGCGCGATGGAGGATAGCAAGAGCCCCTGGCTCGCCACGTTCGGCTCGCGTTAGCAGACGTCCGAATAGAGTTTCAGTGTCCCCGTCAGGCGATAGGACTTCTTCCTCGATCGCCTGTCGAACAAGATATTCGGGTGTAACAAGATGGCCCAACTGCTGGCTCGGGGCTGTTGGAACGCCACTATCGTTGACAATGATGCGACCGCCGTCGCCTGCGTTCCCGGTCACGCCTCGCAATACATTGCCATCAAGCACAAGGCCCGTGCCGACGCCGGCGGCGAGATAGAGGAGGGCGAAGTTTTGTTTTCCGCGGTCACCGAACCAGACCTCCGCTGCTGCTGCGGCAATGACTTCCTTGTCGAAAACGACATTCATCCCTGTTGCGCGGGCGACCGCGTCGCGGATCGGGACATTCAGCCAACCTGTCATCAGGGGCGGATCAATCATCACTCCGCGAAGGGCATCGATTGGGCCGGGAGTAGCCAAACCCACACCAAGGATCCGGTTCCTTTCAACGTCGGCCGTGCTTGCGAGCAACTGGATTTGACTGGCGATCTCATCGACAACTGCGTCAGGGTCCTGAGGAGAAGGCGTTTGATGTGTGGACCGGGCCACGATCTGACCTGCTAGGTCGAGCAGGACGTAGGTGATGAATCCCGGATCGATGTGCACGCCAACGGCAAAACGCGACCTCGGCTCCAGCCGCAAAATGACGGCCGGTTTCCCTGGGCCTTGGATGACTTTGCCAGCTTCGATCACCAGGCCCTGTTCGAGGAGCTGCTTTGCGACGTTCGACACCGTTTGCGGAACGAGGCCAGTTTGGACAGCAATGTCCGCCCGGCTGATTCCCTCCGGCGCACGCCGGATCATTTCGAGTATCACCGTCTGATTGAACGCGCCGATGGCCGATAAGTTTGTTCCACGACGCATTCGATCTCGTACTCTGTCGTTGCAACCGAGCTATATTATCCCCGCTGTAGCCTGTAGCGCATCATGCAGTCTATTGTCGACTACATTAGACCAGCATTGGTGAGACCGCTAGGCTCCCGGCTTCCGATCCCACCCTCTCGCGAACCAGAACCTGTCGGCATGATCCTCGATCTGGCTCTGTCGTAAAAATGCTGATGATGTCCGAAAGACTGGCGAAGACTTTCAGCTGGACTTTGCGACAGAGCCAGGTTTCGGGCATTCTCGTTACTAAAAGGCGCAAGTCAGCTATCGATCGGCGCTCACAGGAAACGGCGCCGTTTATCTGGGAAGGGCTGACAAGGCTAGGAAGGCATTGGCATTTCATTTGTGTCGAGACTTCACCCGTTTTGCGTTTGATCGCGACCCCGCCAGGATGCCGATTTCGCATGTTCGTCAATGGCATCTTCGAGACCGAACGGATCAGCCTGGAACGCAAATCTGGATGAAAGCGTTGTGAAACTGAACAGCGTCGAGGTTAAGCAGGCGGTTGTCGACCGACGATAGCCATGATGATCTCGTAGAGTTCGGTCTGCGCCTGCTCAACTGTGATTTCTCGCGTCGCGGCGGCATGTGACAGCGCATCGGCAGCACCGAGCATCGCCCAGAAGCTGGCTTGCAGGATTTTCTTCGGCCTGATGAACGGGGCCAGCGCATTCCGGCATTTTTCGATGAAAACCAGTTGATAGTCGCGTTTCACCGCCTCAAGTTCCGGAGAGCCGGCAAGCCCGGCGAGTACACCGGGAATCTCGCGTCCCTGGCTCAGCACGCATTCCACATAGGACGTGGCGATAACCCGCGCAGTTGCCTCCAAGGTCGGTTCGCTCGCTTCGAGCGCGGCGTCGATCAGCGCCGTCTGACGCTCATCAAAATCCTGATAGAGCGCGGTCAGTAGGCCATTGCGTGTGCTGAAATGGTCATAAATCAGTGGCTTGGTCACGCCAGCTTCTTCGGCCATCCGCGGCAACGTCAAGGCATCTGTGCCTTCCTCGCGGGCGAGCCGCCACGCCACATCGAGGAGTTGGCGCTGGCGCTGCTCGCGGCTTAGCCGAACCCGTTTTTCCGGAGTTGATGCGTTCTTGGGCATGGTTGACATTTCTATATACCAAAAGTAACTTACTAAAAGTATATAGATGAGATCCTATGAATGCAACTATCCGCCGGGCCTCGTCCCGGCGAACGAGGCGGTGCGCCTGCGCTCCGCCCGGAGAGGACTTATGCCGATGACCGAAACGACACTCCCAAGATCCGCTGACCGAAAAGCGTGGCTCGGGCTCATGGCCGTGCTGCCGCTCGTCCTGCTCGTCGCCATGGATGGTTCCATTCTCTACCTTGCCTTGCCACATGTGACATCGGCTCTCACCCCGACGGCCGATCAGGCGCTCTGGATACTCGATATCTACGGTTTCGTGGTCGGCTCCCTGCTGATCACCTTCGGCAATATCGGTGACCGCTACGGGCGGCTTAAGCTCATCATGGGCGGTGCTGTCGTTTTCGGAGCCGGATCACTTGGTGCGGCCTATGCCCAATCGCCCCTAATGCTGATCGCCGCGCGCGCGCTCATGGGGCTGGGCGGTGCGACGCTGCTGCCGTCTGCTCTGGCCATTGTCAGCGCACTGTTTCCTGATGCACGTCAACGGGCGCGAGCTATCGGCATCTTCGCGGCGACGTTTGCGGTGGGCTTCGCCATTGGTCCCTTGATCGGCGGCATGTTGCTCCGTCAGTTCGAATGGAGCGTCGTCTTTCTCGTCAATGTTCCGGTGATGTTCGCCTTCCTTATCGTCGCGCCGATCCTGCTGCGTGAAGTCCGCTCAACCGCCTATGGTCGAATTGACCTCCCGAGCCTAGCGCTGTCGCTCGTCGGCATCCTGCTGTTCACCTGGTCGCTCAAGACTGGCGCCGCAGAGGGCTTTACGGCCGCACAATCAGCCGGCGGCGGCATCAGTATCTTCGCGCTTTGGTTGTTCCTGCGTCGTCAAACCCGCATCGACTATCCGCTGCTCGATCTCAGCTTGTTCAAGGACCGCACCTTCTCCATCGCGATCCTGACAGGGTTTTTGTCCCTCGTCGTCTGGTCCGCTGCCGGCTTCCTGTCCGGTATTTATCTGCAATCGGTGCTCGGCTTCGACGTGTTCACCACGGCGCTATTTACGTTACCTGGAGCGAGCGTTCTAACCGTAACATGCGTTGGCACGGCGAGAATCGTGGAATGGATTGGGCGGAAGGTGGCTCTCGCGGCAACGCATCTGCTCATCAGCGCTGGCGCGTTCATGCTTCTGCTTACCGGTACTGAAGCCGGTGTCCTTGTTTTCATTGCCTCGACGATTGTTGCAGGCGTCGGCTACGGGCTATCATTCAGCCTGGTCGCCGAGGTGGCGGTATCGGCCGTTCCAATCGAAAGAGCCGGTGCGGCGGCCTCGATTGCGGAAACCAGCAACGAGTTGGGCAATGCGCTTGGCATCACTCTTCTCGGCTCGCTCGCCGCGCTCTCCTTCCGCTTACTCGGTCCGGGCATTAGCGGAACACTTAACGAAACGCTCGACCATGTGGGCATCACACCGGAAGCTGCCACGCAGGCCAAGGAAGCGTTCGTTGCCGGTCTGCATATCGCGGCCGGTGCGGGTGGGCTGCTCACGCTGATTGCTGGTATCGTCGCCTGGCTTTGCCTCCCGAGAGGCCCGGAGGATTGACTCAAACTGCCACGCTCGCAAAGGGGTGTCGGGAAATCACGAGCAACTTGCGATCGACTAGGCGCTGCCAACGCTGATCAAACGGACATGCCAACCGAATTCGCGAAGGGGTCGTTGGTTCAAATCCTATCGATGTGGGGCTTTACGCATTCGACTTTTCGATTTTGAGCCAGCGAATAGCTGGCCATTTGATTTTCCGGAGCGCCCCTTTGTCGCAAAGCAGAAACGCGGACAAACACGCCCGTTTCGCCAATCGCGGCGTAGTGAATGCAAGCGCTCTTTCTGCAATGAGATATTTCACTGCGACGGGTGGCATCGCAATTCCCACTTTGCTCGGATTCTCGGTCTGCTGGTCCTTTGGGGTACCAATGGCTGCCAAGGCGGATGGTTTGGTGGAAATGTCAGGCGACTTGTTTGCAGCTGCTTTTCACGCCTCGTGACGAGCAGTATTCAAGCTCGATCTCAAGCAGCCTCGTTGCCTGGGCAAGCGCATCCTCCGCCTCTGCAAACAATCGCGATTTATCGCTCATCCTGGCTTCGCCATAGTGTTTAGCACGCAGTAAGACGAGCTCGGCCAAGTCGATGCATTCTTGTGTAGGTTGGACGAGATTGAGGCAATGCCGCAAATTGATGGCGACCTCAAGCATGAATTCGTCGACCGAGAAATTCAATATTGCACCCGGCGGAGTGGAGCGAGCCAGAAACCTCTTCCAGTGTTGGTTCATCGCGGCACCCCTTTCCTAGGATCGTTCGTGCGAGCGCTCATACGTAGCATCCGCTGATTTTGCAGACATCGCCGGATTCGCGATCATCGCATTTGCCATGGCGGGGTCCCTGAGTGTCGCCAGTCATATCGGTCGGGGGAGGTGGCTTTCAATATCGCAATCATGCAATTGGGCTTCGGTCGGTCTCGTTCTCAGACGTTGGTCTGACCGTATGGTGGCGAAGGGCGTCAGGCGCGATTGCTGAAGTCCAAGTCTGACCCTCTCTGTTCGATAAGACTTGACCCCTCGCAGCGTTGTGGCGAATTGATATGGTGATCAGAACGTTGCCAATTGGTGATAGTGGCGGTGCTTTCGTGCCGGGGGATGATATCTGCTCGTCGCCTGATCCGTTCGAAGCCTCAGGAGGCCATAGTGTCATTGCGTCGAAAGCTGATTGCTGCCCTGCCATGCCTGCTGTTGACCTTAGTCACCACAGCACTTCCATACACCGTCAAAGTTCATGGCGCCACGGCGACATTTGGGCAGCAGATGGCGGAAGCAAAAGGGGGTAACGGCAACGGTGGTGGAAATGGCAACGGTGGCGGAAACGGCAATGGCGGTGGAAACGGAAACGGCGGAGGAAACGGCGGCGGCAATAGCGGCAACGGAAGTGGAAACGGCAATGGCAATGGCAATGGGAATGGCAAGGGAAACGCCAACGGAAAGTCGTCGAGCGCCAAGAGCGAAACGCAAAGCCAGGTCGATTCCAATCAGTCTGCCGACGACGGAAATGGCTCAATCACCGTGCATCACAAGGACGGGATGAGCGAGAAAATACAGAGCGGACGCTATATGATGAGGGATTCAAAGGGCCGCATGATTGTCAACCGCGACGCAACGATCGCTGACGAGCAACGGCTCAAATCTTTCCTTCACTGACGACGCCTATCAAGCTCATCGCGGTACGCCATTGCAGCTTCCGTTCTGTTGCTCACTTCGAGCTTGGTGAAGATCTGGGTCATGTGATGCTTGATGGTCTTTTCGTGCAGATCAAGCTTCAGGCCAATGTGCTTATTACTCAAACCCGCGGAAGCCAGTTCCAGCACTTCCCGTTCGCGATCCGTCAATGCGTTGAAGGGATTGCTCCGGGTGCCCGATCCGCTTTCCGAAATGAGACGAGCCGACAGGGTCGGTGCGACATAGCTGTGACCGGCGGCAATGCTGCGAATAATGTCGGCTAATGTCTGCGACCCGACGCCTTTGAGAACGTAGCCCTTGGCGCCGCTCTTCAGTGCCGTCATCAGGTCATCGCTTGCTTCGGAGACGGTCAGCATGACAATCTTCTGGCTGGGGATCTGCTCGAGTATGAGGGGAATGGCGTCCAATCCCCCTCCTGGCATGGAAATGTCGAGCAGCAAGATGTCTGGACGATGTTCCATGGCTATGCGAAACGCGTCTTCCTTGCTGCTACCTTCGCCGACAATGTTGAACTCGTCCATTTCGGTCAGGCTTCGAATGACGCCCTCCCTGAAAAGCGGGTGGTCGTCTATTACTCCCAAGCTGATTGCACCTGTCATGCCTGCTCCATTTCCTCGATGCTCAGGGACATTCGAACCGTAGTTCCCTGGCTCGATGACAAAAGCTGAAAAGTGCCACCGAGGCTTTCGACGCGATCTCTAAGGCCGGCAAGGCCAAGCTTTTGCGGTCCGACATCCTTTGGGTCGAATCCTGGGCCTTCATCAGAAACCTCGACGACAATCTGCTCGTCATCCAAAGACTGCATAACCTTCTGTCCGATCCCCCCGGCATGGCGATAGCCATTGTTCAAACCTTCCTGGACGAAGCGATAGACGCATATCTTGGCGGAGGTGGGAAGGTCTGTCGCCGTCGTGCCCATCAAGAGTGTAACTGTAACACCGGTGCGCCGTTCGTGCTCGCGGATTGCGCGCCTGATGAGATCGGCCAAGTTGTCCGTCTCGATATGTGGCAACATCAACCCGCTACAGATGCTTCTGATTTCCGCCATGGCGTCGCCGAGACTGGTCTTGATAGCGCGCAGTGACGCGTCACGTTCGACAGACGACGCTTTGGGGCTTGTCAGGGTCCGGCTGTCCAGACGCAAAGACGCATAGGCGATCAACTGAGCAGGGCCGTCATGGAGGTCAGCGCCAATGCGACGCAGATAACCCTCGTTAAGAGCGGCTGCGCGCTGGGTCGCTCGTTGAACGCGCGCCCGCAACGCCTGGTTCTGTCGAAGAAGTGTCGACAATTCCCCAATGCGGCCGTTGAGTGCCTTGCGCTGATTGTCGATGGTTCGGCTGCCACGTAGGACGATGATCGACAGAAGCGAGAAGAAGGTCAGCGTAAACAGAGCGACCACAAGCCAGCTCAACACGCGGGCCTGACTAAGACTCCATTCGAAGTCGTTGGCAACCTCGTAAAACTCTGAGACGGCGACGACTTTGCCCGACCAGGGCTGGAGCACTGGATTGTAGATTTCCAGGAGCGGTTTGCCGCTATTGCGCTCTGCAACGCTTTCCACATCGTCGATCCGGTTGAATTTGGCGACCATCTGGCCGGAAAAAGCCGTTCGCAGGCTGTCGGAGAGCGGAAACCGTTTGCCGGAGAGGTCCTTGTTGTTGGAATAGAGGATCGTCCCGTCATTGCGCCATAGACGGAACGAAAATAGGCGCGTGCCAAGCGCGCCCTGGCCAAGTGTCTCGTCCAGTGCCCGTGCTACCGTGTCATCGAGGGCCTGAGTGGTTTGCATATCGGGGAGTAGCGGGGCAATGACGCTGTCGACATAAAGGGCTGTGGTTGCCGCGGAATTGCGTGTCACAGCATTTTCGATGAGGCTGGCAACGAGGGAGCCGACAACCAGCATCGCGCAAGTCGCAACGAAACCGCCGGCGAGCAGGAACTGCCTGGCCAAGGATTGCGAGTTCCAGCGTTCGATGAGACTTGCCAGAGATAGCTTGTACTTATGAATTACTCGCGGAACTGACATGGTCGCACCGATCTCCCAACCCATTATAGCTATCCCTGCGGGACCAAGTGTCAACTGGTGCCTGTTGGTGCCGCTCGCGTTGTCGCGCGAGGCATCGTCACTTGGCCTGTGCGATATACGAGACCATCGGGTGCGATCAATCAGACTATGGTCTAAACGCCCAAGGCATAGGTCCGAGGGGTGTAGCAACATGGGATTTCGGCAATATTCTAGTGCGCAATGATTTGCCGATACGATCGTGGTCACCGCCTTGGGCGGCGGACATTTGTGAAGGATAAATGCGCATGAGAATTCGTGTCATCATTGGTGCCGCAAGCCTCGGCCTGGCGCTCGCCGTCGCTCCGTTGGGAGGGACGGCCATCGGCTTTGCGCAGACGGCATTCGCCAAGGGCGGAAACGGTGGCGGCAATGGCAATGGTGGAGGTCATGGCGAAGGAAATTCCGGTCATGAAAAGGCCGGCGGCGACACAGGCAGCACATCTGCGAATACGGCAACAGCGCAGGGTGCCTCATCGACGTTGCGGGCTCATCACCCGGACAAACACTCCGAAGCGCACGGTGCTAGCGCAAAGACACACGTCTCAAAGCCCGATGAAGGCAGGCTGAACTCGCTCCGCAGAGACTACCATGCCTATTTGAACTCCAAGGATCCCAAGATGGCCGCCCTCTCAGCCTATGTGAAGGCATATGCAGAGTTCGAAATGCAATATGGAACAACGGCAGTGCCTACCGATCCGGCCCTCAGCGACAACGCCTTGCGCTCGGCGCTGGCGCAACTATCGAACAAACCAGCGACGGATCGGACGCTTGCCGAAGCGAAGAGCATTCTCGGCATTGGAACAAACAGCGGAAAAATCACAGACGTTCGCCATGCGCTGGAAAGGAAGTCCGAAACCAGCACTACGTCTCAGAGCGGTACGGTCGCCGCTGATTGAAGGCGCTGCGTCAGCGGCGTCATCGAGTGAGCGTATCGATCGCGAGGCGCCTACGACGACAAGGTTGCGGGATCATCGTTTACAAGTTTGGGTTCATAGTTCGGCGTCAACAGACGCCGATACGCAGCCGGTCCGCCCACCGGCTCTATCGCCGGGTCGGGCCTTCCGCCCCCAGATGTTGCCCGATCCGGCGCTAGGCAAGCGTTATAGCCCGACAGATATCTATGAAGTTCGTGCGGCAAAGTCGAAGGGTTGAAAGAGACTGTTCGGCTGCCTCGTCGTTTTAACCTGAGCGGGCTACGGCACTGGCGATCCGGGGAGGGGTGGAGAGCGGCTTCCCGCTCTCCAAGGTCGTTAGTTCAGAATCCGGATAACCTTGCGCGAGGAAGGCTCAACGATCACTCGTTCGTGGTTGACCATCGCATAGGCATATCGCGGATTTTCCGGCACAGTTCGCACAACTATCGTATCGGGCAATGACTGGCCGACGACGACCCGTTCTTGGACGACAGTTCCTTCGTCTGGAAGGGGCTGCTCGCGCACATAGGTGACGACCTTCTGAGGTGGTGGGTCGATAGCCGTGCCGACGATGGCGCCAGCCACGCCACCCACGGCGGCACCGACCGGTCCGCCGACAACTGCTCCAGTAACCGCGCCACCCGCGGCGCCGGTGACAGTTGACGATTGGGCAAATGCGCCTCCGGCGGTCAGGCCGAGCGCGAGTACGGCAATGCTAAGTGCTTTCATTTTCATCATAATCTCCTTTCACTTTCTACTCGTCCGTCATCGACGGAGCTGCCAGTAAAACAGGGCGTCGTCCCGGTTCGTTCCCTTCCTTGGGCTTCAGTCGAGCGAGGTGGGACGTGGGGCTGGCGCGCGCATGGACCAAAGTCCGATGTACGGCTCCCGTCCGGCTGGGGGAACGTCATCCAGATCGGAGCAACTTTTCGGCAGTTGTGGAATGAAGTCTGCTCCGATGCAGATTGATGACCAGGGACTTCGGATACATCAGCTACAACGAGTGTCGAGTCCGCTGGTCTTCAGGTCAGGCGCGAATATCGCCGACACTTTGGAGAGCCTCCGGCGCGCGACATAGCGCGCTTGCGCGCTTCGCCTGATTTGGCTGTGGTCGCTTGAGTTCAGCGTGACGATGCAGGCGTATTGACATGTGTCAGTTTCATCGGAGAGCTATAGCGTGCGCCGGGCCGGCACCGCCACCTGTGCAGCGGGTAATTGTCCGCCGGAAGACAAATGCAAGTTTGACAAGTGTGGCAAACTCAAATGCGGCGAGAACCAGCAGAAGCATCATACCATGTCCACAGACAGGTGGATGCAGCCGTCAAAAATCTTGGGCCGGACGCCACGCCTGGGCAGGTCAAAGACATTGCGATGGCTGCGATCAAGAAGATGAAGCCGAATGCGAAGGGAAGATGGATGACCTGAAGTCTCAGGTCGATAAAGCGTTCGAGAAGAAGGGGATGAAGCGTCCGTCTGGCATCAAAAGCGCCCACTCCCCAGCCAAAGTCAAACCGGCAGATCGTTCAGCCGTGGCCCTGGCGACGGACTGGAATAAGGCGAGGTGAAAATTGGACTATCTGCGGTTTCGCAAAGGAACGATGTTCCGATGCCCAGATCGCTGAACATGAAGCAGGCCAACCTGCATGTGGCTTGTGAGGGATGCCAATGGGAAACCCGAGAGTTGCAATGGAGCTTGCCACAAAATGTTGCGATATTGGTGATCCGACCCATTCCATAACAATCGCGGGGCGTGCATCGGGCAGTCGATCAAACGGAATTCGCGGCGATGCCACCATGAACGGCACAAGAAGTGGATGGGCATTGAAGTCATCCACTGTAACATTTCGCGCAATGTGAGGACATCTGCCGGTCTGCAGCGAACCCAATCAAAAATGGCTATGGCTTAAAGCCGTTGGTTGTTCCGTTGCTATCGCCTGTCGCACGCTCGAGCCTCCGGATGTGGGCGTCGAGTAACGCAACGGCTTTTGCAGCGTCACGTTTCTTCAGCGCATCAACGATTTGTCGATGAGCATGGCTTGAGCCGGGTCGCCAGCCTTCCCCGCGCGCCACGGAGAAAATGATGCGTGAGGTCGCCAGTTGAAGGTCGTCAAGCATGCTCAGCAGCTTGGGCATCCTGCAAGGCGCAAGAAGCTCCCGATGAAATGCGCGGTTCGACCGCTCCCATTCCTCTATGGTTTTTGCGTAATCGCCGGCTGTCAGCGCAAGCTCAATTCTCTCAAACGTGGCGGCACCCATCCGCGGCGCGGCGAATCTCAAAGCGAGTGTTTCCAGAGATGCGCGGATCTCGACGGTTTCTTGGATCGACAGAGGATCCAGTGGTGCTACGCGCATGCCGCGGCGAGGTTCATTGACAACAAGCCCTTGAGCTCGGAGCAACTGAAAGGCTTCACGGGCTGGCACGTGGCTGGCCTCGAACTCCTCGGCGATACGATCCTGGCGAAGAGGCTGTCCCGCGGCGAGATCTCCCGCCACAATTCTTTCCCCGATGATCCGGGCAATTCGTTCTGCAACTGTCTCAGCCATGACAAACTATAGATAATCTATGATAAAATTGATTGTTTAAGGCGAAATATCGCCGTACTCTGACAGGAGGGCAGCATAATTATAGATAATATATTATTCAAGCGAATACTGGTCGCTGCCTTCCGGTGATCGAGCCTGGAGAATGCAAATGTTGGAAGCTGCACTAGGGGAAGACTTGAATGGTTCGAGCGCCCGCAAGGCCTGGACGCTGCAATCGGCGCGCCTGCTTTATGATTTGCCGTTCAATGATCTGTTGTTCAAATCGCACAGCGCACACCGGGCGAATTTCGATCCGAACAGCATTCAGCTCAGCAAGCTGCTCAATATCAAGACCGGCGGCTGTCCAGAGGATTGTGGCTACTGCAGTCAGTCGGCGCACCACGCGTCGGGCTTAAAGGCCTCAAAGCTCATGGGGCTTGAGGATGTTATGATCGAAGCCCGAAAGGCGAAGGAGGGTGGCGCTAGTCGCTACTGTATGGGCGCGGCGTGGCGCAGTCCCAAGCCTCGAGACGAGGCAGCGATCGTCGCAATGGTGCAGGGCGTCAAGTCCCTGGGCCTGGAGACCTGCATGACGCTCGGAATGTTGTCGGCGCAACAAGCCGGGACCTTTGCGGCGGCGGGCCTCGACTACTACAACCACAATATCGATACGTCTCAGCGCTTTTATCCCGAGATTACCTCAACGCGCAGCTTTGACGACCGTCTGAAGACGCTTGAACATGTCCGCGACGCTGGCATCAAAGTCTGTAGCGGCGGGATTTTGGGTCTGGGCGAAGCCGTTGATGACCGGATCGACATGCTGGTAACGCTTGCCAATTTACCGGTGCCACCCGAAAGCGTCCCTATCAATATGCTGATCCAGGTACCCGGCACCAGACTGGTGGAGGCGTCGCCGGTCGATCCAATCGCCTTTATTCGGATCATTGCACTTGCTCGCCTGATGATGCCGCAATCGTCCGTGCGTCTGACGGCTGGCCGCACCGCTATGAGCGACGAAATGCAGGCACTTTGCTTTTTTGCCGGCGCCAACTCGATCTTTATCGGTGACACATTGCTGACAGCACCAAATCCCGGCGACGATCGCGACACGGACCTGCTCCAGCGGCTGGGTCTCTCCACGGCTGAAACGGGAAACGCCCGATGATCTCCCAGAATCTCGCCCGATACGACACCAAGCTGGCGCAGTTGCAGAGGAAGGGGCGTCTGCGGGCACTCAACCGAGAGGCAGGCCTTGACTTCACGTCAAACGATTACCTTGGCCTCGCCAGCTCTTCCCGCATGCGAAATGCCCTGCTCTCGGCGATCGACGCCGGTGTACCGGTTGGTGCGGGAGGATCGCGTCTGCTGCGGGGTAATCACGCCGAGCACGAGCTACTTGAGGAAGAGGCCGCTTGCTTTTTCCGCGCACGGCGGATGCTTTACTTCGGCAGCGGATACACAGCAAACCTTGCTGTGCTTTCGACACTGCCGCAGCGGGGAGACCTCGTCATACATGACGCACTCGTGCATGCGAGCGCGCTTGAGGGAATGAAAGCTGGTCGGGCCCAGGTGGTTTCGGTGCCGCACAACGATGTGCATGCGATCGACAGCGCAATCCGTGACTGGCGCCGTGGTGGGGGGAACGGCGCTCCCTGGATTGTCGTCGAAAGCCTGTACTCGATGGATGGCGACCGCAGTTCGCTATCCGACTTGATGGAGATCGCCGACAGAAACGACGGATTCCTCTACATCGATGAGGCCCACGCAACTGGCGTTCACGGCCCTGACGGAATTGGATATGCCGCCGAGCTTGAGGGCCGCGACAACGTGGTCGTTCTGCACACCTGTGGCAAAGCCCTCGGTGCGGCCGGCGCGCTTGTCGGCGCAAGTCGCATGATTTGCGATTATCTCGTTAATCGTGCTCGCCCCTTCATCTATTCCACGGCGCCATCGCCATTGCAGGCTGCCAGTGTTCGCCAAGCATTGGCCATTCTGTCAGAGGAGCCGGAGCGACGCGCCAAGCTCCTCGAGCTCGTCTCCTTTGCCAACAGGAGGTTTGCCGAGCGCTTCGGCAGATCCGGCAGTGGCACGCAGATTCTGCCGGTTATTGTAGGCAGCAGTGAGCGGGCCGCGCGTATCGCCGAGCGAATGCAATTTGCCGGATACGATATAAGAGCCATCCGGCCCCCCACGGTTGCCATAGGGACTTCGCGGCTGCGCATCACCGTCACGTTGAATGTCGACGCGCCAACGATCGAACGGATGATCGACCGGCTCGCCGAAGTTATTGAGGAGGAAGGTGTATGAGCAGGTGCCTCATTATCACGGGTACGGACACCGGGATCGGCAAGACTGTGTTTGCGGCCGCCCTCACCGATGCTCTCCGTGCCTGTTATTGGAAGCCCATCCAATCAGGATTGGAAGAGGAGACGGATTCCGAAGTCGCAACTCGCCTTGGGAGAATCCCAACGCACCGGCTCTTAGCAGAGGCATGGCGACTGCAAACCCCCGTTTCGCCCCACCTTGCGGCCCAATTGGACGGAGTTGCGATAGATCCGGAGGCACTAGTGCTTCCACATACAGACGAGCCGGTTGTAGTCGAGGGTGCCGGCGGATTGCTCGTGCCGTTGAACAACCGGACGACTTTCGCTGACGTGTTTGCGCGTTGGCGCCAACCTGTCATCCTGTGCGCAAGGACCGAGCTCGGGACTATCAATCACACGCTGCTGTCGTTAGAGGCGATGCGGCGGCGGCAGGTTCCGGTTTTTGGCGTCGTCTACATCGGCGAGGACCGTCCCGACACCCGGCAGATCATTGGGGAAATGGGCGATGTCGCAGACCTCGGCTGCCTGCCTCATCTGGACCCGCTGACCCCTGATGCTCTTCGCCGGGCATTCGCCGACCATTTCGACATCGCAATGTTTCGGAAGGCCATCCTGATATGATGTCTCCAGCGACAACATCACCCGTCTGGCATCCTTTTACCCAGCATCAGATCGAGCCGATTTTCAAGAAAATCGTCCAGACGGATGGAGCGTATCTCATCGATGAGGACGGTCGTTCCATTCTCGACGCGATATCTTCCTGGTGGGTGATTACCCATCAGCATCGCCATCCGCTCATTTCGGAGGCGATCCGGGGAGCGCTCGACCGGTTCGACCAGGTCATTTTTGCCGAGTACACGCACGAGCCGGCAGAGGAATTGGCGAAAGGCCTGATCCGGCTGGCTCCGCCCGGACTGACGCATGTGTTCTATTCCGACAGCGGATCTACCGCGGTGGAGGTCGGCCTGAAGATGGCGCTGGGCTTCTTCCATAATCGCGGCTCGGAGCGGTCGCGGATCGTGGTCATGGAAGGCGGCTATCATGGTGATACGATCGGCACCATGTCGGCCGGTGCGCGCGGCGTCTTTAATACGGCCTATGCGCCGCTGCTCTTTGATGTCGACACGATCCCGTTTCCCGGCCCCGGACGAGAGCAGGAGACAATCGATGTGCTCGAGCATTTCTGCCGTGACGACAATGTTGCCGCCCTTCTGATCGAGCCACTCGTTCTTGGCGCCGGCGGCATGAAGATGTATGCGCCGCGGCTGCTGCAGGAATTCCGGCGAATAACCGAGCGGCATGGAACTCTGCTAATTGCCGATGAGGTGATGACGGGTTGGGGTCGAACCGGGACGCTTTTTGCATGCGAACAAGCCAAGCTGACACCAGACATCCTTTGCACCTCCAAAGGGATCACCGGGGGTGCATTGCCGCTAGCCGCCACCCTGTGCAAGCCCGAGATATTCGAGGCGCATCTCTCGCAGGATCGCAGCCGGATGTTTTACCATTCCAGTTCCTATACCGCCAATCCCATCGCTTGCGCCGCAGGGCTGGCCAATCTCGCCGCCTGGGGTGCGGAGCCGATGGACGAGCGGATCTATGGGCTCGCCGGAATGCAGAGCGACAGGTTGGCTAAATTCCGAGACGATTCTCGCTTTGTCGATGTCAGGCAACAGGGCACGATCACCGCACTCGATCTTGCTGTCACGACGACGGGCTATCTCTCCGAGGTCGGGCCGCTGTTGAGGGCGTTCTTTCGCGAACGAGGCGTCCTTATCCGGCCGCTCGGAAATGTCATTTATCTGATGCCGCCTTATTGTGTAACCGCGGGTGATCTCGATGGGGCTTATGAGGCGATCGATGAGGCGGCGGACGTCATCGGGAGGACTTGGCGATGACGGTCTCCAGCCGGATGGCGGGCTTTGGCCACTATGTGCCCGAACACCGTGTCGATAATGCTGAAATCGAAGGGCGCCTTGGTCTCGAACCCGGTTGGATCGAAAAAAGGACAGGGATCCGAGCGCGACGTTGGGCGGCGCAGGATCAAACGTTAACCGACCTTGCCTCGAAAGCAGGAGCGATGGCGCTCGACAACGCCGGCGTGGATCGTCGCAGCGTCGGGTTGACGCTCCTTGCGACCTCGACTCCCGATCATCTGCTGCCGCCTTCCGCCCCGTTATTGGCCCTGAAACTCGGCCTGCCGGCGTCAGGAGCGATCGACCTGGCAGGCGCTTGCTCCGGCTTTGTCTACGCGCTCGTGCTTGCCGACGGTTTCGTCAGAACACACGGCAAGCCTGTGCTCGTCGTTGCAGCCAACATCCTAAGCCGGCGTATAAATATTGAGGAACGAGCCAGTTCAGTGGTCTTTTCCGACGCCGCCGGCGCTGTCTTGCTTGTGCCTTCTCTCAAGCCGCAGGATGGGATCTTGGGTGCTGAGTTGGTTTCCAACGGAAAATTCTACGATCAGATTTCAATTCCAGCGGGCGGTAGCGCGCATCCGTTTCATCCCAATATGGATACGCGTGAACTGCAGATGACAATGCGAGACGGCAAGACGGTGTTTACCGAGGCCGTACGCATGATGACGCAGGCTGCGAACAAGGCTATTCAGTGCGCCGGACTTGCAATCTCTGACGTTCACCGCTTCGTCCCGCATCAGGCGAATATGAGGATCGTCGATGCGGTGAGTGATCAGCTTGGACTACCCCCTGCAATTACGGTTCGAACAATCGAAGAGTTCGGGAATTCCTCGGCGGCGACGATTCCCCTGTCTCTGTCGCTTGCCAATTTGGAGAGGCCCTTCATGCCCGGCGAGCGCCTGCTGCTCGCGGCCGCGGGGGCCGGAATGACTGGAGGAGCGGTGGTTTTCGGCAACGCTTAATGTCAGAGCGCATGAGAATAGCTGCAGTATTTTAACCCACTCGTTTTCGCGGCGGCGTGGAGACACGTGGCCCCATGATCAGGTCGAAAGCCTGCGCCAGAAGCGCTGCGCTCTCATCGGGCTCGGGATCGATGAGAGCATGCGAGCCGATCATCCAGCGCATCAACTGAAAGCCCGCGCTCACCGCCTGTCTCCCAACGCGGGCGTTCCATAACTCATCTGGAGAGGTCTGATCGAGGCGGAAGGGAGACCGTCTCCTCTTAGTGATTTGATCGTGTGATGAGCAAAGGATGCGTGTCGCCTCGCATCAGTTGATGATTTCGCCTCGTTCTTCTGAGCGCAGTGTGGTCAGTCGCTCTCTCCACATCTGCAGCGCTTCAGGTGTCAATCTGGTCCAATGCGTGATTTCGCCGATAATCTTGAGCGGTGCGCTGCTGCGATACGACCGGGTGGGGTTGCCGGGAAATTTCTTGTCGGTCACGTTCGGGTCGTTTTCGAATGCCCCGGTCGGCTCTACGAGGTAAACACGGGGGACTGCGTCACCTTCGGTGAGTTCAGCCGCGATTTCAGCGGCAAGCCCGGCACCGTCCGCAATGCTGGTGAAGTAGATGTGGTTCATCACCACTTCGGGACGATAGTTCGACCGGTATCCTGCGGTCAGGAAGTCACCCACGCGCAAATCCGCGATTGTGCCATGAAAGAAAGGTCCGTCGTCCAGCAATTCGGCCATCGTGATTGTCCTCATCTCGAGAGTCTGTTTGTCGTCAGTTAGATAAGCGGTGCCACGTCCGCGATGGGTTGGGAGTAGGTTTTCACGAACATGTTGAGACATGTCCGCGTTTGGCGCAGAGCGGTCTCCCGTTGGAATTGGCTATCCGCTCAAAAACGGTCAATCCCCCCTGACAAATTAAGGATGTGCTCTCGGTGGGCACTGCGGTGCTGATTGAGATAATCTTTCAAGCTGCATGGCGTCCGGAACGTATGGAGGATAAAGATGGGACTGAGACGCGGTGGCTTTTTTGGATATGCGCTAATTGGCCTTGCGGAAAGACTGACTGCGGCGTTGTCTGGGCCACTGTCAAGCTCGCCAAGTTGAATCGAATTTGGCGTTCGCCGAGTTCTTTGGGGAATGCGACCTACCGACCTGAAGCCCAATAACCATTCGGGGTCGTTGTGTCGGCTCGCGAAACTCAGAAGACCATCGTGGCAAATGCCCTTGAATTGCGTGCGGGAGTGGACCGGCCCCCGCACGCGTTCACACATTATGCGATATTTTAAAGTGACCGAGACAGCGAACGCAGTTGAAGACAAACACGCCGTGTCGCGGTGGCCGCAGGTATGATGGGCTCGAGAGAAGGCAAGAGATTCGCTTACCTTCCCTCGGGTTTACCGACGTTTTTTGCGCCAAGGCGCATTCTTCTGCCAGTCGCCCGCCATGATGCTTCCGTAGGGGATCACCTCATCGACCACTTCGGCAAGGCCGTAATGTTCGATCTGCGCGCGCACGTTGGCGGCGCTCTTGTAGGCACTCGGTAGCTCCGACACATCGGCGAAGCCGGAGAAGAAGCGAACATCGAGACTGCTTGTCTCCTCCTCCAGAATTGCCGCGATGTTGTTCGGGCTGAGCCCACGCGAATCTGCCCCATATTCCGCCGACAACTGCCGCATATGCGCACTACGCGATATGTTGCGGCCGGCGCCATGTGGCGAGAAACCAAGCCCGTGAGCGGCGTTCGTTCCGCGAACGATCAGCACCGGTTCCGCCATGTTGAGCGGAATGATGGTGAGACCAGTCGCGTCGTGTGCCCAGTTGTCGAACGCAGGGGTCGCGCCCTTTCCATGATAGAACAGCCCGTCCGACTTCCGGAAAACGAAGTTATGTTCGTTCCAGAAGCGATCGGAGACCTTGGCCGAAAGCTTTTCCGCCGCCATGTCGTGAAGGACATAGTGGTTTTCCTTCGTCCACTGACGGATCGTCTGCAGCGCCGACCAATAGAGGTCGCCCTCCTCGGTATCAGCCGGAATCCAGGCATTCTCGCGATGGGTCTCCGGTGAGATCTGCTCGCGGAACCGATTGGCGACCTTCATGCCCTTGTCGTAGAGCCTCGCACCCGGAGCTCGTGATCCATGATGCGTGACAAGCGCCGTTTCGCCGGTCGACTTCATCGTTCCGACATAGGCGAAATGATTTCCGTCGCCCTGGGTCGCGAAGTGTTCGATGCTAGCACTCAACGCTCCGTCGCGCAGATAGGGGTTCTGTTCAAAAGCCGATAGTGTCGCTTCGGACGGCTTGAACTGTCCGCCGCGCGGGCGGCCGCCCGGACCGAAATGCGTCACGGCATGCACTGCGTCCAGCAGCGTTTTCGGATCGACGCCCGGAAAAATCGAGATCGCCATCGAGCAGCAGATATCGGCCGAATGCATGCCGGGATGAATCGCTTCGGAGGCGACCACACCGCCGACGGGGATTGTGCCGATCGGACCAGCAGGGCAAGCGTCCGGCATGATGGCCGCGGAACGGACAACCGGGGTGCGCACCAAAGCTCGCATCGTCGCGTTGACCTTTTCGATGTTGTCCTGCTCAAAGGTGTTTTCGGCGCGGATGTTCGAATAGATCTCAATATCGTTGTCGGCCCTGAGGGCGAGTGTCGGCCCAGGCTGGAAGGTCTTTGCCGCCTCCAGCGCATCCGTCATCGAACCGCCCCTGCCCAGTATCTCATTGGCAGCGTCAAGGGCTGGCCGAAACCATTTTCCCTGGCTCATGCCGGCATCGATCAAATCCTGTCCGCTCATTACCGTTGTCATTGTCTTTCCTGCGTCTGCAGTCCTTCTGTTGAGTTGCTTCCTTTCACACCGCTTGGGCGACAAACTTGCAGGGACCGCGATAGTTGCTCTCTGCCGGTTCGTGCCTGATACATTTCAAGTGGCGTGCCAGTTTGATCGAGCGAGCGTGAGGTAAGCGAATAAATCTCTTATCCATCTGTTTTAATTGCGAAAATATTTCAGTTGAATGCATTGAGGTCTGTGGTTGCAAAATTTAGCCTCTGGAGATTATTATTATTTCATATAGGACTTTATAAAATTGGATAGGTCATGAAGCGACGGGTTGCCATCAGCATATTGGGAACAACCCTCGATGCGGGGAAATGGGACAATCGCTGGAGTCGTTGGCGTCCCACCGTCGCGCTTTGCCAACAACCGAGCCTCTTTGTCGATCGGCTGGAGTTGATCCACGACGATCACGCGCAGTCCCTCAGCCATCGGATCACGAGTGACATAGGAACAGTGTCTCCGGCGACGGAGGTGCGTAGCAATATCATTAACTTCCGCGATCCCTGGGATTTTTCAGAGGTCTACACAAATCTCAGAGACTTTGCGCGCAGCTATAGCTTTGACCCGGACACGGAAGACTATCTCGTCAACATAACGACCGGTACCCATGTGGCGCAGATCTGCTGGTTCCTGCTGACCGAGGCCCGCATTATCCCTGGCCGCCTGTTGCAGCTGTCACCGCCGCGCGATCGAGAGGTTGAGCAGGATTTTGTCGGCACGTACCGGATTATCGACCTGGATCTTTCCCGATACGATGAGATTGCCAAGCGCTTCGCCTCCGAGCGCGAAGATGCGGCTTCCTTCCTTAAATCAGGCATATCGACCCGCAATTTCGCGTTCAACAAAATGATCGACGAGATCGAGAGAGTGGTGATCCGGTCCACTGCGCCCGTGCTCCTGACTGGTCCAACTGGCGCCGGCAAGTCACAGCTTGCCCGCCGGATATACGAATTGAAGAAAAACCAGCGGAAAATCAGTGGGCCTTTCGTCGAGGTCAATTGCGCAACATTACGTGGCGACCAAGCGATGTCCGCGCTGTTCGGCCATGTGAAGGGCGCCTTCACCGGCGCTGCCGGCGAGCGAGCTGGCCTACTCAAGTCTGCCGACAAGGGCGTGTTGTTCCTTGATGAGATTGGCGAACTCGGCCTCGATGAGCAGGCCATGTGCCTTCGTGCAATCGAGGAGAAGAGATTTTTGCCAGTAGGGGCCGACCGCGAAGCGTCCGCAGACTTTCAATTGCTCGCCGGAACAAACCGAGATCTAGGCGAGGATGTTCGCAAGGGACGGTTCCGCGAGGATCTCTATGCCCGGCTCAATCTCTGGACTTTCCGGCTACCGGCTCTTCGAGAGCGCAGGGAGGACATAGAGCCCAATCTCGATTTCGAACTCAGGCACTATCTGGAGAGGGAAGGTGAAAACATAACCTTCAACAAGGAAGCTCGTGAACGCTACCTGACGTTTGCCACCGGTCCACAGGCTGTCTGGAGCGCTAATTTTCGGGATCTGTCCGCCTCAGTGACACGCATGGCGACACTCGCGCCCCACGGACGCATCACGACAGAGGTCGTTGATGATGAAGTCCAGCGCCTGAACGCCTTTTGGCGCCGCGCGACCGATGATGATGGAACCGGTACGATTATTGAAGACCTGTTGGGTGCAGAAGCGGCCGCCCGCCTTGATCGTTTCGATATGGTGCAGCTTGCGTCAGTGCTTCGCACCTGCCGCGAGCATGCGACGGCCAGCTCTGCGGGCAGAGCCTTGTTTGCGATTTCACGCCAGGAAAAGAAAAGCAGCAATGACGCGGATCGTTTGACGAAATATCTCGCCCGCTTCGGCATTCGATTTGAGGACGTCAAACAACGATGAGGTGGCAGACTCTGCTTCGATCCAAAACGTCGACAGACGAGTTTCATCGCTCGGTCTAAAACGTGTCATTCTCAAAGCCATAGCGGGCTTGTGGGTTGATTGAGATGCCGGGCCGGCTGCGCCTATACCTTCGAGGCCGACAACGGTCACCTCGCCATAATTTCAACTGTTTAGCGAGATGGGTTTCCGGCGGGTGCCCTAGGCATGCGCGCGACGCAACTCAGTCGGCGACTGACCGTAAAGCCGGCGGAACAGTCGCGCAAAATGGGAAGCGCTGTCAAAGCCCACCTCCAATGCGATTTCGATGAGCGGCGCCTTCGTTTGCAGGACCATCTGCCGGGCGCGTTCCATGCGAATGCGTTTGTAGACAATTCCGGGAGACGTTTTCATTTCCTCCATGAACAAGCGTTCGAGCTGTCGCCGCGACAACCCGACGGATGCGGCAAGGTTTTCCGTCGGCACGACATCTTCGGTATGTCTTTCCATCGTTATCAACACGGCTTTGAGGCGCGGATCCTGGCATTGGATGTCAAGCGGCTTGCGTGGCTGTATGTCCAGTCCGGATCGTGCCCGCTCGATCTGCAGCACTTCCAAAGCGTTCCGCTCCGCGTCCCTGCTGATGTGTCGCCGGACCAGAAAAGCAGCCATGTCAGCCGCCGTGCTACCGCCGGCGCAGGAGCCGCGGTTCCGATCAAGGTTGAACAGGCGGTCCGAGCGAACCGGATGGCCTGGGAACTGCTCCCGATATGCCTGATAGTGCAGCCAGCTGACGCAGGTTTGGTGCGATTTCATAAGCCCCAATCGGGCCAGAATAAATGTGCCGGTACAGAGCCCGATCAGCGGCACCTTTTGCGCTGCGGCTTTCTTCAGATAGTCTGAAGTTTGGTCGTCGATGGTGACATCGGAGTTCAGGAGCCCGCCAACCACGACGATGTAATGGAATTCGTGCGGATCGATAAAATCCGAAGTCGGCGCGACCTGCACACCGCAGCTCGAGGTAATGAGATGCCGGGTGCTGCCCAATACCTGCCAGTCGGCCAGAATCCGGCCGGATTTGTCGGCCTCGTCGCTTGCCAATCTCAGCGTATCGACGAACAGCGCGAAGGCAGAAAGAGTAAATGATCGCGCAAGGACGAACCCGACTTTCAGGGGACTATGTCTAGTTTCATCTTTGACGGATTTCATAAAACGCCTCGCCCGGCCAAGCTCTTCTATTTTATCTGGAAACCATAAGCCAAGGGATCGCGATCGTCGACGAAGATTGTGTTGTGCCCGCTGATCCGTGCCCGGCCCCAACGCTCTGGGCGACACGTTCCTTGAGGCCGTTGCTGCAAACCTTGACGGCAGCTGCCTTGAAACATTGCCTCCTGCCTGATGCTTGCGGGTAGGGAGGCAATGAGACAAGATCAGCTGTAGGCAGAAACCAACCGTGTCACCTCAGATCGCATCCATCGATTGGCGGGATCATTATCGCGCGCGACGGACCAAACCATTGATATTGGGCTCACCGTTAAATCCAGAGGAGCATCTGCCGTTGCCAGGCCAAACAGGCCTGCGTATCGCTTGATGATCCTCGTCGGCAGGGTCGCGATTAAAGGTGCCTCCAGGACAGCGGTCAGCACAGTCAAAAACTCCGGCGCGGCCACAGATACATCGAGCCGGACATTTATGCGCTTCAGTGCATCGTCAATGCAGCCTTCGATGGCATCCTTTTGCGAAACCAGCGCGTGCTTCAACCCAATATAGGTGTCGCGATCCAATTTCCTGGGAAGGTGAAGAAGGTTCGGGTTGTAGCAACACATCAGTGACTGCTCAAATAAAACGCTCCGTCGATGCCTGTTGTTGCCGTCGTCGTAGCAGCCGACGCCAAGATCAATGACGTTATCGTCGAGAAGCTTGTGAACCAGCTGCGGATCGGCTGAGCGGGCAAGCACCCTGATACCGGGGGCCGTCTCGTTTAACATGGCGGCAAGACGTGGCACGAGCAGCACTTCCAGCTCACTGGAAAAGCCGATGCGGAAGATTTGCTCTGCTCGATCGGGTTCAAAGGTCGTGGGAGTTACGATTGCCTGCTGCGTGCGGCTAAGTATTTGCTCTACGGCATCGGCAAAATTGAGTGCCCGATGGGTCGGTTGCATGACCTGACCGACGCGAACGAATAGCTCATCCTGGAGCAACGTCCGCAAAGTCGCGAGATTGTGGCTCATGGCAGGCTGCTGGATCTTCAGCCGAACGGCAGCCTTTGTCACGCTGCGCTCCTTCATGAGCGCATCGAAGGCGACAAGCAGGTTTAGGTCGAAAGACCATAAATTGAAATGATCGATGGAGGCAATTTCATTCATCGATTTGATCGTTACATGAAACACGCCTATTGTCCATAGCCGTCGGACAGCGCTGCCCGCGGCTTCAGTTCAATTCAATAGGGGACGTTCCATGAGCGATCTTGGGAAAGAGTATCATATTGCCGGCGCGACGGTTAGGAAGGTGCAGGAGCAATACCTGCATCATGTTCCACCTTCCTTCCTGTATCCAACTGCCAAATCCGAAGAGATCAAGGCGCTGGAGCCAGCTCTGGCATTGGTCGATATGGACGAGGACCGAGATACCCTCGTCGTGAGCATCCATACCTGGCTCGTCAGGACGCCGGACCATGTCATCCTCATCGACACGGGCTCCGGTAACGATAAGGAACGGCCCAGCAATCCGATATTCCACCATCAGGCCATTCCATTTCTGGACAGGCTGCGTGATGCGGGCATTGAGCCGGAGGAGGTCGACTTCGTTGTCAACACGCATCTGCACGTCGATCACTCCGGCTGGAATACTGTGCTGCGAGATGGAAAATGGCTCCCCACATTCAAGAATGCTCGTTACATCTTTCCGCGCGCCGAGCAGAAATACTACTCGTCGGTGGCCAGCCACAACGACGCCAATATGCACAGCCTCGGCGTCTACGAGGACAGTGTGCGGCCGGTGATCGAGGCTGGGCTTGCCGATTTCATCGACTGCACGGGCGGTCCTTTTCTGGATCGATTTACCTTCCTGCCAACCCCCGGGCACAGCGTCGGTCACATGTCCGTTTTACTGGAATTGGACAATGAAGCGGCGATATTCGGCGGGGATGTCATGAACCATCCAGTCCAGGTGGGTCGTCCCGACCTCAACACCGTCTTTTGCGAGTTTCCGGACCAAGCCGTTCAGTCCAGGCGCCGCGTCCTTGAATTCGCGGTCAACAATCGCGCGACGTACTTCTCCACTCATTTCCCCGGCTCGTCTGCGGGTTACGTCACCCGTGAAGGCGAAAAATTCAGGTGGACCTATGCCTAGAAACAAGCTCACATCTCGAGAATTCGACACAAACGAGATCCTGTTCGAAGAGCACCACATCGAGAGCGACACTGCTGGCATCAAGCTCTATGTCCGCAACAAGAGGCGGAAAGGCCATAAGGTCTTTCTTGCCGAAAAGACGATCGTGATGGTGCATGGGGCAACCTTCTCATCCGGAAGTCTTTATGACGTGCCTTTCAACGGGATGTCCTTCCTCGATTTCCTCGCCTATCAAGGTTTCGATGTCTTTGCGGTCGACGTTCGTGGCTATGGAAGATCCAGTCGTCCGGCGGAAATGCTGGTAGAGCCCGATCTTAATCCTCCCCATGTTGCCACCGACACCGGCGTCAGGGACTTTGCAACCGCCGTCGATTTCGTTCTGCGTTTTCGCGACCTCAAGGCTGTCAACATTTTCGCGATGTCGTGGGGCGGTACGGTCGCAGGGGCATATGCCGCATCGAATGGTGACAAGGTCGTAAAGCTCGCGCTTCTCGCGCCGCAATGGCTGAGCGACGTGCCCATTCCCATCGACCAGGGTGGCCCCTTGGATTCATATCGGCTGGTTCCTGTCCACGCAGCTCTCAATCGTTGGCTGGGTACTGCACCTGAATACGCCCGCGAACGTCTTGTTCCTGAAGGTTGGTTCGATCTCTGGGCACAATACACCCTTGCCGAAGAGACATCTAAGGTCGATCGGCAGCTAGGAAAGCTCCGTGCCACCAACGGGCCTATTCAGGATATTCGCACCTATTGGCGAGCCCAGAATCCCTACTATCAGCCAGGCGACATCCGCTGCCCGGTGTTGCTGCTGCACGGGGAATGGGACATTGATGTTCCGCTCGATTTGGCTCAGTCCTATTTCAGGCGGCTTACCGGCGCCGCTTACCGGCGATGGGTTGAAATCGGAGAGGCGACGCATCTGGCCCTGATGGAAAGCAACCGCATGCAGGTCTATTCCGAGATTGCCAGTTTCTTCGCAGAATCCTTCGAACCGGAATAAGATCTCAACAAAAAGGGCTCGGGATCAGATTCCCGGGCCTGCTGCCTCGCCAGCCTGGCCGCGCAGTTCTACTTAGCTGTTACGGTCGACGGAGTTGTCACGTTGTCTAGCGACGAGTAGTCTTTGGCGCAGGCAATCTGCTATCGACTGGCTGCGCCGGTGACTGCGTTCAGGTGCGCCATTGCACGAATGCAATGAATGTGGGGCACGGATCGTGTGTGACTTGGGGTGACTAAGAGACTTCGAGGCGCAGCAAGGATCGGGATGAACCGCTGCAAGCTGCCGGATGCTCGGAAACCCTGTGTCGAAGGTTCTTCTTTTAGCAGGGGCATATGAGCATTTTCCACTCTGTTGTTGAGACCCTTGTGAGAACGGTGCTCGACAGAGCCGGATCAGCCCTTGGTATTCACGACCCCTTTCAGCCCAACTCTTTCATGCGGCAAGCCAGACCGTTGAGGTGACATGCCCTTTCCGCGCCGAACGTCAATGCTGCGCTCGCTGACTTGGAGCGATCGGGGATTGTCGAGGAGGTGATAGGTCGCCGGCGTGGCCCGCTTTCAGCTACCGCAGATATCTCGCAATCCCAAGCGAAGGCACTGATCCCCTGCTACGTGACTATATGACCCGTCGCCCGTTCGAATCCCATCAAGTGCGCTATGGGTGGGGATTATCAAATAATCTTGCGCACCTCGGTTTCGAAGGTGAGGACGTGATCCATTGCGATCTGCTCAGCGGTTGCGGCGTCTCCGCTGCATACGGCCTCCAGCATCAGTATTTGTTGCCGCAGTACATCTTCCAGACGTGGCACGAGTACCGGAAACTGCTTCATCGACACATACAATATTCTCAGCGATAGATTGTGATAGTGCTCGAGAGTGTCGCGAAGATAGGGGTTTTTGGCAACCTGATAGATGAAGCGATGGACACGGCGGTCCAGCGCCAGGATTTCATTGAGCTCCATTGGCCCCGTCGTTTCCTTGAGCTCTTTTATGAGCTCTAATGCTTTTGCCCGCTCGAATTCACGGAGACGTTCCGTCGCCAAGCGGGTTGCCCAGGACTCTATTCGTGCGCGTGCCTCGTAGACGGCGGTGAGATCGCTGAGATCCACCTTGCTGACAAATGTTCCGCGCCTTGTACTGACGACGACGAAGCCGTCCCACTGGAGGCGAAGCAAGGCCTCCCTGACCGGAGTGCGGCCCACACCCAGGCGATCCATGAGATCAGTTTCTTTCAGCAAGGTTCCCGGCGCCAGTTCGGTCGTGATGATGTCTTCCCGCAAGCGCACATAAGTGCGTTCCGCAAGCGTCGATTCAGGTGCCACATAGTCCGTTTCGGCTGCGAGCATTCTCAAGACTTCCTTCGTTTCATGTGCTTTTTGCGCCGAGTCGCTCTCGTTCGCAAACCGGCAAAAATGAATCTTCTTGACATCGCATCATCTGGATATATGGTCAATATATTACCGATATATCACCAATATATAAGAGGAGGAGCTTAAGATGGTGAAATCTTGGTCAATGGGCAAATCGATGCTTTTGGGGATTGGCGTCATCGGCTTCGGCTTTGCCGCAACCATCCCGTCGGCGACAGCCAGCGCACAGGATCTCGAACTCCTGAAATCCGGAACTTTGTCCGTGACGATCCAGCCGTATATGCCCTATACCGCGGTCAAGGATGGCAAGCTTGTAGGCCTCGACAGCGACATACTGGCAGCGATTGCCGACAAGCTCGGCCTCAAGGTCGAATTCAGCGTCACTGATTTCAACGGAATGCTCGGGTCGGTTCAAGCCCAGCGGGCGGATATCACGATCGGTGGGATCGCCTGGTCCGAGTCCCGTCAAAAAGTCGGGCTGTTTACGGATCCCCCATACTATTCGCCGCCGGCCATGGCCGTGGGTGAGGATGCAAAATTCCCTGACGTCGCAAGTCTTGAAGGAAAGAACCTCGGTACCGTTACCGGTTATGTCTGGGCGAAATCGATTGCCCAGGTCCCGAACGCCAAGCCGCATTCCTACCCTGCGGCCGACAGCGTGTTCTCTGACCTTGCGTCCGGGCGGCTGGATGTCGGGTTTCTTGATCCGTTGCTGATCACGTACCAGCAGCAGCAGCGACCCGATATGAAAGTTCGCATCGAATATCTGACTCCGCCAACGGCAGAGCAGGTCGCCGCCCATCCCGACTATAAATACTTCCAAGCCTACATGACCGGCTTTTATCTGCCGAAACAATCGCTAAAGCTGGAGAAGGCGATCTCCGACCAGATCGACGCAATGTACAAGGATGGTTCTCTGGCATCCCTGATCACCAAATGGGGCGGTGACCCGAAGCAGTTCCTTGTCCCTTCACCGGAGATGGCGGCGCAGCGTCGTGGTATCGACCGCCCAGCGGATTGGGCGCCACCGTCGATCCAGAACTAAGAACGGGCGCAAGGAGATGAGCTCGTTTTCAGTCTTGACCGGCCTGTTTCAGGTTCCCTGGAGCGATTATGTCAGCAACATAGGTGAGGGTTTGTTCAGAACCCTCGGCTATACGATCGCCAGCTTCGTCGGCGCCGCGATACTCGGGCTTGCGATTGCCTTGATGCGGCTCAATCGGCTCCGGATCTTGCGCATACTGGCAGCGTTCTACACCGAGATTTTCAAGAATGTGCCGCTGTTGGCGATCATCTTTCTGACCTATTTCGGCTTGCCGGCGGTCGGGGTGAGATTCGAGGTTTTCGAGGCGGGTGTGCTTAGCCTGATCCTGTTCTATGCGGCGTATCTGTCCGAGATCTTCCGTGCCGCGATATCGGGTGTTCATCGCGGTCAGCAGGAAGGCGCCGAGGCTCTGGGGCTTAGCCGGACGAAGACGTTTACCCATGTCGTCCTGCCGCAAGCAGTACGTCTCGCGCTCCCTGGAACGAACACGATGTTCGTGGACCTGATCAAGTCGACGTCTCTCCTGGTCACCATCTCCGCTGCGGAACTCATGACCCAGGCGCAGTTGATAGCCTCAGAGACCTTTCGTTCGCTCGAGGTCTATCTGGTCATATCGGCAGTCTATTTTGCGATTTGCTATCCGGTATCCCAGTGTTTGTTGGTCTTGGAACGCAAGATCCATGCGGGCGTGCCGCTCACCGTTGCGAGACGGCGGCGGCTGAGGATGGCAAAGAGCTTCCTGGCTCAGGGGAGGACATAGTTCATGGCGTCACTAGAGATGCAGGCTCCGAAGTCGTCTATCGCGCGGCCTGCCGTTCAAATCGCCGGACTTCGAAAATCGTTTGACGGTCGGCTTGTTCTCGACGGAATTGACCTTGCTGTCTCAAGAGGAGAGATCGTCAGCATCATCGGCCAGAGCGGCGGCGGCAAAACCACCCTCATGCGCTGCATCAACCTTCTTGAGCGCCCCGAATACGGCACCATTTCCATCGGTGAGGAAACGATATTTGATGACGGCAAGCTGGTCTGCCGCGAACTTGCAAAGCTGCGTCAGCGTGTTGGCATGGTGTTCCAGCGCTTCAATCTCTTCCCGCATCTGACCGCGGTGGAGAATGTGGTTTTGGCGCAGATGCATGCAGCTGCGGTCGGCGAGCGCGAAGCGGTCGAGCGGGCCGTTCGGCTGTTGACGCGGGTCGGGCTTGCCAAACGGGCCATGGCCTACCCCGAACAGATGTCCGGCGGCGAGCAGCAACGTGTTGCGATAGCTCGTGCTCTCGCGCTGGGCCCGACGGTATTGTTGTTCGACGAACCCACCTCTGCACTGGACCCGGAATCAACCGGAGAGGTTCTCCGCGTCATGTCGGAGCTCGCATCCGATGGCATGACGATGATCATCGTCACACACGAACTTCCATTCGCCAAGGACGTGTCGGACCGGGTCATCTTCGTTGATGGCGGTCATATCATCGAGCAAGGGTCACCCGCCGAAGTACTTGAGCGGCCGAAAGAGGCTCGAACAGCCGCCTATGTCGGCCGATATGCGTCTCCGGCCTAATGCATATCCAATCCGAATTGCGGCGAAAGCCAAACGCGGTGACCTGCCAAGGGTTGCCGTTGCCTGATGGTCGCCGCCTCGACAAAAGGTCCACGCAGATCAGATGACTAGAATGCAAACAGAAATCGCGATCATAGGCGGCGGGGTCATTGGGCTGACGACGGCTCTGAGACTGCGGGCCGAAGGTCGCGAGGTTATCGTGATCGAGCCCAACGATCCGGGTTCGGGCGCCTCCTACGGGAATGCGGGCACGATTGCGGATTATGCGATCATCCCGGTCGGTACGCCGGCAGTCCTCAAGAATATCGCCTCGCTGCTGTTCAATGCCGACAGCCCGCTGGCAATCCGCAAGGCTGCGATGCCTGCCATGTTCCCGTGGCTCATGCGATTTACCTATGAGGCGATGCCACATCGCTATCGCGACAATGCCCGTAAAATCGCCGCGCTCTTGTCGGACGCCGCAACGGAATGGGTTGATCTCGCCGCGGAAATCGGTGCATCGGACCTCCTGAGCGCCAAGGGATGCCTATATCTCTACCAGACACCCAAGGCGTTCAAGGCAGCGGCGGCCGATGTCGAGCTTCGACGGCACTATGGGATCGCTCAGCAGCTGTTGTCGCCGGATGAGGTCGCAAGCCTCGAGCCGCGGTTGCCGCCCGTCGAGGGAGGGGGCCTCTTTTTTCCGAACGCCATCAACTTCACGGATCCGGGTGAGGTCATGCAGATATTGGCTGCTTCGGCGAAAAAGGCGGGCGTCATATTTATAAAGGCGATGGCGACGGGCGTTGCTAGGGAAGGCGACGGCGTGCGCATCTCCGCCCCGCCCCATATTATCGCAGCAAAGACGGCTGTCGTGGCGGCAGGCGCTCATTCCGGCAAATTCGCGGCCGAGATAGGCGACCCCGTTCGGCTTGATACGGAACGTGGCTATCACCTCGAATTCGACATGAGCGATCTGCCGATTGAAAGGCCGGTCTGTCCGACGAACCACGGCTTCTATTTTTGTCCGATGAAAGGGCGGTTGCGCATTGCCGGCACCGTTGAACTCGGCGGCCTTACCGCTCCCGTCAATCCGCGCCGGCTGGAGGTTCTTCTGGCCAATGCACGCCGCATTTTCCCGGATCTGGGTGCGCCAAGCCGCACTTGGCTCGGATTTCGTCCGTCAATGCCGGATTCGGTGCCCGTGATACGTCCATCCAAAGCCGGGAAAAGTATCGTCTACGCGTTCGGGCACGGTCATATCGGGCTGACGCTGGCACCGCGCACAGCCCGGATGGTCAGCGCGATCCTCGCCGCTTGAAAATCGGCATGGCGTCGTTTTCGGCTTCGCCCGAAGGACCAAAAGCGAGGTTTTGCAATTTGGACCGAGGGCAGCCAAATCATGCAGACAAGGTGGATGTCCGTTGCCAAGGACGTTCAAACGGATAGCGTTCACAAATGGCAGGGACAACGGTTCCGGCTCTTTCCCGAGCACCGTCAACTTATGGTGGGGAACCAAGCCTACATGATAGTTGAGCGAATAAAGCTTTCCATGCGGCTTCAAAACGCCCGGCGTCCATAAGGTCAAGGTCGACATGGAACAGGTCCTGGCGCTCAATTTTCTCAACACGGATGTCGTGCAGACTCGGGCATGATCGATGGCGATCTCTACTATTTCGAAACCGCGATGAGCGGGCCGAGTTCCGATGCAGCATATCTCGAACCGCTGCGGTTAAGGCTCATATCCGGTCGAGTTTCGCGGCACGGTGAGGCTGGTCACTTCGCGTTCATCGCTGTCCGAGACGGGCGGTCTGGCGTATATGCGCCTCAATCAGCCGCCTCAATTCGGCAGTGTCGCCGGCTTCCAACGCATCAATCATCAGATGGTGTTCACGCGCCGACTGCTCGACCCTTGCTCTCGTTCGCCATTGGGAAACAGGGGCTGACGACGTCCTTTGCCGAATTTCAGAGATAAGATCGACCAGTTCCTGGTTGCCTGCTAAAAGCAAAAGCTCCTTGTGGAAGGCGAGATTGGCCTCGTAGTGCTCCAACACAGTTCCGTTCTGCGTCATGTCGTCAAAATGTCGGGCAAGCCCGCGCAAGGTTTCGATGCTGTCCGGCTTTGCGTTCGCAACCATCTGATCGGCGATGGCCGTCTCCAGAATGACGCGAATATCGCTGATCTCCTGAGCTCGCCGACCATCGGGCTGATAGACATGGTAACCACGATTGGGCACGTGCTCGACAAGGCGCTTTTGAGACAGGCGGTCGAGTGCGCGTCTCACCTCCGGTCTCGTGCAGTCGTACCGACGCTCCAGATCGATCTGCTTCAGCCACGTGCCCGCAGGCAGCATACCGGTCAAGATGTCCTGGAGAACGAGATCCGTTACGTCCCGCTCCACAGCGGGCGCAACTGTTTCATTGTGAATGTCACTCATGAATATTCCTGTTCCATCTGATCGGCGACCAATGTCCTGCAACGCCGATTCTCATCGAAGCAGGATATGGCGACAAAAATATTCACTGCTGGTCGTTGCGCAATTCTTTTTTGTAACATAAATTGGCGCCAATTTTGGATACTATGTGGATCGTTAGGAGAAGGTTGTGAAAAATTCGGACGCGGTTTGGTCGATCGTAGATGCGAAAACACCAGCATTCATTGAGCTCAGCGATCGCGTATGGGATGCTCCGGAAACGAACTACGAAGAATTCACCTCCTGCGCCGAACACGCTCGTCTGCTTGAAGCTGAGGGCTTTCGTGTCACGCGCCATGTTGCGGGATTGCCAACCGCCGTCATGGGCGAGGCGGGTGATGCAGGCCCCGTGATCGCCATTCTAGGGGAATTCGACGCGCTACCGGGATTGAGCCAGGAAGCAGGGATCGCCAGCCAACGCGCGCTCGTCGACGGCGGCAACGGACATGGCTGCGGCCATAACCTGTTGGGCGCTGGCTCCATGTTGGCCGCAGCGGCGGTCAAGGACTTTCTGATGCAGAACGGGTTGAAGGGCCGGGTGCGCTACTACGGCTGCCCCGCGGAGGAAGGCGGCTCGTCGAAGGGTTTCATGGTCAGAGCCGGGACTTTTGACGATGTCGATATCGCCATCTCCTGGCATCCCGCCGCGTTCACAGGGGTCAACAATCCGATATCGCTCGCCTGTAACGAGATCAACTTTCACTTCAATGGCCGCGCATCGCATGCCTCTGCAACCCCGCATCTCGGCCGAAGCGCGCTTGATGCTGTCGAACTGATGAATGTTGGCGTGAACTACATGCGTGAGCATATGCCGTCGAGCGCGCGTGTTCATTACGCCATCACCAACGCGGGTGGTGGCGCTCCCAATGTCGTGCAGGCCAAGGCGACTGTTCGATATCTCATTCGCGCCCGCAATTTGCCCGAGCTTCTCGATCTCGTCGAACGGGTCAAAAAGATCGCTGATGGCGCGGCGCTCATGACGGAGACGACTGTGCGCCACGAGGTCGTCAGCGGTGATGCCAATCTGGTCGGCAATGCTGCGTTGGAGGAGCGATTGCAATCCCATTTGGAGCGCCTTGGGCCAACCCTTTTCGACGGCAAGGACAAAGAGGTCGCGAGAGAATTCCAGGCAACCCTTTCTCAAGACGACATCTCCGCATCCTATGCTCGCTTCGGGTTGAAACCTCGCAAGGACAGGTCGCTCTGCGATCTCATCTATCCCCTTTATTCCGGCGATGGCAGCATTGTCGGCTCGACGGATGTCGGAACCGTGAGTTGGGTCGTGCCGACGGTGCAGATGCGCGGTGCCACCTACGCGATCGGCACGCCCGGACACTCCTGGCAGCTCGTTGCGCAAGGCAAGCTTCCCGCTGCACATAAGGGTATGGCTCACGCCGCCAAGGCCATGGCCAGTCTTGCCGTCGATCTGCTGTGCGATCCCGATCTCGTCGCTGCAGCCAAGCAAGAGCTCAGGGAAAGACTCGACTCCACACCCTTCGTCAATCCGATCCCGAACGATGTGGATCCGCCGCTACCGGAGAAGCACGATGTCTGAGCAACCAAGTCGCCTGGCCAACTTGTTCGACCGTCGCCACCTAGAGAGCCTTCAGCCTACTGTTAGCGCTTTCAGCCAAGGATCGTCCCATCGATGAGCTATCCCGGTTTCCTCGACATCATCAGCTTTGGTTCCGATGGGTGGGGGCACGCGCTCGCAGCCGGCGCCTGGATGACAATCTTGATAGCGCTCGCCGGATTTGCGATCGGCAGCCTTATCGGCACTCTCGCCGCCTGGGCAAAAATCTCCGGCGGTTGGCTGGTTAGGGTGCTTGCCGAAACCTATACGACAGTGTTGCGCGGCATTCCCGATCTATTGGTGATCTACCTTTTCTATTTTGGGGGAAGCGCTGTTGTCACCGCGGTTGGGCATGCCTTCGGCGCCCAGGGCTTCGTCAGCTTTCCAGGCTTCGTTGCCGGTGCGCTTGCTGTTGGGGTGACCTCGGGCGCGCAGCAGACCGAGGTTCTTCGCGGAGCCTTCCGTGCGGTGCACCCAGGGGAACTGGAGGCAGCCACGGCTTGCGGCATGGGTCGTTTTCTCAAGTTCCGCCGCATAACCGCGCCGTTGACACTGCGCTATGCGCTACCCGGCCTTGGCAATGTATGGCAGGTTGCCTTGAAGGAATCGGCACTCGTTTCGGTCACGGGCGTCGTCGAACTTCTGCGGCAAGCCCAGATCGGCGCCGGATCGACAGGCTTGCCCTTTGATTTCTACTTCATCGCGGCGATGATCTATCTTGTCATCTCTACCGTCTCGGGGGGCTTTCTCAATCGTTCGGAACGCCGGCTCTCGCGCGGCGTGAGGAGAGGTTGATGGACGTCACCTTTGCGACCGAGACCTTCATAAGCCTCCTCGCGGCCTTGCCCCTGACACTTGAACTTGCAGTCACCGCGATCGCCCTCGGTGCCTTGCTTGCTCTGGCACTTGCCGCCGCGCGCCTCTCGGGCATTGTCGCGCTTGACTGGTTCGCGCGCCTCTATGTTTTTGTGTTTCGCGGTACGCCGTTGCTCGTCCAGATCTTTTTGATCTACTACGGCCTCAGCCAGTTTTCTTCCGTCCGCCATAGCGTGCTCTGGCCGCTTCTGCGCGACCCTTACTGGTGCGCCGTCCTGGCCTTGATGCTGAATACGGCAGCCTATGCGAGCGAGATCATTCGCGGCGGCCTCTTGTCGGTACCGCATGGACAGGTCGAGGCCGCTCGCGCCTGCGGCATGCCGCGGATCATGATTTTGCGTCGCATCGTCATGCCGCTAGCGATCCGCCAGGCCCTGCCAGGATATGGCAATGAGATGATTTCGATGATCAAGGCGACCTCACTTGCCTCGATCATTACCCTCATGGAGATCACCGGCGTTGCCGCAAAGATCATATCGGAGAGCTACCGTGTGACCGAGGTCTTCGTCGTCGCTGGCGCAATCTATCTTGCCATCAACATCCTGCTTACTCGGCTTATTGCCGTGGTTGAGTATCGGTTGAGCTCACATCAGCGCGAACCCCTGCCGATCAACAGCGAACTCAAGGGAGAAACAGCTTGACCATGACCGCTACGCTTGCCTCGTCCAACGCTATCAGTGTCCGTGATCTCCACAAGAGTTTCGGAGCCATCGAGGTATTAAAGGGGGTCTGCCTGAATGCGGGGGAGGGCGAGGTGATTTCGATCCTCGGCTCTTCCGGATCGGGAAAGTCCACACTGCTGCGATGCATCAACATGCTCGAGATACCCGATTCCGGCTCCATTGCCGTCGCCGGCGAGGAGATCCGCCTCAAGGCGACACGCGGCGGCAAAAGCCGACCGGCGGATTTGGCTCAGGTTGACCGAATTCGCTCCGAGCTCGGCATGGTATTCCAGAGTTTCAATCTCTGGTCCCACAAGACCATACTGGAGAATGTCATTGAAGCGCCCGTTCACGTGTTGAAACGATCGCGTCGCGAGGCAATGGACGAAGCAGAAGTTCTCCTGGCCAAGGTCGGCATCGCGGACAAGCGCAACCATTATCCGTCCCATCTTTCAGGCGGTCAGCAGCAGCGTGCCGCAATCGCTCGCGCGCTTGCAATGCGACCAAAGGCGATGCTCTTCGACGAGCCGACGTCGGCCCTCGATCCGGAACTCGTCGGCGAAGTCTTGCGTGTGATGCGCGCGCTTGCCGAGGAGGGCAGGACGATGCTGGTCGTAACGCACGAGATGGGATTTGCTCGCGATGTCTCCAACCGTGTCGTCTTCCTGCACAAGGGGGCAGTCGAAGAAGAGGGACCTCCGCACGAAATCTTCAAACACTCCAGATCTGAACGCTTCCGGCAATTCATCAGCAACTGAGACGCGATTTGCTGCAGCCGTCACGCAAACACCAAAAAAAGGGAACATCACAATGAAGAAAACGACCGTGCTCATGGCGATCGCAATCGCAACGGGGCTTCTGGCGCCGGCCGTCAAAGCAGAAGAAAGCAACGTCACGAAAATTACCATTGCCACGGAGGGCGCTTTCCCGCCCTACAATCTGACAAGGGCGGACGGCACCCTTGATGGCTACGAAATCGAACTTAGCAAATATCTTTGCGATCACATGAAGGTCGAATGCACCGTGATCTCGCAGTCTTTCGACGGCATGATCCCAGCGCTTAATGCCGGCAAGTTCGATGCCATCATGGCTGGCATGTCGGCGACGGAAAAGCGCAAGGAGGTGATCGACTTCTCGATCTCCTATGGCAGTACAGGCCAGGCTTTCGCGACGATCAAGGGCAACGAGCTTGAAAGCCTTCCGCTGAAGGGAGAGCTCTTTTCTTTGGCTTCAAACGAGCAGGGCGCGCGCAAGGCCGTGGAAGAACTAAAGCCGATCATCAAAGGCAAGGTCATCGGTGTCCAAACCGCATCGATTGCCGCCCGCTTCATCGATGAGTATCTAAAGGGTGTCGTTCAGGTTCGCGAGTACAAGACCACCGAGCAGCATGATCTCGATCTCTTGGCCGGTCGTGTCGATTTTGTCATGGCATCGATGGGATACCTGAAAACCACCGTCGAAAAGCCCGCAAATTCAGACATGATCATCGTAGGCCCGCGTTTCCAGGGTGGATTTCTTGGTGCCGGCAGCTCTGTCGGCCTGCGCAAGGGCGATACGAAACTGAAGGCGATGTTCGACGATGCCATCATGGCGGCAAAGGCCGATGGCACGATCAAGCGTCTTTCCGAAAAGTGGTTCGGCTTTGACCTGACGCCGCAATAGGAACTTTTTTCCTCCGATGGAAAGGCGCTCTCCGCTCGGCCGGTGACGCCTTTCACGACGTGATGACATGGTATCGTTGGAGAGCCCTAGTGGGGAACTCAGCCTTGTTAGCAGCGCTCATGCACGTCACGACAGTTTGGAATCCCACAACATTGTCCGGAAAAGCGTCTGCTCGGCTTTGCTGCCGCCTGGGATCGGCCTGCGGCCGAAGAGCACAGACCCGGGGTCCTCGGCGAGGGCTGGCTTTCAGATGACCGTCATCATGTCTTGTTTCCGCCCGGAATGATTGTCCCATGTTGCTGATCGTAGTCGGCAGAGGCTGTGATGAGGTGGTCGATATCCGCTGCGGTGATGAAACGCCTCAGAGCTTCGAACTTGGCCTCGGTCCATTTGTACATATCAAGCTCAAGGAGCTTTTGCACGGCGGCAGCGGGGAACCGTTGTCGAATAGGCGCGGCGGGATTGCCGGCGACAATCGTGTAGGGCGCGACGTCTTTGGTGACGATGGCACCGGAAGCTACCACCGCACCCTCTCCAATCGTGATGCCCGGCATGATCATCGCTCGCATTCCGATCCAGGCTCCGTTGTCGATCACGGTATCACCCTTGCCGATATAGGCTTCGCGAATGACATCGAGGAACGGGTAGAGACTAAACCAGTCCGTTCGGTGCGTATGGTTGCCACCCATCAGGATGACGGCCTCGGCACCGATGCAGACGTAGTCGCCGATATAAAGTTGATCAATGGGCCACAAGGGCTCCCATGCCTTCATGCTGAATTCGTCGCCATAGTGGTAGCGGACAACACTTTGTTCGAAGGAACCCGTCCAGGCGTTGCTGTAGTAGCTGTGGGTTCCGCGAACGTGAATGTTCGGATTTTTTACCGTCTCATGCAGGAGTTCCACAATTGACCAGTGCTTGGTCGGCGCGTTTGTTGATGTCATGATGCATCGACTTTCTGTTCGCTGAGCTGGGATGGGACAGCGTGTCCCTGCAGAATCGTTGTTCCGTTAATAGCGAAGTGCCAGCTCGAGAGCTATGGCCGGTGTCGGCACGAAGTGCTCAATATCTACACTATTAAAATAGCCGCTTGCGGTGAGAAGCTAAGCCGCCGTTTCGACCGATATGTGGTCGAGAGCGGCTTGGAGGACTCGGCTCTTCATGCGGGCCGAATGTCCAGTTTCGGGTGGCTGGCGGAATGGCTGCCTTTGCGCAGGAGGTGTGCAAAGCCGTTGGTGGAGGCCGGCCGGGACGGCGGTTTCGTACCGCAAACGCCTATACGCTGTTCAGCGCGTAAACCGTCACAATTCTGAAATGCGGCGGTGGTTACTAGGCCGGGCTCCACGGACGACATAACATGCGCCAATCCCCCTTTCACCTGCCTCTTGTTGTCGGCTTGCTAGCGCTCGCGCAGGCAGTTAGCTGGGGCATGACCTTCAACCTGTCGGCTATCACGGGTCGCGCCATGGGAGAGACCCTAGGCTTGCCCTATGTCGTGGTGATGGCGGGACCGACCGTGATGCTGGTGGTGATGGCACTGATCGCGGTGCCGCTGCTCAGATTGTTTGAGCGCTTTGGAGCCCGGCTCGTCATGACGGCTAGTGTCGCGCTCGGCGCGCTTGGTCTGGTCGTGGTCGGTCTAGCAACAGGACCTTGGACATATTTTTTGGGCTGGGGCGTTATCGGCGCTGCTGGTGCAGGCATGCTGACGACTGCCGTGCAAATTGCGATTGCAGAACTTTTCGGCGCCCGTGCGCGCGCAACCGTCGGGGCGCTGATGGTTTTCGGCGGCCTTGGCACCACGCTATGTTGGCCGTTGCTTGGCGGTCTCCAGGCAGCTTTTGGGTGGCGGATGGCAACGCTGATCGGCGCCGCGGCGCTGCTAACGGTCGTTGCGCCCATTTACTGGCTGTTGCTCGCGAAGCGTCCAGCCACACCTTCAGCGGCTGTGAAAAGCAATCCGGATTATCAACTCGATTGGATCGCATTTGGTCTGCTGGCCTTTAGCACAGCCTCAAACGGCATAGTGACATGGGGTTTTTCGCTCACAATTATTACCCTGTTTGAAGCGCGTGGACTTAGTCACGCAACAGCAATCCTGACGGCGTCCTTCATAGGCGTCGCCGCCCTTGCCGCGCGTCTGGTCGATTTCGTGGCCAGCCGTCGCTGGAACAGCTTGGCAACGGGCCTTATGGCAGGTTTCGGCTTGCCAATAAGCTTTGCAATCCTGATGCTTGGAAGTGGCGAACTGGCTGCCGGCCTGTTTGCGATCATCTATGGCCTTACGAGCGGCGTTCTGGCCGTAGCTCGCTCGACCATGACGCTCGACCTGTTTCCCGTCGCGGCCTATGCACGGGCTTCGTCGATGTTAGCCTTGCCGATGAACTTATCCTTCGCCTGCGCACCGCCACTCTTTGCCTAAATTCTCGCAGGTGCGGGGAGCAACGTGGCGCTGGGGGTCGCGATGGCACTCTCTCTCGCTGCTATGGCGACGCTTTGTGCGTTGACTCTCCGCCATCGCGCTAAGCGGGCAACCGCCGAAAACGTCGCTATCTAGGCGCCAAGTCAGACTAGGATCGCAAGCGAGACGACTGCCTTGGACGCGAACTGCTTGTTGGCGACCATCCAAAATAGGTCAGAAGCCGCGTTCTCTGGATTTGCCGACAAGGGCTGCCATGGTGATTTGGATCTTGTAGGCTGACGGTTTGCTCTCGACCCCAAATCGGTTATTCCATGCGGGCGAAGCCGATGTTCATCACTGAGGAATTTCGGGCCGATAGTGTTTGTAACAACAGGGCCGCCAATTCTTGACCAGGCTCCCTGGGTCAGGCGGGTCTCGCATCGACGCTTGGCAACCGCGTTTCGGCGAAACCCGGAGCCAGCAATACGGCACCTGAAATTAGAGTCCGGGCCACATCCCCCCGTCGAGCCTTAGGTTCGCTCCCGTGATATAACTTGCCCGCGGGCTGGCAAGAAAAGCGATAGCGTCTGCGATCTCCTCGATCGTCCCGACCCTGCCCATCGGCACCTGCGCGAACAACGGTAGCGCCAGTCCCTCGACCTCGACCCACGGAGCGTCCATCGCCAGCCCCTTGTCCGCAGCCGCTTTTCGGAAGGCTGTCTCCAGACTGACACTCTGGATCGTTCCCGGCGAGACGGTGTTGACGGTCACGCCGTCCCTTGCGCAATCCTTCGCGAGCGAGGCAGTCATCGCGATCATCGCCGCCTTGGCCGCCGAATAGTCGGGTCGAGTCGCAGGAGGCATCAGGGCGGCCAGGCTTGAGATGTTGATGATCCGACCCCATCGTTTCGCCTTCATTTCGGGAAGCACAATGGAGATCAGCCGCGCCGCGGCGACGACGTTCCGATCGTAGACGCTTGCCCAGGTATCGGCCTTCGTCGTCGTCCAGTTCTCGGGGGCTGCCGAACCGCCCGCGTTGTTGATCAGGATGTCGATCGAGCCGTGCGGCGCCTTCGCCTGGTCAACGACCGCCTTGACAGCGGCCTCCTGCGTTAAGTCGCCGAGCACGACATGGGCCGTTCCACCGGCCGCCGCTATATCTTGTGCGACGTCCTCGGTTTTGGCTTTGTTGCGCCCATGCACGATGACAACGGCACCTTCTTTGGCCAGGCCCTTGGCGACGCCCTCGCCAATACCCTTGCTGCTACCCGTGACCAGCGCGATCTTGCCGTCGAGTTGTAAGTCCATCTTCCGTGCTCCATATCCAGATGTCGGAGGCATATTGGACGATGCGATGAGCGAGGCAATTACGCACTTTAAAGTACCTGTACCCGTCGAAGACAGGGATGTCTGCCTCGGTGCGGACGGTTCCGTCGCGCATGTCGCGCGAGTGTTGCGCATGATCAGCGGACGCTGGAAGCTTCCGATCCTGTTCCGCTTGTTCGCCACCCCTCGTCTGAGGGCATCGCAGTTCATGCGCGACATCCCCAGCATCTCGCAGAAAATGCTGACCCAGCACCTCAGGGAACTGGAGCGCGACGGCCTCGTAGAAAGGCGCGACTTCGAGGAGCTGCCGCCACGGGTCGAGTATTCGCTGACAGCAGCGGGTTTTGCGCTTATGCCGCTCCTCATGTCGGCTAGAGAGTTCTCCAGGGACCATCCAAATTCCGGTCAGGCGGACTGAGCGAGACCTACGGCCGTCTGACGCAGGGCGAAACCAGTAGGCACCTGGGCCTGAAGATCGGCAGGCGTGGCAGTTCGCGATCCTCGGATGCCCAGGCCATGGAATGCATCATCAGTTCCGCTCAGAATGGAATGAGGATCAGCAGCAGGCAGGCGATCACATTCGATACAAGAAAATAGGGCGTGTTCAGCAACCCGTATTGGAGTGGGCGAGGGAACAGCGGATTGATCGCGATGTTGAAGGTCATCGGCACCAAAAAGCCAAGGCCAACGATGAGACCAAGCATCGCGGCGTCCAACGCCGATGAAAGTCCGAGAGCCTTGATGAGATAGGCGTCGGTGATGACGGTGATCAGGGAGCAGACGAGTGGTCCCATCATGAAGATCGTACCGGATACCGCCTGCTGCTCCTTCGGCAGATTCTCTCGTCCGGTGACGTAGAGATATTGCTTCGGCACCAGCACCATGAAGTAGAGGCCTCCCAGAATGAAGGAGGCGACGGTCGCGGCGGCCACCGCGAGCCAGTGGATTTCGGCGAAGGCTGAGAACATGTTGATTCCTCTGTTGGCATTGTCCATGGAACGGTTATACCGTCGACCAACTGACAATTTACGGCAGTTGGAAGATGGCGCGCACCGACAGGCTTTTCAGACTTCTCCAGACGATGCGGACCATGGCCGCGCCGATAACGGCCGCACGTCTGGCCGAGGAGACAGGGGTGTCGCTGCGTTCCCTGTATCGGGACATTGACAGCCTGCGCGCCGCGGGAGCGCGGATCGACGGCGAGCGAGGGTATGGCTACCGACTGACGGAGGATTACGCTCTGCCGCCCCAGGCGCTCAGCCGCGAAGAGATCGAGGCCATTGCGCTCGGAATGGCGGAGGTCAGGAGCATGGGCGATGCGACGCTCGCGAAGTCCGCGGCCTCTGTTCTCGCCAAGGTTTCGGCGACCCTGTCGGATCACCGTGAACAGCAGCTCTTCCATGCGGTCTCCCAGGTGTACCGACCCGTCGCGCGCTTCGATGCCCCGCCGCATACCGATGCCGTACGACAGGCGTGCTGGACGGAGGAGGCGCTGACGATCCGTTATGAGGACAAGAGCGGCGCGCAGACCTCGCGAACGGTTTTGCCCTTGTCCATGGTCTACACCGAGCGGTCGTTGACGTTGCTCGCATGGTGCTGCCTAAGGGAGGCGTTCAGGATGTTCAGCGTCGCACGGATGAGCAGCGTTGAACGCACAGGAGATAGTTTCAGGCCGCGACGAGCGGTTCTTCTTCGAGAATACCTCTCGGAATTGCGGCAGGCTTGAGCAGCGACGGACGGCGCGACTGGCGGCGCTTCACATTCGACGGACCGCAAAACGAATGAGGGCTGGTCGCACGGACTGCGTCATCGCCCAGCCGCCGCGTCCAGGACTTGCCCGTTCAGAGCCACATTGTGAAAATCAGACATGCACTGAACCGGTGGCAATGTAGCCACCGGGAATGCGGCCGACGAACTAGGGTCTATGCCGCAGTACCGATTTATCGCGTCTGCCTCACACAGTCTCATTCCGGCTCAGCTGCCGGCAAGCTGATCTCAACAAAACCGCCGCGGGTGCGATCACCCCAGCTTCCTGCCATCGCCATCGGACTGCGACGATTGAGAACATAGACGTATTCCCGCTGTGACCTGCTTCCACCCAACGATGCGGTTTCTTTCCAGACCAATTGCTCGTAGCCGCTGACATGTCCTTTGATGACGTTGGCTGCTCCTGAGCCTTTCCAGTGGATGACGGCTTCAAAATTATGATGATCCACGCGCGTGAAATGGTCGACGGTGAAAGAGAGGATCTTCCTTCTCAATCGAACTGAGCCCGGAAAGCCGTCTTTGAGCTGATCGATGAGCCCTTCGTTTTTCATCTCTGCGTCGTTTGACGCCAGTGTTCCGGTCGGTGGCTCCATGTTAGAGACAAGCGCCTTGCTGAACATGGCGTCAGCGTTCCTGCACATATCAAGTGGGATTTTTCCCCGCCGCAGAATGACCTCCAATTGCTTTCGCGCTTCTGCTTCGGCCGCAGTTCGCACGTCGCCTGACAGCCGATAGCGCGAGCCATAATTCAGAACGCCGACAGCGATGCGGTTTTCCCATTGGCGGCGAGGGTGATGTCGTTGGATATCACATCTTTGGACCAGGATCAGGTTCGCAGCATAGTAGCCAAATTGAATGGCAGCGTCGATCGGGCCGCCTCGGTCGATGCTCGGATTGCTGTCAAACAGATACGTGGGGGAGATTTCGGTCGCGTGGACGGGAACGAGGAACTGACAAAGCAAGCAACCGCTTATGATAAACAGTTTGAACAAGAGCGCCTCCGTATCCGAAATCGTGAATGAGCAGGATCTTTGCGTCCCCTCTCGAGAAAACATCCCCGATCCATGGAAAGTCTCCGAAAGCCAGGTTCGGGTCAATCACCGTTCGGCAGCATTGTGATTTTGCACCGACAAGCGACTTCTCAACACCGGGATTTACAGAGAGTTATCGTAGATCTCGGCGCAGAAATCCCATCTGATTTACAGCGGTAGATCGATCTGAGGCAGCGCAATGGTCCCCGGCTGTCTTACAGTGGGAGACTTCGGCCGCGCGCCGACAGATGACGACGGCGGCAGAATAGTCCCGGCGACAGGCGCATTGTGACTGTGGCGTCCGCTCGCCGTCATGGAGTGGCAAGCGAAGGGCCGTCTTCAACTCGCAAGGGTCAAGCCGTGTCGGCTTGTTTCATTCCTGATTTCTGCCACCAAGGCATCGAGTGCGGCATTGCGCACTTTTCTCGATCGGCGAACCACGTAGGCAAGGGCAGGAGGTGCGGTCAGGCGACCGTCAATGATCAGCATCTCCGGACGCAGGTGCCGCTCGTTCAGGAGGGCGATGCCAAGTCCCGCAGTGACCGCCGAGACGATGCCCGCCGCGGCCGAACACTCGAAAACGGTTTCAAGCGTGGTCCCGCTATCCTGGCCGATGTCATAGGCCCATTGACGATAAAAACACTTGTCATCGAAGGAGAGGAAAGGAAGGAGGCCGCTGTCTGGAAGAGCAAGGTCCGGATGCTTCACCCAATGAAGCTTTTCTCGGAAGAGAACGACATCGGTCGGCCGAACTTCGTGGGCGAACAGCTGCAGGATAGCCGCATCGAGCTCGTTCCTCTCCAGCATCTCGCGAAGGACGAGGCTCATTCGAATCTTGGTGCGAACCGCGACATCAGGATACAGGCGACGGAACCGCCCGAGTATCCGGGCAAGGTCGCTGCAGGTGGTATCCTCGGTCAATCCAAGTGCGATACGCCCTGCAAGCTGTGTTTTCGACAGGCTGAGCAAGGCTTCGTCATGCAGGCCGAGAATACGTACTGCATAGTCCAGGAGTTCCCGGCCGGGCGGCGTAAAAAGCGATGCTCCCGGCCTTCTGTTCAGCAGCGCGCAATCGAGGCTCGCCTCGAGCCTTCGGATCTTGTGGCTGACGGCCGATTGGGAGAGGCCCAAGGCGTCGGCCGCGCGGGTTATGCCGCCATGATGGCTGATCGCCCAGATGGCACGAAGCGCGTCAATGTCCAGGCGGCGGTTCTTGATGTCGGTCAAGGCGATGAACTCGGTCGATGGGTCTCCATTTCCCTATGAGCCGTTTCAGCCATCTTCAAGGCCAAATGACAAAATCGGCATGAATGTCATGTCTGTATCGATTTTTGTCATGTGCGTTGAAGGCCCCCAAGGTCTACCTGCTGTGGCCAGACGATAATCGAGTTCGCGATGACAGACGAAGCCGCATCAGCTCGCCCTCAAGGCGCCCATCCCCTTCTGTGGCCATTGTTGGCAGGTCTGCTGATCGTCGGATGGAGTTCCGGCTTCGTCGGCATCCGCTATGCGAGCAACGATGTCAGCGTCACGCTGATCCTGTTTTGGCGGACCCTGTTGTCCGGTCTGCTTCTTTTGCCATTCGCGCTGCTGATCGGACCGAGAGTCGAACTGCGGACACTTGCCGGGCAGATGCTGTTCGGCGTCATGTCGGTCTTTCTCTATCTTGGAGGGTTCGCGCTTGCCATCGAACAGCGCGTGCCGACGGGACTTGTCGCCCTTATCGCGGATCTGGTTCCTCTCGCCATCGCAGCCCTGTCGCAGCCTGTGCTGGGTGAACGGCTCAGCCCGCGGCAATGGACCGGTACGGCGCTTGCTGTGTCGGGTGTGCTCATCGTCTCTTATGATAGCCTGAGCTTCGGGACGGCTCCGCTATGGGCATACGGGGCTACCGTTGGGTCGATGCTGGCTTTTGCATTTGCTTCGGTCGTCTATCGCAGCCGCAGGCGAGTGAGCATGCCGGTGCATCAGAGCCTGTGCATTCACACGCTGACGGCGGCCTTCCTCTTCTTCATTTGCGCATGGTTTCAGGGAAATCTCATGCCGCCGCTCACCCGCGAGTTCGCTATCGGTATGGTCTGGCTCGTGCTCGTCGCCACGTTTGCGGCCTATGCCGTCTACTATACCTGCCTGCGGCTATACCCGGTCGCCAAGGTCAGCGCCGCGATCTACCTCAGCCCTCCCGTCACGATGCTCTGGGCGTGGGCTTTGTTTTCCGAACCTTTGACGGCACCGATGTTCCTGGGTCTGGCGGTGACGATGGCAGGTGTTTGGATGACCTCTCGTGCCTAGGGGTCGGAGATATTCCGTACGCCAGCTCTATGCCACAAGTGGCTTCGACAAGAGCAAGAGCCGCTGGTCATCAGGGTAGGGGTAGGTTTCAAAGCCCAGTTTCTGCTCGATCTCCAACGCATCATAGTTGCTTCGATCTTCGATGGATTCGATCTTCTCCATGCCCTGCCGTTCGGCTTCCTGAACCATGAGCTTCAGAAGACCCCAGCCAAGCCCGTGGCCCTTGAAATCGCTGCGAACGGAAATCGCTGTCTCGGCGCGCTTTTTTTCGGCGTCGCAGGCAAGAACGGCTGTTGCGATCGGCGTTGCGGCGTCTCTGGCAAACGCAATGTAGCTCTTGATAGCGCCATGATCGATGCCGATCAACTCCGCAATCTGCTTGCGCGAGGCATGTTTCATGGCCGACAGGAAGCGAAAACGGAGGTCTTGCGGGCTAACATGATCAAAGAGCTCCACCAGGAGGGCCTCATCGTCAGAACCTGCTATTCGCACGGAGACCTGCAATCCCTCTCTTGTGACAAAACTCCATTTTTGTTCAGACACGGCAGTCTCCTTTGTTCGTATAGAATGTCGTTTGCGGGTATGGCCTGGGGATCCGGCGGGGCCTTTTTGGTGACCGCTCAAGCGATCTGTGGCGCGAGTTGCAGCTCGTCGACATAGCCACGGGTGCCTGTGATGCGTTCGACGAGAACTCTGATTGCGTGACGCTGCAGATCGGAGACAACGTTCCCGGTCAATCTAACCTGGGCGTCGCGTACCGAAACGCAGATCCGGTCGCCAGCAAGCCCGAGTTCGGTTCTCAGCCGCGTCCTGACGGCAAGCCTGATCGCTTCGTCGCCCGGTGCTATTTTATCAGCCGGTATGGAGGCAATGGCGCGCAGCACCTCGCGGCGGCTGACAAGGCCGACAAGCGCGCCCTCATCAAGCACGAGAACGCGCTTGATGCGATGGGTCGCCATCAGCTCTGCTACCGTTGAAATCGGTGTATCCGGTGTTACTGCAATGATGTTGGGCGTCATGACGTCGCCGACACGCCATGCTTTGCTCTTGATATAGGTCAGAAGAGCGCCATCGGCTCTTGTGACATCGGCGCAAGACTGACTGAGTGAGCTGATTTCGCATCGCATCAGGAGGTCGCCCTCCGTCACCACACCGCAGACACCTTGCAGCTGATCGACCACCGGAAGGCCGCTGATTCCATTTTCGAGCATGAGCTGGATAGCGTGGCGAATATTGGCGTCACGATCGATCGAAATGATCTTCTTTGTCATGATGTCTTTTGTCTGCATGGCAATCACTCCGAACGATGGGGTTGTGTCGAGAATGTCCGGAGCTTCGCCTGGATTGATCAAGCCGACATTGATCGGCGTCAAATTCGCTGACGAGGGTTGGACATGCTCGCCAACATGAGATTGCAGATTGCATGACGAGGTTCTTGACGCTGATCAATGCTGCGGTGAGGCAACGGCGTAGTTTCCAGATCGGACATCATCGGCGACAAGGAGATCCCTCAATGTCTTACAAAACTGTTCTGAGCATCATGTCCTCAAGGCATGGCGACGAAGATCTGGCAACCGCAATTTCATTTTGCGAAGCGACGAACGCACATCTCGTGCTGCTCGTCCTCGCGTTCGGCGCCATGCCTCCCTATAGCGGCTATGGCGATGCCTCGGCCAGTATCTGGATCGACGAGAGGGATCGCGAACTGGCGCAACTCGACGAAAAGGTTGGCGCCGCAAGAGCCAGACTTGCAGCCAGCGGCATATCCTTTGAGGCGCAGGAATTCTTCTGTGACTTTCCCTGGGCACCGGAGCTGCTTGGGCAACGCGCGCTATATTCCGACATCACGCTGATTGCGGGCGAGATGGCATCGGACCCGCATCTCAACGGGTTTGCCATTGACGGAGCGTTGTTTCACTCTCCCACGCCGCTCTTGATCGTCCCGAGACAAGGCTCCGTCGCCTGGCCACCTAAGACGGTGCTGATTGCCTGGGATTCAAGCCGCGAAGCCGGTCGCGCGGTTCATCAGGCGATCGATGTTCTGAAAGCAGCGGAGCGTGTGCATGTCACCATGGTCGATCCCGTTGCCTTATCAGGACGCCAAGGCGAGGAGCCCGGTGCCGATATAGCCGCTTACCTGGCTCGCCATCAAATAGAGGTGTCCATCGACGTGATTGCCAGTGGCACGCGCCGCATCAACGATGTGCTGCTTCAGCATGCCGGCGACCTGAGCGCCGATCTTGTCGTTATGGGATGTTATGGGCACTCGCGTGCGCGCGAGAGAGTGTTCGGTGGAGTCACACGAGGCATGTTCCGGCAAAGCACTTTGCCGATTCTGACGGCACGCTAGTTGCTGCTGTCCGCTCGGAGATGGGCTGTCCGCATCGCCGGCTCATCTCCTGCAAATTCCTGTCTCGCCCGACGCGAAGTCACGAGGCCAAGGAGAGCCCATGACATCGCGACTGGGCTTGCGCCCTCATCGGACCGGAGCCGACGGGCGCCGCCGCAGAGTTCGGTGTCGTCCGTCGCCGCCGAGCGAAATTGCTCAGACTATGCCAACGCCGATATAGGGATCGATGTAAACGAGATTGTCGAAGACCGCCCGGACGCCTGAAACATTTTCCGCAGCGACTTTTGCCGCCTGGCGCTCTCTTTCATCCATGATGCTGCCGGTGAGCTCCGCCACACCGTCGACCACCTTGACGCGGATGGAACCGCCGCGGCTCCAGTCCTGCGCTGCCAGCTCGTTGATGATCGCTGCCTCGATTTCCTGATCCTTATTATCTGTCACCTGTGCGGGAAGGGTCTTAACAAGAGCCTTTAGAAGGTCCGATCGAGAGACGATGCCGATGAGCCGACCCTGTGCGACGACGGGGATGCGTTTGACATCATGTTTTTCCATGAGCTCCACGACTTCCTGCAGACGGGCCGTGGGCGCTACCGTGACGATATCGGAGGTCATGACATCTTCCACACTGCGGCCATGCGTCGACACATATTCCGCAGCAAGCGCGCCGGGGCTTGTGAGAAGCTCGAGCAGCCATGAACGTTTGCGTTCGGTGTTCAATTCGCTGCGTCTTATAAAGTCGCCTTCGCTGACGATCCCGACCAGTCTGGCCGACGCATCGACCACGGGCAGACCACTGATATGATTGTCGAGCATAGTCTTGGCCGCTTCCGCAATGGAAGTTTCGGGGTGAACGACGATTGCAGGTGAGGTCATGATCGCATGGACAAGCATGTTGAGCGCACTCCTTTGAGGTGGCGTATGCCGGTGGAATCCGGCTACCTCCGTCAAAATAGGGCCACTCTGAAATTCCACTTTGATCACGATCAAAGAATCCTGTGTCGCCGGTAACGGATCGCTCGGCGTTTCAACGATGCGATCAGACGATGGAAGCGATTGGGAATATTCTTGCCGGAACGGTGTTTCCGGTGCTTGATCGCAAGGTGACAGGTGTCATGCGCCGATGCCGGGCGGTCCCCGCCGCCACTCAGTCCAGTTTCGCCGTGAACACATAGCCGACCCCGCGGACCGCCTTGATGAATTGCGGTTTCTTGGGATCTGTTTCGATCTTACGGCGAAGCCGGACGATCTGTGCGTCGATCGTGCGATCAAACGCTTCAAGATTGCGGCCTCTCGTCAGGTCCATGAGTACTTCGCGGGTAAGGACACGTCCCGCATTTCGCACGAATGCCGTCAGCATCTCGTATTCGCCCGTCGTCAGTTCGACGTCGCGCCCCTCCGGATCCAAAACCTGGCGTCGGCTGACATTCAGCCTCCATCCCTCGAAGCCAACGACTTCCTCGGCACCCGGCTCCGAAACGCGGACGGGAGGTTGACGTCGCCGCAGTATCGATTTGAGGCGGGCGTGGACTTCACGCAGGTGGAAAGGCTTGGCGATATAGTCGTCTGCGCCGATTTCAAGTCCGACGATCCGGTCGACGACATCATCGCGACCCGTCAGCATCATGATCGGCACGTCCGACTGCGCTCTAATTTCGCGGGCAAGGTCAAGTCCGTCGGTGCCGCCAGGAAGGACAAGATCGAGCAGAATGGCGTCAAAGCTCTGCGCCCGCATTCGGACGCGCATTTCATTTCCGTCCGCAGCGGACGAAACAATATAGCCTTCATCCTCGAAGTAGCGCGTCAACATTTGACGGATGCGGGAATCGTCGTCCACGACGAGGAGATGCGCTTGATGGTGGAGCGCCGCCATCGTCGATCCAATCAATGTATTAAACCGCCCTTGTTACAGACTGTTACCAAACAGCACCGTCTTTAACACGCGCAGCATCCCGGTGTCACCTGTGAGAGGTCATCTGTTCCCAATCACAGCTCAAAGGATCGGCCATGCTGCAGGCGAATAATGTTCATCATCTCAAGGATGTCACGAATCCGGTGTTGTTCGGTGTTGCGCCGGACTCGCTGCAGGGGCTTTTCAGGAGGCAGCCCGTCGAGCACCTGTGTGCCGGCCAATCCCTCTTTCTTGAAGGCGATGCCGCAAGACATCTCTTCGAGGTGGTCGAGGGTAGCCTGCGCATCTTCAGGATCATTTCCGACGGACGCCGGGTTATCACCGGCTTCCTGCACGCTAGCGACATGGCGGGTGTTTCAATGACAGGCAACTATCTCTACAGCGCTGAGGCTGTGGTAGATACGCGTATTCGCCGTATCTCACGCAAGCTATTCGATGCCGAGGTTGCCAAGTCTCCAGAGCTGCAGTCGGAGGTGTTTTCGCTCCTTCGCGACGAAATGGCTGATGCCCAGGACCAGATGGTATTGCTGTCCCGTAAGAGCGCGGAAGAGCGGCTTTGCAGTTTCCTGCTCAGACAGGCGGAAGCCGCGCCCGGTGCTCGCGCGAACGCCGGCATTGTCGCGCTGCCCATGACAAGGCTTGATATTGCCGACTACCTTGGCCTGACGATCGAGACGGTCTCCAGAACGATAACCAAGCTGACGCAACGGGGTATCATCTGTCCGGTCGGTCGCCATGCGGTCCAGCTTCTGAAGCATGGCGTTCTCGTCCAGCTTTCCGGGGACGGTGAATATTTTAGCGACGGCTGTCGCCAAATCTCCTACGCTGCGGGTAATCACCACTAAGCGCAGATGAAGAGATCCTATGAGCAGCAATACCGTCAGTGATGTTTTGAACGGAAACAAGATGGACGAAATCGCCCGCTTGCTCGACGGGGTTAATTTGATCGTCCACGGCCTCGACGGGATCATCAGCCATTGGACCGGCGGCTGCCAAGCTGTTTATGGTTGGTCACGCGAAGAAGCCATCGGACGCGTTGTTCATGAGCTGCTGTCGACCCGCTTCCCACGGCCACTCGAGGAAATCCGCGATATTGTCCGGCGTGACGGTGCATGGGAGGGCGAAGTCGTCCATCGCAGGAAGGATGGACGCATACTCTTCGTTGCGACGCGTTGGGCGCTCGTCAATCCTGATGCCGATAGCAAGGCGCTGATCATTCAGACGAACAATGATGTGAGCGACATGAAAATTGCGCAGGACGATCTTGCCGAACGTGAAGCGCATTTACGATCCATTCTAGACACCGTCCCTGAATCGATGGTCGTCATCGATGCTGCCGGAGTGATCTCCTCCTTCAGCGCCGCGGCGGAAAAACTGTTCGGTTATTCTTCGGCCGAGGTGTGCGGCAAAAACGTGCGCATGCTGATGCCGCAACCTGATCGCGATGCACATGACGGCTATATCTCGCGATATCTGACGACCGGCGAGCGCCGCATCATTGGCTACGGGCGGGTCGTGACAGGGCAACGCAAGGATGGATCGCAGTTTCCCATGGAACTCTCCGTCGGCGAGGCAGTCACCAAGGGTGGACGCATTTTCACGGGCTTCATCCGCGATTTGACGAGCCGTCACAAGATCGAGGAGGAGCTGCGGCAGGCGCAGAAGATGGAGGCGATCGGGCAACTGACGGGTGGCTTGGCGCACGACTTCAACAACCTGCTGACAGTCATCAGCGGCAACCTCGAAATGATCGAGAACAGACTGCACGACGAAAAGCTCAGCCCTTTGTTGCGGGAAGCGCAGGACGCGGCCGAAGATGGCGCAAAATTGACCGGACAACTGCTTGCCTTCGGTCGTCGACAGCCACTCAATCCAAAACTCGTCGACGTCGGCCAGCTTGTCTCGGGTTTCTCCGATCTCTTGCGTCGCACGCTGGGCGAGGCAATCGAGTTTCGTACCGTCGTCTCGGGATCGGCAAACAACGCACTGGTCGATGCGTCGCAATTGCAAAACGCACTGCTGAACCTCGTTCTCAACGCGCGCGATGCGATGGCCCGTGGCGGAAGGCTTTCAATCGAAATCTCGCATGTCCATCTCGACGTCGACTATGCGCAGATGTATCCCCAGGTACGCACCGGTGAATTCGTCCTGATTTCAGTGACAGATACCGGCCATGGCATGTCGGCGGACACAAGACAGCGCGCTTTCGAGCCGTTCTTTACGACCAAGGGTGTTGGAGCCGGTACCGGGCTCGGCCTCTCCATGGTTTATGGTTTTGCAAGGCAGTCCGGCGGCCACGTCCAGCTCTATAGCGAGATGGGGCAGGGAACAAGCGTGCGCGTTTTTCTTCCAGCCGCGCAAAAGGAGAATGCAGAGGGCGACGAACGGAAAAAGGGAGAGGAGCCTCCGCAGGCCATTCCAGGCGGCTCGGAAAAAATTCTCGTGGTTGAGGATGATCCGCGTGTGCGCCGCGTCGCCGTGTCCCGGCTTGTCGATACCGGCTACCAGGTCGTCGAGGCGGCCAGCGCGAAGGAGGCGCTCGACCGGTTGGAAGAAAATCCGGATGTCGCATTGCTGTTCACGGATATCGTCATGCCCGGCGGCATGGCCGGTGACGAACTCGCCAATATCGTGCGAGCGATGAATCCGGAGATCAAGATCCTGTTTACGTCCGGCTATGCTGAGCCGACGATCGCCGGCCGCGAGCTTGCTCAATCCGGCACATGGCTGAAGAAACCCTATACGGCGCGCGAACTGGCGCAACGATTGCGGGAGCTTCTCGACTAGAGCGGTTTTGGTCGGCTGTCTCGACGCCTTTCGTCGGAAACAGGAGCGGAGATCGCGGTCTGGCTATCCGGTGAAATCTCCAGATGTTTCCGGCTTTTGGCCCTATTCACCAGTCTCCTTTCCATGATCCGTCCGGCAGCTGCCTCGATTCGGCGCCCGATATGCTCACCGGTTGCAGCGCAACCGCTATATCGCTGCGGAATGGCGTGCCCTGCCCGAATTCAGGTAACTGTCGAACTGAGCCGCTAGCGATCGTGCGAACATGTGACTGCCCGCCGCGATGGAGAACCCATCATCATGCGCGATAAAATGTGGTGAAGCTTGTGCAAGCAGGCGGGCCTCGCGCAAGAGCGGCTCGGCCGTCTCGCCAAAGCGGGTTCGCAATGCATCGGTGGAAAAGCGGAAGTCGCACATGAGGCGTTCGATCACCCAGCCGCGCATCAGGTCTTCTTCGGAGAGCGAAACTCCACGACCGATCGGAAGGCTGTCCGCCTCGATCAGGCGACCATAAGTGGCGGTCGAAGGGCAATTTTGCGCATAGCCCTGGCGAAAGCGGCTGATCGATGATGGGCCAAGGCCAATCAGTGTTTCGCAGCGGTCGTCAGTGTAGCCTTGAAAGTTCCTTGCCAGACGGCCGTGACGGGCCGCAATGGCAAGGCTATCCGTGGGAAGGGCAAAATGGTCGATGCCGATTGGCTGATAGCCGGCGCTTTGGACGAGCGCTGCGGCGCTGTTCGCCTGTTCGAGCCGCTCGTCAGGGCCAGGCAGGGCCGTCTCGTCGATCATGGTCTGATGCTTTTTAAACCATGGGACGTGGGCATAGCCGAAGGTTGCAATGCGATCGGGCTGCAACGACAGGGACAGATCTATGGTCTCGCCGAGCGTTGTCAGCGTCTGGTGGGGCAAGCCGTAAAGGAGGTCCACATTGATCGACCCGATGCCCCTTGTCCGCAACCCCTCTGTCACCCGCTGGGTCGTAGCGAAGCTTTGCTCGCGGTTGATGGCTTTTTGGATGCGAGGATCGAAATCCTGGATGCCGAGGCTGGCGCGTGTCGTTCCAATTTCCGCCAGCGCATCGAGCCGCGCATCATCCATGTCGTTGGGATCGATTTCGATGCTGACACTTGCGTCGGCCGCAATGGTAAATCCGGCATGCAATTGCCGGAAGAGTGTTCGCAGATCGACGGGTCGGATCATGGTGGGTGACCCTCCGCCGAGATGGATTGCGCGCACGATGCCTTTCCCGGCGAGGTGCCCGCCAAGCATGGCAATCTCCCGATGAAGCATTGTGAGATAGTCGGCGACGGGAGCATATCGCAGCGTCTGCTTCGTATGGCAGGCGCAGAACCAGCATAGTCGATCGCAGAAGGGAACGTGCAGGTACAGGGAAATCGGTTCATCGGCCGGGACTGCTTCTATCCAGCTTCTGACGGTGTCCGAGGTTATCCCGTCGTGGAAGTGCGGTGCGGTCGGATAGCTGGTGTAGCGCGGAACCTTCGCATCGATGAGGCGGTGATTGGGGACGGCTGTCATGCTTGTAGTTCCAGGATTGCGCCGTTGCGGATTGGCAGCAGGCGGTGAGTGGAGATTGCGACGATACGATCGGCCAGATGATCGGTAAGGCGGAGGATGATCCTCTGGCCCTGCGCGGTGTCGAGATGCTCGGTTGGCTCGTCGAGCAGGACAACGGGAGTGCGGGCCAGGAAGGCGCGCGCCAGATTGAGCCGTTGCGCCTCGCCAAGGGAGAGCATGTCCTGCCTAATCCACGCATCAAGTCCGCCTGCGCTGCGGATGCGCGCGTCAAGCTCAACGGCTTCGAGCGCCTGCCATATTGCCGCGTCCGGACTGTCGGGATCGAAAAGATTGGCGCGGACCGTGTCGTTCAGAACCGTTGCATCGTGGAGGCAAAGCGTTATCAAAGCGCGCCGTTCCTGGGGTGAAAAGCTTCCGTAAGGGCCATCGAATGTATCTTCGCCGACCCAGCCTGCGATCTGTTTCAGCAGGCTCGTCTTTCCGCTGCCGCTGGTACCGACAAGGATCGTCGGAAATCCTGCTCGCAGACACAGGGAGACAGAAGCTCTGCCGATCGGGATGCCGGCGGGGGTGATCCGCCCAAGATCCGCATGTCGAAGCTCAAGCAGTCTCATCGCAACCAGGTCAGAGGTTGCCGCTTCGGGTTCCCGGTCCCGTATCCACTGCCCGATCTCGAATTGGGCGGCGTCCCGCCGCAGCTTCGCCACCAGAATGCGGGATGCGCCGTTCATTGCCTCGCCAAGCGCAAGCCAGGCGAATGCGAGCGCCACCGGCAAGAGCATCGCGACGCCGCGATAGCCCGACAGCCAGGCGGCCGCAACGACACTGATGCCAGCGATCGGGCCGGCGAGAGAGGCGAGCAGGTCAAACCCGGATTGAAGGCGGCGCAATGCCAGGGTGTGATCGTCTGCTTGCGAAAGGGCGGTCATCGCCGCGCGGCATTCTTCGTCCCACAGTCTTTCCGCCTTGAGGGAAACGGCAGACGCTAGGGTGGCGCCCAATCGTTCTGCCCCGTCCTTTCGTTGCCGTCTGACCTGCTGCCAGGTAACAGCCCCGCTCATGGCAAGGCGGCGGCTGGCGAAGACGCCGATCAGCAACAAGCAAGAGATCGGCAGCAGGGAAAGCGGCGCAACGATCGCAGAGCTTGCAACAAGGGCAGCCGCGCCGATTGCCATCGTCAGCGACGGAAGATGGGCGCGCAGGCGGGCGTAGTCAATGTCTTCCACATCATCGAGATAGCCAGTCAGCCGTGCCTCGTCGCCGAGCTGCCAGCCCGCCTTGCGGACCGCAGGTGCCTCCGCCATGGATGCAAAAAGCCCAATGCGCCGCCAGGTCTGGTCGCCGATTGCCGCCTTGTGGCCGACGAAACGTTCGCCATAACGTGCCGCCGTGCGTCCAATAGCGAAGAGGCGAATGAAGGCTGCCGGAACATGGAAGTTGAAGGTGGCCGCCGCAGTTGTCAGGCCTGCTGCCGCCACCGCGCCAAGGAACCATGCCGATACCCCGCCCAGCAGAATGCCGCAACAAAGAGCACAACAGCTGAGGAGAGTGGCCCGGCGCCAGTATTTCCGGCTGGTGGTGAGAGGATCGCTCGTCATGCCGCCACCTCGATAATGCCATTGATGGTCAGATCGATCATATGCCCAGCCGCATTTGCCAGGTCCTTGTCATGCGTAGCCACGATCACAAGCTGCGAGTGCGCGATGTGAAGAAGTGCTTGCCGGACGAGAGCGGCTGTTGTCGCGTCGAGCTTGGCCGTCGGCTCGTCCGCAATGACCGTGTGCCCGGAAAGGAGTGCGCGCGCAATCGAGACGCGAAGCCTCTGGCCGCCCGAGAGATTGCCGCCGCCGCGGCTGATCGGCGTGTCCAGCCCGGCGGGCAGGAATGCGTCGTCCAGCAAGCCCACCGCATTTGCCGCATCAAACAATTGCGAGACCGAAACGGGCGGAAGCTTCCAACAGATCGCCTCGCCGATGCTGCGGCCTCCCACGAAGCTCTCGGTCGAAACCCATGTGACGCTCCCGGAAAGACGCGGGACAGCGTTCGTTTGCGGTTCCAATCGAGCCATCCGACGCAACAGGGTGGACTTGCCGCATCCACTTGGCCCAACGATTGCCACGAGGCCCCTTTCGGGAAGTGGCGTGTGAGGTCTCTCAAGAGCGGGAACGGACACGGTTTCGGGCAGATCGACGTTGAGAAGCTTGTCGAGTGACTTCGCCGCGGCGAGCCCTTCGGCCTTGGCATGATATTGCTCCGAAAAGCGCCTGAAGGGCGCAAAATAGTCTGGCGCGATCATCAGAATGAAAAGGCTCTGCCAGAGCGCGAGGTCGGAAAAGCCCGGAATCATCATCAATTTGAGATGCCCGAGGCCGAGAAAGACGGCGAGCAACGCGATCGACAACGATGCGAAAAAATCGATGATTCCGGCGTTTATGAATGCAATGCCGAGAACCCCCATTGTCTCGCGTGCATAGATCTCCAGCCGGTCGGCCAGTTTGCTTTCCTCCCGCGCAAAGGCGTGGTTGGCAAGAATCGTCGGCAGCGCGCGAATGCGATCTGCAAATTGTCCGGCGAGACGACCGAATGCGTTCTCCTGGGCTATCGCACGACGTCGAATTGCATCGCCGACCAACGCGAAGAACACGATCATGACAGGCGTCAGGCAGAGGACGAGAACTGCCGCCTGCCAGGAGATGAGGAAGAGCATCGCGGCCGCCAAGAGTGGGCCGGTCGCCATCATCATCGACGCGATGCGATGGCCTATCACAAGCGACGCCACTGACGCGGGATGACGCTGCATAGCCACCACAAGAGTTCCGACAGGAAGTTGATTCGATTGGCGCGGCGACATGGCAGCCAACCTTGCGCTTGCGACATCGCGCAAGCCGGTTGCGACGGTGGTTTCGGCCGTTGCCTGCACCCTGTCGCCCAGCAATCCGAGGATAGAGGAGCCGGCAAGCAGGCCGATCGCAAGCACCGGCAGCCACGGATCGACCGATTGATCCATCACAAGCCGACCAGCAACCATGGCGGCCGTTGCCGAGAAGGCCAGTCGCAAGGCGGTGCGCGCGATCTGGATCGTGAGCACGCGCCGCAAGCTTATTCTTGCGCTATCGCGGGCAAGCGCGAACATGTCGATCTTGCCGGCGTCGCGGCGGAGGCATTCCGGGTCTGTCTCTGGCGGCTTTTCTTTGTTCATGCTGCTGTTTTGGCATCGATCGACGTGCGTGAGGTTGATCTAGATCAACTCGCGAGAGGATCGGTCGCGCTAACAGATGTCGACCAAGAAAGGATCCTCCGATGTTCGACCCACTCCTTGTCGACCTGTCACGGCTTCAGTTCGCCCTGACGGCACTCTACCATTTCCTCTTCGTACCCCTGACACTTGGCCTATCCATCATGATCGCGATGATGGAGACGGTCTTTGTCATGACGCGGCGTACCATCTGGCGCGACATGACCAAATTCTGGGGCGTGCTCTTCGGCATCAACTTCGCGCTCGGCGTTGCGACCGGCATAACCATGGAGTTCCAGTTCGGTATGAACTGGGCCTACTACTCCCACTATGTCGGCGATGTCTTTGGCGCTCCGCTTGCGATCGAAGGCTTGATGGCTTTCTTTCTGGAGGCAACCTTCGTGGGTCTGTTCTTCTTCGGCTGGGATCGCCTTTCGCCACGCGCGCATATGATCGTCACCTGGTTGATGGCGCTGGGAACGAATTTCTCCGCGCTCTGGATCCTGATTGCCAATGGATGGATGCAAAATCCCGTGGGTTCGGCCTTCAATCCCGACACGATGCGCATGGAAGTCACGGATTTCATGGCGGTCTTGTTCAATCCTGTCGCGCAGGCAAAGTTCGTGCATACCGTGTCGGCCGGCTATGTCTGCGGCGCGGTTTTCGTCCTCGGCATTTCCGCATGGTACATGCTTCGCAACCGCCATGTCGCGCTTGCGAAACGTTCATTCGTCGTTGCCGCGGCATTTGGCGTTGCGTCCTCCCTCTCGGTGATCGTGCTGGGCGACGAGAGCGGTTACGCATTGACTGATAACCAGAAGATGAAGCTTGCGGCCATCGAAGCCATGTGGGAGACCGAGCCTGCTCCCGCATCCTTTACGGCCTTCGGGATCCCGAGCCTTGAAGATCGCAAGACCCACTATGCCGTCCATATCCCCTGGGTCATGGGCCTGATCGGCACCCGGTCGATAGACAAGGAAATTCCAGGTATCGATCAGTTGGTGGCGAAGGCGGAAGATCGCATTCGCAACGGTTTGGGCGCTTATGATGCGCTTGAAAAGCTCAAGGTGAATTTGGGTGACACAGCTGCGCGCGCCACGTTCGACGCAAAGTCCCAGGATCTCGGCTATGCACTGCTTCTGAAGCAATATGTCGAGGATCCGCGTACAGCCAGTGAACAGCAGATCAAGGACGCCGCTTGGTCTTCGGTGCCGCAGGTTCCGTGGCTCTTCCTGTCGTTCCGGATCATGGTCGCGTGCGGTTTTGCCCTGCTCGTCCTCTTCTGCACCTCGCTCTGGTACACGATGCGAGAAAAGGGCGCGCCACGCTGGCTGTTCAGCATGGCGGTCCTTGCCATGCCGCTGCCGTGGATCGCGATCGAGCTTGGATGGTTCGTCGCCGAGTTCGGCCGACAGCCCTGGATCATCGATGGTGTGCTCCCAACCTTCCTCGCGACGTCGGAGCTTGGGGTCTACAATCTCATCCTCAGTATTGCGGGCTTCAGCCTCGTCTACGGTGTGCTTGCCGTCATCGAAGTGCGATTGATGCTGGCCGCGATCCGCAAGGGCCCCGAAATCGCTGACATGATCACTGGCAAACCCTCGACCGGCTTCAGAGAAGCGAAGCCGGCAATGCAGCCAGGCGAATAACCCCTTCCCGAAAGGATCAAATCAATGATCGAATTTCTCCTCAGCTATGAAACGCTGCGCGTCACCTGGTGGATCCTGCTTGGTGTGCTGCTCATTGGATTTGCCGTGATGGACGGCTTCGACATGGGCGTGGGAACGCTCCTGCCGTTCGTCGCCAAGACGGATATCGAGCGGCGGGTGGCCATCAACACCGTCGGGCCCGTCTGGGAGGGTAACCAGGTTTGGTTCATTCTCGGCGGCGGCGCCATTTTCGCGGCGTGGCCCGCGCTCTACGCGCTGAGCTTTTCGGGCTTTTACCTTGCGATGTTCCTCGTGCTGCTCGCGCTCATCCTGCGCCCGGTCGCCTTCAAATATCGCTCAAAGAGACCGGAGAAAGCCTGGCGCGCCCGATGGGACTGGGCGCTCTTCGTGGGAGGCGCGGTTCCCTCGCTGATCTTTGGCGTTGCCGTTGGCAACGCGCTCCAGGGCGTGCCCTTCCATTTCACCTCTGATCTGCGCCCGATCTACGAAGGGACACTTTTCGGCCTCCTCAATCCGCTCGCGCTCTATTGCGGCTTGGTTTCCCTGTCGATGCTCGTCATGCACGGGGCAGCGTGGCTTGCTTTCAAGGCCGAGGGCATGGTTGCGGAGCGGGCGAAGGCGATCGGATCGAAGGCCGCGTTTGCCGCTGGCCTGCTCTTTGCCGGAGGTGGTGTGTTGGTCTGGCTCGGGCAGCTCGGCGGCTACCGCGTCACATCGGCCATCAAATGGGATGGGCCGTCAAATCCGCTTCTGAAGACCGTTGCCCATGACGGGGGCGCCTGGCTTGCCAATTTCGCTGCTCACCCCGTTTTGTGGCTGGTGCCTGCCATCGGCATCGTCGGCCCCTTCTTCGTGGCATTGGGTTTCCACACACGCCGTGAGGGTTTGACCTTCATCGCATCGAAACTGTCGGTCGCCATGATCATAGCGACGGTCGGCCTTGCAATGTTCCCGGTCATACTACCGTCAAGCACCAATCCCAGCCACTCGTTGACCATATTCGATGCATCGTCCAGCCGTGCGACGCTGCGCAACATGCTCCTCGCAACCGCTATCTTCATGCCGATCATCCTTCTCTACACGGCGTGGGTCTACCGCGTTCTGTGGGGGAAGGTGAGCGAGAAGAGCATCGAGAAGGCCGGACACTCAGCTTACTGAACGAAAAAGGAGAAATATTATGTGGTATTTCGCATGGGTTCTTGGATTGGGACTGGCGGCATCGATGGGCATCTTGAATGCGCTTTGGTACGAGCTGCGTATCTTGCGTGAAGATCCCGCCGACGAGACCCTGCCGCTGCCCACACCATGAGGATGGCATATTCGCGAGAGGATTGACGTAACCCCGGCCGTCGTTCACGCCTGAGCGATGGCCGGAACCCGCTCGTATGCCGTGGTCACCCGGCAAGCTCAACTGCTCAAAGATGCCGGTTCGTTCAACCTATAGAGTATGTTTACGATTTGAATATTGAATGAAAGGAAAGATGATTCCTTGTAGGGCGAGATGAGCGAATATCAGAACAATGCAGTCAAGTTGATGGATTTGAAAGCAGGGAGGGAATCCTTGCTGAACGCCAAAGACCGAAGGGAGGAATTCATACGTCGGTCGTTGGAGTTATATTATGCCATGGGTGGCGAATGGGAATCGATTCAACCGATCGCCGAGAAAGTGTATTCAGATCAGCCAACTCGCATAGATATCGCTGTCGGGAATGTGATGTATAAGCTGGCTGCAATCGGACATGTTTCCGATATCGATATTATTCAGGCCGCATACAACAAATTGGATGAGGCAAGGCAAAATATGTCGACTCCAGACAACGGGCACGATCCAAAGCAGGCTTAGAGCTGAGGCAGTCCCGATGGCGTTGTCCAATCGCGGCCGGGGTGCCAGGAGCAAAGCTGGCGGGGGCATCGTCAAGCCCATAGTCATGATCGGTTCGTTTGCCGGCCCGGACAACCGCACATTCGCTCTCCGCTCGTAACCGATCTATCATTTGCCGCTCTCGAAACCGCTTGATCGCGACTGACGCTGCCGCTTTGCGAAATCGGTGTGCTCGGCGGTATATCAACGCTCGCCCTTGATCGTCTCGATCAAGGCTCTCAGGCCAGATGAAACATGGCGCCGACCCGGATAGTAGAGACATACGCCGGGAAAGGGCGGGCACCAGCTGTCGAGCAATCGCTCAAGTCGCCCCATTTGAATAGCATCGATCACCAGGAAGTCCGGCACAAACGCAATTCCGAGCCCCGCAATCGCGGCCTCCACCATCAAGGTCTGATCCGTCAAGGTCAGTGGGCCGTTGACGTTGATGATTTCGGCAACGCCATTGCGTTCGAACTCCCAGCGATAGATCGCACCGCTTTCGAAGCGGAAGCGAATGCAATCATGTTGATAAAGATCTTGCGGCACAGCAGGCCTGTCGCGCGTAGCGAGATAGGCAGGCGACGCAACGGCCGCAAATCTGGTCGTTTCCGTAAGGCGAACCGCTATCATGTCCTGTGGCACGGCCTCGGCAAGCCGAATTCCCGCATCGAACCCTTCAGCGACGATGTCGCCAAGCCTGCCATCCGTGACGATATCGAGATGCACCTGCGGATAGTTGCGCCGGAAGCGCGCCAATATCGGCAACAGAAGCATGCGGATCGCCACGTCGCTGGCATTGATCCTTACCGTCCCGGCGGGAACGCCGCGAAGGTCATTCGTTTCCCTCAATGCCTCGGTGATTGACGACATCGCCGGACGAAGTTTGGCTGCCAGCCGTTCCCCTGCCTCCGTGAGCGAGACACTGCGGGTCGTTCGGTTGAACAGGCGAACCCCGAGCCGATGCTCGAAGCTCTTCACGGAATGGCTGATGGCCGAAGGCGTTACGCCAAGCTCAAGCGCTGCCGCTCGAAAGCTGCGATGGTTGGCGATCGCCAGGAACACATTCAGGGCGAACAGATCGCCGTCTATCGATTGATGAACATCTCTCATCTTGGCATCAAAGATTGCTGGGATTGTTGCAGCAGTCAACACTGGCTAGCCTTGAATTCAACCTAGCCAAACAGAAAGATGCTACCATGCCAAAAACAATCCTGATGACCGGCGCCAGCTCGGGTTTCGGTCGGGGCGCAGCGATCGAGCTTGCCCGTCGTGGACACAAGGTGATCGCGGCTGCGGAAACCTGGCCCCAGGTTCGAAGCCTGCGCTCGGAGGCAGCCGATGCCGGCGTCGAGCTTGACGTCATAAAGCTCAACCTCCTCGATGACATCGATATTGCACATGCCGCGGGCTACGACCCCGACATTCTGGTGCTCAATGCCGGTGTGATGGAAAGCGGATCGGTCATCGATATTCCTATGGAACGGATCCGTGAATCCTTCGAGATCAACCTTTTCGGTCACATCAAGCTGGTACAAGGTATCGTGCCGAAGATGGTGGCGCGCAAGGCCGGGAAGGTGGTCTGGACCTCGTCGATGGGGGGAATTCTCGTTATCCCATTCGTTGGTGTCTATTGTGCCACCAAGCATGCGATCGAGGCCATAGCCGGCTCCATGAGGGCCGAATTGGCACCCTATGGCGTCAAGGTCGCAACGGTGAATCCCGGCGTGTTCGGTACCGGCTTCAACGACACCGGCGCCGAGAGCCACACGCAATGGTATGATGCCGATCGCGCGGTCGTGCCGATGCCGGACTTCACGGCTGCTCTAGCCGATCAATTCGACCCGCAGGAGATGATCGACGCCATGGTCGAAATCATTCCCGCCGACGAACATTCCTATCGAACGATGCGCCCGCTCGCCACGATCGATACGGCAAAGCAATGGCAAGAGACGGAGTGGACACAAGATGCCTGATATCACGCTTGAATATGCGCAGGCCCTTGTGGCCAAGGGCCGCGCCGCGGCAAAGAATGCCGGCATGAACGCGGTCTTTGCCGTCCTCGACAAGGGCGCGAACCTGGTGACATTCTCGCGCATGGATGGCGCATGGCTGGCCTCCAACGAGCTCGCAATCGCCAAGGCGCGTACGTCGGTGATGTTTCAGGCGCCAACGGATGCACTCGGTGCACCGTTGGAGCTAGGCAAGCCTTTGTTGCACTTCGATCACATCCACCAGGGCGGCCTGCTTCTCGTTGGCGGAGGTGTGCCGTTGTTCGACCCCAGTGGCGAGTTGGTCGGTGCTCTTGGAGTGTCCGGCGGCGCTCCCGAGCAAGATGCCGCCATCGCCAGTGCGGCTGCGGGCATATAGGGTGCCTATCGGTCTGGAGCAAACACAGTCGTGTGCTTGCTTCCCCTTTTGGTTGTGAGGATTGCGTTCGCCGGCAAGTCCGGCGGCACAACTAAGCAATGGCAGTCCTAACCTTATCATAGGAAGAACTCCTTTCTGCGACGATTAAGGTAGATCTGCCTTCGTTTCGACGCTTCCCCCGGAGGAGCGCAATATGGTTCAGAGCTGTTGCCAGCAACATTGGCTCGGTTCGGCGGGAAGAAGTCGAGGTCTGAGAATGCGTCTACAACTGCGATCTTGCGCGCACGATCGCCTCGATCTCGTCACGAAGCCAGCGATGTGACACATCCTTTTCGCGCCGGCGATGCCAGGTCTGTACGAAGGGAAAGCTCGGCAGCTGGAACGGTACCTCGCAACATTGAAGGCTGCCATTCGCCAGACGCTCGATGCTGCGCCGGGCCGCGGTCAGCACGAGGTCCGTGCCTCTCACCAGCTCGGGTGCGCTGGACCAATGCGGGATCTGAACGGCGATGCGACGCTTGTGGCCCAATCGAGCAAGGCCCATGTCGATCTCGCTGTCATCCTGCAGGCCAACCGTAACCCGCATATGAGGCCGTGCGAGATATTCCGGAAGATCCAGCGGAGTATATCCGCACGATCCATCGATCAGACACGCGAATGTCTCCTCGAAAAGAACCGTGCTTTTGAGGTGGCTGGACCTCCATTGTTCAAGTGCAGGATAGACGCCGACGGCCAGGTCAATTTCTCCTTCCATCAACGCGGCCAGCGCTCGATCTCTGCCGTAAGACACGACTGAAAGATCGGCGAGTGGTGCGGACTGTCGCAGCCGCGAGACGAGAGCTGGCAAAAGGATGGCTGCTCCATAGTCGGACAGCGACAGCCGAAAATGACTGGTGCTCGTTCTCATGTCGAGCCCCTTGTGGTCTACCATCGAACGCACGAGCGCCAGGGCCTCTGCGAGCGGCTCTGAAAGTTGAAGCGCCCGCGCGGTGAGCTGCAGGCCCCCATCGCTTCTCACCAGCAATGGATCATCAAAGATGTCTCTCAGCCTGGCTAAGGCATGGCTGACGGCCGGTTGTGAACGATTGAGACGTGACGCGGCTCGCGAGACGTGACGCTCTTCGAGCAGGGCCTCAAGAACCAGCAATAGGTTCAGATCGGAGGACGCAATATTATTCATGCTGTGCATGATATATATAAGATCTTTCGATTTCCATTCGTAATTTCGATGATCCAGGATGAAAAGAAAGGAGAACGGACCATGAGCCAATCAACCGAAAAAGATCTTGGATTTTCGCATGTCGCGCTTCTCGTGCGCGATCTCGAAAGGAGCATCGCCTTCTACGAGGAGTTTGCTCATCTCAAGCTTATCCACCGCAGAGCAGCAGCAGGCGCCATTGAAGAGGTGGCGTGGCTGGCGGACGGACTGCGCCCCTTCGCGCTCGTCCTCGTTGCATCGACAAGCCTTGAAGACACGCCTTTGGGACCCTTCGGACACATCGGTATTGCCTGCGGCGTGCGGGAAGAGGTGTTTGAGCGAGCGGCCGAGGCCGATCGCCTTGGCATATTGAGGTCCAAGCCCCGGGACGACGGAGCTCCCGTCGGCCTTTGGACTTACATTGCCGATCCCGATGGAAACACTCTCGAGCTGTCTTTCGGACAGGAGATCGCGTTCACCACAAGGCGCGCAACCTGACGACGCGCCCGACGGCTTGCTGGCACTCGAGCCGCACCCGTGTGGTCGGTGATGAAACAATATGCCATCACCGGTTCACATCATGCGGAAACGACATGCGAGGCACGCCGGCAATTCGGTACGTCACGTGTCGATCGATTTGAAATCTTGGCCGCGTAAAAACTACGCCGGCATTTTCGCGTCTCGACTTCTAATCTGCGACGGAGCCTCCCGCCGAGGATCGTCGCCGTGCTGCACGATATGACGGGTGCCTTTCAGGCAGGCTGGCGCCGTCAAGCGACATGCGTGCTTATCGTGCTGACCGTGGTGGAGCGTCTGACCCAGCACACCTGTCACAAGGCAATGCCGCCGATGATCCAGGCGCCGCTGACAGGCCATGATCGCGGCGCACGAGGGTAGCAGAATTGAAGCTCAGTCGGTGATGCCGCGCAAACCGCGCTTGATCTCCTCGGCAAACATCGTGGCGGCAAGTCCGCGATTGCGTTTTTCTCTCTGCACCAGAGAGAGGACGTTCTTTCCAAAGGTCCGGTCGCGAATCTGTACATAGGTGAGCACGCCGTTGCGATATTCCTCGGCAATGTCGAATTTGCTGAGAAAGGCAATGCCGTCCCCGGCGCCGGCCAAGCACTTCATGGCCTCGATGGAGTTCGAGAGGAACGCCGCCTCGACGGTGAGCCCAGCCTCGACAAAGGCGTCCGCGACGATGCCGTGGATCAGCATCGACTTGTCGGCAAAGATCAGCGGGTAGGGCGCGCAGTGGGCAAGCGGCACCGTTTCCATGCCGGCGAGCGGATGCTCCGGCGAAACGACGGCGCCAAGCCGCGTATCCATCTTCCAAAGAGTTTCAAGCTGCTGCGTCGACGGCAGATTGAAGGCAAGGCCGAGATCGGCTTCGCCGTCTATCACCGCCTGGACGATATCGCGCACGAACATCACGCGAATTGAAACTTTGAGCCGGGGATGGCGTGCGCCGAACCGGGCGGCGGCCTTCGGGACGATGCCGCCGGCCAGGCCATTCATCGTGGCGATGATCACCTCGCCGCTTTCGAGCGTCTTGATGCCCCGAATTTCCGCCTCGACCTGGCTGTACTCCTTCATCGTGCGCCGGACATGAGCGACGAGTATCTCACCCGCGGGCGTTAGCCGCAGCCCACGCGGCAGTCGCTCGAACAGCGGTTCGCCGATCGCTTCCTCCAACAGAAGAACATGCTTGTTGATGGCCGAAGGCGCGACATTCAGCCGTTCGCCGGCCGCTCGGATCGAACCGGACCGCGCAACCTCATCAATGTAACGCAACACCCGCGAATGAAGCATCCGTTTCCTCCCATGAACCGTTCTCGAAAAGCGTACGATATGCGCAGAAAATACTGCTTTTCGGAAACGGCGCAATCGCGTCCTATGTCGTCAACGAGGTTGGCGGCCGATCGTCGCCCCCTCCGGGATTTATTCCCAAACAATCACAGGCATTTCGCTTCGGCGAAGCCACGGGACCGACATGGAGGAAAATTGTGAATTCGATAAATCCGATTGAAGCCGTTCACTATGACAAGGTACGGACGATCTTTGCCATTCTGAGCGGAGAGCGCGAGGCCGATCTCCTGTTGAAGAATCTCAACATTCTCGACGTGCACGGGGAGACTGTCTATCAGGGCTCGATCCTCGTCCATGACAAGCGGATCGTCGCGCTCAATCCAGACGAAAGCCTTGTGAAGACGAAAGAGGTATTCGACGGCCAGGGTCTCTATGCCATTCCAGGCCTGATCGACGCTCATATCCATTTTGAATCGCAGCTCGCCCATCCAACTGCGCTTGCCGAGGCGATGGTGCCCTGTGGGACGACGACGATCTATTCCGAATGCCTTGATCTGCTGAGCGCGGCGGGCGAGGAAGGCGTGCAGGCCGCCGAAAGCCTGTTCAAGGATTATGACAAGCTGCCCTATCGGCTCTATGCCTTTGCGCCCGGGAAGAAGACAGCAGCGTCGGTGACCGAAGCCGTGTTGAAAATGGAACCCGTCATCGGCCTCGGCGAGTTCGAGCATTTCACCTACAGCTCCGGCAATGATGATGATTTCCGCAAGGCCGCCTGGGTGCGGGCCAAGGGCGGCTTCATGAACGGTCACTGGGGCGTCACTGCACTTTCGGACATGATCCTCAACTATCTGCCGGCCATCGGTTGCTCCAACAACCATGATGTCTGGAACGAGAAGGATATTGAAAAGAGCATCCGCTACGGTTTTGCCACGCACATCAAGTTCGGCGTCGGCAGCAGCGAAGTGATCAAGGTTCTGCTGCGTGCCATTGTCGATCGCAAATGGCCGACCGACAATTTCATGCTCTGCACGGACAACATTTCGATCGAGCGTCTTCTGACCATGGGACACATGGACTGGATCATCTCGCTCTGTGCGGAAATGGGTATCAATCCGATCCATGCCATCAAGATGGCGACCTACAACACCGCGCGCTCTTTCCATATGGAGGACAGGATCGGTTCGCTGACGCCGGGGCGCTTCGCGGATATCGTGCTGACGGACAGCCTCTCGAAAATCAATCCGCTCTACGTCTTCAAGGACGGCGAGCTGGTTGCAAAGGATCGCAAGCTTTTAAAGAACGTCGAGATCGACTATTCCGATATGTGCAAGACGGGCGTTCCCGGGCTCGACAACCTGACGCCGGAACAACTTGACATCGTGCCGCTGGAGATTTCCGAAGACGGTACGCAGGCCAAAGTCTATCTGTTCGACGTCTACGGGCGCGGCCATGCCAAATTCTTCGAGGAAGTCTGGGTGCCGTTCAAGGACGGCAAGGTCGTGCCGGAAGTGGGCGGCATCAAGCTCAGCCGCCTGTCGGTCATACAACGCTATACCACTGGCAAGCGTCATGTGGTCAACGGCTTGTTCAAGGGTGTCCATGTCGATCGCGGCGCGGTCGCCACCTTTTGGCCGGCGCCGAAGCCCTATTTCGTCGTCGTCGGACAGGACAGCGCAGAAATGTGTCATTGCGCAAGAAAGGTCGACGCTCATGCCGGCGCCTGTATCGTGAGCGAGAACCGGGTGGAGAAGGCGGTGATGCCCCTCGAGATCTATGGTGTCATGGCCAACATGACCGTATCGGAACTGACGGCTGCCGCCGGTGCCATCGATGCTGCCCTGGAGGAGATGGGCAACCGCAACGAAGGCGAGCCGGTCGTGAACAAGCTGCTGAGCCTGTTCATCTCGCTTCATCGCTTCCGCTTCATGGTTTGACGCGGCAGGGGAGACCTTCGGCAACAGGCACATAGTGTCCGTTGCCGAAGCGGTCGTATGGCAAATGCGAAGGCGAAAGCTTCGCAACGCCGGTACGAAATGAATTCAATTGCGCAGATATAGCCTCGGGCGGACACGAGAGAGGCTATTTGCGAAACGGCTGAGAAGAAATAAGGGAGGAACATAATGGCACATGAGGCGACAGAAGCCCAACTCGTCGAAACCGGTAGCCTGACGCGACGCTGGATCATGTATGTGATCGGCATTTATATCCTGACCGTCGGCGTCAGCCTGGCGATCCGTGCCGGTGTTGGCATATCGCCGCAAAGCAGTCTGACGCGCACGATGACGCTGGTCTATCCTGCGCTCAGCCAAGGGACATACAACTTCCTTTTGGAACTGATTATGTTGTTCCTCACCTATCTGGTGCTCCCGAAGGATTTCACGCTGAAGAGTTTCGCCGCGCTGATCCCGGCTTTCGTGTTGGCAAGCTGCCTGGATCTGAATCTGAAACTGACGGAATTCCTGCAACTCGATACCTATTACCTCAGGATTGCATTGCTGGCCTTAGGTGACGCTTTGCTTGCCTTCGGTCTATTTCTCATGATCCGCGCCAATCTCGTGCTGATGCCGATCGACATGTTCGTCAACACGATCTTCAAGCGAACCGGCTGGAAATGGGGCAACATCAAAACCGGCTTCGACTGCACTTTGCTTGTGACCGCCGCATTGATCGGCCTCGCATTCCTGGGCGAGATCAAGTTCATCCGCGAAGGCACGATCCTGAACGCGATCCTCGTTGGCCAATACATCAAGCTCTACTTCTTTCTGTTCAAAAAGTTGAAAGGGAAAGCACTCACGTCCATACCCGAAAAGCTCGAAGCGGCAAAGTAGGTAAGCAGAAAGCGGAACGGATACAGGAGGGTGCTCTACGGCCTTTACCCGCAACATGCCTAATCGAGCAGCCAGACATTCTCGGAGGGTGTCTGGCTGCGGGAATGCCCGCGCGCGACGGACGACATGGCTGAAGACCCTTAGCAGGTCGCAGCGATACTCAAGCCATTCGAGAGCCTAGACGACGAGAGCGGCAACGCTGTTCTCGATCAGCCGCACAAGGCTGAGCGCGGTCATTTCCGACGATTTCGGATTTGCCGCCAGCGGCTCGTTCTCAAGCTTGAGCTCAAGCTTGCCGAACGCCCCCGAAGCTCTGATCTCATGGACATTGCGCAGAATGGAAGGATCCGCCACCAGCACGACCCTCGTTCGGTCAAGGCCGATCCCCGAGAGGGCAGTAATGACGGCGACATTGGCGTTTTGCGGAAATGCGGCCGCCGCTTCCCGCGCCGTGCCCGCAAAGAATTCTGTACGGGCTGCAAGTGCGTCGAGATCGACAAACTCTTCGGCTTTGGTACTCCGCCAGGCACGGGGAGGCTTGACGATGGAATGGGTTACCTCGTCGAGCGGCAATATGGACGCGGCAGCCAGCATGCCGAGATCTCCGAGAGCGCCCGAGGGGACGACGATACGGCTTCCCGTTTCGCGCGCCGTCGCAAGCAGACGATCGAGCAGGGCCTCGTCGGTAAAGGCGCTGGTCGAGGACACCGCGAAACGTCGCGCATGGCGGAGCGCAGCCATTCCCCAAACCTCGACCGCCGGTCGCCCGGCCGCCTCTATGATCATGTCGAGATCCAGGTCCGAAAGCTCGTCCGGATGCGAGATCACCCGTGCGTTCGAGGGCAAGCCGCGATCACGCGCTGTATCTCGCACGGCCACGACGGCAATCTCGATGTCATCCCTCTGCCGCTCGGCAAGGAGCTGAGCGACCCGTGAGGCGATCGCGCCCCATCCGATGATACCGAGCCGCAGCCTGCGTGCGGAACGTTTAGATGCCGACATAGCGATGCACCAGTTCGGCATTGTCGATCAGATCCTGGCTGTTGCCCGACCAGACGGTGCGGCCCTTTTCCAGCACATAATGCCGGTCGGCGAGCCGCTTCAGCACATGAAGGTTCTTGTCGATCAGCAGAATAGACTGACCTTCAGCCTTGAGCCGCGCGATGCAGGCCCAGATCTCGGCACGAATGACCGGGGCAAGGCCCTCGGTCGCTTCGTCCAGGATGAGCAGTTTCGGATTGGTCATCAGGGCGCGGCCGACGACAAGCATCTGCTGCTCGCCACCCGACAAGGTGCCGGCCGTCTGATTGGCTCTTTCCGCCAATCGTGGAAACAGCGAATAGACCTTTTCAAGGTTCCAGGGATTGGAGCGGCCGAGACGATTGGCAGCGGTCGCGACGAGATTTTCGCGCACGGTGAGCGTGTGGAACGTTTGCCGCCCCTCCGGAACGAGCCCGACGCCGAGGCGAGCGATCGCCTCCGGTGTTGCGCCACAGACCTCGTGGCCACCGAAGCGAACATCGCCGGAGAGCGGTTTGAGCAGGCCCATGATTGATTTGACGGTCGTCGTCTTGCCCATGCCGTTACGACCGAGCAGCGTCACCACTTCGCCTTCGCCGATTTCGAGCGCGACGTCGAACAGAACCTGACTGCGCCCATAGGCGGATTGCAGTTTGGCAACGCTCAGCAAACCTCGTCTCCTTCACCCAGATAGGCCGTCTGAACCTCCGGATTGTCCTTGATCTCGTCAACGGTTCCGCTGGCAATCACGCGTCCATAGACGAGGACCGAAATGCGATCGGCAAGTGCGAAGACGGCTTCCATGTCGTGTTCGACAAGAAGCATGGATACCTCGCTCTTGAGCTGGCGCAACACCTCTATCATCTGCTGGCTCTCAGTCAGCCCAAGCCCCGCCATCGGCTCGTCCAGCAGCAGCAATTGCGGCTTCGTCGCGAGTGCCACGGCAAGCTCGAGCTGCTTCTGATCGCCGTGCGAGAGATTGGCGACCAATTCGCCAGCGCAGCGCTCCAGATCGACCTTGCGGAGGAATGTCATCGCCTCTTCGAAGAGCGCCTCGTCCCGGCTCGCATCGGCGAGAAAACGAAAGCTGCTGCCCCGGCGGACCTGCACGGCAAGCGCAACGTTTTCCCGTACCGTGAAATCGGGTAGCAGGCAGCTGATCTGGAAGGTTCGCGCCAGCCCGAGTTTCACACGCCTTGCGGTCGGTAAGCCATCGACGGCCTGGCCGTTGATCTCGATCCTGCCCTCGTTGGGTTTGATTTCGCCCATCAATTGCGAAATCAGCGTCGTCTTGCCAGCGCCATTGGGGCCGATCAGCGCATGGATCTCACCGGGTTTGACCGTGATGTCGACGTGGTCGGTTGCAAGCAATCCGCCGAAGCGTTTCACAAGGCCCGTGACGTTCAGAATGGGAGCGGTCATTGGCGCCTCCCGCTGACGCGGCCGATCAGTGCCTGCACGCCGCCATTGGTATGGAGCACGACCAGAAGCAGGATGAAGCCCAGGCCGAGCTGCCAGTTCTCGGTCCATGACGCGAATGTCGTTTCGAGAACCGTGTAGACGGCCGCACCGATGAATGGACCGAACAGGGTACCCACGCCGCCGAGAACGACCATGATCATCAGCTCGCCGGAACGGGTCCAATGTAGCATGTCGGGGCTGGCGAAGCGCAGGAAATTGGCCATCAGCGCTCCCGCCAGGCCACAGCCCATTCCCGACAGAATGAACGCGACCAGCTTATAGCGATAGGCCGACAGACCGATCGCCGCCATGCGACGCTCGCTTTGACGCAAACCGACGACGACTTTTCCGAAACGCGAATTCACGATCCGCCAGAGAAGCGCGAAAAAGACCACCGTAAAGCCGAGGCAGACATAATACATATTGGTGCGGTCACGCATGTTGAGGCCGAGAAACTCGTTGCTTCGGCGAATGATCAGTCCGTCATCGCCGCCATAGGTCTTCAGCGACACGAACAGGAAGAATAGCATCTGCGCGAAGGCAAGCGTGATCATGATGAATTGGACGCCGCCCGTGCGCAACGACAAGGCTCCGATCAGTGCGGCAAAGAGGCCACTGACGATGATCGCCACCGGAACCGTGATCAACAGTTGATTGGTGCCTGCTATGAAACCAAAGAGCGGCTCATCAAGTGAATAATGCTGATAGAGGATACCGACGGTGTAGCCGCCGATGCCGAAGAAGGCGGCATGGCCGAAGCTGATCAGACCGCCGTATCCGAGCGCGAAATTGAGGCTCGCGGCGGCAATCCCGTAAATCAGGACCCGCGTCGCCAGCGTGGTCAAAGCGTTATAGCCAGCTGCTTCCGTCACTAGCGGCAGCGCCACAAGGGCAATCGCCAGAATGAGGAGCGCGACAGCTTTTTTGATTGAGGTATCCATTATCGAGAAATGCCGCCTCACGAATTCGGAGAGAATAGGCCCTTGGGCCGGATGAGCAGGACGATCGCCATCAGCAAGTAGATGCCCATCGAAGAAATACCGGCGCCGAGTGCGTCGGCCTCCGGACCAACCATCATCTGCCTGAGCAATCCGGGCAGATAGGCACGCAGACCGGTGTCGGCAACGCCGAGCACCAGGCTGGCGAAGAAAGCGCCGCGGATGGAGCCGACCCCACCGATGACGACGACGACGAAGGTTGTGATCAATATCTGTTCGCCCATGCCGACCTGTACGGCGAGCACAGGGCCTGCCATATAGCCGGCCAGACCGGCAAGCAATGCGCCGAGCCCGAAGACAAGCGTATAGAGGAGCCGCACGTCGACGCCGAGTGCCCGCACCATATCCCGATTTGTCGAACCCGCGCGCACAAGCATACCGATGCGCGTCTTGTTGATCAGCAGATAGAGGCCGGCTGCCACCAGCAGACCGACGAGAATGATAGCAAGGCGATAGGTCGGGTAAACCAGCCCGGGCAGTAGTTCGACGGAGCCATCCAGCAGAGACGGCATGGACACGAAGAGGGGTTGTCTCCCGAAGAGGATCGTAACGGTCTGGTTGATGATCAGGATCAGGGCAAAGGTCGCGAGCACCTGGTCAAGGTGATTGCGGCGATAGAGCCGTCGGATGACCAGGACCTCGATGGCTATTCCAGACAGAGCTGCGGCCGCAAGCGCGGCCGGCACCCCCAACCAGAAGGAGCCGGTTTCCGTTGCCACCCATGTTCCGGCGTAAGCGCCGATCATATAGAGCGAACCATGCGCCAGATTGATGACGCCCATGATGCCGAAGATCAGCGTCAGGCCGGCGGCCATCAGAAAGAGCATGACGCCAAACTGCAGGCCGTTCAACAATTGTTCGAGAAAGAGCGTCATCGGATGCCATTCGAAGAGTTGCGGGGCGCACCGGCGGAGATCTGATGCGCTCGGTGCGCGTAAGGCCCTACATCTTGCATTCAGCTGCGTAGGCGTCGCCATGGTCCTTGAAAACCTCGCCGACCGTCTTCAGCTCCGGCTTGCCATCCGTACCTTTTTCCACCGACAGCGCGTACCAGTTCTGTACCGGATGCTGGTTTGGGCCGAAGGCGAACTTGCCGCGCACGGACTGGAAGTCGGCTTTGCGCAGCGCTTCGCGGAAGGCGTCCGCATTCTTGAGGTCACCTCCCGTGGCCTTGAGGGCCGACGCATAAGCAAGCGCGGTGTCGTAACCTTGGCTCGCATACGTGGTGACCGGACGATGGTAGGTCTTGTTCCACTCCGCCATGAACTTCTTGTTGGCGGCGTTGTCGAAGTCAGCATTCCAGTGACTGCTGACTTTCAGACCGAGCGCAATGTCACCGACGGCGGCCAGCATCACGCCATCCATGGACGGTTCTGCCACCACCATCGGAATCTCCTTCATGAGACCCGCCTGCTGATATTGACGCAGGAAAGTGATGCCCAGACCACCGGGATGGAACTGGAAGACCACCTCTGGCTTTGCGGCGCGTACCTGCGCCATCTCTGCAGCGAAATCGGTCTGATCGAGCTTTGTATAGATCTCGCCGACAATCTTGCCCTTGAAATAGCGCTTGAAGCCGGCGATGGCATCCTTGCCGGCCTGATAGTTGGGCGCCAGCACGAAAGCGGTCTTGTAGCCAAGATTGGTGGCATATTGACCTGCGCTTTCATGCAGGCTGTCATTCTGCCAGGACACGACGAAGTAGTTCTTGTCACAATCCTTGCCGGCCATGTTGGATGGCGCGGCGTTCGGGCTCACGTAGAAGGCGTTTGCATCGAGAATGTCGGGAACCGTCGCACCGGCGACGTTGGAAAAGACGATGCCGGTAAAGAGCTTGATGCCTTCCTCGTTCAGAAAGCGCTCGGCGATCTGCTTTCCCTGGCCAGGCTTCAGGCCGTCATCTTCGACGACAAGCTGCACGGGTACGCCTCCGAGCTTGCCGCCTTCCTCGTCCATGGCAAGCTTGAAACCATCGCGAACATCCTGGCCGAGGTAACCCGCCGGCCCGGAAAGCGTGGTGATCATGCCAATCTTGACCGGCTCCTGCGCCGATGCCATCGACGCAAACAACAGCGGCGCCGCCCAAATGAAGCGCAAAGACTTCAGTCGCATACCCAATCTCCCAGCTAAAGGGCCCGCTATTCCTCCACGGGCCAGACCTTATTGATTCTGCTTAAAGCTTTACCCAACCTTCCGGCGGACTTTTGCCGGGATGGATCGAACCGCATTTCGGGCATGTGCGCGCTTTCTCATCCGCATAGAAAGCCTGGTAGATCGGCGGCAGATCGCGAACGATGCTCTTCAGCGAAACTTCGACACGCTTGACGAGTTCGTGGCATTCGAAGCAGTACCATTCGAAAGCGTCATGCTGGTCTTGGTTGCGCTTGGGCTCGACGACGAGGCCGATCGAGCCTTCCTGCGGCCGCTGCGGAGAATGACGCACATGTGGCGGCAGGAGAAAGATCTCGCCTTCACGGATCGGCACATCGTAGAAATTGCCGTTGTCGACGACCTTGAGCATCATGTCGCCCTTGAGCTGGTAGAAAAACTCTTCAACCGGATCGTCATGATAGTCGGTGCGCTTGTTCGGGCCGCCAACCACAGTCACCATCAGATCCGCATCCTCCCAGATCTGCTGATTGCCGACGGGCGGCTTGAGCAAATGCGCGTGCTCGTCGATCCATTTTGAAAAGCTGAAGGCGGAGAGGCGTCTGGTCATTGTAGTTCCTCCTGAAGTTTTGTGCGGACGCTAGTCTGGTGTCAGATCTTCAAACCACAGCTCTCGAAGGCGCTGCGTGTCGCGGATTTCTCCCGTTCGGTCAGTTCGAGAAGCGGCGGACGGACGCGCCCGCCAACCTGCCCGAGCAGCTCCTGCCAGTATTTCTGATGGGAATGTGGCTTCTCCGCAGGCCGCGTAGACTTGAGAGCCTCGCGTACCGGGTCAAGACTGTCGCGAATGCGGCGGGCTTCCTCTGCTTTTCCCGCAAAGGCGAGATCAGTGTATTCCCGCATGCGACGATCGGCCGTGGTCTGTATCAGGTAGGGTGGCGAAGAGCAGAGATAGAGCTGCCAGTTCAGCTCGAGGATATTGTCAAGCCATTCCTCTTCGGAGGCCGTGCTGACCAGAATTCTGTCGCCCGCAAGCCTTGTCAGCTCCTTGTACATGGGACGCGGCACCGAATATTTGATCGCGACGACGTTTTCGATATCGGCAAGCCTGTTGCAAAGCTCCGGACTCATCAGATAGCCGCTGTCGGGATGGCTCCAGAGCGCTATGCCGATATCGACCTTGTCGGCAATGGTTCGGTAGTAGTTCAGGAGCGTCTCGTCCTGCTCCTTGAAGAAATGCAGGATGGGCGCGTGGACGACGATATAGTCCGCTCCGCATTTCTGCGCGTGCCTGGCTAGATCGATGACCACATCCATGTTTTGATCCGAACAGGACATGATCGTCTGCGCCCGACCGGCACAGGCATCGACCGCAAGCTCAAAGCTGCGCTTGCGCTCCTCTATCGACATCGAGAAGAATTCGCCTTGCTTCCCCGCGATGAAGAAGCCGTCGATCTTCAGATCGTCGATCCAGTGATCGATATTGCTGCGGAAGCCATCGGCATCGATGGACAGGTCGCCGGAGAAGGGCATCAGCGCCGCTGCCCATATCCCCTTCATTGTTGCCCTGGCATGCGCCTTGGCGTCCTTTTTCACGTATTTCATACGACACCCATATCCTTGGAGCAGGCTGCATGCGCCCTTGCGAGAGCGGGCAGGTCAGCCATTCTGCAAACGAGACTCTTGAAGGCGCTTTCCATGCCGGACGATGTTCTTAAGCAGTATCGAGGATACGGCAGACCGGCCTCTTTCGATGACAGGCGTAGCCCGTCAAAGCGGCTCGACTTTTCGTCGCCCTCCTCGCCTGTGCCCAAAATTTCCTCCGCGTCGCGCAACAATTGACGCACCTCTCTATGCAGCAGAGAGCACAATCTTCATCTATACGGCAATCGTTATTTGATGTATGAATTAATAGGATTTAATTATAAAATGGGAATGCCGTGAAAATCACGATCAGGCAAATCGAGTGCTTTCTCGCCGCCGCCGAACTTGGCAATTTCTCGCGTGCCTCCGAACGCCTGAACATGGCGCAACCTGCGCTTTCACAAGCGATTCGGGATCTGGAGGGGGAACTGTCTCTGCGCCTGTTCGATCGAACGACAAGGCGGGTGGAGCTGACGGAGGCGGGCAAGGAATTCCAGAACTCGGCAGCGAAGGCCCTGGACGAACTGGAGCGCGCCATAAAGGGCGTGCATGAGCTCGCAGAACGACGGCGCGGACGGTTGCGCGTCGCAGCTCCCCCGCTTCTGGCCGCCGTGGTCCTGCCGCGGGCGATCGCCGAATTCCAGAAGCGCTTCGGCGGAATATCCGTCCAGCTTCTGGACGTCGGCACGGAGCAGATTGTCGAAAGCGTGCGCAGCGGCAAGGCGGATTGCGGGCTCGGCACGTTTTCGCCCGCAGAAGACGGCATCGAGCGCATGTCGCTGGTTCGCGATAGCCTGATGGTGTTCTGTCATGACCAGAGCCCGCTGATTGCCACCGAAAAGGTAGGCTGGCGCGATCTGGAGGATCGTCCGCTTGTGACGCTGACGCGTGACAGCGGCATCCGGCTTCTGGTCGAGGTCGGTTTCGAAATGGCGGAGATCCCGTTTCGTCCGGCTTACGAAGTGACCCAGGTCGCGACCGCCATTGCACTTGTCGAGGCCGGTCTCGGTGTTGCCGTCCTGCCGACCTACGCGCTGGCCGCGGCAAGGAACCGCAAGGTGATCGGCAAGCCGCTCGGCGAGCCCAACATATCCCGAGAGATATCGCTGATACGGGCGGCAGGACGGTCGGCATCGCCAGCCGTCACGTCTTTCTCGGCAATCGTGGCACGCTACGTCCAGCGTCTCACGCCACGCGAAACCGATTGATAATGTCGATTTTTACGGGCTCCATTCGAAGAGCAACCAAGCACCTCTCGCGGAAATAAGCTATCCGTTGATCAGCTGGACCAGCAATCGCGAGAGCTCGGAATCGTCCACGCCAAGGTCGAGCAACACGTCGAAGTGGTTTCGGCCGGCGACCTCGATCAGGCGGGATGGAAACCCTGCCTTGCGCCAAAGCCGGTCATATTCGACCGATTGACGCCGAAAGCCGGCGGCCTCGCCATCGGCATAGGCAACCACGATGGGGCATCCAACCTCTGGCAGATGATTCATTGGGCTTAGCCGCCAGACTGCGTTTTCATCGAGCTGGAGCCATTCCTGGGCAAAGGAAGCGGCGATCGGCGCGAGATGGAAGAGCCCGCTGATCGGCATCGCGCCCTTGATGAGATCCGGCGGAAGCCCGAAATCTTCGCGCCAGCCGCCTGCCAGAACCGCGCCGGTCAGATGACCGCCGGCGGAGCTTCCGCCGACATAGATGCGATCGTTGTCGATACCGAGTTCGGCGCCATTCTTCCAAATGAATGCGACAGCGGCCCGCACCTCGCGCACGATTTCGTCCAGTGAAACGCTTGGCGCCAGACGATAGTCGACCACCGCAGTCGCAATGCCGTGGCGCGCGAGCATCCCCGCCATGAAGGCGGAATCATTCTTCGACAATGCCCGCCAGTAACCGCCGTGAATGAAGATGAAAACCGGCCGCCGCTCGCCGCCTGTTCCGGCACCGTAAAGATCGATCGTCTGGCCGCTTTCGGCATCATAGATGACGTTAAACCGCGATCCCAGGCTGCGCATATCCTCCGAGCGGTCGCGGTATTTCCGCATCTCCGCCTCAAATCGCTCGATCGAGACGGTCGCGCGGGCATTGTAGTCCCGGTCTACGATGTCTTTGGGCCAGCTGGCTTCTTCGGCGAGTGATTTCATGGATGGCTCCGATCTGACATGATTCAAGCGATGAAAGCGCGGATGGTGTCTGCCACGACCTTCGGCTGCTCCAGCGTCGGGAAGTGGGTTCTGCCCGGCAATTTTGTCGGCTTATACCAATCATGTTCCGCTGCAAAGGCGAGTTGGGCCTGCGTATATTCCGGCTCGAACGGTTGGGAATAAATATGCGTGATCGGACGCTTCTCAGCGAGGGCTGCCATGCGCAGCATCGGATTGCCCCATTTGCGATAGGCCTTGCCGATCTCCCGGCCCGAGCGCGCCCACATCTCGAAGCTGTAATTCGCCATCTCGTTGTTGACGTGGTTGATGATGTCCTCGTTCTTGGTATCGCCGATCCAATAGTTGAAAAAGTCGCCGCGGCCATTTTCCCAATTGGTCCGTTCCTGGATATGATCGATCATCCGGAAGAAATCTTCGTTCGGGGTCGTCTGTATCCAGTCGATCACGATTGCGCGCGGGATGCGCCCAGCACCAAGGCGGTCTGCCAGCTCGATGTTCGCCCAGCCTCCATGAGACGTGGAAACCGGCAGGACCTGCTCGATACCCAATCTGTCCAGAAAGGCGATCACATCCGCTGCCTGGTCCTCGCAGGTAAAGTCGCCATCATGCGCGCGATGTTCGCCGTGGCCACGCCAATCGAGGCGAATGACACGGTTCGTTTTGGCAAGTTCGGGAGCAAGCGTCTTGAACAGTCGATGATCCTGACACCAACCCGACAAGAGAAGGATGACGGGACCGGATCCGGCTTCGTCATAGGAAAAGGCGTTGGCGCCAATCTCAATCGAATTCATGCAATATGTCTCCGTCTCTGGAAGCTCGAAGCCTCGCCTTTGATTTCATGCTGGCTCAGACCGGTTCCGTCGCGGTCGGGGCGTAGCGGGCAGTCTTCATCCGTTCCATGCCGATCTCGGCACATTTTCCGGTGATCTTCATCACTTGCGAGCGCACATTATCGGGCCAGAAGTTCATGTCTCCGAGCCGCTCGGCCGTATCCTGCGTATGTTCGGTAATCGGCCGTTCGCGGTCTTCCCATTCGACCAATGCCTGCGCGACATCGGGCGCACCGTCGACTGCTGCCGCAAGGGCCAGTCCGTTCATCAGCGCACAGCCACCCCCCTGTCCGAGATAAGGCGGCATCGCATGGGCAGCGTCTCCGAGGATGGCCACCTTGCCCTTGCTCCACGCCTTCAGCTTGACGACCTCGAAGGCATCCCAACGGCCGGTATCGCCAAGGCGCGATACGAGATGGGCAAGATGCGGGAAGGATGCAGTCCACAGATCGCGATCCGCCGGCACCTTAAGCGCATCTATATCATCGGCTGCGCAGCACAGAGCCACGTAGAGATCCCGGGCGCTTGCCGGTGTATAGAGAATGCGCCGCGTTCCGGTAAAATACTCGATGTAGCGCTCGCGATCCTCGGCGGGGACGTCGGCATCGTCGCGCGAGATCAACATGCGGATGGCCCCGTAGCCGAGATGCTTGCGGTACATCATCAGATCGAGAGAGTCGCGAACCTTTGAATTGATGCCATCGGCACCCACAACGAGATCCGCCCGGCGCCTCGAACCGTCGGCGAGCAGCAACTCGCCATCCGGTGTTGCCGCGACGGCTTCAGAATTCGTGATGATTTCGACACCCGCCTTGCGGCAGGTATCGACTAAGGTACCGATCAGCTGCTCGCGCAATATGGTGACGAGCCGGGCGTCGCCGTCGCCGTTGATGGGGATTTCCTCCATCGTCGTATTGATGTGATCGCGGGTGTGAAACTGCGGCCCAATATGGGCTCCGACCGTTGCCTGCTCCAGCGCACCGAGAGCCTTCAAGACCCGAAGGCCGTTGCTCCAGATATAGATGCCTGCTCCGAACGTGCGCAAGGTCGGCGCGCGCTCGTGAACGGCGACTGACCAGCCTCGCTGTGCCAACGCGGCGGCGGTCGTCAGACCACCAATTCCGGCTCCGGCGATTTCAGCCCGGCGGGGTGCGCCACTCTTTGCATTCATTCCAAAATCCTCCCATGGGCGATCGCGTTTGCTTCCTACCAAACAAAGCGGTCCCATCTTCTTCTCGTCCCAGCCGAGAGAATTTCCAACGATTGGAAATGTGCGCAAGTGAATTCTCTGGCATTGTCTATGACAATTTGGAATATCAAGGGCAGACCAACCGCTTGAAAGGATACGAGATGAAGCTTCTGACCAGCCGTCTCACCATCAGACATCTCCGCATGGTGGTGGCGATCGAAAAGGAAGGGAATCTCGTTCGAGCGGCCAAGCGGCTCAACATGACGCAATCTGCCGTCACCAAGGCTTTGCAGGAAATTGAAGCCCTGATGAAGGCAAAATTGTTCGACCGCACCAACCGCGGCGTCGTACCGACGATGTTCGGCGACACCCTTGCCCAGCATGCCCGGCTGGTGATCGCGCAGCTTGCCCATGCGGAAGAGCACTTGGCCGATCTTCGTGACGGCGCAGGCGGCCGTGTTGCCATAGGAACCCTGCTGTCGGCGGCGGCAGAACTTCTGCCGACGGCAATTGCTCGGCTGCGGCGGGAGCGCCCGAAGCTTGTGGTCAAGATCGTGGAAGGCACGAACGACGTCCTCATTCCGGCGCTTCGGGCGGGTGAACTGGACATTGTCGTCGGGCGCCTCTCCGAACTTCCCGATCGCCCCAGCGTCGTCCAGGAGGTACTGATGAATGATATCGCACTCGTCGTCGTGCGGCGTGGTCATCCGCTGGCGGAGCGTGGCCCCCTCCATTTGGCGGACCTAGCCGGCTGGGAGTGGATCTTGCCGCCGCAGGAAACCAGCCTGAGGCGCCAGATCGACATCGCTTTCAACGAGGAAGGGCTGGAACCGCCGACGCATGCGGTCGAATCCGTATCGCTGCTGACCAATCGTGCCCTATTGGTAGATGCCGACTATCTTGGTGTGTTTCCGGCGGCCGTCGCCCGCCGCGAGGCTGCCGCCGGCGCCATCACCATTCTGCCGGTGGCACTGCGGACCACGGCGATCCCGATAGGAATTACGACCCGTGCCAATGCCCGCTTGTCCCCGGCCGCCGAAGTTCTGGTGGAGATGTTGAGGAGTACGGCAAAGGAGCTTTCGCAGCTGGCGTAAATATCAAACGGGCGCTGATATTCTCATGCGTTATACCCACACGACGATTTTTCCATTTACGGAATTTTCCGTTGCGCCAAGCTTGGTGCCTGGACGTGCCGAGGGAGAGAGCGGCACTTCAGTGATCTAACTTTCGCTTGCCATTGGCGACTGCGGCGTGATGACCCCGCGGCGAGAGCGATGGCACGCGCGCATCACAATGGGAGGAGAACAATTTGATGAGCTACAGGGGAATTCTGACCGCGATGGCACTCGCACTTTCGGCAAGTGTCGCCCTCGCAGAGCCGGTGAAAATCGGCATGATCACGACCCTGTCGGGTCCCGCCGGCTATCTCGGGCAAGACATTCGCGACGGCTTTCAACTTGCCGTAGACAAGAATAGCGGCAAGCTCGGCGGCAAGGAGGTCTCCCTGGTTGTCGAGGATGATGGCCTGAAGCCCGGCAATGCCAAGCAAATCGCCGACAAGATGTTGTCCGACCAAGGCATAAAGCTATTTACCGGCATCGTTTTTGCAAACGTCGCCTTTGCCGCCGTTCCTGATATTCTCGACGGTGATGGCATATATGTGAGTGCCAATACGGCTTCGGCATCCTTTGCCGGCAAGGACTGCAATCCCAACTATTTCGTCAGCTCGTGGCAGGACGACAGCCAGGGCGAAAGCGCGGGTGCGCTTGCACAATCGCTCGGTTACAAAAAGGCTTTCCTGATCGCGCCCAACTACCAGGCCGGCAAGGAAACCATGGTCGCGTTCAAGCGCTTCTATAAGGGCGAAGTCGCAGGCGAGGTCTATACCGGCCTCGACCAGACCGACTTTGCGCCGGAAATCGCGCAGATTCGCGCCGCCAAGCCCGATGTCGTCTATGAGTTCGAACCGGGCGGCCTGGGCATTGCCTTCATGCGGCAATATGATCAGGCGGGATTGCTGAAGGAAATCCCGATGGTGGTTCACCCGGCCTCCCTCGATCAGGTCATCGTCGGTGCGGTCGGAAATGCCGCTCTGGGCGTCCGTGTCACCAGCCACTGGAACGACGACTTCGACAATCCGGTGAACAAGGAGTTCGTCGCGGAGTGGAAAAAGAAATTCGGCGACCGTCCGATCACATATTACGCGGCGCAGGGTTATGATGCCGCCTTGATGATGGGCACTGGTCTGGAAAAGGCCACTCCAGACGATGCTGCGGATTTCCGCAAGGCCATCCTCGGCGCAGACATTCCAAGTGTGCGAGGATCGTTCAAGCTTGGCCCCAATCAGCATCCGATCCAGGACTGGTATTCCCTGAAGGCCGAAAAAGGCACGGATGGCAAGCTTGCCCTGAAGACGGAAGGCAAGGTCCTGACGGCGCATGGGGACGTGTACGCCGCCAACTGTAAAATGCCCGCCAAATAGCATCATGGAAACAAGCTGGCGGCAGTGAGGAGCCGCCAGCTTCACCCGATCGGACCGTCCTGTCGTCCACCCCTGGGGCGGATCGTTGCGGGACTGCGGCGGCTTCGCCAACGCGGCTGATGCGCGTCGCGCGGAGCCCCGCAATGGCGGGATATCGATGCCGCTTTAGCCTGCGGCCTCCCTCGCGAAATCGTACCTTTAGCGCCCCCGTTCGAGATGGATCGCGGCTTCTCCAATCATGCGGTACTGGAGCCGTAGATATATACGCAATTCTTATAAATTGATCCGATTTATCTACATTGAACTATGGGAAAATGAGTAGCATCAGAATGATCCAGACCATAGGACGTGGCGATCTCACACTCGGGACGCCACAGAAGACCAAGAGTTCGGAGAGAACTTTATGAGCAGTGATAACAACGTTCAGCTCTACATCGATGGTAAATGGAGGCAGACTGCAGACACGCTGCCGATCGTTAATCCCGCAAACGAGCATGTGATCGGCCAGGTAGCCGTCGCAAGCACCAGCGATCTTCACGACGCGGTCGTAGCGGCAGAGAAAGGATTCCGTATCTGGAAACGGACCTCGCCGGCCCAGCGCGCCGCCATCATGTTGAAGGCTGCGGCGCTGATGCGCGAGCGGCAGGAGGAAATAGCCCGCTCGATCACCCTCGAAAACGGCAAGCCGCTGAAGGAAGGCCGCGCCGAAGTCATTCGAGGTTGCGAATTTTTCGAATGGGACGCTGGCGAGTGCACTCGCCACTATGGTCGCGTCATCCCCAGTGCGCCGGGGATCCGCTATATCGTGCTGCATGAGCCGATCGGCGCCGTTGCCGCTTTCTCCCCGTGGAACTTCCCGATGAGCCAGCCCGCGCGCAAGATCAGCGGCGCGATCGCCGCTGGCTGCTCGATCATCATCAAGGCATCGGAAGAGACGCCGAGTGGTGTCGTCCATATCGCCAAGGCCCTCGAAGATGCCGGCTTGCCTGCAGGCGTCCTCAACCTGGTTTTTGGCGTTCCGGCGGTGATTTCGGAATATCTGATTCCGCAGCCTCAGATGCGGATGGTAGCCTTCACGGGTTCGACGGCCGTCGGCAAGCACCTGACCGAGCTGGCCTCGCGTTACATGAAACCCGCTCTGATGGAACTCGGCGGACATGCACCGGTCGTCGTCTGCGACGATGCCGACCCGGTTGCCGCCGGCATCGCTTCGGCGACGCGCAAATACCGCAATTCCGGGCAGGTCTGCACGTCGCCCACGCGCTTCTTCGTCCATGAAAGTATCTATGACCGGTTCAAGAGCGCCTTTGTCGAGAAAGCCCGATCGCTTACGGTCGGCGATGGAATGGAAGCCTCGACGCAGATGGGGCCAGTCGCCAATGGTCGTCGCATCGAGGCCCTGCAAGCCCTGGTCGATGATGCGCGCGCAAGGGGCGCTCAAATTCTCTGCGGCGGTAGCCGCCTGCACAATCGCGGCTACTTTTTTGCACCGACCGCCATCGCCGAATTGCCGGATGATGCCCGCGCGCTGCAGGAAGAGCCATTCGGCCCGCTCGCGATCATCAATCCCGTGTCATCCATCGAAGAAGCGATCGATAAGGCGAATTCGCTGCCTTTTGGTCTGGCGGCCTATGGCTTCACCCGATCGGCAGCCAATGTGGATCGACTGATGCAAGGCATAGAAAGCGGCAATCTTTCGATCAACACCCTAGAAGCATCTGTGGCCGAGACGCCGTTTGGCGGAGTAAAGGAAAGCGGGATCGGCCGCGAGGGCGGTGCGGAGGGACTAACCCACTACACCGTCGTCAAAACCATCTCCCATCAGATCGATTGAACCGGTTTTTTGAATGGTGGATCAACGGCAAGTTTCGTGCGAGCCGTTCTCCTCCGGGATGCTAGATCTGCAATTGCGACAAGCGTTTGGGCTGCTTATGCGGGCCAAACGATCCTACCTATCGCAGCGAGCGGATAAGGATGCCGCTCGTCTCGCACTTTGAGCCCCTTTGCGACGGCCCCATGGAATGAGCTGTCTTCAAAGGCCCGTCGCGGGCAGATCGCCACGCGCTAGGTCGTGCGCCATCGTTCGCACAAGGGCAACCTGTGAGACCTAGGTTCCTCGGTTCGCAAGAGCGGCAGTGTGACGGACGATGCTTGGAACGAGCATACCCGGAACCGGGCGATGATCTCGAGGCAGTATAGCGGTTCGAACAACGGGCCGATCTGGCTTCAGCCGGTGCGGAATTCACTATGCGTTGATCATGCAGCGACGGAACTGCCGTAGTTGCGGCTTCATATTGTCGTCAGCCCAGAACAGTGACAGCTGGTGCCGGCCCAGTTCCGGCAGCGATGGTTTCAACACCAGGTCGGGCGGTAGGAGCGCAGTATCGGCCGAAAGCAGGCAAGCGCCGATGCCGGCGGATGTCAGCGCCATCTGCGACTGGATATTGGTAACTTCGGTCTCAACGAGACGGGGCTCGATTGCAAGGGAGCGCAGACAGCCGAGTTGGTGATCGTAATGAGCGCGATGATAGTCGCGCGGCACCAGCACGATATCGAGTGCGGCGATATGTTCCGGCAAAAGGGCCGGCAATGCGGCGAAGGGATGCGATTTCTGCAGGCAGAACAAAAGTGGTGCCTCCCAGGCGACAAGGCTTGCCATGCGGGGCGCAAGGCGCACCGGAGTGGGCATCGTCATGAAGCCGGCATCGAGTTCGCCATCATTCAGCAACTGGCTCATTTCCTCGGCCGATACCTCGATCAGGCGCGGCATAGTGCCTGCCGCAGCCGCGATGAACCGGCGGAGCGTCTCCGAGATGACGGGATAGGTTGTATAATTGGGGATGCCTATGGAAAGCGCTTCGCCATGATGGTGTGAGGAGACTTCGGAAACAGCGTCACCAAGCTGTTTCATGATGCGCCGCAATCGAATTTGCAGCTCTCGCCCATCTGTGGTCAGCACGAAGCGCCTTGTGGTGCGATCGATCAGCTTGACACCGAGTTCGCCCTCCAGCTGGGAAATCTGTTGAGAGAGTGTTGGCTGGCTGATGGCAAGAGCCGCCGCAGCCCGGCTGAAGCCGCCGTAGCGCTCCAGTTCCATGAAATAGATCAACTGCCGCAGACTGAGCCGTCTTAGGCGTTGCAGCATGGCGGGAGTAAAGGTCGGATTGGCCACTTTGCATCTCCGGGGAAGGCGTCTGATTTATAGATAGCATCTATGAAGCCGGTGTGAAAACGATCGAACTGTCACGATGCGGTTATCGTAGATCCATAGAGGCCGCTTGCGGAACAGAGGATGCAAGCTTGGCTGTGACAAACGGATCATTGACGGTGTTGGGTTCGTCGGGAGGATTCCCGATCGCGGGCTTCGCCTGCTCAGGTTATCTTGCTCGCATCGCCGGGAAGAGCCTGCTGCTTGATTGCGGACCTGGCATTGCGGGCGCCCTGATCGGCGCCGATGCAAAGGCCGGCATCGACGGCATCGTCATAAGTCATCTGCATCCGGACCATGTGCTCGATCTCATCCCGCTCGGTTACGCGCTGATGACGGAATGGCTGACGGAAGGTCGGACCCAGCCTGTACCGCTCTTCGTGCCGTCGGGCGGGCTGGAATTCTTGCAGAGGTTTTCCGATCTCTTCGGCCATCGCAACTGGCGTTTCGCGGAAGAGGGAGGGAGTGCCGGATACCGGGCGCTTGGCGCGGCTCTGGCGCGCGGCCATGACTGGCTGCTGATGGTTTTTGATGCGCATGAGTACGAGCCGGGCGAGGATATCGCCTTTGGCACGACGACCATCGCGACGCTTCCGGTCGATCACCGCGTTCCGACGGCGGCGATGCGCATCGCGCTCGAAGGAATGGATTTCGTTTATTCGGCCGACACCCGCTTTCTGCCGGCGCTTGGCCATTTTGCCGCCGGCACTGATCTCTTCCTCGTCGACGCGCATTTTTCAGGCCCGAAAGCTCCAGGCGGCCTGCATATGACGCCGGCGGATGCCGGACGACTTGCGGCGATCGCCTACGCAAAGAGGCTGGTCTTGTGCCATCTCGGCGCGCCGCAAGATGGCGCTTCGGCACGGCAGGCGGCCGCTGCTCATTTCGCCGGTGAAATTCACGTGGCATTCGACACGCGGGAGTACCGGTTATGAAGCAGTCGAACGCCCGTCTTCTGACGCCGATCGCAGCGCCGGCGCCCGGTATCGGCGAACGCGCCGCACCTTTCGTGCTGGTAGGGCCGATGCTGGCGCTGCTTGTCGTTTTCACCATTCTGCCCTGCCTGTTGACGCTCATCCTGGCCTTCTTCGAAACCGATATTCTTGCCGGTACCATCAGGTTCGTCGGCTTTTCGAATTTCACCAAAGCCTTTGCGCGGGGCGATCTGGTCAACAGCATCGGTGTGACGTTGCTCTACATGGCGTTGACCGTGCCCACCTCCATGATATTCGGCCTGCTGGTGGCGCTCGGCATCAATAATCTCGGCCATGGCCGGGTATTCTGGCGCGCCGTCTATTTTCTGCCCGTAGCGGCGACCCTGGTCGCCATGTCCATCGTCTGGCGCTGGATGTTCGTCGGCCGCCGCGGCCTAATCGACCACATGCTCGGGCCGATGACCGGCCTGACCGACTGGCTGAATTCGCCGGCGCTTGCACTACCCGCTGTGGCTGTTGTCGGCAACTGGCAGCAGATCGGTTTCATCGCCATTCTCTATCTTGCCGCGCTTGCCGCCGTGCCGCGCCATCAGCTGGAGGCGGCGCGTGTCGATGGCGCCAATGGCTGGCATCGCTTCTGGCATGTCACTTGGCCAGCCATCGGACCGACCACCGTCTTTGCGGGCATCATCACATCGGTCAACGCCATGCGTGTCTTCGACAGCGTATCGACCATGACTGGTGGCGGCCCGTCGCGTCACTCGCAAACGCTTGCCCATCTGATGTGGGAACGCGGCATTTATTTCTTCGACATCGGCGGTGGTTCGGTCGTCACACTGGTGCTTGTGGCGCTGGCGCTGATCGCCACCTTCCTTCAACGCGTCTTGACGGCTCGGCTCGAAAAGGCAGGCTCCCGATGACCCTTACCTCCTCTCGCAGCCGCAATTTCGTGCAACAGGGCGCCATTCATCTGGCCCTTGCCATCGGGGCCGTGTTCATGCTGCTGCCGTTCTGGCTGATGCTGCGCACATCCTTTACGCCGCCCGACGATATTTTCCGCGGCAACCTGTTCGCCCTGCCTGCCTTTACGCTGGAAAATTATGTGCGCGTCTTCGAGGATGTGCCGATCCTGCGCTACTATCTCAACGGTGTCGTCGTGGTTGTCGCGATCTTCATCGGGCAGGTCGCCGTCTGTGTGCCCGCGGCCTATGCTTTGTCCCGGCTTCGTTTTGCGGGACAGGCTCTGAGCCTCTGGCTGGTGCTTGTAGCGATGATGGTGCCTTATCAGGTCACGGCAATTCCTGTTTATGTGCTGCTGTCGCAGTTTGGCCTCGTCAACAGCTACGGCGCGTTGATCCTGCCCTTCCTCAGTTCCGCGTTCAGCGTGTTCCTCTTGCGGCAGTTCTTCCTGTCGATCCCGCAATCGGTGTTCGAATCTGCTCGGCTCGACGGCGCGTCACCTTTTCGCATCCTTTGGCACATCGTCTTTCCAATGGCGCGGCCGGCGATCACGACGTTCGGAATCTTCAGCTTCGTGTCGCATTGGAATGACTATTTCTGGCCGTCCTTCGTGCTGCGCAACGACACCGCGGCAACCGTGCCCTTCGGCATCGTCCGTTTTCTCGATCAGGAGCTTGGATCGGAATACGGGCCCCAGATGGCCGCCGCGACGCTCACCGTTCTTCCATTGCTGCTCGGCTTCCTCGTGGCGCAGCGGCAATTCATTGCCGGAATGTCGATGACATCCGGCCAGGTCGACTGAAAATTCCCTTTTACTCTGGAGTGTTATCAATGATCCGCCTGATCTCGGCCACTGCCATCGCCACCATTTCACTCGCACTTCTTCCCGCATTCTCGGCTGCGGCCGGAGAGCTTCGCTTCGTCTCGGGTCAGGAGAAGCAGAACGGTGCGGTGTTGAAACAGATTTTCGAAGCCTATAACGGCACAAAGCCGTCCTCTCCGGTGAAGCTCGAACTCGACAACAAGTCTGACCTCGACACGACGCAGAAGGTGCTTGCCGATATCGTTGCCGGCACGACGCCAGACGCGGTACGTGTCACGGGGGCGGTACTGCGTCCCTACGTCGATTCCGGTCGTGCGCAGCCGCTTGACGATTGCCTGGCATCAGCGCCGGACCTTGCCGCACAGCTGGACAAGGGGTTGCTCGACGATTTCCGTGTCAACGGCAAGCTCTATGCCATGCCATGGTATGTCACCCTGCCGGCGCTGTTCATCAACACCGATGCTTTCAAGGCAGCCGGTCTCGATCCGGCGAGGCCGCCGAGAAACTGGACGGAGCTTGAGGCGGCGGCCGCCAAACTCAGCGACAAAGCCAACAACAAGTTCGGTGTGCTGACGTACATGCCCAATACCTACATGTTTGAGGGCCAGCTCGCATCCACCGGTGGCGCCATGATCGGTGCGGACGGCAAGTCCGGTGTCGGTGGTGCGGCCGGCGTTGAGGTGATGGGTTATATGCGCGGCCTGGTCGAGAAAGGCTACATGCCGGCCGTTTCGCCCGGCACGTTCTGGGGTGAGGCGGGCCGCATGTTTCAGGCCGGCGAGGTGGCGATGCTGCTGAGCTCTTCCTCCGGCTATACCAGCCTGGTTTCCAAGGCTTCATTCAAGGTGGCGCTGGCGCCGATGCCGGCAAAGGACGGTGCAGCACCCGTGACCATGGCGTCGGGCAACGGCTTCGTCATGCTGGCGACCGACCCGGCGCGCAAGGAGGCAACCTGCAAGGCGCTTCTGTCGCTCGTAACACCTGAAAGCGTTGCGCTGACCGTCAAGGCAACTGCGTCGTCGCCGATCAACACGACGGCAGTGGCAAAACCGGAACTGCTTGGAGATTTCTATAAGCAGAACCCTGACCTGAAGGTCATCAATACGCAGAGGAGCCAGAATTGGTACACCGTGCCGGGTAAGGCCAACAACGAGTTCCAATCCAACTTCGGCGACATCCAATACGAAATCCTGACGGGTGCGGCCTCAGCTCAGGACGGCATGAAGCGCCTCTCGGGCATCATGGACGACCTGACCGGCGCGAAGTGAGGACAAGTTCATGACCATTGCCATGACAGCGAGGGCAACAACTGCCCTCGCACCACAGGCCGTTACCGTCCATGGCTTGACGAAACTCTGGGCGGGCGCCGAGCGCCCGGTCTTTGACCGGCTGGATGTCAATTGTCCGGCAGGCGGCGTTACCGTGATCGTTGGCCCCTCCGGATGCGGCAAGACCACGCTTCTGCGCTGCCTTTGCGGCCTTGAGACAGCGACTGCCGGCACCATTCGTTTCGGCGAGCGTGAGGTGACCCATGTCGATCCGCAGCGCCGCGGGGTGGCGATGGTTTTTCAAAACTATGCGCTTTATCCCGCCAAGACGGTGTTCGAGAATATTGCCTTTCCGTTGCGCATGGCTGGCGTCACGAAGGCAGAAATCGAGAAACGTGTGCTTGCAGCCGCGCAGCTTGCGCGCATCGATGCGCTGTTGGGACGTCTCCCGGCGCAGCTTTCCGGCGGCCAGCGTCAACGCGTCGGCATCGCCCGCGCCATCGTGCGCGGACCGGGCGTGCTTCTGATGGATGAGCCACTTTCCAATCTCGACACAAAATTGCGGATCGAGATGCGCGCTGAGCTTGCCGCCCTGCAGCGGGAGATTGGTGCAACGACCATCTATGTAACACATGACCAGACAGAAGCGCTTGCGCTTGCCGACCATCTGGTGGTGATGCGTGACGGGCATATCGAACAGCAAGGCAGGCCCGAAGCCATCTTTTCGCAGCCGGCCAACAGCTTCGTCGCCGATTTCCTCGGCTCCATGAACCTGGCGCCAGTCGAGATCGAGGGGGCGGGGGTGAAGATTGGCGGCGACCGAGCCATCCATCTGCCGAGATCCACGGATCTGCCAGGTAAGTTTATCCTCGGTTTTCGCGCCGAGGATGTCACGCTTGGCGCCACGGGCGAGGGGCTGCGCCTCTCAGCTTTTGTTCGGCGCTCCGAACTGATGGGCGTCGAGCGGCTCATCCATCTGGACTGCGGCAACTGGCGCTTTCGCGCGCGCCTTGCCGAGGCGCTGGAACCCGGCAGTTCGGTGGAACTCTTCGTTGGCGCCGAGCGCCTTCATTATTTTAACACTGATGGCCACCGCATGGAGATTGGGAATTGATAGAAAAGCATGTCATCTGGGACTGGAACGGCACCCTCCTCGACGACTTTACGATCACGGCGCGGATCACCATCGATGCGCTTGGCGATCTCGGTCGCCCGGGTGTGACGGAGGCCGATATCCGCGAGCACTATCAGCGGCCGCTCGCCAGATATTTCGACGCTCTCCTCGGTCGCACGGCCCTGTCTCATGAGTTGAAACATCTCGGTGATAGCTATGTCACGCGTTACGATGCGGCGATGCACGATCAGCCGCTAGCCGTCGATGCCGTTCACGCGCTTGAGGCCATTGCCCCTTTTGCCAGCCAGTCCTTGCTGTCGATGGCGCCGCATCCGCAGATCGCGACGCTGATCGAACATCATCGTCTCGGTGAGCATTTCAGACTGATCCAGGGCTTTGCCGGCGCCGGACATCCTTCGAAACGTGACAGCCTCGTCGCTCACTGCGAGGCGCTCGGCGTTGCGACCGACCGCTGCTGGATGATCGGCGACACGGTTGACGATTTCGATGCCGCGAGCCGGCTTGGTATTCGCACCGTTCTGGTGACCACGGGCATGCAGGCGCGCGCCGCATTGGTCGCGACGGGTGCCCCTGTCGTCGACACATTGGCCGATGCCTCCCGATTGATCCTCGAAACCAGATAGAAGCAGATGGAAATGCCGCACAAAGACCTGATCGCCCGGCTCGAAGCCGAATTCATCGCCCATGACGATGGTAGTGATGCAAGCCACGATATCAATCACGCCCGACGGGTCATGCGTGCTGCACTGCGGATTGCGGCCACTGAAGGCGGCGGCGACGAGGGGGTCATCATCGCCGCCGCCTATCTGCACGACTGGGTAAACCTGCCAAAAAACGATCCGAACCGGTCGCGCGCCTCGGAATTTTCGGCAGATGCCGCAAGGCCGATCCTGGCCTCTATCGGCTTTGCGTCGGACCGCGTCGAGGCCACCTGCCATGCTATTCTCGCACATAGCTTCTCGGCCAATATTGCGCCGCGGACGCTCGAGGCGCGGGCGCTACAGGATGCAGACCGGCTTGAGGCCCTGGGAGCTATCGGCCTTGCAAGGGTCTTCTCGATCGCCGGCCAGCTCGGTTCCTCCCTGTTCAATGGAGAGGACCCGTTTGCCAAGAACCGTCCGCTGGATGACCGCCGCTATGCTGTCGATCATTTTGAGGTGAAGCTTTTGCGTCTGCCCGAAACCATGCAGACGACGGCCGGCCGGAACATGGCGGAGGAGCGCGCAGACGTGATGCGGAGCTTCCTGCGCAGCCTAGCGTCTGAACTCGGAAGTGACACGCCGTGGGGAAATGCGCGGTAATGGCCGTGCGCTCCTGATGCAGCAGCGCGCTGGTCGAGCAAAACTGAAGGCACCATGCCAGATCAATAAGGTTGTTTCGAATTGAATAATCCCAAAGCTCCGCATCTGACGCCGGCAAAGCTGGTTGGCCGCCGCTTCGCGCCGGACGTATTCGGTCCCGTAAAAGTCGCTCTCATCGGTTATTGCCCACCGCCGCCGGCGCTCGAGAACTACCACCCCCGCCGGTTCGAGGAACAACATTTCATTCACGTCTCGCCGGACAGTGTGCGCATGCTGCGCAATGACGGGCGAGAGTATCTCTCGCTCGCTCATGTCTATGGAGGACCTGTTTCTTCCTCGACTGTCGAGGAGTTGGCCTACTACGGCATCGAACTGATTCTCGCCTACGGACTTGCCGGGGGACTTGGCACCAAGGGGCTGAAGATGGGTGCCTTTTATCTCGTCGAGGACGCATTGGCGGCTGATGGAACGACACGCCATTATTCGCAAGATCGTATTGTCTCTGCAAACCGTCAACTGGTCAGTCAAACCCAAGCGCGGTGGATAAAGAGCGATGCCAGTCCGCCAATCGTGACCGTCCGGGCGGCAACCGGGGACGCGATCTATCGTGAAGACGATAAACTGCTGGACAGCTTTCGCCGCGAGGGTTGCGATATTGTCAACTTGGACAGCGCTCACCTTTATGCCGCCTCGAGCGAGAATGCCGCCGGGAGACAGATCCGCACCGTTCAGTGCGGCGTGATATCCGATATAGTAACAGGCGGCCCAAGTCCTGTATCGGAAAGCACGTTATCCGCCATGCTTGCGGACGGCGACCAAGGGCTGAACCCACTCACGATGACCGGCAAGATCGTGTCGTTCTACATTGAGAGTCTTCTGCCTTCACTTGGCTATTAAACGGCCGGAATTGTCATCCGTCACGCCGATGGCGCATCGATCAATGCCGAAGGCGCACTTGCCGATGATGTGCGTGATGGCTGAGCCGCGTTTGCGTTTCGTCGCGACCCGATCACATATCCGAACAATAGATCTTTTCGAAGGGTTCGATCCGGCTCGAAGGCTTAGCGCGAAACGCATCAGGGCTAAAATCTCGCGAAGCTCAGCACGCGAAGCAAAGCCGCCTCCGTCTGAAAGCGACTTCGAATCAGGAATGCGACCCCTCTATAAAGCCTCTCTGGAAAGGGCCTAGTAAGGATGCTTGTCCGCCTTGTTGGACCAGGCCCGGTAGGCTTTCAGGCCCTCCTCGCGCTCGAAACCGGGTGTTACGGCAATGCGGCGCTGGTCCCATGGCTTCTGGAAGTCTTCATACTGGAAGGCGTCGTCGAAGCCGATCTTGCTCGTGTCCTCAAGGCTGGCGGCAAAATAGACATGGTCAATGCGCGACCAATAAATTGCGCTCATACACATGGGGCAGGGTGCGCCATTGATGTAGATCTCGCAGCCCTTCAGCATCTTGGCCCGCTCCGGCACGGGGTCCGGGGAGCCAGGCTCGCGGGGGATCATCTCCAGTATTGTGCCGGCGGCGTAATCGCTGCCGAGTAGCGCCTTCGGATTGAGCGTCGCGGAAGCATCCATGATCGCCGTTACCTCGGCATGAAACACAGGGCAACCCGTGAGCAGCACGCGGTTTTGGCCACGTCCGATGACCTTCCCATCCTTCACGATGACCGCACCGAAGGGGCCACCCCAGCCCTTCTCGACCGATTCGATGGCAAGGCGCGTGGCCTCAGCCATGAAGGCCTTCTTCTCAGGTGTGGCTTCGACGGGCTTTGCCTCTCCAGATGCCTCAGCGCTCGAGGCTAGGAACCACGTGCTCGCGACGGCTGCGCCGGCCGTAGCAAGAAATCTCCTGCGATCCGTGGCGATCGGATCGTCGCAAATGAATTTACCCATTCGACTACTCCCTAATAAAACAGATGGCCTAGAATGATCATGGTAGATCATAGTCGCCGTGAAAAATGAGTTAAGTTGCTGAATAATATTGGAAGAATGGAAATAATATTTGCGATTATGCTGGCATTACTTTGATAGATTATTCGCCCATTTTGATCGTGGGCCAACCTCGTGACTCTTGCGCGAAGGAGCGAGATGGTGGAGCTGAATGTTGCGCTGGAAAATGTCTGAGGCCGTTCTCGTTTAGCGCTTAAGGTGTGATTGCCTCCGTCTTGCAGCTCTTTTGCAGAATTTCTGATTGGTTGGCGACCTCAAGTGTTCCTTGCCGTCACGCAGCCTGGCCATTCAAAATGGCGCTCTTTGAAATCGCCCATCAACAATGCCGCGGAAAACCTTGGACGCTCTTTCGGCTGTAGACGGCGTTTTGCAACAAGGCTGTTTTAAGCGCAGGCAGCGCCTTGTCGCGATGGGATATGGAGGATTGCTATGCGGCTCTTCAAAGAGAGCCGCGCTTGTCCCCGGCAAACGATGATAATCCGTCCATGATATTCCGGGCGGCATTGCGAAGCATGCCCTGATCCGAGGACACGATGAAGGAAGACACGCCCTTGGTCGCCAAAGGCTCAATATCCGGGCCGGTCTCAACCATCATCCACACGGACTTGCCGGCGCGACGGGTAGCATCAATAATCCTGTCGACCGCCGACACGATCGTGGGATGCTCTCTTGAGCCCGCGCCATAGGCAACAGTCAGATCTCCGCGGCCGATGAACACCGCGTCCAGCCCCTCGACGGAGACGATGTCCTCGATGTTGTCAACACCGGCTGGATCTTCGATCATGGCAATTGCCGCCACGCCGGCGTCCGCTTCATCGACATGTTTCCACATGGATTTGGCGCCGTAACCGCCCGCGCGTGTTACGGCAGAGAAACCACGACGGCCGCCTCGGTAGCGACATGCCGAGACCAGTTCTTTCGCCCGACCAGCGCTATCGATATGCGGGGCGAGAATGCCGGCAGCGCCGCAGTCCAGAGCCGAAAGTATGCCATCTGGTGCCAGGGCGGGAACTCTGACAATCCCCGATATCGCAGATGCCTTGCAGGCGAGGAGAGCCAAATCTGTCGCGGCGCGGTCGAACACCCCGTGCTCTTGATCAATAACGACAAAATCGAAACCGGCTCCCGCCAATATCTCGATCGTAGATGGGCCGGAAATCTTGACGAAGGTGCCCAGCAGCCTTTGATGGTCTGCAATCCGTGCTCTTAAGGTGAGATGAGGATTTGGTTCATCCATGCTCGTACTCCAGGATATCGCCGAACTCTGAAAGTCAGGAATACACCTCGTGGCCGGGAGCGTGTCTGATTTCTGGTGGCATTTCAGCAGTTGAAACGACGATATTCTCAACTTGTCCTGAAATATCGACTTGCATAGCGTCCGCCAAAACGATGCCAAGCCCCATGGGTCGGTTGCAAAATGGTCTCGGACGATGAGATCACAGCGTAAGCCGGGCATCGCCTCAGCTGGAGAGTTGTTCATGCCCAATACCGAGCCCGTCTTTGTCGACATCGCGCTGAAAGCCTACAAGCGAGGCATTTTGAACGCGATTATTGCCCCGCGACCGATAGGCTGGATGAGTACGGTGGATAGTGAAGGGAATGCCAACCTGGCCCCTTATTCCTACTTCAACATCATGTCCAACGAGCCGCCGATCCTCGCATTCTCCTGCAACACGCCGGAGGATCGTACCGCGAAAGACACGCTAAAAAACGTCCGTGAGACCGGTGAGTTCGTATTCAACCTGGTGAGCTACGACCTTGTCAAAGAGATGAATATGACGTCCGCGCCAATCCCGGCCGGAATGGACGAGTTCGAGTATGCCGGGCTCGAAAAAGCGAACTGCATCTATGTGAAGGCACCGCGCGTTGCCCGATCGCCGGCCGCCCTGGAGTGCAAGGTCATCGAGATTGTCAGACTGACCGACGAAACGGGCAACGCCAACGTCAATGTCACCTTCGGCAAGGTGGTCGGCATGCACATTCAGCCCGGCTTCCTTGAGGAAGGTGGGTATTTCAATACGGCTCTCGCACAGCCCGTAACGCGTTTGGGCGGTGCCGAATATGCCATTTCCCAACCAAGCTTCGAGCTGCAGCGACAGTTTACCCGCGCCGACGAGGCCACCTATTGAGGTCCGAACAATGATTTTACGCCCCGTTTCGCTCTCGTATTTCGCCAAGACGTCCGCCCCAAGTTCAATCATTCGAGGCCAGAATTTCACGGTCGAATGTGTCACTGGTGCCGATGGCGCGGACATTATCATTCATAGCGATCATGAAACCATTCTCCTCATTCCCGAAAGCGAAGCGTCGCTGACGATGGATTCCGAAAGGGTGGAAATAGCAAGCCGGTCCATCGCTGTCGTGCCGGCCGGTGCGTTCCAACTTCACCTACCGCGCGGTGCAAGGGCGTTTGCCCTGACGACGGCCCGCCGAGATATGGACTCTCGCAACGTCGTCAATGCCGACGACTATAAGGTGCTGGATGGACGTGTGATCCCGGTAGCAAAGCCAATGGTGCGATTGGAGAAGGATGCCGATCGCATTCGCGTCTATCAGGTGGATGACATCCCCTTTCCCGAAGGAAATCCCAGGCTGAAGTTCTTTCAGAGTTCGACGATGAGTATCAACTGGGTCGAATATGAAGGACAGCGGGACCGGACGAAGTTGTCGCCGCACGCGCATGAGGATTTCGAGCAGGGATCTCTCGCGATTGCAGGTGATTTCGTACACCATATCCGTACCCCATGGGTGTCCAATGCCGAGGAATGGCGCGAGGATCAGCACATCGAGGCCTCGGCTGGCAGTATGGCGATTATTCCCCCCGAACTCATCCACACAACCGAGGGCGTCGGACCAGGGCGTCATATCTTGATTGACGTATTCGCCCCGCCGCGGGCGGACTTCATCGCAAAGGGCTGGGTATTCAATGCGGGCGATTACCAGGCTTGATTAGGCAATCGGGTCTTCGTTTGCCGAGGAGCCCACATCCCAGATCACCAAGCAACCTTCGTTCAGATGGAGACGCCCCCAATGACGGCCGAGACGCCGATAAATCAGCCCGTCCTCGAACATAGCGTTTGTGATTGCCACGTTCACGTCTTTGACGATCCGCGGGCGTTTCCGTTCGAGACTACCCCGGCCTATAAGCCACCTTTCTCTCCGGCAAGCGCCCTCATAACGAACGCCGATCAGGCAGGCGTGTCGCACGTCGTCCTCGTCCAGCCGACGCCTTATGGCCGAAATCTTGATCTGATAAGGGCGACGTTGAAGGCGCTGGGTTCCAGGGCCAGGGGTGTCGGCGTGGCCGATGCATCCTGTGCCGTAGAAAGTCTCGCCGCTCTCAAGGAGGAGGGGGTCTCCGGGTTGCGGTTTGTCGAGAACCTGCTGCCCGACGGCAGCCGCATGCCGGGAACCGTGCCCCTCGATACTTTCCTTCAGAAGCTTGCACCGGCTTTGGCGGAGGTTCGTATGCATGCGGAGGTGTGGGCGCCGCTCTCGGTGATGCTCGAGCAGTGGCGGGCCGTGGAGAAGGCGAAAGTTCCGATTGTACTCGATCACATGGGCGGCTTCGATCCTCAACTTGGTCTTGGGCATCCGCATTTCCAGCGCCTTCTCGGCTTGCTGAGGGATGGAGCCGTTTGGGTCAAGCTGGCCGTATGCCGGCGCGCGGCCGGCATTGGCTATGATGCAATCCGGCCGTTTCATGATGCGCTGGTGGAAGCAAATAGCGAGCGTCTTTTATGGGCTACGGACTTCCCGTTCGTACGGTTCGCCGGGACGCCGCCGACGAGCGCTCAATTGCTGGCTCTGTTCGACGCCTGGGTTACCGATAGCGAGTTGAAGAAGCGCATCCTGTTGCGCAATCCCCTGGAACGATACGGATTTGAAGCTTCTTTGGCTCAACGTTGACCCTACGGCGTTTGCAGCTGTGCCTCAATTGCGGTGACCGTTTCGCGGAGGGCTTCGATGATGGTTTTCCGATTCTGGTTTCCGCGCAAGGCAGACCTGAAATAGGTGACGCCGAATGTCGCGAGCACGCGTTCTCCGGACCGGATTGGAAAAGCGATCGTTCCCGAGCTTCTCGGTTCGAGTTCGGGATTTCGTTCCGCAAAGCCTTTCGCCCGCGTGCGCGAGATCATCCGTTCGAAAGTGCTGTCACCTATCTGGCTGTTTTCCGGATCCTTGGAAGCCCGCATGACATCGCGCAGAATTCGCTGCTCCTCCGGCGGACAGAAACAGAGATAGGCTCGGCCGAGCGCGCGACCGCCTAGACTCAGTCGGCGCCCGAGCGAGGCATGGAAGGGCGAAATCGGACTATCCGGAATGGTGCTGTAGTTGATCACGACCGCATCGATATCCAGGGTGCAGATGGCGCAGGGCCACAAGATCTCTTTGGTCAGCCTGTCGGCGAAAGAGCGCGCCACCTCGATGACTTTGGGAGCACCGTGAAACCCGGAGCTCAAATTCGCGATTGCCGACGTTACGTGATATCCGCGCGTTTTCTCGTCCTGATTGACATATCCAGCCGCGATCAGCGTTTGCAGAAGCCGTACGACGGTCGGCTTCGGAATGCCGGTTCGGGAATGTATTTCCTTTACGCTCACGAGACCGCCTTGGTTTACGGTTGCAAGAACTGCAAGAGCTTTCGTCACCGCTTGAACAGGCGCGAACGTCATCTAAACCTCCCATCGCCGATAAGATCGTACGAACTGACGAGTCATACGCTCAAATCGGCCTTCCGATCTCGATTAGATCTTTACCCCAACGCCGCGCAAGGGCGGTGTGAACGGATCGGTGTTCGTTTCATTGTTTGAAACGCGTCGATTATGCAGTTGTCCGCAGTCGTTGAATGGCCTACCCATCGACCACGATAGCGCATGAGGTGAATCTCGGCGGCGCAAGAGGGTGAAAGTCCCGCACAGATCATTCCACGGTAAGGCGGGCGGCCGTTCCATATGCAATCATTGCGCCAAGATATCGTCGAGATTACCGGCCAGCACCTGGCGATGGAGCAGGTCGTTTCCGTATCCCGAAGCGGTTCCAAGGTCATTGTAAGTCCCGACGCGATCGAGCGCATGGTGCGCGGCCGCAGCATATTGGAAGAGGCGATCGCGCGCGGCGAAAGAATATATGGCGCGACCACCAGCGTTGGGCCGAAGACAACAGCCAGCATCAGTCAGGCAAACACCGCCGAATTCAGCCGGCGCTTGCTTCGTACCCATAATGCAGGGCATGGACCGCTCGCGGCCAAGGATGTTACGCGCGCCACCGTACTCCATCTTCTCCATTCGTTGGCAAGCGGCACCACGGGCGCAAGGCCGGTTCTGGCAGAACGCCTGGTGGATGCGCTGAACGCGGATCGGCCGATCGCCATGCATCTTTGGGGATCCATGGGGCAGAGCGATATGTCATCGATGGCCGACGTCGCGCTTGCTGTCTTCGACGATATCGATCTGGAGGCCGGGGAGGCTCTCGCGCTTCTCAATTCGAGTGCCATGTCGACGGCAGTTGCCGTGCTTTCTTTCGTCGATCTTCATCGCCTGCTGCAGCTTTCGACCCTCGTTGGCGCGCTTAGCATGGAAGGGTACGCTGCCAACCCTTCGACCGTTTCCGAGATCGCGCTGCGGTCTCGCCCATTCGACGGTCTTGTCCGGCACGGCTCGGCGATCAGAAAATATGTCGAGGGCAGTTATATCCTTTCGGCCGGCGGTCCTCGAAATCTGCAGGATCCCTTGTGTTTCCGCTCGATGGCGCTAATCCACGGCGCCGCCGAGGATAGTCTTGCCTTTTCGAGGCAGCAGATAGGGCGTGAGTTGAACGCGAGCCAGGGCAACCCGGTGATATCGCTGGAACATGGCAGTCTCGCTGCGGTAGCAAACTTCGATATGGTTACGCTTTGCATGGCGCTCGACGTAATGCGGCTTGCCTTCGCCCCGGTTTTCACCAGCTCGACCGAGAGGGTTGCAAAGCTCGTCGACACGACATGGTCCGGCCTTGCGATCGGCCTCATCGAGGAAGACGGCATCGGTGCCCCCGGCTTCAATGGGGTCGCGCTTTTCCATAAGTCGATTACATCGGAAGCGAGGCTCCTGACGGCCCCCTTGGCAGGTGAGCTGGCAAGCTCAAGCCATTCGAACGGGGTGATGGATCGGGCGTCCCTCGCTGCGCTGGGCGGCCGGCGTGGATTGGAACTGGCGCAGTTGGGTACCTCTATCATTGCCATGGAGCTTATGGTCGCCGCACAGGCCGCCGAGTTGCGTGGACGGACGCCGCTTGGAAATGTCACAGGACAGTTGTTTGCCTTTGCGCGGCAGACGATATCCTTCGCCGCGGCAGGGCAAAGGCCGCCAAACGTGCAGCCTCTACTGGAGCAATTGCAAAGCAATCGCGATGCGGTCGATAGCATGATTGCAGCGAGCAATTAGCCGGAGGCGGCCGCGCGGGCGATGGAGGTTTGGTGCGCAAGGTGCGCGCGACGTGGTCCGGAAAACATATACAAAGAAGGAGGAGGAACTCATGTTGAAGATAAGAAACTCGTTGTTTGCCGCGCTCATTGGCGCCACGAGCGCGGTCGTCGCGCTCGACCAGGTGCGCGCAGAGGACAAGTCTCTGACCTTCGTTTCCTATCAGGGCACCCTGCAGGATTCGCAGATCAAGGCTTGGCAGCAACCCTATACTGCTAGCAAGAACGTTCAGTTCGAAAACGATTCGCCACCCGACGGCGCGAAGCTGAAGGCGATGGTCGAAGCCGGCGCGGTTTCTTGGGATGTCATGGATCAGGGCGCTGCCTTCGCCGAGCAGAACTGCGGTAAGCTTCTGGAAAAGCTAGATTTTTCTAAGATCGATACCTCGCAGTTTCCCGAGGGGTCCGTGAGCGATTGCGGTGTGCCTGTCTATTTCTTTGCCCTGACATTCGTCTACAATACTGAGAAATACAAAGATCATCCGCCCACGAAACTTGCCGATTTCTTCGACTTGAAGAACTTCCCCGGAACGCGCGTATTGCCGCCCGACATCAGCCTCGGCACGCTCGAATATGCCCTCATGGCGGACGGCGTCGATTCCAAGAACCTTTATCCAATCGATGTGGATCGCGCGCTCAAGAAGCTCGATACGATCAAATCGTCGATTATCTTCACCAAAACGAATGGCGCGCTTCAGCAGGCCCTCGTCGACGGCCAGGCCGATATGGGGTTTGCCGTGACCGGCCGCGTCATGGCATCAGCCAAGGCCGGCGCGCCGATCGCTCCCGTTTGGGACAAGACGATCCTCGGCTGGGATGCACTGATCGTCCCGAAGGGCACTGCAAATCTTGCGACGGCGATGGATTTCGTCCAGTTCGTCTCGCATCCCGAACAGAATAAGCGCTTTGCGGAACTCGCAGGTGTCATCGCTGCAACAAGCAAGGCGACGCCGGACTACTCCGACCTCAACAAGACGTTCAATCCACGTCTGCATGACGAAACCGGAGACAAGGTACTGCTTTCCAATGTGAAATGGTGGTCGGCGAATCTCAACTCGGTCATCGCCAAGGTCACTCCCTGGATGTCCCGATAGGTCAAATGATGGAAGCAGTTATCGACAACCGCGCCTCTGAAGGACGGAAAATCACGGTGGCGCCAATCAATATTGCTGTCTGGCTGCTGCTTCCATCGACCGTTCTCTTGCTCGCGACCTTCCTCTATCCGTTGTTTTCCATCGCGGTTAGGAGCTTTACCGACCCTGAGTTGGGGTTACAGAACTACACATCGCTCCTGACCGACGACATCTCCATCATCATCATTTTGAGAACCCTGCGTATCGCTGCCATTGTTGCGGTCGTAACGCTGCTTATAGGTTTTCCTTATGCTTACATGTTGACGCTGGTCACACCCCGCATGCGTGCCGTACTGATGACGGTTGCGCTGCTGCCATTCTGGACCTCGGCTATCGCTCGGAGCTTCGCATGGACATTGTTGATGCAGCGGGGCGGCCTGATTGAAACGGCATTCTCCTGGGTCGGCTTGCCCGGCATGGTGCTGGTCCGCACATCGACCGGCGTGACGATCGCGATGGCGCAAGTTCTGCTGCCTTACATGATCCTCCCGCTCTATAGCAACATGCGCGGGATCGACCGGCGCCTATTGGACGCTGCGGCCTCCATGGGCTCGCCGAGATGGCGAGCATTTTTGGAGATTTATCTGCCTTTGTCGTTACCCGGTATACTTGCCGGCCTGTCGCTCGTTTTTGTTATCGCTCTTGGCTTCTATGTTACCCCTGCGATCCTCGGGTCACCACAGGAGGCGCTTGTTTCGCAGCTCATCGCGACGCGAGTCGACACATTGCTCGACTTTGGGGGCGCCGGCGCACTTGCCGTTATCGTTCTGCTTGTCGCCGCAGCACTGATGGCGCTGATCGGCCGGCTGAATGCCCGTCTCGATCTGCAACCCAATACGGCTGGAAAGTGAGGTGAGGGCGATGTCTCCTTTCTCGACGCGTCGCGAAGGCGGTCCTGGCCTCTTCCTGCGGCTCATGACGCTGTTGACGGCGATCCTGATTGTCCTGCCGACATTCGTCGTTATTCCGGCGAGCTTCACCGCCGGCGAGACGTTCCAATTCCCACCGCGGGAATGGTCACTGCGGTGGTATGAAAACTTCTTCACGTCGCGCGTTTGGCTTTCGTCTCTACTGCAGTCGCTGCAGATCGCCTCACTTACGGCGATTTTGGCCACCGTTCTCGGTGTCTCTGCGGCGATCGGGTTGACGCGCATTCCGCGCAGGACGGGTGCGGCCTTAAGAGTTTTCTTTTCGCTCCCGTTGACTGTCCCGAGCGTGGTGATCGGGATCGCCATATATGCCGTATTCCTCAAGTGGCATCTTGCCGGCACCCTGTCGGGCTTGGTTCTTGCGCATACCGCGCTTGCCATCCCATTCGTCATCACGACGGTTGCCGCCAGCCTCACTGGCTATGACAACACGCTCGATCTTGCGTCATCCAGTCTGGGGGCTGGAAGTGTCACGACGCTTTTGCGGATCAAGATCCCGCTGCTTGCGCCCGGCGTGATTTCAGGTTTCCTTTTCGCATTCGTCAGCTCCTTCGACGAGTTTGTCGTTGCGCTCTTCCTGCAGACTCCAAAACTCAGAACGCTGCCGGTCCAGATGTACAACTCGATCGCCCTTGACATGGATCCAACCATATCTGCCGCCTCCAGTGTGATTGTCGTCGCAACGACGCTTATCTTCCTGTTCGTCTCGCTCAGAGCCGGCAACAAGTTGTAGAAACGCGATTCCGTAACAATGATGAAAAAGCACTCGATCAAAATCTCGAACGCAACCCGTTACTATCCGGGTGCTGCAAAGCCCGCCATCGACGATATTTCGCTCGACATTGCGCCCGGCGAGTTCATGACGTTTCTGGGTCCCAGCGGTTCCGGCAAGACAACACTGCTGTCCATTATCGCCGGTTTCGTTGGCCTGAATGCCGGCTCGGTCGAAATCGATGGCCGGGACATCACCAACCTTAAGCCGCACAAGCGCGACCTCGGGGTCGTCTTTCAGCAGTATGCGCTTTTCCCGCATATGACAGTGTTTCAGAACATCGCCTATCCGCTTCGTCAAAGGGGAGTTTCGAAGGCGGAAATCGAAACCAGGGTGAAGCGCGTGCTCGACCTCGTGCAGCTTGGCGACTTCGCGCATCGACTGCCGCGGCAACTTTCGGGCGGACAGCAACAGCGCGTTGCACTGGCGCGCGCCGTTGTCTACGAGCCGAGAGCGCTGTTGCTTGACGAGCCGCTGGGCGCCCTTGATAAGCGCCTGCGCGATCGCTTGCAGCTTGAGATCGCCCGTATGCACCGTGAGCTTGGGATGACATTCGTGTTTGTGACGCACGATCAGGAGGAAGCGCTTACGCTCTCCGACCGCATCGCGGTTTTCAACAACGGGAAAATAATGCAGGTCGGCACGCCGACGGAATTGTATCGTAGTCCGAATTCGTTGTTCGTCGCAAAATTCCTCGGGGAATCCAACATTATGGAGGGATCAAGCCGGGAAACGAGCATTGTTGTTCGTCCGGAGCATGTTCATCTGAAGATGCCGACCAACAGGCTCTGCGAAAATGAGCTTTCGAAGGCCGCGAGAATTACGGAGATCGCCTTCGCGGGTGCCCACCTCAAAGTGGGATTGGCCTTCTCCGGTGGCGAGACCGGTTCGTCTTTGATCACCGCTGGAAACCCACTGCAGTTTCAGCGCGGCGAAGAAGTGCTCGCCGTCTGGAACATGGAAAATCAACACATCGTTGTGAATGACGAACAAGTCGCCGATATATCCAAAGGCCGACCCTCCCTGTTGTAGTGTTTCAGCGGGCTCGTGTCCTTGTTGATGCCTGAAGCCAGACTATCGGTCTATGAGGCAGGGTAGATCGTGCTTGTTGCTCTGGGAGGGAGGTCCCATGAGTGTCATTCTGACTTCGATGGTGGCGCCGGGTTCACCGGCAGATTGCCGAAGGTATTCGGCAAGTTTGGGGTCATCTTACCCTCTATGGCTTCTTGGGTCTCGCAAGGGATCGCCCTTGTCGCAGTGCGGTTCACAAGGAAGCGCCAGACGCGCGGCTTTCCTTCTGAGGAGCGGAGAGAGTGCCCGAAGCCAGCGGGCAAACGCCTCGGCCAGACGGGAGAGACCTGTCTTCAAAAGCCCATCTAACACATCTGCAAGAAGTGAATAATACGGACAAGGTCTTGCGCTCGCACAGTGTGGGCACTTTCCAGTGAAGACAGATCCCAAGCGAGGGAGCACGCGTTAACGGCGGACGCTGGAGTTAAGCAGCACGCAAGAAACCTGCATCATCCGAGAATTCGCGATGGATGGCGCGCTCTTTTGATCACGGCTTGAAGCTGTCGCGAATGATCAGCTCGGGAATCACGCGTTCGTGGGCCGGTGGCAGATCCGGATTGGCGAGCCGTTTCTCGATGAGCTCAATGGCTTGCTTTGCCATGACGATCGGGTCCTGGCGAAAGGTCGTCAGGCGATAGCTGAGCCACGCAGCCTCCGGCACGTCGTCGAAACCGATGACGCTGATATCTTCAGGGATCCTTAGACCAAGCGTGGTCCTCACGTAATCCATCAGGCCAAAGGCGATCTGGTCGTTCGCGCAATAGACGGCGTCGGGGCGCTCCGGCTGCGAGAAGAGTTGCCGCGCCGCGGCAATGCCGCTGTCATAGTCCGAATCCTTGCCACGCCCGATCGAGACGCTCGCGCCGAGTGCGACGGCCGTTGTCATGAACGCTGTCTCGCGCTCCGCAATGCTCGATGTTGCCGAATGCGATCCGGCAACCGCCAGGCGACGGCGGCCTTTTTCGAAGAAGATGGCGGCGGCCTTTCGGGATGCCTCCGAGTTTCCCGCACGCACATGGTCGGCATCCGGTTCCGAGCGTCCGATCACCACCAGCGGCTGGCCGTTTCGGCGCGCCAATTCGACGAACTGAGCAGGCGGCGAACCCGACAGGATGATCGTCGCCTCCGCACGATGGCCGATCAACATCTTCTGCGCCGCCAGCAGTTCTTCTTCCGTCTGGCCCGTATTGATGAGGATCGGAATGCTGCCACGCTGGATGAGCGCCTTGGAGAGAGCGGCGGCCAGATGGGCACGAAAGCCGACTTCGGGGCGGGTGGCAACGATACCGACAAGGTGACTCTGATTGGCAAGGACGCCGCGTGCCAGATCGTTGACGTGGTAACCGAGTTCCTCAGCCGCCTTCATCACCTTTTCCCGGGTGAGCGGCGCAACGCTGGCCCCGAGTGTGAAGGTTCGGGAAACCGCCGAGCGGGATACGCCCGCAAGTCGAGCGACCTGCTCGGCGCTTACGAAGCGCATCCGCTCCTTGCGTTGGGTCTTTCCATCGCGTCCCGACCCGTCGTTCATGCTAATCTCTCTAGTGCCCCACTCGTGACAGGACGTCCGCCTTCAGGAATCGCTCGACGATGAACATAAACACCAAGGATGGCACGAGCAGCAAGAGGGCGGTGATGGAGGCGATCTGATAGTTGCCGCCTGACCCTGCGGTATAGAGTAGCAACGGAAGCATATTCACATCGGGCGCGCCGACGAAATAGCTCCCGGTGAACTCGTCGAGGCTTTCCAGGAAGACGAAGATCGCGCTGGCCATCAGGCCGGGGGCTGCGAGTGGCAGCGTGATATCGAGAAAGGCCCGCAATGCGCTAGCGCCTGCCGAGCGCGCCGCTTGTTCCAACTCCTCGTCGATCGCCGAAAAGGCCGCCGTCGCAATCCACACGGCATAAACGAGACCGTGAGAGGCGTGCACCAGCACGACGCCCAAGATCGTGCCGTTGAGGCGAATTTCGTAAAAGATGCGGGCGACGTTCACATAAACGGTGAGATTCGGGAAGGCCTGGGGGATCAGGAAGGCGAGCAGGATCAGCGCCCGGAAAGGCAGCTTCAGTCGAGCGAGCGCGTAACCGGCAGGAATTGCAAGCAGAAGCGAGAGCACCACCGTCAGGAAGGCGACGATCAGTGAGTTGGTGAGCGACTGAGCCGCTCCGCCACGCGGCGCAAATACGCGGGCCCAACTGCCGAAGCCGTATTCAAGTGGCAGGCTGTGCGGGAAATACCACTTTTCGGCAACCGTCCAGAGAAGCAGGTTGGCGAGCGGCCCAAAAATGAAGAAAGCCAGCATGGCGAAGATGATGGTGCGCGGGATCCACCAGAGCACGGTCAAGGGATGCGATTGTGTGGCTGTGACACCTACGGCAGCGTTTGTCATGCTCGCTCCTTGAGGCTCTGGCGAAGATAGATCCATGCGACCGATGAGGCGAGTACCAGCGAAACGAGACCAAGCGCGTTCGCGACCCCGTAGTCCCCGTAGGCGTTCACCCGGAAGGCGATGTCGGCCGTCAGCATGGTCGGCGATTGTGCATTGATCATCAGCGGCACGGACAGAACCGACATCATGGTGACGAAGGATAGGATGAGACCAACCGTGAGCGTTACCGACACCTGCGGCACGACGATCTCGAAGAGAACGCGCAGGCGCGAGGCGCCGAGATTGCGCGCAGCCTCGATCGTGTCGCGATTGATGGAGGCCATGGCGCCTGCGACGAGCAGCGCGACGAACGGCGTCTGCTTCCAGACAAAGGCGATGACGATCCCGCGCCAGTCGAGATAGCTCTGGGCGCTAAGCGGCGACAGCAGGCCGAGGCTGATCAACGTACTGTTCATGAGGCCGCTTTTCGCCAGAAATGTCCGCAGGATCTGGCCGACGACGATGAAGGGAATGAACATCGGCCAGCGGTAGAGCCAACGCAGAATGGCAACGGCGACCGGGTGCTCTCCAAGCGTCAGATATCCGCCGATGGCAATCGAGCCAATACCGATCAGCGCTGTGGAGATGGTAATGATGACGACCGTAAATATGATGTCATTCGTGTAGAGATCGAAGGTCTTGTAGAAATTACCCCAACCGAAGGCTCCGCCGTCTACGCGGAAAGCGCCGACCGCCGACATGATCAGCGGCAGAATGAAGAGAAAGGCGATCACCGCCAGCGCCGGCAGTACCAGCAATAGACCGAAGAGGCGTTTGGACATGAGTCGACCTCGTCAACGAGAAAAATGCTCCCCGCCGTTTCCGGCGGGGAGCGGTGCGGCTTACTTCACGGACTGTTCGTAGGCTTCCAGGATCGCGGAGTTGTAGGGCGCGATCGGGAAAGGCTTGCCCTTGGAGGCAAGGTCATCCGGTGTGATATCGACAAAAAGCTTGTTCCAGGTCGCTTCGTCGAGCTTCGGCTTGACGAACTGAGCGTCGATGCCAGGATACCAGTTGAACTTCTTGACGATGCCGTCGGCCTGAACTTCAGGGCTGGTTGCAAGAGCGATGAACTTCTCGGCAAGTTCCTTATGCGAAGCCTTGGCCGGGACGACGTAGTGCATCGGCTGGCCGGGCATCCCCGGGGAGGGCAGGAACAGCTTCAATTCGGGCGGCAGTTGGCCGTTCGCCTGCCAGGAGTAGAACATGTCGACCCAGACCGGTCCCATGGCGATTTCGCCGCGAGAAAGAAGGTCGAGCGTGCCGGCGTTGCCGGGCGTCAGGGTCGCATTCTTGGTGAAGTCTGCGAGGCTCTTGAAGGCGTCGCCCCATTTGGCGGTTTCTTCCTTCTTGAAGGGGCCCGTCATCAGGTTGTTGGCATCGCCGCTACCGAAAGCGTAGATCCAGCCCATGACGAAGCTAACGCCGGAAGCGCCGCCCTTGATGCCGTTATAGCCGAACTGCTTCGGATGCTCCTTGGCCCATGCGGCGAGTTCCGTGTAGCTCTTCGGCGGGCTTTGAACCAGCGTGGGATTGTAGGCGATTGCCGTCTGGCTGTTGAACATCGGCATGACGTAGCCATCGACGTCGGCACCGAGAGCGTTCTTGGCATTGCTGCGCGAAACGAGCTTGCCGGTGTCGATGTTGGCGCGGTACTTTTCGAGGTAGCCCTTCTGGACCATCGGGCCAGCGAACTTCTCGTGCACGACGGCGACGTCGATATCCCACTTAGCGCTGCCAGCTGCCTGCTGAGCGTCAAACCGCTCCAGGATCTTCTGCGAGCCGGCGTCGCCGGGGCCTGTGCCAACGGCGCGAACGGTGTTGCCCGGATATGTCTTTTCGAAAAGCGGTCCGAGATATTGGTTGACGTAGTCGACCATGTTCTGGTCGCCCGCGGTTGCAACCGTCAGTTCCTCGGCCTTCAGAGGGAAAGCAGCAAGAGTAATGGCGAAAGCGGCATAGGTCAGTCTCTTCATGAGTACATCTCCATGGGTTCAATGAATAAAGTCAGGTTCAAGCTTTCCCGGCTGCGGACCGGGAAATCGATATGGCCGGGTTTGGGCCCGGCGAATTGAAAAGGAAGAGCGCGTCTGGCGCGACATGGACCTGGACACGCTCGCCGGGCTCGAAAGCCCGTGATGCATCCGCCATGATTTCACGGTCGCCAAGGCGAACCGAATGACGCCAATGGCCACCCGGATAGCTGACGGCCGTGACGTCTCCAAGAAATGTCATGCCCGGGGCTGCGATCGGCGTGTCCGTATGGAAAAGCTGTGCTGCTTCCGGGCGGAAACGCGCCTCGATTGCGCCGGCGCGAAGATCGCGGCCAAGCATCGGCACATATCCGGCGGCGTTCGAGGCAGCAGCCGCTATATTGAAATTGCCGCCTTGTGGCGCACCTTCAAGATGAAGGACGTTTTCCGCGCCCATGAAAGCCGCGACGAACGCTGATGCGGGGCGGTTGTAAACCTCCTCGGGCGTGCCCTGTTGTGCGATATTTCCGGCATTCAAAATGACGATGCGATCCGCCATGACCATGGCTTCTTCACGGTCGTGGGTGACGTGGATGGCCGTAATGCCAAGGCGCTTCTGCAGCGCGCGCAATTCATGGCGCACGGTCAGCCGGATACGGGCGTCGAGATTGGACAATGGCTCGTCAAGCAGCAGGATCTCGGGGTCGACTGCAAGCGCACGTCCCAGTGCGACACGCTGGCGCTGGCCGCCTGACAGCGCTGCCGGCTTGCGTGCTCCCAGCCCATCGAGACCAAGAAGTGTCTGCATGGCGGCCACACGGCTTGCAATCTCCGCCTTCGCGACGCCTTTGAGTTTCAATCCGTAGCCAATGTTCTGTGCCACGGTCATGTGCGGCCAGAGCGCATAGGACTGAAAGACGAGCGCCATGCCGCGTTTGTCCGGCGGCAAATGCGTGATGTCTTTACGGCCTACAACGACGACGCCTGAGGAGGGCGCGATAAAACCCGCAACGACGCGCAGCAGCGTCGTCTTTCCGCAGCCTGACGAGCCGAGAAGCGCAACGAACTCGCCACGAGCGATGCTGAGATTGATATCGTTCAGAACCTGTGTGTTGCCGTAACGGCAGGCAACAGAATTCAGCTCGAGAAACGGGCTCTGTTCCATTCTTACTCCTCCATTGCACGGCTGTGCAATCTGATTGAGAGCCTAATAAAATGTTTGCTTAACGGCCAGATGACAGATGATATTTTTTTGTCCCGTATTGGTTGTGAGGGGCCAGATGCAGCCGGAGACCATAGCCTGGACGCATAAAAACAAGCGAACCAGGGGGAAACGGGGCAAACAGCTGTTCCGGATCAGGGAACCTCACAGTCTCGACATCAGCGAACTGGGCGCCGCCTGATGCTTTCTAAGGCCTGCTCGATGTGCCGCAGCCTCGCGATGCCGGCTTCGACAGCCGGGGACTGCGTGTTCGGCACTGGAAATCTCGACAGGCTGCAAACCACTCCCGACGGCCATCAGAGGTCTTTGGGCTGCGGTGCTGTGAAGAAGCGACAGGATGCAGAGCGCGTGATCGCCAGCTCCAACTCCCTGGCTTGCCCGTCTCCATTTCGTCCACCGTCAAGTCGAAGGACGCTCTGTTCGTCCCGGGCGGTCGCCTCGGCAGTTTTCCGTCTCATTGCAGTTGCCGATCCGGTGCGAATTGACGTATCGAAAATCAACACATTGGGGATTTCGAATTGCATGAGTGAAGATTTGGGTGATTTCGATGAGGAGTTGGAACGGGCGCGTGTTGCCTGGTTCTACTTCATCGGTGGCCAGACGCAGCAGGAAATTGCCCAGCGCATGAATATCACCCGGTTGAAGGTGAACAAGATCATCGGTCAGGTGCGTGAATCCGGCAGCGTTCAGGTCAATGTAAGCCTGCCTTTGACCGATTGCATAGAACTTGCCGACCAGGTCTCTCGCCGCTACGAGCTCCTCGAAGCGGTCGTCGTTCCCGATCTTGACGACTATATCGAGCAGAAGCGGGTGATTGGCGAAGCAGCGGGGTCGCTTGCAAGCAAGCTCGTCGATGAGCGGGATATGGGCATCGGTATCAGCTCCGGACGGACCTTGAGTTTTGCCGTTCGCAGCCTCCATGCACGGCCGAGGTCGGAAAGCTGGGTTGTCGGCCTTACCGGCGGTGTGACGAGCGGTTCGTCTACCAATACATTCGAGGTGGCGACGGCCTGTGCCAGGGCACTGAATGTCGAGTGCCACTATCTGACGGCGCCGATCTATTGCGCAAATCCAGAAAGCCGCAATGCGGTGCTGCTCAATGACGAGTTGACCGACGTCTTGGCACGAACGGAGATTGCCGACATCGGCATCGTGTCTTGCGGTGCCTTGACGCAGGATACGTCATTGACGCAGATCCGCGTCGTGAAGGACAATCTCGATACTATTTTGAAACGCGGGGCGGTCGGCGAATTCATGGGCTGCTTTCTGGATGCACGCGGGTACCCGATCGATCATTTCCTCAATGAATCAATCATAGCTTTGCCACCGGACAAGCTGAAGCTGAAGCCGATTTCCATTCTTGTCTCCGGCGGCATCAAGAAGATCCCGATCATCCGAGCGGTTCTGCGCGCCGGCTACGTCAACAGGCTGGTTACCAATGAGAGCGTCGCGCGGGCCCTGTTGCAGGGTCCGCGCTGACCTCGTGCTCGCTCAGGCGAGGGCTTCCTGCAGCGCTGCCGTCATGGCCCGAAGCGTGACAAAGGTAGATGCGGCGCCAGGGTCGATGTGGCCGATGGAGCGTTCGCCGAGCTTGGCGGACCGGCCCCGACGCGACTCCAGGGCTGCGGTCGCCTTCATGCCTGCTTCGCTACCGTCGCGGGCGGCCATCAGCACCTGCAAGACAGTACCGCCATTTTCGGCGACCTGCGAGGCCGCTTCCACGGCGGGCACCCACGCATCGATCATCGTCTTGTCGCCGGGCTCCGCGCGGCCGCGATCGCGGATGCCCTGGCATGCGGCACTCAACCACTGCGCCATGCCGGCGCCGTCAAGATTGAGACGGTGGCTGACCGCCATGCCCGCGCGCAGAAAGGCGGTTGCGTAAAGAGGGCCGGAAGAGGCGCCGACGGCATCGAGAAACGCCTTTGCCATCCGCTTGCAGATGCCCTCGATCGTCTCGTCGTCCTGGATGTCTTCCAGCGCATGCTGTACGGCCTTCCAGCCGATCTCCATGGTAACGCCATGGTCGCCGTCGCCAATGATACCGTCGAGTTCGGATAGCCAGTTTTTCTCGGCGATGATCTGCTCTCCGACAGTATGCATCATCGTGCGAAAGATAGCTGGCGTCACGTCGCCGTCCGCCAGAAGCTCCCGAGGCTTGTCCTGTACCTTTGCCGCCGTCTCGGCGACACGCGCCGCCTTGCGGCTGCGTGCGGCAATGCCATCGGACTTGTCGAAAGTCCCCACAACAAGCGCGGGGGTGCGGCAGGGATGGTCGAGAAGGGCCTGAAGCGCGCCATCGAGCTTCATCAGTGTTACGGAGGCGCCGGCCATTTCCAACGAAGTCGCATATTCCCCGACCCAAGACGCATGAATTTCGATGCCGAGGCTGTCCAGACGCTGTTTGACGCGACGAAAGAGCACGTAGAGTTCGATCTGCGAGGTCGCGCCAAGACCGTTGACGAGGACGGCGACACGATTGCCGGCCGCGAGCTCGAGTTCTTTCAAGAGCGCGTCCATCAGCTCGTCGGCCACAACGTCCGCCGGTGCCAGCTTCTGGCGCCTGATGCCCGGTTCGCCATGGAGACCCATGCCGATTTCCATGTCCTCGTCGCCGATGGTGAAGTTCGGCTTGCCGGTCTGCGGCAGCGAACAAGGGCTAAGCGCAACGCCGATGGAGCGGGTCGCATCATTGGCGGCTTGGGCAAGAGCCTCGACGCGAGCCAGCGGCTCGCCGATATCGGCGGCAGCGCCGGCGATCTTGAAGACAAAGAAATCCCCGGCAATACCGCGCCGTTCGGATTTGCGCTCGATCGGGGCCGAGGCGACATCGTCGGCAACGGCGATATGACGAACGGCGATGCCTGCCTGTTCCAGTTCCTCGGCCGCCATCGTGAAATTCAGAACGTCACCGGTATAGTTGCCATAGAGCATCAACACTCCGACGCCGCCGTCTGCCGCGCGGGCGGCGTCAGCGATATGAGCAGGCGAAGGCGACGCAAAGACGTTGCCAACGGCTGCGGCATCGGCAAGGCCACGCCCGACGTAGCCGGCAAATGCCGGCTCGTGCCCCGAGCCGCCGCCGACAACGATCCCGACCTTGCCGTCGCGCGGCCCGTCGACGGCAACGACAGCGCGTCCGGTCGCCCCCTCGACACGCAGCATGTCGGGATGGGCGCCCACCATGCCTTCGATCATTTCCGCGATGATGTTTTCCGGCGCATTGATGAGCTTCTTGGTTTTGACTTCCTGGTTCATTCTGCTTTCTTTCGTCATATCGATGCGGGCGATTGCTTACGCGTCACGCCGCAGATAGCGGCGGGAAATGGCGTCGAAGGAGATGGCGAGCACGACAATCGCGCCCGAGACGATGCCCTGCCAATAGGGCGACACGCCGAAGAGCACAATGATGTTCTCGATGATGGCAATGATGCCGGCACCGAAGATCGCGCCGATCGGGCTGCCGATGCCGCCGGTTGTTGCCACACCGCCAATGACGGAGGCAGCGATTGGGGCGAGCACCCAGGTGTCGCCAATCGATGGCTGTGCCGTGCCGAGACGAGCGACCATCAGGACGCCGGCGAGAGCGGCAATAGCACCGGCGGACACAAAGACGATCAGCCGCACGCGATCAACGCGAATGCCGAGCATTCGGGCACCGGCCTGATTGTTGCCGATTGCATACATGTAACGGCCGAACGGCGTCTTCAGCATGACGAAGGTGGCGACCAGGAGTGCGGCCAGCATGATGAGGAAGGGTACGGGAATGCCTAGAATATCGCCGCGGCCCAGAAATTGAATTTCACGCGGGATGCCGGTAATCGCAACGCCGCGCGTCAGTACCAGATTGGCGCCCCCGAATATGCCGGCCGTGCCGATGGTCAATACGAGGGAATGCAGTTTGAGGACCGTTACGAGCAGGCCGTTCAGCAGCCCGAGGCAAGCGCCAAGCAGGATCGCGAGCAGCATCGAGGAATATGGATCGAAGCCGAGCCGGATCATCAAGATGCCGGAAATCACGCCGCAAAGCCCGCCGATGACGCCGAGCGACAGATCAAGTTCACCAAGCACCATCAACATGGATTGCGCAATGGTGATGAGCCCGACAAAGGCAAGGCCGCGGGCGATGACCGAGAGATTGTATGGCGTCAGGAAATAGGGAGAGATCAGCGCGGACAGCGCGAAGATAACCGCCAGCGCCACAAAGACGCCGGCGAGCGGGCTGCGCATCAGATGCGCAAGGGAATTAGATTGCATCGGCTTTCGCCTCCGTGCCGAAGATGGCGCCTATGAGTGTTTGATTGCTGGTGGTGGCCGTGTCGAACTCGCCGGTAATGCGACCATGATGCATCGTGATGATGCGACTTGCGCATTTCTTGAGCTCGTCCAGTTCCGAGGAGACGAGGATGACACCCACGCCCTCCTCGGCGAGACCCTTCATGATCTTATAGATCTCGGTCTTGGTGCGAATGTCGATGCCTTTCGTCGGCTCGTCGAAGATCAGCACCCGAGGGCGCGTCGCCATGGCGCGACCGATGATCGCTTTTTGTTGGTTGCCGCCAGAAAGCTGCGATATCCGCTTGCCCATGCCGGCGGTGCGGATTCCATAGGCATCGATAATCGCCTGGACGGCGTCGCGCTCGCGCCCGCCGCTGATGCCGAATGGGCCCCTCGTCAGCGACAAGATGGAGATACCGATGTTCTCGCGCAGCGACAGGAGCGGAAAGATGCCGTGATGCTTGCGCTCTTCCGACAGATAGAGCATGCCGCCGGCAACCGAAGACGAAGTATCATTCAGCACCCAGCGCCGGCCTTCGACGGTCACTTGTCCGGCAGTCGCTTTGAGGAAGCCGAAGATGGTTTGCATCACTTCGGATCGTCCGGCGCCGACGAGCCCGGCAAAGCCGAGGATCTCTCCACGGCGAAGCTCGAAGCTGACGTCCTTGAACCTTGCTCCGGAGAGCGCGCGCACATCCATGACCGTGTCCGTGTCCGTGTCCGTGACCGGCACCTGCGGGCGAAAATGTTCGTCCATCGCGAGATCGCGACCCGACATGGAGCGAATGAGATCTGTCTCCTTGATATTGGCGATCTTCCCGCTTTCTATTTTTTCGCCATTGCGCAGCACGGTGTAGTCGTCGCCGATGGCAAAGACTTCATCCATCTTGTGGCTGATGAAGACAATCGCATGGTCGCGGTCCAGCAGGCCGCGGATCACCTTGAACACGCGGTCGACCTCGACGCGCGTCAGCGACGATGTCGGCTCGTCCAGGATCAGCACTTTCATATTGGCATTGGTGCAGGCACGTGCAATTTGCAGCAACTGCTGATCGGAGACCGAAATATTTGCGACGAGGTCACGAGGGTCGGCTTCGATACCGAAGCGCTCGAGAAAGCTCTTCGCCTCGCGAACAAGTGCGCCGCGGTCGACCAGAAGACCGCCGTGTCCCGTTCGATCGAACGGCATGAACAGGTTTTCCGCCACACTCATCTGCGGGAACAGGTTCAGCTCCTGGGGAACATAGGCGACATTCTTGTAAAGCGCCGGATTGCCGGTGGGATCGCGCCCGTCGATCAGCACTGTTCCACGGGAGGGCCTATCCGTGCCCGTAAGGATCTTGACCAGCGTCGATTTTCCGGCGCCGTTCTCACCGGCGAGAATATGGGTACGACCAAGCTCGATCGAAAGATCGACGCCGTTAAGGGCGGTCACGCCGGGAAAATCCCGGCCAAGGCCCCGTGTTTCGAGATAAGCCATTTTACACCTACACGCAGGATCGAGCTGAAAGAGGCGTGGGGTGTCCCCCGCGCCTCAAAGCAATCCGATCATGTCGATTAGCCGCCTACATTCTTCTTGGTGAGGAATGCGTTGCCGGTATCAAGGTAGCCCGGAACCGGAGCCCCGGTCGCTTGGGCCCACAGCAGCATGACCGACCAGTAACCCTGAAGTTCCGGCTGCGAGGCCGACGAGCTGTCGGCGACGCCGTTGCGGATCATGTCCAGCATTTCCGGCAGGTTGTCGAGACCGACAAGGGTCACTTTGCCTTGCTTGCCGGCTTCAACGATAGCCTGGCCGATACCGATCGGACCAGCCGCATCGGATGCGACCCAACCCTTGAGGTTCGGATTTGCCTGCATGATTGCCGCCGCCTGCTGCTGGGCGGTCTCGATGCTGTCATTGTCGATGCCTTCGGCAACGACCTTGATGCCGGGATGTTCGGCAAAGACCTTGCGATGGCAATCGGCACGGATCGAATGGTTCGGTGCGGTCGGAACACCCTGCATGATGGCGACTTCACCCTGGCCGCCGAGGACCTCGACGAGGCGACGGGCGGCGATCTTGGCCTGTTCGCAGAAATCGGAGCCGATATGCGGGATTTCCATGCCTTCCGGCGGCACGGAATCGAAGATCACCAGAGGGATCTTCTGGCCCTGCGCTTCTTCCAGCGACGCGCGGTTGCCGGAGGGGTCGAGCAGGTCGAGCGCCAGACCGTCCGGCCGGGTTGCAAGCGCGCTGTCGATAATCTGGTTTTGCTGGACAACGTCGGCGGATTGGGGCGCCGAGTAGACGATTTCCACGGTCGCACCCGTCTGCGCCTTGATGGCAGCGGCGGCTGCCTGCGCGCCGTTGTTCACCTTATCGAACCACGGGTGAACGACCTTCGGTACGACGACGAAGCGATAGCTGTCCTTTTTGGTGGTGCCGATGGCGTCCTGCGCCCAAACGGCGCCGGGAATTGCAAGTGCAGCACATGCCAGCAATGCGGCAATTTTCTTCATGATGACCTCCCTAGGTGCAGGCGAAATTTCCTCCCGCCCGAGTAATGGAACGAGGGCTTTGCGAGGGGCTCGTTCCCACAACTCAAAGCCCGCAGATGAATGCATACAGATGTATTTTTAATTTTACAATAGTAATTGTGACTGCGGATGAACCCTCGTTATGGCGCGCCGGAGACGGAGGCCGCGCTCATGCCTACGGCTTTGGATGCCTGTGGTCGTTTTCGAGATTTGCGGAGGAACGCCTGGGAGGTAGCTTAAGCGTTGCGCTCGCGGTCACCCGTTGCACACGGTTCCCGGTCGATCGTAAACGATCCTATCGGCGAAACGCCGATACCAATTCAGCTCGGCCAGAATTCCCCATGACGCGCCGCAACGCGGCCCGGGCGCCTATCTGTGTTCATGGCTGGAAAATCGCGTACGACCGGAATTCTTCGGTCGCATCCTGTCAGTGGATGCTGCGATTGCGGCACGTCGCGCGCAGGGGGTGGCGATGGACCATTGGCGTTTAGTTATCCGCCGGCCGATCAGGCAATCCAAGCATTCCTCACGCCGTCATTGTTTGCCGCTTTCGTCCCCGATAGCCCCGCCATAACTTCAAGTTATCAGATGTCACATTTTTTTTGGACTCCCATCCACGTCCGCCGTTGTTACAGTTCGGTCAACAAAGATCGGGAACACGGCGTCTCCAGATGGGGCGACCGACAAAGCAAACAATCATGTCGCCTTCAGCCAGCGTCTTCGCGCCGCCGGTCGAGTGCGAACAGCATCGGGAGGCCAATAACCTTGGCGACGGCTTTAGTTGCAAACGGCGTTCGACGGACTTGCGTCGCGGGTGCCGCAACCCTGTGTCACACATGAAGTCTCATTCCGGAAAAGTGCAAATCGGCTTGCATTCGCTCAGCAAGCACTACGGAACGCACATTGTTCTCGACCGGATCGACTTGGAGGTCTCTTCCGGCGAGGTTCTTGCGATCATCGGTCCTAGCGGATCTGGAAAGAGTACGCTCCTTCGTTGCATCAACTACCTCGAGCAGCCGACAGACGGCACGGTCACGGTTGGCTCGACAGTAATCAATGCAGCCCAACCCGTCTCTCGCGCCGAGCTTTCCAGTCTGCGCCGACGCGTCGGCATGGTCTTTCAATCGTTCAATCTCTTTCCCCATATGTCCGTGCTTCGCAATGTCAGCCTCGCCCAAGAGCGGGTGCTTGGCCGCAGCAGAGCAGAGGCGGATGAGCGTTCGATGCAATTGCTAAGTCGTGTCGGTCTTGCCGAGAAGGCGGGGCAATTTCCTGGCCGTTGTTCGGGAGGTCAACAACAGAGGATTGCCATCGCTCGTGCCCTCGCGCTCGACCCGGAGGTCATGCTGTTCGACGAACCCACTTCCGCACTTGATCCCGAACTCGGGCTCGAGGTCCTGGCCGTCATGCGGGAGCTGGCCACCAGCGGGATGACCATGGTTGTCGTGACCCACGAGATGGGCTTTGCGGAAAATGTCTCCGATACCGTCATGATCATGGCGGATGGCCAGATCGTGGAAAAAGGTCCGTCGACCGAGGTCATGCGCAATCCGCAGCACGAACGGACCCGCCGCTTCCTTCGCGCGGTGCACGATCGATGAGCGCTGCCGATTACCTGCTCTTCTTTCGAGGTCTTGTCTGGACGGCAGCCTTGACGGCCGGCTCCTTTATCATTGGTGCAATCCTGGCGGTTCCTCTTCTGGCGGCGCGACGGAGCCGCTTCACGCTGGTACGCATCTGCGCGGCCGTCATGATCCAGATCGTCCGTGCCATCCCGCCGATCCTATGGTTGTTCATCATCTTCTTTGGTCTTGGGATGAGCTACTTCCCGATCAATCCGTTTGCGGCGGCCCTGACCGGCCTCGGTCTCATTGCGGCGGCGAACATGGCGGAAATTTACCGTGGCGCCTTGAGTTCAATTCATCATGGCCAGTGGGAAGCCTGCACCGCGCTCGATCTTGGCCGTTGGCACACCATGAAGGACGTGGTCGCTCCGCAAGCCCTCAGAGTGGCGCTCCCTTCTGCCGCGAGCTATCTCATCGGTCTGATGAAGGAGACGGCCGTTGCCTCGACGATCGGTGTCACGGAACTTGCCTACCAGGGCAACCAGCTCTCGCAGCTGACGTTCCGCGGTCTGGAGGTCTTCGCAATCGTCGGGCTCTTTTACATCTTCCTCAGCCTGCCGGTCGCCTGGTTGTCGCGCCTCGCCGATGCTCATCTCCGATCCAAGGTGGCACGCTGATGTTTCCAAGCTATGACGAATTGGTGACGTGGATGCCCGACCTTCTCGGCGGGCTTTCCATCAGCGTACAGGTCACTCTGCTCAGCCTCATCCTCGGCATCCCGTTCGGTCTTGTCCTCGCATTGGGTGTGTTGGCGCGCAGCAAGGCCCTGAGGTACGCTTCGCTTTTCCTTGTTGAAGTTGGTCGAGGCGCACCGGCATTGGTGCTGCTGCAATTCATCTACTTCGGCTTGCCAAGTGTTGGATTGACGGTTGAGTCTTTCGCGGCAGCGGTCATCGCGCTTGCTTGGAACACGGGCGCCTATACCAGCGAGATCATCAGGGCGAGCCTCCAGTCCATTGCGCACGGCCAACGCGAAGCGGCTGAAGCGCTCGGTCTCAGTCGGGTCGACGAATTGCGTTTCGTATTGCTTCCTCAAGGCTTGCGTGTCGCGCTGCCAGCCCTTCTCGGCTTCTCGATCCTTATCTTTCAGGGCACTTCACTCTGCTTCACGATTGCACTGCCGGAGCTGGTGAGCCGTGCATACGAGATCGGCTCCAACACCTTCCGTTATTTCCCGGCGCTGCTCTGCGCGGGCGTTCTCTATGCCTGCATTTCGATACCCGCGGCTCTCCTCGTCAGTCACGTGGAGAGGCGCGCAAGCCTCTATGCCCAACGCTAACCCCATAAGAAGGAATTCCGGCATGCCCGTATTCAAGTCCAAGACTTATCTTCTTCTGTCTGGCATTCTCGGTGCGCTCCTGTCTGGCCAGGCTGCACAGGCCGCCGATTGCACGCCAAAGCACAAGTTTACGACCATTCAGCAGGGCACTTTGACCGTTGCGGTGACCACCTATGCGCCGCATTCCTACATGGACGACGGCGGGAACATGAAGGGAATAGACGGCGATATCGCTTCCGAATTCGCCAAACGCGAATGCCTGCAAGTCAAGGCCGTGGCCGTCGATCCCGCTGCGGCGATCCAGTATGTCCTTTCGGGCCAGGCCGACATTACCACGGGTGATTGGTATCGCACCGCCGAACGAGCCAAAGCCATGAACCTGTCCGCGCCGCTTTATACCGACCAGATGGCGATCTACTCCAAGCAAGGTTTCAAGAATGTATCCGATCTTGAAGGCAAAAAGGTTGGCACTGTTCAGGGCTATCTCTGGGTCGCCGACCTCAAAACATTGCTCGGCGCGTCGCTGAAGCTTTATCCGAACTCCGTCAACATGCAGCAGGATCTGTTTGCCGGCCGTATCGACGTGGCGGTGGACGGCTACTCGACGGGAGTGGTCGCCGCGCAGAAAGGGGCGTTGAAGGACGTCAAGGTTGCTGTCGCCGCCGCCGATCCCCGCGTGAAGGCGACAAAGGAAGCCGCACAGGCCGCTTTCCCATATTCACTGAAGGCCAAGGAATTCGGTGCGGCGCTCGATAGCGATATTGAGGAAATGCATAAGGACGGAACCATCGTCAAGATTCTCAAGTCCTACGGCCTTGATGGAACCGCAGCTGAAACCGGCGCTCCGCGTCTGGTGCAATAATGCCTGCCGGCCGGGGAGGCGATCTTTCCCGGCCCTCGCCAACACACTTGGGAGATATAACGTTGACAGTCTATGAGGTCACGCGCAAGACGCAGTCCTGGTACGGTGAGCAGATCGGCATTCTGATCCTCGATGCCGCCTATCCGTGCGTTCCCGGGAATGTCGGGAATGCGACGACCTACACCTATCCTGTTCGGTTCCAGGAGGTTCGCGGTGCCTCGATCGATCGGCTTTTGAATCAGCGCGACCCAGCCTTGAAAGAGGTCTTCGTAGAGGCTGCGCTGGAGTTGCAGGGCCGCGGCGTCAAGGCGATTACCGGCGCCTGTGGTTTCATGGCCTATTTTCAGGAGGAGGTGGCGGCTGCGCTCGACATTCCCGTCTTTCTCTCGAGCCTGATGCAGATCCCTTTCATGCATGCACTCTGCGGCGGTAGCGTCGGTGTCATTACCGCCAATGCATCACGACTTACGCCGCGGCATTTCAAGGCCTGCAACGTGCCTGACAGCATTTCGCTGGCTGTTGCCGGCATGGAAGAGCAGACCGAGTTTCGTCAGGCGATCCTCGAGGAAAGGGGAACGCTTGACTCAGCGCAAATCGAAAGCGAGGTGACGCAGGTTGCGCGCCGACTTGTGGAAGAACATCCCGACGTTCGCTCGATCCTGCTTGAATGTAGCGATCTGCCTCCTTACGCCCATGCGGTGCAAGCTGTAACGGGGCGTCCTGTCTTTGATTTTATCACGATGATCAATTACGTCCAGCAAAGCATCGCCCGCCGGCCCTACGCAGGCAGCATGTGACGCGCGATCGACTCGAACCGGAGATCAGACATGTCCCTCGATCAATATTATCTGCTGGGGCGTTCGGGCCTTCGGGTCAGTCGGCTGGCGCTCGGGACGATGACCTTCGGCGATGGCGGCATTCGCGGTATCGGCGGAAGTTGGGGGGCCGACGAGGCGACGGCCAGAGCCATTTTTGACCGCTATATCGCTGCCGGCGGAAATTTCATCGATACTGCCAATTCCTATGCGGCAGGATTGAGTGAGAGCATTGTCGGCACCTTCGTGAAGGAAGCTGGCATCCGCGACGCAGTCGTCATCGCCACGAAATTCTCCAACAGCCTGTCTCCGGGCAATCCGAATGCTGGCGGAAACGGCCGCAAGGCGATGATGCAGGCGGTGGACGCTTCGCTGAAGCGCCTGAAGACGGACTATATCGACCTCTATCTGCTTCATACATGGGACCGCATGACCCCGGCGGAGGAAGTCATGCGAACATTCGATGATCTCGTGCGGGCAGGAAAGATCCGTTATGCAGGGTTGTCCGATGTTCCCGGTTGGTACGCCGCGCGGGCTCAGACCTGGGCCGAGGCGCATGCGCTTACCCAGCCTATCTGCTTGCAGCTGCCCTATTCATTGGTGGAACGAAGCATCGAGCATGAGTTCGTGCCGCTCGCCGACGCGCTCGGACTTGGCATCACCGCCTGGAGCCCGCTTGCGATGGGGCTTCTTTCCGGAAAATATCGTCCTGGCTCCGCAGGACAGGGACGGCTTTCGCAGGATGCGTCCGGTGGAGGCCTCGGCTTGTTCACCGAACGTAATGCTCGCATCCTGACCGTGCTGGAAAAGGCCGCCGCCGACATGGGGCGTAGCATGGCGCAAGTGGCGCTGAACTGGTGCGTCAACCGACCGGGCATCGCGGCAGCCATCATCGGTGCTAGCCGCCTATCGCAATTGGACGACAATCTTGCGGCCCTGGATTTCACGATTCCAGCCGAGTTTCGTTCGGCGCTGGAGCGCGCCACGGCGATCGAAGCACCTTATCCCTACGCACTTTTTGCTGATGACTATCAGGCGGGGATTCTGAATGCGGGCACGACGGTTGGCGACAAGCCTTCCGGCTATCGTGGGGAAGTCTTGTTGCCGAAGGCCGCAGACTATGTCTTCGGGCAATCGAAGGGCAAAGACCTCGGTTGACCGTGCCGTGGGCTGGACGGGTCCTTGCATTTAAATGGTCTGCGTTTCCGCTCGAGGACTAGGCAGCAATGGCGCCGGCACGGGCACTTCTCTTCGTTTAGGCCCTGACTTGCTTCGACGGGAGGATCTTGGATCTCGTCGATGGCGATTGCCGTAGGGATGCACGCGGCAACTCTGTGCGAAGCCTTCCAGGCGGCTAATTCTCATGGGAAAGGACAAGCGCAGGCGTGCCCGGACCTCCGATCAGAAAGACGGTTCATTTTAAAATCGGGCGGGGAAGACCATGCTCTACCGGTCCCTTTTGTCCTGGGAGAGATTCAACTGGTGGTGGCTTTAGGCCCCTCGAAAACCGGAGCATCGGCACCCTGCTCGAGCAGCCAGTCCCGGAAGAGCATCGCACCATGCTTTGACGGACGCTGCGCCGGCATGATGACGTGTATCGTCTGGCCGGAGCGATAGACCGCATCGAGGGGATAGACCAGACGGCCCGCACGGACGTGATCGTGGACAAGGTGCTTCCAGCCAAGCGCAATGCCCTGACCGAGAACGGCTGCTTCAATCGAGCTCAGCGCATCCGTGAAGATAAAGTCCTGATTGAGGCGCGCCACCGGCACGGAATGCTGAGCCAACCATTCCGGCCATCCAAGCCGGACGCGATGCCGCTCCTCGAAGTGGAGGAGCCGGTGGTTAAGCAGATCGGAAGCTTCGCCTATCGGGCCGTGTTCCCTCAGATAGTCAGGGCTGCAAACAGGGATGACCTCTTCGGTCACGAAATGCCAGGCATGGATTCCGGGCCATTTGCCGAGGCCGAGCCGTGCGGAAAGATCGATGTTTTCCTCGTTCAGATCCTGATCGTCTCGACTGCTCTCCTCGATCCGAAGAGCGATGTCGGGATGCTTTGCCTTGAAATCCTTAAGACGCGGCAAGAGCCACAATTGCACGAAAGAAGCGGAGAACGACACTCTCACCGTGTCGTTGGAATGTTTCTTGCGCAACGATGTCAAAACCATATGGAGATGGTCGAAGGCCTGTTGGGTTTCCCGATAGAATTTCAGGCCTTCGGCAGTCAGTTCCAGGCGAGTATGTTCGCGACGGAACAGCTTCAGCCCTGTGGCTTCCTCCAGAAGCCTGATCGTCTTGCTGACGGCCGGCTGGCTCACATTCAGTTCCTCGGCGGCCGCCGTAAAACTTCGCCGCCGCGCCGCAGCTTCGAAGACAAACAGATAGTTGGCGGAAGGCACGAGCGATCGAAGTCTATGCATAATCTGAAGTTATGCCCCTTTGTAATTTTTTGCAACGTCACAACCGAAGTCGCCGCCGCTAGTCTCGCTCGAAATCAACTCGGGAACTCCTCATGCAAACTCATGCTCGCGCCGTTGTCATCGGCGGTGGTTGCGTCGGCGCCGCCATTCTCTACGGACTGACCAAACGTGGCTGGACAGACGTCGCGCTGCTCGAACGTACCCAGCTCACGGCGGGTTCCACCTGGCATGCTGCCGGCCTCATCCCTTCCTACGCCCGCAGCATCAACATCGGCCGGATGATCGCCAAGACGATCGAGATATACGAGGGTCTGGAGGCTGAAACCGGTCAGCATGTCGGTTGGCACAAATGTGGGCAGCTGCGCATCGCCAATACGCGCGACCGTCTGGACGAATACAAGAGCTACATGAGCGTCGCCGCCGTACAGGGGATCCGTGCGGAGCTGGTGACACCGCAGGAAGCCCGCAAGCTTTGGCCATTGCTCGAAAACAATCATGAGATGTTGGCAGCCCTTTATCATCCCGATGATGGCCACATAGCGCCCGCCGATGTCACGCAGGCCATGGCCAAGGGGGCACGGGATCGCGGCGCCAAGATCTATCTCAACACCGAGGTGCGCGGCTTTGAACGCCTGCCGGGTGGCGAATGGAAAATCCTCACCAACAATGGCGACATCATTTGCGAGCACATCATTTCGGCAACGGGAAACTATGCGCGCCAGACCGGCGCCATGCTCGGGCTTGAAATTCCGGCGATCCCGATCGTCCATCAATATTGGATCACCGATGCGGTGCCGGAAGTGGTCGAGCGCAAACGCCAGGGGCTGCCGGAAATGCCGATCCTGCGCGACGAGGCTTTCGAGGGCTATCTCCGCGAAGAGGGTGATGGTCTCATGTTCGGCCCCTATGAAAAGACGGAGCACCTGAAACTCTTTGCCGAGAACGGGGTTCCCGAATGGTTCGGCGCGGACCTGCTGGAAGAGGATTTCGATTCCGTTTCCTGGAACTGGGAACGTGCGATGGAGCTCGTTCCGGCTCTTGGTCGGGTCGGCATCAAGGCGAATGTGCGCGGCCCATTCCAGATGACGGCGGACGAACTTCCCCTGGTCGGGCCTGCCTGGGGACTGGAGAATGTCTGGATCGCCGAAGGCGTGCCCGGCGGCATCCTCTGGGGTGGCGCGATCGGCTACTATCTGTCGGAGCGCATTGTCGAAGGCGCAAACAGCCTGGATACGTCCGAGCTCGACCCGCGCCGCTTTGGCGACTATGCGAACAAGGAATGGACGCGACAGAAGGTACGCGAAAGCTGGGGTACTCACGCCGAGTTACATTATCCGGGCCAGGACATGCCGGCGGCCCGACCGCAGAAGACGGCGCCTTCCTATGATATCCTGTCCAGGCACGGCGCCGTCTGGGGTGTCCTCAACGGTTGGGAAATGCCGAATTGGTTTGCGCCTGATGGCGTCGAGGCCAAGGATCAATATAGCTGGCGCTGGACGGAAAAGGGCAAATATGTCGGCGAAGAGGTCCACGCGGTGCGCAATGCCGCAGGCCTTGTCGAGATGACGCCGATGACCAAGTTCGAAGTCTCCGGTCCTGGGGCTGAAGCCTGGCTCGACGGCATTCTCGCCAATCGCCTGCCAAAGATCGGCCGCGTCAATCTCAGCCATCATCTGACGAAGACCGGCGGCGTTCAGGCCGAGTATATCGTCTCACGTCTCGAGAACGGTACGTTTTATCTGATTTCCACACCGCGGGCCGAGCGCTGGAATTTCGACGATCTTTCGAAACTCCTGCCGAAGGATGGATCGGTTCAGTTGCGGAACGTGACGAACGAGCGCGGTTGCTTCACCATCGTTGGGCCCAAGGCGCGCGAGGTGTTGCAGAGCCTCACCGAGATGGACCTCTCCAATGAAGGGTTCCCATGGTTTGCAGTGAAATCAGGCACGGTCGGCCTTGCAAGCGATGTGCGCCTACTGAGGGTCAACTACGAAGGTGAACTCGGATGGGAGCTCTATCATCCGCTTTGCTACCAGCGGCACCTCCTGGAAGCTTTGCTTTCGGCTGGCGCGCCGCATGGCCTGCGCCTGATCGGTCTGCATGCACTGGAATCGCTTCGGTTGGAGAAGTCCTATCGCGCCATGTATCGCGATATGAATCCCGAGCTCACCGCCTGGGAAAGCAACCTTGATCGCTTCGTCAGGCTGGACAAGGGTGACTTTATCGGCAAGCAGGCTCTCCTCCGGCAGAAGGAGGAAGGTGTCAAACAGAGATCAGTCACCATTTCTATCGAGACGGATGGGGTGAGCTCGCTCATTCATGAAGGCGTCTATCACAATGGTAAACTGGCTGGCCGTATCACTTCGGGCAGCTACGCCTACACGCTCGGCTGCGATGTGGCCTTTGCGCTGCTCCCTGTCGAACTCGGCAATCCCGGGACTGAACTCGAGGTTTTGATCCTCGGAGAGATGCGCAAGGCGCGCGTGATCCCGGAATCGCCCTACGATCCCGAAGCCCTGCGCGGCCGCATGTGATCCGCGATAGACAAGTTCAGGAGAAGCAGCATGAAGATACTGGTGCCAGTTAAGCGGGTTGTTGACTACAACGTTAAGATCCGCGTGAAGCCGGATGGATCTGGCGTTGAGCTGTCGAACGTGAAGATGTCGATGAACCCGTTCGACGAGATTTCGGTCGAAGAGGCGCTGCGTCTGAAGGAAGCGGGCAAGGCCGAGGAAGTGGTGGTCGTATCGATCGGACCTGCCAAGGCCGAGGAAACGCTGCGCACGGCGCTCGCCATGGGTGCGGATCGTGCCATTCTCGTGGAAACCGACGATGCCGTCGAGCCGCTGGCCGTTGCCAAGATCCTCAAGGGTGTTGCGGATGCCGAACAGCCGGGCCTCATCATCGTCGGCAAGCAGGCGATCGACGACGATAGCAACCAGACCGGCCAGATGCTGGCGGCACTGCTCGGCACGGCGCAGGCAACCTTCGCCTCCAGGATCGAGATCGGTGACGGCAAGGCCAAGGTGACCCGCGAAGTCGACGGCGGTCTGCAGACCATCGAAGTCAAGCTGCCGGCCGTCGTCACCACGGACCTTCGCTTGAACGAGCCGCGCTACGCCTCGCTGCCGAACATCATGAAGGCGAAGAAGAAGCCGCTCGACAAGAAGTCGCCGGCCGATTTCGGCGTCTCCACCGAGCCGCGTCTGAAGGTGATGAAGACGGAAGAGCCCGGCGGTCGCAAGGCTGGCGTCAAGGTCAAGTCGGTTGCCGAGCTCGTCGAAAAGCTCAAGACCGAAGCTGGCGTCCTGTAATCCAGTCCGAACGAGGAGTTAGATATCATGGCCATTCTTCTTCTGGCTGATCACGACAATGCCCACCTCTCCGATCAGACCGCCAAGGCGCTGACGGCAGCTGCCAAGATCGGCGGCGATGTGCATGTGCTGGTGGCAGGTGCCGGTGCCAAGGCTGCGGCCGAACAGGCTGCCAAGCTTGCCGGCGTCTCCAAGGTGCTGGTTGCCGAGGATGCAAGCCTTGCCAACAATCTGGCCGAGCCCTTGGCAGCACTGATCGTATCGCTTGCCGGTTCCTACGACACCATCCTCGGTGCGGCCACTTCGGTCGGCAAGAACGTGCTGCCGCGCGTTGCCGCCCTGCTCGACGTTGCCCAGGTCTCGGAAATCATCGAGGTGGTTTCGGCCGATACTTTCAAGCGGCCGATCTATGCCGGCAATGCCATCCAGACCGTGCAGTCGACCGACGCCAAGAAGGTCATCACCGTACGCACGGCCTCCTTTGCGGCGGCGGATACAAGCGGCAATGCGGCAATCGAGAGCGTTTCGGCGGCGGCCGACCCGGCGCTGTCCTCCTTCGTCGGCGACGCACTGTCGACATCGGATCGTCCGGAACTGACTTCCGCCAAGATCATCATCTCGGGCGGCCGTGCGCTCGGCTCTGCTGAGAAATTCAAGGAAGTCATCCTGCCCGTCGCCGACAAGCTCGGTGCAGCCGTCGGCGCCTCGCGCGCAGCCGTCGATGCCGGCTATGCGCCGAACGACTGGCAGGTGGGCCAGACCGGCAAGGTGGTGGCACCGCAGCTCTACATCGCCTGCGGCATTTCCGGCGCCATCCAGCACCTGGCCGGCATGAAGGACTCGAAGGTCATCGTCGCCATCAACAAGGACGAGGAAGCCCCGATCTTCCAGATCGCCGACTATGGTCTCGTCGCCGACCTCTTCGAAGCACTGCCGGAACTGCAAAAGGCGTCATAGGCCATCGTTTCGGATTCCAGTTTGAGGTGTGGCAGGGCATGATAAAGAACTATGTACTGACCGTTGCGTGCAAATCGACGCGCGGCATTGTCGCGGCGATCACCGGCTATCTTGCCGAGCAGGGTTGCAACATCGTCGATTCCAGCCAGTTCGACGATCTCGACACCGGCATGTTCTTCATGCGCGTCTCCTTCATCTCCGAGGAGGGTGTCGGCGAGGCGGCGCTGGTCGAAGGCTTCAAGCCGATCTCCGACAGGTTCGCCATGGTCGCCGAGTTCCATGACAGCAAGAAGCGCATGAAGGTGCTCTTGATGGTGTCGCGCTTCGGCCATTGCCTCAACGACCTGCTCTATCGCTGGAAGATCGGCGCCCTGCCGATCGACATCGTCGGTGTCGTCTCCAACCATTTCGAATACCAGAAAGTGGTGGTCAATCACGACATCCCCTTCCACCACATCAAGGTGACGAAGGAGAACAAGCCGCAGGCGGAAGCTCAGCTTCTGGATCTGGTCGAGCAGACCGGCACCGAGCTGATCGTGCTCGCGCGCTACATGCAGGTTCTGTCGGATGCGATGTGCCGGAAGATGTCGGGGCGCATCATCAACATCCACCACTCGTTCCTGCCGTCCTTCAAAGGGGCGAACCCCTACAAGCAGGCCTATGAGCGCGGGGTGAAGCTGATCGGGGCGACGGCGCATTACGTGACGGCGGATCTCGACGAAGGTCCGATCATCGAGCAGGACACGGCGCGCATCACGCATGCGCAGTCTGCCGACGACTATGTCTCGATCGGCCGGGATGTGGAGAGCCAGGTTCTGGCCCGCGCCATCCATGCGCATATCCATTTCCGCACCTTCCTCAACGGCAACCGCACCGTCGTCTTCCCGGCAAGCCCCGGCTCATACGCATCCGAACGGATGGGGTGAGCCTGCAGGCGCAGAACTTCTGGATGCTCGACGCCAGTGTGCTTTTCAACATCGAGGGCGATGACCAGAAATCCGTCGGGCCTAAAATCGATGCCGCCAAGAAATTCTGAAGCGGCAGACTAAGCTAAGCAACCCTCGCATCCGTCGAGCGCATTCGAATCCGCAGCCAGGGAGACGCGATCGAACGGGACGCTGATAAGGAAAGCTCTGCCCCTAGAGTGAGGCAGAGCTGAAGCGCAGTTGCGCACTTCATGCGAAAATTCGATTGGGGGCGCCTTTCGCACGGCTGTGCCCTACAGCAGGTGCCTGACAGAACCCTGAATGTGTTCGGATCGAAATTGGAAAACAACTTGCGGCGTGTTAGGCGGAGAGGCCGAGCGGCAACCTGTTCGACCTCCCCTGCCACGACATTTTCTCCAGCCATCAGCGGGATCTGAGGGATGCCGCCATGCGGACCGGGAGCGAAATCGCTCGACTTCCCAGCCTCCGAGGCGACAATCCATGTCCTCGTTTCTCCCATGCGGCTTAGGTCTACAATGCCTCTGATCCTGCGTTCGCCGCCTCAAGTGGCTTCGATGCCGCAGGCCAGTTATCGATGCTCATACGTCGATCATGGCCTGCGGCGCGAAGTTTGCAAGCAAGCCGGCATAGGGCTTTCTAACGGGGGTGGCATAAGCCCCTCGTTTCGCCGTGGTCAGCCCCAGCGCCACCAGGCTCTCGGCCTGCTTGACCGCTGCAGCCACCCCATCCACCACCGGAATACCGAATTCCCCGGATAGTTCATGGACGAGATCGGCCATGCCTGCGCAGCCAAGCACGATCGCCTCAGCCTTGTCTTCGGAAAGCGCAAGGGCAATCTCGCGTCTCAATCGTTCTTTGGCTCCAGAATTCGGATCCTCCAGTGACAGCACAGCGATGTCGGCGGCGCGCACCTTACAGCGTCCGGCCATGCCGTAGCGATGGACAAGATGCTCGAGCGGCAGGCGCGAGCGCTCCATCGTCGTCACCACGGAAAAGCGCTGGGCGATGAAAGTGGCCACAGAAAGAGCCGCCTCGCAGATGCCGATCACCGGAATGCCGGCGAGCGCGCGGGCCGCGTCGAGCCCGGTGTCGTCGAAGCAGGCGATGATGGCTGCATCAGCGCCCTCGCGCTCGCCCTTGGCGACCTCGATCAGCATGCCGGGCACGGCGAAGGCCTCGTCATAGTAGCCTTCGATCGAGACTGGGCCCATGGAGGAGGTGACGGCGACGATCCTGGTTGCGGTCGACTTCACGCGGCGCGCGGCGTCGGCGATGGTTGCGGTCATCGTCGTTGTCGTGTTGGGATTGACGACAAGGATGCGGGGATCGAGTTTTGCTGTCATGCGTGCGCCCGGCGACGGTTGACGAAGACGATGAGCCCGAGCGTGCCGCCAATCACCAGGAACGAGAAGAGGGTGGTCACTGTTCCGAGCGCGTAGAGCACCGGGGTCGTGACGTTTGTCGTCATCCCATAGATCTCCAGCGGCAGGGTGTTGTAGGTGCCGGCAGTCATCAGCGTACGGGCGAACTCGTCATAGGAGAGCGAAAATCCGAACAGGCCGACGCCGATCAGGCTTGGCGCGATCATCGGTAGAAGGACATGGCGGAAGGTCTGCCACGAGGTAGCCCCAAGGTCCCGAGCCGCCTCCTCGTAGGCCGGCGAGAAGCGGTTGAAGACAGCGAACATGATGAGCACGCCGAATGGGAGCGTCCAGGTAAGGTGCGCACCGAAGGCGGAGCTGTACCAGGCGGGCTGCAGGCCGAGCTGCGAGAAGACGACGCCGATGCCGAGCGAGATGATGATCGAAGGTACGACGAGACTTGCGACCGCAAGATAGAAGAGAGCGGTCGCGCCGAGGAACTTGCGACGAAAGGCAAGGCCGGCGAGCAGCGAGACGAGCACGGTCGTCACCATCACCATCAGCCCGAGCATTAGCGAGCGGCGCAGGGAGCCGCCAAAGTCACCGACCGCCTGCTTCTCGAAAAGGTTCGCAAACCAGTGCAGCGACACGCCGTTGAGCGGAAAGGTGAGCCCCCCGTTCGGCCCCTGAAAGGAGAGGATCAGGATTGCCGACAGCGGCCCGTAGAGGAAAAGCACGAAGATCGTGAAGAAGACGGCAAGAATGTAGAATTCTCGGGAGCGGGGTTCACGCTGCATGTCAGAGCTCCTTGCGGATGTCGACGACGCGCAGGATGCCGCCGACCATCAGGAGAACGAGGATCAGCAGTACCACCGCATTGGCGGCAGCTGCGGGATATTGCAGCAGCGACATCTCATTCTTCATCATCAATGCCACGGAAGCGCTCTGTCCGCCGGACATCACCTGCACGGTGGAAAAATCCGCCATCACCAGCGTCACGACGAAGATGGTTCCGATCGCCATGCCGGGCTTGGAGAGCGGCAGAACAACGTTCGTAAGCACCTGCAGGCTGGAGGCGCCGGCATCGCGTGCCGCCTCGATCAGGGACTTGTCGATGCGCATCATCGTGTTGAAGATCGGCGTCACCATGAAGAGCGTGTAGAGATGGACCATGGCCAGCACCACGGCGAAATCCGAGTAGAGCAGCCATTCGATCGGCTGCGGCACGATGCCGGCGCCGACCAATGCGGAGTTGATCAGGCCGTTGCGGCCAAGCACCGGAATCCAAGAGATCATGCGGATGATGTTCGAGGTCAGGAATGGCACGGTGCAGATGAGGAAAAGTACGATTTGCATGGCGGTGGATCGGACATGGAAGGCCAGGAAATAGGCGACCCAGAAGCCAATGGTGAGCGTGAGACCCCAGACGATCGCCGCGAATTTCAGCGTGTTGAGATAGGTTTTCCAGGTCACCCAGGAGCCGAGCGTTTCAGTATAGTTGAAGGTGACGAAGCCGGGATACATCTGGGCGAAATCATAGTCCCAGAAGCTGACCACGGTGATCATGGCGATTGGCAGGAGCAGGAAGGCGCCAAGGATGACCAGGAGCGGCAAGGCCTGCAGATAGGCGGCGAATTCGGCGATGAGGCTGCCGGGCTTTCGCTTGCGGATCGGCACGTCGGCGATCGCTGTTTCGGACATTGCTACCATGGCTTGCTCCTCGTCAGGTCGGCTCTCGCTGGGATAGGGTTTTGGTACGGCGGAGTTCCCTCCCCGCCAGGGGAGGGAACCTGTCGAGTTGACCTCACGCGGCGATGAACTCGTTCCAGCGGCGGACCATGTAGCGGTCCTCGTCCATGACCGAGTTCCAGCAGGCGACCTTGCCCATGCGGTCCTGGAAGGAGCCGCCGTCGCGCACCGCTCCGGCCTTTTCCATGACCTTGCCTTCGGGCGACAGGATATCGCCCTTGGCGGGCTTGCCTTCGATCCAGAAGCCCCATTCGTCCTCGGACATGAAGCCCTTGGCAGTGTCCATGCAGGCGGAGTAGTAGCCTTGGCGATTGAGGTAGCCGCCAACCCAGCCGGACGTGTACCAGTTGATGTATTCGTAGGCTGCGTCGAGCTGTGCGCCCTTCAGATGGGAAGCGAGGCCAAGTCCGCCGCCCCAAGAGCGGTAGCCTTCCTTGAGCGGCTGGTACTTGCAGGCGATCCCCTTGGAGCGGACGGCGGCGACGGCCGGCGACCACATCGACTGGATGACCACTTCACCCGACGCCATCAGGTTGACGCTCTCGTCGAACGATTTCCAGAAGGCGCGGAACTGGCCGTCCTGCTTTGCCTTGATCAGGAAGTCGATCGTTTTGTCGATCTCTTCCTTCGTCATGTTGCCTTTGTCGGCGTATTTGATGTTGCCGAGCGCTTCCATGATCATTGCGGCATCCATGATGCCAATCGAAGGGATGTTGAGAATCGAGGTCTTGCCCTTGAATTTCGGGTCCATGATGTCGGCCCAGGTGGTGATGTCGCGGCCGACGAGATCCGGGCGAATGCCGAGCGTATCGGCATTGTAAATCGTCGGCATCATGGTGAAGAACTCGGTTTCGCCCTTGGCGAAGGTCTTTGCGCTCGCGCTTTCGACGTAGCCGACCGTGTGCGGCGCGGTTCCTTGCGCGATCACGCTGTCTGGCAGCAGCTTGCCGGTTTTGAATAGGGGTACGACCTTGTCGTAATATTTGAGCTTCTTCGTTTCCATCGGCTGGATCACGCCTGTCGGATAGACCTTCTTCAGGATCCAGTACTCGATGTCGGCGATGTCGTAGGAATTCGGCTGGGTGACCGAGCGCTGGGCGGCGGCGTCGGAGTCGGTCGCCGTCATTTCGAGCGTGATGCCGAGGTCGGCCTTGCACTTCTCGGCGATGGCATTGATGTTCGAGACGCCGGTGCCGAACTGGCGGAGCGTGATGTTGCTCTGGGCCCAGATGGTCGGGAAGCCGGTGATGATGCCGGAGCCGGCCGCAGCGCCGACGGCGGCGGCACCGGTCTTCAGAAGTGAGCGCCGGGTGAGGCCGGCCTTTTGGGGCTGCGTGGTGTTGGTCGCGTCAGACATGCACTGTTCTCCTTCTTGTCGTCGTTGTTGTTGGTTGTTCAACTGTCGAGGCGGCCAAGCACGATGGCGTCCCGAGGCTCCCAGGAAAGCGGCACGGCCGCGCCGACCGAGATGGATCGATTGAAGAAATCGCCGTCCGATACGATGGCGGTGAAATCCTCAATGCCGGCTCCGGTGAGCAACAGCTTCACCGTCGAGCCGCGATATTCGATGTTGGAGACGATGCCAGTGAAACCGAGGCCCGGCGCCGCGCTTTCGCCGATGCGGACGCGGTCGGTCCTGACCGCGATGTCGACCGGCTGTCCGGTCACCACGCTGCGGCCTGTTGCCAGAAACTCGCCACCGCCTGCGACTTCGAGCTTTATCCCCATGGCGGTCGTTTCCGTCGCGCGGCCGGAGATGACATTGTGGTCGCCCATGAAACGGGCGACGAAGGCGGTTGCTGGTTGCTCGAATACTCCCCGCGGCGTTGCGGCCTGTTCGATGCGACCGTCGTTCATGATGACGATCAGGTCGGCAAGCGCCATCGCCTCTTCCTGGCTGTGGGTGACGTGGACGAAGGAAATGCCGAGTGAGGATTGCAGCCTTTTCAGTTCCGCTCGCATCTTGATCTTTAGGAATGGGTCGAGCGCGGAAAGCGGTTCGTCGAGCAGCAGCGCCTCGGGGTCGGTAATCAAAGCACGGGCAAGCGCCACGCGTTGCTGCTGACCGCCCGAAAGCTGGCCGGGCCGCCGCGTAGCATAAGGCTCAAGCTGCATGAGCTTGAGCATGTCGAGCGCCTTTCCCTGACGCGCTGCCTTTTCCACGCCTTTCATTTTCAAGCTGAAGGCAACGTTGTCGATGAGGTCGAGATGAGGGAAAAGCGCATAGGACTGGAACATCATAGCCGTGCCGCGTCTTGCAGGCGGCAGATCGGTCACAACCTTGTTGCCAAGACGGATATCGCCGCTCGATATCGTCTCGTGCCCGGCAATCATCCTGAGCGTTGACGTCTTACCGCATCCGGAGGGCCCGAGCAGACAGCAATAGGTGCCCGGTGGGATCTTCAGGCTGACCGACTGGACGGCGGTCGTTTGCCCGTAGATCTTGGTTACTGAGACGATGTCGATTTCTGCGGCTTTCGTCATGCGGCGCTCCCTCTGGATCGCCTTTAGCCATGCATTCGCCATGCCAATTTGTGTGCGCCGCGGTAAGGTATTGATATATATCACCTTTTTCGTGCATTATGGGTTGAGGCCAAAAAGCCATTCGCCGCTCTGGATAAAAAACAGGCGATTGTGTGCAATCAGATGGCGGATATGCATGCAATGAGAAGAAGATTTCTATGCATCCCTCTATTTCCTCTCCACGCGGCTTCGGGCTACAAGGACATACAATCGAGGTCTGACTCATGAACGTTGTCGAAAAGCTGGAAGCGGCGGATCCGAGCCAGGAAGATCGTACGCAGTCGATCAGGGATGCGCTCCGCGATGCCATCATCGACCGCCGCCTCGCCCCCGGCGCCAAGCTCGCCGAACACGAGGTCGGCACGCTATTCGATGTCTCTCGCACGCTAGCGCGTTCGGTGCTGCAAATGCTGGCCTACGAGGGACTGGTCAGGATAGAGCGCAATCGCGGTGCCTTCGTCGCCAGCCCGACGCCCGAGGAGGCAAGGCAAGTCTTCGATTCTCGCCGGCTGATCGAACCCGGCATCTTGCGCACTGCCGCCGAACGCCTAACCGCCGTCGACATCAAGGCACTTCGAGTCCATCTCCAGCAGGAATCGCGCTTCATGAACGAGCGCGGACCGACCGCACGTCGGGCGGAAATCAAGGCATCTGGCGATTTCCACCTCATGCTCGCCAGTCATGCCGGCAATGCTGTCCTGCTGAAATTCATGGACGAGCTGGTTGCGCGATCCTCACTTGTCATCGCACTTTACGGCCGCTCGGGCGTATCAAGCTGTGGCCATAATGAACATGCCGCAATCCTTGATGCGCTTGAAGCGGCTGACGTTGAACAGGCCTGCTTGCTTATGCTCAAGCATATTACCCACATCGAGGCAGACCTCGACTTGCGTATCAGCGAAGGCCTTAGTCTTAAGGATGCGCTGGTGACGTGACCCTCACCACGACAAGTTTGGTGAGAGCCGGGAGTGGAAAAAATGCGGGTTATATTGCAAGGCTGAGCTTTGCCTGCTTGAGACGACCAACGGCCACTCGAACATGTAGAACCCGATGAGCGCCTATCGGCGACCAGCGCCGCTGACGCTTCTTGTTCATGCGGGCCTTCATAAGGCTGTTGGCTAAGGCGTGCGCTGGTGGCATAAATACGACGGATATGGTGGCCACGTTTATAACACCGGCTTTTCGGCCCAGTTATCGGGATAACGGACCGGTTCCAATTTTAACCGAGGATACAAGAGGTCGCCGCTTCAACCATCCCAGCTGCCTTGCTTCCGGACGCCGGCGGTTTCGAAGCTGCAGACGTATGCTAGCGGAAATTTTGCGGAGCGCGCGCGGCACCGCGATGGGCCTCACCCCATGTGGGGACGAAACGCGAGCCTGGCTTTAGCTATTCAACCTCCAAATCTCGAAATTGAGTGCGATCGCGAAGCCGACCCAGAGGGCGAGCGGAAGCAGGCCGTAAGAGGCCACCCGATCCAGGCGATGGAACCTACGGATCGTGTCGATGATCAAAATCCATTGCGGAATGATGTCGAAAAGGCCGAGTGCAGGGTTGTGGAGCGCAAAGAATGCCCATGACCATGCCGCATTGAGAGCGAGCTGCGCATAAAAGCAAATGAGCGCGACCGACCGTCCCTGCAGGTGGGACGGAAGCATCCATATGCGCCAGACGGCAAAGGCCATGAGCGCGTAAAGGCACGTCCAGACCGGCCCGAAGATCCAGTTGGGCGGATTGAAGGTCGGCTTGACGAGGCTTGCATACCAGGGGGCAATGTTTGGGAAAGTTGCCCATTGACCGAGCAGCAGGACGATGATGACTGGTGCGAGAGCGAGACCGGCCCTAGCCCAGGTGTCGTATCGTTTCATTGTTTCACGCGGCATCGTGCTCTCACTTCTGAAGGTCGCTGTTTTCCGCGAGGTCTTGCTAGGGCGAGGTATTTCTTCCTATTCTTTAGATCTGATACGTGAATTTTTCCCAGATGGATCACAGAGATCCAAACGGCGCCGCCTGACGTAGAAAGCGCATGAATGTTTCAGCACCGTCGACTGATAGCCGTGGCAAATCGAAGAGCATCCTCTCCTCTGGCAGGAGACGGGCGGTGAAGACATTGTCGGATCGGGAAGCACTGTCGCGGGAAGCGGTAAACCAGCTGCTATTGGCAATCGCAACCAGGCAGGATCGTCAAGCCTTCGCCGCGCTTTTTGATTTTGTTGCACCGCGGATCAAGGCATTTATGATGCGTTCGGGATCCTCTTCCGAACTCGCCGAGGAAATAGCCCAGGAAGCGATGCTGCTCGTCTGGCGCAAGGCGGCCTACTTCGATCCGGCCCGTGCCGGTGCAATGACATGGATCTTTGCGATCGCTCGGAACTTACGTATCGACTTCCAGCGGAAATCAAAGTCGTCCAAGCATGTCGATGAGGGCGAAGCCGACGGTTTGCAGGCAACGGAACCGACGCCGGAGGAAATTCTCTTCGTCAGGGTAGATGAAGAACGGGTTCGAGCCGCGCTCCAGGCGCTCAGTTCAGAACAAGAGGAGATCATCAGATTGTCCTTTTTCCGTGATCGACCTCACTCCGAAATCGCCCGGGAGTTGGATCTGCCGCTTGGGACAGTGAAATCCCGGATCAGGCGTGCCCTCGCGAGGTTGCGGGATTTGTTGGAAGAGACGCTATGACCGCCAACTATCACCCTAGTGACCTGACAATCATGCGCTTTGCCGCCGGCACATTACCAGCGGGGCCCATGCTTGTGGTTGCCACGCATCTGAGCGGTTGTCCTTTCTGCCGGAGGCGCGTGGCCACCTTTGAAGCCGCAGGCGGCGAGATCCTGACGGAGATTCGGCCGGCAGCCCTTTCAGACGGAGCTCTGGAGCGCACTTTGAACCGTCTGGACTCGAGCGAGCCGGCACCCCTAGCGTCGCCATCACCACAGCCTGCCTCCATCGATGGGTTCATTCTCCCAAGGACGCTAAACGACTGCAAGGTTGGCCCGTGGCGCACCGTCGGGCCAGGGGTGAAACTGAGCCGCGTCACGATGCCCCATGCGCCGGCGGCGAATGTCATCCTCCTCAAAGTCAAGGCAAATAGGCGCATGCCAGCTCATGGCCATTCGGATCTCGAAGTGACGCAGGTGCTGAAAGGCTCCTTCTCCGATTCTGGCAATCGCTATCAGCCGGGAGATTTCGTCGAGGGTGACGATGATACCGATCACAGTCCGGTCATTGGCAGCGAAGGCGAATGTATTTCACTCGCAGCGATCGAAGGACATGTTCGCTTCCGTGGCTTTTTTGGAAGATTGCTTGAGCCTTTTATAGGCCTTTGATGCAGGGTAGAGCGCTTTGCCGATATGTCCTTTTGTGTTTGACCGGGATCTCCTTCGATCTCTCTGGCGCCGCGCTTGCCCTCTAGGGAGATGCCAACGCAATTGATATGGTCAACGGGCCCACGGATCGAAGGTCTGGGTATCGCCCTTCAGACTGAAGAAATCTGGATTGTTCCGCCACAACGAAACCTGTCGGTATCTGCCCGGATTGCGGGACGCCAAGCTGGCACTGACATGGCCGGCATAACCGCCGCCTTCAGGACTTGCCTGTTCAAAGTCAGTTTGTGAAAATCAAACTCGCACTGAACCGGTGGCAGCATAGACACCGGGAATGCGGGCGATGACCCTTCAGCGACAGGTTGCCAGAGATTGCTTTACCGAACATGCGACGAGCTAAACGGATGGCGGAGATTGTGTATTTGATTGGCCGCAGGATGTGCGGTCGCTCGCGTGAAGACCGAATGCATCGGCTCGGCATGCCAGCAGCGGCGGCACGAAGATGGTCGATCTCAAACATCATTCCGTGGTCGGAGTTCTAGAGAGCCAGTGCGTCGGGAGCACAGAAGCATGACTACAACAAAGCCCGACCATCGAGCTCATTGGGCGAGGTCGCTGTCGTCTATTTGCCCAGGCATCCCAGGATAGCGCGCCTCAGGCTCACCAGGTGGCCGGCCGTTTTCGTCTGGTACGAGATCTCAGATACCGGCATACCATTCATAGCCACGATCTTCCCAGAACCCGCCATTACCGCCCCAAAGATCGTCGAACCGCTCACGGATTTCGATGCGCATGACGTATTTGGCGTGCTTGTAGCCAAGATGACGCTCAACGCGCAGTCGCAAGGGAGCACCGTGTGCGACTTCCAGATCCTTGCCGTTGAGCGAGTAGGCGAGGATCGACTGCGGATGAAAGGCGTCGATCAGGTCAACACTCTCGTAGTAGCGGCCGCTGCCATCGAGTGTTTGTTCCAGTTCGTCTGCACAATAGAAGACGGCGTAGCGAGCGCCTGGCTTCAATCCGGCAGTCTGCAGGATCAAGCCGAGAGGAACGCCCTGCCATTTACCGATGGCGCTCCATCCTTCGACGCAGTCGTGGCGGGTGATCTGGGTGCGAGAAGGCAGCTTCTTCAGGTCGGCCAACGAAAATTCCATCGGCCGATTGACCATACCGTCGATCTTGAGCCGCCAGTCGGCGAACTTGGTTTCCACCATCTGGACGTATTCAGCGCTGTTGGGCTGGGTTGATCCGTTCGGATGAAAGCTCGGCGACACGTCCGCGTCGGTATATTCTCGGGCAAGCGCTTGCGGAGAAACGATGAGCCGCTGTGTGCCCATGGTCAGCCGCTCAGCCAGAGAGAGGACCTGCTGGACGTGCCGGCTCTGAGTAGTGTCGTCGCAGCCGGTCAAGCCGATGGCACCCAGACTGGCGGCTGAGCCGATGAGAAAGCGGCGGCGTGTGAAGATGGAGCTCATCGGTCGGTCTCCTCGTTGATGATGGCGTAGCGGCCGGTCACCATGGACCGTATGTTGTTCCAAAGGCCGGAGAGAATAACCATCGCGATATGCACGACGACGAAAGCCACCAGGCTCCAGGCGGTGATGAAATGAATGGACCGGGCCGATTGGCGACCACCGAAAATATCGAGCAGGAAGGGGTAGCCGGCGTCCATCGCGGGCGACATGGTCAATCCCGAACCGATCATGAGCGGCAGCAGGATGAAGATTACGATGAGATAGGTCAGCTTTTGCAACGCATTGTAGTGCCGCGCCTTTTCGCCTTGCGGGAAGCGCAGCCGGGCGTGGTCCTTGATTTCATGCCATATATTTCTGGGCGCGATGTCTTGAGCCGTCGGTGCGAGATCGTGGCGGAAATGACCGCCGACCAGGCCGTAGAAGAGGTAGACAAGCCCGTTGATGACGAAGAGCCACGCAAAGAAGAAATGCCAGCGTCGGCCCGCTGCAAGGTCCTGGTAGCTCGGTATCGTCGCCCAGGCCGGGAACGCGCGCGGCATCATTTCACCGTCGGCTGTGGAAGCACCGAGTATGCCGGTTGTGGTGATCGAGAGGCGGCCGATGCGCACTGTTCCGGTGATGTTGTCGCCAGCCGGAATGCTGGCGATTTCGAACCACGACGGATCTTCAACCGCTCCGTAATTTCCCCAGTGTAATTGTGGATCGGCATTGAAGATCTGCATGCCACTCATCAGCAGCAAGGTCAGACACAGCACATTGATCCAATGTGTTATCCGCGTCGAAACCGAATGACGGCGAATGAAGATCTTGGTGGGGGGAGATGGCGGCGCGGTGCCTGTCTGCTCGATGCTTGTCATGGATAATTCTCCTGACGTGCCGCCGGAAGGCGGCGTCCGAAATCATGTGCTGCGATGCTATCACCGCTCGTTCAGCTGCCCGGATGCGATCGGCAACCGGGCAGCCGCGTGATGTCGGCATGGGTGCGTCACATTGGCGGGATGACGCCGTTTATGCCGACCACAACACGGTCGGATTCGACCGTGTTGTCTGCATTGGTCGTGCCGTTGATGATGACCCCTGCGCCGGGTTTGATGTCATCCTTCGTGGCCTTGCCGAAGGTGACGACAGGCGTGCCCGGCGGGACCGAGATCTTCTTCTCGCCGCCCTTGTAGGTGAGCGACAGGGTGGGACCATTGACTGAGGTAACGGCGCTGGCAACCGTCGCATTGGTCATCGAGCTCTTCGGCTTCAGATCCCAGCCGTAATCGCCCTCGCCGGTGCCTTTCATCGCGGCCGGGAAGATCAGCACTTCGAGCGCCCCGTTGACGCCGCTGTCGGTCGGAACGGACGCGATGCCGACGAAATCCCCGGGCTTGATGTCTGTCACGGAGGCGTTGACGATGCCGTTGACGGCCCAGCCGGATTTCAGCTTGATGGTCACGTCCTTGCCTTCGCGCGATTTGACTGTCAGCGTATCGCCGCTGAGGCTTTCCACAACCCCGCGAACGCGCGCCTTATCAGCAGCCTGTGCGGATAGTGTGGTCACGGCTCCAAGTGCCAGCACCATCCCCATGATCTTCAACTTCGTGAGCGACATTCTGCTCTCCATATCCTTCATCTTTTCGATATGATGCCCATCCGGCTGTCTGGAGCGGATAGGGCGATCGCTTTGGAAATGAGGCAAGGTGGCTATGGCGTCTAACTGCGACAATCGATTGTCCCTCAATTCCGTCCCCTCATTCGGCGCTTGTGTGAATGCGTTACAGACATCACGCCGTTGTGATCGCAGGAAAGGCGACAAAAAATTCGGTTCAGGATGTAACAAATAGCGCCGATCAACGAATGACTGCAGACGAATGACGAAATCGGTATCGGAACAGGTCCTGAAAGGCTTGATGCTTCTCTCGCTTGACGGCGATGAAGCTGCATACAGGCGCTTGCTCGTCATTTTGCGAGATCTGCTTTTGGCATTTTATCGAAGGAGGCTTGGATCGAATGCAGACCGTGACGCCGAGGATCTGGTCCAGGAAGTGCTGTTGGCGGTGCATAGCCGGCGCATTACCTATGATCGGGAACGGCCATTCACCGCGTGGTTTTTCCAGATCGCGAAATACAAGCTGATCGACCACTTCAGGGTAAATGGCAGCAAAAGAGGCGCCGAAATTGCTTTGGGAGATGAGATCGCGGCTGAATTTCGAGAGGAGGCACTCTTTGCTCACCTCGACATCGACCGTCTTCTCGATCAATTGCCTGCCAAACAGCGAGAGCTGCTGCGTCAGGTAAAGATCGCCGGAAAGAGCACCGCTGAAGCCGCGATGGAGAGCGGGCAGTCTGAAGCAATGGTTCGCGTCAGCATTCACCGCGGAATGCGCGCGATTGGACGCAAGCTGGGTTTTGCCAATGACGAAAAATGATGAGTTTATCGAGGCCCTGGTAAGCAATCTCACTCCGGTTCGCCATCATGCGCTGCGAGTGCGGCTTGCACTTACAATCATGATCGGCGTGATCGGCGCGGCTATCGCACTGCTGATATCGCTCAGCTTTCGCCCGCATCTGCACCACGTGACGGTGGCGGCATTTTGGGTGAAGTTTTTATATACCGCCGTCCTGATGACTGCGACGATCGCGGCCCTTGAACGAGTTGCGCGCCCGGAGGGTTCGATTGGGAGTATGGTTCGGGTTCTGGTCGTTGCATTCAGCATCGTCGTGCTTTTGGCCATCACTCAACTCGCACTGTCGCCGGCTTCATCCTATCCGGGTTTAATCGTCGGATATTCGGCGTCGTTTTGCCCATTCCTGATCGTGGCGTTCGGCATTCCCGCTTTTTGCGCCAACATGTGGTTTCTCAGGCGTGCAGCCCCCACGCGCCCGGCACTTGCCGGTTTCGTTGCGGGCGCTTGTGCCAGCGGCGTTGGCGGCTGGGTCTACTCATGGGCCTGCGTCGAAAACGGCATTCCATTCATTGCGATATGGTACACGCTCGGCATCTTGCTGGGCGGCTTGGTCGGAAGCCTGGTCGGCAAATTCAGTCTGCGTTGGTAGCTTCGTTTCCACCTGCATAGGCGCTGCAGATCGTTACTCGCTTGTGGCCCGTAGCGGTTATTACATGACGGATGTGGAAATGTCCGAGCTACGTGGTCGGCGGCCCGTCCGCTTTTTACAACTGGGGCGGAGAAGCCGCCAACCAGATCGCTATTTCAGCGGCAGAAATAGCTCTGCGACAACTTCATGTGCGGACGCTTCGGGGACAGGCGATAGCCAACGCTTGCAAAATAGTGGGAAGTCGCGGGCTTCTTCGCCGCTTGCCGGAAGCCATTCGCGATAGAGATAGAGTGCAGCGGGTTCGAGATTGTTGGTATTGCCGGGATAGCGCAGCACCGCGTAGCGTCCACCGGGTATCACGTCGGCCTTTACCCCTTCGTCGTTCGCGGCGATTGCCTGGTCGGTTCCGACACAGAGGTCCATGCTGTAATCGGCCGGGTTCGCGGGCTCTCTTTCTGACCGGAAGATCATGAAACTGGGGCGGCCCGTCTCAGGCGACAAGCCATGCGCCTTTGACCAGGCCAGGAACCGTTCTCTGGTAGCGGGGATCGCAGCACGGTCGCCCCGATGCTCTATCATCGCCACCGGCGTCGGTGGTACATCGCGGATGATTACATCCTCGCAGTCGAAAATTATCTGCATGAGCTTGCTCCTTGCGTTGTCCAAAGGCCCGAAGGCCGAAAGCCACGCCCCCCAATCGGGAGACTTGCGGAACGACGAGGGCGATTGCCCGAACCGTTGCCGAAAGGCGCGGGCGAAGGCATCCGGGGCATCGTAACCGGCGTCCATGGCTATGTCCGTGACGCTTGGCACGTTCTTGGAGGCCAGCTGGTGCGCTGCGCGCTTCAAGCGGACGAGCTGGACATAGCGATGCACGGACAAACCGAGGATCGCCGTAAACTGCCGGTGGAAATGAAATTTCGAAAAGGCTGCGACCCGGCTCACCATTTCAAGATCCAGATTACTGTCAAGATGCCGGTCGATATGGTCCAGCACTCGCTGCATCCGGGCATGATAGTTTTGAAACGCGGTCTTCATCGTCCATTGCTCCGTGGCGACACCATCTAGCCATTGTCGGCCATAGCGTGCTCGACCGATCTTGCGGTTTTGGCTGGGTTATCGGAAGACGCGCAACGACGGCTGATTGGAGATCGCCGACAGCCGCGGAACGATCACAATGAGGTGGGAAACGGACATTGGCAAGCACGCCGAGGGATGTTCGCATTTGTAAGAAATCGGTGCTTCCGTAGCTCCGTTAGGCGGAAATAGGCACAAAAATTCGTGGGTATCTCGAATTTCTGCGGCGATCGCGAAATCGAAACCGAGGTGGGCTTCCCATGAAATTCAAGATCCTGATGCAGCTCTGACAGCCACATCAGTTTCGCGGTCGGCGGGATAGAGCATTTCGAGCGCGATTTCCGAGACCGTCACATCCACAGGTGTGCCGAAGACGGTAACCGTGCTGAAGAATGACAGAGGGCCAAGCCTGGTCTGAATGCGAAGCGGGATCGCGAGCGCGGATGCGAGGTCTGGATGGGCTAGCCTTCTTGATGGCCTTTGCAGTGTCTCGGCCTCTTTCAGCAGGTCGTACAGTCGCGGGTCGGCCGTCAGTTCGACCTCGCGTCGCAATCTTGTCAGAAGATGATCCGCCCAGGCGTCGAGATTGAGGATTCGTGGTGCAAGACCATCGGGACTTAGCGATAGGCGCATAACGTTGACGGGCGGTTCCAGCAGCTTGGCACTTACCCCCTCGTATAATTCCTGAAGGGCGGCATTCGACGCCACCACATTCCACTGCCGATCGATCGCAAATGCGGGAAACGGCTTGTGCGCCTCGATGGTGCGCTCGATGGCGGACAGCAACGGCTGGAACGAAGAATCATGAAGCGGTGTCTCGTGAAAGACAGGAGCGAAGCCTGCCGCGACCAGCCAGACATTTCTCTCGCGCAGAGGAATGTCCAATTCCTCTGCCAGGCGTAGCAGCAGTCCACGGCTTGGCGCGGCGCGACCCAGTTCCACGAAACCCAGGTGGCGCGCAGACACGTTTGCCCGCAATGCCAGATCGAGTTGCGAGAGCCTTCGCCGGTGGCGCCATTCGCTAAGGTGCTTACCGAAGCTCACGGTCGTTTGCAGCATCTCTGTCTGACCTTTCCGTGATCGGGGAAGGAAATCATACCTCCCCAAAACGAGAGAGTGAATAGAGCCCAAATGTCATCGAGAAAACTACCTTTCAGGTAGCTGACTTGATGTTCGACAGTGTCCCATTATCGGCTTGCAACGCAACTTCGCAGAAGGGAAAGCGATATGTCGACCGATCTTGATGAACTGGCGAACCGGTATGTCGCCGTCTGGAATGAGCCGGATCAACTGGAGCGCCGCAACGGTATCGAAACCTTATGGCTACAGGACGGCCTGCATTTCACCCCCACCCGCGAAGTCAAAGGCTATGAGGCGCTGGAAGCCCGGGTTGAGGAGTCGCATAACAAGTTCGTTCGAGACCAGGGATTTGTCTTCCGAGTGTCGGGCGAGCCTCTTGGACATCACGGCGTCGTCAAGTTCTATTGGGTGATGGTCGATCCGACCTCGAATGCTATCAAGGCTATTGGCTCGGACGTCCTGTGCCTGGATGAGAGCGGCCGTATCGCCTCCGACCATCAATTCACCGAGCCGCTCACGCGAGCTTGACAAGGAGCTGCCCATGTCCGTCACCTATGTCATCAGGTTCGATGTCGTCCCTCAGCAACGGTTCCGCTTCCTTTCGCTGCTTGAAGGCGTGCTCGACGCCATGCGATCCGAGCCCATGTTCCATGAAGCCGTCCTTCATGCCGATCCGGCGTCCGATTGCCGGTTCATGCTCTACGAGACATGGGAAGATCACGAGGACGTGCTGAACGCGCAAATAAAGCGGCCCTACAGGCAGGCCTGGCATGAAGCACTACCCGAATTGCTCGAGAGAGACCGCGATATTACGATCTGGAAGCCTCTTCGCTCGGATCGCGCGTGGCGGCGATCATGACCTTCTGATGCTGATATTGCTGCTCGCATAGTCTTGCAAGGCGTGCAGTGCACCTGCGCTGCTCATGAAAATCCGATGGGCCGCGGGTTTGCTCCCTTCATGAGCAATAGGCTCTTGAAGGCGACGGACGCTTTCACACTTGCTGTGAAATGGCAAATGGGGCGAACGTCTTATGGAGTTGGAGAACTGCCCCAACGGCAATCTTCGTGCTGTGTCAGCGGGGTGATCAATCACCGTCGAACCGCGACTAAAGTCATACGGACAGTTTGTCGAATAGCGAGCCTGGCGCCCCTTGCCTGACGCGGTTTGTCGCATTGAGAGCAACGGCAAATGTCGATATGGGATCAATATTGCCTCTTTGGCTGGGGAATTGATTGCAACAGCTGACAAAGCAGATCGAACAGTGGGTAGTGCGTACTCTATGTGCGCTCTCCTTGCTTTTGGTTGGGTTCGCGCATCAGGTTCCTGCTTTGCCAGCCAAACAGCTTTCGCCGGCAGAACTTGCACAATATATTCTTCCCGACGGCACGCTCCCGACGCTCTGCGTCACCGTCATCGACGGTGCGGGACAGGAGCACGGCAAGGTCGGCCATCTTACTGGCTGCGAAGCGTGCCGCATCAGCGCGTCTGTCGTGCTTCCGGTGCCTGCCGATGTCGTCGGCGCACCAATCGGCTTTGCGTTCACGGTGGAGCTACCCCGCCGTGCCGAAGCCATTCATCGCCAGCTTTATCCACCCAACACCGGCCCCAGAGCACCGCCCGCAGATCCGATCCTTAGCTGAGCCGGCGTTGCGGCGGGCGTCGCAGCGCGCGTTTACAATTTTGGCCTGGCTGCCTTCACGCAGTCGGCCGCGGATTCGGATCAATTATCATGTCGACCAATACGACTGCCTATTCGGCAGTGCGGGCGCTAGCTCGCATCTCGCTCTATCCCGCCTCCTCGCGCGGGGCTTCCTTCCTTGCGGCGAAGGACAAGACCAGAAGTGCAGTGGTTTCTTTTCTCGTTGCCCTACTGTTTGCAGCAACTGCGGGAGCTGAGAACAAAGCCCCCGGCAGCATTCGGATCGATCATGCAGCCTCCCATGCCATGGTTCCTGGTGCCAAGGTCGGCGACGGCTATCTGACGATCACCAATACGGGCACCGAGCCCGACCGGCTGGTTGGCGCAAGCTCTGCGCGTGCGAAGACCGTGCAACTGCACCAGATGAGCATGGATAACGGCGTCATGACCATGCGCGAGCTGAAGGGTGGCCTTGTCATTCCCGCCGGTCAAACCGTAACGCTGGAGCCGAACTACCACCTGATGTTCCAGGACATCGCGAAACCCTTCAAGCAGGGTGAGACGATCAAAGCGGTAGTGAGTTTCGAAAAGGCGGGAGAGGTCGACGTCAATTTTGCCGTCGGCAAGATTGCTGGACCGCTGGATGATGTCGGTGGTGTGGCGGGCAAGATGGACCATGGCACCATGAATCATGGGGCCATGAGCATGCCTGACATGGACATGACCAACGAGGCCGGTGGCAAGGCGCATGGCGACCATCAGGGGCACGCACAATGAAGCCGAAAGCCCTTGCAATCGTGGCTGCGTCCGCTGCCACGGTGTTCGTTGGAGCGCTCCTAGCTCTGATGTTTTCCATCTATATCGAAACCCCGAGAGCCGTTCCATTCGATGCGGACTTCTCATTGATCGACGATCAGGGGCGACCGGTCGATCAGTCGATTTTCAAAGGACATCCAGCACTTGTTTACTTCGGATACACGCATTGCCCGGAGGCGTGCCCGACCACGCTCTATGAGGTTGCCGACTGGATGAATACCCTTGGAGAGCAGGGCAAGCCCCTTAGGGCCTATTTTTTCTCGATTGATCCGGAGCGCGATACTCAAGAGGTCATGCATGAATACGTCAATGCCTTCAGCAACCGTATCACCGGCATCACCGGTAAGCCGGAAGAGATGAAGAAAGTCGCTGATGGCTGGATCATCCATGCAGAAAAGCTTCCAAGCGAAAACAACGACTATCACATGAGCCATACGGTCTCCCTGTTGCTGATCGGTGCCGATGGGAGACTGAAGGGCCTGATCCCATACGGCATGGATCGTGGACAGGCGCTGGACAAGATCCGTGATGTCCTGTTGACACATTCAAATGGAGCGTAGGATGAACCGCAGAGACTTCAACTCGCTCGTTGCGATGACATCCCTTGGACTGGTCGCCCGATCGGCGGGTGCCGCCGGCGACGCGGAAAAGCGCCTCACCGTCATCGCACTCATCCATCCCGGAATGATCCTGCTCGATCTGGTTGGACCATTGACATGTTTCAATATGATGATGGCCGACGTTCACCTTGTCTGGAAGACAATGGATCCGGTAAGGACTGATGCCGGTGTCACCGTTGCGCCAACAACGACCTTTGCCGAATGCCCGGCAGAGGCCGATGTACTGTTTGTGCCGGGCGGTCTTAGCGGCACGACCACGATGATGGAAGATGATGATGTGGTCGACTTCCTGCGTTCTCGCGGCACCCGTTCCCGTTACGTGACGAGCGTGTGCACGGGGTCACTCCTGCTTGGCGCGGCCGGACTGCTGAAAGGTAAGCGCGCTACCTCGCACTGGTACACGCGCGATCTCCTGCCGTTGTTCGGTGCAACACCGACCAAGGAGCGCGTCGTGGCGGATGGCAACGTGATCACTGGCGGCGGCGTCACGGCGGGGATTGATTTTGGCCTGGCACTTGTAGCCCGGCTTCGTGGCGAGGACACGGCCAAGTTCATCCAGTTGCTGCTGGAATACGACCCGCAACCACCCTTCAAGGCGGGTTCACCGGAAGAGGCGGGGCGCGTGCTTGCCGCTGCCGTATTGACCCGCCGCGCCCCGGCGCTCGAGGCCGCGAAGGCCACGGCCGAACGGGTAGCTGTCAAGATCTGACAGCGTGTACGGAAGTGAAGCCAATCTGCGCATGTCTATGACAGGCGCTGCCGATCAGTCGGGCGGTGGCAGGTTGGCTTCATCATGTGCGCTTTAGGTGCGGGACGTGTCGAAATCGCTGGGCTTATCGCCTGCATCGTCGGTATGATTCCCCGGAGGGTAGGCACGATGCACGATCTCGATTGGACGCAGCTTGCCATACTCGAAGCCATCATGACACTTAAGAGCCACGAAGAAGGGACTTCAGCCCCCTTTCGAACCTCACCTATCGGGCTGGAATCACACATTGCCGGAAGAACGCTCGTTAGCGGGGGCAGCGCCGCCTGGACGGACATGTTCGTGCAGCTGCTTTCACGCCTGAAGGCACAGCAGCCCTTTCCTGTTCCGGCAATGGCCGAACCCCTATTTGTCTGAGTGATGTCCGCGCTGGCATGCCGAGGGAGAAGAGCCTTTCAAGGTGATGGACCTATATCTCTGCGGACCCAACTTGCGTGAGGGCAAGCCTCGGAAAGCAGAATGAAAGCAGATCCCGAAACCGTTCGAAGTCATCCAGAGGGTTCGACGCCCTTCCGGCGAAGGTGTATGCTGCCAGCCGCAAGCGGGTCCCGCATGTTTGAGATCGCGGCTTGACAAGTTCGCAGGGTGACGCAGATGAGGCCAAGGAGGCAGGTGCCGGCTCTCGATTGGGAAAACACAAGAATGCGACACGCCTACGAAATATGCGACTTTCTGGCGCTGTCGAGCGCCCTCATGCTCGCCGGATTGATGACGATGCTCGCAACTGTCATGAGCAAAATCTGGCGCGAGCAAAATGATGCCGCCGCCGCCGCCAGTTTCAAGCACTTCCTTAAATATGCTGCGACCAATCGAATCCTATCGACAATGTCAATCACTCCGGTCATCGCTGCACTCGTCATGGCGTTCGTGACGAAACCGGCGGGCGCGCGGGTCGAATACGCCTACATTGCTGGCTGCATATTCCTCGTTGGTTTCTTTTTATGGACGGCGTTCTTCAATCTGCCGATTTACAAGGCGGTGGATGCTTGGACCCTGGCGGAGGTCCCATCTGATACGCGCCTGCAGATTGGCCGGTTCCATTGCTCGAACGCGGTGCGCTTGGTCGCAGCGCTTGTAACCGCTCTGCTGTTCTTCCGCGCAATTTAACGGGCTTTTCTATTCGCCGTTTTGAAGTTAAGCGCCTTGGGATTTCAGCCCCTCGATTATCTTACACCTCCGTCCGAAGTGCGCGCGGCGCCTTGCACACTTTGTCATATCAAAACACCACCGCTCAGCGCCGGAGGGGGCTCACCATGAAGGCATTGGACATTTGCGCTTGTCTTCCTTGCCGCCTCTCGTTGACTTCCCTTGCAATAGGAACATAAAGGGAACAATAAGGAGCCACCAGCCATGATTCGATTTGCACCGCAGCCAGTTCCCACAAGCGTCGCTCAGAGCAATAAAACTACGGCCCATATTGCCGCCCCATTGAAGGGGACATTAGACGTTCCAATCGGCATGTCCGCAAAGCCGACAGATCCGACCGAGAGTTCTGTAGAAAACGGGATGTTGCTTGCTGGGCTTCCAGAGCTCGCCGCTAAACCCACGAAGGCCCGCTCGCCCAGGAAACCGAAGGCTAAGCTTGGGGTGAGTGCCGTACAGCTCGACCTTGATGCTTAGATCACTTTGACAAAGTAGATTCCCAAATCGCTGGCGCCACGGCTCAAGGCTAGTTTTCCTCCGCCAGGCAATGTTCTATATGGGTGAGAGGTACGATCTACGCAAAGAGGTCGATGAGGCGCGCCGGAAACACAAGGCAGCACTATAATGTCTTGCCCGTCTGTGTTCATGGAGTTTGGTGAGGCGGCGATTTTAACGGGCGCGACAATTATCCAGACTGAAGAGATGGAGCGAGCATTCGCGGCCCATCCCGCGGCGGCGTTGATTGGCAACCTTGATACGATCGTGACAACACTCCAGGTCGGCCCTGCGCTTTTGCCGGTGACGATCAACGATCGGCGCCTGTCGCCAACTTGCTATCTTTGCTGCCCGAGCGTGGCCTATATTGATTATGCCCGCGAGGAGCTGCGCAATCTGGCTGAAAGTCCGGCGACAAAGCAGATAATGGACGGTTTGCTGCGGCTTGCGGCACCCCTGATGCGAGCGACAGGGTTCGACCATCAGGTCCAGCCCAATAATTGGCTAATGGCGACCAATATTGGCTGCGCAACCGGCATTGCCGAGATACGCGAGGTGACGCGGCGTCTGCTTGCAGTTCACCCCGACAAGGCAATCATCTGGCGATCGCTGAATGACGTAAGCGATCGCCAGATGATTGCCACTTTTCGCGATTGCGACTACGGGCTCTATCCCGCCCGGCAAGTCTACCTGTTCGACTGCCGGCAAGAACCGGTGAAGATCCATCGGGACGAAAAGCGTGATCTGTCGCTCTTGGCGCAGTCCGATTTCAGCCTCGTTGGACCCCGCGAGATCAGAGTCACGGATTTCCAGCGCATCGAGACCCTCTACGCCAAACTTTATCTTCTGAAGTACACGCACTTGAATCCGCAGTACTCGGCCCTGTGGCTGCAACATATGCACGAGGCTGGCATTCTGCACTTTTACGGCCTTCGCAATCGCGAGGGACAACTGGATGGCATTGTCGGATTTTTCGACCGGGATGACGTCATGTCGGCGCCGGTGGTCGGCTATGACACGACGATCAATCCACAGGCGGGACTTTATCGTCGTCTGATGGCGATCGGGCTTAAGCGCGCAAGGGACCGTCGGCTTCTGTTCAACATGAGCGCTGGGGCCGCAGCCTTCAAGAGAAACCGTGGCGGTGTCGCCGCGATCGAATATAGTGCAGTGTACAACCGGCATCTGCCATGGATGAACCGCGCAGCTGCCGCCGTCGTGCGGATGATATTGCAGAAAATAGGCATTCCCATCATGAGGAACTACAGGCTTTGAGCGATCGCAAAATCGAGGGCTGGGTCGCAATTGCCAGGTCGAAGGCCATCCGGGCGAGACCCTTGCGGGTCTTGGTCGCAGGAAGGGCGTTCGTATTGTTTCGTGCGGATGGCAGGCTTCATTGTCTTGCCGACATCTGCCCGCATCGTTCCGCACCACTGTCTGGCGGTCGTATCGTAAATGGTGCGATCGAATGCCCCTATCATGGCTGGCAATTCGATGGAGCGGGTCTGTGCAAGGCAATGCCAGGCCTGACCGGACCAATACCTCGGACGCTCGTGCCGTCTTACGCCGTTTGCGAGAAGGACGGACTGGTCTTCTTTTCGGCGCAAGCCGTCAACTCGGATCCCTACACAACTGCGCTTGCCGCCGGCGATACGGTTTCAATGACGGTCGAAAGTCGGGTGACGTCGTCGCTGGCCGAGGTTGCGGAAAACATTCTCGACGCAACACACACGCATTTCACGCATAAGGGAATTCTGCGGGGCCTGAGTGCCAAACGCTATAAGGTAACGGTGACCGTGACCGGCGGTGATGGCTGGGTGGAGGCGCGCTATGTCGGCGAATCAAAACAGGAGGGACTTGTTAGCCGGCTTCTCGAAGGTGAGCGCTCGATCAGAATCGGGCGGTTTCGCTATCCCGGCATCGCGGAACTGGAATTCTGGGGCGCAAAGTCGATCAATCTGGCGACTACCTTCCATTTGCGTCAGGAGACCGAAGATACGGTGCATGGCTTCGGTATCCTTTCGGGTCCGCGCCAACGAAATCTCGGCTATTTGAAAGCGCTGTTGTTCAAACCATTCTTCCGTATTGCCCTGCGCCAGGACCAACATATTCTGAATGCGGCTGAGAAAAACCGCAGGCTTTTTGGTGGCCGCCGGCAGATGCTTGGGCCGCTCGATATCATGCGTCCGCATATCGATGCCATTCTCGCCGGTCAGAAACCCGAAGTGGCCGAAAAGCCGGTCGTGCTGGTCATGGAACTCTAACGCGTCCAGTCTACCCGCCGAGCGGTTCTCCGTTCCACTCGATGTCCGCTGTCGCAGCGGCTTTCAGTCCGATGCGCTTTACGGCCGCGATGCAGAATATTTCGGCGAGGGCCCGTAATTGTGCTGGCAGCATGGGGCGGTCGCCGGGCCAAGCGGCGATATCGCCCATGGTGCGAAAATCGTTGAACCATTGTCTAAGCGCGCGCTTGCGGATTGCCGTTGGCATGCCGTAGCAAAGCATGGCAAGTGGCAGGGTCATCGGCCCGGCGAGCGAGGCTTTTGCCGTGCCGCCGGAAATAAGGGCAGTGGCCAGACCATCCGCGCCACCGAAATAATGCAACCCGCTCGTCGCGCGCGGATTGCATTCGATAACCGATAGCCGGCCTTGCGCGTCGTGACGAAAATCGAAGGAAATCTGTCCGGTCCACGCCTTGGCGGCAACGAAGCCGGCCACGAATTGGCGGATCTTGTCATGGTCGACGGGTTCAAATGCAAGGCTTGCGCCTTTGCCTGCTCGGTAGAGTGGCCGGTAAGCCTGCAAAGCTTGAACATTGCCGTCCCGGGCCAACGCCCAGCAACATAATTCCTCGCCGGGCAGGAATGCTTGTGCCACCCACGGGTCGGTCGGGGAGGGCCGAATTCGATCGAGATCCGAGGGGCTGGGCTTGATCAGGACCCGCTCGGCAAATCGCGACCAGACGGGTTTGAAGACAAGGTTTTCGCTTGTTGCACGGCAGGCCTCAAGGTCGTTCACGCTGGAAAGGAGGGTCGTGGCCGGTGGATCGGCGCCGAAGCTTCTGGCCATCATGGCGAAGCGGAATTTGTCGTGCACCTGCGCGAGAAGTGCAAAGGGGGGCGCGACAAGCGGGACTTTCGCTCCGATGTGGTCGCGCGCTGCGGCTAGAAAGAAGATCTCCTCGCAGGTGGGCAGGACAAGGTCGCAACCAAACCCGCGAACCACGCTCTCGACTGCCCGGGCATAGGGAAGGAGGGCGCCGCGAGGTTGCGGCAATTGAACATAGGCGGCCTTGAACCGTGTTGCCCGCGCCATTGCAAAGCGGTGGCTATCGGCAAGGATGACGCGATGGCCCGCCATATGCAGCAGTCGGGCCCAATGCAGGGCAACGGGCGCGCGCGCACCGGTAATCAGAACGGTCTTCATGTGCTGCTCCCGGCTCGATACCAGCGCCGTTCAACCCGGCGAAGCTTGGTGGTCGGCAGTGATAGGGCTTGTCGCGAAAGCGAGATGCGGGGGTGGGTGTCGATGCTCTGGAGCAGCTGTCTCAGCGCCGTTTCGGCAGCGTCTGCAGCAGACGAAGAAATCGTATCGGGCAGCAGCAAGCTCAGATCGTTATGATCGATTTGGATCAGGCGAAAATCAGTGATGCTTCGATCTGAATCGAGAATTGCGTTGCGCAGCACATCCGGCGTGATCGGGACGATCCCGGTCCCCGACGCCCGCGGAAGCTCGAAAACATCGTCGCTGCGGCCAATCACCTCCGCGACGGCCCGAAGCGGCGAGCCGCAGGGACAGCGATCAGTCTTCATGCGCAACAGGTCGTTCATCCGATACCGCGCGATGATCTGCGTCTGGCGGGTAAAGTCGGAAATAACCGGAGACACTAGGTCGGTATCCTGCACAGGCTGCAGCTCGAAATGCACGACATCCTCGGCCAGATGCAAGGTCCCATGGGCACAACTGGTGGCCAGCAGACCCTCGGTTGCCATGTAGATCTCGCCGAGCCGCATCTTGTAGCGCTTCTCGATGATGTCGCGATCGACGGGGTCAAGAACTTCGGCCGCGCTGAACAGCCGTTTTGGCGCAAGCGAGTGATCATGTTCGGCCAACCAGCGAAGGACCTTCGGTGGCGCAATGATCGTATCGGGCGCAAAGTCGACGATCTCCGGTGCGATTGCGGCGACACCGCGATGCAGATCGAAGAATTCGAGATGAAGGCGTCTCGTGCGATTGGCGGAATCATATAATGTCGTATGCAGCGGCAAGATCAGCGCGATCCGCGCCTTCTGAAATGGGAAGGCGGGCAATAGCTTGCCGAGCATCACGCCCAGCCATTCGTATCGCTCGGCGTCGGTGATAACGAATAGTCCACGATTGCCGCTGGTGCCGGTACTGGCACCAACGACATATCCCTTGCGTTGCCGGCCGCTTTCAAACATTTGCCACGCTTCGGCGCTGGATAATCCTGCGGTGTTAAACTGCTCGAAAGCAGCCATCACCAGCGCCTTGTCGACGATGGGCAGGCTACTGAGCTTGGCGGCATTGTGACGACGATAGAAATCCGTTGAGCCCACCGCGCCGCGCAGCCAGCGAGAGATCCGTCGCTGCTGCCATGCCTCGACGTCCAGCCGTGTTTTCAGGCGCCGTGCAAGCAAGCGCGTACGTGCAAATGCGCAGATCAATCGGAAGATGGGCGCATGCCGAAGGACACGCCTCATTGTGCGGACTCAGCGCAAGCAGTGTGATCGTATGGGTCGTGACAAAGCACAACCCTGCCGCCGTGCCTGGCGAATTGCCTGACCTTCTTCAGGGAAGCCGCTGCAGCATTTCGATCGCTGTAGATCAATCCCGCTGGTCCCGATGGTGCGCGGTCTTCAATGATTGCCTGCAGCACCCATTGTGTATCTGTTGCATAAAGCAGCGGTCGTGACGCGTTCGGCCAAAGCAGCCCGAAATGGCCGAGCGCATGGCCGGGCAGCGGCACGGCAAGGCACGAGCCATCCGCAAAGAGATCGTAGCCGCTGCCCAGATCATAGGGGAGTGTGACGGATGGCCGGGCGTCGATCGAGATGAGCCGCTCGCGGAAATCAGCCGGTAGCAGCTCCGAAAAAAAGCCGTTGTGCAATTTTTGACGCAAGGTCATGCCGGCGAGCGCCTCATAGGCTGCGCCACTTGCCAGAAACCGCGCTTTCGGAAAGTCGGCCAGAGCGGCAATGTGATCGGCGTGGAAATGGGTGACGATAATATGGCTGACATCCGTCGGCGCTAATCCGTAGCGCCTTAAGTTTGCGACGGGCGATGTTGCCTCGATCAGGCGCGGTCCAAGGATGGCGCTGTAGAGTTTCAAGCTGAGTGAGCGCTCTCTGCCCTCGGTGATACGGCTCGTGTATCCCGTGTCGATCAGGACCGGTCCGAACTGCCGGTGCTGCCATAGGCCATAGCGCACCGGTATGTCGACGAATGACCATCGGCCGCCTCGCAGAACGAGGCGCTCGGGCGCCCGCACGACAGCGCTGCTGAAGAACAGGGGATCGCTCACGGCGTGAAGTCTCCAGGGAAAGTTCGATGCAGGCCCTCCTCGAAGCGGACTTGTGGCGCAAAGCCGATTTCCTGCCTTGCGGCGGAGATGTCCAGCGTCTGAGTGAAGGCGAGAGTGCCGAGTGCATAGGCTGTCATGACCGGCTCGCGCGCGTCGGGCCGCAGCCGCGCCACCAGTTCGGCCAGGCGGGCGGCGCTCAAGGCCAAAGACCAGGGAATGGAACGCCATCGCACCTCAATGCCGGCTTTCTTTGCCGCACTTTCGATAATGAGGCGCAACGGCAGCGCTTCATCGCCGGCAATATTGTAGGTGCGACCCGCTATGTTTCTGGGCGCGTCCATCGCGCAGACGATCCCTCGCACGACATCATCGACATAGGTGAGATTGGTCGCGGCCCGACCGCCGCGCAGGAGAGGAAGCGGGCCGTTCCGGGCTGCTCTGATGAGCCGCGGCAACAACGCCACGTCACCGTAACCGTAAATGGCCCGGGGTCGCAAGATGATCGGCGCAAGATCGGAGGCGGCGAGCACGTCGCGTTCGGCGATCTGCTTGCTTTGCGCATAGGCGTTGATGGGTTTTGGAAGCGGGACGTCTTCGCGCAAATCCTTCTGATCTAGAAAACGGAAGGTCACGCTGGGTGAAGAAATGAAGACGAAGCGCTCCGCCCCTGCCGCTCTGGCCATCGTCAGCGCATGTCTGGTGCCCACAACGTTCGCCTGCAGGAAGGCGGCCCTCGATCCCCAGGCAGAAGAAAGCCCGGCAGCATGTACGAAGACATCGGCGCGGCCGAGCCTCTTCAACATGGACTGAGCTGGCGGTACGCTGATATCGACGCTGACAAATCGCGTTCCGCAAGTCTCCAGATAGCCGCCCTTGTCGGCATCCCGGCCAAGACCGATCACCTCATGGCCATTCCCCTGCAGATAGGCGCAGAGCCTGCTTCCCAGAAATCCCGTTGCGCCGCTGACGATCACCCGCATGAAAATCAGACGATCATGGCAAGGCCGCCGAATGACAATCCGGCCGATGTGCCCAACATGAGCATTCTCATGCCATCCGCCAGCTGCCCCGACGAGCGGGCGAAGTGAAGGGCGGTTGGAATGGACGCAGCAATCTGATTGCCATGATCATGCATGATGTTGACGATGCTCTGCGAACCGAACCCACACCGCTGAGCCAGATGCGACAGAGCAATCGGACTTGCCTGATGCGGGACGACGAGATCGACATCTTCGCGCCGCCACCCGGCCGTATCGAGTAGCCTTTCAAGGAACTGCCCGAAAAAGGAAACCGTATGGCGGAAGAGCGCGCGCCCGTCCATTTCGAAGACCGCGTGGCGGGCAAACATCGCAGGATCCCTATGAAAATCATAGCGCGTGCCGCCGGCACCCAGTGCGCAATCTTCGTAGCCGGAAGGATAGGTTTCCATGCGGGCAGCAACAACGCCCGCCGTTCCGTCTCCCGGGGTGAGCAGCGCGGCTGCGGCGCCATCGCCAAATAGGGAGGCAACCAGAGGATCCGTCTCCCATGGTAGCCCACGGGAGGCAATTTCCGAGGAGACGACCAGACAGCAGCTGTAGCTGCCGCCGGCGAGGAATGAGGCGGCGATGTCGCTTGCGGTCAGAAAGCTGAGGCAGGTCGAGTTGACGTCGAAGGCGGCACATCGACCATCGGGAATGCCAAGCCGCCGCTGCAGAAGTGGTGCGGTTGCGGGAATGGATTGGTATGGAACGGCCGCCGCGAAGATCAGCAGGTCGACATCGGTTGCAACATATCCGGCAGCGGCGAGCGCCCGGCAGGCTGCCAGCTCGGCGAGATCTATCTGGTCTTCGGTCTCGCAAACATAACGTGACGCGATACCGGTATGCCGCTCGGTCCAGCCTTGCGGGCGCCCAAGGCGGGTATCGATGTCTGTCGACAGCAATCTCGCCTTTGGCAAGGCATGCCCGGAGCCAAGGATCTTCATTCCTCGAAATTTGGAGGGCATCCACTTCCTCGGTGTCAGCAATCAGATTTTGTTGCTGTATCATATCTGCGCCTGCAAGAATGCCCAATATTCGAGTTTTCCAAGGGATGCTGGGGAGCATAGGCTGGGGAGAAATCCCTGCATGCGGTTTCCGGCCAGGCGCGGTGAGGACCTCATCAAGCATGTCAATGACCTGATGATTGGCTTCGATCCGCTCGACCACGGCCGGTGAAGTGGCGGGCCGTCCGCTGGAGGCCAATCAGTGGGAGCCTGTAGCGGCAGGTCTGAGACAAGCGTCGCCTGGCTCTGACGCTGTTAATGGAACCATGCCCTTGGTGTTTTCAGGTGGGATCGGATCGGTGATGCGGAAGACAACGCGGGCATTACGCCCGAATCTTAGGCCACGGAGGAGTTTTTCCGGGTCCGATGGGTTGTCCAGCCCACATCGCGACGTTGCGAGATGTGGGCAGCCGGCGGATTGCTTGCGAGTCCATCTCGAAGATGCACTATGCCGAGAGGCGCTGAAGCTATTGAAAAAGTTTGGCTTTAGGAGCTAACAGGGTCACAATCGGCGCCGGTGATGGGCCTACAGATGACATCCGTTTGCTGTTGATTTCAAATCGTTGTCGGGCCCTTTTAAAAGGGCTGGTGCTCCGCGCCTGTTTACAGGCCATGGAGGCTCCGGCTCGTCGTTCCCTGGAGACGCGTTCGACCATCAAAAATAACAGGTCAGCCCAGAAATGAACCGCGAAAATATCCGTACTTTCTGTTTAAGGAGCGGAGTGAAATCATTTTGCCGGGGTTGCAAGTGGAAACGACAATCCGGGCGACAACTCCTGAAGGTTTTGGCGAGGCTTTCGTTTCGCCGAACGCAGATTCTCGACCCCATCCAAACCGGGATGGGAGGTCTTGTAACCAAGCACTCAATCCCTTTAAGCGCTCATGAAGGAAATGCCGTGAACAGACTTCACCTGACAACCATGACCCTCGCCGCCATGCTTCTGACCACTGCGTCCGTCGATGCCGCCGATTTCTCCATCACGCCGCTGAAAGATGGCGACAGCTTCACCGGTTGCCTCGCTCAGAACAGCGCGACAGGCGTCGGCCTTCTCGCCGTTGGCGACAAGGTCGTCCTGTTTGCCAATTCTTCGAAGTTCACTTTCGCCAAGGGTGATCAGGTGACCGGTTCCTGGTCGATCGATGGCGGCTCCGCCACGAATTTCTCCTCGACTGCTGACACGGCAGCGACGGCGACGATCGACGTCCCGAACACGACCGAGGCCGTTACGGCGCTGACCAGCGGCAAGTCGCTGAGCCTGACCGCCAACAGCACCACTGTCGATTTCAGCCTCGAGGGCGGCGAGAAGGCCTTCATGGGTCTGTCCGAATGCATGACCACCCAAGCGGCGCCGGCCGCTAACTAAGCCGCACCAATTTGCGAGTAAAATGGCGGGTACCATGGTACCCGCCAAATTTGTGGTCAGCCCGAGCTCCGTGTTTCGCTCGTCGAGTTGCTGCACGCATTGCGTTGGATCGATCCTGATCATAGCTGACCGGCAAACAGAGCGTCCATCAAACCAGGGCCTGGATGCTCAAACACACACGACCTGCGATGGTGGAAGCTGACTGCTTCCTTCGGCTGCAGGTGAGGCATAGAAACGCATTCAATAAGCCTATTCTACTGCGTATCGGGCATATAGGGTCGGTCCGTTTGCGTCTTTCGCCACTCTCGAAGCAATTCCGAACGACGCCTCGGGTAACGTTCTTCCAGATTAATCAAACTCCTAATCCGGTCTGCTCGAAAATGCCGAAAGCTCGCCCTCTTCTCGCACCAACCGACCAAGATCCGCCCGCTTTGGAAATAACCAAGCGCGAAGGGCCAAACAGTCCTTTCGGATTGATTTCCTGCCCCATCAACATAAACTATTTTGAGCTTTTGCTGATGGCGTATTGCGGTTCGAACGAGGCCGAGATCTGAGGTCTCGACGTCACGGATCAGCCTTGGCCCGACAAGAAGGGCCGTATCTTCAAGCCCTTCCCTCAAGGCTTTCGGCAACACAGCCGAGATTTTCGCGAGCGCATCCGATGCAGCTCTGGTGACAGGCTCGTCGGCAAGCTTGGCGACCCAACGAAAGCCAAGCACCAGGGCTTCCAGCTCCGCTTGAGAAAACATCAGCGGCGGCAGCATAAAGCCCGGTTTGAGAATATAGCCCATGCTCGGCTCGCCCTCTATGTCCGCGCCTTGCGCTTGAAGCGTCTTGATATCTCGATAAAGCGTACGAATGCTGATTCCGAGTTCCTCGGCCAGCCGTGCCCCACTCACCGGCCGATTGTATCGCCGCAACTCCTGCAGAAGAGCCAGTAACCGTTCGGATCGGACCATGCGTCACGCCGCCAAACTATGGCTGTCATCTCGGGTCCAAGCATCCCGCCGAAAACGGTCGAAATCCCTATGCACGGCTTGAAGGATCATACCGACACCCATGCGCGCGATCCTCCTAAGAGCAAGAGTTGACGATTCATCATATTTCCTTTCAAGGTCGGCAAGCGACACGCATCGGGCCTCCCTGTTCACAAGATCTCAGTAAGTCATCACCCTGCCAAAATATGACAGTATATCCTGTGCCGATCACAGTCTGCTCCGAGCCGTCCGCCTCGCTCCACCGTGCGATAGTGTTCTGACCCCGCCGGCATGGGGGCGGATGGGACAAAGCGTCCGTCCTTCGGATCACTCGTCACGTCCAACGCTTCTGTGGACTGACAGATTTCTGTCCTTTCGAGAAAGCCGCAAAGATTTCCGGATGGAAAGGCACCGACACTGTCAAATCCTGGTAGTCACATTGCGTATGGTCGTCTTGCAACCGAAACAGGACGATCCTGATGACAACCCCAAATCTCATGCTCTTGTATGTTGAAGATCCCACACGCAGCAGCCAATTCTATGAAAAGCTGCTCGGGAAAGCGCCTTTGGCATCATTCCCAACTTACGCGGCCTTCGAATTCGCCAATGGCCTCAACCTCGGCCTCTGGTCTGTCAACGCCACGGCCTTCGTGTCCTCGGGAACGGGCCATCGCTCGGAACTGGCGTTCATCGTAGCGGATGATGCGGCGGTGGACCGCCTTTATGAAACATGGCGCAACGCCGGCATTTCGATCGAGCAAGAACCGAGCGTCGCGAATTTCGGGCGCACCTTTGTCGCTCTCGATCCGGACGGGCACCGTCTTCGTGTCTGTACTCCCGACAAATAGCCTCCGGCCGACTTAGTAGACACGGAGGGTACAGTCACTCTAAAGGCCGAGGCGCCAGGGCAGCAGCGCAGCTCCTCGGCGCTTCAAATTCTGGGTCGCGGTTGAGCGGAACGATGTGTCCCATGCCTGGGGAGTTGGCATTGATCATCGGGATATTCGGAAGTTCAGTGTTTTTCCTTCCGAAAATCTACTCATTTGAAAAGTACCCCATTCGATATATCGACGGTACCGCTCCAGCGCCTGCCCGATGTAGGCAAGGAAGATGTTACCGCTCATGGCGCCATCTTAGGCAAACAGAGCGGTCACTCCCGCAGGGCTCAATGCTCCGGCAAAGGCCATTGTTTTCCAATGGCCCTGCGTCGCCTCCGGGGCGGCCGACCCTTCCGATCGGGATCATCGTCTCCATTCAGCGCATCGCCATTCGGGGGGCAGCCGACTACTGGCCACGGCTTTTGAACACGTCACCGACGACGGGGACGGCGGAGAAGGCGTTCGGCCAGCCGGCATAGAAGGCCACCTGCGCGATGACTTCACCGGCCTGTTCCTGCGTCAGGCCGTTGTCCATCGCCTTGTTGAGGTGGAAAGTGATCTGGGCCGTGTGTCCTGCAGCCATCAGGCTGCTGACCGTCACCAGGCTCCTGTCGCGGGGTGTGAGGTCGGGGCGCAGCCAAAGTTTCAGGAACAGGACGTCCGCCGTGAACTGCACGAGGCCAGGCGAGATCGGTCCGGTGTTCTTTTCCACATTCGCCGCACGCATCTTCTCGGCGGCTTCATTAAGCGGAAGGAGCGCCGGATTGACAGGCGGCAAATCGCTCTTGCCGATGCCGCGCTCGCTGAAGACGACTTTGGCGATGGCGATCGTGGCGCTCGCATTGCCAAGCCCGGCATAGAAGGCGAGATGCGTGACGATTTCCGAGATCTCCGCCGGCTTCACCCCGCTGTCGAGCGCCAGGCGGAGATAGAAGGGCAGGTCGAGCATCTGGTTGCGGGTTATCAGCACCGACAATGTCACGATGCTGCGGTCGCGCGGCGACAGCTGCGGCCGCTTCCAAAGACCATCGAGAACGTCGTCCTGCATATAGTCTCGCAGCGCCGGCGCTACCGAGAGGACATCGTCGGAGACAAGTGTGGGTTCATTGATAGGCATGATCGGTTCCTTCATGGTCTGCGCGGCCCCGCCGTCCCGTTTCAATAGGTTTGCGCGGTCGGCCGGTAGAGGATCTCGTTGATGTCGACCTCATCGGGCTGGCCGATGGCAAAGGCCACGCAGCGGGCGAAGGAGTCGGGGGAAATCGCGACCTGGTCGTAGAGCTCTCGCACGCGGCCAGCGACCTCGGCATCGGTGATCGTGTCGGGGAGTTCGGTTGCCACCGCGCCCGGCGAAATGATGGTCGTGCGGATGTTGTAGGGCTTCACCTCCTGGCGCAGCCCTTCTGAGATCACCCGCACGGCGTGTTTGGTGGCGGAATAGATTGCGCCTCCGGGGCCGACCTTGTGGCCCGCGACCGAGGACACATTGATGATGTGTCCGCTCTTCTGCGCCTTCATATAGGGCAGCGCGGCGGCGATGCCGTAGAGTACGCCCTTGATGTTCACGTCGATCATCCGATCCCACTCGTCGACCTTCAGGTTTTCGAGGAGCGATTGCGGCATTAGGCCAGCATTGTTGATGAGCACGTCGATACGGCCGTGAAGCGCGAAGGCGCGGTCTACCAGCTGCTTGACCTGGTCACGATCGACGACGTCGGTCTTCAGCACGGCACGGTCGCCGAGAGAAAGCTCCCTCGCCAATGTTTCGAGACGATCGATGCGACGCGCGCCGAGAACCAGCTTCGCGCCGTCGTTGGCAAGGCGGCGGGCGGCAGCTTCGCCCAGCCCGCTGCTGGCGCCGGTGATAACGACGACCTTGTGGTTGATGTTCTCGGTCATGATGGGATCCTTCCCTGTTCCGGTTGATGGTGAGAACGCAGCCGCAACGCGATCGGCACGGCGCAGAGCGCAAGCAGCGCGTTGATGAGGAAGATCGATCCGAGCCCCGCCAGATTGGCGACGAGGCCGAGCAGCGGCGCGAGGATGCCGAGCGACAGATCGATGAAGGCGCTGTAGATGCCCATGGCCAGTCCCCGGGACTCCGACGGCGCCCGGGCGATCGCCTCCATGCCGAAGCCTGGATAGACAAGGGCGTAACCGAAGCCGGCTATCGACGCGCCGACGAAAGCGAGCCAGGCGAAGGGCGACAGCCAGATCAGCCCCATGCCGAGGCTATGGATGACGACGAAGATCATCGCGGTTCTGGCGCCGCCGAGGCGATCGGGCAGCGGTCCGAAGAAGAAGCGCGCAACCATGAGCGCCACGGCAAAAGCCGTGAAGGACAGCCATGCGGGTTGCCAGCCACGCTGGACGAAGAGCAGCACCGCGAAGGCGGTCATGGTGCCATAACCAAGGCCGGCAAAGGCCATGCCCATACCGGGAAGCCAGACCGCCCTCAGAACGCGCGCAACGGCTTTTTCGCTTTTTGGCGAAGGTTTCACGGCGGCAATGGTGGCGACCAGCGCAACCGTTGCCACCGCACCGGCGACGGTAGCCAATCCGATCGCGGCAAAACCCCAGTTGGCATGGAGGAAACTTCCAAGCGGGGCGCCTGCGGCCAGGGCCACGAACATCGCCGTGCCGATCCAGGCGATCATCTTTCCGGCGTTGCCGGGACCGGCAAGCGCCAGGCACCAGCTCTGCGCGCCGGTCATGATGAAGCTTTCCGCTCCGCCAAGGAACACGCGGCCCACCAGCAGGATCGTGACCGAGAGGACCGGGTTGCCGGGGAAGAACAGGGACAGCAGATAGAACAGCCCGGCGAGCGCCGCCATGACCAGCCCCGCCGTGACCGCCTGCTTCGGGCCGCGCCGGTCCGCGACCGTGCCCGACCAGAAGCGGGACATCAGGGACGCGGCGAACTGCGCGCCGGAGACAAGGCCGATCATGAAAGGGCCGAAACCGAGATGGTCATGGATGTAAAGTGGCAGCGCCGGCAGCGCGGCGCCGGTCACCAGGAAAACCGTGAAGACCGAGGCCATCAAGTACGGCAGCGACCTGTCGGCCGGAGAGGTCGACCGTCGGGGCATCGTCATGGACATATGTTTTTCCTCAGGCTCCCTGCCCGTCACAGTCCGGAGCGTTGCAGGATCGCGTCGGGATATCGTGCGCCTTCGATTCTGATCGCCGCTGCCCCGGTTTCGATCTGCCTGAGGTCATCGTCCGCCAGAGTGAGGGACAGGGCGCCGAGATTTTCTTCAAGGCGCGCAAGCTTTCGTGTTCCGAATAACGGCACGATCCACGGCTTCTTTGCCAGCAGCCAGGCGAGCGCGACCTGGGCTGGCGTTGCGGCATGCCGCTCGCCGATGGCACGGATCAGGTCGACCAGCGCCTGGTTGGCCGCGCGGGCTTCGGACGTGAAGCGCGGAATCTGGCCGCGAAAGTCATTCTCCGAGAAGGTGGTGCGTGCATCGATCTTGCCGGTCAGAAAACCCTTGCCGAGCGGGCTGAACGGAACCAGGCCAATGCCAAGTTCTTCGAGTGTCGGTATGATCTCGGCTTCTGGTTCGCGGGTCCATAGTGAGTACTCGCTCTGCAACGCGGCGACCGGCTGGACCGAATGGGCGCGGCGGATCGATTGTGCGCCGGCTTCCGACAGCCCGAAATACCGCACCTTGCCCTCGGCGATCAGACCCTTCACGACACCCGCGACATCCTCCATCGGCACATCGGGATCGACCCGATGCTGGTAGAGGAGATCGATATAGTCGGTGCGCAGACGCTTGAGGCTGCCCTCGACCGCGCTGCGGATCTGGGCCGGCCGGCTGTTGACCCCACCACGATGCTCGCCGGTCGTCTGGTCGATGTCCCAGCCGAATTTTGTGGCGATCTTGACCTTGTCGCGCATTCCGGCAAAGGCTTCGCCGAGCATCTCTTCGTTAGTCCAGGGGCCATAGACTTCAGCGGTATCGAAGAAGTCCATGCCGAGATCGACAGCCTGGCGCAGCAAGTCGATCATTTCCGGCCGGTCCGGAATGGCGCGGGCCTTGCCATAGCCCATGGCGCCGAGGGAAAGAGCCGAGACTTCGAGCCCCTGGCCAAGTTTACGCTTCTGCATGTCGATATCCTCAATCCTTCGGTGTGATCCTGATGGTGGCGGAGCGGGCGCGCTCACCGATCATCGGCGCGAGATATGGGCTCTTGGCGTATTTTTGGCGGTAAGCCTCATCGATGCGTTCGTCGATCGCGCCGGTGGCCGGCTCGAAGCGAACCTCCTTCGTCATTCCGGCCGAAGTGATGCGGCCCGCCTTCTGGCGGATTGCGGCCTGATACCAGCGCGACTTCTGCCCGTTGTATCCACGGACATAGAGCTCGCTGTCGACGACCACCGACCAGATCCAGGTCGGCGTGCCATAGGTCTGGCCGTCCTCGCGGAATGGCGCAACATAAAGGTCGTCGCTGTTGGCGATCACTCGCAATTCCTGTTGCTGCCACGACATGGACAACCTCCTTTCGGGTTTAGGTCGATCGATATCTCAGCCGAGGTATTGCGTGTCTGAAACCTTCTCGAGCCAGTCCACGGCCTTGCCGTCCTGCACCTCGTTGACGGCGATGTGAGTCATCGCGGTTTCGGGTGAAGCGCCGTGCCAGTGCTTCTCGCCCGCCGGAAGCCAGATCACGTCTCCGGGCCGGATCTCCTCGACCGGACCACCCCAACGCTGCACACGGCCGAAGCCGGATGTGACGATGAGGGTCTGGCCGAGCGGATGCGTATGCCAGGCGGTGCGGGCGCCCGGCTCGAAGGTGACCTGCGCGCCCTGAACGCGCTCGGGTGCAAACGGATTGAGGAGCGGGTCGACGCGAACTGTGCCTGTGAACCAGTCGGTCGGGCCTTTCGCCGAAGGCCGCGAGCCTGCGCGAATGATGTCCATCGGATGTCTCCATTTCTGTGTCGCGGCGTTCTGCCGGGCGATTTCGAAATGCAATGTAGTCCAGGTGGGATCATCGAATTAGATGGTATAATGTTCATGTGGTTTTGAGTGGAATTCACAAATGGCACGAGAACGCATCAACGACATGATCGCCTTCCTGGCGGTTGCACGGGAACGCAGCTTCACGCGGGCAGGCGCGCAACTCGGCGTATCGGCCTCGGCCCTCAGTCACACCATCAAAGGGCTCGAAGCGCAGTTGGGCGTCAGGCTACTGGCGCGCACGACGCGCAATGTCGCGCCGACAGAAGCGGGCGAGCGCCTGCTGAAGGCGATCGGACCGCATTTCGACCAGATCGAGGCAGAGATCGAAGCGCTCGGAGAACTGCGAGACAAGCCGGCCGGCACGGTGCGTATCACCTGCAACGACTATGTGATCGATACCATCTTCCGGCCGCGGCTTGCGTCCTTCCTGCGCGACTATCCCGATATTCACGTCGAGCTCGCGATTGACTACGGCTTTACCGATATCATCGAGCAGAGGTTCGATGCCGGGGTCAGGCTTGGCGAGGCCGTCAGCAAGGATATGATCGCGGTGCGGATCGGGCCGGACTGGCGTTTTGCTGTGGTCGGCTCACCCTCCTATTTCGAGCGGCGATCACCGCCCGAGACACCGCAGGACCTCACCAACCACAATTGCATCAATCTACGTCTGAACAGCGCCGGCGGGCTCTATGCCTGGGAATTCGAAAAAGACGGCCGTGAACTGCGCGTGCGGGTCGAAGGTCAGCTTGCCTTCAACAGCGCCGTATCCGTTCTCAATGCAGCGATTGACGGCCTCGGCGTTGGCTATGTGCCTGAAGACCTCGCCAGACCGCACATTGCCGAAGGGCGGCTGATCGATGTGCTGGCGGACTGGTGTCCCGATGTTCAGGGCTATCATCTCTACTATCCGAGCCGCCGGCAGCTCTCGCCTGCGTTTGCCCTGCTGGTCGATACGTTGCGCTACCGCCCGAATTTAGGGTGAGCATTTTTCATGAGCTGCTGTGCCTTGTTCGATTACCCGCCAAGCGTGGTTGCCGTCGAGAATATGACACCCCTCAACGGTAGGGGATTTTTTCAAGAACCCCTTTGAAGCAAGTCACTCGAACCTCACGACAATCGTTGCTGACTTGCTTTGTCGAAGAAGTGCAGGCTCGGAGTTTTGAACGAAATTTGTATTTTCTGTCCGGGCATGAGCTCGGCTCGTTCCCGCATGACCCAGGTGAGCTCCTTGCCTTCCAGATCAAGTGCGACATGGGTTTCCGAGCCCGTAGGCTCAATGACGTTGACGGTTGCGGTCACCCCGCCTTCGGAGGCAAAGGCGATATCTTCCGGGCGTATGCCCAAGACCACGCTCCGCCCATCCGACTGGCCCGGAGCCTTGGAGAGCTCGATGCGAGTTCCGGTTGACAACACAAGGGCGGGCGAAGTGCCGCCAGTGATTTTGCCTTCGAGGAAGTTCATGGCCGGTGAGCCGAGGAAGCCCGCAACGAAGACGTTTCTCGGCCGGTCGTATAACTCGAGAGGCGAGCCCACCTGTTCCACTTTTCCACCCTGAAGGACGACGATCTTGTCGGCCATGGTCATGGCCTCGATCTGGTCGTGGGTCACATAGACGATCGTCGTCTTCAATCGCTGGTGCAGCGCCTTGATTTCGGCGCGCATCTTGACGCGCAGTTTGGCGTCAAGATTGGAGAGGGGTTCGTCAAACAAGAAAACCTTTGGATCCCGCACGATGGCGCGGCCCATGGCGACGCGCTGGCGTTGACCCCCGGAAAGCTGGGCGGGCTTGCGATCCAAGAGCGGCTGTAGTCCCAGTATCTTCGCGGCGTCGCCGACTTTCTGGTCTATCTCGGCTCGCTTTGCGCCAGCGAGCTGAAGTGCAAAGCCCATGTTCTGCGCCACCGTCATCTGCGGATAGAGCGCATAGTTCTGGAACACCATGGCGATGTCGCGATCCTTCGGCGGCAGGTCATTGACGACCCGCCCACCGATCGAGATTTCACCGCCGGTGATATCCTCAAGTCCGGCAATCATACGCAACAGCGTTGACTTTCCGCAGCCCGAAGGGCCGACGAGAATGACGAATTCGCCGTCCGAGATCTCCACATCGACGCCGTGGATGATGTTTACCGCGCCGTAGGACTTCCTGACGTTATTGATGGTCAACCCGGACATGACATTCTTCCCTTCTGGATGGATCAGCGCTTCTTGCGGATGCGGAGCGCCTGGTATGGCTTGCCGGGCAGTTCTACGCCGAAGGCGGCATCGGCTTTGCCGCCGCGCACGATCGCGCCATGGCGCGTCGGATGCGGGATCGGTGCCTCCACCTTTTTGGCCGGCGTGATGGTCATTTCCCACGTGTCGATGATGTCGACCTCATAGTCGGTTCCGTGCTTCGGCAGGCCGGTTGACCAGACGACGGGCTGATGTTCGCCGAGATAGATGTAGCTGACATCGCCGTCGCGGGCGCCGGAGACGCGTGTCCATGGCCATTCGCCGAAGGACGCCATCGGCTCGAGGCCGTTGACGACATCCTCTTCCAGAAGATCGCGCAGGAAACCGATGCGCTTCCAGGCTTCACCACGCAGTTCGCCGCCTTTCGCCCACCAGATCAGATCTTGCGGATGCGAATAGGTTTCGCCGTGCCCGGCATAGCCGCCGCGCGTGACCGTGATCCAGAAGCGATGGACAAGCTCCTGCGCCGTCAGGTTGCCCCAGGACTGGATGATGTTGCCCTCATATTCCGGCTCGTCGTTGACGACCGGCTTGCCATAGGCCTCACGCCATTCCTGCGTGCGCTTCACATCCCAGTTCTGGATGCAGGTATGGGTGACCCAGGGCTTGCGATGATCGAAGTTCATCGTCGGCTCGCCGTTATGGATCGACTTCAGATGGCCGTAGGGGTCGTTCTCTTCGAGAATGTGGAAGTAACGATCCCACTGCTGCAGCGGCTTGGTGTCGAGAAGGAAATCATATTCGTTGGCAAGCGCCCACCAGACGTTGCGATAGGCGGCAAGGCGTGCGGCGAGATAGGCGACATAGCGGAAATCCTGTTCGGCCGACATGTCGGCATAGCCCCAGCGGTCGTAGGGGTGGAACATGATGATGTCGGCTTCGATGCCGAGTTTGCAAAGGGCTGCGACTTGGTTCTCGAAATGGCGGAAGAGGACCGGGTTCGGGCGATCGAAGTCTTGCCTGCCGTCCGCATCCACTTCGAAGCAGGCGTAAAGCGGCTCGTTGACATTATAGGGATAGTCCTTGGGGAAGACGCCCATGCGGATCTTGTTGAAGCGCGACGTCTTCAGTGTCTCGAGTGTCTGGGCCTGCATGTCGAGTGGCTGGTGCGTCCAGGCATAGCAGGTGGTGCCGAAGGACAGGAACGGCTTGCCGTCGGCATAGGCAAAGTGGAACTTGTTGTGGACGTGGACGGGGCCATGGTTGCCCGTCGAGGGCTTGGTCGCGACGAAGGAACCGGTCTTGCCATCCAGTTCCGATGTCTTCGAGCGTGTGCGGAACGACCATTCGCCTTCATTGTCGGGCATGAAGCGAACGCGATAGACGCCGTCGCCATCGTAAAAGCCGGGCACGCGAACCTCGCGGCTGTTCTGGCTGAAAACGGCATCAAATGCTACATCGAGATAGGGATTGCCACTAGAAGGGCCGTTTAGGGCCGCTTCGAAGACACCCCATTTTTCGACGGACGCGTTGGACATGAAATTCTCCTCGGAAGATATATGGATGGTGCGACCGCTCAGCCCTTGACGGCGCCGGAGGTAAGGCCGGAGACGAAGTAGCGCTGGAAGATCAGATAGACGATGGTGGCCGGCAGCACGGTCATGACGATTGCCGCGTTCAACTGGCCGTAATCATTGGAAAACTGGCCCTGGAATGACATCAGCCCGAGCGGCAGTGTCCACATGTGCTGGTCCTGCAAAAGCACGAGCGCCATTGCGAATTCGTTCCAGGTGGAGACGAAATCGAGGATCAACAATGCGGCAAGGACCGGCAGGCAGACGGGCAGGAATATCCGCCGAAAGATGGTGAAGTGGCTTGCGCCATCGATCAGGGCTGCTTCCGACAGTTCCTTCGGAATGCCTCTGAAGAACCCGTGCAGGATAAAGACCTGGTAGGGCACGCCGAAGGCAATGTAAGGCAGGATCACGCCGGGATAGGTGTCGATCAGCCCGAGTGAGTTGACCAGCGTAAACAGCGGCGCCAGCATCACCTGAAAGGGGATCATGGTGCCGAAGACGATTGCGAGCAGCAGCAGCTTGTTGAACTTCAGGCGGATCTTGGCAAGCGCATAGGCCGCCATTGCCGAGAGAAGGAGCCCGATCGGCACTTTGATCACGGTAATGATCGCGCTGTTTAAGAAGGCGCTTGCGAAATTGCCGCGCCCCCAGGCGCTTGAATAGTTGTCAAAGGCCGGCTCGAGCGGAGGCATGAACGCGCCGGTCGACGTCACGTCGGCCTGGGTCTTCAACGAGGTAAAGACGATGAACACGAAGGGCGCAAGCCAGATCGCGGCGACGATGAGCAGCGCGATCCACAGGCCGATCAAGACAGGATCGCGCTTGCGCTTCGCCGGAATGACGGTCTCGAAGCTGTCTGACATTGATGTTGCCGATGCTGCCGTCATTGTTCGGCCTCCTCGTGCTTCTGCGTCCAGCGCAGATAGGGAATGACGACGACGATGGTGATCAGCAGGAGCACGACCGAGATCGCAGCACCGCGGCCGAAATCGAAGATCTGCATGGCTTGGGTGAACGCCCACAGTGCCAGCATCTGGGTGGATTGCGCCGGGCCGCCACCGGTCAGGCCGTAGACGATATCGAAGGCTTTCAGCGAGGAGATGACCGAGAGCACCAGCACGATGGTCAAGGTCGTGCGTAGCGCCGGCAGGGTCACGTAGCGGAAGATATTGAAGCGTCCCGCGCCGTCGATGCGGGCTGCCTCGACCAGCGTCTGCGAGACATTCTGCAGACCGGCAAGAAACAGAACCATGGAGAAGCCGACGGACTGCCAGAGATAGGCAACGAAGACGGAATAGAGCGCGATATCCTTGTTGCCGAGCCAGTCCTGGATCCAGTCCTGCAGACCTATCGAAGTCAGGATTTCGGTGAAGAGGCCGAAGAATGGATCGTACATCCACTTCCACATGGTCGCGACCGCGATCGGGGCGATGATGACTGGCAGGTAGAAGATGGCGCGGAAGGTATTGCGGGCAAAGAGCCTCTGATTGAGGCTGAGGGCCAGCAACAGACCGACCATGGGCGGAAAGATCACGCACATGATCGTCCAGATCACGGTGTTGCGGAACGCCACCCAGAAGACCGGATCCTGTGTGAAGATATATTGGTAGTTCGCCAGGCCGACGAACGGGCGCTGCGGATCGAGGCCGTTCCATTTCTGGAAGCTCAGCACCACCACGTTCAGCATCGGATAAAGCGCGAAAATCGCGTAGATCAGCATGGCCGGCGCAAGCAATATTGCTGCCTGAACGCGGGGATCCTGGGTTCTGTTGCGCAATGACATTCTGGTTGCTCCCGGCGGCAAGAGACGCTTGGGCATGAGGGTGAGGGAAGCCGTCCGCCGCGATTGGCAATCGGAGTGGCGGCCTCCCTCGATCGATCAGGTGCGACCGGAGATGAAGCTCTGCAGCTGCTTGACAGCATCGGCCGGCTGAATGTTGCCGGAAGCGACGTCGTTGATCACCCGGAAGTATTCGGTGGTGACGTCAAGCGGGAAGGCCTGGTCGCCATTCATGTAGACCTTGCTGTAGGTCTTGAAGATCTCAAGCCATTTCGCCTCGAGCGGCTTCTGGTCCTTATACTGCACATTCTTGTTGACCGAGATCGAGCTGATCTGGCCGACGAGATCCTGCTGCACCTTGGTCGACAGGAAATAGTCGAGGAATTTGGCGGCAAGATCGGGGTTCTTGCTCTTGGTGCTGACGTAATTGTATTCGGCGAAGCCATAAAGGCGGTTCGTATTCGTCGGGAAGGGTATAACGCCGTAGTCGTCGAGGTTGGCCTTGCTGCCACTCAGCTGGCTGACCAGCCAGTCGCCTTCGAGCATCATTGCAGCACGGCCGGCGACGAACAGTGTATAAGACTGCTGATTGCTGATGCCCATGAACGGCTTCAGCGTGTAGTCCTTCGTCCACTTGGCAAATTCGCTGAAGGCGTCGGTTGCACAGGCTTCCTTCGTCCAGTCGGCCTTCATGGCCATCAATGCGTCATGCTTGTCAGCACCGCATTTTGTTTCGAGCAGTACGTCCATCAGGCGCATGACATGCCAATTGACCGAGCCGCCAAAGGTGAAGGCCGGAATTCCCGCCGTCTTGAGCTTGTCGGCCGCGGCAAGCAACTCCTCATAGGTCTTCGGTTCCTGGGCGATGCCGGCCTTCTGGAAGAGCTTCTTGTTGTAGTAGATCGCCTCGCCCTTGAAGGTGAAGGGGACGCCATGCTTGCCACCCGGGTAAAGATCGGCAAAGGCCGCTGCAGATGGAAGCAGCTCATCAGCCCACTTGTATTGGGTGTAGTATTTATCGAGCGGCAGCGATAGGCCTGCTTTCACATATTCGCCGCCGAGGCCGAGGCCTGCCCAGCTGAAATAGATGTCCGGGCCCTTGCTGGAGCCTGCCGCCACGCGCAGTGCGGTCTTATGCTCGTCGACGCCGCGCTGGACGATTTCGACGTGAGTGCCGGGATTGGCCGCCTCGAAGTCTTTCGCGACTTTCTTCAATGCGCCGTTTGCGGCGCCATTGTCGAAGTTCAGCGTCCACATCGTCAGATCTTCTGCCGCAACATTGGTTGCTGAAAATGCCGCCGCAGCGATCGCCGCAGCACCGAACCAACGCGCATATTTGGTGTTGATAGCCATCTCCCATCCTCCTCTGAGCAAAGCTGATGGCGGTTTTGGCAAATAGTTATCAACATGTCAACTGGTATGATGAGCTAATCAGCATTGCGATACTATTCACTCTTAAGCGCAGCCATCCTCTGCCACCAACTTGCCCTCGCCAGGCACCGCCGCCGTCGGCGGCGGCTTGCTTTCTCCGATGTGGCGTCTATTGGCCCTCTTCGGCGCCGGAAGTGCAAAGAGCTCGCTGGAGATGATGTCAGCCCGCCAGATCCAGAGAAGCCGTCGCATAGGCTTCGAGCGTCAACCGTCTGCTTCCCGGATGTTTCATCAGTCGGAACTCTCCAAGCCCGATCTCCTGCGGGCGAGGGGTGATGTTGACCAGGTGGAGTTGTCGCGATAGCCCGAGAGTTCCGGTGATGAAGGCGAGAACTGCGGTCGGATCGGATGAGAGGCATTCCTGCCAGTTGCGTCCCGCAAGCCGAGACAGGGTGGAGACTGCAGCAAAGAGCGGCCGTGGCGTTCCGGGCGCTGAGGGTTCACCCTCTGCAGCGATCACCCCGAAGGTCCCGGTTAGCGCCGAAAGCGTCAGGCATTCCAATCCGGCATCGAGGATGCGAGCAGTATAGCCAAATGCGAAGGCATTGCCGAAACGCGCATTGTGCCGTGGATCTTCATTGGCCATGGCGATGCGCCCGCCGCACGGATTGTCCATGGTCCGGCTGCCATACGGGTTCTGTCGCATCGGTATCGTCGAAGGGCCGATGCGGTAGGGCTTGTCGCCGTAGATGCTGCGCACCGAGCGCGTGATGAAGGGAAGTGCTTCCAGCGTTTGCATGACGCTGAGATCGTCGGCTGCATGCACGATCGGATTGGTGCAGTGGGTGATGAATGCAAGCATGTCCGCGGGAACGCGTTTGCGATTGAGCTCGGTAAAATAGCTCAGCATGCCGCCGCCAAGACGCATATCGACAAAGGTGGCGCGAGCGGCTGCATAGACTTCTTCGAGAGGCGGGCATTCAGGCCACTTGCTGCCCGGCGGCGTCGATTGCCGGTCAACCGACGGTGATATCACCAAGGCATCGGGCTTGAAGCCCGCATCTCGCATCAAAGTGGCGATTTGCTGCGTTTCAGCAAAAGGGGGAAGACGGCACGGCAAGGCGATTTCCACGGTTGATCGCCCGGTATGACCTGCTGCAATGGCCGCAAACGACTTGAGTGCATCGATGCCGTGTCCCGCGCCGGGATCGAAATGAAACAGAAGCTCCTGCGGCGCGATTTCACGCAGCCGGTCGCGGGCTAGAAGGGTGGCCTCGGCGTCCTCGGGCGTGATCAGAAGCCCGATTGCCGGCATGGTACCGGACCTGTCTCCGAGGCTCAGCGTGATCGGACGCGCAGCGGTCGCCGGCGTGCGCGTCGAGCGCCGCATGTCGCCAAGGGTGAGAACGACGCGTTGCCCCACCCGATCGCCGGCGGGAAGATGATAGGGCCACGGCAAGGCGAGGGGGCGAACATAGGTCTTATAGGAGGCATCGGACCAGTTGCGCTGGTCTTCCATTTCGAAAGTATCGCCCTCCATGCGGCACTCGGCCGTGATATGCGGTGAGACGCTATGGGTAATTGCGCGCATGTCCTTGAAGGGCTGCCAAGGCTCGATAAGGTCGGGAAAATGTGTGTCCTCATGCGAGCCATCAACATGCTCGACGGACACCGGCATGCCAGCAACCCCGATGATCGGATGCAGGATACAAAAGCCGCAGCGGTTGGTTTCGAACCCGGTTGCGGAATGTGCTTCCGCTTCAAAGACCAGCGCTTCGCCCTCTTCGGCAGCAATTCTCACCTCGATCGCCAGCTCTGTGTCAAAAGGCCCCGCGCAGCGCGCAATGTAGGTTACCGAAAAGCCGCCCTCACGCTGATCGATCCGCAGATCGTCGATGCGAGGCGCATAGGTGCCCCAGTCCCGATCGCGAACCAGATAGGAAACGGCTCGCAAAACTTCGGCGCCATCATAGCAAATGGTCCGCAGGTTCCCGTCCTTGAAATCCGCGGTGAGCGGGCCTGCCGTCAATCTTGTGGGGGACGTTTCCGTCTCACGCGTGCCGTAGAGCTGAAACGGATCGATCTTGGTCGTCATTGCAGCAATGCTCCGATATCGACCGTATGTCCGCTCGCTGCACTATCGTAGGCCGCTTCGACAAGCGCGAGCGTTTTGAGATTGTCTGCTCCGGACGTGGATGTCTCGGTGCCGTCTGCCAGACGGTCCGCCCAATGCTGCTGGATCGCCAGAACGCTTTCCTGGATATTGTGCCAGGGGCGCGACGCCCAGGAGAGAAGCTCTGGCGAGACATCGGAGATCGCAACGCCATCGGGTCCGGTAACCTCGAGACGATAGCCCTGCGACAGCCTGATCGAACCCTTCGTGCCGTCGAGTTCAATCAGCGTTTCCGGGAAGGGCTCCGTGGAAAGCCTGGAGGCATAGCTGACGTCGACGATCGATGTCGCGCCGCTCTCGTGGTCGAGCAGGATCGTGGCGACATCCTCGCCCTTGATCGCCGGATTGACCCGCTTCGTGCGGGCCGTCAGCGTGGCGACATCACCGAGAATGAAGCGGGCGATGTCGAGCGTATGGATGCCGAGATCCTCGATGATGAAGCGCTCGCCTTCGGCAAGATAGGGCTGGCCGGAGAAAACATCAAAGCCGGACCGGAAGGAGAAACGGCCCCAGAAGGGCTCGCCGATCGCACCCGATCGGAGAACCGTCTTGACCGCCTGGATGGGCGTCTGCCAGCGGAAATTCTCATGCACCATCAGCGGCACGCCGGCCTGGGCGCAGAAGGCAACCATTGCCTTGGCATCGCTCAGGGTCTTTGCAAAGGGCTTCTGGCAGATCGCCGGGACTTTATGGGAAGCCGCCATTTCCACCAGAGCGCGGTGACTTGCCACCGTCGTTGCGATGTCGACAAAATCGAAGCCGCCATCCGCAAACATGGCCGCAGCATCACTATAACGACGCTCGATGCAGAACTGGTCGCCGACGAGCTTCAGTCGCTCGAGGTCCCGGTCGCAGATCGCGACGATTTGAGCACCCTTCACGTCCTGCCACGCGTGCATCTGATTGATTGCGAAGAAACCGCAACCGATCAACGCACCTTTGAGTTCCACCATTTCAACCTGCCTTTGCCATTTGCATGAGAGTGACGCGCTGCTGCAGGCGTCGCTGCGCCTGGTCCACGACAACAGCGATGATAATGACCAGCCCCTTGATGACCATCTGCCAGAAGGATGACACGCCCATCATCACCAAGCCGTCGGAAAGGATGCCGATGACGAAGGCGCCGATGATCGTGCCGCCTATGGTGCCGCGACCGCCCGACATGGAGGTGCCGCCAAGTACTGCTGCGGCAATCGCATTCAGTTCGAAACTTTCACCCGTTGCGGGATGCGCCGCCATCAGCTCCGACGAAATGACGATGCCGACGATGGCGGCACACAGGCCGGAGAACATATAGACGAAGATCTTGACCACATCGACGCGAATGCCGGACATGCGCGCGGCGCGCTCGTTTCCGCCGACGGCGAAGATGTGCCGGCCAATCGGCGTCGAGCGAGAAACGTAGGTGGCGATCAGCGCCAGAACGATCAGGATCCAGATCGAAACCGGAAGGCCGAACAGGCGTCCGGCGCCGAAAACGTCGAAACCGGTCGTGTCATATTCCGCCCGCCCGATCAGGTTCGGAAAGGTCTGGCCGTCGGAAGACAGGAGCGCCAGGCCGCGGGCGACATAGAGCGTTCCAAGGGTCGCGATGAAGGGTGCGACGGTGAGCTTGGTGATGAGCAGGCCGTTGATGAGCCCGATCAGCAGCCCGACGGCAAGGGTGATGAGGATGATCTCGTAGATGTTGAAGTAGACGGTATAGCCGATCGGCAGTTCGACGCCGTTGAGAATGAGGGCGCCGGCCACCATGCCGCAAAGTCCGACGATCGAACCCACGGAGAGGTCAATGCCGCCGGTCACGATTACGAAGGTCATGCCCATGGCGAGAAAGGCGTTGAGCGCCACGTGTTTCGACATCAGGATGATGTTGGCGGTCGAGGTGAAGTTCGGCGCGAAGATCGCAAAGAAGATGATCACCGCAAAGAGCGCAATGAAAGTCCTGAGCTTCATCAATGTCAGGAGGACGGAGCCGTTCGAGCTTTTGGCCGCAAAGGCGGAGGATGTGTCTGCCGTCATGATGCGAGTTTCCCTGTATGTCCGTGTCCCTTGGCCGATGCTGCGATGATGGCCTCTTCGGTGGCTTCGCGTCTGTCGAGAATGGTCACGAGCTTGCCGTTGCTGAGTACGGCGATGCGGTCTGAAAGGGCCATGACCTCTTCAAGGTCCGATGTTGAAAACAAGATTGCCAGCCCGTTGCCGGCGAGCCGGCGCATGGTGCGGAAGACATCGGCCTTGGCGCCGACGTCGATGCCGCGGCTCGGTTCATCCATGAAGAGCACCTTCGGGTCCGTCATCAAGGCCTTGCCGATAACCACCTTCTGCTGGTTGCCGCCCGACATGGAGGTGACCTCGAAATCAGGATTGGGCGCCTTGATCGCGAGATCGCGGATCATGGCGTGAATGGCGGTCTTTTCCGCGGCTGCATCGATGTGAACGAAGAGGCGGGCGAAGCGACCGAGGCTCGCAAGCGTCAAATTGCTGGCGATCGACAGGACCTGCACCAATCCTTCGCGCTGGCGATCTTCGGGGATCAGGGCCAGCCCCTTGCGGATGCGTCGGGTGGTATCACGGGCGCGGACCTCCTCGCCCTTAATGAAAATTCGCCCGGTCGAATGCGCGTGCCGGCCCATCACGCATTCGAAGAATTCGCTGCGACCGGCGCCCATAAGGCCATATATGCCGAGGATTTCGCCGGCGTGCACGGAAAGCGAGACATGATCGACGGCAAGGCCGCCGGTGCGCCTCGGCAGGCTGATATCCTCAGCGCGAAAGGCTTCGCCCCCGATGGTGTGCTTGCCGGATTTGGCAAAGTCCTTGGCATCGGACCCGATCATCGAGCGGACGATCCACTGCGTATCGATGTCGCGAACCATGGCCTGGCCTGTGATCTGCCCGTCGCGCAAAACGGTGATGAAGTCGCCGATGCGCATGAGCTCTTCCAACCGGTGCGAGATATAGACGATCGCAACGCCCTGTGCCTTCAGCTCGGCAATCACCTTGAAGAGAATATCGACCTCGGCAGCCGAAAGCGCCGATGTTGGTTCGTCCATGATCAGAATGCGAGCATCAAGCGAAATCGCCTTGGCGATCTCGACCAGTTGCTGCTGCCCGATGGGAAGATCCTCAACCATGGTCTCGGCACTGATGTCGGCGTCCAGCTTCTTCAGGAACCCATTCGCCCGTTCGATCTGTGCCTTGTGATCGATGCCGAGAATGCCGCGCGTGATTTCACGCGTCGCGAACATGTTCTCGGCGACGGACATGTTGGCGAAGAGGTTGAGCTCCTGGAAAATCATGCCGATGCCGCGTGCCTGTGCATCGGCCGGATTGCTGAAGGAGACCTCCTGGCCCTCAAGTAGGATGCGACCGGACGTCGGGCGTTCGACGCCTGCTATGATCTTCATCAGCGTCGACTTGCCGGCGCCGTTTTCGCCGACCAGAACATTGACGGAGCCGCGACGGAGCTCGAGATTGGCGCGCTTCACCGCGACGATGCCGGAATAGACCTTGGAGACCTCTTCCAGGCGCAGGATAATGTCATTGCCGGATGTGGTGCCCATCGTCATTGGCCCAAAGTCAGAGCTGAAGGCGTTATCAGAGGCAACTGCCCGGAGGCGGGTCGGGGGAATGCGCCTGTGACATTGATCGACTTGCCGACGAGACCGTCACGGGGCAGGGCGGCAAGGAATGACGCATTGGCCTTCTCATTGAAAGCCTTGCCAAACTGCGCCCATTCGATCTGGTTCTTGAAACTGTTGAAATCGACGAACTCAAGCGCATCGCGAATTGCCGTTCCGCGGATGGCAGGCCCGATCTGGACCTTCGCGTCGGCTTTGCCATCGCCATCGACGTCCACATCCACTGTGGCAGCGCGGGAGGTCGTATCCGCCGCGACGATCCTGCCGCTGAGTTTCACGGCATAGGTCCATGGCGAGCCGGACTGCTTGCGCGGGTTGCCGAACTTGGCTCCGGCTTCATCCGGGCTTGCGGCAGCAAGTTGCTGCACCGCTTTCAGGTCGCCGGCGCGCCTATCAAGATCCGGTATCGCCTGCGACTGCCAGATCGCATCGACCCTGGCAGCCGGATCGAAAGCGTTCTTTGCTTCCGCTGCAGCTTTTTCTTCGGCGGTCGGCGTCTTGACGATCTTGCATCCGGGCAATGCTGTGACCAGCATGATGGCCGCAATCACCCCAACGATCCTCGCCATGCAATGCACCTCAATTTCTCGCTGAAACAATGCGGAGAGCGTGATGCACGCTCTCCGCCGCTGCATGGGTTGCCGTTAGTTCTTGAGCGCGAAGGTTTCGAGCTTGTCGGCATTGCCGGCGTTGACGAGGATACAATCCATCAATTGCTTCTCGTCCTTGGGCAGGGTCTTGTTCTTGACATAGGCGTCGGCCTGCTGCACCGCCATCTGTGCCTGGGCATAGGCTGGCTGAAGCACGGTTGCCTTGATGCCGCCTGCCTTGATGGAATCGCGCACGTCGTTCGACCCATCGAAGCCAACAACGATCACATCCTTGCGGCCGGCTGCCTGAAGTGCGGCAATCGCCCCCATCGCCATCGTGTCATTGCCGGAGATCACTCCCTTGATGTCCGGATTTGCCTGGAGGATGGTTTCCATCTTGGCGTATGCCTCGGTCTGGCTCCAGTTTGCCGACTGCTTGGCGACGAGTTTCAGGTCCGGAAAATCATTGATGACGTCATGATAGCCCTGGGAACGGATGCCGGCATTGGTGTCGGATTCCTTGCCAACAAGCTCGACGTAATTGCCCTTCTCGCCCATCAGCTTGACGAATTCCTGGGCACCGAGCTGGGCGCCCTGATAGTTGTTGGAAACGATCTGGGCCGCCGCCACGCCGGTGGCGTTGATCTCACGGTCGATAAGGAAGGAGGGGATGCCTGCATCCTTGGCCTTCTTGACGGCGGCGACGGTCGCATCTGCGCCGGCATTGTCGAGAATGATCGCCTTGGCACCGCGCCCGATTGCCGTGTCGATGACCTCAGACTGCTTGTTGGCATCGTCGTCATGGGTCATCACGAGCGCTTCATAACCCAGCTCTTTCGCCTTCGCTTCGGCGCCGACCGCCTCGGCCTTGAAGAACGGATTGTCGTGGGCTGGCGTGATGATTGCAATCAGATCGCCCGAAAAGGCCGGCATTGCCGTTCCCAGAGCAAGCACACCGGCAAAAGCTGCAAGTGTCAGTTTACGCGTCAGTTTCATGGTCTCCTCCCAGTTATGAAACAGGCCCTGTTCCCGGCAGGGCGGCGAAGGGAGGGCGATACCCTCCCCGGGAACGTCGATCAGGTGATGCGACGGATGCTCTCTGCGATTTCCTGTGGTTCGAAGACCTTCTTCCAGTCGTCGCGCATCAAGGCAGGAATGCCGAATTCGATGGCCTTGTTGCAGGCGTCGGAAAACACGCCGTCGACTTCCTTGAAGATGACGGCGCCGAGCACGTTCATGTGGCCGAGCAGGAAGTCACGGGCAGCTTCGGCCGGGACTCCGCGGGTGATGCACTCGTCCATGGCCTGGCGCATGATGACCAATAGCGAGGCGCAAACCGTTTCGGAAAGGCCCGGCTCGAGCATCGCCATCTGCTCGACGGTGACGCGGTGCGACCGCATGACGGGTGCCCAGATGACCTTGGCGATTTCCTCGCCGAGGCCATAGGCGCTCTCGGGTCCCTGCATCAGTGCCGAAACAATATGCTGCTTGGCAAACAGACCGCCGAAATGGTCTTTCTTCGCCTGCATTTCGGTCTCGTCGTTGAAGATTGGCGGATGGCATGGATGGGTGACGAAATAGGTCAGATCTTGGCGCTGCGGCAAATGGCCGGCAAAGGGTGCGGCAGCGTCGAGTGCAACGACCATGGTGCCCGGCTTGAGCTTGTCGACGATGCCGGCGGCAACCTTGCCGATCGCGGTATCCGGCACTGCGAGGATCACGACCTCGGCACCGTCGAGTGCTGCGTCGGCCGGTACGCAATCGACGGAAAGATCATGTTTCAAACGAGCCTTGCCGGCATCGCTGACCTCGACATGGCGCACGTCAAAGCGCGAGCCTTTCAGGTTCTTGGCGAGCCGGTAGCCCATTTTGCCGCCGGCGCCGAAAAGAGCAATTGCAGTCATATTGGTACCTCGTTCACTTTCAGATTGTGGTAGCGCAAGTGGTATGATGAGTCAATGAGTATGCCATTAGATTGATGCGGCGAGGTTAAGATGCCCTGCCGGCCCGGATTTGCGCGAAATAGTCGTCGGTCCCGACCTGCCCGCCCTTCAATGCGATCTGCAGGCCGTTGGTGGGCGCATAGCCGCCATGGGCAGAGCACAGCGGCGATCCAGGCGTTTGCGGCAATGGAAGAAGCGTCGTCAGCGCCTCGACACGGAGTTCCTTCAGAGCGTGGCTCGATGTATCTCCGCCGGCAATAACGGCGCGACCGAGGTTTTCCTGCTCGATCAATCGCCGGAGTATGGTTCCCAGCGCCTGACCGAGATGGTGGCGGGCGTCGGGTATGCGGTCGATGTCGCCACCGCGGTCGGCCGAAGGGCCGAGCGCGGTGTGAAGAATGACGCTGCGGCCAGCCTTCAGACTGGCCATGCCTGTCGCGACGGCTGCATCCAGTGTCTGCGCGGCATGCTCGCCGATAAGCGCCAACGGGTCGAGATCCACACAGTCGAAGCCTTCAGCCATGGCGTGACGGATTTGCCGCTCCGTCGTCGGCGATACGCTGCCGGAGACGACCGCCAGGCGATCGACCTTGCCCGGGGTTGCGAAATCCGGCTTTTCGCCGATTAGGCCTGCGTTGCGCCAGACATTGAAAAGGGCATATTCAATGCCGGAGGAGCCGGCGACGAAGGCGTTGCCTTTGCTCGCAAGGCGCCAGAGCTGGTGACCGGCTGCGGCCTGCGTTTCCGGACCGTCGACGTCAAGCAGCAGGATGGTTTCGCCGGCTGCGGCCAGTTTGTCGATCCGCTCGTCGGCATCGGCTGCGCGGATCGTGACGAGGTCGGCCAGACCAACGTGACGAGATGTTTGCTTGCTCAGATGCGCGGCCAGATCGGCCTCATCCATCGGTGTGACCGGATGGCGGCTCATGACCGGATGCCGGTCGATCCGGAACACTCGGCCCTGATAGGCCGCAAAGAGATGGCCGAAGGCGGTGTAGCGCTTCAGCTGGGGCGCCCCGACGATGACGGGCACGACGGATTGCTCAAAAAGCGCCTTGCCGATCTCGATCGCTTTGCCGATGCTCCCGACCCTCGGGCTGGAATCGAAGGTCGAGCAGACCTTGTAGTGGCAGATGGGGGCATCAAGGTTCCGAAGCCATTTGAATTGAGGTGTCAAATGCTCGTCCATCCATTGCGGTGTTTCGCTGCGGCTGGTGCCGGCAATGCCGATGGCGCGGCAGTCCTTGAACCGCTCCAGCATGGCCTCGTCTGGAATGCCAAGGAAGAGGGCAGTCGGTACGCCATTGGAGGCAAGGGCCTCCATGACGTCGGTCGAACCGGTGAAATCGTCGCCATAATAACTGAGAAGAAGTTTGGACATCGCTCTCAGGCGTCCTTGCCGTCGCTGAATTTCGCAATCGAGGCGGCGAGTTCCGGATGGTCCCTGGCATAGTCGGAGAGCGGAATGTCGGATACCGCTGCCTGCCAGGCCTGCTGAATGGCGCGAACGCCGGCAGCAGGCCCGAAAGGATGGCTGACGATGCCGCCGCCGCAGAGATAGAGAAGATCCGTGGTTCTGCCTGTGCGCTGATAGGTCTCAGGCGCCTGACCGCCCCATTGGCCGGAGCCTGCAACGGGAAGCGGGCAGTCGGATGGATCAAAGAGCGGCGTGCTGATGGCCTTGAAGGACTCGACGAAACTGTCGTCCGGCTCCCAGTATTTGACCCTGATGCCGTTGATCTGAAACTGATCGACGCCGAGAAGGCGCCAGAACTGCTGGTAGACCTTGAAATCCATGCCGGCGCCGGGATGGCGGGTCAGCACATCCCAGCCATTGCGATGCGCATGCAGAACCAGCCCTGACCGCTTGCGCAGGAAGCTCATGCCACCGAAGCCGATCGAATTGATATTGACGACGGCGCAATTGCCGCCGGCCTTCAGTACCAGATCGTGATTGCGCATCATCTCGTCGGGATCGGCATGTGAAATGCCGAAGGCATACATCACCTTCTTGCCCGTCTTTTGTTCGTGATCGAGGATGAGCGGCATGATGGCCTCGACGCGCTCCTTAAGCGGCGAGTAGGCGGGGCTCATCAGCTTTTCGTCATCCTTGATGAAATCGACGCCGGAGCCGATCAATTCGCCAACAAGCGCGGCCGTTTCCGCCGGCCGCAGGCCGAGCGCCGGCTTGACGATGGTACCGATAATCGGCCGTCCGCTGACGCCGGTCAGACGCAGACTGCCGGCAACGCCGAACTGCGGGCCGGGATGGGCGTCTCGGAAGGCCGCGGGCAGCGTCATGTCGACGATGCGTATGCCGGTCATGCCCTTGATCGAAAAGACGCCGCCGATCGCAATTGTCATAAGCGCGGACAGATCGGTCCCGATCGCGTCCAGCGGAAAGGCGATGTCGACATCGGCCCTGTGGATCGGGCCTTCTCCATCGCGAAGTTCCGGCCAGGTAGGGTGCTCTCTGTCGGGGAGGGGACGGATCGCTGTAACGTGCGCCGCTACGCGCGCTTTGAGCTCCTCCGTTTCGCCGGGAACGGCGACGAAGGTGCCGGTCGACTGATCGCTGGCGATCTTGCGGGCCATGGCCTCGATGTTGCCGGGCGTTTCGATACGGTAGGTGATGATGATGCTCATAAGAGACCGAATACTCCTCTCGCCGATGATTTTTCACATGGCGTCAACTGGTGATCTGGTATAATGAGTATTCCAATTTCCGCAATGGTTTTTTTGCCGGCATTTGGGAACAGCTTTCGAATGGGCTTCCGTCACGGCATCAAAAATGCATAAGGGAGAGGAAGCTTTGAGAAAGCGGGGGGCCATGGGCGAGCCAGTCGAGCAGATCGTACGTCGAAAGCTATCGGATGAGGTGTTTGATCGGCTTGAGCGGTTGATCACATCGGGAGAATTGAAGCCCGGCGACGAGATGCCGTCCGAGCGCGTTCTGATGGAACACTTCGGCGTTGGACGCCCCGCCATCCGTGAGGCCATGCAGGCTCTTGCGAAGATGGGTCTCGTCAACATTTCGCATGGCGAGCGTGCGAAAGTCCTTCAACTCACGGCAAAATCGATTTTCCGACAGGTCGATCTGACAGCGAAGATCATGCTGTCCCAGTCGTCGGATTCACTCGAGCAGCTAAAGAGCGCACGCATTTTCTTCGAGCGCGGGATGGCGCGCGAGGCAGCCATGCGCACAACTCCCAAGGATGTCGACGACCTTCACGCGATTATTGAACGCCAGCGCGCCTCGCTCGGGCACGCGGAGGACTTCATTTCGGCCGATATGCAGTTTCATACGCGTATTGCCCAGATTTCCGGCAATCCGATCTTCTCGGCGGTCAGTGAAGCCATGCTGGCATGGTTGAAGACCTACCATACGGACATGCTGATCTGGACAGGCAAGGAAAAGCTTACGCTCGTCGAACACGAGGAAATCCTCGCACATCTTGCAGAAAATGATGCTGATGCGGCCGAGCAAGCGATGCTCAGGCATCTTGAACGATCGCGATCACTCTATACAAAATAACGCGGCTTCTATCGACATATTATGGCAACGTGTCGCCGCTAGCGACATACGCGGTGCCCCGGAGAAGGCTGCTCCAACATCGCGACACGCCGCCGGTCCCGCGCATGATCTATACGCTTCCGGACGCACAGCGTTGGGATCGTGCGCCGGGTGTGACACTTATCGGCGACGCCGCGCACCTGATGCCGCTATCGGGCGAGGGGGCGAACCTTGCAATGTTTGATGGTGCGGAGCTTGGAAAAGCGATTGCCGCACACCCTGGCGACATTGAAGCGGCACTCTCCATCTACGAGGAGGCAATGTTCCCCCGAAGCGCGTCCGAAGCTGTCGACGCATACCAGATCCTGGATCTCTGCCTCGGTCATCGCGTACCCTTTGGGCTCGTCGATTTCTTCAACCGCGCACTTACTGGACAGCATGCGAAACCCACCGGCTCGCGAAAACCAGTGGGCTGCCATACACCTCCGGAACGCGTGAATAAGTTCAGGTCCTGCCGGACCTGACCTAGATGCCTTAGCCGCGACGCACGGCCGCGCATCGCCCTTTGGAACTCAGCTTCTCACAGTCTGAGGCGATTGTGGTCTGCGATGCGACCGATGAACTGTCTCTGCAACTCCCCAAGGCAATGGTTGGGGGGCGCATTCCGTTTCGTCTTCATCTATAACGTGCCGGTCGAGGCAAAGCGCGCCGCTATCGACGCGATTACCACATGCATTTCAGCAGGGGCGTATAATCCCAAAATCGGCATGCGGGTTCCACTTGAACGGATCATCGAGGCGCATGATGCCCTGGGGACGAGAAGGTGACCGGCAAGACCCTGGTCGATGTAATCTAACGATCAACGTCAGCCAATTGTGATTTGTATCGACAAAAGACCCGGTCAATACCTGGAATTACCAAGGGTTATTGTAGTTCTCGGTGCAGAGATCCGGTGCTGATTTAAAACGTGCGAACACCGGCTCCTTGAGTTGGCACTCTCTGCCCAAAATCGATAATACGCCCAAAAATAGTCCGTTGACCGGATATAGCCGCAGACCTACACAGTTGGTCGACGGGCCTGATGCAGAAGCAAACCTCCACTCGGACGATAGCAATCCGGAGAAGGAAAATGAAATCATGGATCATTCCCGTTTTGGCGATTAAGTGCTTGCTGCAGACGATGTGGAAGCCGCCACGAGTGAAGCAGTGAAGGTGTTTCTGAGGGATTCCGAGGTCAAGATTGACGAGTCTTCGATGCAGTAGAAAAAAGTCCACTTCGGATCAACGAAGGCGACGGATACTACCTTCGACGGTTCGAACAAGGACGGCCCGCAGAATTTCGAGATGACATGGTCGCGGTTGCCAATCGATGGCGCGTTTCTTGGGGGTACACGTGAAGGCGACAGGGCCAACAAAGCCAAGTTCGACGGAGTCATAGGTAGCCTCGATCCCGTCCGGTGAATTCTCGCTCCGGCCGTGTCAATCACGCAAGCCGCAGCCTCCGGCAAGGCGGGACATCTTCATGGGATGAACGGAGGACTTGTAACGAGCGAAACCATCCATAGCGTCGCACAGGTGGATGATTTGTCTCTAATTCCATCCAAGGCGGGATCTCGATGGCGCGCTGATCAGTTGAGGGAGCACACCCAATGCGAGACCAAGCGCTACATGCCAGCTGTGTGAACTCGCATTCTGAAAACCAGATTAATGACGCTCCACCATCACTTGGGATCAAGAAACATGACATCAATGAGATTTACTGCGCTGATCAGCGCTCTGGCGATCACCTTCACCACCGGTGCAGCGTCTGCGGCCCAATTCGGGGCGATTGCCTATTCCAAAAGCTCGGGCTCTTACGGCTCTTCCCATAATTATTCGACCCGGGCCGATGCAGAGGATGAAGCTTTGTCGGGATGCTCCTCATACGCTGATGATTGCCGGGTCGTGGTTTACTTCCGCAATGCGTGCGGGGCGCTCGCTACCGGCAACAACCATGGCTACGGCTATGGCTGGAGCGAAAGACGCGCCCGAGCCCAATACACCGCGCTTTCGAACTGTGCCGCAAACGATAGTGGTTGCCATATCGTGAGCTGGACCTGTTCAAAATAGATCCGCCTTACCTATGAGCCTGGCAACTCTGGCGGAAAGGGGTAACTCTTTCCGCTTTCGCTTGTTCATCTCGTCCAGGAGGAGCATATGCGACTTTGCAGGATCTCAGTCCAACCGCATTCGGACCTCGGCCTAGCGCTGAGCTATGTGGATCCACCGCGGGACTATCCATGTTCTCGGGCTAAAATTAAGTTGCGGATCTGATGAGGAAGTCGAGAAAAACAGAGGGGCGGTTTAATTCCCATCAATGCCACCCAATAGGCCGCCTATCTCTCGACTCATACCGCTGAAAGAAGCTGGCGCGTATAGGGATGTTGCGGATGCTCGCCCCGCCGCTGATGGCGATCACGGCCAGCATTGCCGCAAACGGCGTTGCGCTACCACCCGAAGGTGGCTTAGCCGCCCGGTCCGATTGGGCGGTTTTTGATGTTGTCGGTCTATTCCGAAACGCGCCTCTCAAAGTGTTTAGGTCTGCGCGACGCAGAATACCAAGAGGTGACGCTCGCAGCCACGGACCCGGCCAGACACGCCTCGAATGGTGCCTGATGCCGCGAAACTTTGAACAAAGGCAGCACATGTCCGGAAGGATCCCAGTAGGCCCATATCGGCAGCGCAATGCCATCGATCAGGGAATGGAGCGGCCCCATGAACAGGATCTCACCGATTGCGATCAAGACGCTGGCCGGAAAAGGGTGGCAAAGAGAAAGAGCCGGCAAAACAGACCTGGCCCGAAGACGACGAGCTCGAGGCGCTGTTGGACAGTCTGCGAAGGCCAACCGAAGTCCACGGCTCCACGCACGATGAGCTCACAATAGACCAGAAACACCGTTGTGCCGACGTAGAAGGCATGGAGAGACGCGCGGATAAGCGACAAGATCCGCAGTGGCGCCCTTTCCGCAAAGGCCAATGCTCACTCATCTATCCCGACCCATGTCGTCTGTAACGCCGACTGCATCGCCAATGAGACTTAGATTGATTGCGGCTGGTTAAAAAACTCACCGTCCTCGGAATGGTTGCGGTTATCCTGTAGAGATTGACGGTGTTCTCGGTCGGAAGATAAGATTACCTCCGCGAAAAAAGACAAGCGAGTATTGATGCAGCAATAAATGAGGTCCAATCGAGCGCTGAGGTAAAATGGAAATCGCTTTTGGAATAGCATTTCTTTCTCTTTTCAGCATAAGCGCGCTCGCTGGACTTGCTCTGCGACAGAGATTGCCGGACGAGCATTTCTCGAAAGAAAACATGGAAGCTGTCCGCCTTGTTACCAGCCTTCTTGTTACCTTCGCGGCTCTGATCTTAAGTCTCCAACTTTCCAATGCAAGATCTTCGTTTGATACGGCCAACTCCGATCGATCGACTTATGCGGCTCGACTGACGAATCTCGACCAGTGCTTACGGGATCTCGGGAGTTCCCTGAGCCCTGCGAGATTGCAGCTACATCAATACACCGCCGCAGTCATCGCGAGTACTTGGCCGACCGAAACCAAGCCAAGCGTTGAAGGGATGCCAGACACAACTCATATGGCGTTGCGCGGGGAAGATCCAGCTTTAGCGAGGCTATTCGACGAGGTTGGATTGGCAATTGCTTCATATAACCCAAGTGAAGGTCGGGATGCAGTCGTCTCAAGAAGGTGCCAGACTTCATTCGACATGGCGGAGCAAGCGCGATGGGCCGTAATCGAAGACACGCATGCCCGTTCGGGAATCTTCTTCATCCTTATCATAGCATTTTGGCTAAGTTTAGTGTTCTTGAGCTTTGGCCTTCAAATTCCCCTTAAGCGGATGACTGTGGTTGTTCTGGCGATTGGTGTTATCTCTATTTCCAGCGTCATGTTCGTAATTGTTGATCTTGATCTGCCGTATCGAGGAATTTTCAGTATTTCGAGCTCATCAATGAGAGATGCTTTAGCGGACATGAACGGCGCTAGTTCAAGCGATCGTTGATGTGATCGGGCCGGTCGGAATGCATGGACATATCGGTTAAATTTACGCGTCAATCCTACTGCCACCGCTAAAATCTCACCCCGTCCACGGCTATAGGACCTATGCCCTGTGTATTCAGACCTTAGTCTGACCTGTCGTCACAAGTGGCTTCTTGGTCCCGACATTTTGCGAACGAAAATCAGCTCCTCTTTGTTCGAGCGCCATCTCGATCACGGATGATATCTAGGTGCACCGTCGATGCGATGGCCCCCTTCGAACAGCACTGATCCGGCCTGTCGTTCTTGGGTCGGTCCAAAGGCTGGACAAGACGTCGTTGCGCCGAACCTGGACCTGATCGCTAAAATGCGACTGGCTGTTGACACCATTGGCCAAGGCACGGGCTGTTACCACATTGCGTTCGATCAACAACGAGAAACCTTAAATGCGACAAGCACATAAAGTGGTTGGCGGCTTAGGTGAACCACTGAATGATCTCGCGGAAAATCGTATGGCCTTGATCATCGCAAACCATCCGCCGGCGGTCATTCTCGGGACGCATATGGGCGAGGCTGCTCTCCCTTTCCCGGGCTTGCGGGATGTGGATTTCATGAGGCTGATTGACGATCTTTTGCTGACGGCGGAATCCCGATGTGCCCATCTCATCAAGGTCATCCCGTTTGTAAGACCTCATGCCGTCAAAACAGCAACCGTCCTGGTGCAGTGATCGGCTAAGCTGCTCGCGATGCTGGTGTCTGAGGCTATCTGAGTGCAAATGGGGCCCTTGATTATTCTCCGTGAAACAGCGAGACAAAGTCGTTGCGATACGAAACTCATCATTTCTCTGGATGCCCCCATGTTCAAGAATCTTGCTATAGCGGCCACTGCACTCGTGCTGATCACATCGGCAACGCCATCGTTCTCACAAAGTATTGAGATCGGTCCTGGTGGTGTGCGCGTCAATCCCGGCATGGAGCCGCCGCCCGTCGACATGGGTATCAGCGAACGACAGGCCATTCGCATCGCCCGGGATGAAGGCGTGCGCGAGGTCGATGACGTCGCCCGCAGGCGAAATGTGTTCATCGTCGAAGGTTCAGATCGAGATGGCGACGACATAAAGGTTGTGATCGATCGGCGAACGGGTGAAGTGCTCTCGGTTGAGTAAGTACTGCCGGCGGACAATCTCGAGCCGTTTTGGAGTGCAATTCCACCGATTATGCCTCAGCCAGACTTCTGTGCCTCAGCCGGCTTTGGTCCAGCGGATTTATGGGGCGCAGGTTCTGAGCCCTTTCCGCAGCGAGATATAACCTGTGCGCAATCCGGCTAAAGGCACGTGGCAAATTCGCTGCGCGAAGCCACTTGGAGCGTCGTTTCTCGCCACAACCGCCGGGCGGGCTGGGTTGGTCAAGGCAAATTGCCGGCGGTCAGGCGCGGTAGGTTCTAAGGCGCGACTGAGTTCCCGCCTGATGGCGATTGGCCCCTGCGCTCGAATGCGAGAGGATGTCGTCTTCTGACATTTCATCCGTCCTGGAACCAGCTCCGAACCCGCCGAACCGTATCGCAAGGGATGAAAACGGGAATCCCACAAGCTCATCGGAATGGCGCTTTAGGGAAGGGATGACGGGTTCAGCGAGTGATGTCGAGATGCTCGATGCGGTCATCGGCAATTCCATACTTGGATTCGCTATGCATTCTCAAATAATAGCGAAGTTCCTCGATGTAGTATCCTTGGCTTTTCGAATCGGAACTTTCGCACGCCAGCGGCCATGCGCGGCCGGTAAGAGATGAATGGACCACGCTGGCGTCAACCTGTTGACCGATTTTGCAGGAGGTTCTCAACGCGCCACCTCGTGCTGAAGTATCAATCTCGAATGAAAAGGAGCCTCCGGCGGTCCATGTCGATGCCTCCAGAGCGATCGCCGTCGTGGTCGTTATCCTCTGGTCTCCCGAAGGCTCTGTGTATCCCCGCGCATTATTTCTGGATTTCAACTGTACCAGACCCATCAATTCGCGATCCATGGTGAAATTCCTGTAGTCTTCCCGAACGTGGGTCGTTCCACCCTTATGCGGTTTAATCGTGAGCGTTGTCTCTCCGCCCGGTTTCGAGCCGTCTTTCGCTTTCATTGTGATTCTGGCTTCGGATACGACCGGGGCGTCAGGCAGCATCGACCGAAGCTTTTCTGCGGCTGTCTGGACATTCGCTGGGAGGGACACATCATCCAGTTCCGGGCCGTCGCGATAGCCTGGTCTGTGAATCTCATCTGTAATTGACTGAAATGATGCGCGTGCCTGGCTGGAAATCGTGTCGCCGGGATGCTCGGCGCATCCGCTAAATGAGCGCCGATGGAGCTCCTTGACCTCCGTCTGGCCGAATTCGTTTCGGAAAATGTTGGAACCGGACATGACTGACATCTCGATCAGTACGGAGCCCCATCGGATTACTGCTTCGTTGTTGGTGCGCATCGCATCCACCAGGACCTGACATTTAGATTCAGGTGTCATCGTGGCAAGGAGCGCTTTCGTGGACCCGTCGGGAGACTCCGTCAACAGTCGGTTCGCTGCGTAGGTGTTCCCGATTGCCGTCGCAAAGGCAACTGCGGCGAGCACTCCAAATGAAGCTAGTTTTGCCATTCTTGCATTGTTCCTGTTTTCCTGCTGCAACTATTCCTGCACTCTGTCATACCGCCCCCAAAGGCCGTTGCCACTGTCCGTAGCGGCTAGGTAGCCGACGTGACATCGGCCCCTGGGTTGGCAGTGCGGAGCGGCAGACGCCTGGCGTGTCCACAGCCGAGAGACGGAAACAAGCCGAGCCAGGCCCACGCCATCAGACGCGTGGCTACCGTGTTTCCCACCATGTTTTCAATCGCGAAGCGGAAAGCGTTTGTCATCGGTTGTGGATAGGACCAGCTAGAGCATCTGGTCAACTCAAAGTTTAAAGCCGGCGGTTTCGCCTGCTGTTTCCACCGAAGCCATTGATCATGACAGTGCCGTCAGAAATTGGGCTCCTTGTACGCGGTACAGTGACGTCCGCTCGAGGCGCGAAGTGCCTCGGCAATTGTCGAGGAGCCTGCGACCGAGTGCTTTTGCGACAACAGCGTGACCCTGTTGATTTGCGCGTTGCTTCAACCCAGCTTTGCCTTTCGTGATGAGCCGGCTACCTAGCCGAGCTGATGGGCCTTTCAGTGTGTCAGATACGTCCGAATGGGTCAGTGTGAAGTTGAAATGGCGGCCAAAACGCCGAGAGGCTCAATATTTTCTCTATTTCCGAGTATTATAGAGGCGATATGATAATGTAAATTCTCGTGAATTTGTGTGATTTCTTCCACTGGAGATATATAAATAATACTTTTGGTAGAAAAAGTCTGTGATATCGCGAATTTAAATTCAAGCGAAATCAAGTATAAGAATTATGTAATCATCAACACCGATTTGTATTCAAGATTGCCTCGTGCTAAGACATGGGTATGCTTGGAGGGTGGGATGTTGTATCTGCGTCACGCCGTGACCATTGTGTTGAGCTCCATACTGCTCGCACCGTTGTCTTCGAAAGCCGCCGAGAAGGTCGGCCAGGCGGTGTTGATTAAGACCGAAGTTACGGGCGCCGGCGGTCCGCTGGCAGTCGATGATCCCGTTCACCGTGACGAGCAGATTCGTACCTCCCTTTCGGGCCTTGGGCAGTTCACATTTCGAGACGGCACGAAATTGGCTGTCGGAGCCGGATCGTCTGTTGTCATCGACAAGTTCGTTTTCGATGACTCGGGCTCAGTCAAGAAGCTCGCCATAAAGGCCGCAAAGGGCACGTTCCGCTGGGTGAGCGGAAACTCCAACTCTTCAGCATATCAAATCGTGACGCCCGCCGGAACGATCGGGGTGCGCGGGACCGTGTTTGACTTTTATGTCGCTGCCAACGGCACAACGGCGGTCGTTCTTTTGAGCGGCGCTGCGCAATTTTGCGGCGCGGGTGGTTGCAGACAACTGAAGCAGCAATGCGACTGTGTTGTTGCCAGACGCAACGGCCAGATAAGCGATCCTCGCCGGGTCGACCGTGATGTTCTCAAGACGCTCGGCAACCAGAGAGCTTTGCCGTTTCTGTCCGGGGATCAACAACTTTCGGGACGCATGGGTTTTGGCGGCAGCTGCGGTCTGTCGACGGCGATGAAAGATCGGCCCAACGGGATATCTCCACGCAGCGCTCCGGCAAACAATCCTGCTCCGGCACAACACGATACGCCTGGCGTACCTAGCAGCACGCCGGAATCGCCGCGCGCCGATGCGCCCGCTGCTCCGCAGACAACGCCCAGCACGCCGAATGTCCCAGATCCGACAAGCACACCCGACAAACCGGACAGGTATCACGATCATGATCATCGCAGCGGCGACCAAGACGGCGATCATGGCGACGACGATGGCGGGCACCATCATCGCTAGCTTGCGGGCGTTTCGGGCAATGGCTGCAAACCCAGCTAGATGTCGACAGCCTTGTCTGCGGGCTCATCGGCGAAGTGTCTGGCTCGACGCGAAATCTGGCTATAAAACTCGTGCAACAGTCCTGTCGTCGCAATCTGGGCGTTAGATTTTGCAGCGCTGACAAGTTTTCGACTGCTCGCCGATCGTGTTCGCAGGGCAGCGACAAGCTGCCTGTGCACAGCCCGGAGTTCGACAAAATCAGCGGATTCTGCCAGGCGCGCATCACCGACCACCGCAAAGAGTTTGCTTCGCATACTCTTACCCTTTAGCGTCAGCGCTCCCGCCTCGAGCAGAGCGTAATCGGGAAGCAAGCTTGCTGTCGCTTCGGATATCAGAATGTCGAAATTGATGTCCTTGCAGGCAGATTCGATACGCGCGGCGATGTTCACGGCGTCGCCGACTGCGGTGTAGTTGAAGCGTGTCTCGGCCCCCATATTGCCGACGCATGCAAGCCCCGTATGTATGCCAATCCCAATTCCGACGCGCCGCGCGTCTCCGAAACCGAATGCATCCTCGTCGTTCAGCCGGGCGAGCGTGTCTCGCATGCCCAGGGCTGCATGCACGGCCTTGCCGGCATGATCGGAGACATCGACGGGAGCGTTCCAGAAGGCCATGATTGAGTCTCCGATGAATTTGTCGAGCGTGCCTTCATTGACGATGACATGGTGGCTTAACGCATCGAGGAGCGTGTTCAAAAACGCGACGACGGCGCTCGGGGTCATCTCCTCGCTGATCTGGGTGAAGTTTCGCACGTCGACGAACATGACGGTCAACTCGCGCTCGTCTCCTCCAAGGCGCAGGGCATCGGGCGTATGCTCGATGCGATGGAGCAGCGATGGTGAGAGATAGTGGCCGAAAGCCCGCCGCACGTCGCGCCGCTCCCGATCGATGACGAGAAAGCGGAACGCCGTCGCGGCAAAATGCGTGATCGATCCTGCGACGATCGGTGCCAGCGGGTCGAACAGAAGCCCGCCATAATGGAAGGCAAGCCAGGAGGCGATGAGGGCAAAAGAGGTAATCAGCAGGCCGCACGCAAGTGCGACGGCCGGATTGACGAAGGTGGTGAGGATCACCAGAAGGCCGCCCAACACCGCGATGGACAGGACTTCCAAACCGTTGGCCCAATCCGGCCGGGAAAGGAAACGGCCCGAAAGGATCTGCTCGACGATCTGCGCATGGATGGAGACACCCGGCACGTTTTCACCTAGGGCCGTTGTGCGGACATCCTGGAGCCCTGAAGCAGAGGTTCCGACGAAAACGATACTGCCTTCGATGGCGGCTCTGATGTCGGCGGCGATGTCTCCCGTCGCAAGTATCTTACTTGCAGAAATATACCGTTGCGTAGTGTCCCGGCTGACATAGAGCCAGAGCTCTCCTGCGGCCGTTACCGGTACCACGAAATTCCCGATCTTGACCCGGGTTAGTGTATTCGGCGTATCCGGCGCGGCGTCGAGCAGGTAGGTGGAGGCTCCCTGTGCGACACGGAGCGCTTCGAGCGCAAGACTGGGGTAAAGCTGCTTGCCGTCGCTGAGGAAAAGCGGAACCGTACGCACAACGGCCGATGATGCACCTGGATTGAGGCTGATATGCCCGAGGCCTGCGGCATTGGCTTCCAATTGCGGTTGCAGCGGCGTCGCCGCCCTGATCGCGGGCGGCGCGCCGAAGGGACTTTCGCCGGTATAGGCAAAGCCCACCTTCACCGGTGGCAAATAGTTTCCCGCGTTGGAGAGGCCGAAGCCCAGCACCACCGGCCTTCCCGATAGCGATCGGGCGAAAATCTCATCATTGTCTGGTAGCTTTCCCAGCAGTGAGGGATCAATGCCGGTAACATCGCGAACGACATTGCGAGGCGATAGGCGGTCGGGCTCGGCGAAGAGGATGTCGAAAGCGATAGCGGAGGCGCCCAAATCGGAAAGCCTGTTCACAAGCGCGGCAATCCTGTTTCTTGGCCAGGGCCATTGGCCGAATTCGTGTAGTGATGCTTCGTCTATATCGATGACCCGGACGGGTTGGTTCTCGAAGGTCCGGGGCACCAGGCGCTGATACTGGTCAAATGTCAAATCGCGGGCGAGCCTAAGCAACGGGGGATCGCTTACCCGCAGGATCGTCAATGCAGTGACGAAGGCCAGGCAGACAACGACGCCAATTTGCTGCGCACGCGTCACCATTTGGTGTCAGCCCCCTTTGTCCTGTATCCCCGCCAATAGTAACGATTCCAGGCAATACAAAAATCTATTGGTCTGCTGCTGCGAAAGGAAGGAGTACGCTGCCTTGTTCGCGAGCGCGATGCAATGATCTAAATATCGAAGGGATAGGGAACAGAATTTTTGCGCGGCGATATTCGGTTCTGCCGTGCATCCTATTCGCCGATAGAAAACGCCTCACTGGATTGAGAGCGGCACGCCTCGCCGTTTTCGCATCGGGTGGACCATCTCGATACGGCGATGATCCTCGCTTAGTGCTGTTGGCGAGGAATTGGCTCGGTAGAATACGGCTAGGCTTCAGCGATCGTTGCGGCCTCTCTTGCAGCCGGTTCTCCCCGTTGCCGGCAATGATAGCCACCCGGTTGATCCGGCTGCCGCCGATGACACCGCACTCGAGACTTTCCATTCTGTCCGATCGTGATCCGAAGTCCGCCAATTGACGGCGTTCATATAGATGGGCGGCGTTCTTAGGGCTCCCGGACATGCCTGCCGGAAACGTGAGCCGATTGCTTGATCTATTGCAGCCAGGAGCCCTGCCTTGATGATTGATGCAAGGGGCCGCGACCCTTGGATCGACAGGGTTGCGGCCGGCATGCATGGGATCCTCTGTCAGGAATTGAGCACCAGCTTGGGATCCGCGGTCGACGCGGCTCGGCGCAGGCGGCGATTGTCGAGGGCGAATGCGCCGGCTCCGAAATAGGCGATCTGCAGCAGGCCGCCGGCCATCATGATGTTTTTCAGGAAGTGGATCATCTGGTTCTGGTCGGCAAAGTTGCTATGGAAGAATGCGGCGGTTGCCAAAGCAAACAAGGCCATAATCGCGGCAACGGGTTTCACCCGATACCCTAGAACCAGGAGCAGTCCGCCGCCGAGCTCGACCGCGATAGAGCAGAGATAGGCAAGCGGTGGTATCGGCAGGCCCACCGCCTGGATCAAGGCAATGGTTGGTCCATAAGCGGCAATTTTGCCAAGGCCGCTCATCATGAAGGGAAGGCCGATCATAAGGCGGCCGAGCAGTGGGAGAACGCGTATATTTTCCATGATATATCTCCTTCGTTCCAATGGGATTGGATGATTCCGATGGGTTGATGTGGGTTGTCTTCAGGCCGCGTCGACGAGGATGAATTCCGCGTCCTCGGTGGCTTCGATCGTCAGATTGTTCTCGGCTATGGCTGCGATGCCATCCCCCGCGACAACCCGTTGGCCGTTTACTGTGACGGCGCCTTGCGAAGGGGCAAGATAGGCATTGCGGGATGGATGGAGGCGATATTTGACGACCTGCCCGGAAAGAAGCGTTGCGGCCAGGACCCGTGCATCGGCACCGATCGACAGTGCCTCGCCATCACCGACGATCCCGCTTGCCAGCGTGACGAGGCGGCCAGCCCGTTCACGCTTGGGGAAGCGCTTTGTGCCCCAACGCGGGGCGCCTCCCGTTCGCCGGGGGCGCAACCAGATCTGAAAGAGTTTGAGCGGTTCGTCGCCGTCGTTGCGCTCCGCATGCATTATCCCTGTTCCGGCGCTCATCACCTGAACGTCGCCCGCTTCCGTGCGCCCGAGATTGCCGACGCTATCTTCGTGCGTGACCGCACCTTCGCGAACATAGGTAATGATCTCCATGTCGGAATGTGGATGCAGTCCAAATCCTCTGCCGGGCGCGATTTCGTCGTCGTTCCAGACAATCAGGGCGCCAAGCGAATGATTGGCGGCATTGCCGTTGTGCGACACGATGAAATGGTGCCGGGCCTTCAGCCAGCCGCGGTCGGCACCGTCCAATGTGTGACGTGGTCTGAGTTGCAACATGTTCGTCTCCTGAAGCCATATGGTCCGTTGTGACCATTGCTTAGGGGCGACAATGCCGCGTTTCATTGATGTTGATAATCTACCAGTTTTGTAACGGATCGTTCCCTTGGTAGAACAGCCGCGGCATTAGTCAATGGCGCCTTTCAGGACGTCGCTCATGAAATCTACGACCGCACGCACGCCGGGTAGCATTCCTCGGCGTGACGTGAAGATGATGTGCAAGATTCCGTCGGTCCCGGACCAATCCGGCAATACGCGCATGAGCCGTCCGCGCGCAAGTTCAACCTCGCAATTGGCAAGGGGAAGAAGAGCAATGCCAAGCCCCGCGCAAGCGGCGCCAAGAAGCAGGTCGAAGCCTCCGGTTGCCAGTCTTGGCTCGAAGTTGACGGTGTTGGAATCGCCGCTGGTGTTGGTCAGGTTCCATGTGCAGATGCCGGCATATTCTTGCTGGCTCAGCAGCGGCATCCCTGCCAGGTCGGCGAGATCTTCCAATGGACCGTGTTGTTCCATGAAATCGGGGGAGGCGACGAGCGCGCGGCGGCTCAGGCCGATCTTCCTGACCTGCAGATCGGCATCCGTATCCAGACGCTCGCGCACGCGAATGGCAACGTCCACCCCATCATGAACAAGGTCGATACGGCGATCGCTTACAGTGACCAGCATGCGCAATTTGGGATATTTGGTTAGGAACGCCGGAAGCTCAGCGGCAACAAGATGCTGAAGGCCAAGCGGACAACTCACTCGAACGAGGCCTCTCGGTTCCGAATGGGTGCGCAGGGCGGTGTCTTCGATTGCTTCGCTTTCGATCAGGGCGGCTCGGGCATGTTCGTAGACCTGGAGCCCCACCTCGGTGAGCACCAGATGTCGCGTGCTGCGCTCCAGCAGCCGCACGCCAAGATGTTCCTCCAGGATCGTGATACGGCGGCTCAGCCTTGATTTCGGCAATCGAAGACTTCGGGCCGCAGCGGAGAAGCCACCATGATCGACCACGGCGGCGAAGAAGCGCAGGTCGTTCAGATCAAGCATCGGTCACCGCGCTAGCCGCCGGTCAGGGGGCGGTTTTCGATCCAGTCCACCATCAGCTTGCGCTGCTCGAAATACCAACGACCCTCCATCTTCACAAAGCGATCGAGGTATCTGATGGACGCAATCATCAGGCTTCGCTTGTCGCCGGCGACCGCGACATGGTGGGCTAGACAATAGGTGATCCCCGTTGCCGACGACGGCCCCCATGTCACCGTGCCCTGGCCGTTGAAATGGGTCGTTGCTTCATAGGCATTCAAGGCATCGAACACGGGCCGAAGGCCCTCGCGGTCACGAATCTGCTGCGTTGGAACAGGGTTTTGGCTGTCCATGAAAACAAGAAATTCGGTATCCGGTGTGAACAGAGCCATTTGACCTTCGGCGTCGCGTCGGTCGGCGCAATGGGCATAGGCGTCGACAAGCTCGCGAATGGCGAGCCGATCGCCGATTTCCAGCGGGGTAATCGCATCATGATTGGATCGCTGCACGGAATGGGGCATAAGCTGTCCTCGGTTGGCGCTCGCACAAGACTTTAATATATGGTCTCGGCAGTCCCCGAAAGCCTTCTCGCTGGTTGTTCCTCGGTGCAGTACACCGAGGCAATCTCTGCTCATATGATCGAGAGCCATGACTGGCAGCGCCGCCAAGTCCGACGGGTGGAGCGGGAATTGCAAACTTGTGATTATGAATCGGCAAATGACCCCATCAATACGATGTATTACATAGAATTATTGTCGGTATCGGCGCGGAGATCCAGGGCTGATTTGCAGCCCAGAATGATGGAAACCCGGTAACGGGAGCCATCAAACCGTCAGCTCATGGTGGGAACGGGACGAGATGTGATCATTGAATGGGTGGTATAATCGCTTAAAAAACCTCCTGGCTTGCGCAAGACGACCTTCAATTGTGATGGTCATGAACGCCCGTTTATCGAATGCGAGATTACAGGGGCAGGACCGCGAAAAATGGCGTCGACGATGGCCGCTTGCTCATCCTCCTATTCACATGAGGCCGAGCCAATATGGCACGTTCTCGGACCGTGGTTGGACAAGAGAATACTGACCGAGACGCCGAAAGCGCCTGCAAAGCAGCTTCCAATATTGTGTTCAAAGAGGTGGCAGAGGGGTGAAGGCTCATAAGCCTCTTTCCGATGGTCACACTGCCAGTGGACATCTTTCTCTTCGTAGGGATAGTTCGTTTTGCCTGGAAGGTCGGCCTGCCAAATGCGAAAGTCTCGTGGATGCGCAGGACGACTTTCTATCGCATATGGACTAGCCCGCGATACATCGAGAACGGCCACTTCCGAAACAGGCGCGTCCATCATGACCAAGCGTGTGTTGCGATCAGGATGGGCTTCCGCGAAAGCAAAGGCGACCATACTGCCGATATCGTGGCCGACGAGGGTGGGGCGGTATTTTTGGTCCTTCTGCAATTTCGCGAGCAAACCAGTCGAGAGCCGTTCCTTGACGAGAAATATGTCCACCGCGGCTCATATGCAGCCCGCACAAGCAGCATTGTCAACCATCTCGAAAAGCCCCAGGCCAACCTGCTGAGCCCTTTCGACAATTTGATGTTTACCGTTCCGCAGATTGCTCTGGACGAGATCGCCGATTAACGCAGCGTGGCAAGGATCAATCAGCTCTATTGCCCGCCAGGCGGTATTTTTGACGAGACGGTGTGGCATCTGGGAAATGCGCTGCTTCCGGCCCTGGAGCGCCCTCAGGAGATCGGGCCACTTTATGCCCAACAGCTCATGCTTGCCGTCAATACCTATTTTGCGCAGGCTTTCGGCAGCTTGACCCTTGCGAAGGACAAAATTCGAACCCTTGCGCCGTGGCAGTTACGGCGCGCGACCGAGGCTATGACCTCGCTCTCTGACGACGATCTCTCTCTAAAAGTACTTGCGTCTCACTGTGGACTTTCCGTGAGCTACTTCGTGCGCGCATTCAAGAGTACGACCGGGGACTCGCCGCATCGCTGGATCTTGCGGCACCGTACTGAGTGCTCCAAGGCGATGCTTGCGCATGGCGGTGCAACCTTGGTGGAAATAGCCATCGGCTGCGGTTTCGCCGGTCAAAGCCACTTTACCCGCATCTTCAAGTCTTTCGTCGGCGTCACGCCGGCTGCATGGAGACGGTCGGTCAAATCATGAGCAGGTAGGTCGAGCACTCACTATCGCCGATGCTCTCAAACCAAATGCATTTGTGGCGAAGCTCTGCGCGCGCGTTCGTGGTCAGTCGCTAGTCAGATTTCTGTTCCGATCTCAATGTTATTCCACGCGGTCTCGATAGACTAGTCTCGGGTTTCAATCCCATCGGGAGCTGCCAGTTGCCGCTTTCGTCGGAAAGCTCGCTGGCGCAACCGAACGATGGATCGCAAGGTCATGTTAAAAGGCTTAGGCTTTGGACAGTTGTCTGATCGATAAAGCGATAGCGGCGGTGGTGACGACAGCGAGACCGGTTCTTGCGGTTTTTTGACACGGAGTGCGATCTCTCGAATGTACTCGAACTCCGAGAAACAACATTCGATCGAGGGCCATTATGCTTAGAAATGCCCGTTGAGTGAATGCCTCCGCGTGCGGGAGGGGGCGTTGCTAATGGGATCGCGGCTCAATCGTCTACTATGGCAGCGCGCAGCTTGACAGTATTGCAGCACTTTTAGTCTGCTACCGCGAGGCGTGTTGCTGCAGGTATTTTAGTCGTTGCAGTACTTTCGTACAACGGCGTGAAAGGGGTGCTTCATGACCGCCTGGGAGATCCACAAGCATGTCACCTGAGCCGGCGGGTCGAAGTCCGACTACGCGAGCTCCGTTTACCAGCCAAGATCGATGCGTTCGTTCGAACCCACATGGGATCAATCGCTCCGCATAGGAGGATAGCGTTCCACGGACGAGCGGCCGCCGTCCATCTTCGAGCAGCACTTCGACGTAATTGCCGGCGGCACGCAGAGCCAATACCGCTCTTAGGGGAATCCGTACGGCTTGACCCCTTACACGGATGTCGAACATTGCCTCACGTTCGAGCTGCAGAGCCGCTTCGCGCATAGGGTTCTGCCAACGCGAGTAGAAGATGTTTAGTAAAGTTGCGATGAGCAGATATGTCAGGGCATCCTTGCGATATTCATAAAAGCAATCATTTGGTTCAAAATGATAATGGACCCCCATCATCCCGAAGATGGTCATTCTCATTGCCACCATTGTGACGACATGCTGCGCCGAAAAGCAGAGACTGGCGAACCCGTGGATGAAAACCATCGATAGCCATGGCCTCCGACCAAACCTTGCGTGCCTCAGAGCAAATGTAACAATCCAAAGCGCGCCCAAAATCGAGACACCGCTCGTCGCCTCGGTTACGCTTGGCATCCATAGTCCCAGGTCTGGGCCATGGCGGAGTGAGTTGTGGGCAAGAGTGAATATGTTCGAAAGATCGACTGTAGCTACGCCAGCTGCGACTGTCGCGAACGTGGCCGCATCCAGGCCAAACCGTCCGGATCCCGTCACGTTGAAATCGCCACTCGTCCCAACACTCATTTTTTCGACCCTTTTGCCTCGCCGGTCGTACCTCAAATCTTGTCGATGAGGGAGGCTCGATCATAGTGTGGTTTAGCCGATGGGAAAATACCCATCGTAAGAGAAGCATTGAACGAGCCAAAGCTGCAAGGCAGGAACCATATGAGAGAGAATTACCTCCCTGCGATCGCACGGGGCATCATGGTCATGCTTGCGATAGCTGTGGCCGCATATTCGTCGCGATATTATGGCGTGCTCGATAACGCATGGTACGGTATCGATCCGAAAATAAAGGCGGTCATACTGCAAGCGCCGCTGCCTGCGCTTTTGCACATGCTGATTGCCCCTGTTGCTTTGGCCTTAGGTCCGTTCCAGTTTTATCCGGGATTGCGGATGCGTCATCCGAAACTGCACCGCTGGTCGGGCCGAGTTTATGTCGTGGCGTGCATTGTAGCCGGAGTTGGAGCGTTGGCCACAGCACCATTTGCGTCAGGTGGGTCGAGAGCTGGCCTCGGATTTGGACTTCTTGCCGTATTGTGGATCGGCACGACTGCTGCCGCCTGGATATTAGCCGTCCGGCGAAGCTTTGTGCGGCACCGGCTGCTTATGCGGTTCAGCTATGCGATGACCTTTGCAGCCGTCGTCCTTCGCGTTCAGATCCCGATCGGCTTCGCGCTAGGCTATGAGAGCTATTCGAGCATGTCTCCGGTGCTTGCGTTCTCGTCCTGGATACCCAACGTCGTGATCGTCGCTCTGTATTCGACATGGCAATCCTGGCGCCATTCTCGGTCAGGTGAAAACCGATTGTGATTTTGCATCGCCAAATGACCCGTCAACATCGGGAGTTGCGACGAGCTGTTGCAGATCTCGGTACGGAAACCCCAACGCCGATTCAAAAAGTGCCAACACCGGCTCCTTGAGTTGGCACTCTCCGCCCAAAAATGCGCCCCAAAATAGTCCGTTGACCGGATATTGCCGCAAACCCACACAGTTGGTCGATGGCATGGCCCAGAAGCAAACCTCCACTCGGACGCTAACAATCCGGAGAAGGAAAAATGTAATCATGGATCATTCCCGTTTTGGCGATTGAAGTGCTTGCCGCAGACGATGTGAAGGCCGCCACGAGTGAAGCAGTGAAGGTGTTTCTGAGGGATTCCGAGGTCGAGATCGACGAGTCTTCGATGCGGTCGAAACAAGTCCACTTCGGATCAACGAAGGCGACGGATACTACCTTCGACGGTTCGAACGAGGACGGCCCGCAGAATTTCGCGATGACATGGTTGCCATTGCCAAAGGCCGTCACCCCGCCGGATGACGTGAAACGTGTTGACATCGGTGCAGTCGGACGCACGAGGATTAGCACCCCTGCCGGCGAAGGTTGGGACAGCTGGTTCGAAGGCGAAGCCCCGTCACCGGATTTTGTGAACGAGCGTTATGAGCCACCCGTGCAGGAGCGCGAGGCGTGTTGATGCTCAAATAGATGCTGGACACCACCACCTGCATATTCACGATAGAAAATCGCCCGCAGAAGGTGCGTGATGCTCTTCGCCGCGACGCCGGTCCGTTGCGTATCAGCTCCGTCACTCTGATGGAATTGATATATGGTGCGGACAAGTCCGCTATTCCCGAAAGGAATCTATCTGTTGTGGAAGGCTTTGCTGTGCGCCTCGATGTACTCGATTATGGACAGACGGCAGCGAAGGACACCGGTCAGTTTCGCGCGGAACTTGCGCGCAGCGGATTTCCGATCGGGCCATTCGAACAGTTGATTGCCGGTCACGCGCGCTCGAGGGGATTGATACTGGTCACAAATAACCGGCGCGTGTTTGAGCACACGCCCGGACTGCGCATTGAGGATTGGGCCACTCAGGTGCCTTGAGCACGCGATTTGGCACGAGTTAGCTCAATCGGACAGGCGTGTCTCCCGCTTGCCGCCCAGGCCCGAACCGGCAATCTTGCAAATCGGCATGCCTGCCTGAATGACGCGTTGGTGCCATCTTGCAAAGACACACCCGTCGCGCTGGGTCGCCACATCAGTCCACGCGCTATCGAGGCTAGGATTGGTCGGATCAAATATTCTGGCGACGATATCGCCCTTCGTCACGGGTGCTCCCACGTCCACGAGATGCATGACAATGCCGCTTTGTGGGCTTTCAACAAACTCGAGATCCTCAAGCGAGATCGTCTTTGTATCGGGATCGGGCGGCGAGGGCGCAGCCACTTCGACGGCGCCGATATCGCCAAGGAAATGCAACAAGCCGAGCGCGTCGTTGGACGCCGTCTCCGCCGAAACATCGGAAAGTCCGCGAAGTTCCAAAGTGCAGCTTGCCGTCGATGATGGAAGCCCGAGATCTTGCCAGGCTCTGCTGTGTGCTTCGTCGAACGGACGATCGGCCGACTCCTCGGCAAGTATGACGACCCGGGCACTCAACCGCCCCGCTACCGTCCGAAGCTTTGCCCACGACACGGCCGAGCTGTAGATATGGACCGACGCCTCCATGTCCGCATGTACGTCTATGACATAGTCTGCGCCCCAGGACAGGCGCATGAGTTCGGCTTGAAGCGCCCTTGTTGGACCCGTCGTGCCTTGCCTTGTGAGAATGTGCCGGCCAAGCTCGGCTACGCGGTCTCTGCCAAAGTCGGCTGAAGGCGCGTCCAGCACCGGCCGAAGCATAGCTGCCATATCGGGAAAACCGCGATTGAAGTTGCTGCCATCCGACAAGGAAAATCTTCCCTGATGACGCCCAAGTAAAAATTGCTTCAGCCCTATCGGGTTGCAGTGTGGAAGGACGACGATCTCGCCTCGGATACAGCTTCCCCCAACAAGCTCTCCGAGAAGTCGCACCAATTGCTCCAGGGCGACTGTCGATGAAACTTCGTCGGCATGCAATCCTCCTTGCAAATAGACGAAGGGTCGTATTCCGGGATTACCAAAGCGATGAGCGACGATGATGTCCCCCGAGGGCAGCACGAGGTTTTCGACGCTCATCGGCGGTTGCCGCCATCACCGGGCACATTCGGGATGGCCCCTGGCCGCCGTCCAAGCAGTCTTATGGATATGGGCGAGGATGCCATGGGGAAGGAAAAGACCGGCAATCCGGTCGATGCGGGACCAGGCTTCCGATAATATCGATTGCGGATGCTCATATTGTCATGCAGCTCTTCCGCTGAGCTCCCGGCCACATAATGCGTTGTCGCCTTACGCACGTCGAAGAACGAAAGCCCCGAATGTTTCAGTGTCCATTCTATCGCACTCATGATGCGTTGTGTGTCCTGCACCAGGCCGATGCTTTCTTCGCAGGTCCCAGTGAGATCGAAATATCCTTCGGTGCGGGTCAGTCGGATGTCCACTCCCTCGATCAGGTGACTGGAAGCGGCAAACTGTTCACGAGTGACCATGTCTCTTGAGAAAGTGAGCTGTGCGACCATTGGAAATCCGTCGTCACGGATGCCGACGATCTGGCGAGGGTCGGTGCCGCTTGTATGCGTCAATAGACGAACCTCTTCGCCCAAGCGGTCGGTGGTAACGAACCACTGTTCCGAGAGAAGCGCATTGAGGCTGAGATCTGCACGGGTGAGCAGCCGGTTCAAAGCCGCTTCCAACTGGACTTCCCGTGGGCCTAGAATTCCTGCCCATACGATCTCCCCGCTGTCCACGATCTGCAACTCTATGCCGGTTTCGTTGTCGGTGAGAGTTCGAACGACCTTGTTCAGAGTTGAGCCATAGACGTCGACTTCGATCATCATGCCGTCATAGTAGAAATGCGGGATGGAAACCGGAAGCACGATCACTTTCTCGCCAAAGCGTTCACGGAAGAGGCGCCGAAGTTCAAGAGCATCCGTCCCGCCGGTCTTGACGTGATAGACGACAAGCTGGGCGATGTGCGAACGATCGGCGTCGATCTTCGACAGGAACTGATCGATGAAAGCCGACACCTCAGCGGCCTGCGCGAAAAGGTCGTTGGGGTGAAGCACCTCCCCGGTTTCATTAAGTGGACATTGCCCGCAGGACCAGAGGAGGTTTCCGTCCCTGACGAACAGCGAATAAGGATGATCAATGCGCATCTTCCAGACGGATTCGAAAGGGAGATATCGTAGGGTGTCGCTCATGCTCACTTACTCTTTGGATGAATGTGTGACGAGCTGTTCAGGTTGCGTGCCCAAACGCTCAACGGGAAGATGATCAGGAAAAATAGGATCGCGACCCCGGTGAGGGGTTCGAGGTATCGAAACGAGGCCGAGCCACTGATATAGGCGGCGTAGGCGACTTCGCTCACACCGATACCAGCGAGAAGCGTGGTCGCCTTCAGAAGATCGGTGAAGTAATTGAGGATTGCGGGCACCATTTTTCGAATGGCTTGAGGTGCGATTATAAGGCTCCACGTGATGTAGCGAGGCAGGCCAAGAGAATTTGCCGCCTCCCATTGCCCACGCTCGACTGACTGAACGCCGCCGCGGATAATCTCGGCCATGTAACCGCCGCCAATCAAGCCCAGTGCGAGAACACCACAGGCCAGGCCCGACAGGCTGGCACCCAGAAGGATCGGCAGGCAATAATAGGCCCAGAAGATGGCGATCATCTCTGGTGTTGCCCGGGCAACCTGAATGTAAGCCTTCGAGCAGCAAGCAGCAATGCGTGCATTTGACCATGAAACGGAGGCGCCCAAAAGGCCGAAGATGCTGGCAGTAACAAAGGCGAGAAACGTGATGAGCGCAGTTAGACATATGCCGTGAAGCAGAGCTGGCGCAGTGGAGATGAGCGTATTCAGATCAAAGCTCAAATGACCCTCCAGCGATTGAACCGCCTCTCGACCATTGAGAGGCAGAGCGAGAGCAGCAGTCCGCAGGCGACGTAAATCGCGGCGCTTGCGCTATAGAAGAAGATGGGGTCTGCCGTATAATCGCTGATGCGGCTCGTCACTCGCATCAACTCGGGGACCGAGAGGATCGACAGGATTGCCGTCGCCTTCAGCAAGGCGATGAGCGTGTTGGCAATCGCCGGCATCGCGATCGCGATCGCTTGTGGAATTATGACCAATCGCCACTTTTGCGCCGGCCGCAGGCCAAGCGCAGAGGCCGCTTCCAGCTGGCCTTTGGCGACCGCATTGAAGCCGCCGCGGTAGACCTCGGCCATATAGGCCGTCATCACCACGACCACTGCTATGCCGGCAGTCTGTTCGGCCGTCGTTGAAATTCCCGTAATCGCGGGCAGCGCGAAGTGAATCCAGAAAAGCTGCACCAGGATCGGGGTATTACGAAAAAACTCAACGAAGGTGATTGCAGGATACCGGACCAGTCTTGCCGGATTGCCAATCCCCAAGGCGACTGGCAATCCGAGAACCATCGATCCGACGGCCCCGAGCACGAAATAGAACATGGTCAGGGACAGGCCGCGCAGCAGGGCCGGCCCGTAGAGGATAAGGCTGTCCAACATGGTTCGAGCTCGGGTTACTTGATGCCGTACCACTTCTGCTTCGTATCCGAGATGAACCCCGTTGTCGTGTTGTAGGCGATCCAAGTATTCAGGAAGGAGAGAAAGTGGTAGTCTCCAGGGCGCGTGGCGTAGGCATAGCCGGTCGCTTCGATCGGGGCATCCGTGCCGATTACCTTGACCTTCGCGTTCGGATTGGCCTTCATGAACAGCGCGTTTTGAAGGAGATCGCTCAAGTGTGCGCTGGCTCGGCCGGCCGCGACCTCGAGCTGCCCGGCAACGGCATTGTCGGATACGATGGTTTTCTTGCTTGCATTGGGCAGGAGACGATCGGTCTGTGCGACGGCGGCCATGCCGGCAATGCTCACGACCGTGTATTGGGGGTCGTTCAATTGCTTCCAATTCGTGACATTGAGATCTGCACCGACCAGAAACGTATTGCCTGTCGTCATGTAGCTATCGGTAAAATCGACGGTCATCGCGCGTGCCGGCGTGCGGAACATGTCGACCATCGCGATATCATATTGCTTCTGCATCAGCGATGGGATGACCGTCGCCCAGGTCGTGTCGACAATCTCCAATTTGACGCCAAGCGCCTTGGCCAGGTTGTTGGCCATGTCCACATTAAAGCCTTCCCATTCACCCGAGACCGGGTTCTTCTGTTGAGCCGGCACCGAATCCGCCATTCCGACCTTGAGGACGCCGGCGCTTTTGATGCCGGCTAGCGTATCGATCGGCTCCTGGGCTTCGGCTCCAGTTGCCATCAGCGAATAAACGGCAACCAAGGAGGCGCTGACTAATGCCTTCAGCTTATTCATATGAAGTTCCCTTATCTAGATTGGGGCAAGTTGCCCAAGCCTGGAGATTGCGCTACGCAAGCACTTTGGAGAACGACGAAAAAAATGATGCGTCTTATAATGTACGCTTATAAGAACGGCAGTTCGTCAGTCACATTTGCCGACAGGATCGCATCATGGACCTTAGAAAGACGATTGGCCCGCTCGACAACCTCATCGCGTTCGAGGCAGCGGCCAGGCTCATGAATTTCAGCAGGGCGGCCAAAGAATTGTCCGTCGCCCAGCCGGCCATCAGCCGTCGGATCCTTCAGATGGAGGCTATCCTCGGCACGGCGCTGTTTGAGCGGAATGGCACGAAAATCCGTCTGACAGCAGCAGGCTCTTCATTTTATGGTGTCGTCTCAGCCACTTTCGAAACGATAGAACGCGCGGCCAAGGCTCTCCCCCGCGATGACGATGGTGTTGTCACCCTGAGGGTAAATGTCGCCGCCGCCTCGCTTTGGCTCATGCCGGCGCTTGGCGAATTCTACTCAACGTTTCCCGACATCCGACTGCATCTCGTCTGTGTCGATGAACTGCCGGAATTCGGGCATGGCAATTTCGATCTGGAGATCCGGTTTGGGACTGGCGACTGGCCCGGTCTCGAGAGTCACGCGCTTCTGAAGGAGGAAATTTATCCTGTGGCTTCTCCGGGATTTTGCCGTTCTCATTCAATTTCGGATCTGCCCAGCCTTGGCAAAGCTCCTTTGTTGCAGCTTGCGAACTACACGAGCCCTCTGATGGACTGGCAGCTCTGGCTGGATCATGACAGCGCACCTGTCGTCCGCCGGTTGACGACTTATGCCATGGTCCTCGAAGCGGCTCGGTTCGGCCATGGGGTGGCCCTCGGCTGGCATCCCTATGTGCGGGGCTTTATCGAAACTGGCGAATTGGTGAGATTGCCATTCAAGGAACGGACGAGTTCCTACCGCGAATTTCTGGTGATCGATCCTGCCAAAAGCCGCCGTTATTCCGTGGAGCGCACGAAGGAATGGATCATCGCATTGGCAGCTCGTGAGACGGCGCTCGGCACGTCGGGCTCAGGACGATAGCCATCGGCCCAAGTCCGCCGAGCGGCCTATCAATCCTCATCAAGGCGAGGAAGCTGTGCTTGACGGAAACATGCGTCCAAAAAGCGAGATTTCATACTTCCGACCTCGGTTGAGGACGGCATTATATTGTCGATTTTGCTGGATAGTCGTCCTTTGATATTACCTCGGTATTTTGAGGGTCCGCAGGTTGGATCCCATCAAGAGCGTGTATCGGGGCGGTATGCGGGAAGCCTGCTTGCTGGGGCTTGCCGCGTTCACGTAGAAGACCGTCCGTGCTCTATTCTTCGAATTGGACAGTGTGGAGGAGCCCTATTTCAGTTGGGAAGCGGCGGCAGACACGGCGCCACCAGTCCAGAAAACGGATCGCGCCAGGCTTCGATCCGGCTTAGTTGATCAGACCAGCGCTTTATCGCGGGATAGTCCTCGATCGGAAGGCGTGCTGCGTCGTTGTACGGCAGGAATGTCGCCATACGAAAATCGGCAAACGAGATCGTTTCGCCGAGGATCCATGGTCGATCGGCCAGCTCACTTTCGAGAATGACTGCTGCTTTGTGGAATTGTCTCAGGCCTTCCGCAACCATCGTCTCGTCACAGGGCCCGATGCCGTAGCGCAGCTTCGTGCCGCGCTCCCAATGGACGATGTCGCACGCCTTCATGAAGTTCTCCTTCGCCCAGCTGATCCAGCGGATCATCTGCGGTTCGTCATCATCGGTCCTCCAGAAGTTTGAGCCGGCATGCCTGGATAGCCAGCAGGCAATCGCATCACTCTCCCAGAGCGTTCGACCGGAGTACTCCAAAATCGGCAAAAGAAGGTTTGGGTTGAGCGGCAGATATCGCTCCGATTGTCCGGGAGCCATCGGTGCGGCGAACTCGAAGGCGATATCTGTTTCCAAGAATCGCGCAACGGCAACTGCAAGGCGCGGATTGGGGTTTCTGCTGAAATACAACTTCATTTGGATTTGTCTCCGGTGTCCTCTCGCAGTAGACGAACCGAGGTCCACCTTTTCGACAATCGCAGATCAAAAATTCCAAAGGTTGCTCAGGTTGATGGATATTCGAGGATGACTGTGTGGAGGTCCAAAGCCTCCGATGTAAAACTCATACAACAGAAATGATTTCAACCGGGCAGCCTTGCTCCTACCAGGCCGTCCGCGCGGTGCTGAGCGCATATCAAAGACACGACGAAACTCGCGCGGCAAGAGGGTGAATGGAAGCTCTTCCATCGACATGTCGACATACTGAAGTGCTCTCCATAGCCTGGACTAGGTTCGACCCCGGAAGTTGAGTGTCAGTAGCTTAGTTTCGGATACCAGTCAGCGCCACGCCCGGCCGGGGTCATATCGAGAATATTCCATAGCGGTGCGATATCGACAGCGCCTCTCGGATCCTGGCCGGGATCGGCCGCTTCGCTGGGCATTTCGGCGTTGTAGAAGACGTGAACGTCTGAGCCATCCTTCTGGTAAACCGTGAAGCCCGGATATTCGTGACCCTCGCTATCGAGCAGGCCTAAATCTCGGGCATAGTCGTCACCTATGGTTTGAACGAAATCGAGGTCACGCCACCCTCGCTCCACGGCAAACGCCCGTTGCCGCTCCACAGGGCTTCGGCCAACGATCTTGAAGGCGACCCGTTGTTTGACGTCGGCCGCGTTTCCATTCGCCCCGCCAAGGAAGTTTGTGCACATCGGGCAGGGCCGATCGCGTTGTGGGCCGAACATCCAGAAGTAGGTCACAAGCGTGTCGTGATCTCCGAAGAGCTCCGCAAGCCCGATCTCGCTGCCATTCTCGTCCTTGAAACGATAATCCTCTTCGACAACCGGACCGGAGGGTAAATGCCGCCGTTGCTCTGCAAGACGGGTGAGGTGACGTCGGACTTCGATTTCTTCTGCCAGCAGCGCCGTTCTGGCCTCGGAATATTGCGGGCTTTCATTCTTGAACCGGGACACTCGCTTCGCAGCCAGTTCCGTAGCAGGTTTCAACTCACTCATATTCATGTGTTTCGCTCCCTTGAAAAGTGGCAGGCATTTTGGGCTCGGATCAGCTTTTCGGCGGCTCAGTCAGATCGATCAGGTTGTTCTCCTCATCAAAGAAACCCGCAACGGCGCCAAAGGATCCGCAAGCCTCCGTCTCGGGCAGCATGCCTTCCGTAGACAGATGTTCTTTTTCGTCGGCGGGATCGGTCATGACGATGGTCGTCACGGCTTTTCCGGCGCGCTCCTCGTCGCACTAGAGCTGGAGGCCACCCGCAAACCCATGTTTCGCCATTGCGCCGTGTTTGGGAGTGGATGGTCATCGGCTGGTCTGCCTATGAAACGACCGTACCATGTCAAGGCGGCTCGAAGGTCGCTTACTATCGCGGCAGCATATATTCCTTAGACGTTTATGGACGATGCCATTGAGGTTCTCCTCGCTCTCACCATCCTATAGACGTTCGACACCGTTCAAAATCGACAACACCATCGACTTTTTGTCAGCCTGTCCCAAGCGGACAGGGGATTGCGATTGCGCTGGCGTGAGCCGCCACGATGAAGGTTATCGCGGCGAGAGGCATTGGAAATTCATGCTGCCACGGGAATAAGTGTCGCTCACGGGATCGTAACGAAGGCGGTAGCTGGCTGCGCACCACTTAATGTGCCGTACTTCCCTCGCGGACAGGACAGATGCCTCTTGCGCGGCCGCGCCATGTCCGTCGTCGGTATAGGCCGAAACGCCACGGCCGTCGTCGTGACTGCCCGCGGCCGCACCTTCCCGCAACTGGAGCGCGCCGGCGGGGGTCAGTGACGAACCGAGAATGACGCTGCCGAACGCGGCGGCGGAGATGAGTTTTGTGATGTTGAACATGATGACACCATCTGGTTAACCTCGTCAAACAACGGTGTTTGCGATCCTTTTGTTCCTTTCGCCGGCCGTCTGGCAATCGTCATCGACAAGTCGCGGCTGCTCTTTGTCGGGTTTGCGCAAACGACGACGCGGTCACGTTGGCTCAAGCCAATAGGTCGGCTTTGGGCGGCGGACTTTCGATATTTGCTTGTGCCATCATGGGAAGTTCGACGGTTCCAATGGCATCCTCCACTAGCGATCCTCGACCGTCAGGCCACAACGAGATCAAACGCGGCAAGCGCCGGTCAACGCTGTTTAGCAGTAGGAGGAGGGATCAGGCGGATAGCGCACGAACGGCTGATCGGTCGGAAGGGCCTCTTCTCGCTCGTCGCAACCCCGATGAGGCCTCGCGATCAGAAAATTGCCAGGCGCGTTTGAAGGGGGATGACACTCTTCGGCATCACCCAGCGGATGTTTGATCACGTGTCGGGCCTTCGCATCGAGGACAGACACCTCAGGTGCCTCCAGTTCGAAAGGTTTTTCTGCAACTGCGCAAAGAATCAATGCCGGAACCACGAGCGGCGGTCGACACTCTTGTAGCAACAGGTATCGCTTGGCAGTTAATTGTAAGAATGCGGCGGTTTGGTTCGGGGTTGGCATTCAACTATGAGAATTGGGGCTTCAAGATTCTCTGTTGTGTTCCAATAGGATTTGGCCGGTCTCTCGCTTGGCGCTGGCCCGATGAGCCAGAGCCATGCGTATGAAATCCCTTAACTATTTTGCGCCAACTGCGGGTTACCGCAAAATGGCTGCTGGGTGAATTTCATATGGAATTCAACAACAACCATCTCGTCGTTCGCGATGGTCTCGCCGCAACCTCCTATGGCAAAGCTGTCGAACGGCGGGCAGCGCAAATCCTGCAGAACGATCCAACCCTGAAACATAGGGGAATGTCGCGCGGTCGCAATGGCCAGTGCATCCAGTCTCCGGATTTCGTGGGTGCCGGTGGTACGTACAAGATCACGACGCAAGCCTGGCTACCAGGCCACTTGGCGCGATCCTACGGACGCACTACAACACATATCAATCACCCCGGCCTTCCAACGAATACGGTATTCCCGCGATGATTTCCTATCAGAATCAGACTTTCAGCATGATCAAGGATCCGCGTGCGGACCGCGTCGTTGCCGATATCCAACTCGATGGATGCGTGATCGATAACTGCCTGCTCTCGCAGCATCAGTCGAACGGATCCCGTTCCGTCGTGCGAAACGTGAGAATATCCAACAGCCGGTTTGTAGGATGCCAACTCGGGCCTGCACGGGTGGAGGGCGTGGAGATCGCGAAGTGCACGGCGAATGATCTGGTGATAGCCTGGGGCACGATTTTTTCGCACGTCAAGCTGACCGGCAATATCTTTTCTCTCAAGATCAATACGATCGTCGAGTTTTCGGCAGGCGCGCAGGCACAGAGCCTCTATGATCGCTCCCGCGAGGAATTCTACCGATCGACAGACTGGGCTTTGGACCTGTCGGAAGCACGTCTCGCGAGCTTCGACAGCGCAGGCATTCCGGGGCGGCTTTTTCGTCTCGATCCCGAAACGCAGGGCATCGTACAGCGAAGCAAGCTCGATAGTGGCTGGGAAGGCCGCATTCCTGCCGGCAATCCCTGGCTTCCCTGGATTTACAACATGTTGTCCACGACCGACAAGGACGTCGTTCTCGCTGCGCCACTCGCAAAGCCGAAAGCGCAGCGGGAGAAATATCTTGCAGGATTGCAGGAATTGAAGTCGCTTGGCTTCGTAGGCGGCACGGGCGCATGACCGGCCGAAGACACTCGGCCGCCCCATGTTATCTATCGGCCATCATGCCTCAGTGGCGGGAACTGGTTGTCAACCGGTGCGGAGGCCACCTGCTGAACTACACAATCGTGATGGAAAATGGCGTAGGGATGTAAGCTATGCGACATGCAACCATATAGAGAAATAAACTAGATTGAAAAACTAAAAGTTGACATCTCGCTGTGGGTTACCTATATACGGTTATCGATATTTGCTTGCTGAGCTTTGGTTACCGCGCGTTTGGCACCGTGCCCTGAACGAACCTTCCTTTCAAAAATCGCTGTCCACCAACTGCAACGCGCAAGCGTTGTGGTCTCTCTATTGCTATGAAAGGGTTCATCATGAACACCGGCACAGTTAAATGGTTTAATTCCACCAAGGGCTTCGGCTTCATCCAGCCTGACAATGGCGGCGCTGATGCGTTCGTCCACATCTCAGCCGTCGAGCGCGCCGGCATGCGCGAACTCGTGGAGGGCCAGAAGATCGGCTTCGAACTGGAGCGCGATGTCAAGTCGGGCAAAATGTCGGCCTGCAATCTCCAGGCTGCTTAAGGCACTCGGTATCGGCTTTCCCTTGACCACGGATGTACTGGCATTGTTGAGAGCACGATCCCCCAAGGTCAGGCAAACCGCCTGACCTTTTTTATTGGCGCTGTCAGTGCCATCAACCCAGGAAGCTCCATGACACAGACATTTAGCAAATCTCGCCAGAAGGCGGAGAGTGCGTTCGACGATTTGCAGTCGCAATTCTTCGCCCGCAACAATGCTGTCGATGAACTCGACTTCCTGACCCGTTCGCGCGAGGAAAAGACTCTGCGTCTTCGTGAAGCGCGTCTCGCAAAGGAATTGCAGGATCGCACTGCGGCAACCGCCTCGCTTTTGGTCAAACGCGCCAGGAAGTCCTGATAGGTTTTAACCCCGGTCCCAGGATAGAGAATTTGAAGAACGGCAAAAACAACGACCTTATCGATCGCCGCGCAGGCAAAGACCGCCCAGCTGGCTGCCTATCGCGCAGCGCAGAACGCAGCCGAGCCAGCGAAAGCGGCAAGGGCCGCGGAACGCATGGCCATCGTTGCGGCCAGGGAAGAGCGGCACCTTGCTCGTGCGCGACTAAAGCTTGAGGAGCAGGAGCGGCTATTGGGAGAGGCGGCCAAGCAGCAAGCGGCGCTAGCCGCGACTGTCCAGGCCGAAACCGAAGCGGGCGAAAAGGAACGCATCGCTCGCGAGATCGAAGACGGTCGAAAGGCTGATCGCGATCGGCGTTACGCCAACCGCAAGGCCAGACAGGCTTGACAGCGACATCCCGCACTGAGACCCCTTGTAGCTATGGGGAAGGCGCCATCGGTGCGCTTTCTGCTCCGCCTATCGAGGCCATCTCTCTCTTCAATGCTAGCTTCAAGCTATTGGTTGCACGATGATTCAACCCAGTCTTGCATCTCGTGATGGCCGGTTCGGATAGTCGAACTATCGATCCTTTCAAGATGTTAAGTTCATGCGCAGGGGAGCGCGAGCAAATGCACGGCTGCGCTGGGATGTGAGCGCTGGCGGCCGGGGCAGCCTCTGATATCTTACGGCCATCGAAGCAATGCAACCTCTTTCCGCAAAGCGTCGAGCTTCACATGGCCTAACCCTTTTCCGGCGGCAAGATCTTTCGTTTCGGGCAGGGGCCATCGCGGGATCGGCCGCCTTGCTATGCCCCGTGTCCGAGGCCGCATACATGACGAGACGGAACATCGCAAATGGCCCCGGCTTGCGACACGGGCGCGTCCATGTTCAGTGTTTCGGCTCCTTCCTCAATTACAGTGCAGGTAGGATCGCGCGATGTTCGACCACTTCCCACTACTTCACGGGTGGCGGAGCGTTGAACGGCATGGCGGTCCTGCGTGATATTCAAAGCGAGGCTGCGGATTAATACTGTTGAACATCGCTTGTTTCCCCCCAAACTCTTGATCAAGTTCGAAGAGTTAAGTTTCGACGCGCAACAGCGACTAGGCGGTTAGGATGTGGATTTTAACGCTGGATCATTTTGCCCAATGCGTTGGCGAGGGGCTCGATATCGATATGGGAGCAGGGACCGTTGTTTTCACGCTGACAGAGGCGCGCCCGTTGCCGGAGCGCGGTTTTGCGGGGATGACCAGAGCTCCAATCGCGCTGCTATTCCGCAGTGCTTCGAAGGTTGTCCTACCACAACAGATCTACAGGCTGAAGAACGCCACACTTGGCATTCTTGATATCTTTCTTGTCCCAGTGGCGAGAGATAAGGACGGAATAATCTACGAAGCCATCTTCAATTGAAACAGGGCCGCTCATTGACGGTTTCGGGCGACCTGGCCCTTGATGATCGTAATGATGATCTCGCCTGTTTGTGCAGGGCGCGCATCGACAGGTCTTGTCTTGCGAGCAACACCTGTTTTGCCTGCGGCCTTGCCTTCCCTAAAGAGGCTGATGGCGTTGAGCGTCTCCGCCCATGAGGGAACAACCGATGCAACTGAGATAAGTAGCGTGGTCGTCAAGGAAGGAAGTCTTGTCGCTTTAATCATAAAATGGATCTCCGTCTCCGGTTCAATGGCAGAGGTTTCATAACGTTGTGTGACACCTCGAGCATCCTCCTTGGCTGTCGGTAACTGCGATGCTCCTGACTTTGTTGTGAAATGGCAAAGTCCTGAGGGGGCATTATCGAGCGATATTCAATCTCCTCGACAATTGCGCGGGGGAACGCGGACTGCAGGCGTGAAGAAGACAGCCCGCTTAGCGCCGGCTCGCGGCAAGAAGTTTGGCCGGACCATTCAAGGTAAATCAACACCTCACTCGCTGATAGCTGTCGAGCGCTGCAACATGGCCCGCGCCTACATCACGGCGCCAGAAGCATGAATTGAAGAAAATTCAATTTCCTGCCGGCGTGGTCGAATCTTCTGCGAAATTTCGATCTGTTTGCGCAGAACTCGCTGAATCGGACGGCAAATTAGATTTCGATTTCTTTGACTCGCCGCAATCCGCTTCATAGCATTTGAAGCGTTTCAATGATTGGAAGAGTCATGAAAAAGGGACGTCCGACAATTGCCGATGTTGCACGCGCCGCCCGGGTTTCGGTTGGAACCGTCTCCAATTTCTTGAATGGAACGGTTCCGGTGAAGACCGAGACGGCAGACCGGATTCAGGCGGCTATCCAGAAGCTCGCCTATCGTCCGAGCGTGTTTGCTCGCTCCCTGCCGATGATGTCAGCAAAGACGGTTCAGGCAAAAGAGGGCAATCCGCGGCTGCTCGTCGTCGGCCATATCTGCCTCGACTATCTCTGCCGCGTCCCCGTTCTTCCCCATCGCGATGATCGCGTGGCGGCCGAGCATATCAACAAGGCGCTCGGCGGCCCCGCCGCCAATCTGGCAGTGGCCGCCGCTGGCGTCGGCGCCCCCTACGAGCTTCAGATCGACCTTGCGACGGCAATTGGCGATGACGGCGACAGCGAATGGGCACTTGCCGAATTGCTGGCACGCAACGTCAATGTTCTCCCCATTCGCAGGCCCATCAAGAACCGCCTGCCGCGGGCGATCGTGATCATCGAGGCCAATGGCAGCAGGACGATCATCCACGAGACATTCGAGCTGAGCGAGATCGATCTGACGGAGAACATGGAGATAGCTCCGGCCAGCGTCTTTTCCTGCGTTCACATTGAAGGTTTTCACTACGAACGGATGATCCCTTCGATCGCTCGGTTTCATGCCGCCGGCTGGAAGGTGAGCCTGCACACCGCCGGGCTTCCCGCCGGCTCGCGGACGCCGGCAGCCTTTGCCGATCTTATCGGGCAAGTCGATCTGACCTTCATCAACGATGAGACGTTTCGCGAAGTCTTCGGCATACGCACGCCGCTGGCATCCATGCTGGATGAAGCGGAACACATTCTCAAACGGATCAAGACGCGTGGCGATGTCGTGCTGACGCTCGGTGAATTCGGAGCTGTCGTCTTCAAGAAAGGCGGCGGCACGACCATCGAGGTTCCGGCACTACCCGTGACGCGGGTCGATGCCACTGGGGCCGGCGACGCCTTCGCGGGGATATTCTTAAGCCTTTGGCTGCACGGCAAGTCGCTTGCCGAAGCGGCGCGCCACGCCGCGATCGGTGCCAGCCTGACGACAACTGCCGAAGGCGCACAGGGACGGCCGGCAAACGCCGACGAGATCGAGGCCCTGCTGCCATCGATCGAAGCAAAAACCGCGGTCCAGATGTGACCGCCATGTCCAACATAAGTTACGCAAGGAGATGATGATGACGATTAAGGTTCTGCTGGTCGGAGAGAGTTGGGTGAGCTCGGCCACTCATTACAAGGGCTTCGATCAATTTGGCAGCGTCACCTTCCATCTCGGTGCGGAGCCGCTGGTTGCGGCACTCCAGGACAGCGAATTCGACATCACCTACATGACCGCGCATGACACGGTGGAGAAGTTTCCGTTTTCGCTGGAAGAACTGTCCGCCTATCAGGCCATCATCCTCTCGGATATCGGTGCGAATTCCCTGCTTCTGCCGCCAGCCGTCTGGCTACACGGCAAGCCCGTGGCAAACCGGCTGAAGATCATTCGCGATTGGACCGCCGCGGGCGGCGGCTTGGTGATGGCCGGCGGCTATTTCAGTTTCCAGGGCATCGACGGCAAGGCGCGCTGGCGCCGGACGCCGGTCGAAGAAGCGCTGCCTGTGACCTGCCTGCCGTATGACGATCGGCTTGAAATTCCGGAGGGATTTCGGGCTGAGATCAAGCAGAAACATCCAATTCTGGCCGGTATAGACGGCGAATGGCCGCTGCTTCTCGGCGCCAATGAGGTCGTCGTCAAGCAGCAACCCGGCGTCGAGGTTCTTGCCACGCTGCCCGAAGCCGAGGGCGGCCACCCGTTGCTCGTGACCGGCGGATACGGCAAGGGCCGCACGGTCGCCTGGACCTCGGATATCGGGCCGCACTGGCTGCCGAACGAATTCGTCGCCTGGCCGGGCTACGCCACTCTTTGGAAGAACATCCTGCGGTGGGTCAGCCATGCTGCATGAGGCCCACCAAGCAAGGGGATCGACAATGACACAGCCATTCCTGCGGGCAAACCGCATCAGCAAGCGCTTCGGCGCACTGGCGGCGCTGACCGGCGTCGATCTCGACATCAACCGCGGCGAAGTCCTGGCTCTGCTCGGCGACAACGGCGCCGGCAAATCCACTTTCGTCAAGATCCTGGCCGGCGCCCACGCCCAGAGTGACGGCGAGCTTCTTGTGGAGGGTCAGCCGGTCAATTTCTCCTCGCCGAAGGATGCGGCAAGCTCCGGTATTGCCACGATTTTCCAGGAGCTTGCTCTGTCGGAGAACCTGTCGATCGCCGAAAATGTCTTCCTCGGCCGCGAATTGAAGCGATCGGTGCTGGGCATCCCTTTTCTACGACGGACGGAAATGCGTGAGCGCGTCGATGCCCTTCTGCATGAGCTTGAGGCCCATATTTCCGATCCCGAGGCACCGGTCGGCAGTCTGTCCGGCGGTCAGCGCCAGGCGGTCGCCATCTGCCGTGCCCTCAATCTCAATGCCAGGCTTGTCATCATGGACGAGCCGACCGCGGCGCTCGCTGTCGCCGAGACACGCAAGGTACTGTCGCTGACACGGCGACTTGCCGAGCGCGGCTGCGCGGTCGTGCTGATCAGCCACAACATTGCCGACGTCTTCGAGGTTGCCGACCGCATGGTCATCTTCCGCCGAGGCCGCAAGGTCGCCGAAAGACGGCGGCTCGAAACCACACCCGAAGAAATCGTCTCCCTCATAACAGGCGCTCATCCCGACGTGCGGGCGCTTGAAAACAACAAATAAAAAAGCGCGTCCAATCTCCAGAGGATCATAAAATGTTCAATCAATTCAAAAAGGCATTCATAGCATCATCACTGGGCCTGGCTCTTGCATCGGCGGCTGTCGCGCAGGACAAGCCTAAAGTTGCGTTCGTGCCCCAGCTGATCGGCATTCCCTATTTCAATGCCATGGAAGAAGGCGGCAAGCGTGCTGCCAACGACCTTGGCGTGGATTTCATCTACTCCGGTCCCGTCGATACGAACCCCGTCGACCAGCTCCAGATCGTGCAGAACCTGATTGACCAAGGCGTCAATGCTGTTTCCGTCAGCGTGCTCGACGCTTCCTCCATCGCGCCCGTGGTCGAGGCCGCCAAGGCGAAGGGCGTTAAGCTGTTCACCAGCGACAGCGATGCTCCCGATAGCGGCCGTGCCGTCTATGTCGCGCAGGCGACCGATGAAGGTCTCGGCGGCGCCATCATCGATGAACTGGTCAAGCGGGTCGGAGACGACGCGAAGATCGGTATCGTTTCAGGTGAAGCAACGGCATCCAATCTCAACGCCTGGATCGGCTTCATGAAGCAGCGTGCCGCTGCCAAATATCCCAAGCTCAAGCTGCTCGAGCCGCAATATGCCGGCGGCACCGCACAGCGCGCCGGCCAGATTGCCGGTGACCTCATGACGGCCAACCCCGATCTCAAGGCGATCATCGCGGTTGCCTCCTCGACATGCCCTGGCGTGGCGCAGGCCATCGAGACGGCGGGCAAGATCGGCACGGTTATCGGTACCGGCTATTGCAGCCCGAATACCGCACGCGCCTATCTGAAAAGCGGCGCCTTCGGCTTCACGGTTCTGTGGGATCCGGCGCAACTCGGCTATCTGACTGTTTGGGCCGGCAAGCAGCTGATCGACGGCAAGGCCTTTGCGGCTGAGAATACGGTTCCGGGCTTTGCTGCTCCCGTCACCTACGACGCAGCCAAGGGCATCCTGCTGCTCGGACCTCCAGCGATCTTCACTGCCGACAATGTCGACAAGTTCAACTTCTGAACGTGGATGATCAGGCAATGCGACGGTCCAGTCCACACTTCCTAGCCATGGGCGGACGTGAATGGGCGCTATTCAGCGCAATCATTCTCGCCGCGCTCGTCTTCACCGTCGCATCGCCTTTTTTTGCGACAATGGGCAATATCGATACCATCATCCGCAACAGCATCGAATTGATGCTCATCGGTCTCGGCATGACCCTGCTGCTTGCCATGGGCGGCATCGATGTCTCCATTGGCATCGTCATGGGTCTTGCCGCAATCGGCGTCGCAAATGCCTTGCTCGCGGGTTGGGGTGCCTTGCCCGCGGCGTTGCTGGGCCCGGCCATCGGCGCGGCCCTCGGCCTGTTAACCGGCGGCGTTGTCGTCATCGGACGCATCCCGGCAATCGTCGGGACGCTCGGTCTCTTCGGCGTCTATCGAACGGCGGTCTTTGCATTGCTCGGCGGCCAGTGGCTGTCGGGTCTGCCGACCAACCTGACAGGGTTCCTGGGAGCGACGGTCTTGGGCATCCCCCTTGCTGCCATTGCCATCGCCATCGTCTATCTCGCGCTTTGGCTTGCATTGCGGCGCACGCCCTTCGGCCCGCACCTTCTATCGATTGGCAATTCCGAGGAGAAGGCGCGTCTGTCCGGCGTTCCGGTGACGAAGGTACGTCTTGCGACCTTCGTCGTCAGCGGTGCGCTGACCGGTCTTGCCGCAAGCTTTTACGTCGCCAACTACCGCAATGTGGAAATGGCGATCGGATCGACACTGGCGCTGGATGCAATCGCCGCCGTCGTCCTCGGCGGCACCAGCATCATGGGCGGCCGTTGCAGCCTCATCGGCACGGCCCTTGGCGTCATTCTTCTCAGAATTCTGCAGAACGGCCTGCTGCTGGTCGGCGTGCCCTCGCTCTGGCAGCCGGTGGTGACGGGCGCCCTTCTCATCGGCGTCCTCGCACTGGAGATGCCGACCTCGCAACTCGTTGCACTGAAGACGAAGTGGATGCGCGGATGACCAGCAATCCAGCAATGAACGGTTCCTCTCGCATCCTGCTTCTATTGGCGGCCCTTTGGATCGCGGTGGTCATCCTGCTTGCGTTCTTCAAGCCATCCATGTTTGGCGAGGCAACCGTCACCACCATCCTCCAGTTCTCGACCATTCTGGCGCTTGTGGCACTGGGGCAGGGCTTGGTCGTGCTCGCCGGCGGTGCGGGCATCGATCTCTCGGTCGGCGGGATCGCGTCGCTATCGGCGGTCATCACCATGCTTGCGGTCAAGAGCGGCATGCCGCTGCTCGCTATCCCGCTTGTTTGCATCGTTGCCGGAGCGGCGCTCGGCGCCTTCAACGGTCTGCTGGTGACGCGCCTCTCCATACTCCCCTTGATCGCCACACTCGGGACGCTCTTCATCTACTCGGGCCTCGCCGTCGCATTGACGGGTGGAGCCGCGCAATCCGGCGTCCCCGTCTGGCTGCTGACATGGGGAAGGGGAGTGGTCTTCGGTTTGCCGGTTCCCTTCATTACCATTGTCGTTCCGGTATTTGCCGTCGGTTCCCTGCTGCTGATGCGAACGGCATGGGGATGCTGGATTTTCGCCATGGGCTACAACGAACGTTCTGCGCGGCTTGTGGGTATTCCGGTCGATCGCGCCCGGCTCACCATGTATGCGCTCAGCGGCGCCTTGGCCGGCCTTGCCGGGCTCGTCTCGATCGCCTGGCTCGGCAGCGCCCGGCCGAATATCGGGCAGAACCTCGAACTTGAATCCCTGACGGCCGTGATGCTCGGAGGCGTCGCCATTACCGGCGGCGTCGGCGGAGTTGGCGGCGTTCTCGCCGCCGTCATTCTGCTGATCACTCTCAAAACCGGCCTGCTGCAACTGAACGTCAATACGGTCTGGCAGGTCGGCATCGTCGGCGCGCTGCTGATCGCCGTCCTGTTGATAGACCGCCTTTCGAAACGCTGGAGATAACCATGCCATCCATTGAAAAACTGATTGCCGAACGGGTCGAGGCCGCACATGAGCGCATCGTCGCAACGCTGAGCGATCTCGTCTCTTTCCCGTCGATCGTCAAATCGAACCCGAAGGAAGCCGGCCCCGGCGAGCGCGATTGCCAGCTCTATCTTCAAAAGCGTCTCGAAAGCCTCGGCTTTACCACTGATCTGTGGGATCCGGATGGTCCGGCGCTCTATGCCAAATACGAGGGACGCCCGGGTGCAAACAAGGGCAGGACCTTCGAGGGAAGGCCGAACCTCGGCGGCGTGCTGAAGGGCACCGGCGGCGGGTGCTCCATCATGCTCACGGGTCACATCGATGTCGTGCCGCCTGGAGCGCCCGAGCATTGGACGACCGATCCCTTTGGCCCCATCCTCAAGGATGGCTTCCTGCATGGCCGCGGCACTGTCGACATGAAGGGCGGGGTCGCCTGCATGCTGATGGCAGTCGAGATCCTGAAGGAGTTGAATGTCCCGCTGAAGGGCGATGTGGTTTTCACGACGGTGGTCGATGAAGAGATCGGCGGCATGGGTTCTCTTGCCATGGTCGATCGCGGCTTCCGGGCTGACGCCGGCATTATGACGGAGCCCACCGCCAATCGCATCGCCCCACTTTGCCACGGCATTCTGTGGGGCAAGATCATCATCGACGGTATCGGCGGTCATGCCGAGCTGACGCCGAATTCCTGGTACACGAGCGGCCCGGTGGATGCGGTGCAGCTCTGCCGCCAGATGCTTGACGGCATCGATATCCTCAACCGCCGCTGGATGTTCGACCCGAAGAAGAACCATCCGCTCATGGACCTGCCGAACCAGATCATCGTTACCCAACTCAAGGCGGGCGAGCATCCATCGTCGATGGCCGGCAAGGCCGAGATCATCATCGATGCGCAATATCTGCCGAGTGAAAAGGACGATTTCGGTCTCGGCGGTCATGTGAAGCGCGAGATCGAGGAGCATGTCCGCAACATCTGCCAGGCGGATCCGTATCTGCGCCAGCATCCGGCGCGGGTCGAATGGATCCTCGATGCCGATTGCGCCGAGGTGCCGGCCGATAATCCATTCGTACAGTTGCTTCAGGAAGCGGTCAAAGCCGCCGATCTATCGCCGGCGCTTTCCGGGTTCGGAGCGCACAGCGATATCGGGCTCCCGACCTCACTTGGCAATACGCCGACGGTCAATTTCGGACCGGGCGACCCGGCTCAGGCGCATCAACCGAATGAGCGTGTATCGGTGCGCGACCTCGTCGATTGCACCAAGGCGATCGCGCTTGCCGTGCATAAATGGTGTGGCTGACCGAACCAGAACACTACCCTGAAACATGGAGCTGACACTGTCGGCAGACTCTTCGGGACGGCTTGTCGGATAAAATCTTCAGATTGTTCGGGGAATTTCAAAGACTTGGGACGCCGCTCCTTCTAAAGGATAGCGGCTCTCGCCAGAGGGGCATTTGGAGCCCGCACTCGGAGGCGCCGGGCTGACGATACCATGAATCGTGCCATAAGGGCTGGCGGTGGGGCCAGGGCGCGCTCGCCGGTGTCGCGGTGGGCCGTGTTCGGCTGTCGATATGCTATGCCTAGACATGGGCATTGGGCTGGAGTTAAGCTTCGGCTTTCATAACGGCGATACAAAAACGATGAACATGATTGAGCCCCCGGCTAAACCGGGAGACCGCGGCGAGGAAAAGATACTGAGCAATCCGGTGCGACTTGGCGGTCGCCTAAAGCTTGCCCGGCAAACACGAGGATTGACCCTCAAGGCACTTGCGCAGGCCGCGGATTGCTCTGAAAGCCTGCTATCTAAGATCGAAAACGGCAAGGCGTCGCCTTCGCTGCCAATGCTGCACAAACTTGTCGGTGTTCTCGGAACGAATATCGGCTGGATGTTCGAGGAGGCCGACGGGGAAGAGGGCATCGTCTTCCGATCGGGGACGAGACCCTTGATTGGACTGGATCCGTTGCGCAGAGGGGAAGGCATCTCTCTCGAGCGGATTATTCCCTACTCTCAAGGCCATTTGCTCCAGTGCAACATCCACCATATCGAGGCGGGAGGCCAAAGCGCCGGGCCTATTCAGCATGTTGGCGAAGAGGTTGGATATGTGCTTGCGGGTGAGGTTGAGCTCATGGTCGGGGAGCGCACCTTCCGGCTGGCCATTGGCGACAGCTTTGTCTTCAACTCCGAGCTCCCTCACTGGTATCGAAACGTGGGGGCGGAGCGCGCCAGCATCTTCTGGGTCAATACGCCGGCAACCTTTTAAGGCAGACGCTCTCGATCAAGGCGAATGGCTTGTCCCTTCTACAACCGCATATTCAAGTCACTTGACAACAATTCAAGTTACTTGAATACTCCCCGTGCAATCCAAAAACATGGGGAACGATCATGCGAATTAACAAATATCTTGCCGGTTGCGCGATTGGCGCAACCCTTTTCATTTCCTGGGGTGTCGGCGCGGCGATGGCCGATACGCTGGCTCTCGTGACCATCAATCAACAGGCACTGTTCTTCAACCAAATCAATGACGGCGCCAAAGAGGCGGCCAAGAAGGCCGGCGTCGATCTTGTCGTCTTCAACGCCAATAATGTGCCCAGCGCGCAGAATGACGCTATCGAGAACTACATTACCCAGAAGGTCGATGGCATTATCCTGATCGCTATCGACGTCAATGGGGTCAAGCCGGCAATCACCGCTGCCAAGAAGGCCGGTATTCCGGTCATCGCCATCGATGCGCAAATTCCGAACGGCGAAAATATCGCCTTTGTCGGTGTCGACAACACCAAGGCCGGCGGAGAGATCGGCAAGTATTATTCCGATTACGTCAAGGACAAGCTGAGCGGCAGCGCTAAGCTCGGCGTCGTCGGCGCGCTCAACTCCTTCATCCAGAACCAGCGTCTCGATGGCTTCAAGGCAGCCGTCAAGGCAGGCGAGCAGAAGGTCACGTTCCTCGATACTGTCGATGGCCAGAACGTCCAGGACGTAGCGCTGAGCGCTGCCGAAAACCTCATTACCGCCAATCCGGATATGACGACGCTTTACGCAACCGGCGAGCCGGCTCTGCTGGGCGCCGTTGCCGCCGTCACCAGCCAGGGCAAGACCGGCAGCGTCAAGGTATTCGGCTGGGATCTCACCAAGCAGGCGGTCGAAGGCATCGATCAGGGTTGGGTCACCGCGGTAATCCAGCAGGATCCGGCCGGCGAAGGCAAGGCAGCGGTAGAGGCTTTGGTTAAGGTCAAGAAGGGCGAGAAGATCGACCCGATCATCAACGTGCCGGTGACGATCGTCACCAAGGAAAATGTCGACAAGTTTCGGGGCATGTTCAAGTAACCCCGACCTCTCGTCACGTCATGGCCGATCGTCTCGGCCGTGACATTATGGCATTATGGCTTGAGCCATTTCCGCAAGGCAGCAGTGAGATGACAAACGCTGATACCCACCGCGTCAGAATGACCGGTATTTCCAAACGATATGGCACGATGCAGTCGCTGGACAATGTATCGTTGACCTTGAAACCGGGCGAGGTTCTCGGCCTCGTCGGCGACAACGGCGCCGGCAAGTCCACCTTGAGCAAGGTGCTGTCCGGCGCGGTCATCCCGGATTCGGGAACGATCGAGATCGATGGGCGGGCTGTCTCGTTTGCCTCGCCGGCCGACGCCCGGGCGGCTCATGTCGAGATGGTCTATCAGGATCTCTCGCTGTGTGACTCCGTCGATGTGGCAGGCAACCTCTTTCTCGGGCGCGAGCCCAGATGGAGGCTTGCGGGCATCCCGATGCTCGACAAGAAAACGATGCATGAGCGCGCTCGCCATATGCTCGAAGGTCTCGGTATCGTCATTCCCGATACCAGGCTGAAAGTGGAAAACCTGTCGGGCGGCCAGCGCCAGTCGATCGCGATCGGCCGCGCCGCTTCGTTCGATCCATCAGTACTCATCATGGACGAACCGACGGCGGCTCTGGCCGTCGCCGAAGTCGAAGCCGTCCTCGAGCTCATTCGCACCGTCAGCGCCCGCGGCGTCAGCGTCATCCTGATCACCCATCGTCTACAGGATTTGTTCCTGGTCTGCGACCGTATCCAGGTGATGTATGAGGGCCAGAATGTCGCCGAACGCCGGATCGAAGACACCAATATCGAAGAGGTCGTCAACCTGATCGTCGGCCGCAAGTTCGCCGCGCGCTCCGCCGGCCCATCTCCAGATCGAGGCGTTTCCGCATGACCATGACTTCTTCTCATGCCCAAACCGGCCAGTCGACCCGCATGCGCAAGGCGCGCCTCTACGACAAGGCCATGGCCAATGGCGGCATCGTGTCGATCGCGCTGTTCTTCATTGTGGTCTGCATCTTCTTTTCGCTTTTCACCAACGTCTTCCTGACGGCACCGAATTTGCTGAACGTCGTCAGACAGTCGGCGCCGCTCCTGATCGTCGCCGCGGCAATGACCTTTGTCATCACCACGGGCGGGATCGACCTCTCCGTAGGCTCGGTGCTGGCTCTGGCCGCGACGCTTTCGGCCGCATGCCTGCAAGCCGGTATTCCCTGGCCGCTAACCGTGCTGCTGATGCTGCTTCTCGGTGCGGTAACCGGTCTGATCCAAGGCTATTTCATCGCCTATGAGCGTATTCCGGCCTTCATCGTGACGCTTGCCGGGCTTTCCGTCATCCGCGGGTTGGCGCTTCTCATTACCGGCGGTTATTCCATCCCCGTCAATCCGGAAAGCCCGTTCACTGCCATAGGCCAGGCCTGGTTCTTCGGCATTCCCGCGCCGGCGCTGATTGCGGTCGTTGTCCTTGCCGCAGCCTATGTCGCCTTCAACGAGACGCCCTTTGGCCGCTACGCGACCGGCATCGGCGCCAATGCGGAGGCGGTGCGGCGTGCCGGCGTCAATACGCGTGTGGTGACGCTGTTCGTCTATGTGATCTCGGGTGTTGCGGCCTCGATCGCCGGCGTCATCCTCGCGGCGCGATTGGGGTCGGGCTCGTCCAACTCCGGCCAGGGTTTTGAACTCGACGTCATCGCGGCGGTGGTGCTGGGCGGCACCAGCCTGTTTGGCGGGCGCGGATCGATCGTCGGCACGGTGCTTGGCGCGCTCACCGTGGCCGTTATCGCCAATGGTCTCATCCTGTCGCACATGTCGCCTTTCTTCACGCCGATCGTGACCGGGGTGATCATACTCGTGGCGATCTGGCTCAATTTCCGCCTGTTCAAGGGCGCGGTCAGGAGCCGCTGAGCGATGCTGGACCATCTTTTTCCCGAAACCGAAAAGACACGTTACGCCATCGGCGTGCAGACAGGATGCGCCATGACGGTGCTGGGGCCGATCCCGGTCTCTGAGATGGGCGTGACGTTGATGCACGAGCATATCTTCCTTGACGGCGCCCGTTCCTGGAAGTGCCCTTGCCATCCCGATGAACGCGCGATCGCCGAACAGCCGCTCGGCATCGAGATCATCGGCGATCTGCGCATGAACCCCTATATGAACCGCGACAACGTCTCGCTTGATGATGCCGATCTTGCCCTTGCCGAGCTCGGCCGGTTCCAGTCGCTCGGTGGCCATACGGTGGTGGAAACTACCAATTTCGGCATAGGCCGCGATGCGGAACAAATGCACCGCATCGCGCGTCTGTCCGGCCTGAAGATCATCATGGGGACGGGCTTCTACCTCGAACATACCCATCCCGAATGGCTGAAGGGCATGGATGTTGACGAAGTCGCAGCCTTTATCGTCAACGATGTCGGCGGCGGCGAAACGCAGCCGGCGATCATGGCCGGCATCATCGGGGAAATCGGCGTCAGCAAGGATTTTACCGCCGAGGAGCAGAAGTCGCTGCGGGCGTCAGCAAGGGCATCACGGCTGACAGGACTGCCGCTGTCGATCCATCTTCCGGGTTGGGAGCGCCTCGCCCATCGGGTACTCGATATGGTGGAAGAAGAGGGTGCGGATTTGCGCCACACCGTGCTCTGCCACATGAATCCCAGCCACAATGACCTTCGGTACCAGATGAGCCTTGCCGAGCGCGGAGCCTTCCTGGAATACGACATGATCGGCATGGATTATTACTATGCTGATCAGAATGCCCAGTCGCCATCCGACGAGGAGAATGCGAGGGCTATCGGCAATCTTGTCGACATGGGCTTTGCCGACCGGCTGTTGCTGTCCCAGGATGTCTTCCTAAAGATGATGCTGACCCGCTACGGCGGCTTTGGCTACGGTTACATTCTCAAACATTTCCTGCCGCGGCTGAAACGCCTCGGCGTCGATCAGCAGTCAATCGATAAAATGCTGATCTCCAACCCCCAATCGGTATTTTCCGCCTCGGCTTGATCGCCGCTGGTGCAGACAAGGAGCAGATATGAGCAAGAAAAAAGTTCTCCTCGCGGGTGAGTCATGGATTTCGACCGCGACCCACATCAAGGGTTTCGATCAGTTTCCGACGGTCACCTATCATACCGGTGCCGACGAGCTGCTGAATGCGCTGAAGGACAGTGCCTTTGACGTCACCTTCATGCCGGCGCATGAGGCCCAGCGGGACTTTCCGCTGACGGCGGAGGCGCTTGACGAATATTCGGCGATCGTTCTGTCGGATATCGGCGCCAACACGCTGCTTCTGCATCCCGATACCTGGATCCATTCCAAGCGCACGCCGAACCGGCTGAAACTCCTGCGCGATTACGTGGCGAAGGGCGGAGCGCTGCTGATGTTCGGCGGCTATTACAGCTTTCAGGGCATCAATGGCGGCGCCCGTTATCGCAAGACACCCGTCGAGGATGTGCTACCGGTTGCCTGCATGGCGGTTGACGACCGCGTCGAGGTTCCGGAGGGCTTTACGCCTGTCGTCACCGGCGACGCGGCCCATCCGATCCTCAAGGGATTGGGTGGCGACTGGCCCTATCTCCTGGGCTTCAATGAAGTGACGCTCAAGCAGGACGCCAAAGTGTTGGCGACGGTATCGGGCGAATACGGTTCGTTGCCACTGTTGGTGACGGGAACCTATGGCGCGGGCCGGACGCTTGTCTGGACGTCGGATGTCGGCCCGCACTGGCTTCCGCCGGAGTTTATCGCCTGGAACGGCTACAAGACTCTGTTCGAGCAGATGCTGGCCTGGGCAACGACGGAGGGTTGATGCCATGAGAATTTCGGTCTTGGCTGTGCCGTTGACCGATAGCTGAAGTCATGCTGTGCGAGGTCCATCGGTTGGCCCTCGCATGCGCCTTTGTTCCGTGCGTAAAATGAACCTGCTTACCGCTGCAAGAGCGCAAGGCAAGGGTGCAGATCTTCTCCTGGAAGGCAATGTCCACGATGTGGTCCGGCCTCTTGGAGCCAAACCAAAAATCAGAATTGGAAATTACATGGCTCGGGCAAAGAGATCCATCAGCTGGATTGCGAGCAGCCCAATCGCCGTTCAGGCGTGGCTAGGACATCTCCTGATGGGAACTGGCCGATGAACGCAAATCCGACAATAGATGGGCAACGCCTTTTGCAGCGCATTGCCGAGTTCGCAGCGATCGGCGCAACACCCGCAGGCGGCGTCAACCGTCAAGCACTCAGTCTCGAGGACAGGATGGCACGCCGGCGGCTTGCCGAATTGGCCGTAGCGCGCGGATTTTGTGTCTACCAGGACGCAATTGCCAATCTCTTCATCCGACGGGTCGGACGCGCGCCGTCTTTACCCCCGGTTCTGATTGGGAGCCATCTCGATAGTCAGCCGACGGGCGGCAGGTTTGATGGCGCGCTTGGTACGCTGTCGGCGTTCGAAGTGTTGGAATCCTTGGAAGACGCAGGCGCTGTCACGGAACGGCCGGTCGAAGTTGCATGCTGGACCAATGAGGAAGGCAGCCGTTTCTTTCCCGGTTGCATGGGATCGATGGCTTTCGTCGGGGCAGGCGACATATCCGGTTGGCAGGAAATGGACGGTGCGGACGGGACGAAGCTTGCCGATGAACTTCAGGCAACGTTGGCTGCACTGCCGGAGGTCGAGATGCGGCCCGTGGGTCATTCCGTTGCCGCGTTCATCGAGTTGCATATCGAACAGGGCCCCGTACTCGAGCGCGCAAACGTGCCGATCGGCATCGTCACTGCGGTGCAGGGAACCAAGTGGTTGCAAGTCTCCTTGACCGGGGAGGCTGCTCATGCCGGTACAACGCCGCCTGCTTACCGTCGGGATCCATTGGCGGCAGCCGTGGAAGCGATTGCGTCTCTCCAACAGGCCGTGATGCCGGCCGATCCGTCAGCGCGGTTGACGGTCGGCCGTATGATCGTCGAGCCCGGTTCCATCAATGTCGTGCCCGAGCGGGTCACGCTCACGCTCGACCTTCGCCATCCGGAGAAGGAGGTGCTTGCCGCGATCGAAGCGCGGGCCGGCACGGAATGTCGCGCTGCGGCTCGGCGCCACAGGGTAGAGGTGTCTATCGAGAAGCGTTTCGATATGGCGCCGGGAAAATTTGACGCCTCCGTGGTGGAGGCAATCGCAAATGCATGCGGTAGGCTTGATATTCCGACCATGAAAATGGTCTCGGGCGCTTTTCATGACGCGCTTTTTCTCAGCCGTGTTGCACCGGCTGCCATGATTTTTGTTCCTTGCCGTGACGGTATCAGTCACAACGAAGCTGAGTTCGTTTCGCCAGAAAATATTGAGATCGGCGCGAGGGTATTATACGAGACCGTGCGTGAGTTGGCCGGTTGACGGTTTGGTCCGTGGCATCGCTGGTGGTGGGGCGGACGCGCGATAGGCCACACGCAGCGCGGCCGCTTCCATTTTTACCTAACTAATTGATAAGGTGATATTAACCGGAAGATTTCGCCTCGTGCCGGCGTTCGCTGTCGGCATTGGCATCGCTGCGAGTCTAGATCCTTTCGAGAATTCGATTGACAACAGTCCGAAAATGGATTTTTTTGTAAAGCGGTTTACTAAAGCGTTTTACTTATCTTACTAGTAAAGCGCTTTACAAAAGGGAGAAAGCTCATGTCGGTAAAAGCGCCGTCATTGAAGGATGTTGCCGGGCGTGCCGGTGTGTCCGTGACAACGGTGTCGCGGTTGCTGAATGGAAGCCTCGATCTCCCCCGCGAAACAAAAGCACGTATCGAAGATGCGATCAGGGCGCTTGATTATCAGCCGAACCCTCATGCACGACGCCTTTCGATGGGAAAGTCCGATACCATTGGGCTTGTCGTTCCCGATATCGCAAATCCATATATTTCCACCTTTGCTGCCGCCGTTGAGCAAGCCGCCGATGAAGCACGCCTCGCCGTGTCGCTTCAAGTCACCTTGAACAGAGCAGGGCGCGAGATCGAGTATCTGCAATTAATCGCACGCAACCACGTCGACGGCTTGATTGTCGTGACGAACCACCCCGACGACGGCACACTTGCGGAGCTGATCGCAAAGACAGGTAAAGTCATCGTTGTCGACGAAGATATCCCTGGCTCGAAGGTGCCGAAACTCTATTCCGATAACGAACAGGGTGGCTTCCTGGTTGGACGTCACTTGGGTGAGAACGGCCACAAGCACGTCATTTTCGTTGGTGGCCACGAAAAAATGATCAGTACGCGACGCCGGTGCGCTGGCCTTCTTCGTGGACTGAAGGAGACGCAAGGTGATCTTGTCCATGTGGAGCGCTACGTTGGCGAATACACGATAAGATATGGGCGGGAAGCAGCTGCTCGGTTCCTTGCCGAAAAGACGGGAGCGACAGCTATATTCGCAAGCTCGGACGAGATTGCCATCGGCATGATGGAGGTTTTCCTGCCCGCCGGCGTTTCAATCCCTGGAGATGTCTCGATGGTCGGCTTCGACGATGTCGGGCCGCTCCATCTATTCTCCACTCCGCTCACGGCAATCCGACAGCCCGTAAGGTCGATGGGAAAGCGGGCGTTGGAGTTGCTTGTTCAAACGAATTGGCAGGATTGGGTACCCTCTGAATCGGAGGAACTCCTTCCTGTCGAGCTCATCGTGCGGAACTCCGTTGCTCCGCCGCCGAGTAGATAAAGGGCAACGGGTCTAAACCAACCAGAGGACCAAAAACATGGGAACGATTTTAACACGGCGGGCGCTGTCCGCCGCGCTGGCCCTGTCTGCGCTCAGCGGACTGGCATTGAGCACAAGTCCGGCGCTTGCCAAAGGCAAGACCTATGCACTTGTCACGATCACTCAGCAGGCCCTGTTCTTCAACCAGATCAATGACGGCGCACAGAAAGCCGCGGCTGCAACTGGAGACAAGCTTGTAATCTTCAATGCCAATAGCGAAGCACAGGCACAGAACAGCGCGATCGAAACATATGTCCAGCAGAAGGTCGATGGGATCATTGTCGTCGCGATTGACGTCAACGGAATCATGCCTGCCGTTGAGCAGGCTGCCGACGCCGGCATTCCGGTTGTTGCCATTGATGCGATTCTGCCGAAAGGCGCCCAGAGTTCCCAGATCGGGGTCGATAATGAAAAAGCGGGCTCCGATATCGGCGCCTTCCTCAAAGACTATGTCAAATCAAGCATGCAGGGGAAGGCCAAAGTCGGCATTGTCGGCGCATTGAATTCGACAATTCAAAACACCCGGCAGAAGGGCTTCGATGCAAGCATTAAGGGCGTAGACGGGATTGAGGTTGTTGCCAGGGTCGATGGGCAGAATGTTCAGGACACTGCGTTGGCGGCAGCCGAAAACATGATTACAGGCAATCCAGAGATTACCGCGATCTACGCGACGGGCGAGCCCGCGCTCCTTGGGGCGATCGCCGCCGTGCAAAGCCAAGGAAAGCAAGATACCGTGAAGATTTTTGGCTGGGACCTGACGGCCAAGGCTATCTCAGGCATCGACGCCGGTTATGTGGTCGCTGTCGTGCAGCAGGATCCGGAAGGCGAGGGAAAGGCTGCCGTCGAAGCTCTCGACAGGATCGGCAGTGGCGGGAAGGTCGACAAGACCCTTCCCATTCCGGTCACCATTGTCACCAAGAGCAACGTCGAACCATATCGGGTAGTATTCAAATGATCACGCATCAACAGCCCCACGAAGCTGTTGAGCGCGACCGGGAAGGGCATACTTCCCGGTCGTCCGCAACGGCGAGCACAACACCTCCGGCCGTCTCGTTGAGAGGCATCCGCAAGACATTCGGCTCTCATCAGGCATTGCGTGGTGTCGATCTCGACATATATCCCGGCGAGTGCCTGGGCCTGGTCGGCGACAATGCGGCGGGGAAATCAACACTGACCAAGGTCATCTCGGGCACATACATTCCTGACGAAGGGAGCATCAGTCTCTCTGGAGAGGAAGTTCGCTTCTCGGGGCCGGCCGACGCTCGAAACCGAAATATCGAGATGGTCTTTCAGGATCTGAGCCTTTGTGACCACATCGATGTCGCCGGAAACCTGTTCCTTGGCAGGGAGTTGAGCAGGGGCTTCCTCCTTGACCGAAAACGTATGCTGGATGAGGCGCGTCGCATGCTGGGCGATCTGGAGATCCGGATCCCGAAGCTCACGAACAAAGTCGCTATGCTTTCGGGAGGCCAACGTCAGGCAATCGCTATTGCGCGCGCCGCTTCGTTCAAGCCAAAGGTCCTTATCATGGATGAGCCGACCTCAGCATTGGCAGTTGCGGAAGTCGAGGCCGTGCTTTCATTGATCAATCGCGTCAAGGCACAAGGCGTTGCTGTCATTCTCATCACTCACCGTCTTCAAGATCTCTTCCGCGTCTGCGACAGGATTGCCGTGATGTATGAAGGCACGAAGGTCGCGGAGCGACAGATAGGTGCAACTAATCTCGAAGACTTGGTGAAACTCATTGTTGGAGAGGGAGTAAGACATTGACCTCCTATACCGAACGGCAAACCGGATCCGCGTTCACTGACTTCTTTGCCGAGCACGCTCAGGTCCTTTCGATCGCAATCTTCTTCCTCGCATGCCTCGTACTTTTTACCATCGGCAGCGACAGCTTCATGACCCTTGGCAACATACTGAATATTGTTCGTCAGGCTGCTCCTCTTCTGATCGTCGCGGTGGCGATGACATTTGTTATCATTACCGGTGGCATCGATCTGTCTGTCGGCTCTCAAGTTGCCTTGATCAATGCCGTTGCGGCAATCGTGATGGCGATGGGCTTTCCATGGCCAACTGCGGTTATCTTGATGCTCGCGCTTGGCGCATTCACGGGTCTTATTCAAGGTTGGTTCATCGCCTATCAAGGTGTCCCTTCCTTCATTGTGACGCTGGCCGGCCTATCAATTCTCCGTGGATATGCGTTGTATCTAACTCAGGGTTACTCCATCCCGATCGAAAATGCCGATGGATTTTTCGAATTGGGACGAGGTGTTATCGCCGGGGTGCCTACGCCAGCAATCATTGCGGTTGCACTTTCAATTGTCGGGTACACACTCATCACAGCGACAAAGTATGGCCGCCAGGTGGTGGCGGTTGGATCAAACGCTGAAGCGGCCCGCCGTGTTGGTATGCCGGCCAAGTGGATCATTGCGTCAGTCTATCTTCTTTCCGGCATTTCATGCGCGATTGCAGGCCTCCTCATAGCAGCGCGCCTTGGATCAGGGTCGTCCAACGCAGCGGTCGGATTTGAATTGCAGGTCATTGCAGCGGTGGTGCTCGGCGGAACCTCACTGAATGGAGGCCGCGGTACGATCCTTGGCACAATTCTCGGAACAATGACGATATCCGTCATCGGCAACGGACTCATCCTAGTGCACATATCGCCATTTTTTACCCAGATTGTCACAGGGGCCATCATACTGATCGCCATATGGCTGAATACCCGACTTTTTAATACGAATTTCCGGCTTGCTGGAAAGCGGAAGTAGCTGCCTGCGGCGGGGAGAAGGAAGACGCGCTCGAAAACTTGGATCTTGTGGCGCCCGCCCGACTTGCGCACCCGAACGGCTCCGTCCCGCGCTAGCATCTGTCCGATCCCGAGCACAAAGTGAACGAATATGCGCGTAGGATAAGGTTCCGCTCGAACTGCAATCCGAGGCATCAACCCTGAAAAGGAAAGACTATGCAACAGATATCCGGCAACAGTGGCAATGCGATCGAAGAGATCTTCGGTAGAAACAAGGTCTTGATTGGAATGATCCACTGCCCGGCCTTTCCTGGATCTCCGCGCTATCGCGGTGCTGAGATGGATACAATTTACGATGCTTGCATGCGCGATGCCGAAGCATGCATCGAGGGTGGGCTCCACGGTCTTGTCATCGAAAATCATGGAGATGTGCCTTTTTCAAAGCCGGAAGACATCGGACCTGAAACCACCGGGTTCATGTCCGTCGTGACCGATCGGATCAGGCGGGCAACCGGTATTCCCCTCGGAATAAACGTTCTCGCCAATGCCCCCATCCCGGCATTTGCAATCGCAATGGCGGGCGGGGCAAGCTTCATTCGCGTCAATCAATGGGCAAACGCCTACGTCGCAAATGAAGGCTTTATGGAAGGACGTGCGGCAGAGGCGATGCGCTACAGGTCGCAATTGCGTGCTGAACACATCAAGGTCTTCGCCGATAGCCACGTTAAACACGGATCTCACGCGATTGTTGCGGATCGCTCTATTGTTGAACTCACCAAAGATCTCGCATTCTTCGATGCTGATGGTGTTATCGCAACCGGCCAGCGGACCGGAAACACTGCAACAATCGAGGAGATCGAGGAGATTGGCGGTGCGACCCATCTTCCTCTCCTCGTCGGATCGGGGGTCGACAAGAACAATATCGTCGAAATCTTGAAGCGCACCAATGGCGTGATTGTTGCCTCTTCTCTCAAGCACGGCGGTGTTTGGTGGAATTCGGTCGATATAGAGCGTGTACGGGCCTTTCGTATGGCTGCCGAGCCGGCACTTGAGGCTTGAAATGACTGAGACGCTGTCTGAAAAAATCCTGAGAGAGAATGATGCCGTTCTATCCGACATGCTGCGGCATCGTTTCATCGCCGATATCAAGCATGACAAGCTCACGAAGGAAGGCTTTGAGCGCTATCTTGTCTACGAGGCTGCATTTGTAGACACCGCCATTTCGATCTTCGCTTATGCGGCGGCGACGGCGCCACGAATCGACCAAAAGCGATGGCTGATCTCGGTTCTTGATGCTCTTGCCAACGACCAGATTGCCTATTTCGAGCGAACGTTTTCAATGAGGCAGATCGACGTCAGCCAATTTGATGCTAAGCTTCCGCAAGTCACGGCATTTTGCGAGGGCATGCTATCTATCGCGCGCAAGGGCGGTTTTCTGGACGTGCTGGCTGCAATGTTTGCCGCGGAGTGGATGTATTGGACCTGGTCGAAGGACGCTGCGGGATGCGACATAAGCGATCCGTTGCTGAAGGAATGGATCAACATGCACGTCGATCAAACCTTCGCAGATCAGGCACTTTGGCTGAAGACGCAGCTTGACGAGGCAGGAGAGGCGCTCGGAGCGGAGGATCGTGATCGTCTGAGCGAGATTTTTGGCCAGGCGATGCGACTTGAAATCGACTTTCACGATGCTCCATACATGGGAGTGCGAGAAAGCTGATGCATGCCTATGTCATTGGAAACGCCGTCATTGATGAAACTTTTGCCGTAAGTTCGCTACCGAAAGCAGGAGAGTCCATCTTTGGAAGCCTGATCGCATCGAATGTTGGTGGAAAGGGATGCAATCAAGCGATCGTCCTTGCCAGATGTGGCGTGCCTGCAACCCTTATAGCGGCCGTCGGCAATGACGGCCGTGCGGCTTTGGTCAGAGCCTTGATCGAAGGCGAGGGGCTGGCTAGCAGACTGATCATTCAGCCCAACTGCACGACCGACATGTCCGTCATCCTAAGATTGGCCAACGGCGAGAACGCGATTATCACGACAACAGAGGCTGCACGCAGTCTCTCCTTTGTCGACGTTCAGCCATTACTCGCAGGAGCATTCCGGGGAGATCTTGTTGTCTTGCAAGGTAACCTGAATGGCGAAACCACTCTTTCGATCATGAAATACGCGAAGCAGCTGGGGATGATTGTTGCCTTCAATCCTTCACCGCTGCAGGCGTACTTCGCGGATCTGTGGCCTCTTGTCGATATTGCCTTCGTCAACGAGGGCGAGGCCTCCTCGTTGACGGGGTTGCAAGGTGAAGCCGCGTCCGCAGCACTCCTTGCTCTTGGGGTTGATCTCGTCGTCCAGACCAACGGCGCAGATGGTGCGCTGCTGACGGCAAGGAATGTGAGTTCGAGGGTGTCGGCGTCGAAGTGTGAAGTCGTTGACACAACCGGTGCTGGCGACACCTTCATGGCCGTTGCGCTGGCGTCGAGCATGTTGCGTCGTGCGAAGCTGGATCCCTCTGCGGTCGAAAGCGCATCTTTAGCGGCATCTCTCACGGTAAGTAGGCTGGGGACACTATCGGCCTTTCCGACGCGCGAGGAGCTTGCCACGATCCTTGCACAAACTTGAACTTGCCAGTGTCGGCTCGGCAACATATCGAGTTTCTCCGTAAGCATATTCAGCGCCGTCTTCGACGCGCAGTGTCCACCAGGCAGAGACAGGCCCATGAAGTGTTACGCAATTCTGAACCAATCGAGGAGGATCGTGAAATGGCAGACACGTGAGTTTCGCATGGAATTCAACAAGCCGTCGCAAAGCGGCTGCGAAACGACCGGTATTCATTTATGAATAGCCGATAGTTGAATTTAGTCGATTTTGTATGCGTGTCATCGATGTTATCACCCCGACGAAACAGTTGGAGATTGAGTTATGACAGGTTTCGTCACCGGAATTCCTAAAGTGCTTCTTCGCCTCGAGGGGCTTGGAGTACTTGTTGCCGCGACGGTTTGGTACGCTACACTGGATGTCAGTTGGTGGCTATTTGCCGTCCTGATCTTGGCTCCCGACCTGTCGATGTTCGGTTACCTTGCTGGCAAGAAAGTGGGTGCCGCGCTTTACAACGCAGCCCACTGGTACGTCCCACCGCTCGCTTTGATCACTTGGGGTATGGTTGGGCACGCGATTGTGATGCTGGCAGTCGGGCTGGTATGGGTAGCCCATATCGGCCTCGACAGAGCACTAGGCTACGGGCTTAAATATGCAGAAGGATTTGGCATGACACATCTGGAGTCAAACCGACGCTAAAGAACAATAGGAATTGATAGGACCGGTTACGACCGGGATCATCTTGGAAAACACGGTCTCAATAGATCTAGCTGGCCGGAACCGCATGGACGGCCGCCGGCGCCACCGATCCCTTTCCGTGTCGTGACGCGAACAAGGTGAAGACGCGGTACAAGGGCCATATTGCCGGGTGAGGTTCATCTCATGCACGTCGAGCGTAAAGCCCAAATCGCGTTCCGGACCTCTTAGAGCATGTATTTGTGCCATGCTTAGTTCTCACTTCACTTCTTACGAAACCGCCAGAAGGCGGCATAGGCGACGATAGTCCGATATTCGTCGAACGTGACCTCGCCGTGCTTGAGGGCTGAGCGAGGCCTAGAGGATGATCGTGAACGCGTCGGGCGAACGGGCCGAACCAGGTGATATTCGCGGGGAATGTCCTTCTCCGCGATCGTCGCGCCTGCAGAGCCCCGCACGAACTTGCTCCATGACCTGGCGAAGATTATGTCTGGCGCGAACACGGACAAGACAGAGCCTCCCTCAGCCCAAATCGCCACTTCCGGCGCTTGGTCACGCTTCGAGCACAGTCGGCAGTCGGAATGCGCTGAAGAGCTTCGGAGCGAGCGGCTGCGTAAACATCGTTATTGTCCGAACGCCGCCTTCGTCCAACGCCAAAAGCTGGACCGAATGCGCGTTCCAGCGGCCTTCCGCGCCAAGCGAATAGAGGGCGAACGCCGGCTGCAGGTTCGCACCGACCGGCAAGAGACGGAAGCCCCGATAAGCTGGCCAAACCGCCCCGAAGAAATCTCCGACCGAACGGCGACCCTGATACCATTCTCGCCAAGGCGGCATAGAATAGATGGCGTCCTCCTTCAGGAGGGAGACGAAGCGTTCGAGATCTGCACTCTCCCAGGCCTGCACATAGCGCTCCAAGAGACTCCGCTGATGTGCGTCGGTGATTGCGACCGGTCCGGCATCGTGATCCCTGGCAGCAAGCTTCGCCCTCGCTCGTTGCAAGGCGCTGCTGACCGATGCGATTGATGCGTCGAGAGCAGCAGCGACCTCGATTGCGGACCAGCCAAGGACATCGGCCAGTAGCAGGACCGCGCGTTGCCGTGGGGGCAGCTGCTGGATCGTCGCGATGAAGGCGAGGCAGACAGACTCTCTAAGTTCATAGCGGACATCCGGCCTGGTGTCCGGATCAGCCAAGTTCTCCAGTTCGACGTCAGGATAGGGCTCGAGCCATCGCGCTTCTATGTCCGGCCGCCCCTGTGGTCGACCGATAGAGGGGCCCCCCAGTTGGACAGGCATCAACCGAGCGCGCCTCGAACGGCTTGCCACCACGTTGAGCGCGACATTGGTTGCGATCCGGTACAGCCAGTTCTTGATCGAGGCGCGCGCTTCGAAGTCGTCGAAGCCCCGCCAGGCGCGCAGCATGGTTTCCTGAACCGCGTCCTCGGCGTCGTGAACTGATCCCAGCATGCGATAGCAATGTAGCTTGAGCCCGGATTGATGCTTCTCAACCACCTTGAGGAAGTCTGCGCGACTGGGTGGAATGTCGCCGGCAGGGCCTAAGCGGGCGTGATGTTTCATAGCAAAACGCTCCGGTTTCCGACGACGCAGCTCTTCCACTGTTGCATATTCAGCTCACTTTCTCCATGCCGTCAGCTGAAATGGTGAAGATCGATCCCGGCTCCATCGGTGACTTGCTGGCGAAGTCGACGACTGCCTGAGCCACGTTCGCGGGCGACTGTCGTGGCCCCATATTCTCAAGAAACTTATCCGTTGTAATGCCGAGGTATTGAGCGTAGCCGTTTGCCGCTGCCCGCCCAAGGTCAGTTTCCGGCATGATCCGGGAGGGAACGAGCGCCATGAAGCGGATGCCGAGCTCACGACGATCGGATTCAGCCTGACAGTATTTTGCGATGAACATCTGCATGCGCTTGGCGCCGGCATAACCGCCCGATATCGGTGAGCCGCCGATGCCGGCACCACTGGAAATGATCACGACGACCGAGCCCGCAGCCAGCGGCACCTGCAGCGCCTCGCGACAGAACAGAAAGGCCATCTTGGCGTCGACCTCCCAATTCACGCTGAATTCGGCCCAAGTGAGTTCCGGTATTGGTCGGACAGGTGGCGTAGCGCCGCCACAGATAACCAGGAGGTCTGGTCGCCCCTTCCGAAAAACCATCGCTGGCGCGCCTTCGGTCGCGGCGTCCAGCGCTAACGTCTCAAGGCCGGGAGTGTTTCTCGCGAGTGCGGCTAGGTCGCCTGCTTGTCTGGCGACCGCCAGAACTTGAGCACCATCGGCCGACGCTCGCTGCACTATCTCGCGCCCGACGCCCCGGCTCGCGCCGAGCACGACCACGCGCTTGCCCTTTAAGGTCCAATTCTCCGACGACATCAGTCAAATCTCCTCAAATATCATTGTCGTGGTGGAGACCGCCGGCGTCGGAAAACTCATCGGTCCGGCGAAGACTTTTTTGGCTGGGCAGCTGGGTCGAAGCCCTCTGCGACCCTTCAATCCAGATGGACGGCGACGTGGATCTTGTTAGCACTCAAGTCCGCCTATCCTGTACCCCACAGGCGGATCTCGCGGTCTTGGCTAGCTTCCCGGCCTCGGATCGTGGTCGCTGCATGACCGAGGCCCTCGCAAACCTGGCCGACAGGCTGATCGTCGGCTGACAGGCTGACGTCAGGGACGCTCCAATGCGTATGGTCTTGGCGTTCGAAACCGAGGACCTCGACGCGCGCCGCTAGGCTTGGCCGTCAGGCGGTCCGATAGCTGTGTCCAAAATCCCGATCGACCGATGAATTTCGACCAACTGACGGGTCTGTACTACGCCCCCGTTGGCGACACCTGTGCAGGAATTTAGGAGAGAGAAGTGATGAGCTACGAAAAGATCTTCGAATACGACCTCGATATCACCGGCGTGACCGACTACGGCGCCGATATGGAGCCTATCTTTACAGGACGGCAAAGGGTGCCGCTGCAGGGAGCTCAATTCGATGTCACGCTCGCGGGGCCGGTCAAAGGCCGCTTGAATGGTGTTATGCGCGGCATCGACTACCTGCGTGTGCGTCCAGACGGCCGCCGTGCGCTTGAACTCCGGGGCATGATCGAAACCGACGACGGAAGCCGGATCGCGTTTTCTGCCGAGGGGGTGGGTTCCCCGCGCGACGACGGGCCGATCATAGACCTGGCTGTGAAAATCGATCTACTGACGGCGGCGGTCCCTCATTCGTGGGTCAACGCCAAATCGGCTTGGGGTATTGGATACGCGGACTTGGCCGCCAACAAGATCCACGTCGACGTCTATCTGCATTGAAGGGTCGCAGACCGGCATCACCGAGTTCCAGATCTTGCCCGGCAAGGGACCCCACCCGTAGCAAGGGTGGTTAATCGGCCCAAATCGGATATTCCATCAAAGACAAGCCGATGTATGCCGTTGAAAAATCTGAGGTGACGGACTTGTGCAACAATAGGGTCGTCGGTTTGATTCCCATCAAGAGCGAAGAGATGCCAGCGAACTTGGCGCCGCCGCGTTAGCGGCGGAATGGGCTCTTCCGAGGGGATATGTCTTCGCCATCGGCCGAGCGAATCGTCCCCGCGTGCC
>NZ_JBIVSO010000008.1:0-286976 GCF_044756305.1 Rhizobium sp. NPDC092011
GGACCTCGGGACTTCATGAGCCTTCTCCGATTGAGCCCCGCAGAGTGTATCAGTTTTTCCGTGTCCCGTGGTCCAGCCCGAAGGGTTCACTCCACGAGGGGGTCAGTTCCTGGCGGAAATCAACAGGCGTTGGTGGCGGGTTCTGTTTACAAAACGACAGATCGGAACGCCAGAACCGTGAATTCATAAGCAATCTCATTGGCATCAACAGATGAACGCGAAATGTCATGGCGCTGTTGCAACAGGGCCGATGAAAGGTCAATTCGGACCCACGCTACGAAGCTCTCAGGCAGGCGTCTGCGAGAGCCAAGAGCTTCCGAGGCTCACTCGTCCCGCACAGGGTCGGCGATGTTGAGCATCTTATGCGCAGCTACTATACGTTGACCGGGATCCGGCGCCAGAAGGTCGAAAGGCGCCGTTCTTCCGAAACCGAAGTGATAAAAGCCGAATGGGAAAGGGCCCGGCAAGCTGCCCAGGGCGGGCTCGCTGCGCGAAAAGCTCAGATGGATCGGCAGGCTGCGGTCAATCGGGCACTGCGTCTTGGCCGCGTACCGCTCCTTACGGCTCGAATTAGACGAGGAAAACAATGTTACCCAGCTCGTCATATCAGCGCAGGATCCAAAGAAAAACGAGGCCAACTAATATGAAGTAACCGACGCCTTCATTCATGTTACGAAACTCATGGGCACTATACTGGTCAGCCTCCTTAAGGCGCGGCACGCGCCGCCAACTCTGCCCGGCGGAGTTAAAGGAGTAGAAGAAAGGGGGCTGATGAGCCGAGCCACATTACCACCTGAGAGGATCCTCGACCTGCTACCGGAGCCGATCATCGATCTCGCTCGCGAGCTGGCTGCGGCTGATGAGGGATCATCCGACTATGCGAAGCTGACTGAGGTGTTCCGCGGAATGTCTATCGAGGCAAATGCGGTCTTGTATCGGATCAGCGCTAACCCATCGGCGCGAAACTGCCAGCAGATGCTTTCGAAGGTGAAGCCGACGATATCGATGCGCCGAGCTACGAGCCTGTCGATCTGGAAATCGGCCTGCAGGGCAAAAAGAACCCCGACATGTAAGGGTCAGGTCTAGGCTCAGAGATAGGAACGGGGGATGCCGTGCGGGCTTGGTCCGAAGACACAGGCCGTCTCCCGCGACCTATTGAAAAAATGTTGCTGTCGGCGAAACTTGAAACAAGCGATATTTGCTGTCAGGGGCGGGAAGCGCTATATTCAGCGCATAGGAGATCAACGATGCTTTTGAAAAAGTACGACGAACACAAGGAAGCCCTGAAGCAGATCGGCCGGGAAGCAATTGCCGAGAGCCGCCGTCTGGGCCTGCCGATCTCCGACAAGGATCTCGAAAACGAGGCCAAGGATCGCGACGAACACGAACAGTACGTGCGTGTTCCTGCTGCCTTGAGGCGGTAATTGCCCCAACCATCATGCATCATCCTGGGCGGCCCAAATGGGTCCGGCAAATCCTCGGCTTATGCGAAGCTGCAGCTCGACGGCGTTTGGATCAATGCCGACGAGATCGCGAAAGAGCTGACCGGAACCATTGACGGTCGGGCGGCGGCCATGGCCGCAGGCAAGGCTGCTATCCGCAAAATTGCTGAGATGATCGAAACCAAGACTTCCTTCATTTTCGAGACCACTCTAAGCAGCTATCAGGCCCTCAATGTGATGCGGGACGCCAAGGCGGCCGGGTTTTTTGTCGGCCTCTTTTACGTTGCCTTGGAGTCCGTTGACCTGAACATCGAGCGTGTGAAGCGCCGGGTGCAGAAGGGTGGCCATGATATTCCTGAGGATGTCATCGAGCGGCGGTATTGGGGATCGCTAGATAAACTTTCGGAGGCTCTGAAGTCCGCAGACGAAGCTTTGCTTATCGACAACAGCGGCATTGAGCCTCGCGAAGTTTGCCGGATCAGCGCTGGGACAATCGTGTCGCAAGATGTTGACGACCGCATTTACCTGCACAGGAAGATGATGCAGGGCGTCTACATTGCCTACAACATGTACCGTATTCGCAATTGAGAATGCCTTCGGGAGGCCGAGGATCTGACAGCTCGGATCCTTAGGAGCATGCCGGGTTTTGGAGAATCTGCTCCAAGTGCATCATGGCCAGTTTTGAGGGTAGGGGATCAGCTACCCGCTTGCAAATGTGCCATGAACACTTCGGTTGGTGTCTTATAGCCCAGGCATTTTCTCGGTAGGTTGTTCAGATGGTGAGCGAGTTGAACCAGGGCCGATTGCGGCACCTCGGCCAGGTCAGTGTCGCCTGGCATGAAGCGGCGGATGCGTTTGTTGGCGTTTTCGACCGCACCTTTCTGCCAGGGTGCACTGGGATCGCAGAACCAGCTGCGCCACCTATGCCATCTTCCAAAGCCCTGAAGCCGGCAAACTCGGTGCCGCGATCAAAGGTAATGCTCTGACGTGCGAAGGCCGGCAAAGGAGAGAATGTTTCGATGATCTTGTCCATGATCGGGCGCGAGTGGCGGCTGGCGTTCTTGAGCATGACGGTGTAGCGGCTCTTGCGCTCGACCACTGAGGTGAGGTTGGCATGTCCGAGTTCGCGTTCGAAGATCAGGAGGTCGCCCTCCCAGTGACCAAACTGCGTCCGATCATCAATAAAATCAGGCCGTTGCGATATTCGGTGGCTGGCTGGAAACACGCTGTTTCGCGGCTTCCTCGATCCACGCGGGCGGCGTTTGCGGCGCGCCTCGGGCAGATATCGATAGAGGCCAAGCCCGTAATCTTCCTTGCTGTAGATGAAGCGGTAGATGGTCTCGGCGCAGATGCGAACCAGGCTGACGCTGTCGGCCAGCAGACGGCTGGCAATCTGCTCCGGTGACCAATAGGCCTGCAGTTTCTCAATCACCATGCGACGCAAATGCGGATGGCGACGGAGCTTTCTCAAGCGTCCACGCCGCTCTTTGGCGATGTCATCAGCAACTGTCGAGAAGTAACCACTGTATTCAGGAAGCTCGTGATCCCGAAAGGTATTGCGACGGATCTCACGATAGATGGTCGAACGGCGGCGGCCGAGCTGGCGCGCCATCTCGTTGATCGAAACCTTGCGCTCGATAAGATGATGAAGGCGTCGTCGATCGGCGAGGGTGAATTGCGAATAGCAGCGGGACATGTCAAAATCTCCAAAGCGAAACCATTGAAATCATTTGTATGTCGCACTTGGAAAGTGAATGCACCCATTTAGCCGGCTAATCACAGATAAGCTTAATTATGGAACAAGCGAGCAGCTTTCTGCCGTTGCATTGGCATACGCTTCTTGCTCGTAAAACCCACACGGAAACTGTGTAAAGCGACGCGCTTGCAGCTGGCGATCGGCCGGATCATTGGAACCAACGCCCAGCCGATCGCGTCATCGGAAGCTCCCTCGACACCATGACGGCCCGTCTAGCGCCGTTAGAGTTATCACGGGCCGCTGAATTTCACCGTCACGCCGCGCTGCCGAAAGTACGCCTGCATAAGCTTTCTGCCGGAGCGATTGTTTTGCACGAGCTTAGTCGGGTCGAAGACGGCCTCTTTCAAACCCGCCCGCTTCAAGGCTTCCTTGAGATCGGCTATATGCAAGTCGATATCGGTATTGTCCGCCTGGAGCGATACATAAATGCGGTTGATTGCATCTTCTACGGTCGGTTCGCTCATTCATACGCTCCTGTTGTTGTTACTGTGGCGCTTACCACATTTTTCGGCTTGACCTTATTGTGGCGAAGCGCGTCCGCGTCAATGAGTGACGATGAAGTGAAACAGCTCATCCGCTGTCGGAGATGTCGGGCCGCAGGCCGACGAATAGCCAACGCCGCTGCCAAGACTAGGGTCAACCGGGCTGGTCCACCTCGCCATTCCTTCCGAACGCGGCATCGAGCGCCTTGCGGTCGCGGCTGGCAAGCCAGGATCTGAACGAGAGCAGTTCCGGATTGAGTTCGCGCATGAGATTCAGATCGGCAAGCTCTGCAAGCGGCCCGTTCTCCAGACTGGCCGCCATATGCGCGAGATCCGCATTGGCTGCCAATACCGCATCTGGAAACCGGGCATAGGTGATGGTTTGTCCAGCGACGTCAGAAAAGGCAGTTTCCAGCTCGTGACCGGTCACCCGGTCGCCGGCAATTTTTATTGTAATCCCTGCAAAGCGTGGTTTGTCTGCAAACAGTGCAGCAACAATTTTTCCGATGTCGTCAACGGCGATCAACTGCATCGAATGATCCGGCCGGATCAGAGACGTCAGCCGACCTTGTTCCAGACCGAAGCCCGGGCGAAGGAGCATTTCCATGAAAATCAACGGTCGCACAATAGTTGCGGTCAGCGGCAGTTTGCGGATGTGCGCTTCAATGCGGGGCTTGGCATCGAAACGCGCAACCCCGGTGAGCGTATTGCCGACGCTCGCGCCGGAAGAATAGATGAAGTGATCGATGCGGCTCTCCGCGGCCACATCGGCGATCGAAGTTCCATACCGGACCTCGTCCTCCGCCGACAGATTGGATGGCAAGGCGCTGAAGACGCCATGAACATCCTTCATTGCAGCGGCCATTGCCTCGGCGTCGTCAAAGGACCCGCGTACCAGCTCGACACCTTGCTGCCGCAGTGCTGCCGATGCCGGTTGTGTCGGATCGCGAACAAGAGCGCGAACATTCCAGCGTGCTTCCAGGAGTGTTTTGGCGACCGATCCGCCTTGTCGACCCGTCGCTCCCAATACCAGGATCGGACGTCTGTGATTTATCATGGGATACCCTCGCTCAGAACAAGGGCTATCCATATATACGAATTGAATCGCATCGGAAGACAGCACATTTCGCAGCCTCAGGCACAAGGATGATACGCTTTGGAACCCACGGTCGTTGCTAAATCGAACAAGCAGCCTGACGGCGGACGCGGTTTTAGACCGCTGCCGTCCAATGGCATTTGCGGACGGCTGGGAGATAAATGGACCGTTCAGGTCCTTTGGCATCTCTCACTTGCACGCGGGAAAAGGCTTCGGTTCTCCGCGCTCAAGAAAGAAATTGAAGGGATCACGCAGCGCATGCTGACGCTCGCGCTGCGAAACCTGGAGCGAGATGGCCTTGTCTCGCGCTACTACTTTCCGGAGGTACCGCCACGCGTCGAATACGAACTGACCGAAATGGGAGCCGGAATGTTACAAGCCTTGGAGACCATCAACTCCTGGCTCACGGACAACTTGCCCAGGATAGAAGAAAATCGGCGCGTCTACGATGATGCCGAGCAGCAATGACCGGGCGGCTCCAATTGCTGTCGCCGCTCACGAGGGCTAGCTATGAGGCCATCGATCGGTTGATGGACAAGCGAATGTCGCAGCCCATCGGCTGAGGACCCGGGTTTGGCGGCGCTGTCATGAGTAGCTTCCGTTGACCTAACGGCCGAACCGGCCCTTGCCACCCTTTTCGCCGGAGTCTTGCAACCTAAGTTATGCCTGAGGATCGCCTGGCGGTCTCTATGCTGGCGGCAAATCCGAGTCCTTGCAGCGACCCCTACCCCACTGCCGTTGGTCAGTCGCGAGCGCCCATCCCAGCGCGACCCGCGCCATCGTGCATTGGATCAGCACCATTTCATACCTTTTTGGTGAGGCAGGTGCCGATCAAGTGGCGCCATCATGGCTCACCGAACCCGGGAAAAGACGACTTCGTCTTGTAGCCTGTTCTCGATTTGGCGAGCTGATCATCAGTCAGCTCCCAAAGCATCGCAATCCGCTCCAAATGGGCGGGATTGACCAATCCACATCGGAACAACCAGATCAGTCGCAGGGCCAAGCGATCGCGGCGCTGCTCGTCGAGTTCGGATCGAGCCTCTCCTACCACCTGATCAAATACTCGCTTAAGCGTCTCTAGGTTTTTACTGGGTAAGCTGCCTTTTGCAAGGCGTTGTAGGCGCTGCATAATGCCCTCACAATCGTGCCTCTCAATATTTCACAGAACAGCAACAAGCTCGAACTGAGCCTGCCCTTGTCCGAAACTTCATATTATTATGAACATTAGACGAAACTTGTTCAAGTGCCAAGCGAGAGTGACCATCCATTTTTGACCATCCAATCCGGAGGCGGCCGGGATCCCACCTGTCGGAACCCTGTAAATCTGCTGCGAATATTCACGTCCCAGTTTGGGTCAATCAGTCTGAAATCATCGAAATCGAAGCTAACAATGCAGTGCGACCGCACAGCGCATTCTGCGTTGGCATTTGAATGCTCCGGCCTTTGCAAAGGCCTATTGGCAACATTGATCGGATTAGCACGCCAAGCCGTTCGACTCCCCGACGTCAGACCAGTCGATCACCCGCGCAGACAATCAGGTTGCACGTCGGATGAGACAGCCGAAATGCGTTGAGGTATCAAATTACCGCTTTTCCCTGCTTCGAAGCCGCCGCAAAAGCATCAAAAGGTTCCAGGAAGCAGCAGATTTGCCAAAATACTCACCAATTCCGGTTGCGCCGATTGATAGACGCTGGGATCGCGCTATAGAAACATTTGTCGAGATAGAACGGCTATGAAAATCTAAAAGGAAAAGTCATGCCTACAGGTACCGTAAAGTTTTTCAACGAAGACAAGGGATTTGGCTTCATCACTCCGTCGAATGGCGGACAAGATGTCTTCGTTCACGTGTCGGCCTTGCAGCGCGGCGGCTCGCTCAAGGAGGGTGACCAGGTCAGCTTCGAAGTCGGCCAGGACCGCAAGACCGGCAAGTCGAAGGCCGAGAACGTTAGCGTACTGTAATCACGTGCTTGCGACAGCCTGGCTAGATTAGGCAGGCTGTCGTCTTTGCAGGCGTAGATGCCGTTTGCATTCACGCGATATGTCGCACGATCTGACAAAGATCGGTGCGTCGCGGCAGCCATAACCATCTCTCTGTCTTATTGATCGAGATTGAAGGATGACTCGACAGCGCCTCCGACTGACGAGATTTCCGGTAGAGCCAAAGGTGCCTGTGCTCGAATCGTTCACAGGTATTGGTGTCCTGCTCCCACGCTGTCCTCTCTGTCCGAACCCTGTCCCCCCCCATCGTCCTGGCCGATGGCCGCATCGACATCGGCAACAACAGCGTCGAGAGACCCATTCGTCCGATTGGCCCGAACCGCAAGACCGCGCTTTTGATTCGGCATGACGCGGGAGCGAAGAATTGGGCGGCATCACACTGGCATTTATTCTTTCGCTCGGAGTGCGGACACTGAAACGAGGGCTGCAGCGATAAGACACAGAACGCAGGCTGTGAGTGCAACTCGATAGCCATGGATAAAGGCGGCGACGGCGATCTCTCTGAGATTTCCCCCCAAAGTTTCGATGGCTCGCCCACTAATGACGTTTGAAAGAGCCTCACGATTGAGGGGGATTGGCATGATGCCGTCCGCGAGACGACTGGTTGTTGCAGCAGAACCCAAGGCACCGATCGTGGCCAAACCGGTCGCTGTTCCCAACTGCCTCGAGCAATTCAAGATGGCCGACCCGGCACCCGCCGCATTTGGGGGAACGTCACGCATAGCGACATGTGTGACCCCCGGCACAAGCAGGCCGAAGCCGGCGCCCGATAAGACGTAGCCGATGGCCGCATAGTCCAACGAAGGAACGTCCGTCAGGCCCGCAAGCGTTGCAACGCCAAGGGCCGAGAGGAAGCAGCCTGCGGTAATGATAGTTCGCGTCGAGAACCGTGCTTCAAGATGGCCCGCGAGCTGGGCGAAAATCAGAAACGGGATATTCATTAACAGCCACGACAGCCCAGTTTGCAGCGCGGACCATCCTTTGATGTTCTGGAAAAGCAGGGTTACATAATAAAGCGTGCCAGCAAATGCCGTGTAACTTGTGAAGTAGATCAGACAGGCTCCGACAAAACTGCGTGCACCACGCAAACTCTCAGGAACCAATGGCTCAGACGCACGGCGCTGCCACCAGGCAAAACCACCAAGCAAGCCAAAACCGCCCAATATAGGAGTGAGCGTCCACGGGTCACTCCATGGTCCGCTCGTTGCTTCGATCAATCCAAAGGTCAGAGATGTCAGTCCCAGCGAGGCCAGAAAGATGCCCCGAGCATCGACTGCCCGGATGCTTGTGGCATGACGCGTTTCCGGCACTGCGAGCAGTGTCAGGAAAATAGCCAGCGCCGTAAAAGGAATATTGACCCAGAAGATCGATGCCCAACCGTAAGAACCCAGCAACAGGCCGCCAATCACAGGCCCAGCCCCGAAGCCGGTGCCTCCGACTGCAGCCCAGGTTCCGATTGCGCGACCGCGCACCGACGCAGGATAGACCCGCTTGAGAATAGCCAGAGTCAGCGCCAGAATTGCCGCTCCGCCGACGCCTTGAACCATTCGCGATGCAATGAGCGTCGGACTGTCCGCGGCGAGAGCACAGCCAATAGAGCCGATGCCGAAGACAATCAGGCCAGCGGTGAAGATCGATTTGTGACCGAGCCGGTCACCCATTGCACCCGCAAGAGGAATGAAGGCGGCAAGGCCTAGAGCATACCCGCTGAGCACCCATTCCATCTGCCCCACGGTTGAGCCCAGGCTCTTCTGGATTGTCGGGAGCGCAACATTCACGATGGTCACGTCGAGCTGGATCATGAAAGCGGCGATGCACATTGCCAGCAGCGTCAAACGAAGTCGACGACGATCGGGAGCTGCATCTTGCAAGTGATCGTTGGAAACAAAAGGTTGTTCGGCAGTTTTTGACATGTTGAAATCGGTTCCTTGTCACATCTCAGCCAGATGGCGTGTCAAAGCTAGTGACACCTCAGACCGCGCGGATGTGACCGATGAGCCAAGATAAAAATCTGACTGAACAGTTCGAGCGGAGCCGCTTACGGCTCAAGGCACTGGCATACCGAATGCTCGGCAATATAGCCGATGCCGACGACGCCCTGCACGATAGCTGGCTGCGCATGAGCAAGCGGCCCATCGATCTTGGGGAAATCGAGAATATCGAAGGCTGGCTGACCACCGTCGTCGCGCGGGTTTGTCTCAATAAACTGCGAGCGCGGAAAGCACGCCCGGAAAATGCGGTCGGGCTCGTTTTGCCTGACCTGCTTATTACGGATGTCAACGAAACCGGGGCCGAGCACGACGTTCACCTTTCGGAACAGGTCGGCTTTGCTCTCCAAGTCGTGCTGGAGACTTTGGCACCGGCTGAGCGGGTAGCCTTCGTTCTGCATGATCTCTTCGGCTTTTCCTTCGATAATATTGCTTCGATGCTCGATCGGACACCTGAAGCAGCGCGCAAGCTGGCCAGCCGGGGCCGCCGCCGGATACAGCATATGCCCGACACCCGGTTCGAAAAAGATCGGCAGAAGCAAAGAGACGTCGTGACCGCCTTCTTTGCGGCGTCGCAGCGTGGAGACATCAACGATCTGCTGCGGATACTGCATCCCGACGTGACGTTCGTTTCGGATGGCGGGATCTTGCGTGTAGCGGCCACCGCAACGCTTCGGGGTTCAGACAAGGTAGCTCGGCGAGCGGCCAGTTTCGCCGTTGCGAACGCGAACCTGCGATGGGTCCTGGTCAACGGTTCGACGGGCGTTATTGTCGAAAGTGATCATGGGCCGGTTTCCGTGATGGTCTTCATGATCGAGGATGGTCGCATTCGCGAAATCTATTCGCTCATCGACCCGGAGCGTATCGGACAGCAAATTATGCGGGCTGACGCATACCTCAATTAGCAGAATTATCCTTTGCGCAGAGCTGGGGTGAAATCACTCAGCTTCACTCCATCCGAAAAGATACCGCCCTCCCTCGCCTGCGAACGCTGAGTTTACAGCCTCCATACGCGGCGGCGGCTTCTCGGGCAGCGGATGGTTGTTCCGGGGGATACGTCTCAAGAACGAGCACGTCTTATCTCGCGTTTGCTGGCACTCAGTCGCCAACCGATGCTTGCCGCGATGGCGAGCTCGATCAGCGCTGCAGCGAGCATGATGGAAAGAAAGACGTTCCGGCCGAAATGGACGAGCACCCAGCCGCCAACGGCAGGAAAACCGAAGACGCCCACGAAATAGGACATCGCGAACCAGGTCAGCGCCGCATGGCGGTAGCGGAGTTCGGTGTCGTTGACGGCCCAGGTCTGGATGACCGTATAGACGAGACCGTAGCCGATGCCGGTGAGGATCGCCGAGAGGATCTGGAAGGCCGGATGGATGCCTATACCGAACATTGCGGCGACACCCAGGCACATCGAGGTCAAGAGAGCGCAGGCAAGCTGCGCCTGCGGCAGCGTTGCCAAAAGGCGGGCAAGCACCAGTCGGGCGGCAACGACTGTAACCGCATAAACGGCGAAGAAGGTCGAGGCGGTGGCGGTGGTGCCTTCGACCAGCGAGGACTGGAAGGTCAGCAACCCGGAGAAAACGCAGGCGCCGAGCGCGACCATCACGATCGGGCGGATCGAGGCGCTGCGGGCGATCACGCCGATATCGCGTACCCAGACGCGAAGTGTGGCCGTTCGCGGCGCGCCCGGCGCCATCGAGCCGAAGATCCAGAGCAGGACGGAAGCGGCAAGGCATGCGGCGCCCACCAGCATGAAGGTGGTCTCGACCGCAAGTCCCGCCTGCGTCAGTACAAGATTGAGGATGACAGGGCCACCGCCGATACCCGCCATCTGGAAGGCGCCAAAGCGGGTGAACCAGAAGCCGCGATCGGCGTCGGTGACCCGCTCGGAAAGCGCCATCGGCGCGCCGATATAAAACATACCCCAGCCGAGCCCGATCAGAAAGCCCGAGACGAGCGGTAAGCCGGAGCCGCTGCCCCCAGCGAAGGCAAGCAGGAGAAACCCGAGCGCCACGGCAGCAGTGGCAATAGCACTCATGCGCGCCGCATCGACCCGCCCGGAAAGCCAGCCGACCAGTGGCACACCGGTAAATGTTCCCACCATGGCGGCGCCGAGCGTCAGTCCTGTATCGACATCGCTGCCACCATGGGCGCGGTAGTAGGCCGAGAACAGAAAGGTAGCGCCATAACCTGCCGCAGCAAGCATGGTGCCTGTGAAGAGGAAGGGGGCAGCAGACTGGCGCATGGGAATTTCCGAGCAGCGGTTGAAAGTGGCTTGATAAAAGCTAATAGTGGATAGAATATCCAGAGCCACTTCGAGTCTACGATGCAAGCCACTTCGCCCAGCCAGATCGGCGCACGAACTCTCCGTCGCGAAAGTGCGGCGGCCGGTTTCCTGCCTGAGATCGATGCGTCCTCGTCTGTCCCCGCAGTGCGTCAGCTCTATCTGCAGCTGCGCGACGGCATCGTCGCGGGGACATTGCAGCCAGACCACCGACTGCCCTCGACCCGAACGGCATCCGTCGAATGGTCGCTGTCGCGCGGGCTGATTGCCGAGGCCTATGAGATGCTGATCGCCGAAGGCTACGCTAAGGGGCGGCATGGCTCCGGCACCTATGTCGCCTCCGGTCTGCCGCCGATGCCAATCGGAAGCGGCGGCAGGCCGGAGGCTGCTGACCACAGCGCGAGACGCGGCATTTCCACAGCGGCGCGGCTGGCGATGCGCACGGACATTTTGCCGCCAGCCCAGGTCGCCTTTGCCACCGGCCGCGTGATCCATGACGAGCGCACCGCCGGGCTCTTGAAGCGGCTCGCCCACCGCCATATCGACTACGCCAGCGACCGCTACCGCGATCCGCAGGGCGAGCTTCCGTTGCGCCAGGCCGTGTCGGCCCATCTTGCCGCCTCGCGCGGCGTGCGCTGCGATCCCGCTCAGATCTTCATCACCTCAGGCACCCAACAGGCGCTGGATTTCGCCATCCGAGTGCTCGTCTCGCCCGGCGACAGCGTGATGATCGAAGATCCTTGCTATCCCCCGGCCCGGCTCGCATTCCTCTTGAACGGCGCCGAGATCGCCGGTCTGCCTGTCGACGGCGAGGGGCTGATCACCGACCGGCTGTCTCTCCATGACGGCCCGGCGCCGGCGGCGATCTACGTCACGCCGTCGCATCAATATCCTTCGGGCTCGGCCCTGCCGCTGGCGCGCCGGCTGGAGCTGCTCGCGTTCGCACAGGCCCGCGGCAGTTGGATCATCGAGGACGACTACGATAGTGAATTCCGCTATGATGGCCATCCGATCGCCTCGCTGCAGGGCCTCGATGCGACGCGGCGGGTCATCTATGCCGGCACCTTCAGCAAGGCGCTGCTGCCGAGCTTCCGCGTCGGCTATCTGATCGTTCCCGATGATCTCGTCGCCGCCTTCCGCGCAGTCCGCCCGATTATTGACCGCTTCCCGGCACCACTTCACCAACTCGTCGTCGCCGATTTTCTCAACGAGGGCTATTTCCCGGCCCATCTGCGCCGCCTGCGGGAGAGCCACCGCGCCGCCCGCGACAATCTCGCCTTGCTCTTGAAGGAGCGGCTATCTGCTCACCTGATCGCCCCGGTGCCCGAACAGGGCATTCATTTCACCGTCAGAAGCACCGGCACGTGGACCGATGACCAGGCGCTAGCCGAGGCTGCGCTGAAGGGCGGTGTCGTCGTCATTCCGGTCTCGCCCATGCATGTCTCCGCCTCGCCGGAACCACGGCTGCTTTTGGGTTTCTCAGGGTTGACGGCTGCGGAGGCGGATATGGCGACGGGGCGGCTGGCAAACGTTTTGGAGCATGCCCGGTTCGCTCGGCGTCACATCGGTGCGGCGACTTAGCATGCATATTCTGTGGGCCGCGGCGGCCTGATGACCTCACCGAAAGCTATTTCGAACGCTGAGGAAAAGGCCGCGGAACTGTTCAGATCCCAACTCATTGCAATTCCGTATTCGAGACGAGGTGATCGCCTCGCCGAAATTGCCGATTGCCCAGGAACGATTATCCCTGCAATAGCAAACGTTTGCGCTTGAAACTTCTCCACGTTCCGACGAGCCAAAACCGGGTTTGCCGGCGAGGCACATTCTCGCACGAAATCGAAAAAGAACGGCCACGTAGTCTCGTGTCAGCAGCGTGACGTCAATCGGCCACCCGACCCCGTCCTATAGATGACGGCAGTCGCGTTCTACCGAGGTACCTACAGGGTCCGATGGCGACAATCAAGCGTAAGTTCGCAGCCCTCTTGGCTCAAGAGGCGCCATACAGGACATCCGCGCCTATCCCGTGCGTCCTCCGACGTTTTAACGAGGCCCAAATGATTAACTTGGAAGCCGCCCGTTGAATTGGGCTGCCCCTCGCACCATGTTTGTCCGAACTTCGCTGTGGCCCGGATCGGTCGCTCAACAGGAAGATAGATTTTGCCACATGTTCGGCAGGCCTTAAATCGGCGTTTTCAGCTGATTATGATCAAGCCATCGCACTACGATGATGATGGATATGTGATCCGCTGGTGGCGAGCCATGATCCCATCAAACTCGCTGGCGGCAATCTACGGCATCGCGAGTGATTGCGTTGAACGTCAGGTGCTCGGGCCAGATGTCGACATCGACATCACCGTGATTGACGAAACCAATACGCGGGTCAATATTTCGGCGCTCGTCGACAAGCTTCGCCGGAACGATAATTTCGGCATGGTTGCCCTTGTCGGCGTTCAATCCAATCAATATCCGCGTGCACTCGACATCGCAAAGCCGTTCCGCGACGCCCAGATCCAGGTTTCCATCGGTGGATTTCATGTCTCGGGTTGTCTGTCGATGTTGGACGGTCAAGCTGTGGGGCTTGAGGCCTGCCGTGACATGGAGATTTCCATCTTTGCCGGCGAACTGGAAGGTCGGCTCGATCGCCTGCTGCAGGATGCTGCCTTCGGCCGATTGCAGTCCCTTTATAATTTCATGGATGACTTGCCGGGCATTGGCGGCACGCCGGTTCCGTTTCTGCCGAAAGACAATATCCACGGCACCCTTGGTCTCAGCACGAGCTTCGACGCGGGACGCGGCTGTCCCTATCAGTGCTCCTTCTGTACCATCATCAACGTCCAGGGACGCAAGTCCCGTTTCCGTTCCGCGGACGATGTCGAGAAGTTGGTGCGGATGAACTGGGCGCAGGGTATCCACAAATTCTTCATCACGGACGATAATTTCGCGCGCAACAAGGATTGGGAAGCGATCTTCGATCGCCTGATCGAGCTTAAGGAAAGGGATGGGATCCCGCTCGGACTGATGATCCAGGTCGACACGCTATGCCACAAGATCCCCAATTTCATCGAAAAGTCCAAGCGTGCCGGCGTGACCCGCGTTTTCATCGGGCTCGAGAATGTCAATCCGGATAACCTTGCAGCCGCCAAAAAGAACCAGAACAAGATCACCGAATACCGTAGGATGCTGCTTGCCTGGAAGGCGCAAGGCATCATGACGCTGGCCGGCTATATTCTCGGCTTCCCTGCGGATACGCCGGAGTCGATCCGGCGTGATATCGCCATCATTCAGGAAGAGCTGCCGCTCGACGTCATCGAGTTTTTCATTCTAACGCCGCTGCCCGGATCCGAGGATCATCAGACGCTGTGGAAGACGGGCGTCGCGATGGATCCCGACCTCAATATTTACGATGTCGAACACGTCTGCACCGCTCATCCGAAAATGAGCAAACAGGAATGGGAAAATATCTACCACGAAGCATGGTCGCTTTATTATTCGCCGAAACATATGAAAACGCTGCTACGCAGAGCGATTGCGACCGGCGTGCCGCTGGCGAGCCTCGTCAAGGTGTTGGTCTCATTTGCCACCACCGTTCCGTTGGAAAATGTTCATCCGCTACAAAGCGGTCTGCTGAGGTTGAAACATCCCTCCGAACGGCGCCCGGCCCTGCCACGCGAACATCCCGCCCTTTTCTGGCCTCGCTTCGCCTGGGAGACCTTCGCCAAGCATGTAAGCTTGGCGGGTACTATCGTGAGGTTGGCGGCATCTGCATATTTTCTCGCAAGAGATCCCGATGCGAAGGCGTATATGGATAAGGCGCTGGACCCCTGTCGCTAACGATGACGATGAAAAGCTCGACCTCTTCACGAAGACGGACGGGGGCATCGCTGCGGTCAACCACATCAAGAAGATTGCCAAGCTCACCCGCGCCAACTCGGCTGCCTGATCGAGCATTCAGCAGGAATGCGGCCGGTCGGATATGTGACTCGCGAGGCAATCTACCACCGGGTCTCATCTGACCATTATGTGCCCCCGGATTGACGCTCTCCGCAAGGAGGCAGCCAGACACCTTAAAGGCGAAATTTGCAGAGATCCCGATCGTCGCGAATTGCTGCTCGCACAAATCACGGCCGCGGAAGCAGAGAGAGGTGCTTTGATCGCACCTGAGACGACGGAACCGCAGTAAGAGCGACTGCGCTTTTGGGAATGAACCGCAGGGTGCTCCACCACAGCGGAGAGAGCATGATTTGGTCCCAACAGTGGCCTATCGGGCGCGAAAAGCCTTAAACTTGCGCAAATCGAATCAATCTCATCGCCCCGCTGGCTCGGCTTTTGCGTCGGACATGGTGACGCGGAAGGAAGGCATATGGAAATATTGTGGCTGTTCATTGCCGCCTTCGGTGCAAGTGCGCTTGGTGGGGTGCTCGGTATGGCCAGCGGCATCTTCATCGTGCCCATTCTTACCTTATTTTTCGGAGTAAACATTCACACCGCTATCGGAGCGAGCATCGTTTCGGTGATCGCCTGTTCGTGTGGCAGCGCGGCTCCTTTCCTAAAGGGTCGCTTGACCAATATCCGGCTTGCCATAGTCCTTGAAACGGCGACAACCCTTGGGGCGGTGACCGGGGTGTTTCTTATCGGGATCGTGGCCACCTCGTTTCTCTACGGTCTCTTTGCGGCGATCCTGGTGCTCTCCGCAAGGCAAATGCTCGCCCGGCGGCAGGAGACGCTCGATGCGCGCACCCCTGACGTGCGGGGCTGGGCGACGGTTCTGCGATTGCATTCGAGCTTCCCGAACAAGGCGACAGGAGAAGCCATCCCCTACGAAGTTGGGCGGGTCCCGCTGGCATTGATGCTGATGTATGGGGCTGGGCTGGTCTCGGCGCTTTTGGGGATAGGCTCCGGCGTCCTGAAGATCCCCGCGATGGATACGGCCCTACGGCTTCCCATCAAGGTTTCATCCGCCACGTCGAACTTCATGATCGGAGTGACGGCCTCAGCAAGCGCCGCGGCCTATTTCATGCGTGGCGACATCGATATCGGAATTGCCGGACCCATCGCGCTTGGCTCCGTTGTGGGCGCGCTCGTCGGCGCACGCCTGCTGATGTGGCTTCCGGCCGAGATGCTACGCGTGTTTTTCGTGGTTATTCTGGTTCTGTTGGCGGTTCAGATGTGTCTGAGTGCCTTCGGTATCCATCTTCCGGGAGCTTCAGCATGATCCCCCCTTCCAATAGTGTTGCGCGTCGAGAGCAGATCATCGCAGCGCTGCTGTGGTACGGCACCTGGTTCGCGTCCGCACTGATTGCCGCCGGCATGCTCCTGGGCGCCGTTCCACTGCCACCCTCGCTCCTGCTGCCGCTCACCGGCCACGATCTGGTGAAGCTGGGGGTCGCCGTCTTCATTCTCCTGCCCATTACTCGCGTCGGGCTGATGCTGGCGATTTTCCTGCGCGAGCGTGACTGGATCTACGCGATGATTGCCGCCCTGGTCCTGGCGATCATCGCGATCGGGGTTGCCCTGGAAATCTGACGGACGCTCGGCCGATCGCAATCGCACCATCAAGCTAAGCATCACTGAGCGAAGACAAGGCATCCCATCGCCGGTCTGTGGAAGACATTCAGACTGCTCGAACTTGGGCAAGCCGCCTCACCGCGTAGTCGTCTTTCCAGCAGACGGCAGCCTCCCATGCGGCGGAGGCTTGTTCGGCGATATCATAGGTGACGTCGTCAAGGCAGGCCGCGTTGTCGGGCAGCACCAGGTCAAGGTCGGGGACGTCAACATGCGACTCGTCCCAGTCGATCAAGGCGACGTGATCTGCCGTCATACGGATATTGTGAGGGTTGTTGGGGTTTCCGTGAACGACACATGTCTGACGCCCGATGAGCCGCGCCCACGCGGCTCGGCATCGACGAACGCCCTCAGGCGGCATTGCCGCAAGGTTGACCCTCGTTCCGCTGTCGGCATGCAGAAAGCCGGTCGATGACCGCCAGCCCGGGCGCTGCGGCCAGCCCTGCGTCAACCGATGCAGTTCACCGAGCGTATCGGCAACGCGCCGCCAATCCGCCGCTGTCTCCGGCGAGCCGCCCTCCATATATTTCATCACCACCAGACCGTCCGCAAAGAGCCGCCCGTCAGTCGTCGGGATCGACACCGGAACGGTCATACCTTCACGGTCGAGGTATTGGAGCAGCTTCGTCTCCCATGCGAGATCAGCGTCGCTCCTTTGACCCAGGCGACCAACGGCGACCTGCCCTCGGATGCGAACGCTCCAAACGTCGTTGGCAACTCCGCCAGCGAGTGGTTCGATGCGGACCGCGCCTTCATCCCATTGCCTCAGTGCTTCCCATCCCATCGGCGATACCCTGCCTCGCGATTGTTCGTGAACGACCTTGCCTGCAGGCGCGGACGACATCAACCGCCGGAATTTTGCAACCTGCACAAAATGCAACCGGAAAAGCCTGCGCGCTCCGGTCGGCCCGTCTTCGAATTCGTTGCCGCCAGCACTTCAAGGCAAGCCGAAATCGCCGGTACCCTCATTTGACGGTTGGCGGTTATGCCCCTATGACGTCATCAGATTCGTTCTGCAGTTGTGGCCGCATCGATCATGCGAAACCGCAAGCAGGCTGATGACAAACCCGCGTCGACCGGCAAGCCAAGTCCCATCGAGATGCCGCCCGAGGGGGCCTATTGGCCCGGATGATACGAACAAAAATGGACCGCTCCGCATCATGCGCCTTCCTCTTCTTGCTACTGCCATTTTGATTGCACTCGGCCCTGCTCTTGCCGATGCGGCGCCGACAGATACATCCACACCAAGGTGTACTGCCCTGCTTGACGAATACGGAGTCAAGCTTGGCGACGATGCCCAAATACAGGATCGCCCCAATGGCTGCGTGATGACTGACGGCGCGATCGAAACGTCAAGCTATCAGACCTGGGTATTCAAGAGGGCCGAGATCGAGGCGGATAATTTCGCCGGGATCAAGAAGGACATGTCCACAATCCCGACTTGGGGTCGGCTGGCCGTCGAGGGCCTTACCTGGCGGTTTCACACGTCAAGCCCTGTGACAAATTACATCACCAAGCTTCAGCAATGGCCGATGGACGTCACGGCCTCCTATCATTGGTTTCCGGCCGACGGACGCTTCGAAGTAGAAAACATTCAAGTTACCAGCGTGCGGACCGGGCTCATCTCGGTTTCCGCCGATCTGGTGACGGACAAAGACACGACGCCGCAGGCGCTGCTGGCCTCAGGTCATGTCGGATTATCGCGGCTTCGGCTGAGGCTCGACAATCAAGGTCTGTTCGAAGCTTTGGTCGGGCCGATGGCAAGCGCCTCATTGCTCTATTTTAGCAAGCCGGGCGACGACCAGCCCGAAATAGAGCCGCAGGTGGAAGGCGCCAAGACGAAAGCCATAGCCTCGCTGACGGCCACGCCAGACACCCAGATTGATCGGGAGTCGCGCCAGGCCCTCATTCGCCTCATCGAGGACATCCCGCACCCGACTGGATTCTTTTCCATTGAGATCGAATTCGCCAAACCTATCATGGTTTCGGATTTGAGCCTTGGCGCCGATGAAGCGGCCATAGTCAAGATGATCGGCACGGCAAAGATCAAGGCACGCTATACCGCGCGCTAAGCCATGGGCTGCACGGTCGATCTGATCGTCAGGTCCGCCGTGCCTCAAGGCAGCCGATCTATTGCGGCAGTCCATTCCAGAAGGATGCAAGATGGGCGGGCTTCAACGCCCACCCACCCCTGCTTTATTCAGCGGCTGCGAGCCCGCCGTCACTCTCGTGAGCGGGCATCCCGGTCGTTGATGTCGATGGCAACCGCCACCCCTTGATAAGACCGTAGACGGCCGGAATGACGACGAGCGTCAGCAATGTCGACGACACCATCCCACCGATCATCGGTACGGCAATGCGCTGCATGATCTCGGAGCCGGTGCCAGTCCTCCACAGGATGGGAACGAGACCCGCCATGATGGCGACAACCGTCATCATCTTCGGCCTGACGCGCTCGACCGCGCCGACCATGATGGCCTTGTTGAGGTCGGGTTTTAAGAATGGACGCCCTTCCCTTTCGCAAATCTCGCGCTGCTCCTTCATGGCGTGATCGAGATAGATCAACATGATCACCCCTGTTTCGGCTGCGACACCCGCCAGCGCGATAAAGCCGACCGCGACCGCCACCGAGGCATTGAACCCCATCCACCACATCAGCCATATGCCGCCGACAAGCGCGAAGGGAAGCGACAGCATGACGATCATCGTTTCGGTCAGCGCCTTGAAGTTGAGATAAAGCAGCAGGAAGATCAGCGCCAGCGTCAGCGGCACGACGATCGCAAGCCTTGCCTCGGCCCGTTGCAAATACTCGAACTGCCCGCTCCAGGCGACCGAATAGCCAGGTGGCATGCGGACGGATTTCGCCACGGCCTGCTGTGCCTCGGCGACATAACCGCCCAGATCGCGGCCGGCGATGTCGACATAGACATAGACCGCGAGCTGGCCGTTCTCGGTGCGGATCGTGGTCGCTCCGCGGGTCAGCTTCACGTCGGCGACTTCTCCAAGAGGTACGGTTCCACCGCCGGGCAAGGACACCTGCACGTCTCTGGCGATGGCCTGCGGGTCGCTGCGAGACGCTCGTGGATAGCGGATCGCCACGCCATAACGCTCACGCCCTTCTACGGTCGAGGTTATGACTTCGGAGCCGAGCGCCATGCCGATCACACTCTGCACGTCGTCGACGGTCAGTCCATAACGGCCAAGTGCCGCGCGGTTGGGTAGGATATCGAGATAATATCCCCCGATCACCCGCTCGGCATAGGCACTCGACGTTCCTGGGATGCCCTTCAGGACTCCTTCGATCTGCCGGGCGATCTTTTCCATCTCGCCGAGGTCGGTGCCATAGACCTTGACACCGACAGGGGTCCGGATGCCGGTCGAGAGCATGTCGATGCGGCCGCGGATCGGCATGGTCCAGGCGTTGGAGACACCCGGAAACTGCAGGGCCGCATCCATCTCCTGCTTCAGACTGTCGATGGTGACGCCCGGTCGCCATTCGGATTTCGGTTTCAGGGTAATGATCGTCTCGAACATCTCGGTCGGCGCCGGATCGGTCGCGGTCAGCGCGCGGCCAGCCTTGCCGAAGACCGTCTGGACTTCCGGGAAGGACTTGATGATGCGATCCTGCGTCTGCATCAACTCACCCGCCTTAGTGACCGAGATACCGGGCAGCGTCGTCGGCATATACATCAGCGTGCCCTCATCTAGATTGGGCATGAACTCGCTGCCGATGTGCTGGGCTGGCCAGACAGTCGCCGCCAGGATCGCCAACGCACCGACAATCGTCAGGGTCTTCGCTTTGAGGACAGCGGAGATGATGGGACGGTAGAGCCAGATCAGGAAGCGGTTCACCGGATTTTTCTGCTCCGGCACGATATGTCCCCTGACGAACAACACCATCAGCGCCGGCACCAGCGTCACCGACAACAGGGCGGCCGCCGCCATTGCAAAGGTCTTGGTGAAGGCGAGCGGACCGAAGAGCCGGCCCTCCTGCGATTCCAGCGTGAAGATCGGCAAGAACGAGACGGTGATGATCAGCAGACTGAAGAACAGCGCCGGTCCGACTTCGCTTGCCGCCTCAACGAGGATGTCCACCCGCGCCTTGTCAGGCGGCGCCCTTTCGAGATGCTTATGGGCATTCTCGATCATGACGATGGCGGCATCGATCATCGCGCCGATGGCAATCGCAATGCCGCCAAGGCTCATGATGTTCGCGCCAAGCCCGAGCAGCCTCATGGCGATGAAGGCGATCAGGATTCCGACGGGTAGCATGATGATGGCGACGAATGCGCTGCGGACATGCAGCAGGAAGGCGATCGTCACCAGTGCGACGACGATGGATTCCTCCACCAGAGTGCCCTTGAGGGTCTCGATGGCCGCCTCGATCAGGGTCGAGCGATCGTAGACGGGCACGATATCGGTTCCAGGCGGCAGGCTCCCTTTGATCTGTTCGATGCTTTTCTTGGCGTTGTCGATCACGGTCAATGCATTGGCGCCAAAACGCTGCAGCACGATGCCACCGGCCACCTCGCCTTCACCATTGAGTTCGGTGATGCCGCGCCTCTCGTCTGGCACGAGTTCGACCCTGGCGACGTCGCCGAGCCTGAGCGGCACGCCGTTCTGGCTCTTCAGGACAATGGCCTCAATATCCGGAATGCCCTTCAGGTAGCCGCGGCCGCGGACCATGAATTCGAATTCCGACAGCTCGATCGTGCGCCCGCCGACATCGGCATTGCTGGCGCGAACCGCCTTGGCGACATCGTCGAGCGAAATGCCCTGGGCCTTGAGGCGGGCCGGATCGACGACGATGGAATATTGTTTGACGAAACCGCCGACGCTCGCCACCTCGGCCACGCCCTCGGATTTGGAGACGCCGAAGCGCACGACCCAATCCTGCAACGAGCGCAGTTCGGCCAGTGACAGCTCCTTGGCGACGACAGCGTATTCGTAGACCCAGCCGACGCCCGTCGCATCAGGCCCGAGCGTCGGGCTGACGCCTTGTGGCAGCCGGCTCTGGGCGGCGTTCAGATATTCGAGCACGCGACTGCGGGCCCAATAGGGATCAGTGCCGTCGTCGAAGATCACATAGACGAAGGAAACCCCGAAGAAGGAGAAGCCGCGAACGACCTTCGATTTCGGCACCGTCAGCATCGACGTCGTCAGCGGATAGGTGACCTGGTCCTCAACCACCTGCGGTGCCTGTCCCGGATATTCGGTGTAGACGATCACCTGCACGTCGGAGAGATCGGGAATGGCGTCGAGCGGCAGTGAGCGCAATGCATAGACGCCACCGGCCACGGCAAGCGCCGCTCCGACGAAGATCAAAACCAGATTGTGAGCAGACCAGGAAATGACGCGCGAGATCATGGCTTTGCCTCCTCGCCCATGGCGCTCAACGCCGAAGTCAGATTGCTTTCGGCATCGAGCAGGAAGTTTGCTGACACGACCACCTTGTCTCCGGCGACAATGCCCTGACGGATCTCCGTAATGTCGTCGCCGCGCACGCCCAACCTGACGTCCTTCGGCTCGAACCTCCCCTCGCCCTTATCGACGAAGACCATCTGGCGATCGCCGGTATCGACGATGGCGCCGTTGGGGACGGCGACGACCGGATCCGGCACTAGAGCCTCAATCTCGACATCGGCATACATATTGGCCAAAAGCACGCTATCGGGATTTGGAAGTTCGATACGGACCTTGGTCGTGCGCGTCTGCATGTCGACCTGTGGATAGATCAGATCGACGGCGCCTCTGAACGTTCTGCCGGGAAGGCTCCTGACGCTGACATTGACCTCGGCTCCAATCCGGACGGAGGTCAGGTCATATTCCGGAACCTCGGCCATCACCCAGACATTGGACGTATCGGCGATACGCAATAGCTCGTCTCCGGACTTCGCCATCATCCCCGCGGTCACCGGGCGATCGAGAATGATACCGTCGCGCGGCGCGGTATAGGCCATGCTCGTCGGCACCTGACGGGTTCTCGCAATACTGTCTATGATTTCCTGCGGAACGCCGAGATTCTTCAGACGAAGTGCCGGTCCTGCATCGTCACTGCCGCGCGATCCATCGCGCCCGGCGGCATATTCCGAAGCCGCACTGGCGATTTCCTTCGAATAGAAGCGAAACAGCGTCTCGCCCTTGCCGATATGATCGCCGGTGGTGACATTGGCGACGGCGTCGATGAAGGAATCCGCGCGCATCGAGATGATGCTCACTAGCCGCTCATCGAGCGCTACGGTGCCGGGTACGACAATCCTGCGGCTGATGCTGGACATCGTCGCCAGGGCCGTCTTCACGCCGGTGCGCTGCAGCTTGCCGAGTGAAACCTTGACGGTGGCGGCGTCGGGCTGTTCGCCCTCATAGACCGGGATATAGTCCATGCCCATGGAATCCTTCTTCGGCGCCTTAGAGGTATCGGGCAGGCCCATGGGATTGCGGTAGTAGAGGATCCGGCCCTTTTCAGACGGCGCCGGAGGTGCGGCATCGGCGGCTTTCGTCGATGAAGGGGCATTCTTCATGTCATCGAAGCTCACATCTTCGCTGGCATGTACCGCAATGAAGGGGCGACCTTTGTCCGTATTCTTCGGAGCTGACGAGAATTGCGGCAGGCCGTCCGGATGACGGTAGTAGATGATCGCACCTGCGGGCGCGTTTCTATCCGCGATAGGCGTTGCAACAGCCTTCCCAGCCAGATCGATGCCGAGAATGGAGCCCAGGTTGTTCGTGCCAGCCCAATAGCCTCCCCCGCCGAGCAATACGGCGAGGGAGAGCGTGGCTGCCACACGTGATGGCGTGTTCAAGGGGCCGCCTTCAGGACGATTTCACCTTGGACAGTGTCGGGCTCGCCCTGCACCTTGGCGGCGAGCTTGAAGCGCCATCCGCCAGCCATGGTGAAATCGGTTTTGAACGCATAGATACCAGGTTCGCTCGATGTCGCGGCGACCACGGGGGTTGTCATCATCTCCATGCCCTCCGGCGCCATATCCATGCGGGTGGTGAAGATGACTGCATCGGGAACGGGCTTGCCGGTTCGCTTGTCGATCAGGCGGACCGAGATCAGTGATCCCTCTCCCTGTTTGACATCGGTCGAAACCGGCTGGAACTCGTAGTCCTTCGAGGCTGCGAAGGAAACGGTTGCGGAGCCGGCGATCAGAATTCCGGCGAGGAGCATCGCTCCTCCGGAAAGAGAAGTCTTGTTCATGGTTCAGATCTCGTTCGGACAGATCTCGCAGATCACGTCCTTGGGTCAGATTTGATTGGCCATCGGCGTTGTGGAGACGCTGTTCAGCGTCCCAGGAAAGCCTCAAGCGGTTTCAAGAATGCCGTGAGATCATGCTTTTGGAGGGCGGGCCGGAGGATCGACCGGAGCAGAGGTCAGTTGTGACGCGGGCAATAGGTCGTAGCGATGCGACTGCCAGGAGATGGCACCCGACCAGTCGCTAATGTCGGGGCTTTGGGCAGAGAAGGAGGTTGTGCAGATTAGTGCGAGAATACAGCCCTTGAAGCAATCGGACTTGACCGGTTTCTGTTCCGGACAGCAGGGCATGTGCTCTGCCATCTGCATTCCGGACATCGGGCCGGCCATTTCTGCAGTCATCGCCGGATTGGGCGATGCCATGGCGCTAGCCGCCAGCCCAATGCTTGCAGGGCCGATGACGACCGCAAGCATGGCGACGACCAGAAACAGGTGATGTATGGCCCTGGCGAGTTTCATGCCTGGAGATTTGGCACGCCGCTGCCAAAATTGGAAGCGGCCTCACGCAGATGTGTTGTGTCTCCGCCAGCCTCAGGAAATACGAATCTGGTTTGGAGCATTGCAAAGTCCCGGTTGGCGAATGATGCGGCTTCCTCCGAGTGGATCGTCAGAATTTACCCGGTATCGTTGACGCGGACGTTAAACAGTTTTTGGGTGGCGTCTCGGCAGAGCCGTCGTGTTGTGGGCAGTCAGCGCGTTTGTATCCTGCAACCACCCGCCTGCGGATCTCGCAATTGTCATTTCGTTGCTAACCAGCTTCAACGATCTTCGTTGACACCAATAATAAATCCATTATTCTGGATATATGGAATCAAAAAACGCAATCGCGGCATTGGCCGCCCTCGCGCAGACGACAAGGCTCGAAACCTTCCGTCTGCTTGTGAAAGCCGAGCCGGATGGCATTCCGGCCGGCGAACTGGCACGCCTTTTGGATGTGCCGCAGAACACCATGTCCGCCCACCTGGCGACCCTGTCGCGGGCCGGGATCGTGAAAAGCGAGAGACAGAGCCGCTCCATCATCTATCGGGCGGACCTTGAAGGGTTTCGCGCGCTCACGCTGTTCCTGCTCAAGGACTGTTGTGGAGGTAATGCCGCGCTTTGTGCGCCACTTATCGCCGATTTGACACCGTGCTGTTCCCCAGACGGATCGGAAGCATGCATGAACTGACGCTCAACTAGCGTCGAACCTCAACTAGACTAGTCTCCGAACCACGGATCACGACCATGACCGACAAGACCTATAACGTGCTCTTCCTGTGCACGGGCAATTCCGCACGCTCTATTCTGGCCGAATCCATCTTGAACAAGGAAGGCGGCGGACGTTTCAGAGCCTTCTCCGCGGGCAGCCAACCCAAGGGCGAGGTCAACCCTCATGCCATCAGGGAACTTGAGGCGCTCGGATATCCGTCGACGGGCTTCTCTTCGAAGAGCTGGGACGTCTTTGCCGAACCAGGCGCCCCGGAGATGGACTTCATATTCACCGTCTGTGATAGTGCGGCCGGCGAAGCCTGCCCTGTCTGGATCGGCCATCCCATGACCGCGCACTGGGGCGTCGAAGATCCAGCCGCCGTCGTTGGCACGGAAATCGAGATCCAGCGCGCCTTCGCACAGGCGGCCCGCTTCCTGAAGAACCGCATCACAGCCTTTGTCAATCTTCCGATCGCTTCGATCGACCGGTTGGCGCTCCAGCACCATATCCGCCAGATCGGTTCGCTCGAAGGCGCGTCCGTGAAGTCCGCAAAGGTTGAATAGGATGTCCACCTTCGAGCGCTATCTCACCCTCTGGGTATTTCTCTGTATCGTCGTCGGCGTCGCCCTCGGGCATCTGATGCCCGGCGTGTTTCAGGCGATCGGTGCGGCGGAGATCGCCAAGGTGAATATTCCGGTGGCAGTGTTGATCTGGCTGATGATCATCCCGATGCTGGTGAAAATCGACTTTGCCGCACTCGGCCAAGTTGGGCGCCATTGGCGCGGCATCGGTGTGACTTTGCTGGTGAACTGGGCGGTCAAGCCGTTCTCGATGGCTCTGCTGGGGTGGCTGTTTATCGGATGGCTCTTCCGACCATTGCTGCCGACAGCGCAGATCGACAGCTACATTGCCGGGCTGATCATTCTGGCCGCTGCACCATGTACCGCGATGGTGTTCGTCTGGTCGAACCTCACCAGGGGCGAACCGCACTTCACGCTCAGCCAGGTGGCGTTGAACGATGCGATCATGGTCGTCGTCTTCGCGCCGATCGTCGGACTGCTCCTCGGACTGTCGGCGATCGCCGTGCCTTGGGACACGCTGGTCATCTCGGTCGTGCTCTATATCGTGCTTCCCGTCATAGCAGCTCAGCTTCTGCGGCGCAGCCTTCTGGCCGGCGGATCGACCGCGCCGCTTGATCGGCTCCTCAATACCCTGCAACCTTTGTCGCTTCTGGCACTGCTCGCAACACTGATCCTGCTGTTCGGCTTCCAAGGGGAGCAGATCATCGCACAGCCGGCCGTGATCGGGCTCCTGGCCGTGCCGATCCTGATCCAGGTCTACTTCAACTCGGGCCTTGCCTATCTGCTGAACCGGGCAAGCGGCGAGGAACATTGCGTCGCCGGGCCATCGGCCCTCATTGGGGCGTCGAACTTCTTCGAACTTGCCGTCGCCGCTGCCATAAGCCTGTTCGGCTTCAACTCCGGCGCGGCCCTTGCGACCGTCGTTGGTGTGCTCATCGAAGTGCCTGTCATGCTGTCGGTGGTCTGGATCGTCAATCGCAGCAAGGGCTGGTACGAGCGCGGCTCCGCGGTGCGCTCCTTATCCGCCTCCAAATCCACACAGCCAAAGGAAGTCTGATCATGGATGTCACCATCTATCACAACCCGGATTGCGGCACGTCGCGCAACACGCTGGCGATGATCCGCAATGCCGGCATCGAGCCGACGATCATCGACTATCTGCAAGATCCACCAGACCGCGAAAAGCTCGCAAAGATGATTGCGGATGCAGGTCTAACCGTCCGCCAGGCGATCCGCGAGAAGGGTACACCCTATGTCGATCTCGGTCTCGACAACCTCGCCCTGACCGACGACCAGTTGCTCGACGCGATGCTCAAGGATCCGATCCTCATCAACCGGCCGTTCGTCATCACGCCGCTCGGCGCACGCCTGTCCCGGCCATCGGAAGCCGTGCTCGACATCCTACCCGACACCCACAAGGGCGCGTTCATCAAGGAAGACGGTGAAAAGGTGCTCGACGCGGAGGGCAAGCGCATTGTCTGACCTGCCTGCCGCATCGCTGGAGCATTTGCGCCAGCCGGATCTGGACGCACTGCGTCCAGCCTTCTCGTCCCACAAGCCACGCATCCTGATCCTCTATGGCTCCCTCCGGACCGTCTCCTACAGCCGGTTCCTGGCGCACGAGGCCGCACGATTGCTCGAACACTTCGGCTGCGAGGTACGGATCTTCAATCCGGAGGGCCTTCCCTTGCCCGATGCAGCGCCGGTGACGCATCCGAAGGTGCAGGAACTGCGGGAATTGTCGGAATGGTCGGAAGGCCAGGTCTGGGTCAGCCCCGAGCGCCACGGTGCCCTGACAGGTGTCATGAAGGCGCAGATCGACTGGATTCCGCTGTCTGTCGGCTCAGTCCGGCCGACGCAGGGCAAGACGCTTGCGGTCATGCAGGTGTCGGGCGGATCGCAGTCGTTCAACGCCATCAACCAGCTCCGGGTTCTTGGCCGCTGGATGCGCATGATCACCATTCCCAACCAGTCATCGGTCGCCAAGGCCTTTCAGGAATTCGACGCCGACGGGCGCATGAAACCGTCTTCCTATTATGATCGTGTCGTCGATGTCTGCGAGGAGCTGGTGAAGTTCACCATACTGACCCGTGACGCGTCCAACTATCTGACCGATCGCTACAGCGAGCGGAAGGAAGAGGCCGAGAAGCTCGAACAACGGGTGTCCCTGAAATCGATATGATCCCGGCGGCGGCTATTTCCACACTTGTCGAAATAGCAGCCGCCCAGTTCGAAAATCTCGGAACCCGACCCGCCTCCAGCTTGTCCAGGCGCGAGACCAAGGGCTGTTTGTAGGCGGCATCGAGGAAAAGCTCGCTATCGCGGCGTCGATGCCAGATGCGGATAGCGGAAGAATTGCCATGTTGAACGTCAAGGAACCTCCCCCAGCCGCCGTGCGCCGATAGCCTCTTCATTGGACCAGATTGCAGGTTTCACCCTTGTCGTATCGCGAGCATGGACCACATACGGATTGTCGCACGGTAGATGTTCTATTCCGGGTGGCAAAAACCAGCTCCAATTGAATTCGGCGATGAAGCAATCGATCATCAGGAAAACCAACAGGACGCTCTATGCACGCATTGCCGCCGGGATCGGTGGCCTTCTGGCGGGTGCCCTGTCGCTGGGACTATCGATCTATGAAACCCGCACGGGAGAAGAGGTGCCGCAGTCAGCGGTCGGCACCGCCCTCGATAGCGGCCAATGGAAAGTCACGCTCAACTCCGCCAGCCTGATTACCAGGACAACGGATGGACTACGCATAGCTGATGGCAAGAAAGCGCTGTCAGTCGATCTGACGCTTGAGAACCTGACTGCAGAGAGCTCGAATCTTTATCGCGACGCAATCAAACTCGACAATGTTGCGAACGCGCCGATACCGCAATTCTATCTCGTTCGGGATCATGAACTGCTATGGGATCTTCAACCGATGATGCCTGAAACCGTTCGGGCGGTTTGGGAGCTGCCGGCAACACAGGCACTGCCCAAGATCCTGAAAGTGACCGTCGTCGGCACGACATATAAGCCGAAGGACAATCTCTATGCCGCGCCCGGTTGGTTCAACCCCACGAACATAGCGCGCGTCGATCTGCCGATCGCTCCAGCCGCAGAAGGAGCGTCCCCATGATACGGCTGCTCTTTTTCCTGCCGCTGATCGGCCTCAGCGCGCTGATGCTTGCTTTCCTGCAAGCGACGACGCCAAGCTATGCCATTCTGACGGGGCCGATCGCGACGGTGGGCCAGCAGAAAGATACCGTGTCGAGCAGGACCTTCAGCATCAAGGTCGACAAGATCATACGCGCCAGGACGCTCGCCTTCACGCGCTACGGAAAGCCGATCGAACGACAAAGCGCCGGGGTTTGGGTGATCGCCAGCGTCGAGCTTCAGACAAAAAAGGAAACGATGACGATCCAGGCTGCAGCCATAAGGGGCGCTTCCGGCCGCCTTTATCGGCAAACTCATCGTGCTGATGGCGCCCCTCGCCTCGTATCGACAAAGACGCTGCAGCCGGGCCTGTCGAGCACAGGCATAATGATATTCGAACTCCCGGAAGAAGACGCGCATGACATGACATTGATCGTTTCCAAGCAGCCGTCATCACAACTGGACTCCGAGATTTACGTCAAACTCGATCAGAACACCGTCGAAACACGTGACCGGACGGAGATCGGCGACAATGGCAACTAGACGGGAACGGCGGCTCTGGCTGATATCCCTGGTGAGCCTGCCCATATTGCTGGCCGGCAACTACGCGATTGACGCATGGCGCAACGCCAGGGAATACGTTCGGCGGAACGACTTGCGGGTGCATGATAGCGTCGACGGACAAGCCTATGCCGGAGCCTTGTGGTCCATCAAACAGACAAGATTGATCGGCGACGGTCGCGACACGAAGATCACCTTTCCAGGGCAAATGCGGCTTTTGATTCTGCGGGTGACCGCACAAGCCGAAGAAGAGATCGGCGGTTCCTGGAGCGAGTGCCAACTGACCCTCACAGATCCGAGCGGGCGGCGATGGCTGCCGCTCAATTTTCTTCTCTCCGACGGTATCAGCCGCGATCTCGATCCGCAGACAGCGCCGGTCGAAGGGTGTGATGCGGCATCCCGCAAACCTCCAGCCAAGGGAGCAAGCGCGCTCATCGAGGAAAAATTCGTCGTTCCGGCCGACGCAATCGCCTCATTATCGGTGCGACTGAGCTTCGCGTCGACACGGCCGAATGCTATCTCATTTCCACTGCCGCTCCACTAGCATCATGCCGAAAAGGGGTAGCGGTTTTCGTGCCGCATCATGCTCTGCTCGCTAAGGTGCAGACCTGAAATCATCCGGCTCGAGGATCAGTTACCACTTCGCCGCCATTGCCGTCCTTGCGCAAAACCGATCTCCAGCGCAGCGGCAAGCAGGCAAATCTTGATCGGCATGATGAGGACACCATCACCCGGCGAGCTCGGGCTGCCGAAGAACAGCGTGATGGCCTGGGCAATCATCTGCCACGACAGCAGATCATACGGACCAATCAATCGGGATATGCCATACCAAGCCCATGCCGCGCCCCAATCCAGCACCCGATAGAGCAGAATAACGCTGATCATCAGCCCCAGGCCGGAGTTCAGGGTCAGGCCTACTCCTTCCGCCAAGGCGCGATAGCGCTTTGCCGTCCCCGCGATGAAGTGCGAGATAAAGTCGCGTATTGCTTTCGGCAGCGCCTCCCAGCGCGAAACGGCGCGCGCCATTCGGCCTTCCGCCAGCGGGCGTTCTCCGTTGATGTCATAGCCGTAGACCAAGGCGGCAAGGGTTAGCCAAACGACAGGATAGAGCGCGTATAGGAAGAGCCCACGCATTTGCTTGGAAAGGGAAATCGAAGCGGCTTCCGCAGTTGGTGGAAAGGCGGTGGCCGCTGCGGCATCGCCAACCGGATTGAGAAAGCCAAGAAAATGTCCGACCGTTTCGGGAAGTTTGGCGACCCAGGAGCGAATATCGCCCTCCCAGGTGGAAATAACGTAGAGACCGATAAACGCCCAATTGGCCTCGCAAACCACAATGACGATCGCCCAGATCGGAGCCTTTGATCGCTCATGCATGAATTTCGCAAAGCGTCGAACTGCCCAGGCAACGGCAACGGAAATGAGCAGCCAAGCGCTGCTGCCGAATTTCAGTGGCGTGTATCCCTCTCCGGCCAGCATCAGATCCAGAGATAGCCGGGAATATTCCCTGACCGTATCCCCTAAGAAACCCCAGGCCGCATAATAAGCAAAGAACGGTACGAGCGTCAGCGCGAGTATCGACGTAAAACCCGGCTTTCTGACCTCCTCGCCCGTTCCAGCGTCCGGCCGGGCAGCCGCAGTGCGCGATGCAGCATCAAGTGCCGGCAATCCGGGCCGCACAGTTTCGAACAGCCCGACGATGATCACCAGCTTGAGAAGCACGACAAGGGCAAGGGTCGACAAACCCGCCAATGCATTCAGCCGGCCGATCATGACAGCAATTTCATTGAGAAGGGAATTTCCAATCAGCCCCAGTAGCCAGAGCGCCATCAACTGCGGCCAGAAACGCCACAGCAGTTGCAAGGTCAGCAATGGCAGCCGCAGCAGGAGCCGGATCGGCGGGCTGGTGCCCTCAGAGAGAACCGTCATGAAACTGATAGTAGCAATCGAACCGCCGATCGCCAAGTCAATCCGTGACCTGCGGATCATCTGGCAACAAGCGTCCCCGCCTGCACAAAGGCATGGCGTCGGCCTCTGTCAGCGGCCATCGAACTTTCAAGAAGGGAAATGCATGGAGCAATCCGATTGGTAAAATTGCCGCGGCGGAGCAGCTGACCAGCCTCCCGCGTCTTTCCCGTGGTTGTAGGGGGCTGGAGTGTTCCCCGAACGCCATTTCCAGGTACGGCTTGCCTTGGGAGACGGTTCATGGCGTGCAACCATCGAAACCGCCCTTGTTATGATGTATTCGGTCCGCGCAACGGGATAAGTTGGCAGCCACGGCGATTTTGCGATCACGATGTAGGATCTATATCGACTGGCACGTCATTATGTCATCAAATCGCCGCGGAAATTGCGCGCGGCAGCGATCTAGTCAGCATGAAAGGGATAATGCACCATGACCAACGAAAAGATCAAAGGGCCTGCTTCCTATTTTCCATCGATCGAGAAGACATACGGCCGTCCAATCGCTGAATGGCAGGATTTGGTGCGCAAGCATTATCCGGCGAAGCACATGGAGCTCGTCAACATGCTGAAGAGCGAACATGGGATGGGTCATGGTCACGCAAATGCGGTCGTCGCCTACACGCTCGCCGCGAAGGAGAAGACAGCCCCCTGAGGAAATATGCTGCGAGAGATGGGGCAGACCGAGCTCAACTTGGCCGCGATGACCGCGTTGGCGAAGTCCGAAACCACATATGGATTGGCCGGGGAAACTGGTCGCTCTTGCGTCCAGTTTCCCCGGTTTGAAAGCAAGGTGACCACACCTCCGCAGGCCGCCATGCCGATCAACTGACGCCGTTGAACACCACCATCTTGTCGTCGGCCATTTCTTCCATCGTCCACGGAATACCTCCGACGCCATATCCCGACTGCCTGCGCCCGGCGAAGGGCATCCAGTCGGTCCGGAAAGCTGTGTGGTCGTTCACGAGCACGGCCGATGCGTCCAGATGCCTTGCGGCCTTGAGCGCAACGGCTATGTCTGTCGAGAAAACGCTCGCCTGGAAGGCATATGGCAGCGAGTTGGCGATGCGTATCGCGTCGTCGACGTCGCTGTAGCCATAGATGCAAGTCAGGGGGCCAAAGACCTCCAACCGCGACACCTTTGCATCGGCCGGCGGATTGAGCAGGACCGAGGGCAGAAGCGTGGTCTCGGACAGCCGTCCGCCGCTGAACTGCCTTGCGCCCGCATCGATCGCTTCCTGAATCCAGCTCGCAACACGCTCGGTCTCGCGCGGCAGGATCAGAGGCCCGACTTCTGTCTCCGTCCGTGTGGGATCGCCGACGCGGAGATTTGCGACTTTGGCGACCAGTGCATCCGTGAAGGTCGCCAGAATGTCGTCATGCACGAAGAGGCGCTGCGCCGACACGCAGACCTGGCCGGCGTGGTAGTATCCGCCCTTGACGATCGTGCCGACGATCGCATCGACGCTTGCGCTGCGGTCGACGATGACGGGAGCCGCGCCACCATGTTCCAATGCGCATCTTGTGCCTGGAGGCAGCTTGCTCTTCAGATACCAACCCACCTTCGCCGATCCAATAAAACTCATGAAAGCGATACGCGAATCCGTCGCAAAGCGCTCGGCAAGCACATTATCCTCGGTGATCAAGGTTTGACACCTGCGCTCGTCCAGTCCGGCTTCCCAGAACAGCTTGACGATCTCGATGCAGGAAATCGGCGTGGTCGCCGCCGGCTTGACGATAACCGGGCAGCCGACTGCCACCGCCGGCGCGATCTGGTGAATGATGAGATTAAGGGGATGATTGAACGCTGATATTGCCGCGACGACACCGATCGGCTCCTTGGTGGTGAAGGCCCATCGGTTCATGCTGGCGGCAGTCAGGCCCATGGGGATTTCCTTGCCGCCAAAATTGCGAAGCTCGTCCGCCGCGTTGACGAGACCATCGATCCCACGCGTTACCTCGATGATCGCGTCGGTGAGCGGCTTGCCGCCCTCGCGGGCGATCATGACGGCGAAGCGGTCGCGATTGTCCGAGAGAAGCTCGGACGCCCTTCTTAAGATCGCCATCCTGCGATGGGCCGGTAGCCAGCCTTCACGATCGGCAAAGGTCCTTGCCGCGAGGCCGAGCTTGCGCTCGAGAGCCTCGGCATCGTCCGCTGCGATGTCCGCAATCAGCTGCCGGTCGAATGCCTGATAAACTTTCAAATTGGGCGTCATCTCAGTCCTCCAGGATGGCCGGAAGCCGTTCACGCAGCTCCTTGACCAATACGCGTTCGTTTTCCGAATAGTCGACGGGAACATTGACGAGGTGAACGCCGCCGCCGGAAAAGGCATCTTCGAGAGATTGCTTGAACTGGCTGATGTCGTCGACCCGTGTTCCCTTGGCGCTGTAGGATTCGGCGTATTTCACGAAATCCGGATTGCCGAACGTCATCCCGAAGTCCGGGAAGTCGTCTACCGCCTGTTTCCAGCGGATCATGCCATAGGCATTGTCTTCGATGACGAGAATGACGAGGTTCAGTTTGAGCCGGACGGCCGTCTCGATCTCCTGCGAGTTCATCATGAAGCCGCCGTCCCCGCAGATCGCCATGACGCGCCGCTCGGGATAAAGCATCGAGGCGACCATGGCCGAGGGCAGCCCGGCCCCCATTGTTGCAAGCGCATTGTCGAGCAGCAACGTGTTTGCCATGCGCGTCCGGTAGTTGCGCGCAAACCAGATCTTGTACATGCCGTTGTCGAGCGCGAGGATGCCGTCATGCGGCATGACCTCACGGATATCATGGACCAGCCGCTGCGGTGTAAAGCGATCTTCGGTCGCCCTGACCGCGATGCGTTCGAGAATGCGCTCGCGCAGGTGAAGAAGGGCCTGCGCGTTCGGAAGCTTGCCTTCGAGGCGATCCGCCAGCGCCTTCAGCGAAGCGCCGATGTCGCCGATCACCTCCGATTGCGGAAAGTAGACCTGCTCGACGGTCGCCGGCTGATATCCGACATGGACGACCTTCGGACCACCCTTGCCCATGATGAAAGGCGGCTTCTCGATCGTATCATGGCCGATGGTGATGATGAGATCAGCCTGTTCGATCGCCTCATGGACATAGTCCTTTTCCGATAGCGCGGCGGTGCCCATATAGAGCTCTGTTCCGCCCGGAACCGTCCCCTTCCCCATCTGAGTCGTGAAGAACGGGATGCCGGTGCGAATGACGAATTGCGCGATGTCCGAGGTCGAGCGCGGGCGCGAAGCTGCCGCCCCGAGCATGAGCAGCGGGCGCTTTGCCGCGGTGATGAGCGCGGCGGCGCGCTCGAGCGCCGCGTCGCTTGCGATTGGAAGCTCCAGCTGATGCGGTGCGACCAGTGCGACCGGTTCGCACTCCTCGGCCGCGATATCCTCCGGAAGCTCGAGATGAACCGGCCCCGGCCTTTCCTCCTCTGCGATCCGGAATGCCTCCCTGACCATCGTTGGGATCATCTGCGGCGAGACGATCTGTCTGGAAAGCTTGGTGAGCGGCTTCATCGATGCCACGACGTCGACCACCTGGAACCTCGCCTGCCGGGACGAAAGTATCCCTTTTTGTCCGGTGATCATCACCATTGGCATGGCCCCAAGCAGCGCATATGCCGCACCGGTCGAAAGGTTCAAGGCACCTGGTCCGAGCGTCGTCAGACAGACCCCCGGTTTACCGGTCAACCGACCATAGGTGGCGGCCATGAAGGCTGCCGCTTGCTCGTGTCGCGTGAGCACCAGTTGGATCGAGGACTTGCGGATTGACTCGACGACGTCGAGATTCTCTTCACCGGGGATGCCGAAGATGCGGTCGACACCCTCATTTTCGAGCGCAGCGACGAGCAGATCAGAGCCTTTGGTCATGACGGATGCCTCTGTTGGTTGTCATACCGATCGATGGAACGATCGAGATCGAGCGAGTGCAGAGCTAAACATAGGCCCCTTCCCGATCCGATCCAATCGCACTTCGGTGCATATATTGCAGGTGAGGTATGCTTGATCGATGGGCGCTTTCTTTGCCAAAGTATGGGCCACAACTGGCATGCTGATCGTTCTGGATGGCATGGATTGGAGCAAAGACGATCCAATGAGTAAACGACACAACATTTTTTCGAAGATGCTGGCGGTCGCGATCGCTACGATCGGGCTTTCTGGTCCGGCCGCAGCGCAAGATGCGCAGGCTGTGTTTGGGCGTCTGAAGGAAATCCATCGTATGGTCATGGATCCGAGCCAGACCTTTAGCATCAGCGCAACCTTGGCGGAACTCGACAATCTTGCGCCGAGGATACCGCGGGATGCGACCGAATCCCTTGGAGAACTGAATTATCTCCGCGGCTTCATCCTTTATCGGGCTGGGAGGGCGAGTGAATCCGTGCCCGCAAGTCTCGAGGCGCTGCGCATCGATGCAGGCACGCCCTTTCTGACGAAAGCCGAGCGCGCTCGTTTCACATACAACCTGGCCAGTCAGGCGGAGGACATCGGTGATTGGGATATCGCCATCGATAACTACCGGAAAGCGATCGATCTGTTTGATAGCGATCCGGATTTTTCCGACGATCAAAGGCTTGGGACGAAGGAACGCCTTGCTTTCTGCCTGCATGAGGTCGGACAATACGCAGAAGCCATGGCCATCAACGAGAATGTGCTTCAGGCGGGCGAGACGTTGTTCGGACAGGACAGCGAGAAGCTGCTGGTCGTGATCACCGATCTCGCGCAGAACGCCTACAAGCTAAACCAGCCAGCGGTAGCCAGACGTTTCCTCGAGAGGCGATACAGCATCGCAACAAAACACGGAAACCAGAACCATATCGACGCAAGTCTCTTCCAGCTCGGCGTCCTTGCTTTCGAGCAGGGTGACAAAAGCGAGGCTAAAGCCTTCATGGATCAACGACTGAAGCTTGCCAAAGAGAGTGGAGACCTCGGCCGGGTTCACGATGCCGAGCGAGATCTGCAGACTTTACGCGAGAAGATGGGAGACTGAGGATCCGAACAACGGAATGGAGGCAGGCCTGCAAATGGCAGACCTGCACTTGTGCACCGCCTAAGAGGCTTCCAATCCGCTCGCGGGACCTGTCTGGACTTTTCGGTTGGCCAGTACTTCATCCAGCCATTTGGAGCGCATTTCGGGCACTGAGGATAGAAGCAGCTCCGTATAGGGGTGATAGGGCGGCGAAAAGACCTCGGCCGTTCCTCCATAGGCGACGACCTGTCCCTTGCGCATGATCGCCACCTTGTTGGCAATGCGCCGCACCGTGCCGAGATCGTGGGTAATGAAGAGGTAGGCAAGGCCGAACTTCTCCTGCAGGCGGCGCAGCAGATTGAGGATCTCCTCGGCAACAAGTGGATCGAGCGCCGATGTGACCTCGTCGCAGATGATGACGTCGGGCTGCGCTGCCAGTGCGCGAGCGATGCAAACGCGCTGTTTCTGTCCACCCGACAATTCGGGCGGCCGGCGCGTGATGAAGCTTTCCGGGAGCTCGATTTGACGGAGAAGCTCGAGAACCCGTTCCCGAACGTCCTTTTTCGACTTGCCGAGGTAGAATTCGATCGGGCGACCGATGATTTCCAGAAGGGTCTGTTTGGGGTTCAGCGCGATATCCGGGATCTGATAGATCATCTGGATACGCCGCAGCTCATCCCGCGAGCGTTGAGCGAGCGCTGCCGACAACTCCTGCCCTTGGAAGAAAAGCTCACCGCTTTCGCGTGGAAGCAGACCGACAATAACCCGCGCAAGCGTGCTCTTGCCCGAACCGGACTCTCCGACGACGGCAAGCGTATCACCGCGCCTCAATTCCATGCCGACATTGTCGATCACACGCGGCAGACCGCTATAACTTGCCACGATCTTGTCCATGCGCAGAACCGCTGCTTCATCGCTATGGCTTGCCTGAACAAATCGCTCGGTCGTGGCTGCGTTGCGTTCTGCCACCAACCGTTTGGTATAGTCCTGCTGCGGGTCATGTAGGATGGCTTCCGCCGTCCCCGTTTCTACCATTTTCCCGTGGCGCAACACCATGATGCGATCGGCGATTTGGGCAACGACGGCCAGGTCATGGGTGATGTAGAGGGCCGCCGTGTTGCGCTCGCGCACAAGCGCGCGGAACGCGGCCAGAACCTCGACCTGGGTGGTCACGTCGAGCGCGGTGGTGGGTTCGTCGAAGACGAGAAGATCGGGCTCGGCAATCATGGCCATGGCTGCCATGGCGCGCTGAAGCTGGCCGCCTGATACCTGGTGCGGGTAGCGTTTGCCGAATCTTTCGGGATCGGGCAAATCCAGCGAGCGAAACAGATCGATCGCGCGCGCTTTCGCTGCCCCCTTGCTCATCAGCTTGTGCCGGACGACGACCTCGCAGACCTGCCGGCCAATGGTCAGTGCGGGATTGAACGAGGCGGCGGCACTTTGGGCGATATAGGCGATTTTGACACCGCGCAGCGAGCGCTCCTCCGCCTTCGAGATCCCCCGGATATCGCGGCCGTTGAAAATGATCCGGCCTCCGGTGATCGCGCAGCCCGTCCGCGTATAATGCATGCTCGACAGGCCAATCGTGGATTTGCCTGCGCCGGACTCTCCGATCAGCCCCAGCACCTCGCCGCGCTTCAGCGTGAAGCTGACATCATCGACGAGAACCGTTTTGACATCGGTTTGCGATGTGGCTTCGATGCGCAGCCCTTCGACTTCAAGCAGAGTATTTTCCATCTGTGTGTCCATCATGGCGCGCTCAGCGTTTGGCGGCACTGGTCGAGACAAGCCAGTCGACCAGCAGGTTGATACCAATTGTCAGGGTGGCAATCGCGCCGGCGGGATAGAACACGGTGGGCACGCCCAGCATGATCATGGCCGAATAGTCTTTCACCATGCTTCCCCAGTCGGCATTTGGCGGCTGAATGCCGAGCCCAAGGAAGCTCAGCGCCGAAATGAACAGGAAGGTAAAGCAAAAGCGCAAGCCGAACTCCGCCACCAGCGGCGCCATGGCATTAGGCAGGATTTCCCGGCGCAATATCCACCACAGGCCTTCTCCGCGCAGTTTCGCCGCTTCGACGAAATCCAGCGTCGCGATATTCATGGCCAGCGACCGGCTGACGCGGAAAATGCGCGTGGCGTCGAGAATGGCGATCGTGACGACGAGGACGGCAAGATCCGTACCCAGAACCGAGAGCACGACCATGGCGAAAATCAGCGCCGGCATCGACAGCAGAAGATCGACGACACGCGACAGGATCATGTCGATCGTCTTGCCGAGCACGGCGGCAGAAAAGCCGGTGAAAACGCCGAGCGTGAAGGAGAGTATGGTGATGAGCAGCGACAGCCCGATGGACAGTCGGGCCCCATAAAGCAGGCGCGAGAGGACGTCGCGACCGAGATTATCAAGGCCCAGCCAGTGTTGCGCGCTCGGCACTGCCCAGGCCCGACCGAGAACGTCCGCTTCCGGATAGGGTGCGAGAATGGGAGCAAGCAATGCCGCCAATGCGCTTGCGATGACGATGAGCAGGCCGATTTGTGCCTTTAACGGCATTTTGTGTCCGAAGAGCCGCATCATTCACCTCGGATGTCTGAGGCGCGGATTGCTGACGAGCGCCAGAATATCCGCGACCATGTTGAGCGTGATGAAGACGGTCGCAAAGATCAGGCCGCATGCTTGCACCACCGGCACGTCGCGCTTGGCAACGGCATCCACCATGGATTGACCGAGGCCTGGATAGACGAACACCACCTCGATCACGACGACGCCGACGATCAGATAGGCCAGATTGAGTGCGACAACGTTGATGATCGGCGCCAGCGCATTGGGAAGCGCATGCTCGACCACGACGCGCCATTTCGGCAGGCCTTTCAGCAAGGCCATCTCGATATAGGGGCTGGACATGACGGCAATAACCGAGGCCCGGGTCATGCGCATCATATGGGCCACGATGACCAGAACCAGCGTCAGCATCGGCAGAAACGTCATGTAGAGTCGGCCCGAAAACGGGGTTTCGGGGGTGACGCTCGCCAGAACCGGAAACAGGCCCCAGTAGACCGCCACCCATTTGATCAGCAGATAGCCGAGGAAATATTCCGGCAGCGAGATCGCAAGCAGCGTCACGGCATTGGCGAGAGCGTCAAATACGCTTCCCTGCCAAGCTGCCGTCAAAATGCCGAGCCCCACCGATAGGGGTACCGCAATGGCGGCGGCGTATAGTGCCAGGAAAAGCGTATTATAGAGGCGCGGCGCGAGATCGGCTGAAACCTCGCGCTTGTTGATGAGAGAGGTTCCGAAATCGCCCTGTACCGCTTTGCCGAGCCAATCGGCGTAGCGCTCCACGGCCGGCCGATCGAGTCCCAGATCATGTCGCAACGCCGCGACGTTTTCTTTCGTGGCATTGTTCTGCAGCACGGCTTGCGCGAGATCGCCGGGCAGGATTTGGGTGCCGGCGAAGATGAGCACGGAGGCGGCCCATAGGGTCAGCAATCCGAGTGCCGCTCGCTTGATCACGAGTGTGAGCACGTTTCCCTCTTTTATCTTTATCGTTTCTTTTCTTACAGGGGAAAGAAGACCGAAAGCTTGCGCCCCGGTCTCCCTTCACACTTCCGATATCAGGCCTCCAGCCAGACCTTCTCGCACAGACGGCCATTGGCCAGGTCGAACTGGGTATGGGGAGTGTGCCCCTTGACGTGCGAACGATGGGCATCCAGCCAGTCGGAAAACACGGGGATAAGAGCGCCACCCTGATCCGACAGCATCACCTGCATATCCCAGATCAGGCTCTTGCGCTTGGCTTCGTCCACTTCGGCCTTGGCGGCATCGAGAAGCTTGTCGAAAGCCTCGCTTTTCCAGTGTGTTTCGTTCCAGTTGGCACCCGAGTAATAGGCAGAGGCAAGCATGTCGGTTGCAGACGCGCGGCCCGCCCAATAGGAGGTGCAGAACGGCGCCTTGAGCCAGACATTGCTCCAGAAGCCGTCATGCGGCTCCTTCTTGACCGACACATCGATGCCCGCCTTGCCGGCAGAAGCCTGGAAGAGCACGCTCATGTCGACCGCCCCCACATAGGCGGCATCCGAGGCCGACAGGATCACCTTCGTGTCGGTAATACCCGACTTTTTCAGATGGAATTTCGCCTTGTCGAGATCGTAAGGCCGTTGCACGAGATCGGTATTGTAGAAAGGATCCGAAACCGGGATAGGTTGATCGTTGCCGACCCGGCCGAAGCCGTTGAACAGGGCGTTTAGAATCTGGTCGCGATCGCAGGCATATTTCAGCGCCAGCCGGAAATCGGGGTTGTTGAATGGCGCGGCATCCGTCTGCATCGCCATGATGGTGTGCCAGCCGCCCGGCGCCTGCACTAGCTCGATACCGGGTGCGGCGCGCAGCAGGTCGACCGCGCGCTTGTCGACGTCATTGATGACATCGACCTGACCGGAGATCAGGGCGTTCATGCGCTGCACGATATCGTTGACGACGGTGATTTCGATGCGATCGACATTGCCGCGGCCCGTCTTCCAGTAGTTTCCGACATTGCGCAGCACGCAGCGCACACCCGGATCGAAGCTGTCGACGGTGAAAGCCCCCGTGCCGATCGGCTTGGCCCAATCGCTAAAGCCTTCGGGTACGACCAGAAGGTGATAATCGGCGAGTGTGTAGTGCAGATCGACATCCGATGTTGCCAGCACGACCTTGATTTGGTGCGTGCCGAGCTTCTGGATTTCCTTGACATGCTTCAAGCCGCCGGCGGCTGCGGATTTGCTGTCTGCGCCTGTATGCAGGGAAAGGGAATAGATCACGTCATCGGCGGTCATGGCCTTGCCGTTATGGAAGACGATCCCCTTGCGAATGTTGAAAATCCATTCTTTCGCCTGATCGCCAATCTCCCAGCTTTCGAACAATTCCGGCTGCGGCACGCCCCTCTCGTCGATTTCGATGAGACCGTTCATGACGGCGTAGCCGACCAGCAACGGCACGGCGTTCGAATAGGAGGTCGGATTCAGCGTATCGGTCGTGCTGCCGCCACGCATGCCGATCTTCAGTGTCCCGCCCTTCGTCGGCGCCTCCTGCGCAAAGGCAGAACCGATCATATAGGGACCGGTTGCGGCCGTCAGGCCGAAGGCAGTCGCCGTCTTCAGAAAGTCCCGGCGGGACTGAGAGCCGATCAATGTCATATTCCGTTCTCCTCCATTGGCAGATTGTTTTTGGTTGTTTTGTGCGGGTGCGGGTAGTGCATCAGCCGAGCGCCGTCCACAGGTCGTCGATCAAATCGGCTACGGCTTCGATACCGACGGAAAGACGCAGGAGGTTCGGCTCGACATGCGAATTGGGTTCGATGGCTTCGCGCCGTTCGATCAGGCTTTCCACCCCTCCGAGCGAAGTTGCAGGCTTCCAGATGCGGGTGCGGGCGGTCACGCGGTCGGCCTCTGACGCGCCTCCCCTGACAAGAATGGACACCATTCCGCCGAAACCGCCCGTCATTTGCCGCTTGGCCAGATCATGCCCCGGGTGCGACGGCAGGCCGGGGTAATAGACCTTTTCCACCCTTGGATGTTCGAGGCAGGCCATGGCCAGCGTCATGGCTGATGCGCAGGCGCGTCCGACGCGCAGATGCAGCGTTCGCATGCCGCGCATCAGCAAGGCGGCCTGGAATTGGCCGAGAACGCCGCCATGATAGTCGCGGTTGAAGCAAACCTGCTCCCAGAAATCGTCCGTCCTTGCGGTCATGGCGGCGCCCGCCAGAACGTCGCTATGGCCATTCAGATACTTGGTTGCCGAATGAACGACCATATCGGCGCCAAACGACAAGGGTTGAGACAGAACGGGCGTCGCAACCGTATTGTCCACCACGAGCCGCGCCGCGGCGCTGTGCGCGATATCCGCCAGCCCGGCGATATCGTAGAGATACCAATGCGGATTGGAGGGCGTTTCAGCCCAGACGATACTCGTCTCTCCCGGTATGACGGCTGCGCGTATGCACTCGAGATCCGTCATATCCGCGTGGGTTATTTTGAGGTTCTGCTGCGCCGAGTATCGTTTCAGCCAGGTGCGCATCCCATGATACATGTCGATGGGGAAGACACAGTGCGAGCCTGGTTTCAGCGCCATGATAATGGCGGTCATGGCAGACATGCCGGAGCTGAAGAGCCTGCAATCCGCAGCCCCTTCGAGTGTCCTAAGCGTTGCCTCCGGCTGCTCCAGCCCCGGATAGCCATAGCGGCTGTAGCTCCAGCCGGTTTGCGAATAGCCCTCCGCTGGGCGAAGGAAGGTTGTCGCCAGATGAATGGGAGGAACGACTGCCCCGGTTGGATCGTGGTTTTCGCAGGCACCCTGGGCAAGGGTTGTGTCCGGAAGATAGCGAGGCATGCGAGAGGGTCACCCGTCTTGAGATCGAGCCGTCCGTCCAGGAAGGCGCTGTCATGTTCGTGACACTATGGCACTGTCGCGCTTTATGGTTTTTTCGTTCTTTCGGTCCTGATCGAGAAATTTATAACCGAAACGGCCTCGTGACGCATAAAACTCTCATCGGCGAAATATTGGCCGCCTTGTGCATGCCCCTCGTTTCCCCTAGAGCATTTGGCTCAGGAGCGAGGTCGCATCAATGGAGCGACATGCTTGAAAACCCACCCTGAAGCGCGTCGCGCGAGGCGATATGGACGCGACATGCTTGAGGTTGTGCGGATGATCAGGATTTGGAGTGCCGGATGTCTTCATCGAAGGTGAGCCTCGATCGCATCGATCGCAAGCTGCTCAATCTGCTGCAGCAATCCAGCATGCTCACCTTCCAGCAACTGGCAGATAAGATCGGCATTTCCCAGCCGGCTTGCCATCGCCGTATCCATCGGCTACGCGACAATGGCGTGATCCTCGGCGACATCTCGATCGTTAACCAGACCTATGCCGAGCGCAAATTGGCGATCTGGATCGAAATATCCCTATCGTCTCACCAATTGAACACTTTCAATGAGTTGCTGGCGATGCTGCGGAGCTCGCCCTACGTGTCATGCTGCGACGTGATCACCGGTGATACCGACATATTGGCCTGCCTCAATGTGATCGACATGGAAGAGTTTCGCGAAGTCACACGCGAATTTATGCGGAAAAGTCCAATCATCAAGACCTATCGCTCGATCACGGTGGCCCAGCGCGTAAAGCTTCATCCGAACTATCTCTTTGACGAGAATTGATGGAGTAGATGCCCTGCGAGGCGGGCTATGCTGCGGCCTCGACCGAAAGCCGGTAACGGCTGGTGAATATCTGATCGGGATCAAGGGCAAGAGCCGTAGCGACGCCAGCCTGCTCCAATGGATTGGACGCTGAAGAGATCGCCGGTCCCAGATCGAAGGCGGAAGCAATCGGCTCGACCCCAAGCGCCACATGCCGCCCGTCCCATGGATAGGCCTTGCGCCCACGATTGCTGTACCAAAGCAAGAGGCTCGGAAAGTGTTCCTTCTGCCACTCGAGCCTCGCGCGAAATCCTTCATCCCGGTAATGGAGCGCAACCTTGCCGTTGACGCCGGTCAGTTGCAGCAAGTCCTCGACCTCTGCGACAAGCGGTACCTGAGTTGCGTCGATGGTCGCTCCGTCACGCGTTTCCACCCTGCCGAGCGACGACCATTGCCGTGCCGGGGGGAATTGGGCCGCGCCCGGCTCGAGATCGCCGGGGAAACTCCATACGCGATCGTATGCGCCCGGTTCGATCGTGACTGCGCCGGAGCGAAGCGGTAACCGAAAGGTTGGATGCAGGCCAATGGGAAGACGGCACATACGGCGCGCCTCGATCTCCAATATGATGTCGATGGCGGCCGCGGTCGGGTCCGGAACGATACGCCGACGAAGCAGGCGGATCGGATGGTCTTCCGGATAGTGGCACTCCAGGCTGAGCTGGTGGTCGTCGCAAACGCTCCAGTCCCAATGAACATTGGAGCCGTGACCATGGGGCACAGTCGCCCCTTTGAAGCTCTCTCCCGCCGCCGTCCAACCGGCCGCGAGCGCACGATCGGCGTCGCCGCCGAAAGGCACGCAGGGCCACTCGCCACGCAATTCCTGCAGGATCTCCGGTAAGGCTCCGCGCTGTGGGTCGTTACCCCAGCGGGCGACATGCAAGGGACTGACCTGTCGCCCGTCCGGCAGCAGAAACAACACCGGGCCGAGCATTCCACCAAGCGATTGCACCGAGAGGCAGCCATGCGCCCAGGCAAGCGCTTTGCGTGTCGTCTTCGCCATCAGCGGATCGCAGCTCCATATCGGTTCTCGGGCAGGCCGGCAATTTCGACCCGCATTGCATATAGGCTTCCGGCAAGACGCTCGCCGGGCGCTGCAAGCACACTTGCAGTGGTAATGTAGAGCGTCTTCAAATCCGGGCCGCCGAAGGTACAGGTGGTGACGTTGGTCACCGGCATTTCAATCAGCTCGGCGAGGCTGCCATCGGGTGCTATGCGGGCAATGCATCCGCCACCAAAGCGGCAATTCCAGAGGAAACCAGCGCTATCGATGGCCGAACCATCGGGTGAACCGCGACCGAAACCAGCAAAAAAACGCCGCTCGCCAGCAATCGATCCCTTCGCCAGATCATAATCAAACGCGTAAATTTCGTTTGAAAGCGTATCGCCAAAATAAAAGGTCCGGCGATCCGGGCTCCAGCAGAGCGTGTTGGAGATGCCAAGGTCACGGCGCCATTCGGTGACGGCACCATCAGGGGCGATCCGATAGAGGATACCCTCCCCTGGCCCGGCCTCGCCAAGCTGCCCGTCTGGCAGAACATTGTTCTTCATCGAACCCACCCAGAAGTTTCCGGCTGGATCGGCCCGACCATCATTGAGCCGCACGCGCGGCGCGCCTTGCAGGACAAAGCCATGATCCTCCCGCCGATCCGACCCAGGCCACCACCAGACGAGCTTTGAGGCGAGGGCCACGAGCAGACGACCGGCTTCTTGCGTCAACGACACGGCAACCACGGGTTCGTCGAACAACCAGCTTCTAACTGCCCGTGTTGCTTCGTCGTAGCGGTGGATGAGGAAGCGGTTGATGTCCGTCCAGTAGAGCGACGCCTCGTCCACCGACCAGACTGCGCCCTCGCCGCACCGATCGCCGACCGGCGCGACACAGACAGGTGAGCGTGTCATCTGCGCCTCCTATTCCGCCGCGATACCGGCAGGGATCGATCGTGAGGGACCGAGTGCCTCTGCATTCTGCACAAGGGCACGCATGTAACCGAGCGCAAACGCCTTGCCGGCATGCCAGGAGGCACCGCAATTCATGGCTGGCGTATGGTCCGGGATCATTACGCCTTCGTAGTTTTCGTCACGTAGGATCCGGACGATCTCGGCCATATCGATGTCGCCTTCATCGACGAAGGTCTCGACATAGTGCGGCATCTTTCCGCGCACATTGCGGAAATGGATATAGCCGATACGGCCGGAGCGAGCAAAGCGCCGGACGTGTTCGTAGATGTCGCCACCCGGCATTTCCTGCAGCGAGCCAAGGCAAAGTTCAAGTCCGTTCGACGGTGAATCGACGATCGCCATCAGCCGATCGTATTTCTCCGGGCGGTTGACCAACCGCGCCGTGCCGCGCAGCTCCTCCGCCGGCGGATCATCAGGATGGGCGCCGAGAACGACGCCGGCCTCCTCGGCGACGGGGACGACCTCCCTCAGAAAATGGGCGAGGCGCTCCCAGAGTTCCGACGAACTGACGGAGACAGGCGCAGCGCCGGCAATGCCGGGGCGATAGCGCATGTTCCAGACCATGCCATCGGGGATCGGCGCATCCGGATGTGGTACCCCACTGTCCTCGACCCCGAAGCCGACGGACACCGCCCCACCTCTCGCGTAAGGACCACGGGTCCAACCATAGACGCCGGCAAGCGAGAAGTTGTAGCCGATGCAGGGGATGCCGGCACGGCCAGCATTCTTGATGAGCTGTTTGAGCCCTTCGATCTGCTCCGCACGTTTCGGTCCGTCCAGAAGCACATCGGACCAGAAGCGCGGCGAGAAGTTCTCGATCGCTGCCACGTCCAGGCCTGCTGCGCGCACATCCCTCACAAGAGCCGACAGCTCCTCGAAAGACCAGAGCTGATCGCCGGAACAATCGCCCCAACCGCCCTGGTCGCCGCTGGCGATCTTCGGATCCTTACCGCTGAAATAGTTGGTCAGATGCGCGACGATATGGCTGGCGCCCGCCTGCTGCGCAAACTGAAAGTTATCTCGGGTAAGTTGCTCCCGGTAGAGCCCAAGGCCAATCTTCATCCTGCTGTCTCCCTTTCGATTACTTGACGCCAATACCGGCCGTGAGCCCGCCGTCGATGCGGAAGTCCGATCCGGTGATGAAGGCTCCGCGCTCCGAGGCCAGATATGCGACCAGATCCGCCACCTCTTCCGGTTCGCCGATGCGCCCAATTGGATGGGCAGCCCCGAAGCGTGCGAAGACTTCGGCCTCGCTGACACCTTCGCCGCCATAGGTGCGGGCAGCGAGCGAGAGCAATGGCGTGCGCACCGAGCCGGGGCTGACCGAGTTCACCCGTATTTTCGCCGCTGCGTGATCGAGCGCCATGGCCCGGGTAAGCGCATGGATCGCGCCCTTGGAGGCAACGTAAGCCGCAACATTCTGCTGGCAGGCGTGGCCCTGCACCGAGGAAATGTTGACGATCGCGCCACCGCCGCGCTTCGTCATTTCGGGAATTCCGAAACGGCCTGTCAGATAGATCGAACCGACATTGACCGAGAGGCAACGCGCCCAGGTTTCTGCGCTGGTGTCGAGCACGGTGCCAAAGGGATGAACGGCGGCGGCGTTGACGATGACGTCGAGGCCGCCATGGAGCAGCACCGCCTCGCGGACGGCCGCGTCCACTTCCTCCTCCACGGATACGTCCGTCAGTCGCGCCGACATCGGCAGGCCGTGTTCCCTGGCGATAAGGTCGAAGGCGGCGTTGGCGGCAGCGTCGTTGCCGCAGGCAAGCACGGCTGCCCCGGAAGAAGCCAGGCGGATCGCCGAGGCGAGACCGATCCCGGATGTGCCGGTGACCAGCGCAATTTTTCCTTTGAATTCAGTCATAACTATCTCCGCGCCTGTCTCAGCGCACCCTTTCCAGAACCTGATTGAGAAGCACGGCGCCGAGAATGATCCCGCCGCGCACGACGTATTGCCAATATTCGCTGACATTCATCAGCGTCATGCCGTTGGAGATGCAGCCGAGGAACAATACCCCGATCAGCGTGCCCCAGATGCGGCCCTTGCCGCCGAAAAGCGATGTCCCGCCGATGATGACGGCCGCGATTACGTCGAGTTCCATGCCGGTGGCGGTCGTCCCGGTCCCTGCACCGATCTGCGATGCGATGAGCGTGCCGGAGACCGCGGTGAGCCCACCCGTCAGGCCGAGCGTCAGCGCCTTCACCTTCCAGATGTCGATGCCGGAGAGGCGGGCCGCCTCCATATTGCCGCCGACGGCATAGATTTCGCGGCCGAAGCTCGTGTACTTCATGAGGAAGTGCATGCCGGCGAAGGTCAGTCCGAAGATATAGACCGGGAACGGAATTCCGAAGAGATAGCCGCCCCCCAGAAAATCGAAGCCCAGCGGGAAGGACGATAGCGGAAAGCCGCCTGTGATGAGGTTGGCGACGCCGCGCAAGGCCGCAAAGAGCGCAAGGGTCGTGATGAAGGTCGGCACGTTGAACCATTGCCGAAAGCGACCTGTCAGATAGCCGAGCGCAAAGCCGAGCAACAGAGCCACGGCAAAGCCTGCCGTCACCGCGCCCCAATCGCCGAGCACGTCGCTGAAGCGGTCGGCAAACCAAGCGACGATGCAGCCTGCGAGCGCCGCCCCTGCGCCGACCGAAAGGTCGATCTCGCCGCTGATGATGACGGCCGTCATGCCGAAGGCGATGATGCCGAGCATCGAGACCGTGCGCAGCACGTTCAGGACATTGCTGATCGAGGCAAAACCGGGCGCGACTAGGATCAGAAAGATCACCAGCGCTGCGAGAATGATCTCCATCGGGTAGGTTTTGAGGATACGAAGCGGCATATTCTGTCGGTCAACCTCCGCGGTTTGGTTCACAAGCGTCATTGGCGGGCCCCTTCCATGCACAAGCCGTAGAGTTCGGTGAGATCGGTTTTCGTGGGATCGACCTCGGCGACGATCGCGCCGTGGTGCATCACCAGAATGCGGTCGGCCACCTCGAGCACCTCCTCGAGTTCAGTCGATACGAAGATGCTGGCGAGACCGTCGGCGGCCTTCTGCCAGATGATGTCGAAGATCTGCCGCTTGGCTTGAACGTCGACGCCGCGGCTCGGTTCGTCGAAGAACATCACAGAAGGATGTCGGTTCAGCCATTTGCCGATCACCACCTTCTGCTGATTGCCGCCGGAAAGCGACGAAACCGGCAGTTCCGGATCGCCGCATTTGATATGCAAGTCGCTGATCTGGCGGCGGACATGGGGCTGCTCGCGCCGGCGCGAGATGAAACCCCTTCTCGAAATGGGACCAAGGCTCGCCATGCAGAGATTGTCCGCCGTCGAGAGTGATTGCACGAGACCCACTTCCTTGCGATTTTCCGGCGTGTAGCCGAGGCCTGCCTTGCGCATTTCGCGCGGGCTAGCACCAGTCATGACGCGGCCATCGAGCGTCACGGAACCGCCGTCGACCCGATCGGCGCCGAAGATCGCGCGCATGAGTTCCGTGCGTCCGGCGCCGAGCAGCCCAGCGATTCCGAGGATTTCGCCGGGATAGAGGTCGAAGGATACATCGCGAAAATGCCCAGCGCGGCTAAGTCCACGCACCTCAAGCATCGGCTTGGTGCGATCGAGTGTCCGCCGAGGGGGACGTGTCGCGCGAGCCATATCGCCGAACATCATGCCGACGATCGCCGATGGCGTCGTCGCCTTCATCTCCACCGAGCCGATATAATGGCCGTCGCGGATCACCGTACAGGTATCTGCGATCTCGAAGAGTTCGCTCATCCGGTGAGTAATGTAGATCATCGTCACGCCGCGGGCGCGAAGTCGCTGGATCAGCGCAAACAGCTGCTTGACCTCACGCGTCGCGAGCGCCGATGTCGGCTCGTCCAAGAGGAGGATAGACGGGTTGAAGGACATCGCCTTGACGATCTCCACCACCTGTTGTTGACCGACGCTCAAGCCCGAGACCGGCTGGCGGGAATCGATAGCAAGCCCCATGTCGGCAAGCAGTTCGCCGGCGCGTCGATGCAGCCCCGCCCAGTCGACGGTGTTGAAGCCTGCGCGCCGTATATGGGGCAAGCGGCCGAGAAAGATGTTCTCGCCGACCGAGAGTTCCGGAACCAGCGAGAGCTCCTGATGCACGGTAACGATGCCCGCCGCTGACGCATCGTGCGGCGAGGTGAAATGACGATCCTCGCCGTTGACGCTGATCGTGCCGGATGTGGGTTCCGTCACGCCGGCAAGGAGCTTGACGAGCGTCGACTTGCCAGAGCCATTTTTGCCCATGAGGGCATGCACCCGGCCGGGCGCGAAACTGTGGGTGAATTCGGAAAGTGCAATTGTCGGGCCGTAGCGTTTGGTCACGGCCCGAAAATCCAGCCGTCCCTGCACTCCTTCCGAGACGATTGAACTGGTTTGCGAATAGGTCATGCAAATTTCCTGCTGTGCAAGACGAAGGTGCGGCGGGAGCAATGCCCCCGCCACTTGGCTCGCTTCAGGGCCTCGATCACTTCAGTGCCTTGAGGCTTTCCTTGTATGCCGCGACGGCCTTTGCGTCGGTGCGCGTCAGAGGCAGAACCGGCACATTGACCTTGGTCTCGATCTTCTTGCCGTCGAGCAGATTCTGCGCGGCTTCAATCGCTTGCCGCCCAACTTCGAGCGGCTGCTGCGCCGTCGTCGCCTGCAGGACATTGTCCGAATTCAACAGCATGTTGGCGAGTTGCTCGGAGCCATCCGTACCGAAGACAAAGACCTTACCCTCAAGCCCCGCCTTCTTGACCGCCTGCACCGCGCCGATCGTGCCGCCTTCGTTCGCCGCATAGATCACCTTGAGATCGGGATTGGCCGTCAGCATGTCACTTGCGACCGCGAGTGCCTTTTCCGCAAGCCACGCGTCCTGTTGGGAAACAACATCAACCTGATCGGAGACGGCGCTGAGGAACCCCTCGACGCGAGCGTTCGACTGTTCGGGAAGCTGCGACTTGAAGGCGAGCGTGCCGATCTTGACCTTGCCGCCACCGCCGAGCGTTTTCAGGAATTTGGCAGCCTCCTTGCCTGTGCCGATGCCGATATCGCGATCCGAGCTCGTCACCGTCGCCTGTGCGACGTCGCCGTTGACCGAAGTCCCGTAGGTCACGACCGTGATGCCGGCGGCGCGCGCCTTCTTGAGTGCCGGCATCGAGGCGTCGGCAGAGAGAGGCGCGACCACGATCGAGCTTACGCCACGAGCGATATAGGTGTCGATGAGTTGCGTTTCCTTCTCCAGCTTGCTGTCGCTGTTGCCGGCCAGAAGCTCATCGCCGGCAGCTTTTGCCGCCTTCTCCATGCCGATCTGGACGCCGCGGAAATACTGGTCCTGCTGAAACACGATGCCAGCAATCGCCCTTCCCCCAGCGAAGGCCGCATTCGGTGCGAAACTGACCGTGGCCAGTAGCGCGGCAAGTGTCAGTATGGCGTGTTTGGTCTTTCTCATTTTGGCTCTCCTCCCAAGTGCCTTGTTGATGTCACCGGATCAACGAATGAAGTATCCGGCAAACAGCTGCCCGCTTCGCCCGAGGGCGAACCAGGTCAAACCTTCACAATGCGTGTTGCAATTACGGATCAACGGGATCGGTTTTGACGAACCGCAAACCGAATTCCAGGTGTCTGCTCATCAGATAAACATAGGCGATACGATCACGGGCGCGGAGCGCCCGTATGACTTCCGCATGCGCTTCGACCGTTGCGGCAGGCACCGGCTGGTCTGCCTTACCAAGACGCATGACCTCCTCGATGACCGAGCGTAGCATGTGATAAGCCGCAAGCGTGGTGCGGTTGCCGGAAAGCTCGACGATTGCCGCATGAAACTGGTAATCGTAGCGCGCCGCCTCCTCGACACTTGCCGCCCCCAGAATCTGCCTGTTGATCGCGTCCAGCCGATCGAAATCGGCGTCACTCGCCGTCAGGATGATTTGCTCGCCAACACCTGTCTCGATGATCCGCCGAAAGCCCTGCAGATCACGGAAGGAGTCAGGCGAAATGCCATTGTGGAAAGCGAAGAGCCGGCGGATCGCCTCTCCATGCCCCCCACTGATGACCGCACCAACCTTCGGCCTGGTCTCGATCATGCCATAGGCACGCAATACCTGCAGCGCCTCGCGTACCGTGTTGCGGCCAGCCTGGAAATGCTCGCCGAGATCCCGCTCGGTCGGCAGTGCATCGCCAATGCCAAGACCGCGCTCCGAGATCATGTCGCGGATCTGCTCGACGAGCCGATCAACGGCCGAAGTCTTGCCAGGCTCCGCTGTTTCTCCGCCCGACACCATGTCTGGCAGCGTGGAACTATTCATGGGCGCATCCTTTTTCGATAATCCTATTTGTTGGTCCAAGATCGATAAATGTCAAGCGGCATATCTGAATGATTCCGATTTCAGACCATTAAATTCGAAAGTCGCGGCGATATTGGCTTGAATTCTTTCAAATTGTAGATCTTAATCAGGTCGTGGTCCAACAAATAATGGAGGCTTTGGGGCGACAAAAGCTGAAATGAACCTAAGGGAGGAGTACTTTCACTGGCGCGGCGCGGACAAGCAGACCCTTGCCTGCAGGGCGCCGATTGAAGCCACCGACGTGTATTGGAATGTCGCCGAGAACATTCCCGGACGCATCGCGACCAGGTTCTCGATCGATGACGGCGAATGCGGCATTGGGCGGAACAGTGACATCGTGTAGGCACCATCGCGGTCGGGCGATGTGGCCGTCGGCCACATACGTGCCGGAGATCGGCAACCCGCCTGGTCGCTGTGGGGCAGTTAAAGGGCTCTGCGGAAAACAAAGGCGCTAGACAGGGTATCTCGACGGCCCTGGCGCACAGGATTTGAGGAGAAGACATGACACATTTCAAAGACGATAACGAGCTGTTCGCGGCCATGCGCAGCCGCCTATTCACGGCCGTGGTTGGCGACATTCTTGATACGATGGGTCTGCAGCATCAGTTCCTGCCCCCACAGATCAAGGCGCTGCGTGACGACATGGTCGCTGTGGGGCGAGCGATGCCGGTCCTCGAAGCGGATTTCTTCGCCGTTGCGGAGCCCGGCGGACATTCCGAGCTTAGCAGCAAGCCTTTCGGCCTGATGTTCCAGGCTCTCGACAGCCTGAAGCCAAACGAGATCTATGTCTGCTCGGGTGCCTCGCCACGCTACGCCCTCTGGGGCGAATTGATGTCGACGCGCGCGCTTAAACTGAAGGCGGCGGGCGCGATTTGTGACGGCTATTGCCGTGACAGCAGAGGCATTCTCGCGCTTGGCTTTCCGACCTTCTGCTACGGCTCCTACGCACAGGATCAAGGGCCGCGGGGCAAGGTCGTAGATTACGGAATCCCGATCGAGGTTGGCGGCATACGCGTCAGGCCTGGCGACATTCTCTTTGGCGACAGAGACGGCGTCCTCGTTATCCCGCGCGAAGCCGAACGGGAGGTGATCGCGCTTGCGCTGGAAAAGGCTGAAACCGAGAACAAAGTCCGTCTTGCGATCGAGGCCGGCATGAGCACCGTGGAAGCCTTCGAGCGCTTCGGAGTGATGTGACCTGAGCATCCCGCAACGCTAAAGTCCGAATACACTGTGGACGCACGACAAAGGCGTGTGCCGGCGCTACGGATCACGCCGTAGCGCTGGCGCAACCTTGAGCGCGCACGCGCGACCTTAAGGTCGCGACAATAGAACGAGCGACAAGACGGAAGACGTCAGGAATGACCGTTTGCCGAGACGATGAGATCGGCAGCTTTGCAGCAGATGTTCGTTCGGCTGCGCACACCTCTTGTGCATCAAGATGAGCGGCCCGACGACTCTCCAACTGAAACAGCAGGTCTTCGTGCTGTCCCGTCTGAGAGCCACCGTTTTTTCAGGTCATCTGCGAAGGAAGGGCCTGCGCCAGTTCGTCAACGGCCACCCGGACCTTGAGCGGCAGCAACGGCGTCTGCGGCCAGAGTGCATAAGCATCATATAGAAAACGGGGCTGGTCCGGCAGCACGACAGCCAGTTCACCCGAGGCCAGGCGGTCACGAACCAGCCAGGCAGGCAACCATGACAGGCCGAGACCCGCAGCCGCCGCATCGGCCATCGCGCCGAGGTCGTCTAGGCGCAAGCGCCCGCCTGGGAAAATCTCAAGCGGCGCCATGCCGGGCCGCGGGAACTGCCACGGCCGGACCCAGCCGGCGCGGCCGTAGAGGATGGTCTGATGCTGCATGATATCGTCGATATCGGCGGGCATTCCGCAACGGTCAAGGTAAGCCGGTGAGGCGCAGAGGATCATCGATTGGCGCGCGACGCGCCTGGCGACGATGCCGGCGCGGTCCTCCAGCGTTCCCGTGCGGATCGCCAGATCATAGCCCTGCTGGACCAGATCGGAGATGGGGTCACCGAAGGACAGCTCCAGCTCGAGGCGTGGATACCGCTGGGCCAAGGCATAAAGGACGGGCGCAACGCAATGCCGTCCGAAATGAGCCGGCATGGTCACGCGCAGACGCCCCGTCGGCTCGCCGAGATGGTTACCGGCGAGCGCCTCGGCGGCTGCCGTCTCGGTCAGGATAGTACGACAGCGGTCGTAATAAGCGCGGCCGAAATCGGTCACGCTCTGCTGTCGCGTCGTCCGGTTGAGGAGCCTCATGCCCAATCGCTCCTCAAGGAAACGAATGTGCTTGCCGACCATCGGCGCCGAGATATCGAGCGCCTCGGCCGCGGCGGCGAATGACCCGAGATCGACTGCCCGAACGAAGGCTTCCATGCTGGTAAGACGATCCATTTCGAAACCAATGGTTATTAATGAGCAAAGCGACTCCCACTTTATCGTCGGAAATCGCCATGTAACAAGGTGCCATTCGAAATTAATCGGAGTGAAGTCATGGCTAAGATTGTTCGCTTCTCGGAGCTCGGTGGACCTGAGGTCCTACGTCTTGAAGACCTTGAAATCCCATCTCCCGGCCCGGGCGAGGTGCGCATCAACGTGAAGGCACTCGGTCTCAACCGGGCCGAAGCCTTGCTGCGACGCGGCGACTATATCGAGGCAGTTACAGGGCCTTCGGGGTTGGGGCTGGAGGCAGCCGGCATCGTGGAGAGCGTTGGTGAGAATGTCGAAGGGCTGCGTCCGGGCGACGCCGTCAGTGTCATTCCCCCGCGCTCGATGGTGCGCTGGCCGATGCATGGCGAGGTGATCCGCGCACCCGCGGAACTTGTCGTGAAGCATCCGGCTGCGCTTGGATTTGAACCGGCCGCGGCGCTCTGGATGGCTTATCTGACGGCCTATGGCGCGCTCATCGAGATTGCGGGATTGAAGGCCGGCGACACCGTAGCGATCACCGCAGCGTCAAGCAGCGTTGGCCTTGCAGCCATTCAGATTGCCAATCTTGTCGGCGCCCGGCCCATTGCCATCACACGCACGGCAGCGAAGCGTGAGGCGCTGATTGCTCAAGGCGCGGCGGACGTCGTCCTGTCGGATGGTGACGATTTCGCCGGCAGGTTGGCATCGGCCGGCGGCTCATCCGGCATCCGCGTGGTTCTGGATGCGGTCGGTGGGCCGATCTTTGAACCGCTGACGGCGGCGATGGCGACCGGCGGCATATTGATCGAGTATGGCGGCCTATCGCCCTTGCCGACGCCATTTCCGTTAATGGCCGTGCTCAGCAAAAGCTTGACGCTGCGAGGCTATCTCGTTCATGAGATCACACGTGATCCCGTCAGGCTCGCCGCGGCAAAAAGCTTCATTCTTGCAGGGGTCGCCAAGGGCGCATTGAAACCGGTCATCGCGCGAAGCTTCCCGCTGGATCAGATTGTCGAGGCTCACCGCTATCTGGAATCGAACGAACAGTTCGGCAAGGTTGTTGTAACCCTTTAATTCTCGCTTTCTTCAATAGCATGCCGAGCGGTCCCGTAAGATTGCTCGGTTCCTATCGCGAATTCGATGAGATTGACGTCGGGACTATCGGACGGATGGAGCCCCTACCCACGTCCCAACGTCTAAAGCCTTAGGCTCGCCCTTGCGTCGAAACCAGCGCCCAATCGAACTGCGCCGTCCCCTTTAGGTTGAACAACGCGCCGTCCGACCAATCGATACAGCTCGGATCAGTACCGCTCCGGCATAGAAGATGAATAGAGTTCGCCTCGGGAGATTTCGTAACGGACCTTCACGTTGCCGAACATCTGTTACCGATTGTGGGAGCCACTGCCGAAACGGCCATAGCCGAGCACGGCTTCAAGACGGGTGTTCTTGATCGGCTGCCTGTCGCAAACCGTCACATGCTGGATCTGAGAGGCCTTTGCTTGAGAGACGATCCAGCACGCTGACAATTTCGCGAAGTCCGCGCGCCTGCGCATAATGCATCAGGCCGCCGCGCCAGCGCGGAAAGCCATAGCCGTGGATCTCGACGAGATCGATGTCGGCAGCGCGAAGGGCAATCCCCTCTTCCAGAATTCGGGTCGCCTCGTTTACCATCGGCAGGATGATGGCATCGGCAATCGCCGTCTTGTCCCATGTCTGTTGCGGCCGTCCGGCCGCCACCTCGGCAATAACAGCCGCAACCGCGTTCGAGAGCTGTGGCGTGCGGTCGCCTGGCTGATAATCATACCAACCGCCATTCGATTTCTGGCCGATGCGTCCGATGGAAACGAGCAGGTCGCCGACAGGCGCAAATGGCGTCTCGCCGCGTTCGCGCGCGGCCTTACGTTGAAAGGCTGCGATATCGAGGCCGCCCAGATCCTGCGCCTCGAATGGCCCCATCGGCATGCCGAAGGCACGCATGGCGACATCGACGGCAGCGGGTGTCGCGCCGGATAGCAACAGACGCTCCGCCTGTGCGCGCGTGACTTTGAGGATGCGGTTGCCGACGAAGCCATCGCAAATGCCGGCACGGACAGGGATTTTGCCAAGTAAGCGGGCAAGCGCAAAGCCAGTCGCCGAGGCGTCCGGCGCCGTGGTCTCGGTCGGCACAATTTCCAGAAGCTTCATGACATGGGCAGGGCTGAAGAAATGCAGGCCAAGAAAACGTTCCGGCTGCGCGAGGCCCTCCCCGATCTCGTCCGGATCGAGATAGGATGTGTTGGTGGTCAATACAGCATCGGCTCGGCAGGCCTTCGACAATTGGGCAAAGACCGCGCGCTTGACGGCGAGATCTTCGAACACCGCCTCGATGACAAGATCCGTATCTGCGAGCGCACCATAGTCATCCGTCCCGATAACACCTCTCATCCGTTCTGCCGCAACATCGGCCGAGATGCGGCCGCGTTTTACCGAGCCCTGGAAGATCTGGTTTACATTGGCAAGCCCCCGCTCGACGGCGGCTGCGTCACGCTCGACGAGAACAACCGGCAGGCCGGCGTCCCTAAGTGCCGCGACGATGCCGGCTCCCATGGTGCCGCCGCCGATGACGGCGGCCGAACGGATATGGCGCGGCACCACACCAGCAAGCTCGGGCGGCCGCGGCGCTGCGCGCTCGGCGAAGAAGACGTGACGCAACGCAGCGGCTTGTGCTGAGCCGCGCAAGTCGAGAAACGTCTCGCGTTCAAAAGCTGACGCAGTGAAAAAATCCGCTTCACTTGCCATCCGGATACAGGCAAGCGCACGAAGCGGGGCGACCTCTCCCCTCGCCTTGGCGGCGACAGCCTTCTCCGTGCGTGACCAGAAATCGTCCTCGACCATCGGAACGCTGCGCTCAGAGATCGGCTGCGGCTGCGGCCTTTGCGAGGCTTCCCGCGCGAAGCCGACGGTTGCCGACAGGAGGTCGCCCTCGACCACCGCATCGACGAGACCCAGCTCTCTTGCCTTTCCAGCCCCGATCGTATTGCCGCCGGTCACGAGCTCAACCGCAGCCGGAACCCCAATCAGCCGTGGCAGACGAACCGTGCCGCCGGCGCCGGGAACGATACCGAGTTTCACCTCCGGCAAGCCGAGATTTGCCGACGCGGCGGCAACACGATAGGCGCAACCGAGCGCGACCTCGAGCCCGCCGCCAAGCGCACTGCCATGAATTGCCGCTATCCACGGCTTCTTCGCGCGCTCGATGCCGGTAACGACCTCTGGAAGATGAGGCGGGACTGGCGGTTTGCCGAATTCGTTGACATCCGCTCCGGCAATGAAGGTGCGGCCAGCGCAGGCGAGGACGACGGCGCTGACGGCTTCGTCCGCCTCGGTGGTGAAAACCGCCTCCATCAGCGCCTGTCGCAATGCCTGCGAAAGTGCGTTGACGGGCGGATTGTCGATGGTGACAACGGCGATTGCGCCTTCATACGTAATTGTGACGGTCATGGTCTCTCGAGTCTCGATGGGCGATAGAGTTTGCGATCCGGCAACGGAGATTAAGCCGCGACGGGTCGCCGCCACATCACGACGCGAAAGCGGTTGGCGACAAAGGCCGCGTCCGTCAGGCTGGCATTGCCCGCCGGGTTCGCGCCGGTCACGTGGAAATCGCTGAAGGCGGCACTTTGGTTTACATATATGCCGCCGGTCAGATTGACCGAGAGATTGACACCCGCCTTCGCGAAGCGATCGGCTGCTGCCAATACGCTGGTCTCATCGGTTTCGTAGAGCGCGGCTGTTATCGCGCCCTTGCTTTCTGAGAGTTCGGCTGCACGGTTGACGCCCGCAGCCACGTCGTCCACGGCGACCACGAAGGCAATCGGGCCGAAACGTTCCTCGGCATAAGCTGCCTCCGCGGTCGCGTCGACCGAAAGGATCAGCGGCGTTGCCGTGCGTGCCTCGCCCATTCCCTCGACTGGTGCTGAATCACGCACGATGCGGCCAAGCGACCGAGCCTCGCTCACCCTTGCAACGGACGCCGGATTGGCGATCGCGCCGCAGACGCCGGCAGCGCGAGCCGGGTCGGACAACAGGCTATCGATGGCGCCGGCGATGCCGGCGGTCACAGCATCGAAGCTCTTGTGGCCCTCATTCGTCGCGATGCCGGAACGTGGCACGAAGATATTTTGCGGGGCCGTGCACATCTGGCCGCTATAGAGGGACAGCGAGAAGGCGATATTGTCGCACAGACCGGCAAAATTGTCGGTCGCGCCGATGACGATCGAATTGACGCCGGCCTCCTCCGTGTAGACATCGGCTTTGCCGGCATTGGCCCGCACCCATGCGCCGAAGCTGTTGGAACCCGTGTAGTCGATGATGGCGGTCGCAGGATGCTGGACGAGGTCTTTCGTGATTTCGGAACCCACCGCGTCGGCTGCCAGCAGCACCACGTTGGCGTCGAAGCCCTCTTCGGCAAGCACCTGCCTGATGATTTCAACCGTGATGGCAAGCGGCAATATCGCCGCTGGATGCGGCTTGACGATGACGGTGTTGCCGGTCGCGAGACTGGCGAACAGGCCCGGATAGCTGTTCCAGGTCGGAAAGGTATTGCAGCCGATCACGAGGGAAATCCCGCGCGGCACGATACGCCAATGCTTCTCCAGAACGATCGGATCGTTCTTGCCTTGCGGTTTTGTCCAGATCGCTTGCGCCGGGGTGCGGGTCATCTCGGCATAAGCATAGGCGACGGCTTCCAGACCCCGATCCTGCGCGTGCGGGCCGCCGGCTTGAAACGCCATGGCAAAGCCTTGCCCGGTCGTATGCATGACGGCATTTGCCATTTCGAAGCTGCGGGCGTTGAGGCGGGAAAGAGCCTCGATACATACGCCGATGCGCACATCAATGGATGCCGCTGCCCATTGCGATGCGGCGGCCTGCGATGCCGTGACAAGCGCATCGCTGGATGCAGCGGGGTAGCTGATGTCGAGCGCTGGCCCATAGGGTGAAACTTCCGCACCCACCCTGCCCTCCACCGGATGTCCGGCAATCTCAAAGGTCTTGCCGAGTCTGGCTTCATAGTCGGCAAGACCGTCGATCCTGGCGGTTTCGCCGTAGATTTTGCTGCTTGGAATTTCCGAGTAGGCGGACCAGTAATCGCGTCTCACGGCCGCATCCAGCGCAGCCTGCAGCGTCGGATGATGGCGGTCGAAAAGTGCTGTCATTTTTGTGCCTCCCAATCGTTGTTTTTATAATTGACTGACCGGTCGGTTTATGCAAGAGTTTTTTCAAGGTCACCGCCGGGAAGGGTGACAGGGAGGATACATGTCCGATTCCGAAACTGTTCTGTCAGTCCTTGCCGATGGCGTTTTGAGCCTCACGCTCAACCGGCCCGACAAACTCAATTCCTTCAACGAGGAAATGCATCTTGCGCTGCGCGCCGGCTTCGAGCGCGCCCATAAGGATGCAGATATCCGTGCCGTTCTCCTGACGGGCGCCGGCCGCGGCTTTTCAGCCGGGCAGGATCTCGGCGACCGCGACCCGCGCAAGGGTGCGCCGGATCTCGGCCATACGATCGAGACATTCTACAATCCGCTTCTGCGGCTGATCCGCAGCCTGGAAAAACCCGTCGTCTGCGCCGTCAATGGCGTGGCCGCCGGCGCCGGCGCGAATATCGCATTTGCCTGCGACATCACGCTTGCCGCCCGCTCGGCCCGCTTCATCCAGGCCTTCGCGAAAATTGGCCTTGTGCCGGATTCCGGAGGCACCTGGAGCCTGCCCCGGCTCATCGGCGAGGCGCGCGCCAAGGCGTTGGCACTCACCGCAGAACCACTGGATGCGGAAACGGCGGCAAGCTGGGGCCTGATCTGGCGCGCTATAGATGACGACAAGCTGATGGATGAAGCAAAGGCGCTTACCGTCCGGCTTGCATCAGGTCCGACAATGGGCCTCGGTTTGACAAAGCGTGCGATACAGGCGGCGGCGACCAATTCGCTCGACGAACAACTCGATCTCGAACGCGATCTGCAGCGCGAGGCCGGCCGCAGCGCCGATTATGCCGAAGGCGTTACGGCCTTCCTCGAAAAGCGCAAACCGGAGTTTAGGGGACGATGAGCATCAGCGAAAATCTTTCACCGCAGCAGCTCGCGGAGGCCTGTGCGAAGTCGATGTGGGAAGAAGACAATGCTACCCGCCATCTCGGTGTGGAGCTGCTTTCCGTCACGCCGGGCGAAGCAACCCTTTTGATGGCCGTGACCGAAGCAATGACGAACGGCCATGGCACCTGCCATGGCGGCTACATCTTCACCCTGGCAGATTCAGCCTTCGCCTTTGCCTGCAATACGTACAATCAGCGCACCGTCGGCCAGCATTGCTCGGTGACCTATATCGCACCGGCATTCAAGGGGGACCGGCTGAAGGCGACGGCGCGGGAAATGTCGCGTCGTGGACGCGGCGGCATCTATGACATCGCGATTACCAATCAGGACGGCGAGCAGATCGCGGAATTTCGCGGCCACTCGCGCACGGTCAAGGGCGCGCTCCTGCCGGAATAGACTTCACGTCGGGAGCATCTAGAGCATTTCTGGGAAAAGTGCATGGCCATTTTCCTTCCGGAATGCACGGAGAAACAAGAGGATAGAGACCTTCCGCGTTTCGAAGGGAAACGGAAAATCTCTAGCATTTCTGGAGGAGAGATTCATGGAAAACCTTTCACCGCGGGCCGGCGAGCTTGAGGCAATAGAGACAGCCTCGCGCGACGAGATTTCCGCGTTGCAGCTGGAGCGCATGAAATGGTCGCTGACCCATGCCTACGAGAATTCCCCCTTCTATCGGCAACGCTTCGATGAAGCGGGCGTCCATCCCTCCGACCTGAAAACGCTTTCGGATCTCGCCAAGTTCCCCTTCACGACAAAGAAGGACCTGCGCGACACCTATCCCTTCGGCATGTTCGCCGTGCCGCGCGAGAAGCTTGCACGCATCCATGCCTCCTCCGGCACGACGGGAAAGCCGACGGTCGTTGGCTATACGGCGAAGGACATCGATACGTGGGCGACCGTCGTTGCCCGATCCATCCGCGCCGCCGGCGGCCGCGCCGGCGATCTCGTGCATGTCGCCTACGGTTATGGACTGTTCACCGGCGGCCTCGGCGCGCATTACGGCGCCGAGAAGCTTGGGTGCACGGTGGTGCCGATCTCGGGCGGCATGACGGAACGGCAGGTCACGCTGATGCAGGATTTCAAGCCGCGCATCATCATGGTCACGCCGTCCTACATGCTGTCGATCCTCGACGAATTCCGCCGCCAGGGCATCGACCCCAGAGAAAGCTCCCTCGCCGTCGGCATCTTCGGCGCCGAGCCCTGGACCAATGCCATGCGGGAGGAAATCGAGCAGGCTTTCGACATGCACGCCGTCGACATTTATGGCCTGTCGGAAGTGATGGGGCCAGGCGTTGCCAGCGAATGCGTCGAAAGCAAGGATGGCCTGCATATCTGGGAGGATCATTTCTATCCCGAGATCATCGATCCGGTAACCGGCGCCGTCCTGCCGGATGGCGAACTCGGCGAGCTGGTCTTCACAACGCTGACCAAGGAAGGACTTCCGATCATCCGCTATCGCACCCGCGACCTGACGCGGCTCCTGCCCGGCAGCGCGCGCGCTGCGCCGCATGGAAAAAGTGACGGGTCGCTCCGACGACATGATGATCCTGCGTGGCGTCAATGTTTTCCCGACGCAGATTGAAGAGCAGATCCTCAAATGCCGCGGGCTTGCTCCGCATTTCCAAATCGAGCTGACGCGTGCTGGCCGCATGGACAACATGACCGTCCATGTGGAATGCACGCTGGAGGCTGCGGACGAAGCCGCACGGGGCGTTTCGGCAAAGGAGCTTACCCACCACATTAAAAGTGTGGTCGGCGTTACGACGAAAATCACCGTGCATGCACCGGGCGGCGTCGCCCGTTCCGAGGGCAAGGCAAAACGGGTGGTCGATAACCGCCCGAAAGAGTGATCGGCTCCTCTGCCAGGATAGTCTGGCAAGGATTTGATTGTATATAGGAAAGGTCGGTCGCCTCTGGTGGCCCAGATATAGTCAGGCAGGAATGAGCAGAGCAGGACAACATGGCACGCACGCGCGCAGTTGATTTCGAGGAAAAGCAGCGTGGTATCCTGGCGAGCGCCGCGGCTGTCTTCGCCGAGGTCGGCATGGAGAAAGCCTCCATGTCGATGATCGCCTCGCATAGCAATGTCTCGAAAGCCTTGCTCTACCATTACTATCCCGGCAAGGACGCCCTGATTTTCGATATCGTGCAGACGCATCTGACCGAGCTCGAAAGTGCAATCGAAGCAGCTGACCGCATCAATGTGACGCCGCAGGAACGCTTGCGGCTGCTCGTGAAAGCCGTGCTGAAGAACTATGAGGGTGCCGACAACGAGCATCAGGTGCAGTTGAACGGGACGCACGCCCTGTCGCCCGAGCAGCTTTCGGAATTGCGCATGATCGAACGGCGGATCGTCAAGCGCTTCTCCAGCATTATTGAAGCCCTTAATCCGGATCTGAACAAGAACAGGCCGTTGCTGATGCCGGTCACCATGTCACTCTTCGGCATGATGAACTGGGTCTATATGTGGTTCCGACCCGACGGGGCGATCACCCGCGACGAATATGCCGATATTGCCACCACCCTCATCCTCGAAGGGGTCAAGGCCGTCCGTTGACGGAGCACGAAGCCGAAAACCGCGCGCGGTTTTCGGACGACGCCATGTTCTATTTCGCTGATTCTAAAGCGGATCACTCGCCGAGTTTCATTCTTTCGAGAATCAGCGGATCGTATTCCGGGGCGCGAATGCGTCGGCGATCAGGCTCGGGCGCGGTCAAGGGCGCGACGGCGACGAGCTTCTCTTTTGCCTCCAGTGCCAACCGTTGATAGATTGATGTGCCCTGGCGCTTCCAGGCGATCTCATCTGCCGTAAGTTCTCGCACGACACGCGCCGGCGAGCCGACCGCGAGGCTGTTTGCCGGGATTTCCGCGCCGGCCTTAACGAAGGCCATGGCTGCAACGATGGCGTTTTCACCGATGACGGCCTCATCCATGATGACCGCGTTCATGCCGACCATCGCATTGGCGCCGATCTTGCAACCGTGCAGCACCGCGCCATGGCCGATATGCCCCGCCTCGCCGATCGTGACTTCCAAGTTCGGAAAACTGTGCACGACGCAGGTCTCCTGCACATTCGAGCCACGCTCAAGCACGATGCGCCCGAAATCGCCGCGCAGCACGGCGCCCGGCCCGACATAGCAGGCGGGGCCGATGATGACATCGCCGATGACGGTTGCGGCCGGGTGCACGAAGGCCGCCGGGTCGATGACCGGTATCACGCCATCATAGGAATAGATCTGCGCCATTCAATCGCCTCCCAAACCTTCCACATCCCGGCCGGTTTCGGCCACCGATTCAAGCCGTTGCGCGAATTCGCGACGCAGAGTGCGGCGTAGCTGGGCGGCCTTGTGTCGACGGATATCGACCGGCGTTGCCGGCACCAATTCTGGAACGCGGACCGGGCGGCCAGCTTCATCGACGGCAACCATGGTGAAATAGCAGGAGTTCGTGTGACGGCGCTCGCCGGAGCGGATATTTTCCGCCTCGACCCTTATGCCGACCTCCATCGACGTGCGACCTGTATCGTTGATCGAGGCGCGGAAGGTCACGAGTTCGCCGACATTGATCGGCTCCTTGAACAGAACCTGATCAACCGACAAAGTCACCGCATATTGCTGGGAATAGCGGGAAGCACAGGAAAAAGCGACGCGATCGAGCAGGTTCAGAAGTGCGCCGCCATGCACCTTGCCGCTGAAATTCGCCATATCCGGCGTCATCAGCACGGTCATTTCCAGGCGATGCGGGTCTTGCTCGATCGTCGTCATGCGCTCACTCTCTCGTTTTCGCCACCATCGTCAGAACGTCATACTGCGCGACGACGGCGTCCAGCTGGTTCGTTACCTTGCAATCCCAACGCACCTCGCCATGCTCGGCATTGGCGCGGGGATTGATCTCCTTGCAGGTCAACTGCACCTGAAGCGTATCACCCGGATTGACCGGTGTCAGGAAGCGCAAATTGTCGACGCCGTAATTTGCAAGGACCGGACCCGGCGCCGGATCGACGAAGAGGCCGGCGGCGAAAGAGACGATGAGATAGCCGTGGGCGACGCGACCGTCGAAGAATGGATTGGCCTTTGCGGCTTCCTCATCCATATGGGCGTAAAAGGTGTCGCCGGTGAAGCTTGCAAAATGCTCGATATCGTCGAGCGTGACCGTCCGTTTCGCGGTGACAAGCTGATCGCCGATCTTGAGTTCGGCAAGTGACTTGCGGAACGGATGTTCACTACCGGTCCGCGCAGCAGCCCCCTCCATCCAGCGACCGGTGACCGCCGACAACAGGCGCGGTGTGCCCTGGACGGCCGTGCGCTGCATATAGTGCTTCACGGCTCGGATGCCGCCAAGCTCCTCGCCGCCGCCGGCGCGGCCAGGACCGCCATGGACGAGGCCCGGCAAGGGGGAACCATGCCCGGTGGAGCTCTTGGCACTCGCACGGTTGCCGATCATCACACGGCCATGGAACGGCGCGAGGCCAAGAACGACCTCCTCGGCGAAACCGGGGTCATTGGTGAAGACGGAGGCAACAAGGCTGCCCTTGCCACGCCGCGCCAGATCGACCGCCTCTTCCGCCGTATCGTAAGGCATCACCGTGCTGACGGGACCGAAGGCCTCGACATCGTGGATCGCCCGCGCCGAGCCTGGCTTGTCGCAATAGAGGAGCACCGGATTGAGAAAGGCGCCTGCCTTCGCGTCGCCAGACATGACGCTTGGATTGTCGGGATCGCCGCCGACGATCTCGGCATCGACGGCTAGGTCGCGGATGCGGGCACGCACTTCCTCGCGTTGATCGAGGCTCGCGAGCGGCCCCATGCGAACCGTCTCGTCGGCCGGATTGCCGATCGCGGTCTTGCCGAGACGATCGTTCAATGCTGAAATGAGAGCATCGCTGTAGGCACGCGGCGCAATGACGCGGCGGATGGCCGTGCATTTCTGCCCAGCCTTCACGGTCATCTCGCGGGCGACTTCCTTGACGAAGAGATCGAACTCTTCCGTGCCCGGGCCGGCATCAAGGCCAAGAACGGCCGCATTGAGGCTATCGGCCTCCATGGTGAAGCGAACGGAGTTTTCGATAATGGCCTTATGCGTCTTGAGACGCTGGCCGGTCGCTGCGGAACCGGTGAAGGTAACGACATCCTGGCCTTCGACATGATCAAGGAGATCGCCGACCGAACCGCAGACAAGCTGCAGCGCACCTTCCGGCAGCAGGCCGGTCTCGATGATGCGGCGAACCATGAGTTCGGCGAGGTAAGCGGTCTGGCTTGCCGGCTTGACAATGGCGGGAACGCCGGCGAGCAAGGTCGGGGCCACCTTTTCCAGCATGCCCCAGCAGGGGAAGTTGAAGGCGTTGATATGAACGGCAACACCCTGCAGCGGGCTTAGAATATGCTGCGCGGAAAAGCTCTGATCCTTGGAGAGCTGCTCCACATCGCCATCGAGCAGCACGCGCGCGTTCGGCAGCTCGCGCCGACCCTTGGAAGCGTAGGACAGCAGCGTTCCGATGCCGCCTTCGATATCGACCCAGCTATCGGCCCGCGTGGCGCCCGTTGCCGTCGAGAGCGCATAGAACTCTTCCTTCCTCTCGAGCAGAGCCTGTCCGAGCGCCTTCAGCATTGCGGCGCGCTCATGGAAGGACATGCGTCTGAGCGCCGGACCGCCCTTGTCGCGACCATGCGCCAGCGTCTGCTTGAAGTCGACGCCGGAGGAATCGATTGACGCAACGGGTGCACCGGTCGAGGCGTCGAGCAGCGCTACGCCTTCCTTGGCACCGGCGACCCAAGTGCCTCCGACATAGCTCTCAAGCCGGCGCGGCTGATTTGCCATGATGTTCATCCGTGTTTCCTTCCTTCATTTTCCAACAATCCCGAATGGAGGCCGCCAGGCGGTTTTCCAGGGATCGCTTAAATCAATCCGAGCGCAGAGAGTTGCGCATCGACATCGGCTTGCCACTCGGCAAGTAGGGATTCATTGGGTTGATGGCGCAGACCGAAGCGCGACAACGTTTCGAAGCGGGTGGAACCGGCATGGCCAAAACTCTCCGCAACGCGCGGATACCAATAGGCGACCGAAGCGCGTGCCTTCACCCGTCCCTCGTCATCGGCAACGATGCGGGCAAGACCTGCAGCGCCAAGTTCCGCGTGCCGTCTTTCGCGCGGCAGAATGATACGAAAGACCTCGGCCAACGGCTGGTAGGATACACGCCCCAACTCTTTCAGCTGTACGATGCTGGCCGCTCCCATCAGAACGTTCATGATGACCGCATCCATCCAGCCCTCAAGCGGGTAATGGAAAACGGAAAGCCGCATATCGCCGCCTTGCCTGACAGCGCCGATGTCGGCGTCACGGGATAGCCGCGCCGCCCAGGGATGATGGACGGCATAGCGGCCGCCATCGACGCCGAAAGTCTCCATGACTTTCAGGACCTGTCCGGCGTGGTCGGTCTTTTCCAGAACGATGCGTGCCGCGGAAATCCGCTCCTGAATGCCGGGCGCGTCGTTGATGATATCGGCAAAGCCGGCGGAACCGGCCAGTTCGCTATCGACGAAGCTTGCCATCAGTCGCAACAACTCGCCGCGATAGCGCGGGGTCACATTGTCGGGCGAGGACAGCACGCCGCCCTCCTGCAGATATTGCTCGATCGGCATCGTCTCGGACATTTCGTTCCTCCCTTCGATGCGGTTTGGCGCTATTGGTCGTAGCTGACGACGATGCGGTCGGTGAGCGGATAGCACTGACAGGTCAGCACGTAGCCCTGGCGCACCTCGTAGTCTTCGAGCGCATGGTTGACCTCCATCTCGACCTCGCCTTCGAGAACCTTGGCCCGGCAGGTGGAACAAACGCCGGCCTTGCAGGCATAGGGCACGTCCATCGCGTTTTCGAGCGCGGCATCGAGCAGGCATTGGCCATGTTTTGGAAACTTGAAGACGCGCGTCGCGCCGTCGAGTGTCACGGTTGCCTCGCAGCTCGTTCCATGATCGGCTGCGGCGGCGCTCTCCACTTTGCGGCGGGCACGGCCGGGCTGCGAGGAGGCGAACAGCTCGAACTTGATCTGGTCGTCCCGCATGCCGTGCTCGCGCAGCGCCGCAGCGATTGCGAGCATCATCGGCTCGGGGCCGCAGATGAAGGCGGTCGCGACCGACGTCAGATCGATCCAGTGCTTGAAGAGCGCCTTGCATTTCTCAGCGTCGATCCGGCCGGTGAAAAGATCGATCTCCTGCGCCTCGCTTTCGAGCACGTGCAGGACAGAAAGGCGACCGAGATAGAGGTTCTTCAGATCCTCCAGCTCCTCGCGGAACATGATCGAGCTGATCTGCCTATTGGCATAGACGAGGGTGAAAACCGAGCGGGGCTCGCGCGCCAACACCGTCTTGATGATCGAGAGAACCGGCGTGATGCCGCTGCCACCGGCAAAGCCGAGATAATGCTTTGCCACGTCGGGCTCGATCGCGCTGAAGAAGGCGCCCATCGGCGGCATGGCTTCCAGCGTATCGCCGGCCTTCAGATTTTCATTGATCCAGGTCGAGAAACAGCCACCATCGACACGCTTGATGCCGACCTGCAAGATGCCCTCGTCCTTGCCGGCACAGATCGAATAGGAACGACGCAGCTCCTCGTCATCGAATTTGCGGCGGAAGGTCAGATACTGCCCCTGCGTGAAGTCGAAGACAGCCCGATCCTCCTCGGATGGCGCAAGCGTGACGACAACCGCATCGCGCGTCTCGCGGCGTACATCGGTGACGGTCAGGGGATGGAAACGTGCCATGGATGCGGGCCTCGTCCTGTTGGGGTCAAATGCACTTGAAGTAGTCGAACGGCTCCAGACAGTCGGTACAGCGATAGCTCGCCTTGCAGGGCGTCGAGCCGAACTGACTGATCTTCTCCGTATTTGCCGAGCCGCAACGCGGACAGGCGATGGTGAGGTTCGAGCGGCCGGCGAGCCGGTCGATACGCTTCATCAAGATGCCGTCGGCAGCAGTACCGTCGATCGGTGGAGCGATGCCGTAGGCGCGCAGCTTCTCGCGGCCCTCGGCACTGATCCAATCCGTCGTCCAGGCTGGCGACAGCCGTCGCTCCAGCCGCACCCGGTCGACGCCTTTTTCTGCGAGCGCCCGTTCGATATCAAGATTGATCACCGTCGTTGCGGGACAGCCCGAATAGGTCGGCGTCACCGTGACGACAAGCGTATCCTCCTGCCAGCCGACATCGCGGATGATGCCGAGATCGGTCAGCGAAATTACCGGGATCTCCGGGTCCGGCACTTCCGATAGCCAATGCCAGATCTCTTCGACCGGAGGGTGGAGTGCGGTCGCCATGCCAGCCTCCTACCAGGTTGCGCCCGGATAGGCGCGCTGCAGGAATTGCAACTCAGTGAGGATGAAGCCCAGATGCTCTGTATGAACGCCACGGCGGCCACCCTTATGCATATAGCCATCCGCCGGACGTTTCAGCGTCGCTTCCGTCAGCGTGTCAGAGACGATCTCGTCCCAACCGGCTTTGAGGCTTTGCGGCTCCGGGATAACGCCGGCCTGCGCCAGCGCTGCATCGGCGGCATCGCCGACGAACATTTCGCCGGTAAACGGCCAAAGTTCGTCCAAGGCTTCCTGCATGCGGCGATGGCTTTCGGCCGTGCCGTCGCCAAGGCGGATGATCAGGTCGCGGCTGCGATCGAGGTGATAGGAAACTTCCTTGAAAGCCTTCTCGGCGATCTCGGCAATGCGCCGGTCGGTTGAGCCTTTCAACGCCCTCAGCAGCAAATAGTGCCAGGCATCGAAGAGAAATTGCCGCATAAGTGTGTTGCCGAAATCGCCATTGGGGCGTTCGACCAGCAGGATATTGCGGAACTCGTAACCGTCGCGCAGATAGGCGAGATCATCGGCCGAGCGGCCGTTGCCCTCCACCTCGCCCGCAAGCCCGAGCCAGAGCTGGGTCTGGCCGATCAGGTCGAGCGCGGTGTTGGCGAGCGCAATATCCTCTTCCAGCGCCGGCCCGCGGCCACACCATTCGGAAACGCGATGGCCGAGGATCAGCGTGTTATCGCCGATGCGCAGGAGGAATTCGACAAGAGCGGCCTGGTCGACCGCCGGATCCAGTGCTGCGGTTGCCATCACATATGCCCCACTTCATCGGGAATGTCGAAGAAGGTCGGATGACGATAGACCTTGGAATTGGAGGGATCGAACAGTGGCCCTTTCTCCGAAGGCGCACTGGCGGTGATCTCGGACGAGCGCACCACCCAGATGCTGACGCCTTCGTTGCGGCGGGTATAGACATCGCGCGCATTGTTGATTGCCATTTCGGCATCTGGCGCATGCAGGCTGCCGACATGGCGATGGTTGAGGCCATGCTGACCACGGATGAAGACTTCCCAAAGCGGCCATTCGCTGGACATGTTTTTCACTCCCTGAAAAATTCGACCCGCCTTATTCGGCGGCGACCCTGGCGACGGCACGGCGTTCGGCCGCTTTCTCGGCATGCGCCGTCAAGCCGTCGCGGAACCACGCACCATCATCCCATGCTTGCTTGCGGGCATTCAGTCGCTCCGCATTGCATGGGCCGTTGCCGGCGATCACGTTGAAGAACTCTTCCCAATCCGGCTCGCCGAAATCATAGCCGCCTTTCGCATCGTTCCACTTCAGAGCGGGATCGGGGACGGTCAGGCCGAGATATTCGGCCTGCGGCACGGTCTGGTCGACGAATTTCTGACGCAGCTCGTCATTGGAATTCTGCTTGATCTTCCAGGCCATCGACTGGGCCGAATGCACCGAGGCATCGTCCGAAGGGCCGAACATCATCAGCGACGGCCACCACCAGCGGTTCAGCGCATCCTGCACCATGGCCTTCTGAGCCGGCGTGCCCTGCCTCGCCATCTTCATCAGGACATCGAAGCCCTGGCGTTGATGGAAGCTCTCTTCCTTGCAGATCCGGATCATGGCCCGCGAATAGGGACCATAGGAACAGCGCTGCAGCGGAACCTGGTTCATGATGGCAGCGCCATCCACCAGCCAGCCGATCGCACCGATATCGGCCCAGGTCAGCGTCGGATAGTTGAAGATCGAGGAATATTTGGCCTTGCCGGAATGGAGCTGCTCATACATCTCGTCGCGGCTGATGCCGAGCGTTTCGGCGGCGCAGTAGAGATAGAGGCCGTGGCCCGCCTCGTCCTGAACCTTGGCAAGCAGGATCGCCTTGCGTTCCAGCGTCGGTGCGCGCGTAATCCAGTTGCCTTCGGGGAGCTGGCCGACGATTTCGGAATGGGCGTGCTGGCTGATCTGACGGATCAAGGTCTTGCGATAGCCTTCCGGCATCCATTCCTTTGGCTCGATCTTCTGGCCGGCATCGACGCGTTCCTGGAAGGCGCGCTCCTGAGGATCCATCTCGTCGAGGGAACGGATGCGGGTGCCGTCGGTTTTCACCATCTGTGCATACATTGATCTTTCCTCCGTCTTTCCGCGTCTTGCGCGCTCGAGAATGATCGCAGGCCTGCAGTTGTCTTGAAGCGTGTCAGCAGGGCCGTCGCTTCACGGCACCGTCAGTATAGGCCTGTTTCTCGTTCTCCTCCACGAAACCTCACATCGTCAGCGATGGAATTAGCCGACCGATCGGTCACTGTATTAGCACGCGATATGTCACAGTTCAAATCAATTTTCGGAAATTTTTGTGACATTCATGGTCGCGAAAGACTATCCCAGCGTAACGAAGTCGCTATGTAGTTGAGTATACTGGGCTTTCAGCGGGATACGAGGCGATCGAGCCTGGCTCGGCTGGCCGCAGTTGCCTCCTGGAGCTTGCCAGCATCATTGACGAAGCGGCGGCCGACATAGCCATCGGCCTTCTTGGAGAGGCGCAAATAGAGATCGGCAAAGAGGCGTCGCGCCTCTTCGCCCGGCCAATTATCCGGCAACGCCGATTGGGGAAGATGCGGCTCGCGCAGCACGATCAGGCGATATTGATGAACGAGAAGCAGCCGCGCGATCAGGCAATCGAACGGCGAAAGCGTCGCACAATCGCCGACATCAAACGAAAACGACCCGAAGCGACCGACGAATTCTTCATAGGCCTCGGCGAAGCGCGGCAGGTTCCAGGCCTCCTCCGCAAATTCCCTCAAAGCGCCGTTGTCGGTCGCAAGCTGGGCATCGAAGACAACGACGCGCCCCGGCAACGGCGGCGCCGGATGCGTTCCCACCGCCAGGCGTGGATTCAACCTGGCAAAACCATCCCGCTCCAGACCCTGCATTATCTCCTCGGGAGCAGGGCCATTGATGAGGACGAATTGCCATCGAACTGCAGGTTCCGGCCCGTAAAACAGGCTGGCGGCCTCGACAAACTCGCTTTGGGCCGTGTCCGTCAACCGGTAGAAACTGCGGCGGCCTTCCCGCTCCCCGACAAGCTGGCCTGCCGTCACCAGTCGCGAGACCGCGGTCCGCACCAGCGTTTCCGTAATGCCGACGCTCTTGCAGGTTTCGATGAGGTTGCCGATCCAGATCACCCCTCCCCGCGGCTCGACGACGTCGCCATAGATCGTCACGATGAAACTTGCCGCCTTGATGGGCAGATCGACGAGCAGCGCCGCAACCGCGTCGCTCAGATCATCTCCAGGTTTCACACTATCAGTCGACAATCGCGCTCCGCTCCGCCTCGGCAAACTGGAGGTCTATTAACGTGGGACGCCGGGAATGTTCAAGGCAAGCCCGCATCAAAGGAAAGATATGCTCTCTATCGGGATGCATTCGTCGGCAACGCCGTCGTGTATTTCACACATTTCAGCGAGAAGTGCGACGAAGAGCTGAGGACGGCTTCGTGTGTCAGGATTCCCCGCATCAAAAGCCCTTCATACTCCCTGACATCGGCGACGACGGCTCGGATGAGATAATCCCACTCGCCGGACATCGAGTAGCATTCGAGAACTTCGCGATAACTCGCGATGAACTGCTCGAAATCGCGACGGGTCGCGGGATCGTGCGTCTTCATCTTGACCTGGCAGAACACGTTTAGTCCCTTGCCGATCTTGTCTGCATCGACAAGGCGAACTGTTCGACCGAGTACGCCCGCATTTTCCAGCGCCTTTATTCTGCGCCAGCAGGAGGCAGGCGACGCTCCGACCTTTTCTGCGAGCGCCGACTGGCTGATATCGCCCTCGTCCTGCAAAACACGCAGAATCGCCCTGTCGACATGATCCAGATCGAAATTTTCCATTCAAAAAATCGCCATTCATGAAATAGACATTTCAAACACTACCGCGCAATCCAGGAAATTGAAAGGAATACAGCGGGTGTTTTGAATTAGAATCTGTGGGCCATATGGAGGAGGATCACATGGCCCATCTCGCCGTCAGAAAGCATGAGCGGAACGCGCCCGACGATCGCATCGACTGGCGCAAGGTCGCCTATCTTGTCCAACTCTCGAGGGCCCTCGACGAGATGGAAGAGAAGCGGCTCGTTCCCGAGAAGAAGGTTCTCTATCAGTTTTCCGCGCGTGGCCACGACATGGCGCAGATCCTGCTCGGGACGCAGCTCACAGGCTTGCACGATGCGACTTGCGGCTATTATCGCTCGCGGCCGCTTCTGCTGTCTCTCGGGGTTGATCCGGTCGATGCCCTCGGCTCCGCCATGGGCCGTGCCGGCGGCTATTCCGACGGGCGCGATATCGGCGTCGTCTTCAATTATCCGAATCTTTCAGGCGCTTCGGCGCTGCCCATGTGCGGCGGCGTCGGTGCTCAATACACGCCGACCGCCGGCTGGGCACAGGCAATGAAATATTACGCGACCACATTGGGTCGTCAGGACTACGCACGGGATATCGGCGTCGTTCTTGGCGGCGATGGTTCGGTTGCCTCGAACGGCTTCTGGGCAGCCCTCACCGCCGCGACAACGCAAGCATTGCCGATGCTGTTCTATATCGAGGATAATGGCTTTGGCATTTCAGTCCCGTCGACAGTGCAAACGCCCGGCGGCAATATCGCCGCCAACCTCGCGAGCTGGAAAAATCTAGCAGTATTTGATGGCGACGGATGCAATCCCGCCGAGGCGGCCAATCTCATCCAGGATGCGGTCTCCTTCGTCCGGGAAGAGCGCAAGCCCGCTTTGCTAAGGCTGACGGTTCCGCGCCTTGAGGGACATAGCTTTCAGGATACGCAAACTTACAAGAGCGAAGAGACGGTCAGGCGCGAGTGGGAGCGCGATCCCCTACCCCGCCTCAGAGACTTCCTCGTGCCCGCCGTGATGACGGTACAGGAGTGGGATGCCTGCGAAAGCGACGCGCGCCGGATGGCCGAAAGCGCCCGCATTGCAGCCGAGGAGAGGTCGGTCGCCGACCCCTCGTCGGTAACCCGCCATGTCTTCTTCGATGGCGACATGCAGACCATGGGCGGCCAGTATCCCATGGGCTATGCGCAACGGGCGACGACGACGGAAGCCGAGACATCCGGCGCGCGCATCAACATGGTCACCGCCATTCGCAAGACCCTCGAACACGAGATGTCGATCAACGAACGGGTGGTGATCTTCGGCGAGGACGTTGGCCCGAAAGGCGGTGTCCATGCCGTCACCCTCGGGATGCAGGAGAAATTCGGTGACGAGCGGGTTTTCGACACGTCTCTTTCCGAAGAGGGAATTATCGGCCGGGCAGTCGGCATGGCATTAGCCGGACTGGTCCCGGTTCCCGAAATCCAGTTCAGAAAATATGCCGAACCCGCAACAGAGCAGCTGAACGACTGCGGCACCATTCGCTGGCGCACCAACAACCGCTTCGCAGCGCCCATCGTGGTCCGCATGCCGGGCGGCTTCTTCAAATGCGGCGATCCCTGGCATAGCCAGACCAACGAAGTCGCTTTCGTCCACCAGCCCGGATGGAAAGTGGCCGTTCCGTCGAATGCTACCGACGCGGTCGGCCTGCTGCGCACCTCGATCCGCGGCAATGACCCCGTCATCTTCTTCGAACACCGGGCGATGCTCGATCATGCATGGGCGCGCCGCCCCTATCCAGGCGACGATTTCGCGCTGCCCTTCGGCAAGGCAAATCTCACCCGCACCGGCAATGACATTACCATCGTGACCTGGGGCGCCATGGTGCAGCGATGCGAGGAGGCTGCCGAAGGTATCTCGGCCGATATCATCGATCTAAGAACATTGATGCCCTGGGACCAGGAGGCAGTGCTCGTCTCGGTCGCCAAGACCCATCGATGCCTCATCGTCCACGAAGACCTCGAAACCGGTGGATTTGGCGCGGAAATTTCCGCCGTCGTTGCCGACAAGGCCTTCATGGATCTCGACGCCCCGGTCTCTCGCCTCACCATGCCGGATATTCCAAGCCCGCATAATCCCGTTCTCCTCGATTGGGCCGTGCCGTCGACGGAACGGATCACCAAACGCATTGCCGAACTGCTGGAGTTTTGAGTATGGCCAACTCGATCGAAATCACTGCTCCCATCGAGCAGGAAGGCACGAAGGCGGTTGTCCGCAATTGGCTGAAGCAGATCGGCGATCATGTCAAAGAAGGGGATGCGCTTGTCGAACTTGAAACCGATAAGGTGACGCAGGAGATAGCGGCGCCTTGCGACGGTATCCTGAGCGAAATCGCCATGACGGATGGTGACGACGCGACACCCGGAGCGACGCTTGGGCGCATGATCGTCCCCGCCAACGGTGTTGCGGTCGAAGCGATGATTGCTCCGACGCAGGTGCACAGCGATGCGGCAACACGCGCCAAGACACATTATTCACCTGCGGTGCGCAAGGCCGCGAGGGAATATGGGATCGATCCGGCCACGCTCACGGGCAGCGGCAAGGATGGGCGCGTGACACGCGCCGACATGGAGCATGCGCGCGAAAGCGATACGTCCACAGCCTCCCCGCCGCTATCTCACCCCGGTTCCGTAGAACATGGCAAGGTGCCGCTGGAATCTCCAGTCTCGTCGGTGTCGATGGAGGGTCGCTCCCGGATCCTGCCGCATTCCACCATGCGTCTTTCGATCGCAAAACACATGGCTCAATCCCTGGCAACCGCCCCACAAGTCACAGCGGTCTTCGAGGCAGATTTCACGGCGATCATGCGTCATCGCGAGATCCATAAGGAGCGGTTGAAAGCCCAGGGCATAAACCTCTCATACACTGCCTATTTCCTGGCGGCGTCCGTGGCGGCCATGAAAGTGGTGCCCGAGGTAAACAGCCAGTGGCATGATGAAAGCCTCGAGATCTTCGAGGACGTCAATATCGGCGTTGGAATCGCGCTGGGCGAGAAAGGCTTGGTGGCCCCGGTCATCCGGCAAGCGCAGACTTTATCGCTCGAGAAAATTGCAGACCGGCTGCAGGATCTGACAAACCGGGCGCGATCCAATACCCTTAAGGGCGAGGAGATGAAGGGCGGAACCTTCACGATTTCCAATCATGGGATCTCGGGGTCGCTGCTGGCGTCCCCCATCATCATCAACCAGCCGCAGTCTGCCATTCTTGGGGTCGGCAAGCTGGAAAAACGCGTTGTCGTCCGGGAGCTCGATGGGGTCGACGCGATCCAGATCCGACCGATGGCCTATGTGTCCCTAACGATCGACCACCGTTCGCTCGATGGGCACCAGACAAATTCCTGGTTGACTGAGTTTGTCCGAACTCTGGAGAACTGGCCTCAATAGGCGCCTGTCTCGGTTAGAACGAGAGCGATAAGTCAAAGTGAAGATGACGGTCCGCTGCAACATTGACTGGACGAGAACGGCCGGGCCGCCAAGGATACGAAATCAACCCGTTCTTGTACCCAACCGACAATCGTCAATTATAATGCGGAGGCGCCAGTCCGGCGGTCGGAACGGAGCTTGCGGTTCTCTTTCAAGGCGCGCTGGAACTTGTGGTCCGTTTGAACATGCTGGCCGAGATCATCGAGAAACTCGTGGACATCGCGAAGGCTGTCGACAACGATATAACGCAGTCCATTGCCCGCATCGATCCGATCGTGGCCGATGCTGACGCCGAAGCCGCCAGCGACCTTGCGAAACCAGGCCGAACGCCAGTTCGTGAAGCCGGCAGGGTCCGCCTCGAATTCCGCGAGCAATTCCCTTTGTCTCTCGATCCGCGAAAGGAATGCCGCAACGATATCGGCTGCACCAGCCTTCGGCTTTTCCGCTCTTTTTGCAGCCCATTTCTCGATGAAGCCGGATGCGGGCGGCAGATCCTGCATTTCTTCGTGCTCGATAGCCGCAGCCAGGCCCACATCCATCGGCTCAGGACAGTGTTCGCTCGGGGCTTTGTCAACTGACGACACCTCCCCTTCCGCTAGATCCTGCTTAAGCTCGGAAGCGAATGCGCCCCAGATCGATCTCTTCTGTTCGATCGGTTGCGCTTTGGTTCGACGGGAGCTCTTGATTTCGAGAATGAAGGGTTTTGTCTGTTTAACCATCTTGTCCGGGTATGTGCTCACTGACGCATTGAAATTGACGAGGGATCAGTTGGGATTGGAGGCGCGCAGGGCTTCGGTCTGTCATTGCGACATAACCGTGACTTGCGGTCTTTGCAAGACGAGATCGTGCCACGAGCCGCCTTTCGCCTGAAATCCCTGCCATTGCTGGCTTTTTGCAGGGTTTTGCCCCGCCTTGGCGTCGGTGTTTTGAAGCTGAAGTCCCGGCTCGGCGAAGCCCGGAACAGGGCCGACAATCCGCATATCTCTGATCGCCAACGGCAGCGCCGGACATATCGCGGTTCGGCGGAGGTGGCTGGCCGAGTGTCGGCATCTCTGCGCGGATTGGCTGTCGCTAAACGAAATCGACACGGTTTTTTCTCTTGCCGCAAGAAGCGGGTGGCTACCGAAACCGAGCTGAATAGGGTGCGACCCGGAACGACAACAAAAGGATTCCGACATATGGCTCTACTGGAACACAAGGTCGCGATCGTGACCGGCGCATCTTTGGGCATCGGCCGCGCGGTCGCGTTGATGTTTGCCGAGCAAGGCGCGGCAATGGTTTTGACTGCGCGGCGCCCGGCTCAGCTTGAGGAGGTAGCGGAGGCAATCCGCACGAAGGGCGGCAGGGCGATCATCGTCGTCGGCGATGTGGGCGTGCCCGATACCCATGAACGGGCCGTCGCCGCTGCCGTGAGCGAATTCGGCGGCCTCGACATCGCCGTCAACAATGCCGGCACGGTCGGCGCAATGAAGCCGCTTGCCGAGCTTTCGCCGGAGGATTGGCAGCATACACTGACCACCAACCTGACCTCTGCCTATCTCGGCGCGCGCAGCCAGATTCCGGCGATGCTCTCCCGCGGCGGCGGTTCGATCGTCTTCACCTCCACTTTCGTCGGCACGAGCGTCGGCATTCCCGGCATGGCCGCCTATGGCGCCTCGAAAGCCGGATTGATGGGGCTGGTGAAGGGAATTACCGCCGACTACTCCGCGCAGGGCATTCGCGCCAACGCGCTTCTGCCCGGTGGTGTGGACACTGACATGGCGGGTGATCAAAGCCAGAAAGACTGGGCCGCCGGACTGCATGCAATGAAGCGGATCGCTCGACCCGAGGAAATTGCCTCTGCGGCCCTTTTCCTCGCCAGTCCCATGGCCAGCTTCGTTACCGGATCCGCCCTCTTCGCGGATGGCGGCAACGCCGCGGTGAAATAACGGCCGGCGATCGGCCGACCCAGCTGCTTTATCGGGCAACCTGAGATGCAGGCAGCTGGGTCTTCTTTCAATCCTGACTCGTAGCCGTTATCGCGCTTGCCGGAAAGACGGCGATCGCGTTCCACGACATGAGCGCGATCGCGTCGCGCTCATCATCCGACAGCGGCGCAGGATTGAAACGGCGCCACTTCAACGTGTTGCGGATGCCGCCGCCGATATAGCCGGACATCGTCGAAGGCGGGAGGTCCTGCAGCAGGCCGGCGGCTTTGCCCGCAGCCATCAGACCAACGGAATACCGTGTTACCTCACCGAAAATCGCACTCATTTCCTCGCCCGAAATCAGCGGTACGTTGGAGAGATATTCGAACAGGAGGGCCCGCTGGCGATCCTGCCAGATGAAGTCGATGTAGTCGTAAATATAGCGGATGATCTGCTCGCGGGGGGCGGCCTGCTCGGTGGATGATCGGACAAGATGCGCGGCCACAGTCGAGGTCAACTGCGCATAGACCCCGCGAATGAGATCGTCCTTCGATTTGAAGTAATTGTAGATGGAGCCGGTTGCCACGCCGGCGGCTTCGGCGATCGCCGCCATGGAGCATTGCAGACCGTTTGCGACGATCAGTTTCGCGGCGGCATCGAGGATACGCTCGCGTCGAGCTGGATCTAGTTCCATTCTGAATGAACCTTCATTCACCTGTCATGTCGCCTGTGTATCGATGTGTCGTCACACAAGCAAGCGCCTTTGCAAGGCATCTGCCGGAAAGCGCACCACGCACAGGAACCGACGTCATGACGGCCCACACGACCTTCATTCACCTCACCGACCTGCATATCTCCGACCCGACCGTAACCGACGACCATCTTTACTCCGACACATCGAAGACGTTGGTCGCCATCCTTGCCGATGTCAAAAAGGTGGAGCCGACCCCGAGTTTCATCATTGCGAGCGGAGACCTGACCAATCGCGGCGATGTCGGCTCCTATGAGGAACTGAAGCGCATCATGCGTGAAGCCGATCTCGGCATTCCCGTCCTCTACGCGCTCGGAAACCATGACAAGCGGGACGGTTTCTACAAGTCGATGACCGACCGCATTGAAGACTTCAGCGCGCCCTACGACCACGCTGCAGTCATCGACGGCATCCATATCGTCGTCATGGACTCCAGCCATCCGTTCAAGATCGGCGGGAGCTTCGAAGCCTCACAATTTGCATGGCTCGAGGCCGAACTTGCCAACCATCCCGACCTGCCGAAGCTGCTGGTCATGCATCACGCCCCGGCGCTTGACGCCAATCCGGACCTTGAATGGGAAGCATTGGCAATCGCCGGCACGGAAAAGCTGCGCGTCCTGCTTGAGGGCCGCAATGTCATCGGCATTCTTTCAGGCCATATCCACTTCGATCGCGTCAGCAACTGGCACGGAATTCCGGTGATTGTCGGCGTCGGCCAACACGCGGCAACCGACGTGCTTTATCTGCATGAGGGTGTACGCATGCTGTCGGGCGCCTCGTTCGCAATCGGCACCGTGCGCCCTTCCGGCCTGACGGTTTCCTTCGTGCCGCAGCCCTCCGAACGACGTGAACTGCATAGTTTCACCTTCGCCGACATGGGCGAACTCATCAAACGGTACGAAGAACAGGCAGCGCTCGCGGCCGCCGAATGACCGGGGAGGTCTCCAGAATGAAACGCAGATCGTTTATCGGCGCCGGCTTTGCCTTGGCGACGCTCGCATCGGCGGCGTTCGCAGGCCAGATCCCGGCCAGGGTCGATACACCCGTCACCATCAACTATTACAACTACAACCTCGCCTCCACAGGGAACGGCGCAGCCGCCACCAAGCGCCTGATCGCAGAATTCGAAGCCGCCAATCCGAACATCAAGGTCAACGGCATTGGCGTACCGTCTTCCGACATCAGCACGCGCATCCAGGCGGACGTTGCCGCCGGGCACGGGCCGGATATCGCCCAGATGGTATTTTCCGACCTCGACTTCTTCGTCAACAATCTCGGAGCAGTTGCCCTTGAGGATACGGTACCTGCCGGAGAGCTGTCGTCGCATTTCGAAGGCATGTCGCCGAAGGGCTTGAAACTGGGCGTCTATAACGGCAAGACCTACGGACTTGCCTATACCTTCTCGACGCCGGTGCTGTTTTACAATGCCGACCTCTTCCGCAAGGCCGGCCTCGATCCCGACCAGCCGCCCCAGACCTGGGCCGAGGTGAAGGTTGCGGCCAAGGCAATCGTCGACAAGACGGGACAGGATGGCCTTGCCACCGGCATTTTCGGACCATCCGCGGGCGACTGGCTGTTTCAGGGGTTGATCCGTTCCAACAACGGCGATGTTCTTTCAGCGGATCGCAAAAAGCTGACCTTCGCCGAACCGGCCGCTGTCGAAGCCGTATCGATGCTGCACGATCTCTACGCAGCCGGCGTCTATTCCAACCTGGATATCAATGCCGCAATGGACGGAATGGCGGCCGGAACGGTCGGCATGTATCTGCAGACCTCTGCCATCCAGGCCTATCTGGTGAAGGGCGCTACCGGCAATTTCGATCTGCGCGCCACGACGATGCCGCGCTTCGCAGAGAAGCCGGTACGCCCCAACAATTCCGGTAGCGCGCTTGTCATCATGAGTGCCGATCCGCTCAAGCAACGGGCCGCCTGGGAACTCATGAAGTTCATGACATCCAAGCATGCCTATACGGTCATTACGTCGGAAATCGGCTATCTGCCGTTGCGCACCGATATCGTCAACGATCCGCAATATCTCGGCAATTGGGTGAAGGAACATCCTCTTGTCCAGCCCAATCTGAAGCAGCTGGACGTGCTGGAGCCCTGGGAGTCGTTCCCCGGTCCAAACTATCGTCAGATCGCCAAGGCGATGATGGACGGCGCCGAACAGGCAGTGTTCGGTGGCGGCGACCCGGCAGACGCAATGAAGACGGCGCAGGATACCGCTCAGGCGCTGATGCCGGCGCGCACCAATTGAACTGACAATAACCTCCTCCCGACCGATGGCGGGAGGAGGTGCCGCAAAACCGCACGATATTCCGGAACTTGCACCGACGCGTCATGAGAGAAGGGGCAGGCAAGCGCACCATGACCACGATCACCGCCTCCACCGCATCATCGGTCGCATCCGCCAGGCCGCGCCGTGGGTCTCGAAAATCCGGCTATCTCCCGTGGCTCTATCTGTCGCCGGCCATCGCCACCTTTCTCCTTTGGATCTACTGGCCGCTGATCGACGCCTTTCGGCTGAGCTTTTACGAATGGAACATGCTGGCGACCTCGCCGATGACGTTCGTCGGCTGGACCAATTACGTCAACATCTTCTCGCTTCCGAAGTTTTGGCAGGCATTGCGCAACACCGGGATCTATGTCGTTGGTCTCTTGCCGCTCGCTGTTCTCTTGCCGCTGGCGATTGCCATCTTCACAGCCGACCTGCCGGCGCGCGCGCGAAACATCTATCGCGCAGTGATCTTCGTACCGATGATCGTGGCTCCCGTCGTTGCCGCTGTGTTGTGGCGGTGGTTGCTCGACCCAGGCCACGGCATGGTCGCCATCACCCTGAAATCGATGGGAATTCTGGCGCCGCGCTTCCTGCAGGACCCGAAGATCGCCATCTGGACGATCACGGTGCTGACCGGATGGAAGCTGATCGGCTTTTCGACGCTGATCCTCTCGGCCGCCAATGCCAATATCAACCCGTCCCTGATCGAAGCCGCGCGCATGGACGGCGCCAGTCGCTGGGACATCGTTCGCGACATCAGGCTGCCGCTCCTCAGTTCTACCGTATTGTTTCTGGTGATGATGACCATCCTGCTCGGCGCACAATGGAGCTTTTCCTACATCAATGTGCTTACCGGCGGCGGTCCGCTCGGGGCAACGACGAATATCTATTATCTCCTTTGGGATTTCGGTTTCTCCAGCCTTTCGGTCGGCTGGAGTTCGGCGGCCGCCGTCGTCCTCTTCATCGGCTTTGGCGTGCTGGCCTACGTTCTGTTCCGGCTGATCGACAGGTTTTCCTTCTATGACAACTGATGCCTCCGCACGACCGCCTCGGCGCGGTAACGCCATCCTCGGGATCGAAAAGACCGCCGGCCATGTGGTCATGGTGGTCCTATCGTTCTTCTGCCTCTTTCCCGTCTATTGGATGATCGTAACATCGCTGCGGCCGGCAAACCGCGTCTTTGAGAAGAGCATTTGGCCGACCACGGCTTCGCTCGACAACTACATCTACGCACTCAATGCGATCCCGATCGGCCGGATGCTGGTCAATACACTGATAGTGTCGGTCGTGGTTACCGTCATACAGCTACTCACAGGCTTGCTCGCGGCCTATGCCTTCGCGCGTTGGCGCTTCCCCGGCGACCGGATCGTCCATATTCTCGTTGCGTTGACGTGGCTTGTGCCGTTGCAGGTGGTGATGATCCCGAACTACCTGATCGTCGCCAACCTTGGCCTGCTCGATAGCGTCACCGCTCTGATCCTGCCGCATTTCGCCTCGGCCCTTGCCATATTGCTGTTGCTGCAGACCATGCGCAGCTTTCCAAGAGAGGTGTTGGAGGCCGCCCGCATGGATGGTGCCGGCAGTTGGCGCACCCTCTGGGAGGTGATCACGCCCAATCTGCGCGGCACGATCGCCTCGCTCGCTATCCTGATCTTCATTTCAACCTGGAACGAGTATTTCTGGCCGCTTCTTCTGTCTCGGACGCCGGAAAATAGCGTCATCCAGATCGGCATCCAGATGTTCATGACCTCGGAAGGCACGCTTTGGGGACCGCTGATGGCCGCCGCCACGATGGCTAGCCTTCCAATTTTCCTCCTCTATATCGTCCTGCAGCGACAGGTCGTTTCCTCCTTCATGAAATCGGGAATACGGTGATGGACACCAAAGCCATGCGTCACTTGCCCATTAAGGGCACCTATAACGTTCGCGATCTTGGCGGCTACTCCGCCGGCCTCACAACCACGCTCTGGCGCCGTGTCCTGCGCGCCGACGGTCTGCATCGTCTCGATGAAGAGGGCATGGCATCCCTCGTCGCCGAGGGCGTGCACGTCGTGATCGACCTGCGCAATGCCACGGAGCTTGAACACCAACCCAATCCCTTCGGCCGCAACGAGGCGGTGCGCTATCACAATATCTCGCTCTTCGATGCCTTGGCCCCGACCTACGGGCCTGATACGGACACCCTGCTCGATCTTTATATTCGCGCCCTGCGGGAGCGCCGCCAGGCGATAGGCGAAGTGCTGTCGCTGATCGCCGAGGCGGACGATGATGGTGTCGTGCTTTTCCATTGCACGGCCGGAAAGGACCGAACCGGCATTATCGCAGCGCTGCTGCTTGCGACCGCCGGCGTCGACACGGCAACCATTCTCGAGGATTATGCACTGACAGGCCCGATGATTGCGCCCATGATCGACGACATCCTGGCCAATGCGGTGGCGCAGGGTGGCGACATCGAGAAATTCCGCCCGCTGCTTGCCTGCGAGCCGGGGACGATGGCTGCGACAATCGATTTCATCGAGACCGAATATCGTTCAGCGGCGGATTATCTCGTCTGGGCAGGCCTCCGACCCGCAGCGATCGAGCGGCTCAGAAAGCGTCTGCTCGGATAGCCGCCGTCGCGGAATAAGAGCAAATTCCTTTCCGCGTTTCAGCAAAGAGCCACGCGCAGCTCGACATCGGCAGCTCCGTCGTCGACTGCGCTTGTCCGCCCAAAAGCCGAAGGAGGCCTGGAGTTTTTGCGACTGATTTGCATGTGCAATTGCAACTGAGAAACGCCCAACAAATTGTTGTTATATAACAGTAATTTCACATTTTATTTCATTGGCTTTGGTTGACACGCAAAGATCGATGCACTACCTGCTGCGCCTATCGGGGAGTAGCCACCGCCGGCCCGGCGGGAACGTGTCAACATGCTCGTGCGCTGCGCACGTGGCGCGTTCAGTCGAAAGATCGACTCGGCAAGACCGTGGTGAACCCCGCCTGGCTCGGACAGGGCGGAGGATACCCGGTTTCCTGTGTCCGCAAGGTTGTTCAAATGTCGTTCTTTGCAGTCGTCGTGCTGGCCTTCAGCATGTCCATGGATGCGTTTGCGGTATCGGTTGGCCGTGGTGCCGCGCTAGGCCGCCCTCGCCTCATCGAAACCATCCGAACGGGCGTTGTATTCGGCATCGTGGAGGCGATCACGCCCATCATCGGCTGGGCGGCAGGTATCGCCGCCGCCCAATATATCAGTGCTGTCGACCATTGGATCGCGTTCGGCCTGCTGGGTGCGGTCGGGGCAAATATGCTTTATGCAGCTATCCGCGGCTCGGAAGAAGAAAAGGGCGATAATCGCCCCGCCATGTCGTTTGCCGTGCTGATGGCAACGGCAATCGGCACAAGTCTCGACGCAATGGCCGTCGGCGTCTCGCTCGCCTTCCTTCAGGTTAATATCGTCATTATCGCCATGGCAATCGGTGCCGCGACATTTCTCATGTCGTCGGGCGGCATGCTGATCGGCCGGCTTATCGGCGCTCGCTTCGGCCGAATTGCCGAAGCAGTCGCGGGCCTGGCGCTTATCGGGCTTGGGAGCTCCATTCTCCATGAGCATCTGCTTGGTTGATACGCAAGAGAGATTTCCGGGCATGGCGGGCACCACCCGCCCTCGAGGCGATTGTCTCGGCAGCCATGTCACTTCATTATTTCAAACGACGGGTTTGGCGCCGGTAAGACAGGCTCGCCAACCGCTCACGGGACCAGGACCGACATGGAACGATCTTTAAAAATCGCACTTGGAAGTTTCTTTATCAGCCTTGCGGTCCTGGCGATTAAATATGCCGCCTATTGGATCACCGGAAGTGTCGCGCTTTTGTCGGACGCGCTTGAAAGCATCATCAACGTGGTGTCGGCTTTGGCCGTTATCCTGTCGGTCAAGATCGCGTCCCAGCCACCCGATGAGGAGCACCCTTACGGCCACCACAAGGCCGAGTATCTGTCGGCCGTTCTGGTGGGCTCGCTGATTGTGGTCGCGGCTCTCGCGATCATGCACGAAGCCTATATGGGTTTCCTCCATCCCAAACCGATCGACGCGGCGTGGACCGGCCTTGCCGTCAGCTCGGTCGCCACGATCATCAATGTCGCATGGGCAAGCCTTCTCATTCGACAGGGACGCGTCCAGCGCTCGGCGTCGCTCGTGGCGGATGGCAAGCATCTGATGGCCGATGTCGTCACCTCCGTTGGCGTCGTCGTGGGCGTGGTTCTGGTTATTCTGACCGGCATCACACAGCTCGATGCCGCGATTGCCGCCCTAGTGGCAGTTCATGTCCTTTGGAGCGGCTGGGGTGTCCTCAAAGAGAGCGCAAGCGGATTGCTTGATGAGGCGGCCCCTCCCGAGGAGCTGGCACGGATCAAGGAAATCATCTCGCTCAACGCGGACGACGCCATCGAGGCACATGCGTTGAGGACGCGCCATGCCGGGAAAGCGACCTTTATCGACTTCCATCTGGTCGTGTCAGCCGAGATGAGCGTCGGCCAATCCCATGACATCTGCGACAAGATCGAGGATGCGCTGCGAAAGGCCATATCGGGAGCGATCGTCACGATCCATGTCGAGCCCGAACACAAGGCCAAGCACAAGGGAATCGTCGTCGTCTAGGGCTTTTTCGCCGGCGAGCCCGGAAACCGGGCCTCCCTGCCGGCACGAGCGCCCGCGCGGATTGCCGCGCGCGGCGGCAAAAGACCGCACAGCAACGTCCAGAATTATGCCGGAAGCCGTTGCGCGCGCGTTATATCTGTGACATTGCGCCAACATGACGCCATTGGCACAGGCACGGAGATCGGGATGAAACCTCTGGGGAATGGCAGCTTTGCCGCTGTATTGGAAGACGATGCGTCGACCGGCAGCCTTGGCGCGACCTCCGACTTCCGTTGGGTATCCTGGGCCCTGGCGGCATATTTCCTGGTACAGACGATTATCCGCATCGCCATTTCCGACTCGCTTCGGATCGATGAAGCCCAGCAATTCGTCGTCTCACAATGGCTTGCCTGGGGATATGACGCGCAGCCGCCCCTCTATAACTGGCTTCAATACGGCGTTTTCGAGATTTTCGGCACAAGCGTAGCGTCGTTCGTCATCGTCAAGAACCTGATGCTCTTTTGCGTCTACATTACCTATCACAAGCTGCTGCGCCTGCTTGTGGTTGACAAGCGGCTGGCGGCGATCGGCGTGCTCTCTCTTTTCACGATGCCGCAGATGTTCTGGCAGGCGCAGAGAGATCTCACACACACCGTACTGACGCTGCTCGCGGTGGTCGTGTTCATCTATTTCGTCGTTTCGACGATTCGCCGGCCCAGCCTCTTTTCCTACGCCATGATTGGCCTATGGGCCGGGCTCGGGATGCTGACGAAATACAACTTCGCGCTCGTCATCCTGAGCGTCCTTGTCGCAACCTTCTGTCATCCCGAGGGCCGCAAGCGGCTTTTCGATCCCCGGCTTCTGCTAACGCTTTCGCTTGCCGTTCTGGTGGTCCTGCCGCACGCGGCCTGGATGATTTCCAACATGGATCTCGTCCTGACGTCGACGGTCAACACCATGGCGGAACAAGGGGCCGGCGGAAAGTTCTCCGACATTGCCCACGGAATTGCCGATCTGATCAAGACGACGGTAGAAATCATCGTACCGACAACGGTGATCTTCCTTCTCGTCTTCCGTCAATCCTTCCTGCGATCGTTGCGCGCGAGAAGCGAATGGAGCGATTTCATCGCGAGGATCCTTGCGAGCACCGCGATCATCCTGCTCGCCCTGATATTCATCGTGACGCTCACGGAGCTTCGCGACCGCTGGCTCCTGCCGTTCCTGTTTCTCGTGCCGGCCTATTTTTGCCTCAAGCTCGACGCTGCCGGACGACAAAGCCAGACGGACATCAGAAAGTTTCTCTATATTCCGATCGTCATGATGGTGGCGCTGCCCATGGTCATCGCAGGCGACATTCTCCTTGCGTGTTTCTTCCATTCCTATCAGCATCTGAATACGCCCTATGGCACCTTCCTGGACAAGGTCATTGCCGCGGAAGGAAAGCAGCCCTCGGCGATCGTCACCACGACATGGCACAAGGCGGGCAATATACGCGTGAACATGCCCGACACGTCAGTGGTTTCCACGGCTTACCCGGCATCGGACCTTAGCACCCAGGCCCTTGGGAAAGGACCTGTCCTGCTCGTCTGGAACGAACGTGACGGAAGCCAATCGTCCATGCCGGACGAGTTGAAACAGTGGCTCGAAGCAAAGTTCGGAAAGGCAATTCAACTTCCCGATCAACGGGATATCGCCCTTCCCTATTACTACGGCAAGGAACCGGACCGCTATCATTTCGGTTATTCTTGGTACTATCCTACCGCACAGTGACGAATGAAGGCGAGCCTGAGCCGCCTATTCGACGCCTCCTGGATCACCGAACATCCTGCGGAAAGCCAGCGGCGTCTGTCCGGTACGGTTTTTGAAAGCCTCGTAAAAACGGCTGCTGGACCCGAAGCCGCAATCGTAAGCGATGTTGAGAATTGAGATGTCCGTATCTGCAAGCAATTGCATGGCGCGGGCTATGCGATAGCGGGTGAGGTATTCGTTCACGGATATTCCGAGGACATCCCGAAATGCCTTGTTTGCGGTGGTGGGATGAATACCTGCAAGCCCGGCAAGCCGTGGCATACTGAGCGGCTCGGCGAAATGCTCGTTGATGAGGTCCGTGAGGGCTTCGGCATGGCGTACCGCCGAGCCTGAAGAGGCTGCATTCGACAGGACCGGCAACGACTTCCTTTCGGCCTTGCTGTCGAGGATCATACGACGCACCCTCAACCTGACCTCATCTGCGACGAGTTCCCGCCGCCCTGGGTCGCCGCCATCCCAATCCTCCACCCAGCGCTTCGCCGCCATCGCATCGGATATATCCACACGCGGGCTGTTCAGAAACTTGCCCTGCATGACTGCACGCCTGATGTCACGATCAACCGACAAGCCTAAAAAGTCCGCGAGAGGCAGGTAGATGCAGATGAGTGAAGCGTTGGCGCTCACCTCAATGGTTTGATGCGGTATGGCCGCCCAAAAAAGGATGAGCCGATTGGCCTCGACATATTCCTGTTTGCCATTGAAGAGATAGGTCATCCGTCCCTCAGCAAGGAGGTTCAGTTCGACGTGATTGTGCCAGTGCGCACTCGCCATGGTGCTGGCGATATGGCGCTCCACCCAAAACCGGCCTTGTGAGGTCGCCAATGTCTCACGCTCCGGATCGAACTTCTCTGCCATGGATCACCGCCTCACTCGAATCCCGGAATAATTACCAAAATAACAGGAAGAAATTCTTGTTTGAAAGAGGGATTGCTTCGACATGAATTGCTGAGAGGAAACCAGCCATGCCGAAGATTTGCCTCGTGGGTGCCGGAAGCACCGTTTTTGCTCAAAACATTCTAGGCGACGTGCTGTCGTCCGAGATCGGCGGTGACTTCGTCATCAGCCTGTTCGATATCGATCCCGATCGCCTGAAGACATCCGAGATTGTTGCTCGCCGAATCTGCGAGGCGCTTCATCTCGACAAGGTCAGGATCGAAGCGACGCTCAATCGCCGGGAGGCGTTGCAGGCATCGGATTTCGTCATTCTGATGATGCAGGTCGGCGGCTACAAGCCAGCCACCGTGACCGACTTTGAAATTCCGAAAAAGTACGGTTTGAGGCAGACAATCGCCGATACGCTCGGGATCGGTGGAATCTTCCGTGGGCTTCGCACCATTCCCGTCCTCGAGGCGATCTGCCGCGACATGGAAGAGGTCTGCCCCAATGCCTTGCTGATGCAATACGTCAACCCGATGGCGATCAATTGCTGGGCGATCAAGGAGATCGCGCCGAGCATTCGAACCGTTGGCCTCTGCCACAGCGTCCAGCACACGGCTGGCCATCTTGCCGCTTGCCTTGGCGAAAGCATCGCCGATATCAACTATCTTTCCGCCGGCATCAACCATGTCGCCTTCTTTCTCAAATACGAAAAGCTGCATGCCGATGGCAGTCGCGAAGATCTCTATCCGCGTCTGCGGTCTCTGGCGGATGGGGGACGCATTCCCGCCGACGACAAAGTTCGTTTCGACGTCTTGAAGCGGCTTGGCCATTTCGTCACGGAATCGAGCGAGCATTTTTCAGAATATACCTCCTGGTACATCAAGGAAGGACGCGATGATCTGGTCGAACAGCTCAACATCCCGCTGGACGAATATATCCGCCGTTGCGAGGACCAGATTGCCGAGTGGCACGAATTGCGCCGCGGTCTCGAAGGTGGCAAGCCGATCGACGTCTGCCGCAGCAACGAATATGCGGCGGGCATCATTCATGCCGCCGTCACCGGCAAACCGGCCTTGATCTACGGCAATGTCCCGAACGATGAGCTGATCCAGAACCTGCCTGATGAATGCATCGTCGAAGTGCCCTGCCACGTCGATCACAACGGCATTCAGCCGATCCGCATCGGGCGCATACCCTCACAACTTGCGGCCGTGATGAGGCTGAGCGTTTCGGTTCAGGAGTTGACGGTCGAGGCGGCGCTAACGAGGAAACGTGAGCGCATCTACCAAGCGGCACTCCTCGATCCGCACACCTCGGCGGAATTGTCCCCGGACCAGATCTGGGCGCTTGTGGACGATCTGATCGCGCAACATGGTGACCTGCTGCCGGCATATCACTGATCTCGGCACGTCGCCGAGGTAGCAACTGTAGAACGCGGGTCCCTCGAGAGAGGGCCCGCGTTTTGTCTTTCTGATCAAGGGCATTCCGAAAAGATCAAAATAAATCAGATTCGTGATTGACATTGATCGTATTGAGTGGAAGTCTGAGCGAAATCGAAACGATTGCTGAAGAGGAACCTTCGTTGAGTCAGGCCGGGGGAGTGAAAGTCGATCGTCTCGATGCTATTCGCAGCCATCTTTATGCGAATGGATTTTCGACCATCCAGGCGCTTGCCGACGCCATCGGCGCCTCGCTGGCAACGGTGCGCAGAGACCTCCAGGTTCTCGAGAGAGAAGGCGCGATCGATCGCGTGCATGGTGGCGCGAGGATCGCCGAGGGTTCGTCGGTGGAGCTTGCCTTTCAGGAACGGGCCAAGCGACATCTCTCCGCCAAGCGCGCGATTGCGACCGCAGCCTATGATCTGCTGACGCCGCGAACGGCGATCTTCCTCGATGCCGGCACCACCGTCCTGCAGCTTGCGCGCCTCATCCGCATCAATCCGATGCCGCTGCGTATCTTCACCAATGGGCTCACGGTCGCTCAGGAATTCCTCAACATTCCCAATCTGGAAGTCGTGCTGCTCGGCGGCCAGTTGCGCAGCGAAAACGCATCCCTCGTCGGGCCGCAGGCCGAAGCCATGCTGGAGTCGATCTGGTTCGATCAGCTCTTCCTTGGCGCAAGCGCGATCAGCCCGGATGGTGCCATCTACAGCGTCGATAGCGCCGAGGCGAGCCTGAACAGATGCATGCTCAGCCGCTCGGCGCACCGCTTCGTGCTCGCCGATTCCTCCAAGTTCGGCACGATGGCGACCTATAAGGTCGCTCCGTTGAATGCGGCGAAAGTGATCACCGATGCCGGGCTCCCGCCCCATTGGCTCAGCGAGCTTGTCAATCTCGCTGTCGAGACGACGATTGCGGAGCTGGGAGCGCCCGAATGAGCGAGGACCTGATCCTTGGCATCGATGGCGGCGGCAGCAAGGTTCTGGTGGCCCTTGCAGATAGGGCAGGCAATGTCTTGCGCATGTCGCGCAGCGGCGGGGTCAACCCCATGGACAATCCGAACTGGCGGCGAGAGCTTAATCGCGCGCTGCACCCCTTCCTGGCTGAAGCTCGGCTTGCAGCGATTGCCGCCGCCCTGCCCGCTTATGGTGAAGTCGAGCGGCTATCCGAACAGCAGCGAGAGGCGATTGCGAGTAGCTTTCCCAAGGCACGGCAGCTTGTTCTCAACGATGTCGACGCAGCCCATTTCGGCGCCTTTGCCGGCCAGCCGGGAATTCTCATCCTCTCCGGCACAGGCTCGATGGCCTGGGCGCGCAATGCCGCCGGCCTGTCTGCCCGTGTCGGCGGATGGGGCGATGTGATCGGCGATGAAGGCAGCAGCTATTGGATCGGACGCGCCGCCCTTAGTCTCGTCAGCCAGTGTCTTGACGGACGCGCAGCGCCAACCGCACTGGCCAAGGCCATCTTCGCGTTTCTCGGTCTCGACGCTTCAGATCCCCTCAATGCGCTTGGGGGCTGGGCGAGTGAGCTCAAAAATCCGCGTGCGGATATTGCCGGGCTTTCCGTCCTCGTCGACCGCGTTGCTGCAGATGGAGACGTTGGCGCCAAACAACTGATCGAGCAGGCTGCAGCCGAGCTTGCAAAACATATCCAGGCGATATCGCCGCATTGCGATGGGACCGCCGACTGGACCTATGCGGGGGGCACCTTTGCGAGCAGCACGCTGCTTGCCGCACTCGAGCAGCGCATCGGTCGCCCTGCGGCGGAACCGAAGCTTCCACCCATCGGCGGCGCCCTTTTGGCTGCCGCCCAACTCCTCGATTGGCCGGTTGATGACGGCTGGATCAGGCAAATTGCCGCCACGGTCGTGACCGCGCCGGTGCATTCAAGTGAAGCAGACCTCAATAACAAGGAAAGAAGGGAACATGCGTAAAATTACTTTGCCATTCGTCGCCTTGGCGGCATTGATCACCGCCGTTCCGGCTGCCGCTCAGGATGCCAAGCCTCTCGCCGGCCAAACGATCACGGTGCTCATGCCCTCGCCGCAGGCTGCTTATATTGCCGGCGATTTCGAAGCCGCAACCGGCATCCATGTCAACATGCAGACCCTCTCCTGGGACGATATCCGCCCGAAGCTCGTCACCTCGCTGATCGCGGGTGCCGCACCTGCGGATGTCACCGAGTTCGACTGGTCCTGGACCGGCCAGTTCAGCGCCGCCGACTGGTACCTGCCGCTCAACGACGTGATCGATGCTGATACGGTCAAGGATATCGGCGTCTCCAAAATCTTCACCGTCAACGGCAATCTGCTTGGCGTGCCCTACACAAACGACTTTCGCGTCATGCTGATCAACAAGAAGCATTTTGCCGATGCCGGTATTACCAAGATGCCGAAGACGTTGGACGAACTGGTTGCGGCGGCCAAGCAGATCAAGGAAAAGAAGATCGCGACCTATCCGATCGGCTTGCCGCTCTCCCCGACCGAGGGCGCTTCGACGAGCTGGTATCTGCTGACGAAGGCGTTCGGCGGCGAGCTGTTCGACAAGGACTTCAAACCCCTCTTCGTCTCGAAGGATTCCGCCGGCTACAAGGCGCTTGCCTTCGAGTTGATGCTGCTGAAGGAAGGATTGGTCGACCCGGCCTCCACCAATCTCAAGGACAGCCAGATCAACGAGAGCATGTTCGCCCAGGGCGTCACCAGCATCATGATTTCGGGCGAGCCCGGCCGCATCGGCCAGATGAACGATCCCAAGCAATCGAAAGTGGCAGGCCAGGTCGATGCGATCCTGGTGCCGACTGAAAGCGGCGAAACCCGTAGCTTCGGTCTTCCGGAGGCGCTCGCCATCCCCCGCGTTTCGCAAAACAAGGAAGCGGCCATCGCCTTCGTCAAATGGTTCACCAGCAAGGAGTTCCAAAAGAAGAATGCCGCCAATGGCGCCTTGCCGACCCGAACCTCTGCGCTTGCCGAGCTGAACACCTCTGGTCAGCTGCAAAGCGGTGACGCGCTTGTCGCGCAATCAAAGACGGTCGAGCCGTTGTTCCCACAGGGCACGCCGCCCTGGTACCCTGAATTCTCGAGCGCCGTGAATACCGCGATTAATAGCGCGGCCAAGGGTCAGGTCACCGTCGATCAGGCCATGCAGAGCATTGCGGATGCAGCAAAGCAGGCGTCGGCGCAATGACACTAGCAATTTCTGCCGGTGGCAGGATCAGACGTGGTGCCGGCGTAAAAGCCGACACCATGCTCGGGATACTGCTTGTTTCCCCGATCCTGATCACGATGGCCGCCCTCGTCTTTTATCCGATCGGCCGAACCGTCTGGGATAGCCTCCACAGGATCAATCCGATGCAGGCGGGAACGCCCTTTATCGGGCTGGAGAACTACACCCGCATGTTCTCCGACGGGCAGTTGGCAACAACCTGGGTCAACACGCTTCTTTACGTTGTTCTGGCCGTTGTGGCTGAGACGGTGTTCGGCGTCCTTGCCGCTGCCCTCATCAATCAGGTCAAGGTCGGTCGGCAATGGCTGCTCGCAGCCGTCGTCCTGCCCTGGGCGTTGCCGGGTGTCGTCAATGCGGTGATCTGGCTTTGGATCTATCAGCCCGGCGCGGGACTGCTGAACGGCATTCTCTCGGCGGCAGGGCTGCCCTTCGACAACCACGTCTGGTTCAACGACCGCACGAGTGCCATCATCGCGGTAACGGTGGTTCACGTCTGGCGCATGATGCCATTGACCGTCGTCATCGTGCTCGCGGCCATGCAGAGCATTCCCACCCATCTCTACGAGGCGGCGAGAATAGATGGCGCGACGCGCACGCAGATGTTCGCCCTGGTCACGCTTCCGCTGGTGCGCAGCGCGATTGCAGTCGCCATGACCAATGCGACCGTCAATGCTTTCAACCTCTTCGACGAAGCCTGGGTCTTGGCCGGCTCCAGCCTCGAGACAAGGCCAGTTCTGGTACAGATCTATCTCGAGACATTCCAGAACCTGCGATTTTCCTACGGCATGGCGCTCTCGCTCGTGATCACCCTGGTCTCGCTGCTTGTCTCGCTCGTCTACGTCCTGCGCGTCTATCGCAACACCCGGTTTGACTGATGAAACAGAGCCTCTCATATCGTTTGCTGATCGGGGCCGGTGTCGTGGCCCTCCTGATCTGGTCGCTGGGTCCGATCTACTGGACGCTTGCAAGCTCGGTGACGCCAACCGAGGATTTCTCGGCGCGCCCGATCCATTTCTTCCCGCAGCATTTCACGCTCGATCACTTCTCACGCCTGTTCGGCATCGACATTGCCCGAATTGGCGGGGTTCAGGTCTGGTCGCAGTTTCGTGCTGCGCTCATCAACAGCATCGTGACGTCGGTTGCAGCCACGCTGCTTTGCGTCGCCATCTCGGCGCTCGGTGCCTACGCCTTCACACGCATCCGGTTTCCCGGCCGAGGCTTCCTGTTTGCCGCAGTTGTGGCGACGCTTGCAATTCCCGGCTATGCAGTCCTGATCCCGCTTTACCGGATCATGATCAGCCTCCATTTGGTCGACACCTATGTCGGCGTGGCGCTGATCTATGTCTCGGCCTATCTGCCTCTATCTCTCTGGCTGCTGCGCAGCGTCTTTGAAGCGCTGCCGATCGCGCTTGAAGAAGCGGCCCAGCTCGATGGCGCCGGCAGGCTCTACATCTTCTTCAACATCGTCCTGCCGCTTGCTGGTCCGGGGCTTACGGCAGCGGCGATCCTGACCTTTCTTGGTGCGTGGGGGCAGTATCTCGTCCCGCTTATCTTCTCGCCGCAGGCGACGAAGCCATTGACGGTGCTGATCCCGGAATTCGTCACCAAGAATTTCATCGACTATGGGCTGATCACGGCGAGCGGATCGATTGCCATCATCATTCCTGCCCTGGTCGTCATCTTTCTCAATCGATACCTCGTCAGCGGTCTGCTGGCCGGATCGGTCAAGTAAATCGGAGCTAGCATGAACACGACGGAAAAGGTGATCTTCGAGCAATTCCCCTTCTGGGAAAAGGCAATCGGATCAATCTCCGCCCCGCACGATGCCGAACTGACGGTTTTTCTGGGCTGCGGCACATCCTACAATCTTGCTTTGTCGCTTGCGACCTATGCCAATCGCGCCGGCTATCCTGCGATTGCCGTACCCGGTGCGGAATGGCTGAACCGCCCGGCCGCCTTCTGGCCGCATTGGCAAAAGGCCCATCTAGTCGCCCTTTCACGCAGCGGCGAAACGACGGAAACCGTGGCTGCGGCGAAGGCAAGCCGCAAGGCCGGAGTCTTCGTCACCGCCATTACGGTCGAGCCGGAGAGCTCGCTTGCCAAGAATTGCGATCGCCTGATCGAAGCTCAAACCCATGGCGACGAAGGGATCGTCATGACGGTTTCGGCAAGCCTTATGCTGCTGTTGGGTATGCAGATGGTCGGAATGGAGGTACCATCCGCGATCGTCCAGTCCGCACGCCTCCTTGCCGACCAGCTCGACAAGACTTTGCCCGGCGCTATCACGGGGCGTTCACATTTCGTCTTCCTCGGCAGCGGCTCGCTTTACGGCATTGCTCTCGAGGGCGCGTTGAAGCTCATGGAAATGAGCCAAAGCATGACGCAGGGCTTTCACCCGCTCGAATATCGTCACGGGCCGATCAGCCTTGTCGACGACAAGACGGCCGTTATCATGCTTTACAGCGCCGATCAGAAGGATGTGGAGGCACTACTGGTCGCCGAGTTGCGGCAGAAGGGTGCGACAGTCATCGGTTTCGGCGGCCCCGGCGATCTGGAGTTTCCTGTCGATTGCGATCCGGCACTCGCCAGCCTCTGCGTGCTTCCTGCCCTGCAGATCCTTGGCGAGCGGGCAGCGCAATCCAAGGGCGTCGATACGGTTTCCCCACGCCACCTGACCAAAGTCGTGATGCTCGGATGAGAGCGTCCATCGAACACAATCGCCACGTTGCGCTGAGGCGGCTTTTCGGTGATCGCGTCAAGACATTGCCGCGCGGGATCACGTCGGTATGTTCCGCGCATCCCCTTGTCATTGAAGCGGCTCTGAAGCGCGGGCTTTCGGACGAGGCCGTCGTCCTGATCGAAGCGACCTGCAATCAGGTCAATCAGGAGGGTGGCTACACCGGGATGACGCCACGTGACTTTCGGCAGTTCGTCGAAGATATCGCCTCGACGGTCGGCTTTCCCGCCGATCGCATCATCCTGGGCGGCGACCATCTGGGGCCGAACCCGTGGAAGAAGTTGCCCGCAGAGGCGGCAATGGCAAAGGCTGAAGCGATGATAGCAGCCTATGTCGAGGCAGGCTTCGACAAGATCCACCTCGACACATCGATGGGCTGCGTCGGCGAACCGGTTGCCTTGGCGGACGAGGTGACCGCACAGCGGGCCGCAAGGCTCGCCAGGGTGGCCGAAGATGCGGCAGTCCGTTCCGGTCGCAAGCCGCCTGTCTATATCATCGGAACTGAGGTTCCGCCTCCGGGCGGCGCCACGCATGCGCTCGAAGAGCTCGAGGTCACACGGCCGCAGGCCGCAATGGAGACGCTTGCGGTCCATCGCAGAGCCTTCGCGAAAGCAGGTATTGAGACCGCGCTGGAGCGGGTGATCGCCATTGTCGTGCAGCCCGGCGTCGAGTTCGGCAATGCCAATGTCGCCATCTATCGGCCCGATCGGGCGCAATCCCTAATCGGAGCGCTCAGCGACATGCCCGGCCTGCTCTTCGAGGCCCATTCCACGGATTATCAGCCAGCCGAAGCGCTGGCCGCCCTTGTGGATGGCGGATTTGCGATCCTCAAGGTTGGCCCCGGCCTGACCTTCGCCTTGCGCGAGGCGCTTTATGGCCTAGACGCCATCGCAACCGCCCTCCATGGCGGGAGCCTGCCGGGTTCGATTTACGCAACCATGGAAACCGTCATGCTGGAAAATCCGGCCAACTGGGACTCGCACTATGGCGGATCGCTCGAGGAGCAACGCTTGCAGCGACACTTCAGCTATAGCGACCGCATCCGCTATTATTGGCCGGACAAGCGCGCGGCGGCGGCCGTCGAAGCCCTGTTTGCGCGTCTCGATGGCGACATTCCCGAGACACTCATCAGCCAGTATCTGAGCCGGCTCTATCCGGCGGTGGTCGCCAGGACGGTTTCGCCCACTGCGCGCGATCTTTGCATCGCCGCAATCGATGCGGCCTTGGCACCCTACTCTGCTGCAACCATCGCATAGATCAATTCGACGCCCGCCCGGCTCCGAAGATCCGCAATGGCGCCGGCGATCGAACAACACGCGTTTCTATCTGGAGAACATTATGGCATCTGTAAGCGTGGCGAATGTCCGCAAGAGCTACGGTCATTTCGAAGTTCTGCACGGTGTGGATATCGATATTGAGGATGGCGAATTTGTCATTCTCGTCGGCCCCTCCGGCTGCGGGAAGTCGACCCTTCTTCGCATGATTGCCGGACTGGAGGAAATCAGCGGCGGCGATGTTGCGATCGGCGGCCGCGTGGTCAACGATGTCGAGCCCAAAAGCCGCGATATCGCCATGGTGTTTCAATCCTACGCGCTTTATCCCCATATGACGGTTGAGGCCAATATGGGTTTTTCGCTCCGGCTGGCAAAGGCGCCCAAGGAAGAAATCAGGCGACGGGTACGGGAGGCCGCCCAGATTCTCGGCCTGGAAAACCTGCTCGACCGCTATCCGCGCAATCTTTCCGGCGGCCAGCGCCAGCGCGTTGCCATGGGCCGAGCGATCGTGCGCCAGCCGCAGGTCTTTCTGTTCGACGAACCCCTGTCTAATCTGGATGCAAAGCTGCGGGTGCAGATGCGCTCTGAAATCAAACAATTGCACCAGCGCCTGCGCACGACCACCATCTATGTTACCCATGACCAGATCGAGGCCATGACCATGGCCGATCGGATCGTCGTCATGCGGGATGGGTATGTCGAGCAGATCGGCTCGCCTCTCGAACTCTATGATCGGCCGGCAAACCTGTTCGTCGCCGGTTTTATCGGATCTCCCGGCATGAACCTCATCCGCGGCAAAGTAAGTTCAGACGGCCCCGTCGAATTCATCGCCGATGGGGGTGCTCGCCTGCCACTTCCGGAAGGGCTTGGTGTGACACGCGGAACCGAGGTGATCTACGGCATCCGGCCGGAAAACATCGCAGTCGCGGAAGGCGGGATCGATGCCGAAGTCGTGGTGGTCGAGCCCACGGGAGCCGAGACACTTATCGTCGCGAGCATCGGTTCCGACAATATCGTCCTGGCTTTGCGCGAGCGCATCGGGTCTCGTGCCGGCGACACCATTTCGCTCAAGCCCGACACAGGGAAGCTGCACCTGTTCGATGGAGCGACCGGTCGGCGAATCGGGTCCAACAGGGACTGAACAGGTCGGGCACCAAATCTGATCGGATATCCTTGCGGGCGATCAAGTGACGCAAAAACCATGTGCCGGGCTGCGGCGAAAGGAGTAAATCAGCGCCAGATTTACCGAACGTTAACCATAAATGTCGTTTCTACAACTGTGCAACATCACGTTGTAGGAAGCTATTTAAATGCTGGCTGCTGCCCGCGCCGCCTTGCGCATCTCGACCTTTCTCGTTCCGATTTCGGCCTGCCTCAGCCCGGCAGTGGCCGGCGCGGCACCATTGTCCTGGACCGGCTCGGCAGATAGCAACTGGAACAACACAGCCAACTGGACGGCCGCGTCCGTCCCAAGCTCCGTCAGTTCGGCCGTCGTCGACGGCGGCGCCTTTACCCCGGAAATCATTGCCGGAACTTCGGCGTCGACCGCGGACCTTACCGTCGGGCTTGATGGCGCGGGAACATTGACCGTTCTCGGTACATTGCAAACGACATCTGGTTCCATCGGCTCCCATGCCGGCGCGAACGGTGTTCTCGATCTGACCGGCGGCGCGGCTGAATGGCAAAACGGCGGGGCCCTGCTCGTCGGCGACCAGGGCGCTGGAACATTCGCGATCAGCGCCGGCGGCCAATATCGGGGTGGCGGACCGGTCTATATCGGCTCGGCGGCGGGCAGTAATGGCAGCATAAGCGTGAGCGGCCAGTCGTCATTCACGCTCTCCGCTGGCCAGCCGCTATATATCGGCTATGGCGGGCAAGGCTCTTTCGATCTGACGGATGCCGCAACAGCAAGTACCGGTGACGCCACGCTCGGTTACGGCACCGGCAGTTCGGGTTACGTATCCGTTTCCGGCGCAGGAACGAGCTGGCTGATCAATGGAGACCTGATCGTCGGTCACGACGGTACCGGTTCGATCGCCATATCGACCGGTGCGTCCGTTTCGAACGACAATGCGACGATCGGTTTCGGAAACGCTGGCGGCTCCAGTTCGGCAACCGTTTCCGGCCTCGGTTCGCAGTGGACGACCAGCGGGCGTTTGACCGTCGGCTCAGGCAGTGCCGCTGCGCTCTCGGTCTATTCCGGCGCAACCGTGTCGAGCGGGTCCGCTCTCATCGGTCGCTTCGCCAGCGGCTCGGTCACCATCGGCGGTGCCGGCTCGCTTTGGGACACCGGCGCCTTGCTGGTTGGTGGCGATCATACCGATGCGGATAGTTCGGGTACCGATGGCAAACTCGACATCAGTACCGGTGGCGCAGTCAGAAGCAGCACCGCCATCGTTGCCGATGGCAAGAATGCGGTGGGCGCGGTGACCGTCGACGGTACCGGCTCCCACTGGGATATCAATGCCGACCTTACCGTCGGCAATGAAGGTTCGGGCTCCCTCACCGTGTCGGGTTCGGCGAGTGCCAGCGCAGCCACGACGACGCTCGGCAAGGAAACCGGCTCCAGCGGCACCCTCGTTGTCGTTGGCAATGGCAGCCATTTCGACATGAGTGGCGAGTTGCAGGACGGTGTTGCGGGAAGCGGCTCGCTGAAAGTTCTGGCGGGCGGCGGCCTTTCGACCGGCAACGCATCTCTGGCCACCGCCGCTGGCGGCAATGGCCAGGCTCTCGTCAGCGGCGCCGGCAGCCATTGGCAGATCAACGGCGATCTCGATGTCGGCAGCGCAAGCGGCGGTACGGGAAGCCTTGCCGTCTCGTCGCAGGCTGCATTGTCGAGCCAAAACGCCAGCCTTGGCGCGTCCACGGGCTCTACTGGTTCGGCTACGGTAACCGGCACAGGCTCCACATGGAACAACCAGGGCGGACTGGTCGTTGGCGATGCCGGCAGCGGTGCACTGGATGTCATTCAAGGAGGCGCAGTCAACACCGCGACCGCCACCATCGGCAATGCGGCAGGCAGCAACGGTGCAGTCACCGTGACCGGAGACGGTTCGACGTTATCGGCCAGCAACGGCTTGACCGTCGGGAACGCGGGCAACGCCAGCCTAACCTTGAGCGGTGGCTCCACTCTTTCCGCACCAAGCCTCACCATCGCCGCCCAGACCGGCTCGACTGCCTCGGTGAATATCGGCTCCGCACTCGGCCAGACCGCCACGGGCGTTGCCACACTCGATGTCGATGCGATTCATTTCGGCGGCGGCAACGGCTCCCTCGTCTTCAATTTCGGCGGCGCTCCCCAGACATTAACCGCCGCAATAGACGGCAAAGGTTCGCTCTACGTTGCAGCCGGCGCCGTGACGTTGACAGGCAATTCCAGCGCCTTCAGCGGTGTAACCTCGGTCTCCGGCGGCAACCTCATCGTCGACGGAACGCTTGGGGGCACCATCAATCTCAGTGGCTATGGCCTGCTCGGTGGAACAGGGACCGTCGGCTCGACCGTCGTCGGCAGCGGGGCGACGCTCTCACCCGGGAACAACGGCATCGGCACGTTGACGGTCCATGGCGACCTGACGACCCAAAGCGGCTCGACCGTTCTCGTCGAAAGCAACGGCACGACCAACGATCGGATCGATGTAACCGGAACGGCCAATCTGAACGGCGGAACGCTCTCGCTTGTGGGCGCAGGCCTGAAAGCGTCGACAAACTACACCATTCTCTCCGCGTCCGGTGGCGTTTCCGGAAGCTTCGATGCTGTCCAGTCGAACTACGTTTTCGTCAATCCGATTCTCGACTATTCGAGCGGCACGGTCGGCCTTACTCTTGAACGCAACAGCACGTCCTTTGCCGTTGCAGGCACCGACGCAAACCAGCGTTCGGCGGCATATGGCATCGAAAGCCTGGGAGCTTCGAATTCGCTCTACGGCGCCGTTGCCGTGTTGAGCATGGGGGAAGCGTCCGGGGCGCTGAAACAGCTTGCCGGCGACCTCCATATCTCGCTCGCCGAAACGGCTTTCGACAATGGCCGTTTCATCCGCGATGCCGCCATCGATCGCCTGCGCAGCATGCAGGGAGGCGTTGTCGGCAGCACCAAACAGGCGCGATTGTCGAGTGATGCGGGCCTTGGCTATGCCAATACCGATCAACGTCGGGTAACCGAGTCGCAAAGGGCCATCGATGGCATTCTCTCCGACCCGGCCAACGGCCTGGCGGCATTCTGGGGCGCGCCATACGGTGGCTGGACGTCTTCCGACAATGGCAGCAGCAATACCGGCGGCACGCTGTTCGGCTTCGACACCACCCTCAATGACTCGGAATGGCGGATCGGTGCGCTTGCCGGCTACGGCCGCAGTCGATTCAATCAAGCCGGCGTGGCAGCCCACGCCGATACGGACAATTACAATGTCGGGCTTTACGCCGGCAGGGAATGGGGTCCATTGGCCCTGCGGCTTGGCGGCACCTACAGCCTGCAATCCGTTTCGACCCTTCGCAATATCGATTTCACCGGCTTTACCGACGCAGTGCGAGCCGACTACCACGCCTATACGGCGCAGGTTTTCGGCGAACTGGCCTACGAAATCTCAATGGGCGATACGCGTTTTGAACCCTTTGCGAACGTGACCTTTACCGACGTGCGCACCAGCTCCTTTGCGGAGCGCGGCGGAGCCGCCGCCCTGAGCGGCAGCGCCGATCAGTCTGCGATTACCTTTGCCACATTCGGTACGCGCGCCGAGCGGGAGATGTCGCTCGCTGACATGCCGGCCAAGCTCTATGGCTCGCTTGGATGGCGCCATGCCTTCGGCGATCGCGATATTCCCTCCCGCATGGCATTTGCGGGCGGAGATATCTTCACTGAAAGCGGAACCGTCGTCGATCGGGACTCTCTCGTTGTCGATGCGGGGTTCGATATCGCCCTCAGCCAGCAGGTCTCGCTTGCGCTAGACTACAATGGCAGCTTCGGCGCCGAGAACCGCGCTCACCTCTTCAGGCTCCTCCTGCAGGCACGCTATTAACAGCGGATCGGCGTAGCGTCCCTAAACGCCGATATAGGGCAAATATTCCTTTCTGCTCACGGCCGATCGCAAATCGGGTGGCTGTCGTCCTGATCTGAAGGCTAGGGTTTGAGCTATCTGAAGCCACGGCGCGCAATGCCAGCTGTGGCCGCTCAAATCGAGGACATGCCATGAGTAGCCTGAGATCCACCAATCCCGCCGCATCGCCAGAAGGATCTGCCGATGTTCGCGTCGATGCCTATGATTGGAAAGCACTTGCGGGCGAGCTTGACGGCTTTGGCTGCGCCGTTCTCCCGCAGCTTCTGACGCCAGAGGAATGCGATGCCCTGTCCGGCCTTTACCCCCAGGAACAGCATTTCCGCAGCCACATCGTCATGGCACGCCATGGCTTCGGCAAGGGCGAATATCGCTATTTCAAATATCCGTTGCCAGGGTTGCTGGGTGGATTGCGCACAGCGCTTTATCCGCATCTGGCCGGCATCGCCAATAGATGGAACGAGCGCATGGGTATCGAGGAGCACTATTCCGATGAACATGCTTCTTTCTTGAAGCGGTGTCATGAGGCCGGCCAGACGCGCCCCACGCCTCTGTTGTTGCAATATGCGCCGGGGGACTTCAACTGCCTCCATCAGGACCTTTACGGCGACCTTGCGTTTCCCATCCAGGTGGCAATCCTGCTTTCAGAGCCCGGACGAGACTTTACGGGAGGCGAATTCGTGCTGACGGAGCAGCGCCCACGCATGCAGAGCCGGGTGGACGTCGTACCGCTTCGCCAGGGCGATGCCGTTGCTTTCGCAGTCCACAACAGGCCCGTGCAGGGTACGAAGGGGAGCTATCGCGTCAATCTCAGGCACGGCGTCAGCCGCGTCCGTTCAGGCAAGCGGCACACTGTCGGCATCATTTTTCACGATGCACGGTGAAGGCCGACGCCCCCTGCCTGAGGGCGTAACCATCAAATCAGATGGGTCGGATAATCCGCCAGGCTTACTGCTCGACAGTTGAACCGCCCGGATATGTCCCGGTTGACGGCGCTTTCTTCACCAGACAAATGCTTTTCGCGACCTCCTTGCTTCGGATGGCTTTGAAGTGCAATTGTTCTGGCAGGCTGTCGACAAGCTTGGGGACCAACGAGGCCTTCGAGGCTGTCGGACTATCCCCGCGGGCCGTGGCCAGCCCGCGGCAAATAACGGATGTCAAACGGGGGGGTATATGACGGATAGGCTCAAGGGCAAGATTGCCATCATTTCAGGCGGCGCCACGGGGATGGGCGGAGCGGCATCGCGCTTGTTCGCGGCGGAAGGCGCCAAAGTCGCGATTATCGACAGAAACGGCGATGCGGCGGCGGAAACGGTGCAGTCCATCCGCAGCGCCGGCGGCATCGCGGACCATTGGGTGGCAGACGTTTCGGACGAAGCAGCCGTGAATGCCGCCGTCAAAGGCATCGAGGAGCGCTTCGGAGCGGTGACCGTGCTTTTCAACCACGCGGGCACCATTGTCATCAAGCCGTTTCTGGAAACCACGCTTCAGGAATGGGAATGGTTGCACGGTGTCAATGTGCGGTCGATGTTCCTGATGACCAAGGCGGTCCTGCCGGGCATGATCGCTGCCGGCGGCGGCTCCATCGTCTGCACATCCTCGATTTCGGCGGTGGCTGCGACGCCGATGGAAGTGCTCTACGACACGACGAAGGGGGCCGTTCATATGTTTGCCCGCGCCATTGCCGTCGAATTCCGCGATCGCAACATCCGCTGCAACGCGGTGTGCCCCGGCTTTATCCGCACGCCGCACGGCCTGCGCGAAGTCGCCGAGCTGCAAGCCCTCGGCGTCGACGTTTCGGATGCGGCAATCGCCGCGCAGCAGGGCCGCATCGGCGAACCGGAAGATGTGGCACGGGCTGCACTCTATCTCGCCTCTGATGATTCCAATTTCGTCAATGGCGTCCATCTGTTCGTCGACAACGGCTTTACGGCAATCTAGCCAGCTGCTGCGCGCTCAATCAGCCGAGTGCTTTCGCTTCCTTTCGAGATGCGGAAGCACTCGATTGCGTTCCCGATGGAAGAGTGCGGCATACTTCTCCTGACATGCCGGAGTGATCAGGCTTGCGGCATCCCTTTGCCGACCTTTGCAGCAATATGATCGATAAGAATGAGCGCGCCTCCAAGGAGCAGGAAAAGCGCGGCCAGAAGTGCCATATTGGCCAACACAGCCTGAAGGCCGATGTCGTTTACGTCCAGAAAGGGATAGGGATAGAAGCCCGAGAAATAACCATGGACGAGCGAATACACCGAGTAGAGCGCGGGAAAACACAGCCACCAGATCGCATCTTTCCAGGATAGTCTGGCGCGCTCGACGAGGAAGATCCAATCCAGCGCTACGAGCAAGGGGATGCAGTAATGAAGCAGCTGATCGCCGCGTAGCTGCCAGCCGCGGGGGTGCCAGACATCCCTCAGCATCCATAGATAGACCCCGCCCGCGACCCCCACATAGAGGAAGACAGCGGTTCTCGTTGTCGCACGCCTGGCCCATCGCCCAATCGGCGATGACGGTGCGATTTCTGCCGATAACAGAGTGACAACAAGCAGAATATTGGACTGTATCGTAAAATAGCTGAGAAAGTTCGTCGTCAATCTCATGCGTGAGACATGCGCGCCCGGTATGATGGCGACATAAGAAATAACGATGCCGGTCAACGCCAGCAATGCGAGACCGCAGCGGCAGAAGCGGACTGAACCTCTTATGGACATATAGACCCGCAAAACTCCAAGACACGATCCAGCCCGCGCAAGCAAACATTCCACACGAACGATGCCCGCCAAATCGACAGAGCCTGTCTCTAGCGCATCATTTCGAAATGCGGAACAGTTTCTGACGGAATGATTGAGCGCCACGGCGAAGCCAATTCTTCTCGGTCGCGTCCCGCAGCATTGTTCCAGCTCCTGGAGCCAAATCTAAGAGCGCCGAAACGCGCTGTGGGCTGAATCCGCTTCTATGTGGTACTTTATGGATTGATGCCCTCTAGATGGGCCGAACACACAAAGTTCAAATAAATTTCACGCAACTGTAATTTTGAACGCCACGCGATCCTGTAGAACGAGCGCATATACTGAATGGCGTGAGATTGCCCCTTCTGCAAGAAGGTTCCTTTCCATTTCCAGCGGCCGATCGATCTTTTTCGTCTCCATATCAACGATAGCAATCCGAGCATCCCTTATGAAAAATCCGACCCCCTCCAGCTTCACCATCCGCCCTTGGATGGAGACCGACTCCGTAAGCGAGATGACGGCACTGCTCCATCGCGCCTATAGCGGCCTCGCCCGGATGGGACTGCGATTTATGGCGACACACCAAAGCGATGAGGTTACCGCTTCGCGCATCGCCGAAGGCCAATGCTTCGTTGGCGTGATGGACGGAACCATCCGCGGCACGATCCTGTTCAAGACAATGAGCCAGACCAAAGGCTGCGGCTGGTATGACCGACCTGAAGTGTCGAGCATCGCGCAGTTCGGCATAGAGCCCGGCCTGCAGGCGAATGGGCTCGGCCGCCAGCTCATCGACTTTGCCGAACAGCAGGCAATCGCAAGCGGCGCCGGTGAACTGGCGCTCGATACGGCCGAGCCGGCCACGCATCTGGTTAACTGGTATTCTCGCCTCGGATTTCGCTTCATCGGCTATGAACAATGGTCCCACACCAACTACCGCAGTGTCATGCTGAGCAAGGCGCTCCCTTCAGGCGCATAGCTCATCAAACTACTATATGTGGCAGTTTGTGCGATAATGTTGGATCTCCGTCATTGTGACACAAACTTCAATCAAACGTCACGCGACTGTAATCTCGAGCCGCTAAGTCTCATTCCAGCAGCAAGGAGAGGCCTTTGTCGAAACTTCCAGCAGCCGGCAGGCATCAGAATATTGTCAGCCTCGTAAACGGCGGCCACGGCATGTCGATCGCGGCGATGGCCGAGGCGTTCGGGGTTTCCACCGAGACGGTGCGTCGCGATCTGGTGGCGCTTGAGCGCAATGGCGCGTTGCGCCGCGTTTATGGCGGTGCGATCCCGTCGGATCGCAAGGCGCCGCTCGAAGAGCGAGTGTTGATGGAGCGGGCTGGAAAGCAGGCCATCGGTCGCAAGGTCGCCTCGCTCATCGAGGCCGACCAGTGGATATTCATGACCGGTGGTTCGTCCGTGCTGGCGGTGGCGGAAGCGATGCGCGATGGCCCAACAGTTTCGGTCATGACCAATATGCCCGCCATCGGTGAGGCATTGCAGGCGGGCCAGCGCCATCGCGTTCACTTCACCGGCGGCGAATATAACGCATCGGCCAAGATGCTGATGGGCGACGAGGTTTTCGATGCCATCGAAAACTGCAGCTTCGATCTTTCCATCGTCGGTGTTTACGGCCTTGACGAGCGCTTCGGTCTTGTCGAGGAAACCCGCCACAATATGCGGCTCAAACTGCAGATCGTCAGCCAGTCGCGCGAAGCGATCTACGTGGCCGACCACACCAAGATCGGCGCGCCGGGTCGCTACCAGTCGATCCCCTTCAAGGATATCGGCACCTTCGTCACCGACGAACAGCTCGCGCCCCATTTTACCGCTCTGCTCTCGGAAGCCGGCACCAACGTGCTTTACCCCGACGCGGCGGAGAATGCATTTCCTGCAGCAGAGGCACATAATCATGAGTGACATTGCCCACGTCATCATTCTCGGCGTCGACGGGCTTAGACCCGACCAGATCAATGCCCTCACCATGCCGAACCTTCACGCCCTCAAGCAAAGGGGTGTCGTCAGCAGTGATCATCGCACAGTGTTTCCAAGCGAAACGCGCGGCGCGCTGTCGGCGCTGGCGAATGGTGCGAAACCTGAGAGTACCGGCGTATTGGGCAATGATTTCTACGCCCGCAGCGGCGGTAGCAGACTTGCCGGCACCGACACCATTCACGATTGGCGCTATGGCGAGGCCCATTATGCCGGCGGCATGGTGCGTACGGTCAATCTCAGTGAAACGCTTGCCAAAGCCGGTAAATCCTTCGCCGTCGTCACGTCGAGCGGCCAAGGCTCGTTCACTGCGCTCAATTGGAAAGGCGCCGAGCTCGGCCAAACGGGTTTCAATGTCCGTCATCCGCAGCTTGCCTTCCCGCATGATCTCGCCATCGACATCACGGCGCGTCACAAGGTCCCCAGCACCGGCTTCGAACGCGGCGCGGAGGCAAAGGCCGTCGATATCTTCATCAACTCCATCTGGCCGGCCAGGAAGCCGAGCGCCTCGATCATCTGGTTGACCGAGGTCGATAGTGCATCCCATCTTCATGGCCTCGGCGCCGAGGGGCAGCTTGAAAGCCTGCGCCAGTGCGATGCGGCCATCGGCGCTCTGCTCGATTGGCGTGAACATCAGCCGGAGCGCGACGCTATCGCCGTCTTCATCACCTCCGATCACGGCCACTCGACGTCGTCGCAGTTCATCAATCTCGACGATGCCTTCAAGGCGGCCGGAATTCGTGCGGCCACGCGCTTCGACGACGGCATAGACATCATATTCCGTCGCGGCAGAGCGCCGGGCCTGTGGTTGCGCGAGTATGACCAGGGCCTGCTGCAAGCGGCCTTCGATGCTGTCGTGGCACAAGACTGGTATGGAGCCAGTTTCACCCGCGCCATCGAGCCCGGTTCGCCCCATGGAACGATCGAGGGTACGCTGGCGCTGGAGCTGACCGGCGCCGCGCATTACCGCGCGCCGGATCTATACATCAATCTTGCCGGGGACGACGAGCCCAATGAATTCGGCATACGAGGCAAATCGATCTGCGATGTGGGCAATTACAAGATCGAGGTCGGCGGTGGTACGCATGGCGGCCTGCATCTGGCCGAGCTGACGGCCGTGCTGATTGCCGATGGCGCCGGGCTCAAGGCCGGCGGTCAAATCGTCACCACTCGCACCGGCATTACCGATCTCGCGCCGACGAGCCTGCATATGCTGGGCGTTGCGGCGCCAGACACGATGACCGGTCGCGTGATGCATGAATTGCTGGAGAACGGCGAACCGGTTTCCGCTCCAGTCCTTGAAGAATTTACAGCCACGGCTCAGGGGAAGACCTCGCACCTGCGCTTTGGCCGCATCGGGTCACAAAGCTATGTCGACGAGGCTTGGGCCTCGCAGGCAGCTGCGGCGTCCAGCCATTCGACAAGGCTCGTCGGGTCGCCAGCCGAGTAAAGAGTACCGTTTCTAGAACCCATCGCGCTGCGGGGTGATCTCGCGGCGTCCATCGATCGCGCCAGCCTGCCGAAATCCTCTTCGGCCGGTAACGGCGAAGCCATGCCGCGGGCAAGCGGCCTCATCGGAGACCTCAATGCACACGACCCTGAAGACCGTCACTCATGCCGCCCTGATCGGCAGCCTCCTGCTCGGCGTCACCTCATCTGCGCTAGCTCGGGATACCACCATCAACGTAGCCGTCCAGTCGATGGGCACGGCCGGCTCGATCGAAATCAACGAAAATAACGGCACCGCGGCACGTAAATTCCAGAACTCGGTATTCGAGCAGCTCATCGCTCTTAATCTGCAAGACCCAAATCTTGCATTCAAACCCGGTCTGGCGACCGAATGGAAATGGATTGACGACAAGACGCTCGAATTCAAGCTGCGTCCGAACGTCAGGTTCCATAACGGCGATATCATGACCGCCAAGGACGTCGCCTTCTCCTTCTCCGACGAACGCTTCGGCTTGCTGCCCGAGCAGGTTGCAGCTCGCGACAAGGGTGAAACCAACTTCACCCGCCCCGATGGCAGCAAGGGCATCGTACCGCCGGCGACGGTTGCCGCCAGCCGTGCCTCCGAATGGCCATTGCTCGATCATGTCGAAGCCGTCGATGATCTCACTGTTCGTATCGTCATGAAGAAGGCGACTCTTGATACGGAGGCTCGCCTTGCCCGCGTCAATTATGCCGGCATCATCTCCAGGCGCGGCTTTATGGAAGCTGCAAGCTGGAACGCCTGGGCAGCCAAGCCGATTGCAACCGGCCCGTACAAGGTCGAAAAGCTGGAGCCCGGTTCAGCCGTTCACATGGTCGCCAATTCCGACTACTGGGGCGGCAAGCCTCCGATCGACAAGCTCAATATCCTTATCGTGCCGGAAGCTGCCAGCCGCGTGAACGGACTGATGTCAGGTGAGTACGACATCATATCCGATGTCGGCTCAGACCAGGTTCCGATGATCGAGGGATCGCCCGATTTCAAAGTCGTCGGCGGACCCGTCGCAAATGTTCGCTTCATCGCGCTTGACGAAAACAATGGCCCGCTCAAGAACGTCAAGGTACGTCAGGCGCTCAGCCATTCGATCGACCGGAAGACCATTGTCGACGCTCTCTGGGGCGGCCGCACCGCAGTCCCGCAAGGGTTTCAGCATCCGCTATTCGGGGATCTCTTCGCCACCGATCACCAGACCTCAAGCTATGATCCGGAGCTCGCGAAGCGGCTGCTGGCCGAGTCCGGCTATAAGGGCGAGCCGATCACCTATCGCGTTCACAATAACTACTATCCCAACGAACTGACCATCGCACAGTACAACCTCGAAAACCTGCGGGCCATCGGCTTCAATATCGACTTCTCCGTCATCGACAATCCCAATGACCCGAGCCCCGACCGCATGATGCAGGATCTTTCGAACACGGCCTATTTCGCCTTCCCGGCAGCCCTTCTCGCCAACAACTGCCCGAACGGCGTTTACAATTCCAAGACCAATCCGAAAGCCGGCATGTGGCAGAATGACGAGTTCGACCGCCTCTGCAACGTGCTCAACACCTCCACCGACCGTGCCGAGGTCAAGAAAGCCTTCTCACGCGCGCTCGACATCATCGAGAATGAAGATCCCGGCATGATCGTGCTGCACCAGAACGCCATTCTTTACGGCAAGAAGGCCAATATCGAATGGGCGCCGTCCGCCATGTTCGCGATGGATTTCACGCCCGGCCATTTCGCCGTCAAGAACTAGAAAGATCAAGCGGGCGGGCGCTTTGGCGCCTGCCCGCCGCATTCCCGACCCTCCAGGACGAATTTTGTGACCAACCATTTCATGCGGCAGCCCCTCCCGATCGATATGAGCAGCGGTAGCTGGAGCCATTTTTGCGATGTGCCGCCCGCCGATACCAAGAATGGACGCATCTATGCCATTGGCGATATCCACGGCCATCTCGATCACCTCCTGGCCATGCAGGCGGCGATCGATGCCGATCGCGCAAGGCATCCCGTCGAGCGCGCAACCATCGTCTACCTGGGAGACCTGATCGATCGCGGACCGCATTCCCGGTCGGTCATCGAGCGGGTCGCTGCCCAGCAAAGTGCCGCCGACGACACGACGGGCGTCGTCTGCATCAGCGGCAACCACGATGCCTGGCTCAATGAGTTCCTGACCGACGCAACCATCCTGCCGCTCTGGGGCCGCAAGGGCGGGCTTGAGACCCTGGCATCCTATGGCTTTCCTCCCGAGGAGGTCCTGTGCGCGATGGCCGATCCCGTGGCGGCCGAAGTCCTGCGATTGGCGCTGATTGCCCGCATGCCTCAGCATCACAGGGATTTTATCGCCGGACTGCCGCTATCTCATCAGCAGGGCGGCTATTTTTTCGCCCATGCCGGCGTCAATCCTGACCGCAGTCTGACGAACCAGCGCAAGGAAGACCTGACATGGATCCGCGACCCGTTTCTGACCTCGATGACGGACTTTGGGAAGGTCGTGGTGCATGGCCACACGTCAGGCGCTTCCGTTGAAAGCCTGCCCAATCGCATCAATGTCGACACCGGAATCTACGCAACGGGTGTTTTGAGCTGCGTGGTGCTCGAAGGTGCCGCACGGCATCTCATCACCGTCGATCGCAACGTCCTGCGCAAATTGCGCGAGCAGCAGATGGAACCGCAACATGGCTGACACTGGCCCGCTTGTTCAGATCTCCAACCTCTCTGTCGATTTCAGCAGCAGGCATAACGTTGCGCGCGCCCTGCACGGCGTCAGCCTGTCTGTCCATCGTGGCGAGACCCTTGGCATCGTCGGTGAAAGCGGCTGTGGTAAGTCGGTCACCTGGATGGCAAGCCTTGGCCTGCTTGGCGCCAATGCCCGGGTCGAGGGTTCGGTGAAACTGAATGGCCGCGAACTCCTCGGATTGGCTGAAGCGGAGCTCAATGCGATCCGCGGCGGGCGCGTCGCCATGATTTTCCAGGATCCGGCCAGCTCCCTGAACCCGCTGCACCGGATCGGCTGGCAATTGACCGAAGCCCTGGCGCTGCACCGAAACCTGCATGGCGCGGCAGCCCGCAAGGAAGCGGAACGCCTGCTCGACCGTGTCGGCATTGCCAATGCCTCTCGCCGTATGGGCGAATATCCGCATGAGTTTTCCGGTGGCATGAACCAGCGCGTAATGATTGCCATGGCTTTGGCCGGCGATCCCGAGCTTCTGGTGGCCGATGAACCGACGACGGCGCTGGATGCGACCATTCAGGCGCAGATCCTCGACCTGCTCGATGATTTGCGCCGCGAGCGCAACATGGCGCTCGTGCTGATTTCTCACGATCTCGGCATGGTATCGGAAATGACCGAGCGCGTCGTCGTCATGTATTGCGGTCGTGTCGTCGAGGACACGCCGACGACAGCGCTGTTTTCCAGGCCTGCCCATCCCTATACGCGCGGCCTGATCGCCGCCTTGCCGGATCTCGAAGGGCCGCGCCGCAGGCTGACGGCGATCCCCGGCACGGTGCCGCCGCCCGACCGTCTGCCGTCCGGCTGCCCCTTCGCCCCGCGCTGTTCCCTGGCGATGCAAACCTGTTCGCTTGCCGTGCCGACACTCCGGGCGGTGGGCGACCAGATCACGCATCGCGCTGCCTGCATGCTCATAGCTCCATCAATCGTGCCGACGCATGTCGCAGCAGGGGCCATTTCATGAAGGGCATGCTCGAAGTCCAGAATCTGAGCCGCACTTTCAAACTGCGCGAACGCGGCCTGTTGTTCTCCGCGACCAAGCGACTAAAAGCGGTCGATGGCATTTCCTTCACCGTTGCACCTGGCGAAATGCTTGGCATCGTCGGCGAGAGCGGCTCCGGCAAGTCGACGACTGCCCGGCTACTGCTTGGACATATTCCAGCAAGCGGCGGCGAGATCCGCTTTGGAGGCGAGCGGGTCAGCGCCAGGGTGGACGCCAATTGGCGTCGCATGCGCCGGCGCATGCAAATGGTCTACCAGGATCCGCTTGCAGCGCTTGATCCTCGTATCCCTGTGTGGCGCCAGATCGAGGAACCGCTCATCGTCCGTCGACCGGAACTCCCGGCTGCCGACCGCAGCGCGCTCGTTGCGGAGATGATGGAGCAAATCGGCCTGCTTGCCCATCACGGCAATCGCTATCCGCATGAAATGTCGGGCGGTCAGCGCCAGCGCGTGATCATCGCCCGCGCGCTCGTCACCGATCCGGAACTGCTTGTCTTCGACGAGCCCGTTTCAGCGCTCGACGTATCCGTACAGGCGCAAGTCCTCAACGTGCTCGAGGATATCCGTACCCGTAGCGGTTTCACCGGCGTGTTCGTCAGCCATGACCTCAAGGTGATCCGTCAGATCGCCGAGCGCGTCGCCGTCATGTATCTGGGGCGTATCGTCGAGATCGGAGATGTCGACGATATCTTCTCCAATCCGGCCCATCCCTACACGCGGGCGCTTGTCTCGGCTGTGCCTGTACCGGGACGCAGCCGGCGCAGTCGGATCGTGCTGAACGGTGATCCACCGAGTGCTATAGATATGCCCAGAGGCTGTCCGTTCCATACCCGTTGCCCGGAGATGCGCGCCGCCTGCCGTTCTATCCGTCCCGAACTTGTTGGGAAGGGCGGACGAGCCGCGGCATGCCACCTGGTCAACAACCCTTCCCTCTCCGGTATGGAGGCGGTGTGAGCATGGCGCAGTTTATTCTCTCCAGGCTTTTGCGGGCGTTGATGACATTGTTCATCATCGTTACCTTTGCCTTTTTCGTGATGCGTCTGTCGGGCGATCCGCTTAGCCGGTTTTTCGACGTCTCGACGACCCCGCCTGAGGTCATCGAGGCATTCCGCCGTCAATGGGGTCTCGATCAGCCGATCTGGGTGCAATTCTATAAATATCTGGGCGCCATACTTCACGGCGATCTCGGCAATTCGATGCGCGAGAACCGGCCTGCCCTTGATGTCGTACTTGACCGGCTTCCGGCAACACTTGCCATCATGGCACCCACGCTACTGCTGAAGACCGCACTCGGTCTCCTGGCAGGGATCACCGCCGCTCTGCATCGCAATTCCGTGTTCGATCGGCTGATCATGTCGATTTCGGTGCTGGGCTTTACCGTACCGACCTTCGTTCTCGCCCTTGTGCTGGCACTTGTCTTTGCGGTTCAATTGCGGTGGCTGCCGTCCGGCGGCTATGCGACCCCGCTCCACATGGTATTGCCCGTCGTCACGCTGTCCATCGCCGGCGCAGCGGTCATCGCGCGCTACGCCCGTTCGGCCATGGTCGAGGTGCTTGGGCAACCTTTCGTAAGGACTGCCCGCGCCAAAGGTGTGCCATGGACCAGAATCGTCGTTCGCCACGTCTTGCTCAACGCCGCCGTGCCCATCGTGACCATTTTCGGCTTCATGCTCGGCTCGATGGTTGGCGGCGCTGTCGTGGTCGAAAGCGTGTTCTCATGGCCGGGGATCGGTCGCCTGCTGATTTCCTCGGTCACCTCGCGCGACCTTGCCGTCGTTCAGGTCATCCTTCTGCTCATCGGCGCGATGATGGTCGTGTCCAATTTTCTTGTCGATCTCCTCTACGGCGTCATCGACCCACGCATGCGCGCCCCGCAGCAAGCTGAAACATAGGAGCATTACCGATGTCTGCCGAAATCGAACACGCAGCACCCCTTGGCGGCGTTGTACGGCGCAAGAGCAGTCTTAGCGCCTTTTTTTCCGCCTGGCCGCCGCTGGTACTGATTGCGATTTTCTGGCTCGCGCTGATGCTCTTCGTCGCGCTGTTCGCCTACTGGTTGACGCCTTATGATTTCATGGCCACCAACGTTCTGGCGCGCCTTCGCCCGCCTGCCCTGTTTGGCGGCTCATTCGCACATCTTCTCGGAACCGACCAGCTCGGGCGCGACGTGTTTTCCCGCGTCATAGCTTCGATCCGCATATCGATCATCATCGCGGTGGCCGCCACCATCATCACAACGGCCATCGGGGTGACCTTGGGATTTCTCGCCGCCTATTTTCGCGGCTGGGTCGACCAGGTGATCCTTATGATGGTCGACGCGCAGTTGGCCATGCCTTTCATGATCATTGCCATTGCCGTACTGGCGTTTCTTGGCAATTCCCTCGTTATCTTCGTGCTGCTGCTAGGCCTCAACGGCTGGGAGGTCATCACCCGCATCGCGCGGAGCCTTGCCATCTCCGCCAACGCCCAGGGCTATGCCGTGGCGGCGCGCGACATCGGCGCCTCGCCGGCTTGCATCTACCTCAGGCACATTCTTCCCAATATCGCGACAACGATCATCGTCGCCATGACACTCAATATTCCCGGCGTCATCCTGCTCGAGTCGAGCCTCTCCTTCCTTGGGATCGGCCTGCAACCGCCGCAAACCAGCCTTGGCAACATGGTCGGTTATGGTCGCGACTACATCCAATCCGCACCCTGGATCATGCTGACGCCGGCAGTCATCATCGTGCTGACGACGCTGTCGGTATCGATCGTCGGAGACTGGCTGCGCGACAGGCTCGACCCCACCCTGCGCTGACCGACTTTACCGACGCCTGCGACCATTTTCGCGGTGTCCAAGCACGAGCATCAGCACCGCTGAGCAGTAAAGTATAAAGCTACTCAAAATGAGCCTCTACGACTTCAGCAAAAGATGCGATGCTTGCGGCAAGCCATGCCCCTCAGCGATTCCCTCAAGGACTAAAATGCGTCGTCTTATCGTTTCCAGCATCCTCAGCACCCTCATGGCCACCGCGGCATTTGCCCAGCAGGCAGACCACTATACGGCAATGAGCAATACCGCCATGAGTGTCACTGGCGACGTCTGGATGGATGATTTCAGCATCAAGTTCGAAAATGGCGAGACGCTGGAATTTTCCAACCTTGTCGCAGATCATTTCAACGTCGACGGCCGCTCGGTGCCCGGATCCGTCTACCGCGTCAAAGAGCCGGCCGATCCGGAGCTGCAAAATGGCAACCAGCTCTGCGGTTCAGGCGATGTCACCTTTGTCGCCACATGGGCCGACGGTGAGGGCACGACGGCAATTGCCGTCTTCACGAGCGAGCGAGCCCCCAAGAGCAATGGGCAGATGTGCGCTCTGTATTCGTATGAGGATCAGAAGTAGCGCGGGGATCAAGCGGTCGACTTTGATCGAACTAGCATGTCGACCAGCATTCAAGCCTGTCAGGCAGACCGGATTGCTGAACGACCTCAATCGTCAGTGGCTATCCGGTTCATGCATCGTCCGGGGAATATCCCGCTTGCCGTGAAGCACGCGCCATACATCGACATAGTCCGTTTGATCACGGTAAAAAACGACATAGGGATATCGCTGTAAGGAAACACTGCGCAGTTCAGGCAATCCCAGCTCATATCCAAATCGCGGAGACCCTGCCTGCGGATGCCTTGCGATGAGATCATAGGCAACCTCGAGAGCATCGATAAAGCCGAGAGCAAGTTCAGCGCCGGATTCCTGCATATAGTAATCGACGGCTGCCTCCACGTCGCTTTGGGCCAGGTCTCGCGGGATAACGGTCTTGAGCGTCACTTGTCAGCGGTCACTTGCCACGACCGCCCACGCGATCGCGCAGATTGGTGAAGTAGCGCTCGTCGGCGGGAGCGCCCTGGACCGACGAAGCTCCGTCAAGCAGAAGGCTGCGCAAGTTCAGGCGATCTTGATCACGACGGATCAGTTCGCGAATATATTCGCTGCTCGTCCCGTAGCCACCGCCGGCGACTTGTTCATCGACGAAGCTCTTGAGGTGATCAGGTAGAGAAATATTCATCGTGCTCATTTGGAAACAATAGCTGAATGGCAAAAAATGGCAAGCTTGTCGCTGTGCCGCCGTTCATGGGCGTTGACGGGCATCATTGCCGCTCAGCCTTGTGAACAATGCCCATTCGCTCCGATGTTGCAGACCCCGGGGCCTAACGATTTGAAGCTCCGCGATGTCACAATCCTACTGGATACACCGGGCCTCGCGATCAAACAGATGCAGCTGTTCTCGATCGATGGCGAGGCTGACGGGCTGACCGACTCTCATTTGAACATTGCCCGGCAAGCGGACGGTCGTGAGCTGATTGCCATCATGCATGACATAGGCATAGGTATCTGAGCCGAGCCGCTCGATAACATCGATCTTGCCGTCCAGATTGCCCTCCCCCGGCGCCACGATGCCGATATGCTCGGGCCGGGCGCCAAGCTTGACGACTTCGGCCGGCGCCTTGGGAAGCTGTAGCAGGCCGCTGGAGGCGATCTTCAACCCTGCGGCCGTCGGCTCGACATCGTAGACATTCATCTTCGGTGACCCGAGAAACTGTGCAACGAAGAGATTGGAAGGCTTCTCGTAGAGGTCGATTGGCGAGCCGATTTGCTGGATCTCGCCATCCTTCAAGACGACGATCTTGTCGGCGAGCGTCATCGCCTCGACCTGATCGTGGGTCACATAAATCATCGTCGCGCCAAGCCGCTGGTGCAGCCTGGCAATCTCGATGCGCATCTCTGCCCGTAACGCGGCATCCAGGTTTGACAAAGGTTCGTCAAAGAGAAATGCGACGGGGTCGCGGACGATGGCGCGACCGATGGCGACGCGCTGGCGTTGGCCGCCGGACAATTCCTTGGGCTTGCGGTCGAGATAGCTTTCGAGACGCAGTGATGCCGCCGCCGCCTCGACGCGCCGTTTGATCTCGGCGCGCGGCGTGCGTGCGACCTCAAGGCCGAAGGCCATGTTCGCCCGCACGGTCTTGTGCGGATAGAGAGCGTAGGATTGGAAGACCATGGACAAGGCGCGGTCCGCTGGACCGAGGTCGGTCACATCCTCGCCGCCGATCAGGATTTGGCCGGAGGTGACCTCCTCCAGACCGGCGACGAGGCGCAGCAGCGTTGATTTCCCGCTGCCGGAGGGGCCGACGAAGACGACGAATTCGCCGTCCTCGATCCGCAGGTCGAGCCCGCGGATGATGTCCAATGCACCAAAGGATTTTTTGACATTGTTCAGTTCGATAACGGCCATGTCGATCTCTCCGCAGCTTCAAGCCTTGACGCCGCCGGCACCAAGACCGCCTTGCCAGAAGCGCTGCATGACGATGAAAGCTATGATGACGGGAACGATGCTGATCAGAGCACCGGCCAGCACGAGGGTGAAAAGCGCGGCGCCGCCGCCGGAGCCGACCGTCGCCGTCGCATACCACTGCGCCAGACCAACGGTGACGGGAAAATATTCCGCCGAACTCAGGACGACGAGGGGCAGGAAATAGTTATTCCAGGTCGCGACGAAAGAGAGGATCAGCACGGTGGCAAAGCCGGGCATCAACAGACGCAGGGCCAGCGAGAAGAAGATATGAAGCTCCCCCGCCCCATCGACCCGGCCAGCATCGATCAATTCGTTCGGTATCGCGTCGTCGGCGTAGACACGCATCAGGAACACGCCCGGCGGATAGACAAGGGACGGCAGGATCACGGCCCAGGGCGTATTGACGATACCGACCTTTGACATCAACAGGAACAGCGGCACGACGAGGGCCGTCTGGGGGATCATGACGGCACCGAGGATGATCGCGAAGATGAGCCGTTTGCCGCGGAAGTCGTATTTTGCAAGCGCATATCCGGCCATGGTGGAAAACAGCGCAGCGCCGATGCCGGCCGTCGTCGCGTAAATGATGGTATTGAGCAGCCATCGGGAAAATATACCGCCCTGGAAGCTGAAAACCTGTCTTATGTTCTCAAACAGCTTGAAGTCGCTTGCGAACCAGAGGCCGAACGTCGTGAAGAGATCATTGTTCGATTTCGACGCCGATACCAGGACATAGAAAAGCGGCAACGCGGTATAGAGCCAGATGACCAGCAGGATCGCCGTCAACATCCAACGGTTGCGGCGAAACGAAGAAGAGCGCCTGGACTTGCCGACAATGGTCATGCATTGCCCCTGCGGTTGACGATCAACATGAATGCATAGGAAATGACGGCCGTCACGGCACCGAGGACGAAGGAAACGGCGGCGGAATAGTTATATTGCTGATTGGCGAAGGCAAGCGTGTAGGCATAGTAGTTCGGCGTATAGGAATTGGTGATGCTGAGCGGTGCCAGATTGCGCAATAGGTAGGGCTCCGAGAAAAGCTGCAGTGAACCGATGATCGAGAAGATGATGGTGACGACGACCATAGGGGCAATCAGCGGAAGCTTGACGCGCAGCGCATAGACCAGACTGCTGGCCCCATCCATGGATGCCGCCTCTTCGAGATCCGTGGGGATCGCCTGTAGCGCGGCGTAGTAGATGATCATTTGGTAGCCGGTATATTCCCAATTGGCGATATTGGCGATCGACGGCAAAATGGCATTCGGGCCGAGGAAATTCGGCGCCGGAAGCCCAATGGCGTTCGCAAGCTGGGTGAATGGGCCGAAGGCTGGACCATAGAGATAGCCCCAAATCAATGTGGCGATCACAGCGGGAACGGCGTAGGGCAAGAACAGGCTGATCCGGAAAAAGCTCTTGGCATAGACGGTGCCGCTATCGAGGATCAGCGCGATCAACAGTGCAATCGCGACCATTCCGGGGATTTGGATAGTGGCGAACTTCAGGAGCACGACGACACCCTGCCAGAACTTCGGGTCGCCCAGCGCACGCACGAAATTGTCCGCTCCGACGAACTTGGTGCCGGCGACCACGGTCGTCTTGTAGACCGCGAGGTTGAGGGCATAGAGCATCGGCGCGATCAGAAAGGCTGCGAACAACAGCACGAAAGGTGCAAGAAAGAGAAAAGGCGCCAGCTTCTTGCCTACGCGTCGATGACGTTTGCGGCTGATAGGACCGGCCATCTGCTTTGTCTCCGGCTGCGAAATGGGCCCGCGCCGAAGCGCGGGCATTGCGAAGGGGCATGCGAGTGCCTGCAACCCGCATGCCGGTCGTCACCCCTTGGAGACCGTGTAACCCTGATCGGAGCAATAGGCGCTGACACCTTCCTGCAGGCGATCGAAAGCATCTCCGAGCGATCCCTTGCCTCCGATGGACGCGGACAGCTCCTGCTGGACCTGGCCGGCGAGATAATCCTGGAAGGGTGCATACTGGAAAGACGAGTCGACGTGCTTGGCTGCCTCGACAAAGACTTCGTTGACCGCCTGGCCGCCATAGAGATCGTATTTGTGATTGATCAACTCGGGATCAGCCACAAGCTCCTTGAGCACGGGGAAGAGGAACTGTTTGGTGTTCCAGAGGCGTGCGGCCTGCGGATCTGCGCCAAGGAACATCGCAAGCTGCGTTGCTTCCTTCGGATGCTTCGAGGTCTTGAACACCGCGAAGGTCGATCCGCCCAGATTGGCGGTGACATATTTTCCTTCGTCCCATTGTGGCAATGGAGCGGCGCGCCAATGACCATTGCTCTTCTTGGCAAATTGCGGAATGAACACCGCCCCCCAGGCGCCGGTCATCCAAGAGGCATAGGTGCCTTCGTCAAGTCCGGTGAACCAGTCGGTCGTCCAAACCGGAGTCTTGACGCCCACGGCCTTCGCATCGATCAAATCCTGCCAGAAGGCAGCCCATTTCTTAGCGATTGCATCGTTCAGATTAAGCTTGAGATCGGTGCCCTTCAGCTCGAACGGCTTCCAACCGGCCTGCGCCAGCAGCGCGATGACCCAACCACCGTCGGCGGTGCCGCCGAAGTTGGTGAGATAGGTGTCCGGCGAGGCCTTTGTCAGCGCTTTCGAGCTTTCGGCAAAGGCAGCCCAGGTCTTCGGCACTTCGATCTTGTGCGCGTCCAAAACGTCGGCGCGGTAGAGAATGCCCATCGGACCGGAGTCCCAGGGGATGCCGTAAACGGCGTTGCCGTCGGATGCCGAGGCCCATGTCCAGTCGATGAACTTGTCCTTGACGTCGTTTGCACCGTGCTGGCCCATGTCGAGCAGTGCCTCGAGCTGGCGGAAGCCCGGAATATTGGTGAACTCGACCTGGCCGACGTCAGGCAGACCGGTGCCGGCCTGAATAGCATTGCGCAGCTTGACGTATTCATCAGGCCCCTGCCCGGCATTCTCGAGCTTGACGCTGATATGCGGAAAGGCCTTGGTGAACAGATCGATCTCCGCCTGCGTGTTCGGCGTCCAGGCCCACATCGTCAGCTCGACCTTCTCCTGCGCCATGGCTGGCGCACCGAGACCGGACAAGGCCACTGCGGCCGCACCTGCGCCGGCCGCCTGCAGTAACTGGCGCCGGTTCAAGGCTATCTGGATGGCGTCTCTTTTCATGTCGTTGGTCATTGCATGTCCTCCCACATTCGGCGGAACCGCACCCTCCCGGATCGGCTCTTTCGTGATGATGCGCAATTCATCATGCGCAATTTTCGTTGTCAATTGCGCAATTTGCGTATTTATGCAATTTTTATCGCAATTTTCGTGTATGTGGTCGTGACAGAGCCGTTGATATCGATGTCCGGGGATGGATTTCTCTCGGGAATCCCATGATTATCAAGGCAAATTGAAGGGTAGGCATTTGACTCGTTCATCCAAGTCCAACGCAAATCAGCTCGAAATTGCCAAAGCGGCGGGGGTTTCCGTCAGCACGGTATCACGTGCGCTGTCCGATGCGCGAGGGATCAGCGACGAGCGCCGCATGCAAATTCGCAAGATAGCGGAGGATGCCGGGTATTTCGGCAAGGCTCGAAACACCGCGGCACCGACCAAGCATCTGCGGGCCTACGTGACCGGCAGCCTTGCCACCGGCGGATTGGCTCCCTTCTATGAAGCCGTTATTGCCGGGCTGCGCGATAGCTCCAATGAGGGCGGCTTTAGCCTTTCGATCCGCATGGTGGATGAGACCTCGCTCGGTCCGCATCGCATGGCACGCGACCAGGAACAGGAAGAGGCAAACGCCACGATTTTTGTCGGCATCGATCTGAATGACGGACTTGCCAACTATTTCCAGAACGGCAGCCATCGCGCGATACTTGTAAACGGGTACGATCCCGACATGCGCTTCGACTGTGTCGCGCCGAATAATTTTTACGGCGCACGAATGGCTGGACGAGCTCTGCTCAAGGCCGGACATAGAAAATTGCTTTACATTCATGACCATACGCGGTGGACCACGACACAGCGCCGACGCGGCTTCTATGCGGCCCTTGAAGATTTTCCCGACGCGTCATGCAGCTCGATCGGGGTCGCCAACGGCGTCGACACCGCGCTGCTTGCGGAAGTCGAGCGGCGGGCAAAGGGGGAGACGGACTGGACAAGCGTGTTCTGCGCCAATGATATGGGCGCCTTCCGCCTGATGAATGCGTTGGAAGCAGCCGGGCTCAACGTTCCTGGCGAGATTTCCGTTATCGGCTTTGACGACTTGCCCTATGCCGCAATGATGCATCCGCGACTGACAACCATGCGGGTCAATTGTCTTGAGATGGCCCGCCAGGCGATCCTGCTCGCGCAACGACGGATCGCAGAGCCTGACGCCATGCCGGTCCAGCTGGAATGCGCTGTCACGCTGCAGCCCGGCGCAACGATTGCGCAATTTGCGTAAAATCAAGAAATATTCGTTCTGATATTGCGCAATTTGCGTTTCCATGCGATTTCATCGGGCGAATGGCCCGGTTGCCATTCCGCATTTGCGGACGTCGTTCCGCCAGGAGTTCGCAGTTGCCGTCCCTCAGACACCCAACACTCGCGCCTAGGCTCAGTTTTGCTTTCGGCCCGCTCGCCATAGAGACGTTGTTTTCTCCTGGAGATCTGCATCGGCTGCAAAACTGCTGTGACATCGTGTCTAAGGAGCCTCTCACGGAGTTTCAAAGCGAGATCGCGAGGGCGCAACTCGCCGATACGGATATACTGATTAGCGGTTGGGGCTGCCCTCCCATCGACGAAACCGTGTTGGAAACGGCGTCCTCTCTGAAGCTTGTCGCGCACGCGGCGGGATCGGTGAAGCATCTTATCGGGTCATTGGTCTTCGAGAAGGGCATTGCCGTCACGAATGCTGCCGCAGCCAATGCGGTTCCGGTCGCCGAATATGCGCTTGCCGCGATCCTGTTTGCCAACAAGAGTGTCTTCCGCTTCGCGCAGCTCTATCGGCAACAGCGGCGCTCCCTCGAACTACATCAATCCTTCGATGGCGACTGCGGCAGCTGGCGCAAGAAGGTCGGGATTGTCGGCGCATCGCGCATTGGCCGCCGCGTGCTGGAGCTGCTTCGCCCGCACGATATGGAAATCTTGCTGTACGATCCGCTCGTCACCGCCGCAGAAGCCGCGCAATTGGGCACCCGGCTGGTGTCTCTCCCGGAGCTGATGGCGCGGTGCCAGACCATTTCGCTGCATGCGCCTCTTCTGACCGCGACGCAGCATATGATCAGTGGCGAAATGCTTCGGCTGATGCCGGATGGTGCAACACTGATCAATACTGCGCGGGGCGGCCTTATCGATCAGGCGGCACTCGAAGCCGAGCTTTCGAGCGGAAGACTATCGGCCATTCTCGATGTTACCGAACCGGAAGCACCCCCGCCGACATCCCCTCTCTATGATCTGCCGAATGTCGTCCTGACGCCACATATTGCCGGGGCGATTGGTAGTGAGCGCCAGCGCCTGGGTCGGCTCGTCACCGAGGAGATAGAGCGTTTCGTCGGCGGCGCACCACTGCAACATGGCCTGACATTGGAAAGCCTGCGCTACCAGGCTTGAAACGCCGGATGTGCAGTTGTCTGAGATTTCGTATTGTGAGGATAGCCACATGACCGCATTCCCTTTCATTGTCCCTCGCCTTAACGATCCGCGGCTCACGCAGCGGCGGCAGTATGGCATGGTAATAGACGGCAAATCTGTTTCTGCTCTTTCTGGAGAGACAATCTCACGCGAGAGCCCGGGCCATCCCGGCCACATCGTCAGCGTCATCCCGAAAGGCAGCCGTGCGGATGCGGAAACGGCCATTGCCGCCGCACGCCGCGCATTCGACAATGGCCCATGGCCGCGGATGACCGGCGGCGAGCGTGGCCGCATCATGAACCGGGTCGCCGATCAGATCGAGGCGCATGTCGAGGAACTCGCGACCATTGAAGCGCTTGAGGTCGGCAAGGCGATCGGCCAGGCGCGGGGAGAAATCGGTTTTGCCGTCAGCCTTTGGCGCTATGCGGCAGGACATGCCCAGGGACTCGAGGGCGAAGCGCATAATGATCTCGGGGCGAATACACTCGGCCTTATCCTTCGCGAACCCGCGGGAGTGGTCGGGCTCATCACGCCGTGGAATTTTCCGCTGCTGATCGGTTCGGAACGCATCCCCTGGGCGATCGGTGCCGGCTGCACCGTCGTCATCAAGCCGAGCGAGTTTACCTCGGGCTCGACGATCCGCCTGGCCGAACTTGCGCTCCAGGCAGGCCTGCCCGAAGGCGTATTGAACGTCATCACCGGATATGGGGCGGATGTCGGACAGATTTTGGCAGAGCATCCGGATGTCGACGTCGTCAACTTCACCGGATCGCAGCGCGTCGGACGCCTTATCGGCGCCCTTGCAGGACAGAATATCAAGAAGGTCGGACTGGAGCTTGGAGGCAAGGGTCCCCAGGTGGTTTTTGCCGACGCAGATCTCGATGCCGCGGCAGCCAAGATATCCGGCGGCGTCTTTCATTGTTCCGGGCAGGTCTGCATCTCCGGCAGCCGTCTGATCGTCCATGAGAGCGTCGCGGACGCGCTCCTGGAAAAGGTTCAAGCGGTCGCCGCACAGATCGTCACGGGGGATCCGCTGGATGATCGTGTCAACGTCGGCGCCCTCATTCACCAGGCTCATCTGGACAAGGTCGCTAAGTATGTCGAGCAAGGCAAGGCTGACGGCGCCCAGATATTGACCGGCGGCAGCAGGCTCGGCGACGCGGGTGCCTTCTATGCCCCGACGATTTTCACGGAAGTCACTCCGCGGATGACCATTGCCCAGGACGAGATTTTCGGCCCCGTGCTGACCACCTTTCGCTTCAAGACCGCGGAGGACGCCATCCGCATGGCCAATGATACGCCTTACGGCCTGTCCGCCTGCGTCTGGTCGACGAATTTGTCGACCGCCTTCCAGGCCATCCGCCGCATCAAAGCGGGCAGAACCTGGATCAACGGCATGGGAGACGGCGCACCGCAACTGGCAATCGGCGGCTATAAGCAGAGTGGCGTCGGCCGCGAACTCGGCAAGCATGGATTTGATGAGTATTCGGAGCTGAAAAGCGTCCACGTTTCGCTCTCGGCTCTGCCGGGATAGAGCACCGCGAGAGAGAGGTTTCGGCGGGTTTGTCTGGGTTAACCTGCCACCGACGGCTGATCGGCCTGGCCTCTTTCGCGGCGCCGGAAGCAGGTTTTTGCTTCCGGCGTTGTCGCCTCGCCGCTCGTCATATCAGCGCTGCGGCAAGTTTCGGGCAGCATCACGAGCCAGGACTTTGTCGACGCCAAGGATCACTGCGCCGAGGGACACGATCAGCGTCGCAACGACGACCCATGGGAACGACGTCGGCCCCATTCGATCGAGCAATAATCCGCCACCGACGCCGGCGGTGGCAACAGCGCCGTTCCAAACCGTCGTGTTCATGGATAGGGCGACATCCACGGTGTTCCCGGCAAACTGGGACAACATGGTCTGCGTCAACGTCGCAAAGCCACCGAAGGCCAGCCCCCAGGCGAAAACGGCAGCATAGATTATTGCCGGCATCGAACTGCAAATGCCGAGCAGCAATACGGCGAGAGCGAAGGTACCAATGCTTGCAACGAGGAGAAGACGTAGCCAACGATCGACCGTTGCACCGACGAACCACAGGCTCACAAAAGAACCGAGCCCGAAGATGAAAAGAACAATATCTGCACTTGCCGACACGGCAACCGATCCGAGAAAGGGTTCGATGTAGACATAGAGAATGCTGTGCGCCGCTACGAAAGTGAAAACGACGAGGAGCGCAGATGGAATTCCCGCCTTCAGAAAGATGGCGGCAAGGGATGGTCGTTCACTCTTCTTTTGCCCCGGAAAATCGGGCAGGACAATGAGGCCGCAGACAATGAGCAAGATAGCGATTGCCGACATCGTGCCGAATGCGCCTTGCCAGCCGGTGATCCGCCCCAGCAGGGCGCTGGCAGGCACCCCTAGCACGAGAGCAACCGCGGCTCCGGCGCCGGATATCGCGATTGCTCTCCCGCTCAGATGCTGCGGTGTCATGCGGACAGCATATCCGGCAAGCAACGACCAAACCACACCGCCGAACACGCCGGCAGCGAAACGCGCCATCAATGAGATCGAATAGTTCGTGGACAGCGCCGTGATCAGATTGACGATGGCGAAGCCGGCAATCGCGGCAAGCATCAGTGGCTTCCTGCGCATCCCTCGCGTGACCGCCGTGACCGGAATGGCGGCGATCAACGCGCCACAAGCAAAGGCGGTAATGAACTGACCCGTCATACCTTCGGAAATGCTCAGACCTGTCGCCATCGACGACAATAGGCCGGCGGGCATGATCTCGGTCATGAGCGTGATGAAAGCGGCACCTGCGAGCGTCAGCAGTCCGGCCAGCGGCAGTTTGTCCGTCTGGCAGGAGACGCTGGCAGGCAAGCCGTCAGGCCTGATGCTTTGAGCCTCATTTCCAATCATTTGGGTGTTCCTTCACTAGATTTGCGAGGCGGCGCTGGCCCTTTCGGCCAGCTGTTGCGCGGCAAAATCAGACAGAGCGACCATTTCGACGACGAAGGTTAAGGGATCGCCTTTGAATGAAAAATATGCTTCAATTCATTTCACTTATGAATATTTGTCGCCCTTGGAGCAAGCATGGACCGCCTTGGCTCACTGGCTGCCTTCACGGAGGCCGCCGATTCCGGAAGCTTCACGGAGGCCGGCCGCAAGCTTGGCATTTCGGCATCTGCCGTCAGCAAGGCTGTGTTGCGCCTGGAAGAGAGATTGCGGACGAAGCTCTTCCACCGATCGACACGCAGCGTCACGCTTACGCCCGAAGGCCGCCTGTTTCTCGAACGGTGCCGGCGCATAGCAGCAGAGATGGAAGCTGCCGAACTGGATCTTGCCCAGATCCACGAGGCTCCGCGCGGCAGGCTTAAATTCAGCCTTCCATCGGCGGGAATGCCGTTCATGCCGATGCTGGCCGAGTTCCAGAAATGCTATGCGGAAATCGAGCTCGACATCGATTGCTCGGATCGGCTGGTCGATGTGATCGATGAAGGGTTCGACGTCGTGCTGCGCACCGGCAATACAACGGATTCACGACTGATGTCACGCGTGGTCGGCACCTACCGCCAGATCGTCGTCGTATCCCCCGATTATCTCAATCAAAACGGCGTTCCCGAGACGCCCGAAGATCTGAAACGACACGCCTGCGTCATGTACCGGCAGTTCGCAACGGGCAGGCTTATCCGATGGCTTTTCCGCGACGGCGACACCGTGGTTGATGTCGAGCTCTCGGCCACGACGATTACCAACTTCCTTGAACCGCAGCTGGTCTTCGCACGGCAAGGGGCCGGCTTCGCCTTTCTGCCCGACTTCGCTGTCGAGGACGATCTCGCGCGCGGAACGCTGGTCAAAGTGCTCGATCGATACGTGGGAGACGCAACGACGCTACGCCTGCTGTGGCCGTCGAACCGGCATATGGCACCCAGGGTCCGCGTCTTCCTGGATTTCGTCGGGGAACAACTCGCTCTGAAATTGAGAGGTAGCGTATGATCGGTGCATCCAAGCCAACACGTCTTCCCTAACCATCACTCTTGGCGCGCATGACCATGCCAGCAAGTCGTCAGCTGGCCCTGGGCTCTACAACCCCTCCTCCCGCGCATAGGCGGTCAACAGATCGGGGAAATCCTTTTCCGGCGTCGCCTTCAGCAAAGCTCGTGTGGTGATGGCTTCGATGTGGTCGGTCATCAAGGTTCGCACCTTGTCACGGTTGGCCTCAGCGAGTGCGGCGATCAGTTCCCTGTGTTCAGAGACGGCACAATCTGGAGAATGTGGGCGCCCATAGAGCGAAAGGATGAGAGACGAGCGCGAAACGAGCTCGGTGACATAGCGCGACAACACGTCGTTCTCGGTCAGCGTGGCGAGCAGCACGTGGAATTCGCCGGAAAGCTGGATCGAGGTGGAGGCGTTGTTGGCCCTGGCATTGTCTTCCGCATCGACATGCGCCTCCAGTAGGCGGATCTGTTGCGGTGTCAGCTTGCCGACGAGCGTGTCCACCACCATCGCCTCCAATACGCTGCGCACCGCCAGGATGTTGCGGCCATCCTCGAGGCTTGGCTGGGCAACGCAGGCGCCCTTGTGCGGGCGCTGCTCGATCAGGCCCTCTCCATTGAGCCGGGCAAGCGCCTGTCGAACGATCGTCCGGCTGACGCCGAGCCGATCACCGATCGAATCCTCCGGCAGCTTCGTTCCGGCCGCCAGCGCCTGATCGAGGATCGCACGCTTCAAGGTGCGGTAGACGGCATCCGACTTGGAGACCGCGGACTTCGGTTTCTTGTCACTGAGATTGGTTGCCATGATGATCCTGAACTGAGATATCCGACGATATAAATGAGAAAAAATCCACTCATTCATGGGCCGAAGAATCCTATCCTCAACCCGATTCGAAGCGCTGCTGTGTTTATCGACCCAACTCGCGCCTATGTGAAAGCTCATCGCTTAGGACACCATCGCGCGCGACGATACGTCCGCGACGAATGACGGTTCGTTGCTGCGGCGTCAGCGCAACCGCCTCCGCAAGCGTACGAGCCGGAACGAGAACCACGTCGCCATGGCAACCGACCGATAGGCCGTAGTCGGCAAGTGCGATGCCCTCGGCGCCGCCGAAGGTGCAGACGCGCGCGGCCTCTGCCAAATCGGTATCGTTGGTCATGCCATTGCGCTGCGCCAGATACTTTGCCCGTTCCAACATATCGCCACTGCCCCATGGCTCCCATGTACCCTGGATGCCGTCGGACCCTGAGGCTAATACCACGCCAGCTTCGCGCATCGCCCGCAGCGGCAGCGCCGGCGCAGTCGGGCTACCGACCGTCATGATGGCGATGCCTTCGGCAGCAAGCAGACCGATAAGCGCCTGCTGCCTTGCCCCATCCAGCATGCCGAGACAATAGGCGTGGCTGACCATGACCTTGCCGCGCATGGAAAGGGCGCGGGTTCTTTCGGCAATCAGTTCAAGGCAGAAAGCGCCAAGTTCGCCCGGCTCGTGCAGATGGATATCGACCGGCTTGCCATGACGGTCGGCAAGCGCAAAGATCGCATCCAGATGGCGCACCGGATCACGGTCGATGCTTGCCGGATCGATGCCGCCGACGATGTCGGCACCTGCCTCCAATGCCGCCTCCATCAGTTCGAGCGTGCCATGTCTTATTAGCATGCCGCTCTGCGGAAAGGCTGCGATCTGCACGTCGACCAGATCCCGGAAAGCGTTTCGCGCCTCGATGACGCCTTCTATATTCGAAATACCGATCTCCGTGTCGACGTCGACATGACTGCGGATATGCAGCACGCCAAGGGCAAGCGTCTGCAGGATCTGCCTGGCCGACTGCCGGCGCGCGTCGATGCCAAGCTGCTGTTTTGCCTGCCGGTCGGCGATAATCCGCTGGTTTCTTGTTGGGCCGACACGATTCTCAAACCAGTCCATACCGATCAGATTCTTGTCGAGATGCGTATGCGCCTCGACCAATCCCGGCAGCGCGATATGGCCGCTGCCGTCGATCTCGGTCACGACCTCGTCGGGTCGATCCTCGCAAAAGCGGCCATTTCGGATGTAGAGATCCGTTGGCTCTCCAGCGAACGGTCTGACATTGCGAATGAGAAGGTCGTTCATGGCTTGGTCTCCAATCAATCCTCGGAAGTGGGCGACGCCTTCACGCCAGCGCCATGCGCTCCATCATCCGATGGAAGGCGCACTCGGCGCGGTCCAGAATGGCATTTTCGTCGTGATGCACCAGCCGCCTCGAGCGCATGAGCACCCGGCCGCCGACGATCGTGGTATCGACGTCTGCGCCATTGGCAAAGCGTGTGAGCCGCTGGACTGGATTGACCGGTGGCCAGAGATGCGGCTGCCTCATATTGACGAGGATGATATCGGCACGCTTGCCGACTTCAAGCGAGCCGATTTCCGCGTCCATCGAAAGCGCGCGCGCGCCCTCAATGGTCGCCATTTCCAGAAGCTGCATGGGTGGCAGAACGCTGTCGTCCTTGAAATGCCGTGCATGATAGCGATGGGCCTGAAACATATTGCGGAACATGTCGAAAGGGCGATCAGGGGCGGCGGCGTCCGTGCCGAGCGACACCGTCACGCCGGCCTCCATCAATTCCGGCGCGGGGCAGCGGCCGAACACCGACATCAGGGCACTCGGATTATGCGCGACCTTGGCGCCGGTCCGCTTCAATGCGGCAAAATCCTCCTCGGTGAGCTCGATGCAATGCGCCAGCAAGGAGCGGTGGTCGAAGAGATCAAGCCGCGCCGCGTTGGCGGCAATCGAACCTTCGCGATGGCCGTCCTGAATTAGCAGTACCCCCTTCTCGCGCGCGAGTGCGCGCGCCTGCCGAGACAAGTCAAATACGACCCCATTCTCCAATTCCATCGCATCGAAGACTGGGAGCGAGAGCGCTACCTGCAGGCAATCGTTGCGACCGGCCCAATCGTCGATGAGTTCTGCGCATACCGACAGCTGTTGCATTGGATCCACGACGATATTTGTATACGATCCATGTGTATAATTACGGTATAGATGGGCGCTGCTTGGCCGGTTCGGTCCGACGGCGAGCACCTCGCGCACGCCCATGTCGGCGATCGCGGCAAGATGAGCTTGTGCGGCTTCGGGAGCTTCGGTACGCATGATATCGGGACCACCGCCGAACAACAGCGCTGCGGTCGTCGTGCCGCATCTGATGCGCTCAAATGCCGAGAGTGCTGCTTCCGCCGACCAGAATTCGATATCGGTGGCTTCAGCATAGATGCGCCCGGTCGTCTCCATCCACTGCTCGGAATCCTCGCCTAAGCCCTTGGTCAACATGTGTCCGGCATGTGCGTGCGTGTCGATGAGGCCGGGCATTACCACCATGCCCGCCGCATCAATTCGTTCGACAGCTCCGCCCACGTCCGGCTGCAGATCTCCGATCGACGCGATACGACCGCCCTCTATCAGAATATCCCCTTTTTCAAGAATGCGGCGCTCCGCATCCATGGTGACAACAACGCCATTTGTGATCAGAAGCGATTTCGTCATCCGGCCCTCCTCCCTCGTCATCAATGCAAGTCTTCCACGTCGTTTCGTGAAATCGAATCCCCGCACCTTGAAACTGTGCACATCATATGTATACTGAATTTCGGGAACAATCGTATACGCAAAATTCAGTACAATGTATACGTGAAATGGGAGACTTACGTGAACAATTATGTAAAGACCCTTTTGGCGGGGCTCGCCATCATCATACCGCTGACGACACCGGCGCTTGCGAAAACGCTGCGTTGGTCCTCGGCCGGAGACGTCATCTCCTACGATCCGAACGCACAGGTCGACAGCTTCACGCAGAGCGTTCATCACATGGTGTTCGATCCGCTGGTGCGCCGAAACAAGAACCTGCAGCTTGAGCCGGCGCTTGCTCTCTCCTGGGAAGCGATCGAGCCCACACGCTGGCGCTTCAAATTGCGCCAAGGGGTCAAGTTCCATGAGGGCCAACCCTTCAACGCCGACGATGTCGTCGCCACGATCATGCGTGAAATCGATCCCGGCTCGCGCAATCGCGAGAACCTGCCGGCGGTGATCGGCGCCGAAAAGGTCGACGACTACACGGTCGACATTATTCTGCGCGGCCCATACCCCTTGCTTCTCAACGATCTCGCCGCCGTCTACATCATGAGCAAGCCATGGATGCAGGAGCATGATGCCCTGAAGCCTGGAAACGCCTCGACAGGCGTCACCACCTATGCCAGCAATCATGCCAACGGCACCGGCCCGTTCAAACTCGTCAGCTACGAGCCGGACTCGAAGTCGGTTTTCGCGGTCAATGAAAACTGGTGGGACAAGCCTCAGCACAATCTGACAGGCGTGGAATATCGCCCGATCGCGTCGGATGCCACGCGTGTCGCAGCACTTCTCTCGGGCGAACTGGATATGATCGCCCCTATTCCGCTGCAGGATATTGATCGCGTCAGCAACACGCCGGGCCTTAAAGTCGTCGAAAACCCATCACTGCGTGAAATCTTCCTCGGCCTCAACTTCCGGCCTGAACTTCATGCCATGCCGGGCAAACCCAATCCGCTTTTGAACGTCAAGGTGCGCCAGGCGCTGTGGCATGCCATCGATTTGAACACGATCCAGAAGCGGCTGATGCGCGGCAAGTCCCGCATCTCCGGGATGCTGGTCGCACCCGAGGTCACCGGCTACGACAAGTCCATCGACGTCCCGCTTGCCTATGATCTGAAACAGGCCAAGTCGCTATTGACCGACGCCGGTTACGCCGACGGATTTAAGGTCGGGCTGAACTGCTCGAACGACCGCTACATCGCCGACGAACAGATCTGCCTGGCCATCGCCTCCATGTGGGCCAAGATTGGCGTCAAGGCCGACGTCAGCGTCGAAAGCAAGACCACCTATTTCCCGCGCATGGATAAGGGGGATCTCGACATCTACATCCTCGGCTGGGCCTCGTTGCCACCGATGGATGGCTATAGCGTCCTGCAGTCCCTGCTAGCCACCAATGACGGCACCTATGGCGGCAGCAATCCGAACGGTCTGTCCGATCCGAAAATCGATGCATTGGCACATTCGGCGTCGACCGAACTCGACGAGAGCAAGCGTGTCGAGATGCTCAAGGAAGCGTTCAAGATCACCCATGATCAGGCCCTCTACATCCCGCTGCATCAGCAGCCGGTTGCCTGGGCCATGAGCGATAAGGTCGATATTCCTCAGTTTGCTGACGAATATGTACGTCCCTGGTTCGCCCAGATGAAGTGACCTCATAGCTCATCATGCCTAGCGATCCCGGACCAAGGTTCGGGATCACTCATAAGGCAGGATGAGCGAAGCAACGCGCTCTTTTGGGTCAGAGAGCCTAGCCGTGCGCCCGTAAGGTATATTCCTATGATCAGGATTCTAACGACAAGGCTACTGCAGGCCATCCTCGTGATGGTCGCCGTGACCGCTATCGCCTTCATCATGTTCCGGTTCGTCGGCGATCCAGTCGCCGCAATGGTGCAGGAAGGCGCAGGCCAGGCCGAAAAGGATGCGCTTCGCGCCACGCTCGGCCTCGACAGGCCTCTCATCATCCAGTTTCTCGACTTTGTGGGTCGGGTGCTGCATGGTGACCTCGGAACGAGCTTCCGCTATCAGCAACCCGTTGCCAACCTGTTGCTTAGCCGGCTTCCGACGACACTGGAATTGGTGATCGTTGCCACGATCATGTCGCTTGCGATCGGCATTCCCCTCGGTGTCGTCTGCGCACTGAAACCGAACGGAGCGCTTTCCCGGCTGACCCAGTCCCTGACGCTGGTCGGCATCTCGATGCCCACCTTCGTCACCGGACTGCTGCTGATCCTGGTTTTCGCCGTCAATCTGCGCTGGCTGCCCTCTTCGGGTCGCGGCGACGTCGTCGATCTCGGCTTCTGGCAGACCGGTTTTCTGACGATCTCCGGCTTGAAATCGCTGATCCTGCCGTCGATCACGCTTGCCCTCTTCCAATTAACGCTGATCATGCGGCTGGTGCGCTCGGAGATGATCGACGTGCTGTCGTCGGACTATATCCGCTTTGCCTTCGCGCGCGGCCTGCCGCGTTCCTACATCTACGGTCGCCTCGCTCTTCGCAACGCGCTGATGCCCGTCGTCACCGTGACGGGGTTGCAGATCGGCCAGCTGATCGCTTTTGCCATCGTCACCGAAACGGTCTTCCAATGGCCCGGTATGGGCCTGCTCTTCACTAACGCGGTCGGCTACCCGGATATTCCGGTGCTTTCCGCCTATCTCCTGTTCGTCGGCTTCCTGTTCGTGCTCATCAACACGGTCGTCGACATTCTGTACATCTTCATCGATCCGCGGCTGAGGACAAGATAATGGCCAGTCGAGTTCAACTCATTCACCGACTTCCCCCGGTCTCGGTCATCATTGCCGGCCTGGTGCTCATCACGATGCTGGCGCTGGTGATCTTCGCACCGATGATCGCACCGATGGATCCGCGCGACGTCTCGTCCTATTCGCTCATCGACGCCGAGATCCCGCCGGCCTTCATGGATGGCGGCGATCCGCGCTTCCTGCTCGGCACCGACAACCAGGGACGCGATCTTGTCTCCGTCATCCTGTTCGGTCTGCGCATCTCGGTGCTGATCGGTATCGGCGCCGTGCTGTTTGCAGCCGTGCTCGGCGTTCTCCTCGGCCTTGTCGCCGGCTTCTTCGGCGGGCGGGTCGACAGCATTGTAATGCGTATCGCCGACGTGCTGGTCAGCTTCCCGACGATCTTGGTGGCTCTCCTCATCAGCGGCATTGCCAAGGCCCAGCTGGATGCCGACACGGTTCTCAACTGGGCGCCGGCCATTCTCGTCTTTGCGATCGCCGTCAACGAATGGGTGCAATATGCGCGCACTGTCAGGGCCTCCACCATGGTCGAGGTGTCTCGAGACTATGTGCGGGCGGCAAAGGTTATCGGGCTTCCATCGCGCCGCATCATGATCCGCCACATCCTGCCGAACGTCATCAGCGCCGTGATGGTCATCGCCACCATCAACCTTGCCGGCGCCATCCTCACCGAAGCGACCTTGTCGTTCCTCGGCGCGGGCATGCCGCCGACTTATCCGTCGCTCGGCACACTGATCCGTATCGGCAATCAGTTCCTGTTCTCCGGCCTCTGGTGGATCGCTGTGATGCCCGCCAGCGTTCTGGTGATCCTCGTTCTCGCCGTCAACGTCATCGGCGATTATCTCCGCGACCGCTTCAACCCCAAACTGATGGCACGCTGATGATACACACACCAACACCCGCTCTCGACATCAGGAATTTGCGGGTCGAATACCCGCTCGCCAACGGTGAGACGCTGGCAGCCGTCAATGACATCAATCTGACGATTGCTCCCGGCGAGATCCATGCACTGGTTGGCGAATCCGGCGCCGGCAAGACCACCGTCGGCAACGCGCTCATGGGCCTTCTGCAGTCACCGGGCCGAATTGCGGCGGGGTCGATCACGATCGACGGCAAGCCCATCGATGTGCGCACCGGCCGCACGGAAGGCATCGTTCCCGGCCGTGATGTCGGTGCGATCTTTCAAGATCCCATGACCAGCCTCAATCCGCTGTTTACGGTGGAAAGCCAGTTGTGCGAGGGCATGCTGACGCATCTGAAAATCAGCCGGCGCGAGGCGCGCGCCCGTGCACTCGACCTGATGAAGGCAGTCGGCATTCCGGAACCGGAGCGACGGCTCGGCAGCTATCCCCATCAGCTTTCGGGCGGCCAGCGCCAACGCGTCGTCATCGCAACCGCGCTCGCCTGTGACCCCAAGCTGCTGGTCGCCGACGAGCCGACCACGGCGCTCGACGTTTCGGTACAGGCTCAGATCCTCAAACTGATCCGCGACCTCGCCAACGCGCGGCGGGTGGGCGTTCTGCTGGTAACGCACAATATGGGCGTCGTCGCCGAAATCGCCGATAGCGTGACGATCATGCAGAACGGTCGCGTGGTCGAGACCGGGTCGACGCGCGAGGTCCTGACGGCACCGAAGGCGCCGTATGCCCGCACGCTGATCGCAGCAGTTCCCCCCATCGACGTCAGGCTCGATCGCCTGCCGGTTCCCAGCGAAGAAACTAAAATCACCCTCGATGCACGCGAAAGCGTGCGCCGCAAGAGCGTCGAGACCGGAGCGGCTACGACCAACGACATCGTGCTGAACGTCCGCAATCTGTGTGTGGAGTATGGTCGACGTTCTCTTTTGTCCAGCCAAAGGACCTCGGTCTTCAAGGCGGTCGACGATGTGTCTTTCGACGTGCGCCGCGGCGAGATTTTTGGTCTTGTCGGCGAATCCGGTTGTGGCAAGACCACCGTTGCCAACACGATTGCCGGGCTGGTTAAACAGAGCTCAGGCAGCATCGATTTCCAGGGGAAGCCGCTCGCGGGCAATCGCGATCAGTCCGTCCGTCGCTCGATGCAAATGGTGTTTCAGGATCCTTATTCGGCACTCAATCCGCGCCTGCGGATCAATTCGGCAATCGCCGAGCCCATCCTCTTCTACAAGCTTGCGGCGAACGCCGAGGAAGCCAGGCTGGACGCCAGAACTTTACTTGAGGCGGTCGGCCTGCCGGGCGATGCCGGTGCTCGTTTCTCGCATGCCTTCTCCGGAGGACAGCGTCAGCGTATCGCCATCGCCAGGGCACTGGGACCACGGCCGACAATGCTCATCTGCGACGAGCCGACCTCGGCACTTGATGTCTCCGTCCAGGCCCAGATCCTCAATCTCCTGAAGGACCTCCGTGACCTTGCCGGCCTGTCGATCCTCTTCATCAGCCATGATCTCGCGGTCATCCGCCAGATGTGCGACCGCGTCGCCGTCATGAAGACAGGCCAGATCGTCGAGCTTGCGGACACGGAGATCCTGTTTTCCGCGCCCAAGCATGACTACACGCGCGAGCTTCTGCGCCTGGCGCCCTCACTTGATCGCATTTTTTCCAAGGGAGAAACCGCAGCTAGCGCCTGAGGCACATAGGTCGAAATCCTTCCCGTTGCTCCGGTCATGCGCAGTCGTCCCGCCACCGACATGCCCCAAAGGTGGCGGCGGCCAAACCAGCCGCTGTCGCGTCACGCGGCAGCGGCTGGCGATCAGGAAATCCAACCGCACTCCTCTCGCCTGCCCCGAGGGGCGGCAGCCTAACGTCCGCTGCACGGCAACTACGCCTATGATGGTGGCGCACGGCCGGAACATATCGATGTGGGGTGGGATCGGTTTTGTCCTCTGCCTGCTGGCCGTGTGAATCCTGTTTTCTTCGGTGATAAAGCAAGGCATGGTCAGCTGACTTGGAACCGAAGGGCTCGTTCCGGCTTGCCGTGAAGTCAGGTCAACGTCTGAAATTCGCGCCAGGCGCCATCGTTCAGTTCAAACCCGATGCCTGGAATATCGGGGGGACTTGTCCACCCCTCATCGATCACCGCTCCATCAAAAAGTCCATTGAACGGATAGAAGGCAAGCGGGGTCAGCTCCGCACCGGCAAGCCCCATCGCGGCAACCACATGCAGGCAGAACAAGTGCCCGCCGTGCGGCCAGAAGGAATTGCGCGCCCACCCGAGAGAGGTGAGATGATCGACAATGTCGATATATACCGGAAGGCCATAGCAATGGACCGGATCGAAGACGAGAATGTCTTTTGCGCGACGAAGCCCTGCGTGGCGGTCGAGGAGCTTGGCTTCCGCGAGCGAAAACAGAGCTTCACCGGCGGCAAGCGGGCTCGCATAGGCTTCGGCAATGCAGGCTTGAACCGGAAAATCCAACGGATCGCAGACATCTTCGAACCAGCGAAGCCCAAAGGGCGCGAGCGCCGACGCTGCAGCAAGCCCCTGCTCGAGACCGTAGACATTCATCGCATCGACGCTCAGATGCTTGCTGTCCGGGAGCTGCGAAACTGCCGTCTCGACGCGCTGAAGATCCCGCTTCAGGCCCGTCGCGCCTATCTTGATCTTCACGTCCTCGAAGCCTGAATCGACGAAGCTGCGAATTTCGTCGGCCAGATTGCCAAGATCGTTTTGCGGATGGAGGTAGCCGCCGGACGCATAGACGCGAACCTTGGGACGATCGTCGACGGCTCGGTTGAGACGCTGGGCAAGAAAACGAAAGAGCGGCAAGCCCGCAATCTTCGCAGCGGCGTCCCAGATCGCCATGTCCAATGCGCCGACCGCGACACATCTCTCGCCATGACCGCCCGGCTTTTCGCCCGTCATCATCACCGTCCACGCTCGGAACGGATCGATATTGTCACCGGCTTCGGTGATCAGCAGATCCTGCGACGCGCTTAGAAGACGAGGCGCAAAGCGCTCGCGGATCAGGCCGCTCTGCCCGAACCGGCCGACGGAAGCATAGCCGTATCCGACAACGGGCCTGCCGTCCCGCAATATGTCCGTCGTCACGGCGACAATACTCGTGGTCAGACCACCCGTGAGCGAACTGCGATCCGCGTATCTGGAGAGGGGTAACAGCCGCTCGTTGACATCAATGATTCTCAACCGACTTCTCCCATTTCCATGCGATGCGGTTAGAACCTGTGCGAGGACGGAGCCGGGACACTCGCATTCGGGCACATGGATCAGCCCCGCAAGGCTTTAACAGAGCGACCCTATGACTTGAGCGCGTGCCTTACTCTCAGGATCGCCAGAGCAACTGCGCCGATGACCACGGGAATTGAAATCAGCATATAGATCGGATCGATATGAAGCCCGGCATGATCGGCGGTCTCGAACGCGACCTTGATCAGGCTTAGAAGATAGTAGCTGATCGCGATGATCGACAGCCCTTCTACCGCCCTCTGGATCTTGACCTGCGTTTCCGCCCGCTCGGCCATCGCCTGAATCTGAACCGCATTTTGCACTTCGATATCCACTTGGATGCGGGTCTGGAGCAGATCGATCAGATGCATCGTCGCATGCGAAAGCTGCTCCAGCCGCAATGCCGTCGCCTCGCAGCTTCGTATCGCCGGCTTGAACCGTCGGGCAACGAACACGCCGAAACGCTGAAAACCGGGCACATGCGTCTCCCGCAATTCGACGATGCGCTCCTCGACGATCTTGGCGTAGGCCGCCGTCGCGCCAAAGCGGTTGCGCGTCTGCGCAGCCGCGGAAATCACTTCGGCTGACAATTGCGAGATCTCATCGAGAAGACGTTTGTGCTCTTCTGCGGAGATCGTCGCATGGCGATTGGTCAACTCCACCAGCTTCTTGTCGTAGCCACCGAGAGCCGGACCAAGCCGCCGCGCCTCGGGCAGCCCCAGCAGCGCCATCACGCGATAGGTCTCGATCTCATAGACCCGCCGGATCATGCGCCCCAGACGATAAGCGTTCAGATCGCTGTTGAACAGGACGGTTCGGCTGGAGTTGCTCTCTCCCACGCGGAAATCCGAACAGACCAATGCCGCTCCGCCACCAATCGTGGAGGCGGCCGTATCGCCAAAGTGAAATGCCGACAGAAACGGCCCCAGTTCGGCCGGAGCGGCCCCGCAGACAAGGACCTCCAATCGGCAGATAAACGACCAATCCGTCAGCCCCGCCAATCGCGCCGCCTCGTCTGTCGAAAGGCTGCCCTTCGGCCATTCCTGCGGCTCTCTTTCAAGAGGGGTCACCCGCGTTACGGTGACGAATTCCGTATGAAACTCGACCTGGGTCGAGGCGCCGGCGGCACCATCATCGGCGTCGATTGTGGAATGGCTTGGATTGAAGGCCGCCGTCGCAGATGCGGAAAGCGCAATGTGCTCGACAATGGCGGGACCGGAAAAATAGATCGACGGCCGCGCATGCAGCTCAGAATTAAAGTCGAGTGCGGTCGTTGGCATTTGGCTCCCCCAGCAAGCGTAAGACCTATAACGCTAGGCTCATGATTATCGCAAACATCTATCCCGGGCCCTACTGCGGCAGAATGTCCCGACGGGTGCCACGAGCTGGAAACCCTCATCACGGATGAAGTCACGCGACGTCTCATCCGGCGGCAGGGTGATCAACCTCTTACAGTCTCGGCATGGGACCGTACGGGGTCGAGGATCACGGAGATGCGGCCGCGTGGATCTCGGCGATATAACCGCCGGGGAATTCGACCATGGCCGCCTGTCGTTTGTCGGAGACGTAGGGACCAATGAGGACGGCTGCGCCCTTTGCCTTGGCCTTTTCCAGCGTCGCGGCAAGATCTGAGACCGCATAGCCCGTCGTCTCGCGGCCGTAGGGGTACGGCAAATGCCCGTCCGTGACGAGTACGACCATATTGCCGAAGACGGACTCGATGCCAATGCGGCGAAATGCGGAGTCGGGACGACCGATTTCGGCGCCGGAAGCTTTCTGCTCATCGGAAACAACCTTGCCCTGCGAGAAGGCAAGAAAAGCCCTGACGAACTTGTCGGCGACATCCGGAGACACATAGACCCGATTATCCGGAACCGTGCCGAGGGCGGGATAGTTTGGCTTGGCCGTATGCCAGTAGAGCTGCATGTTGATGCCACCGGGCCATTGAACGACCGCATCGCGGCCGATCGGATCGGGGAAGGTATCGACGACGACCGAAGCGCCTGCGGCGCGGGCGGCTGCGACAGCCTTGTCCAGGTCGCTCACCAGATAGCCGGTGCGCTCCGCTCCAAAGGGATAGGGAATTGGCGTCTTGAAGCCGAAGAGCGATACGGTTCCAACCGGTGTCTGTAAAAGTTGCGACGTCGTGCTGCTCGTCGTCGGCGTCACAGTCACAACCGCCTGCTTCGTGCTCGTGCCGCCGAACGTGCCGAGAAAACTTGTGACGAAAGCGTCCACCTTGTCTGGATCGACATAGACATGGGTCGTGTCATATTGCGCGCCCACCCCGACCTGCGCATGGGAAGCACGAGCAAGCGCCGCCTCGGTCGGCATTAGGGAAAGAGCGATGAGAAATCCGGCGATAAAAATCGAGCGGGCAAGCATATTCTGGGCCTCCATGATGCTGGTGATATCCTGATCGAGATCGCGTCTTGTTGCCAGCAGAAAGCGGACGAAGACGAATAAGCTAAGCGGAATATCCCGGAATTGTAAAACGCGCTTCGATCGTCCTGAACAGCAACATGATGGCTGCGTTGAGGACAAGATAGATGGCGGACACCATGACAAAGACCTCGATCACATCGTAGGTCTCGCTCATCAGATCTCTCGCCGTGCCCGTCAGTTCCATGATCGTCACTGTCGAGGCGAGAGATGTCGCCTTGATGGCGATGACGATCTCGCTGCTCGATGCGGGGATGGCACTGCGCGCGGCGATCGGCAGGGTGATGAGGAAAAATGTCTTGATGCGGGTCATGCCAAGCGATGTGCTTGCTTCCGTCACCCCTTTCGGCACCGCGCCGAGGGCGCCCCGCATGACCTCGGCGACATAGGCTCCCGATCCAATCGCCATTGCAAACACCGCGCAGACATATGGATCGCGCAACACGGGCCAGATGAAACTGCTGCGCACCGCCTCGAACTGGCTCAATCCATAATAGAGCACGAAGAGCTGCACCAGCATCGGCGTCGATCTGAAAATCAAGACGTAGAGGTCAGCCAAGGCCCGTAGAATGCGATAACGAGAGCATCTGGCCCATGATGCCAGGGCCCCAAAGCCGAAAGCCAGGGGGACGACACAGGCGGTCAGGCTGAGCGTTGCCACCGACGCGCCCAACAGCTTTCCGGCGATATAGAGAAATTCCTCCGTATCCATGCGATCAACGATGCCTCAATCTGTCTTCCACCCAATGGAAGAATTGGTTCGAGACGAGGACGATCGAGAAATAGACCAGGGCGGCAAGCCCGTAAAACAGGAAGGGCTGCCCAGTCGTACGTCCGGCGGTGCTTGCGACGCGCATCAGCTCGTTGACGGCGATAATCGACAGGAGTGTCGTCTCCTTGATCGCCATGATCCACACATTGCCGAGCCCGGGCAGCGCCAGCCGAAGCATTTGCGGAATGACCACGAACATCATCCCGTGCATCGGCCTCAGCCCGAGGGCGTGACATGCCTCGAACTGGCCCGCCGGCACCGCCTTGAACCCGCCGCGATAGACTTCCGAACTATAGGCCGCAACGACGAGCGTCACGGCGATGACGCCGATGAAGAATGCATCGATTTCAATATAGTCATTGTATCCGAAGCCGCTCGCAATCCACATCAACAGGCTGTTGGTGCCGAAGAACAACAGGAAGATGATGAGCAATGGCGGCACCCCGCGCAGAAGCACCGTGTAAAGCGTCGCCGTAGCCGACAGGAGCCGTGAGGACCCAAGCTTGGCGAAGGCAATGAAAAGGCCGAGCAGCGCGCCGAACAGATAGCCAAGCAGCGCACAGATCACGGTCACGCCAAGCCCTTTAAGCAAGGGCTTGCTCCATGCCAACGCGTCGAAGGGCAGAAGAGCGGCAAGGGAAACCCCGCTCATCAACCGGCTTCCTTGCAACGATCCGGATCAGGCGCCGTCGCAATGTCGAAGCCCAGCCATTTCTCAGAGATCTGACTGACGATGCCCTTTCGTTTGAGCGTACAAAGGGCCTTGTCCCAATCGCCCTGTAACGGCTGTTCGTTCTTGCGCAGCAATCCACCGACGCCGACGCCCAGGTAAGGAAAATCCTTGAAGGTGAGGTCCGGGCTGAGGACCTCGACATCCTTCCCGCTGCTCGAGCGGACCAGATCGACCCAGGGCGAACGTCCGGCCACGGCCGCATCGACGCGACCGGCCAACAAATCGAGATTGAGGCTATCCTGATTGTCGTAAAGCCGCACGGTCACGTCGCCGCCCAGCTCCGCATCGACAAACTTCTGGCTCTGCGTGCCCGATTGAACACCGACGGCCTTGCCCTTCAACGCGGCTTTCAATTCCGGCCACGACTTTGCGCCATTCAGCCCTGCACTCTTCCGGGCTGCGACATTGATCGGCAAATTGCCGTAGCTCTGTGTGAACAGCAGCCGTTTTGCGCGCTGCGGCGTAATCGAGATACCGCCGATCAGGATGTCATATTTGCCCTGCTCAAGTGCCGGGATCAGGCCCTCCCATGGCTGCGTGCCGAAACGGCAGGACCGGTGCATCTCTTCACAGACGGCCTTGGCGAGATCGATGTCGAAACCCACCAGTTCGCCGGAGGCCTCCATGCTGGCCCATGGCTTATAAGCACCTTCCGTGCCGATCCGCACCTCCGGCTTTGTGCCGTCCTGCGCGCCGACGCCCACGGCGCCAAGGCAAGCTGCGGCGGCTATGGCTACGCCGATAGCCACCCATGATTTCAACAGGTTCATTTGCTCCTCCCCACTCTCTTCTATCGCCGAGGATCAATTCGTGATCATCGGCCTTCCTGCTCCCGATTGTCGTTATGTCAGCCGAGCCTTGGCGGCTGATCGTCCGCCCCCAGATCCCAGAACAGGCCCGTCATGATCGCCAGCCCCTCAGAGACGAGCGGCATCAGCAGATGCTCGTCGGGGGCATGCTGGCTGCAGCCTGAGTAGGAATGCGGCACCCAGACCGTCGGTATGCCAAGAAGATCGGCGAAACAATTATTGGGCAAGGAACCGCCAGCATTGGGGAGAATGGTCGCAACCTGCCCTGTTGTCCTTTGGATGGATGCGGCGGCCCATGTCATCAGAGGATGCTCCGGGTCAAGCCGGGTGGCGCCCCAATCATACTCGAAAGAGCTGGTGACCACCTGGATTTGGCCGAAGCCTTTGCGGTCGAGGAATTCCCGGATCACATCGTGAAACCGAGTGGGATCGACGTCCACCGTGTAGCGGATCTGCATGCGAGCCCAGGCTTTTGGCGGGATGGCATTGACCGGATGGTCAGGTGTACCGGCAGTCATCGCCAAAACCTCCAGGGAGGTCCAGCCGAAGACACGTTCCGCTGGCGTCAGATCCGGCTCCCCCCACCAGGGATCGAGTTTAGGTCCTTCGGGATTCTCCTTGATCTCGATCGTCCGCAAGGCTTGCGAGACCGCTGGCGGTATGACGGCGGGAACGATGCCGCGCACCCTTATGTGCCCCTGTTCGGAAACGAGAGCGGCTATCGCATTGCTGAGGATCGTCGCCGGATTTGCGATCAGGCCGCCCCAGTTGCCGGAATGATGTCCGCCGGCGCGCAGATCGCAGATCAGATCGAAATCGTAGGTTCCCCGCGTCCCGCCGACAAGCGTCGGCCGATCGGCGAGCAACCTTGGGCCATCCGAGGCGATCAACCAGTCCGCCTTCAGCATATGCTGATATTTCTCGCAGATTTCATAGAGCCCGGCCGAGCCGGTCTCCTCGGAGGTCTCCAACAGAAAGACGAGGTTGTATCCGAGCCGTTGGCGTGCGGCCAATACGGCCTCGACCGCCAATGCCACGATCGTATGCTGCCCCTTATTGTCCGCTGTTCCGCGTCCGAAGATCCGATCGCCTTCGACAGAGATCGTCCACGGATCCCGATTGTTGCTCCATGCCCCCTCCATGCCAAGCACGACATCGGCATGGCCATAAACGAGCAAGGTCGGAAGTACCGGGTCTTCGACCCTGCGTGCGATGAGAAACGGCCCGCCGCCTGGCGCCTCGTTGTCGATGATCTGACGGTCAAAGCCAAGCTGTTCCAGATCATTGGCAAAATGAGCAAGGTATCGGTAGCAATCGTCAATGCGGGCTGCATTCTGGCTCTCGGTGGGAATAGCGACCCTCTTTGCCAGATCATGGAGGAAGCGCCCGTTCGAACCATAGGCACGAGCAATTTCCAAAGCAGCCACTCGAGACATAATTTCCCTCATCTTGATCGTTGACAAAGATAAATCAGAGCGCGAATTCTGGCGCAAACCAATATTTTTCCTAACCACCCTTAGAAAAATTAAGCCACCTATGGTTCGTCATCTACCACCTCTGACTGCATTGAGAGCGTTCGAAGCCGCTGCGAGACATTTAAGTTTCGTTCAGGCCGGAGCCGAGCTCGGCGTTACCGCAGGCGCTATCAGCCACCAGATGAAACAGCTGGAAGAATGGGTTGGAGGAGCGCTGTTCGAGCGCCGCGCCAATGGCGTCACCCTGACAGAAAAAGGTCTGCTTTATGCCAAGAAGCTCGGCGCGGTTTTCGATCAGATCTCATCCGCCTCGCTCTCCACCCGCGCGGGCGAGATGAAAAGCCAGGTGTTGATCCGCTCGCAATTCTCTGTTGCCTCGCGATGGCTTGCACCGCGCATGGCGCGTTTCAATCAGGTCCATCCCGACATATCCGTCAGCATCTCAGCCCTTCCGCAGCGGTGGAATGTTCAGGATCCGCCGCCCGATCTCGCCATTTATCAAAGGCTCGGCAATGTCGCAGGCATGCAGCAGGATCTGCTGCTAGGCGGGCATCTTGCCGCGGTATGCGCTCCGGAGTTCCTTAAGCGCCTGCCGAAGCAGCCGACGCCTGCCGACCTTTTCGGACAGCCGCTGATCAAGATCGAGTTCATGGAACCGGGCTGGCATGACGTCGGCTGGGCGGCGTGGTTCCTCGAGACCGGCTTCGGCAATGTGGATCTGCATTTCGCCATCACCTTCAATCTCATTTTCCTCGCCGTCGAGGCCTGCATCGCAGGTGCCGGATTTGCGCTCATTCCGAATTTCATGATCGAAGAGGAACTGGCCAACGGAACTCTGGTCGAGCCTTTCGGCATCTACCTGCCGATCCGTCAGCCCTATATGCTGATGACGCCGGAGCCGAGCCTGAAGCGGCCTGAAGTCGCAATCGTGCGAGACTGGATCCTGTCGCAGAGGTAACGAAGACCGCCGGCACAATACTCGTAAAAATCGCCCAGAGTTTGCCCGAGAGATCCTCTTTGGGACAGGAGCGAGCGTTTCCGGGCTTGGCGGCAGCCTCCATTGGCATCATTCCGTCTGATGATATCAGGCATCCTGGCGGGCGCCTCCGCTTCCGGCCTTTCGATCGTGCCGACCATGCTCGCCTTCGCCGCGGCTGAGTTCGCGATCGATTGACCTGCTCGCGGATTGGCCGTTCGCCGTCATTACCTGGCTCAGAACCAGCCTTTCACCTTGAACCAGACCAAGGGGATGATGGCACTGAGCAGGATCACCGCCCAACCGAACTGATAGCCCCAGGCCCAATCATATTCCGGCATGTTTTTGAAGTTCATCCCATAAACACCAGCCATCAGGGTCGGCGGGATGCCGACGATCGAGACGATCGTCAGAACCTTGAAAATATCGTTCTGCGCTATGCCGATCAGGCCGACCAGCGCATCCAGGACGAACTGTACCTTATTGGCCAGTTGCTCGTCATAATCCGAAAGGGAGTGGACGTCCTGTCGCAGGCTGCCGACCCGTGGCTTCAGCGTTCCACCGTCCCAATCGCAGGCATATTGCTCCGCATAGGCAATGACGCGCCCGAGCCCCAGGAGGCCGTCGCGCAGTTCCGAAAGACGCTCGCCAAGGCGACCGACCTGCTGCAACTGACCACGTAAAACCCGATTGGCGCGCGCGGGATGGCGACCGCGGGTATCGTCGGCGCGGAACGTGTCTACAGACAGGCCATTCAGCTCGGCAGCCAAATGCTCCAGAATGTCGGCAACATGGTCGACGATTTCTTCGCAAATCAGGACGAACACTTCCAGGCTCGATTTCGGCGCGTCTTGATCGCCACCAAACTTACCGGCAATCGCATCGAAGGTCGGCAGCTGCATGAATCGAACAGTGACCAGCCGGTCGGCCGACAGCACAAATCCCAATGGCGGGGTTGCCTGCACACCTTCGGGACGGCGGGCCGCCGAGGGTGTGCTCATATAGAGCATGCCGTTTTGCTTCCTGAGGCGACTCGATACCTCAATCTCGCTGAGTGAGCCCAGGGATGGTAATTTTGCTCCGAGCAGCTTTTCGACTGCAGCGATCTCCTCGGCGGAGGGGTTGAGCAGATCGATCCAGAGAGCATCCGCAGCGACCTCTCCAGCCGTTCCCGCCTTGTTGGGGAATGTGTTCAACATTGCCTGGATTATCCCTCAGTTGACGTCGCTGGCGGTGGGTCGGATCGAGACTGATGAGTGAGGCTCGATGCTGACAGCCACTCAAAAAATTAAGGGCCGAAGAATCCTTCAGAAACTCCGGCCTCTCAATAGGTCAATTCACTTGAGGCTGATTGACGTCAGTTCGTCGTCGTCTCAGCTTTGGACTTGCGGCCTCTTTTCGGCTTCGCGTCACCTTCGGCGGCAACCGCGGCAGCCTTCGCCCGCGGGGCTTTGGCAGCGGCGGGCTTTGCCGCCTTCGAAGCGGCAACTGCACCGGTCTTTCCAGCGTTCAAAAGCGCGGCGCGGCGCTGGCGGTTGCTTTCGAGGGCCTGCTGGAAGCCGGTATCGTTCTGCGCGTGATGCGCGAGATCATCGAGAAACTCTGCGACATCCTTGAGGGTTTCGACGACGACGTAGCTCAAACCCTTGCCGGCATTCACCGAGTCGCGGCCAACGGTTACACCGAAGCCGCCCGGCACGCGCTGAAACCAGGTCGAGCGCCATTTGCTGAAGCCGTCGACATCGCGCTCATACTCTTCGAGATAGGCCTTCTGTTCCGCAATTCTGGCGCGGAAGGTGTCAATGACAGTTTTCGCTCCTGCTTTGGGTTTATCAGCCTTCTTGGAAGACCATTTCTGAAGAAAATCCGTCACTGTCTCATTCTCCTTAGAGCTGTCGGGCGGCAAGCGCCTTCAGCAGTCATCGTTAGCACGGTGTTTGGGGAACTGATAAGGTGCTTTTGCGGTATCATGCAAATTTATCGTGCGGTTTCCATAACCGCAAAGGCCCACATTGGCAAAACTGCGCAGCAACCCCGATCCCCGATGGCAACTACCAGCATCCGGATAATTGCGGTGGTCACAAGCCCGCCGACCGGCCGCCCAATCGCAGGCTTCCAACAGACAAACTTCCTTCCTACGGCAGCGATCGTCGTGTTTCGATGCCGACCGCGGCGTGCAATCTCGGCCGCACGCTGACTGCCATCATTCGGCGGAATTGAACCCGGCGTTCGGCACACCATGGGGCGCCTGATCGCGAGGGGTATAAATCTGCGCAAAGCGACTAGGCAATTTGCCAGATTTATTGTCAAAATTTCTACAGTTCTCGAATTTTAACTGACGCTATGGCTACCTACGCTGCCTCATCAAACTTCCTTGCGGAACTGGAAACATGGTTCAATTTCTAGATGTTGGCGGCGTTAATGCATTGGTCTGTCCGGTCGACATCATGACATTGCTGCGTGATCTCGATGATCGTATCGAGCCGCATTCCGATCGCGGGGATGATTGCAAGAAGACGGCTCAGCTTGTCGGCTATTTCGGTATCCGTGCCAAGACACTCATTTCGACCTGCGCTGGTCGGCCTGACCGCTTCGAGCAATTTAACGGCAAGACCAAGTCGCGGGAAGGAATCATGTCGCAAGGCACACACGATCTCCGCGGCCCGTCGCATCACCTAACAACGATTCATCAGCGGAGCATCGCCTGAAGAATGAGCAAACTATCCGTCCAGGCCCCGAAATCCGTCGTCATGATCAGGCCGCATCACTTCACCCCGAATCCGATGACCGCCAACGACAATTCGTTCCAATCGAATGACGAAAAGCGGGCAGCAGCGGCAATCGCGAGCACAGCCTTCGCGGAAGTCACGCATATGGCTGAGGGCCTGGCGGCGGCCGGCGTAACGGTGCATGTGTTCGAAGACAAGACCGCGGCAACGCCCGATTCCGTCTTCCCGAACAATTGGTTCTCGACGCATTCCGGCGGCCATGTCGCCATCTATCCGATGTATTCGGCCAGCCGCCAGTCCGAACGGCGCAGCGACGTGATCGAAATGTTGAAGACGGACTACCGCGTCCAGGACGTCATCGACTATTCCGGTCTCGAAAAAGACCATGTCTATCTCGAAGGCACCGGCGCTATGGTGCTCGACCATATCGGTCGCGTTGCCTATGCCGTCCGTTCCAACCGCACCAACGAAGTGGCTTTGGAACGCTTCTGCACCCACTTCAACTTCGAGCCGATGGTCTTCGACGCCGTCGACCGCAACGGCAAGGCGATCTACCACACGAACGTCCTGATGTGCATCGGCACCGACTTTGCGCTTCTCGGATCTCAGATGATCCCGGATGTCGCGCGCAGGCGAGAAATCATTGCGCGTCTCGAAGAGACTGGCCGCAAGGTGATCGATCTTTCGATCGAGCAGATCGAGAATTTCGCCGGCAATGCCATCGAGCTGGACGGGCGGGACGGCAGGCTGGTCGTGCTGTCCGCCAGGGCTCACGCGGCACTCGATGCCGCCCAGATCGCCGACATCCAAGAATCGGCACAACTGCTGCCATTCGATGTTTCGACCATCGAACTTGCCGGCGGATCTGTCCGCTGCATGCTCGCTGGCATTCACCTGTCGCGTCGCGAACCGGCAGCCACACAATTGCTTTACGCCGCCGGTTGAGCCGGATAGAGAAGCCCGTACAAAAGTAAAGGTACCCGCAATGTCGCAAGCAAGATCAGTCTATCACTTCAATTCCGTCATCGTGCGCGAACCCTCGCGCTCGGTCGTCAACGGCCTTCGCGCCGACGATCGTGGCAATCCGACGTTCGAAGGCGTCAAGGCCGAGCACGATGCCTATATCGCCGCCATGCGCGACGCCGGCGTCGAAGTGACGGTTCTTCCCGCGCTCGAAGCCTTCCCAGACTCGATCTTCGTCGAGGATCCTGCCCTTGTCTTTACCGAAGGCGCGATCCTGCTTCGCCCGGGCGCAATCAGCCGTGTCGGTGAAACGGCCGAAATCACGCCGACACTGCGCGGCATGTTCGAAACTGTGCTCGATTTGCCAACCCCGGGCTTTGCCGATGGCGGCGACGTGCTGACGACACCGAAGAGCGTCATGATCGGCCTTTCGGCACGCACCGACAAGGTCGGCGCCGAGGCTCTGTCCGCTTGCATCGAAAAACTCGGCCGGAAGGCTGAGATCGTCGCAACGCCGGAAGGCGTGCTGCATTTCAAGACCGATTGCTCGCTGCTCGACGACGAAAACGTCCTGTCGACCGCGCGTCTCGCACGTTCCGGCGTCTTCAAGGATTTCAAGCAGATCATCATTCCGGAAGGCGAAGAGCCGGCCGCCAACGCCTTGCGCGTCAATGATGTCGTCATGGTCGGCTCCGACTTCCCGCGCACGATCGAGATGCTCGACAAGCTCGGCTACAAGGTCGTGCCGATGAAGACCACGGAGATCGGAAAGATCGATGCAGGCCTGTCCTGCATGTCGCTGCGCTGGTTCCGCAACGGCCGATAAGCAAACTCAAGAACAAACGGGAGAACAGAATGCACAGCTTCAAATCGAAAATCATCGCCGGTGTCGCACTGATACTGTCCGCCGGCTTTGCTCATGCCGAGGATACCATCCGCCTCGGCATGACGCCCGAGCCCTACATGCCGTTCACGCAGGTGAACGCAGCCGGGGAATGGGAGGGCCTGGAAGCCGATCTTTCCCGCGCCGTCTGCGAAAAGATGAAGATCAAGTGCGACATCAAGCAGATGGCCTGGGACGGTCTTATCCCGTCGCTGAACGAAAAGAAGGTCGATTTCATCATCGGCGCTTTCTCGATCACCGATGATCGCCGCAAGGTCGTCGATTTCAGCACGCCCTACTACACCGAAGGTACGTCCTTCGTCGGCGCCAAATCCGACAGCACCAAGATCGCGACAATCGACGCTCCCGACGGTTCGGGCAAGATCATCGATCCCTCGATCGTGTCGGGCAAGATTATCGGCGTCCAGACATCAAGCGTTCAGGCTGCCTATGTCGCGAAATATCTGAAGGGTGCAGAGGCCAAGAGCTACGACACCGCCGACAACTCCGTCGCCGACCTCGTTGCCGGTCGCGTAGACTATGTCCTCATCCCCGATCTTTACATTCAGACGTTCCTGAAGTCGGCCGCCGGCGCCGATTATGAAGTAAAGCTCGAAGTGCCGAAGAACTCCGCTCTTGGCGAAGGCGTTGCCTATGCCATTCGCAAGGGCGATGCCGACACGCTCGGCAAGGTCAACGGCGCGCTTGCCGAGCTCAACAAGGACGGCACGACGCAGAAGCTTGTCGACAAGTGGATCTTCGGCAAGAAGTAATCGCGTGACACCGGGCGTGGCCTTGGCCGCGCCCGGGGCGCCCTTTCTTGCTCCTGTCGTGAGATCGCTTCCAAAGCCTCATCGCAGCATCGAGGAGCAGACGACGCCTGATCCCGCATACCGGCCTGTTGGGCCGTCCGGCTGATTGCAACAGGCAAAGCCGCATAGAGCAGGTAAAACGCATGGACACATATTGGCACTTGCTCGGCTGGGGGCCGGAAGGCTGGGGCGCGAATTTCGCCTGGGGCTTGCTGATGACCCTTCAGGTATCGATCATCTCCTACATCGTGGCCGTGATTTTCGGCTTTCTGGGAGCGGCCGGCAAGCTTTCACATCATCGCTCGCTTCGCTTTTTTGCCGGACTTTACACGACCGTCGTCCGCTCGCTTCCGGAATTGCTGGTCATCCTTCTGCTCTATTTTTCCGTTGCCAGCGGCGCGGAGCGCTTTTTGAAATATACCCGCCTCGTCGATGACAACTTCCAGTTCAGCCCCTTCTGGGCGGCGATCATCGCACTCGCCTTCGTCTCCGGCGCCTTTATGACCGAAGTTCTGCGCTCCGCCTACCTGGCGGTGCCCCCCGGCCAGATAGAGGCAGCCGTGTCGATCGGCATGCGGCGGCGCAAGATCCTGACACGCGTCGTCCTCCCGCAAATGATGCGCCACGCGGTCCCCGGCATGGGCAATCTCTGGCTGTCCATCACCAAGGAAAGCGCCATCATCTCCGTGCTCGGCTCGTTTAGCGAGTTGCTCTATACGGGCTATCGCGCAGCCGCCAGCACCAAGCAATATATTCTCTTCTATGGCCTGACGGCCCTGCTCTTCCTGCTGATCACGCTGGTTTCCGTCTTCATCATCAGCCGTATCGAAAACCACCTCAACCGGGGGCATCGCTGATGGAAACGATCACCAACGTCATCTCCTTCCTGCCCGCCCTCATCAGGGCGATGCCGCTGACGCTGCTGCTGACGGCAACGGCTGGTATCTTCGGCCTCGTCATCGGTACGCTGACCGCGCTTGCCCGTCTGTCGAAATACAGGCTTCTCGCGTGGCCCGCCTTTGCCTTCACCTTTGCATTTCGCGGAACGCCGCTGTTGGTGCAGATCTATCTGATCTATTACGGCCTCGGCCAGATTCTGCCCGGGACCTGGGTTCGCCACAGCTTCCTCTGGCCCTATCTGCGTGACGGATTGTGGTACGCAATCGCCGCACTCAGCCTGAACCAGGCGTCCTACAATGCGGAGGTCATTCGGGGTGCGATCCAGGCAATCCCGCGCGGTCAGATCGAAGCCGCGCTGTCGGTCGGCATGAGGCGTTGGACCATCCTACGCCGTGTCACGCTGCCGCAAGCGTTCCGCCATTGCATGCCGGTGCTGACGAGCGATCTGATCATCCTTTTGAAGACCACGTCTCTTGCCTCGACCATCACTATTCTTGAGGTCATGGGCACGGCGCGGATGTTGCAGCGCCAGTCGCTCTTGATCTTCGAACCGTTGATCGCCGCCGGCATCATCTATTTCACCGTGGTCTTCATCCTGACCCGGATCATGAACGTCGTCGAGTTCCGCATGACGCGCTATCGCGCCGCTCGAGCGTGAGCTTGCAAGCCTCGGGAGGAATTGAAATGGTCGAGACTGCACTTTCCGTGAAGGACATCCACAAGAGCTTCGGCGGTGTCGAAGTCTTGAAGGGTATCTCATTTGAAGCCCGAAAGGGTGACGTCATCTCGCTGATCGGCAGCAGTGGCTCTGGCAAGAGCACGCTGCTTCGCTGCATCAACTATCTCGAAACGCCGGATCAGGGCGAAATCTCGGTTGCGGGTGAGGTTATCCGAACGGCGCCCTCACGCGGCGGCAAGATGCATGCCGCCGATCCCCGGCAACTTGAGCACATTCGCTCGCGCCTCGGCATGGTGTTCCAGAGCTTTAATCTTTGGTCCCACCGGACAATCCTCGAAAACATCATCGAGGGGCCGATCCACGTCCTCGGCACGTCGCGGAAGGAGGCGATCGCCGAAGCGGAGGTGCTCATGGAGAAAGTCGGCATCACGCCGAAGCGCGACCAATATCCGGCGCAATTGTCCGGTGGTCAGCAGCAACGTGCGGCCATCGCCCGCGCGCTTGCCATGAAACCCGAAGTGATGCTGTTCGACGAGCCAACCTCGGCGCTCGATCCCGAGCTCGTCAACGAGGTGCTTCAGGTCATCAAGAAGCTCGCCGAAGAAGGACGCACCATGGTGATGGTCACGCATGAGATGGCGCTCGCTCGCGACATTTCGAGTGAGGTGATCTTCCTTCACAAGGGGCTGGTGGAAGAGCGTGGTGCTCCTGAGAATGTCATGAGAGACCCGCAATCCGAACGGCTTCGTCAATTTCTGCGGATGGGATGAGAACGGTGATGAGCAATAGCGATTTCGAGAATTTCCTGCCGGAACTCGTTGAGATCAGGCATCATCTGCACCGAATTCCGGAAATTGGGCTTTCCGAGTTCAAGACCTCTGATTTCATTGCCGCCCAGCTCGAAAAATGGGGCTTCGAAATCACGCGCGGCCTCGGCAAGACCGGCATCGTCGCTACTCTTCGGGCCGGCAATAGCAATCGCGCCATAGGTTTCCGCGCCGATTTCGACGCCCTGCCGATGCAGGAGGAAACCCATCTTCCCTATGCCAGCCAGCATCCCGGCGCCATGCATGCCTGCGGCCATGACGGCCATACCAGCATGCTTCTCGGCGCGGCCTGGGCACTCTCCAATGACAAGAGCTTCTCTGGTACCGTGTATTTCATCTTCCAGCCGGCCGAGGAAAACTTCGGCGGCGGCAAGCTGATGATCGAAGACGGGCTGTTTGAGCGCTTTCCCTGCGATCAGGTCTTTGCCCTGCACAATTGGCCAGGCATCCCGGCCGGCACCTTCACGACCCGAGCCGGACCGATCGCAGCCTCGATCGATGTGGTGACGGTAACCGTCAAGGGCAAAGGCGGCCACGGGGCACAGCCGGAGCTGACCGTCGATCCTGTAGTCGTCGGCTCCGGCATCGTCATGGCGCTCCAGACGCTGGTTGCGCGCAATATCTCTCCTCACCAGCCGGCGGTCGTCACCGTCGGTGCCTTCCTGTCTGGTTCGGCCTCCAATATCATTCCCGATACGGCCGTGCTTGAGATCAGCATGAGGGCGATGAACCCGAAGGTGCGCGAGGAGATACGCGAGCGCGTCGAGCAGGTGGCGACACTACAGGCCAAAAGCTACGGTGCCGACATCTCGTTCGACTGGCAGGTCGGTTATCCGGCCACCATCAATGACCGACAGGCAGTGGACGTTGCGAGATCGACGATCATAAGGCGTTTCGGCGAGGATGCGTTTAAAGAACTCGACTTTCCCTTGATGGGCAGCGAAGACTTCTCCTTCCTGCTGGAAAAGGTTCCCGGCGCCTATGTGCTCATCGGCAACGGCGACAGTGCCGGCCTGCATACAACGACCTATGATTTCAACGATGATATCCTGCATCAGGGCGCCATGTACTTCTATCACCTGGCCAAGGATCAACTCGCATAGGCATGATGCGGTGCCAACATATTGACAAAGCTCCCGGCAATTGCTGCATCGAAGCTGTTGCCGCGATTGCTGTCAGATATGTCAGGTCACTGTATCGGACATGATGCGCCGACCTCTACCGGTTGGACCCGATCATGCGCGCCAGACAGCCCTGCTTGCTCTCCTGCGGCCCCAAAAAGAGCACACCCTTGGCAGGTTCGAGACCTGTTGCATGTCGTAGTCGCAAAACCGCTGCACACTTTTGCGCGACATGCTCTAGCCATTCTTGGCTCGCATTGCCTGATAGGCAGCGTTGAACCCTTCGAGAGATACGGGAAGTTCCGCGGCATTTCCCTGCATCATCCGAATAGAGACTTTTCCTGACTTTTCCTTCATCAGGACATCGAGCATTCCAGGCGGACAGAGCCCCTCCACCAGGCACCCTTGCGTGGTACAACGCGATATCTTCGCAACCGTCGAATATTTGGTGCCGAACCCGATCTTTACGCCCCCCTGAATAGCAAATCCCAGCGGGAGAGCCATCTGCATGCCAATCTTGTTGTCGGCAGAGCGCGCCATGCTGATCACCATGAATACCTGCTTTTGATCGGGCGACGTCAATCGATACATGATCTGACATGGAGGCTTCATGGATGCATCCGTACTGCATTGCAGCGTCCAGGCCGCAAACTGCTGCTCCGTCACTTTTGATGCAAGCGGCGCGGCGGCCGGGGCATTTGTCGACGCGCTGCTCGGTAAAACGGTGTTGCCAGGTCGGGATTCCTCCTTGGGAGGATCGGCTTGTGGTTTCGCCGCATCGTTGTCAGCGCCGAGTGCAAAGGATGCAAACACGTGCGAAAGCAGAAGCGTCGCACAGAAGATTGCAGGTTGCCGAGATAAGCGCATACACCCCTCCAATATTTTATTTGCATATTTCTGCTAATCGTACAATTATATCGGAAATAATTCCATTTAAATTTCACTTTATATTCTATATATTTCAACTATTATATAGTTTATGTCGCTGTTTTAGGATTATTACTTCAGGCGCGCAGAAGGATATGCTCGGATGATGTCGATGATCATCGCAAAATACTCTATCGTTGCGCTGTTCGCGGTGAGCGGCAGCCCGCTATTTGGTGAAAGCTATCTGCAACAGGCACCTCCTGAAAAAACCAATCCTGCATTCGTCGAACAGCTCCCGGAGACCTCCGTGGTGCCGGCACAGCAATTGCCGACCGAGCACCGGAAGCCGCCGCATCGACCACGAGCAGCGCCAAGCGTCCGGCCACAGACCGCATTGGCAAACAGCATCTTTCCAAGCGTGGGCAACGGCGTTACCGAACGAGCAGCACCTGCGCCCGCGGACAATAGCCTGCCGACCGTAGGACAAGGCACAGTCGGACACTGAACGCACTCCACCGCCCCCGTTTGGGCCCTTGTGAGCGGCACTTCCAAAGATGTCGACCTCACTACTCTGATGATCGAGGAGCAACATCGAGATGAGACATACCGATCAGATTATCGCCGCCTTATTTGGCCTGCTCGCCGGCACGCTCGGCTCGGCGGATGCATTTGCCGTCGATCAGTCCGTTCTCCGACATTCCGGATTTTCCGAAACTCGCATCCCCCAGGTAAACGGCAACGTTCCCATTCGGAAGAACAGCAATCTTGAGAAGGCAAACGCCGCCAAGACGTTGACCAAACAGAATTCAAGCGACACCACGCAGAACGGAACCGTGAGCTGCGGACCTGAGAACGCGCAATCCGATATTTGCCGAAAGATGATCCAGCATCGCTAGCGGTCACAGGCTCTTCGGCTTGTCGGCCACCACGGGCGGCTTGGATGCCGTCGCGACCACAGGCGGCGCCGCGCTGGCCTGCTGAAGATCGACCGCCGGCGCGATAGGCCTTCCATTGCTGTCCAGCTTGTACGTCATGGCCCTTTGATGTTCCTGGAGATAACGCATGAATGCGGCTCCAGCGGCGGCATCCTGGAACTCCCACAGCCCATTCTTGACGCCTTCGAAGATCAGCGCATAGACGGCGAGCTGTATCCCCTCCTGAACCCCCAGGGTTGTCGGCGCGTTGCGAGTAACACCACCTTCGATCTGGAGCAACTGGTCGACGCCGACGAAGCGGAATGCCGATCCCTGCAATTGCACGGAATAGACAGTCTTGGTGGTGCTCACGGAGGCGAGGACGCGCCCCGTGCTGACGCTGACGGCTCGCAGCGATACCGTTACTATATCCTTGCGATACTGGGTGTTTCCGCCGATGCCGAGATAGTTGGCGCCGATGCCACCCGTCGTTTCGTTTGAATCGTAGCCGATGATGCCACCGTCGAGCAGGACGCCGGCAAAGCGCAGTGGCGGTATGCCGCCCGCCTTTGCGCCGTACACCGCAGACCGGGTGTTCTGAATGATCTGACGCTCCTGCAGCAGTGATTGCAGATCGGTTCGCTCCACGACACTGAACCACTGGCCATTACCCGCCTTGGTCAGGACGTCGGCCAGCATTTGGGCGCCGCCCTGGGTCAGGGCGCGCGAAAACTCGGCGAAGTTTTCATTGGGCTTGTTCTGTCCCGTAAGATCGGGGAAGGAGTATACCGCGACATCAAGCTTCTGCTTGGGTTGCGGCAGACTTTCCAGGGCTACACCCGTCTTCGTGGCGGGCATGAGTGTTGCTGGAGTACTCATCGGATCAAGGCTGCTGCCCGCGGCAGCACAGCCTCCCAGACCTAATCCGCATAAGATGGCTGCAATGGGAAAACCGAAACGCGACATGGCTTTACGATTGAATCGCCCCCATAAGGAATTGAGAAGTTACGCAGTCAATTCGGTTAGGGATTGGTGGGCACCTGCCCGCTTTGGATCACGATGACCGGAGACGATCCACTTGAGCCTGCTCCCTGATTTACGTTTCCAAGATTACTCAATGCACTGTTGAGGCCCGAGAGATCCGGCGTCTGCTGTTGGCCGGACTTAACGCCATCTCCCTGCGTCTGTGCGGTCGACAAAAGGAATGACCCATTTAGCGGATTGCCGCCAAATGTCGGATTGGTTGGCTGATAGACCAGCTGTCCCGCTGATGTTGACGCTGCCAATCCGGCGGTCAAACCAACCGCGATAATTGCCGCACGTACGATCATTGTCATTCCTCTCCCTGGTTCCCGGACGCAACTACGCCCACTCAACGCTTGATAAGCAGCCCACCGCCTGGCAATCGCGCGATCAACACATTGACCGGCGCGGAACCTGCGGGCTGCAGTACGCTTACGTTCATGCCAATGCCGTTCAGCAGCACGACGTTCGATCTCAGATTATTTCCGGCTTGGAGCACGTTTATATTGCCGTAGTTTCCGATGATGCCGGCAGTTGAGATATTTCCTGCGCCGCTCTGAAGGTGATAGACGCTGTTACGCATGCCGATTTCCAGCGTTTGCGCCAGATTGTTGCCGCGGACCGTGCCTCCGGCCTCGGGCAAGCCCGGGATACCAGCCGTCATATGGTTCGCGGGGTTGTGATATTGCTCCGTCTGCTGCGGTGGCGTCCCACTGTTGAATGTCAACGTCGTCGTCACGTTGACCGGGATCTGAACCACATAGGCAGTCTCGGCTCGGCATTCGTCTGCCGTCTGGAGAAGCAAAACAGCCAGCGCTATGCCGAGACTTTGCACCAGTCCCGAACGGCATGCGCGTTTCATTCCGATAACCCACATTGTGATGCACCTCGATCGGTTTCGATCTGTAGTCTCGCACTCACGTCAACCTTGTCTGCCACAGCGACCATCGTCGTGGCGAGTATGCGATCCGAGCCGGGCTGCAGATCAAAACTGCCCTGTTGAACGCTCTCACTGGTGCCGCCGGCCCCATGCGTGAGAAGAACCAGCCTGTATGTCCCCGATGCCGCCGTGGTCGACTTGCCAATCACCTGCACCACCAGAAACGGCTCTCTCTTGCTTGTCGCAATCAGACATTCCGTCCCTGCTTGCGAGGCGGCGGGAACCGCGCACGAAAGCACCATGGCGCAAAGGAAGAGAGATTTACGAGTTCCAAAAGCCGATGAATACTGGTAGCCGGCGACCGCCAGTGCAGCGGACGCGATCCTTTGGAAAGAGGAGGCGGACATTTCGTTTCGCCTCCCCTATCGTCCCCTTTAATGCTGGACCGTGACGGCGACGTTCCTATAACCGAACTGTGCCGTCACCGACGTATTCGTCACCGAACTCGAGCTGGTCTGCGAAGTCAGTGCATAGTTCCCGGTACCGATCTGAACGGTCCCCTGGAGGTTGGAGCCTCCGAGCTGGAAGCCGCCGCCCTGTACGCCGGACTGGGATGCTATGGCCGTGTTGTGATAGCCAGCCTGCACGATGAGGGAATCGTTGGAACCGAGCGGATTGGCGATCTGTGCCGTCAGTGCGGTATTTCCAATGCCGAATTGCGCAGTGCTTGCTTTATTTACACCGAAGAACGACGACTGGCTTGTCGCGGCAAAGTTACGCCCGCCGGCCTGGAATGTGTCCTGCGAATTGTTGCCGCCGGCCTGGCTGGCAAAGGACACGTTCTCCCAACCAAACTGTGTCGTGGAAGAGGCATTGCCGTTGCTACCGATGACGCCCCATTGTGAGGTGGCGGCAAAATTGCCGACGCCCACCTGCAGCGTCGTCTGGTCGTTCCTGCCGCCGTCCTGGCCGACAACAGCGCCGTTGCCCCAACCGAACTGCATGGTGTCCGAACTGTTCGAGCCATGGGAACCGTTGGTCTGGGTGGTCGAGGCAAAATTCAACCCGCCGACCTGGAGCGTATCCTGGGAATTGTCACCCTTGGACTGATCCACGAATGCGGCATTGCCGAAGCCGAATTGGCCTATTGTAGAGTTGTTCTGCCCGCCGTCACGCTGGCGTGTCGACGCGAAGTTCAAGGTACCAAACTGAAGCGTGCTCTGGTCGTTGGTCTTGCCCTTCTGGTCAGCGACAGCAAAATTGCCGGCGCCAAATTGCAGGATGTCGGATGTGTTGGACTTCGCCTTGTCCTGATTGGTGACCGCAAAGTTGCCGACACCGTTCTGAAGGGTCAGCGCCTGGTTGTTGCCAGTGTCCTGGCTGACGAACGCGCCATTGAAGGCGCCCATCTGACCAATGAATGATTCATTGTCAGCCGGTGTTGATGGTGGCTGCGCAAGTGCCAATGAAGTACTTGCCAGAAGAATGGCGAGAGCTCCAATCGTCTTCATGTCGATCCTCCCTGTTCTCCAAGACGGGGCAAGCGACTATTCGCCGCCCTCAAGCCTTTTAATAGGCCGCCTGGCGAGAGCCGAACAAGAGAACCCTTCGTACTAGCAGCGGAGGGTCAAAATAGATGAAATATTAGAGGCCTACCTCAAAGTGAGTAGGAGTTTAGATATGAATTTTCACAATACAGATATTATACTCATCTTTAACTAGGCTCACTAAGCCATCAGGAAGGTAGATAAGTGCAATCCAGATGTGCAGCTATTCATCTTACCCTCAGGTAACTGCAGTGAAAGGCTTGCCACATGATAATGGATTAGTTGACAGTCATGACGACGTTTGACAGTCTCGTAGCATCAGAAGCAATCGTTAAAGTTGAGATTCAGCTTGGTCGAAAGCAGTTGCCCAAGAGACTGCTTTTTGCCACTCCGGGTTTTATTGATTGGCTGAGTGAACGTGTAAGCAAAGACGAACCGTCAACGCTCGGCGCAGTGCTTAGGCCTGTCGAACAGCTGGATTTTCTCTTCTATACATTTGTCTCGGGCAAGCCGCTCATTCATTCAAGACAGTTCAGAGCAATTCGGCTCGAGCGAAATGCGGTATGGGAACTAAAGACGGTAGATTTCCGCATATTCGGCTGGTTTGCCATGCACAATTGTTTTGTCGCGGTGTTCGGGGACTGGGCCGATCACGTGAAAGACCATGATCTTTACCGTGGCTACCGACTGGAGGTGCGCAGGTTGCGCCGCGAGCTCGGTATCGGTGATGCATTATGCGTAGAGGGAGCAAATCCGGAAGATGTCATTTCGGTTTGAGATTGGCGCGCGTGCGCGTGCGGCTAGCCGCTTTGTTGCCAATGTTCGTAGCGACCTCGTCGCCGCCATCATTGCAAGGAGGTCTGAGAATGGCATCACGCAGCAGCAGCTCGCGGAGTTCGTCGGCGTTAGCCGAAAGGAGTTGAACAGCTATCTCTGCGGTCAAAGGGAGCTTCCGCTTCGATCGATCGCAGATCTCGCCTGGGCACTCGACAAGGAGATTCATGTCGAGCTGCGTGACCCCATGGGATCGCCGGATGGCGGTTGCGCCTCGGGACCCGAGACGCAGGCCGCTCTCCATCCAGTTTGCTCCAGTGGGGTCGCGACTTGGAGTTCCTCGCGCGCGATCCGCACGATTGTGGTCCGCACCAACATTGATCGGGACGAGTGAAGACATGCGTTATGGATATTGTATCTTTTGCGACGACGTTCGCACCGAAATCGGAGAGAAGCTAAGCTTCATCGGCGTTTACAGTGGCGTGCTGACGCTACCGGAGTTTCCGTTTTCACTGCCCAAATTCTGCGTGCATGTGAACTTGATCACCTCCTCAACGGAACCATATCGTTCCATCGTCCTGCGCTGCGCCGCGCCCGGTGATCGACAGCCAATTCTGGAAGAGCGATTGGATCCGGCCCAACTCGATGAGCAAAAGGATCTGTCCTCAGGGGTGGAAGTGAACGACACTCCGCTCAATGTCGTCATCGGCGCCAGCCTTATCTTCTCGCCGTTGAGATTGCGCCAGCCCGGCTTGCTGACGGTCAGCGCCATCATCGACGACAAACCGGCAGAAATCGCTTCTCTGCGCGTAGCGCAACGCTGAGGTTGCCCTGCCACCCCCCCCCCCGATGACTGGACCGGGCAGTCGACTGTCATTCCGCTGAAGGGATTGAGAGCCTAAGCATCTGCCGGGGAGGTTTATAATTGCCGCGCCTGGCGGTCGGCCTTCTCGATCCGGGGCGAGCGAGAACATCTCGCGGAAAAGCGCGCGGCGCGCCTCGACCTGCAATACAAAGGGAATCCTTGGGATGAAATGTTGTCGCGGCTTCAGAGCCTTCGGGCTTGGATGGCGGCGTGAACATGCCCTGCCGCTCGCTTACGCGCCATTTCAACGACGACAAGACCACCGCAAAAATGTGATGGCAATGACCAGGAAGCGCGATGGCATTCCTCAGCGTCTCCATCATTCGGCCAGTGGCGCATCAACCACCAGCACCTGCCCAGCAATCTAAGGTGATGCAGCCCGGCTGGTCTGCGACATTTGCTTGTCCCGGCACTTGCCGGGGTTAGAAGGTTCCGGGTACGACTATACCGCCTCTGAGATTGTCCGTCCGGCAGTCGTGATCCCGACTATACTAGCGGACGAGTTCGCGGATCTTGTAGGCCACTTCGGTTCGGTTCGTGGCATTCAGCTTCTTCATGATATTGCGAATGTGAACTTTGACGGTGCTCTCGCAAAGATCCATCTCATAAGCAATGATCTTGTTCGCTTTCCCTCGTCGCAGGGCCTCGGCAACGACCACTTCACGCGGCGTAAACAGACTGTCGAGACAACCGTTTCGACTTGCCACTGGCGTGATTGCCTCCTTGGCTGCCAGCAAGCTGCTCGCAGGAACGAAGACGCCGCCCGCACGTGCCAATGCTAGAGCCTCTGCCGCAACCTTGATGCCGACGCTGGTTGGGATATAGCCACGCGCACCACATTCAAGTGCATGCAGGAGCTGGGCAAGCTCATCGCCGTCAGCACCCACGATGACCGGGCTTGTCTGGAACCTTTCCACCAGCGCGCAGATCTTGGCACTGACGTCAGTATCAGAAACCTTGCGACCGCCAATCATGAAGAGAACTGCCGAGGGCAATGCTTGCATATTGCGCGTTTGCCATTCGTCCAACGAGCCGACAGTGATGATGTGCATGGCGCTGTCGCATTCGGCCAGGCTCTTGGACAGGCACTCACGGTCCAATGCCCTGGAATCAATCAGGAGAATGTAGTCCTCCCATTCATCAACACCCGGCGTGCTGAATGGTCTCAAACTATCCGATGCCCGAACAGAAATGATACGCGCAGTTCCATCTGACGTGAATTTCTCACTTGTTATAGATTGTCCATGCATGGCCGTTACCTCTATTCATTAAAAATCGCATTGTATCTTTGGAGGAAGCCCTAGTATTCATTCGACTCAAATAGCATAGCCGGCACATTGATCGAATATCATTCTGATTTGACATGTCATCCCCCTCTTTTTGGTTTTGCATGTTAGTAATTACGTATTTTGCTTTCTTGCGCATTAACATGTGTTAATAGTTAATGGAAATATTAAATAAATCGATGCTTATCTATTCACTTCAAGATAGTTATTTATACGCAATCAAATCATAGTTGCATCGAAACAGGACTCGTCGAAGTCGACAAGATCGGCAAGGCGTGCACGATCAAGAAAAACAACTATACCGTTACGGAACAACAAAAGACGGGCTTCCCGCATATCCCGCAACACCCGGTTTATATGTACCGTCGATAAGCCGACGGCATCACCGATATCCGCTTGCGTCAAAGGACAATCGAAATACTCGCAATTATCATAGTCGCGAGACATGCCGGCACGTGTTCCAAGCTCAAGCAGCATATGCCCGGTTCTCTCAAGCGCATCGCGCCGACCCATATTGGCTAGCCGCTCGGACATGCGAGCCTGATGTCGCATCAATTCGCCAATGACGATGCGATAGAAAAATGTCGGCGCCTCAATCTTGGGAAGAGAGGTGAAATCTGGAAAAGCCACGACCGTCACGTTGGTGACGGCTCGCACGATCTCGCGTGAGAGCGCCGTCAACGTTGTTGAGATCATGCCACCGTGCAGTACAAATTCCGTCACGAAGCGCGTGCCGTTCGGCAGCATCTTGCTGCAGGCAGCCCATCCGTTCACAACGAACAGAAGACGCGGCGCGTCATCATCGTACCCACAGATCGCACTGCCGGCTGTAAACGTTCGCGTTACGCCACCTAGGTTGCGAATATGTTCAATCGGAATCTGCGCCGCCATGCCGTCATCCCCTTGGACGAGAAGCATTTCCCGAATACACCTCTGAGCATTCGGAAACATAGTAAGCTCCAACTACTTAATAGCATGGTTTTTTCGTAAAGTCTTTAATTCAAATTCACATTTTATTCTTCTTTGAATTTGCGTCATCTGATGGCGCCTCAAATAATTTCTTATGTATACTTAAATAAAGCTTCAAAGTATCAACATGCAATATACTTTAAACTCAGAGATTATTCGCCGCGCATTGGATACGGCAAAGGCACATCGGATTGATCACATTCCAACAGATGGCGACGCATGTTCGAAATTCCCGCTCGGGTCTCCGCAACAACAATCTGATGCCGAAGTGGCTCAATCCCGTCCCTGTCGGCCGCCCTGACCAGGGAGGCGACAAATACTGGCGACAACGTCGCGTCCTTTACCAGATAGTCTTCTCGTCCAACGGAATTGAAAAAGCCTTCGACCTTCTTGTCCCAGCTCAAGCCCACATGCGGGATCCCCAATGCATAGGCGGCAATACAAGCATGCAGACGATGCGCCAGGATCACATCCATCGATGAGATTATATCGACGAGGTCGCCGGGAGTTGCCGGACGCCGAGCAATATCAAGGACATCGCGATCGACAGCTCTGTGCCTGGCCACCGACCCGAGAATGCGTTCCGCAAATCTCTGATCTTCCCTGGCCCCGTTGCAAAACAACACCACCCGCAGCCCATCATCCAGGAACAGGCCGATCAGATCCCTGTAGGCACCAATATTGGAAAACGGGATAGCGGCGACGGCCGATGTGCTATGCCGGCGCAGTATGATAGGATCGGTCACGCACAGGCCGATGGTCAATCTCCCGCCTGCTGACTGTGTGGGCCTTTGCATCGCCGACAGAGAGCCGATCAAAAGTCCAGGGTCCCGAACGATTTTCGCCCTCGGCCCTTCCGGAAAGTGTTCGTGCCAATTGTCCTGAGCAAACCCGTCGCGCACGGAGAGATGAACAAGCCGCGCCCGTTTCGCACGCGCGAAGAGTTCATATGCGGAATTCGACCAGTGTTGGCTGACTCCGACCGCATAGATCGCCAAGGGACGATCCTGCCGGCAAACGCAGTCTAGCACCGTGCCGATTTTCAATGGGAAATTGAGGTCATCATCTTGAAATAGGTTGCCGCCGCCGATCACCACGACATCGGCATTGGCGATTTTCTGGTTCCAGCCGGCGGCAAGTCGGCGCAGGTTGCGCTTCAACCCCTGGCTGACCAGTGAGCGCCTTGCGGCAGCGGGCAGCCAGCGCAGCAATCCAAGTATCAGGCGCCTACGTGCACCATGTCCTCCGGAGAAGTCCCGGCGCCCTGCAAGGTCGACGGTCTCCACCTCTACGCCGCCTCCCCCATTTGCAAGAGCGGCTTCGATGCACTCCGCAAGCAGCCCGTCGCCGAGATTTTCGCTATATTTGACATTGAAAACAAGGACTTTCATCTCAGCTCTCCAACGGCACCGTAACGTGGCGCATAGTCGGCGCGGGCGAGGTGCCTGCCGGGACTGAGGGCTGAAATGCTGCCTGCCAGTATGTAGAACATCAGCCCAAGATCATAGACGGTGCCGGAAGTTGCCGCAGAAATCAGAACCGTGATGAGGCCGGCCTTGGCCGCACGCACGACGGCAAGCGCCTGTTTCGAGGATGAGGGCCCTGGGCGAGTATCCACCATCAGCAGCCGCGCTACGAAAGCGGCAAAGAGCAGCGTGCCGAAGACGCCGATATTGGACAGCAAGACAAGACCAAAACTCGATGCCCGCGCGCTCCCGAGCCCGGCGCCGAAGCCGTTCGTATCGAGGAAGGCCTGATACGCCATCGCATTCCACATGAAGCGCTCTCGGCCCGATTGGCTGTCCGCCTTGGAGAACAGCATCTCATCGAGAAACTCGCGGAGGTTGTGCACAAGGTCGGGCATGACGATCAGAACGAAGAATATGACGAGCGGCATGCCGGCTAGTATCGAAACGATCATGACCGGCCGGCCCGTCCCTGGCTCGAAACGTGACGCCTGGAAGGACTGCAGGCACAGGATGGGCAGGATGACGGCAAGCCCGACAAGCGCAGTCGCAGATGTCGACAGGATTAGTGCCACCAGCAGCAAACCGGAGATAAGGCCTGTTATGCTTGAGCGAATGCCTGCAAGCCAGAGACTTGCGACGATCGCGAAAAGCACAAGAGTAAAATCGGCAAATGCCGAGGCTTCCGGGAAGGTGCCGGAAATGCGCTTCAGTCCGCCTTTCTCGGCATTGGTCAGAAGCGCGTAGTTTGCCGTTCGAACAAAGGCGAGCAGAAAATCCGTATGCGTGAAGTACGTCACGATATCGGCAAGTGCAAAGCTGAGATTGACGCCGGCGACGATCAGGATACCACTGACAAAGATCGCCGGAACGTTATTTCGTCGGAAGAACGCAAAAGTGGCAATGAACGCGATAAGACCGCCAACGGCGTAGACCGATTGGGTAATGTTGTTCGATGAGGCTTGCAACGGCACCAGCGCAATAAGGCTGTGTGAGCCGATCGATCGCTGCACCGTCATCGTCTGCGTCATGCCATGGAACATCCGTGGAAAGAACACGGCCGTGAACAGTCCAAAGGCCGTCAAAAGCAGAAGGAAAAATCCGGGACGCCAGGGGGCAAGCGCGGTCAGAAACGGCCCTTCGCCATAGGCCGCGAACAGCCGCGCGGCGAAAAACAGCAGGAACAGGCTAGGGACAAGCACCGATGCGCCCCCGAGACCAGGCACGCTGAAGGCCGCGGCGGCGCCAAACACCGTCGATATGGCCATCACGATGAATGACCATCGAACGGGCGCAGCCAATATCGCTACACCGACAATCAGTGTTATGAGCCCCATGGCATTCATGTTTTGTAGTCCAGCCGCTTTGCCTCATTATTGCCGCAAACTATCATGGCGTCAGCGTCGTTGTATCTCCGCCTTCCCTAAGCCTTTTGGTGGACGCATCGGCCGAAATACGTTGTATACCGTGGGCATCGGGGCGATCATGTTATTATGTATGGATCGTCTATCGACAATTGATCGAGCTCATGGGTTGGTCAACCGGCGCGCTTTCCTTCGTGCATCGGTTGCTACGGCCATGATTGCTATTTGCGACGTCAGGCTCGCTGATGCTGGTGACGCCGATGATGCGCTCGATGTTGGCAAGATGAAAATGACCTTCGAAGATCCGTTTGACACATTGAGTGTTTCGGCCTGGGGGCCAGGTACGCGCTGGATCTCCCATACACCTTGGAATGGTGATTTCGGGGGCGCTCGCTTCTCGGATCCGAATGGCGAATTCCCGTTTGCGATACAGGATGGCATGTTGCGCATTACTGCTGCGCGTGACGGAAAAGGTGTTTGGCGCTCGGGTCTTATTGCCTCTGTCGATCGCGATGGGAATGGCTTTTCTCAACAATATGGTTACTTCGAAATGCGCGCACGATTGCCGGACGGCCCGGGCGTCTGGCCGGCATTCTGGCTCATCGGCAAGGACCGTTCAGCATCGACTGCCGAGATAGATGTCATCGAGTATTACGGCGACAAGCCGGGCGCCTATTCTTCGACAGTCCATGTTTGGCACAAGGACGGCCGACATGATTCCGCTTATTCACGCATCAATGCTTTCGCCAATGCAACTCCTTCCGACCTGCACACCTACGGCGTGAAGATCGATTCGGATTTCATACGCATGTATTTCGATGGCAATCTTGTCTGGAAGACAAAGACGTTGCCCGAACATCGCCAGCCCATGTATCTTCTCGTAGACCTGGGCATCGTTGACGGTGTTACGAAAATGGCCGCAGCCGATCCGTCTTTCATGTTCGTGGATTATGTAAGAGCTTACCAGTTCGTGTAATCTCGCGACCGACAACCTCACAATCACTCATCTCGACATTGTTGTCTGCCTGCGCGCGCGACACAGGCCTATCGCGTCGATGCTGGCCGCCAGACGTTGATTGTAATGCTTTCGGTCGGGTTGTCTTAGCCGTGCCAAGCCTTTCCGACCAAATGGCTACGCTCCATCATGACTTACGACTTTCGGTGGTGGGAACAGTCATCCCAATGATCAACTGGTGCTTTTGCCTCAGCATGAAATTCTGCTGACGACGATGGAGCGTCTCGCATCGTGCCGTCGTCAATCGCAGGACAACCCGGAGAGCGATGATGAGTGACCGTGAGGGGCAGGCTGAGACACTTGGTGCCGTGAACATGCATTATGACCGCGATCTATGTCTTCACGAAATGCTGCGCGTCCAGGCCAGAGCGGCACCACGAACAACGGCCCTCGTCTTCGGCGATGTCGGCATCAAATATCAAGATCTCGATCGCATCTCGGACGCGCTTGCGGCGCATTTGACAAGAGTCGGCGTCCATAAGGCCGATATTGTCGGGCTTTTCCTGCCACGAAGCGTCAATGCGGTTATTTGCACGGTGGCGATCCTGAAGGCAGGCGGCGTCTATCTCCCGCTAGATCCGGCACTTCCGATTGAACATCTCGATTTCGTGATCGGCGAATGTGCGCCCACAGTCATATTCGTCGACTCCTCCCACGGCGACAAGCTGGCAAGCGTACCAAGCATGAATGGCAGGGTCATCGAAGCGGATGCCATTATCAGCGAGATGACAAGCCGGCCGGCCGTTGCCGCTCCTCACGTAAGCGTAACCGGCGGTGATCCAGCCTACATCATGTATACCTCCGGCTCGACCGGGCGGCCCAAGGGAACGATGATCTGCCATCGCAGCATCGCCCGCGTTGTTCTAGACCAGACCTATATAGACTTCCGCGCTGACGACGTCGTTCTTCACACAGCCACGATCGCCTTCGACGCCGCGACCTTGGAGATCTGGGGCGCGCTTCTCAATGGTTGCACATTGGCGATCATGCCCGAGGCGGACTTCTCCATATCGCACCTGTCGAACTTCATGAGCAAGACCGGCGTCAGTATCTCTTTCCTGACGACGGGCCTGTTCAACCTCTTCGCGGATCATGCCCGCACACCCTTGCCGAAACTTCGGCATATCCTGTTTGGGGGTGATGTCGGCTCAGCCGTTCACGCCAGGCGTTTTCTCGAACATCACCCCGGCTGCAGGCTTACCAATGCCTACGGCCCGACCGAGACCACCGTCTTTGCTACCGCTTTCCAGGTATTGCCCAGCTTTTCGGCCGGGGAACTACCGATCGGAAAGGTCATTGCACATACGGGCATTGCAATAGTCGACGAAGAACTGCGTGTCCTGCCTTCAGGGATGGAAGGTCAACTGGCGATATCGGGCGACGGCCTTGCCATTGGCTATTTCAAACGCCCCGAACTGACGGCCGAGAAATTCGTCATCATTGACACGAAAGAGGGACGGACGCGCTTTTATCTGACCGGCGATATCGCATGCCTGACGTCGGATGGCACCGTCACCTTCAAGGGTCGCCGCGACCGTCAGGTCAAGATCAACGGCAAGCGCATCGAGCTCGACGAAATCGAAGCCGCGCTCAGGCGCGATCCGCGCCTGGCCGATGGCGTGGTGCTTTGCCATGTCCAGGGCGAAAACCTGAAACGCATCGTTGCCTACCTGTGCCCGAAGGAAAGCCATGTGGGGGCCGGCGCCGATCTCGTGAAGGCGGTCCTGACAATGCTACGTGCCACGCTTCCGGCCTATATGATCCCGAACGCAGCTGTCGTCGTCGATAGTTTGCCGCTAACGCCGGCAGGCAAGGTCGATCGTTCGAAACTGGCACCGCCGCCAATCGAGGCACACGTCAAGCCGACCGACAGCAAGAGCAAGACAGAGGAGCTGCTGACGGCCCTCTGGCAGGATGCATTGGCGCTGGTAAGCGTCGATCTCGACAGGAACTTCTTCGATCTCGGCGGTACTTCGCTTCAGCTGATGGAGATCCATGCGGGGCTCGAAGAAGCCCTCGGCCGCGCGATTGACGTGGTTGCCCTGCTACGCCACCCGACTATTCGGGACCTGGCGCTTTATCTGGACGGCGATGCCCCCGCGCCGACCCGCATCGCCGCCGCCGCACAACGCGCAGCTCTGCAGAAGAGGGCCATTTCTCATATCCGCAGGAGCTCCTTATGAAACGGAATCACCAAGAGAATGTCAGCGAGCGTGATTTCGAAACCAATGACGAACCGAACGGTCAAAATTCCGGACATATTGCCATCGTCGGCATGTCCGGTCGCTTTCCCGGCGCCGCCTCGGTGCGTGAGCTGTGGCAACTGGTACTCGAAGGAAAGACCGCCTTCTCCCATTTCGCGCCGGATGAAATCGAAGATTCCTTCACCGACGAAGAACGGGCACAACCGAATTATGTGGCGGCAAGACCGCATCTCGATGATGCAGACATGTTCGACGCGGAATTCTTCGGCATGTTTCCGCGCGAGGCTGCCGTCACCGACCCACAACATCGCATTTTTCTGGAGATATGCTGGGAAGCGCTGGAGGATGGCGGATACGACCCGCACCGCTATTCTGGCCTGATTGGGGTTTTCGCCGGCTCCTCGATGCCGACCTATCTGATCAACAATGTCCTCTACGACCGCGCAAAGGCAGAGGAATTCACATCGAACTACCAGATCGGTTGTTTTCATGAACTCGTCGGCGCGCTCAATGATACGCTGGCGACGCGCGTCGCCTACAAGTTCAATCTGCGCGGCCCCGCATTTACCTTGCAATCGGCATGTTCGAGCTCGCTGCTCGCCGTCTCGCAGGCCTGTCAGAATCTCCTGACCTATAGCTGCGATATGGCGCTTGCGGGCGGCGTCTCGGTCACCATCCCGCAAAAGAGAGGATACATCTATCAGGAGGGCGGCATGGCCTCACCGGATGGCGCTTGCAGACCCTTCGACGCCAGTGCGGCCGGGACGGTCTTTGCCAGCGGCGCCGGCGTTGTTCTCCTGAAGCGCTATGAGGATGCGATCGAGAATGGCGATCACGTCTATGCGATCATTCGCGGCTACGGCATCAACAATGACGGCAGCGACAAGGTTGGCTTTACCGCGCCGAGTGTGGAGGGACAGGCCGAGGCCATTGCCGCAGCGCTTGCCAATGCAGCGGTCGATCCCTCGACGATCGGCTACATCGAGTGCCATGGCACTGCGACGCCGCTTGGCGATCCGATCGAGTTCAATGGCTTGACGCGCGCTTTCGCAGATGCGGCACCGGGTCCGGCAAATTGTGCGCTTGGCTCGGTCAAGGGCACGATCGGTCATACCGATGCGGCAGCGGGCGTCACCGGGCTCATCAAGACGGCGTTGGCGTTGCGCAGCGCCAAGATCCCGCCCATGCCCAATTATCGCCAGCCCAATCCACGTATCGATCTCGACAAGAGCCCCTTTTACATTCCAACGGCAACGGTCGATTGGCCGCAAGGGCCTGCGCCACGACGCGCCGGGGTGAGCGCCTTCGGTGTCGGCGGCACCAACATCCACGTCATACTGGAGGAGCCGTCTGTCCCGGCGGCTAGGTCGGAAGAGGTAGACGGCCAGTACATTCTACCACTTTCGGCGCGCAGCATGCCGGCGCTTACGACGATGCGAACCAAGCTGAGCAATCATCTCGCCGAAAATCCCGGGCTTGCGATCGCACAGCTTGCCCACACACTCCAAGCCGGCCGGCGCGAATTCAGCCATAGGCTCGCAATCGTTGCCGAAAGCGCCGAAGAGGCGATCATCAAACTGACGGCAGACAAATATCAGCCCCTTGTCGCCGCGGACAGACCACCGGTCGCCTTCATGTTTCCGGGGCAAGGCGCACAATATGTCGGTATGGGAGCTGGGCTCTACCGCTCCGAGCCGGAATTTGCCCGTTGGATCGATCGTGGCTCCGAACTTCTGAAAATGACACTCGGGCTCGATCTGCGCGACTATATCTGCCATGCCGGCGCCGTAACGCAGGCAATCGCCGATGAGCAGCGCGAAACCCGCATCGCTCAGCCCTGCCTTTATCTTGTCGAATATGCGCTTGCACGATTGTGGCTCAGCCGCGGCGTCAAGCCCTATGCCATGATCGGCCATAGCGTCGGCGAGTTTGTCGCCGCAACGCTTGCCAACGTCATTTCCTTCGAAGACGGCCTGCGTCTCGTGGCCAATCGCGGACGGCTGATGCAGCATCAGCCGCAAGGAGCGATGGTATCGGTTCGTGCCGACGCCGCAACGACGGCCTCCCATCTGCAAGGCGCCGTCGAGATCGCGGCGATCAATGCTCCGAAGCTCTGCGTCATCTCCGGTCCGTTTGCCGATATCGACAAGGTTTGCGCAGCGCTGTCGGAAGCCGAGATCGCTTTCAGTCGACTGCATACCTCACATGCGTTTCATTCTGCCATGATGAACGATGCGGCGCAGGCGCTACGGCAAGAGACGGAGAAGGTCACCTACGGTACGGCGACCATACCGTTCATCTCCGGTGTCACGGGCGATTGGCAGACGGCGGAATTGGCGACATCGCCGGACTATTGGGCCATGCATTGCCGCGATGCCGTGCGTTTTGCCGATGGGCTCGCCACGCTTTGCCGTGATCGTAAGCCGGTTCTTCTCGAGGTGGGACCAGGGCGCACATTGTCGGTCTTTGCTGCCCAGACGATCGCGCGGGATGGTCTTACCGCCGTCGTACAGTCCCTGCCCGAACATGATCGCGCATCTGCCGCGGCCGCAACGCTTGCGGAAGCGCATGGCAAATTATGGATGGCGGGCTGCCGTCCCAACTGGCCGGCTCTTCCCGCGGCGGCACAGCGGCGATTGCCCCTGCCGACCTATCCTTTCCAGCGGCAGCGCCATTGGATCGATGCTCCTCCATCTGCACGCCGCTCCGCGACCATGCGGGCCGACGCAGAACCGAGCACTCACCTTCCCACCATCCCCTTTGTCTCTGACGTCAACCTCACCGAGGAGAAACCAGCGATGAACGTTGCAGCATCAATCTCTGTCCCCAACCGACTGCCACAATTGGAAACAGCGCTTCTAACATTGCTCAGTGACATGTCGGGCGAAACGCTCGGGCCGGACGAACGGACGGCAACATTCCTGGAGCTTGGCTTCGACTCGCTGTTTGTCGGCCAATTCGCCCAACGCATCGAGAAGGATTTCAAGGTCAAGATTTCCTTCCGGGAATTGCTGAGCGACATACCCTCCGTCGCCGATCTCGCGGCCCATCTCGACCGGCAAATGCCGGCGGACATAATGAAGGCTGCAGAACCGGCTGTACAAGCCGTTCCACTCGCCGCCATGCCGATGGCGGCCGCGACACAACCCGTACCGTCAGCAATCGCAGCGTCATCGCCGCAAGCCGTATCGATGCCGGCAGCAACATCGGATCTTGCTACCGTGATGCAGTCTCAGATTCAGATGGCACAGTCGCTGTTTTCGCAGCAGCTGCTCATGCTGCAAGCCATGCAGGGCGGCGCTCCAACATCGCAGGCAAGGCCCGTCGCAACACCCGCAGCTCCGGCTCCGGCGCAGCCGGCACCCGTCCAACCAACGCCAGCCCAGCCGGCTTCGGCCGCATCTGCGGATAGCGATTTCGGCACTGAGCGCATCAAGCTCTATCGCCCGAACGCCAAGAGCGTGGCGGCGGAAATTTCACCCGCCAAACTGGATTTCATCGCCAATCTTACCAAGGCATACGAGACCAAGAACGCCAGATCCAAGACCTTTACTCAGGAGCATCGCCGCCACCTCGCCGATCCCCGCTCGGCATCGGGCTTCAGGGCCGATTGGAAAGAGATGGTGTTCCCGATCGTCTGCGACCATTCCAAGGGCGCCTATATCTGGGATGTTGACGGCAACCAATATGTCGACCTGGTCAATGGTTTCGGCCAGACAGCCTTCGGGCATGCGCCGGACTTCGTCATCGATGCGGTCAAGGAGCAGGCAGATCGCGGCTTTGCCATCGGCCCTCAGACGCCGCTTGCCGGCGATGTCGCCAAGATGATTGCAGAGATGACCGGCCATGAACGGGTGACATTCTGCAATACCGGCTCCGAAGCTGTCATGGCTGCAATGCGGATTGCCCGTGCGGTCACCGGCCGCGACCGCGTCGTGGTTTTCGCCAATGACTATCACGGTCAGTTCGACGAAGTCCTGGTCAAGGGCCGCAATCGTGCCGATAAACCGATCGCCCTGCCGGTTGCCTCCGGCATTCCTATGGCTTCCGTGTCCAACATGACGGTGCTGCGCTACGGCGCACCAGAAAGCCTCGACTTCATCCGCGCCAACGCCACCGAAATCGCAGCCGTTATCATCGAGCCGATCCAGAGCCGCCATCCGGAGCTGCAACCGCGCGAATTTGTCCTCGAGCTGCGAGATATCGCCACCAAATCGGAATTCGCGCTTGTCTTCGATGAAGTCGTCACCGGCTTCCGCGTCGATCCGGGCGGCATGCAGGCAATCTGGGGCATCAAGGGTGACATGGCGACCTATGGCAAGGTCGTCGGTGGCGGAATGCCCATCGGTGTGCTGGTTGGCGATGCCCGCTTCATGGACGCGCTCGATGGCGGCTATTGGTCCTATGGTGACGCCTCCGTCCCCATGACGGCGCCCACTTTCTTTGCCGGCACTTTCGTGCGTCATCCACTGACGCTGGCAGCCGCCAACGCCGTGCTGCATCACATCAGAGGTGACGGATCCGCCCTTTACGACCGCGTGGCAGAACGTACGCAAGCGTTGGTCGCTGAAATAAAGGCTGACCTTTCCAGCCGCGGCATTGCGGATGTCGTTCACGGCTATAAGAGTTGGTTTGCCACCGACTTCTCGAGCCAGGATGCGCTCGGAGCCCTGTTCTATGCCCAGATGCGGCTGAATGGCGTTCACATACAGGACGGCTATCCCTGCTTCCTGACGACGGCGCATAGCGAGGACGACTTCCGCCTGATCGCAAAGGCGTTCCGTGACAGTCTCGACGCCATGCAATCGGCCGGCATATTCACGGCGAAAGAGCAGCCACCCGTATCCCCTGCCCAGATGCAGATGCCGGCCGCTATCGCCAAGCCTCAATCAGCGCCTCTGACCGAAGCACAAACGGAAATATGGCTTGCAGCCCAAGCGGGAGACGAAGCCTCCTGCTCATTCAACGAGTCCTTTTCGCTGACGCTTGAGGGAGCACTCGATGAAACAGCCATCAGGAAAGCCTTTGACACCGTAGTCTCCCGCCATGACGCCCTGCACATCCGCTTTGACCGCAACGGCGAGCATTTCCAGTTCATCCCGGACTTCAAGCTCGATCTGCCTGTCGTCGAAGGCCTCGATGAAAAGGGTCTTGCCGATCTTAAGGATGACGAAGCCCGTACGCCCTTTGACCTGATCAATGGTCCGCTTGTGCGTGCAAGCATCGTGAAGTTGTCGGCTGACAAGCATGTCCTGGTCTTCACAGCCCATCACATCATCTGCGACGGCTGGTCGATCAACACCTTCGTCGAAGAACTTGCGACGGCCTATGAAGCCTTCAGGGCCGGCACCGTGCCGGAACTTCAGCCGGCCCTCTCCTTTGCCACCTACGCGACCGATCTGTCGCCCAGACCGGAAAAGTCGCAAGCGACGGAACAGTTCTGGCTCGACCAATTCAAATCGATTCCGGACCTTCCCGACCTGCCCCTCGACCGGCCGCGGCCGGAATATCGTAGTTTCGCAGGCGGAAGCTGCACCGGTTATATCGATGCGGATGTCTATAAGACGCTGAAGAAGAAGGGGGCAAAATCCGGCGCCACGCTATTTTCCACCCTGCTGGCGACGCTGCAGGTGATGGTATCGCGACTGTCCGGCCAGGACGATATCGTCATCGCCATTCCCTCCGCCGGCCAGAGCCTGCTTGATGGCCAGATTCTGGTTGGCCATTGCGTCAACCTATTGCCGCTGCGCCAGGCAGTTCCGCTGACGGAGCCGTTTGCCGCGCATCTGAAGGCAACCCAGCATCTCGTCTTCCAGGCCTTCGAGCATCAGGACTACACCTACGGCACGCTCGTCCACAAACTGGATGCCAAACGCGATCCGCGCCGCCTGCCCCTGACCGAAATCCAGTTCAATCTCGAACGGATGGCCGGCGGATCGTCTTTCGGCGACCTCAAACCGACCATGGAGCCGAACGCTAAGGCTTTCTCCAACTTCGACCTGTTCTTCAACATGATCGAAGCGGCCGATCACATTCGCATCGACGTCGACTACAATGCCGACGTCTTCGACCGCGCGACGGTCGAGCGATGGATTGGCCATTTCTCAACGCTCGCCGCCACACTCGCCAAGGACATGGATCGAAAGATCGGCGAGCTGTCCTTGCTGTCAAGCGAGGAGAAATCCTGGCTGATCGACACGCTCAATCATACGGCGGTGCCTTACGATCACGATCAATTCGTCTTCACGCTTTTCTCCAAGCGGGCGGCAGCGCAACCGAATGCGGTCGCCGTTGAGTTTGACGGCCAGGCGATGACATATGCAGAGCTGGAAACACGCTCGAACCAGCTGGCCCTCTATCTGCAGATGGCGCTTCCCGATCCAGGCCAGCGCATCGCTATTCTGGTAGAGCGCTCGCTCGGAATGATCGTCGCCCTTTTCGCGGTGATGAAGGCGGGACATACCTACGTCCCGATGGATCCAGCGCATCCGGAGCCGCGCCTGCGACAGACCCTGGATATTGCCCGCATCGGCGCCCTCATCTGCGACAGCGACGCCATGGCTCGCCTTGCGGCGCCTGATACCCCTGTCATCCGGCTCGATCAGGACGCAAAGGCTATCGGCTCGATGACGGGGCAGCCTTTGAAAACCCTGCCGATCGACACGACGGCATCCGCCTACATTATCTTCACCTCCGGTTCGACCGGCATGCCGAAGGGGGTCGAAGTGTCGCACCGGTCTCTGACCAACTTCCTCCTCTCCATGGCCACGGAACCGGGCTTCAACGCCAAGGACACACTCATCGCCGTGACGACGATCTCATTCGACATCGCCGGACTGGAGCTTTACCTGCCGCTGATATCGGGTGGGAAAGTGGTCATTGCGAGCCGCGGCGAGGTCCAGGACGGCTTTGCGCTTGTCAAGCTCATCGGCGACCACGATGCCACGGTGCTGCAGGCCACACCGACGCTCTGGCAGATGCTGGTCGAAGCCGGCCTGAAGGACAGGCCGGCGATGAAGATGCTCTGCGGCGGCGAACCCTTGCCCAAAGAACTCGCCCGCTCGCTGCTGAGCGTTGGCGGTGAGCTCTGGAACATGTACGGTCCGACTGAAACGACGATTTGGTCGTCGCTGCAACGCATCACGGATGCGGATCAGCCAATCACGATCGGACATCCGATTGCCAATACGAAGCTCTTCATCCTCGATCAAAGCGAGGCTATTGCACCGATCGGTGTGGTCGGCGAACTCTATATCGGCGGCGACGGTCTGGCGGAAGGCTACTTCGATCGTCTCGACCTTACGGAAAAGGCCTTTGCTCCACATTGCTTTGCAACCGGCAGACCAATGCGCCTCTACAAGACCGGCGATGTCGGCCGGCGGCTTGCAGATGGCTCGCTGCAATTGCTTGGGCGGCGCGACCAGCAGATCAAATTGCGAGGGTTCCGCATCGAGCTCGGCGATATAGAAGCCGTAATCTCAAAGGCGGAAGGTGTGCGTCAATGCGCCACCGTGGTTGCAGAAAACGCCAAGGGTGATCGCTCGCTCGTCTGCTACATCCTGCAAAATGCAGGCAGCAAGGAAGTGGCCATCGCAACCGTTGCCGCGCACGCGAAAGCCAGCCTGCCCGGACATATGGTGCCGAGCTTCTGGGTTATCGAGTCCGAGTTGCCCCACACCGCGAACGGCAAGCTCGACCGCAAAGCCCTGGAGCAACGCGGCGTGCCTCAGCGCGAAGCCGCGCCGGCAAAGCTCGAGCCAAAGACAGAGATGGAACAGCGCCTGCTCGCGATCTGGCAGGACGTTCTCAATCTCGGCGATATCGGCGTCGACGACAATCTCTATGCGCTCGGAGCAGATTCGCTTGCCATATTCCGCATTGCCGCGCGGATGCGTGACAGCGGCCTGCCGCTGGAAGCAAAGCATTTGCTGCGTCATCCGACGATCGGTGCACTGGCGGCCTTTGCCGAGAGCCAGACAGACGCTCCGTCCGACCCCGTTCAACTTCACGTACCATCATTGCGAGATTTTCGTAACGGCGCACGCCGCAGCCTGGGGGCAACCACATGAATACAATTGACAGCAGTCTGAGCGGTTCGGTTGCCGAACCGCAGATCATCGGAGAGTTTCCCTGTACACAGACGCAGCTGCGCTGCTGGATTCTCGATCAGCTCAATCCCGGCAATCCCGCCCTGAATGTCGCTGTCCGATGGGAAATCCGAGGGACCTTCAAGGCCTCGACCCTTGAAGCCGCCTTTAGAAAGGCCATTCAAAGGCATGAAATACTTCGCACAAGGTTCGTCGAGAAAGACGGGCGGCCGTTCCAGCAAGCCTTGAGCGACGTCAACTTCAAGATGCCCGTGATCGATCTGCGCGGTATGCCGCCGGAACAGCGCCAGTCGAGGATCCTGTCAATCGGCGAGGAAACAGCGCAAGCCCCCTTCGATCTTAGCACGGCCTGCCTGTTTCGCGTCACGCTGCTGATGGCCGAAAACGATCGGGGTGTTTTGTTGATCACCGCCCACCAGAGCTGCTTCGATGGCTGGTCCATTCGCGTGCTCGGACGCGAGATCGGCGAAATAGCGGCGGCAATGGATGCAGGGCGCGCGCCGACCCTCCCTGAACTGCCGCTGCAATATGGCGATTACGCCCTTTGGCAGCAGGAGTATCTTCAAAGTTACGGCTTCGAGACGGAGAAGGTCTTCTGGCGCGAAAGATTGCAGGGCGTACCCTATTTCGAAGTCATGCCGGACCATCCCCGCGGCCAGGTCAAGACCAATCGCGGCGACATCCTTTCGGTCAATCAGCCCGCCGCCTTCACCGATCGGCTGGATGCGGCAGCCCGCGCGCACTGCGTTTCCCAATACAGCTTCGGAGCGGCGGTCCTGAGCGCGGTCCTCCATCGTTTGACCGGGGCTTCAACCGTCCTGTTCGGCTCACAAATTGCCGGCCGCGAGCATAGTGACCTGGAAGACATGATCGGGGTCTTCATCAACAACATGGTGCTGCGGTTCGACTTCGGCGCGGAGGTCAGCTTTGCGGAACACATCAAATCCGTCAGTGCGATCATCGAAGGTGCCTTGAACCATCAGCGCATGCCATTCAACAAGCTGGTGGAACTCATCAACCCGGTGCGCGATCCCGCGCGCAATCCGTTGATCTCGGTGAACTTCAATCTGCAGAAGGCATTTCTGGAAGACCGCCGATACGGCGAGTTCGAGCTGATCAGTTCACCTTCGCAGTCACCGGGAGTCATCTATGATCTGAACTTCATCATGATCGGCCGTCCGACCGGTTGGCGCATGTCGATCGAGTACAATGCCGACCTTTTCGAGGCCAGCACGGTCGAGAGCCTTCTGCAATTGTTGAGGAATGCCTATGAAATCGCTCTCGATCACCCTGAGGCGCCGCTTTCTTCGCTCGTTGCGCCGGAACGACACCTGGCAGCTGCCGCCGAGATTGCGTCGCTGGATGGCGCCGTCGCAAAGACACCGCAGTCGGATACGCGGATGGAGGCGCTTGCTGAGCTCTGGAAGGAGATCCTACAGGTTCCGCAAATACGTCCGGATGATGATTTTTTCGCGCTCGGCGGTCACTCCCTCCTCGCGCTCCGGCTACTATCGGAAACTCGCGCAAGATTCGATGCAACACCGACATTGCAGCTTCTATTCAAGCAGCCGACGTTTGCAGGCTTTGCAGCGTCGATTCTCAATGTCGATGCGGCATCGCCGCCCCGGCAAAAAGCCGTAAATCCGTGGGATCTGATCACCTGTAAACATGGCACGGGAAACGGCGTCGTCTATACGCTCAACCATCCGCTCTTGTATTATCGCCTTGCCAATGAGCTGCCGGACGCCGTCTCGGTATACAATGTCAACATGTTTCATGCCGATCTCGATAGCGGCCTCGCTCGCCTCAGTATCGAGGACATCGCTACTTACGCGATAGATGCGATGCAGATCGACAAAGCGAACGGCCGGGTGGCCATTGTCGGACTATGCGTCAACGGCATTCTTGCCATGGAGGTCAGCCGACAATTGCGCGAAAAGGGAATAGACGTCAGCGCCACGGCAGTTATCGACGCGTGGGCTCCGGGTTACTTCGCATCCTTGCCAAAGCGGGAGCAGGCGAAATGGCGGCGCGAACGACGGCGCAAACGTCTCGTCTATTTCACGAAGAAGCTGCTGTCCCGGCGCACCGCGCTGATCGACTACCTCAAGGAGTTCGAAATTTCCCTGTCCCTCCTCAGGATCTTCCGCATCAAGGCAGGGCAATACTCGCAAGAAGAAGAAACAAACGAATCCGTCACCACGTTGCTGGTGGCGGCGGCGCGCCACTACCAGCCACCGCAAACCAAAGATCCCACGACAATTCTGATCCGAAGCCGCGCGACCCATCCTCGAGCGCGCAAACTGCGGTTCGGATGGGGTGACGCAATCGCGGACGACTGCAAGGTGGTAGACATTGACGGCTGGCACGAGGACTCACTGACCAGCAACGGTATCCGCGAGCTTGCGTCAACGCTATCGGGAGAACTCGCCGGCAGTTAGGGCCATCGCATGAGCCTGAAGGAAGCCAAGCCACAGGGGGGGAGCGGCTATGAACACAACCAAGCCATTGAGGGTCGGCATACTTGTCGCGCGCGGACATAAGCTCGAGAACTGGGAGCTCATGATCCTGGATCGGATTCTGGCAGCGTCACGGCTGGAGCTCGCCGCAGTCTTTACCCATCCCGTACCATTTGCGGAGCCGAAACCGTCGAAACTGCTTGCGTGGAGCGCGCGATTGGAAGCAAAGGCGTTTGCCCGCCAGCCTGCCTACGCACCGAAGCAATTCAGCAGCCGTCGCCACTTCATCGATTGCTACGACGCCGGTGGCGATACGGCTCGCATCGTCGACAATGTTACCGCCGATTCGCTGCGGCGCCTGAAGCTCGACCTTGTCATCCGCACCATTCCGAAGGGCCTGTCAGACGATGCGATCGCCGCACTGCCATTCGGGGAATGGGCCTTCAACTTCTCCGATCAGCGATCCTCAAATGTCGATTGGTTCGGCTATGCCGAGGTTCTTGCTCGCGCGTCCACCGCGGATCTGATCCTTTACGCGAAATTCGGCAGCAAGGCCGAGCGGCTTGAAATTGCGCGGGCGGCATTCAACATCAAGCCTAGCGCGGCGAGATTGAGCGCTTTCGTGCGGGAGCGAAGCGTGACGCTGGTCATTCGCGAACTGACACGGCTCGCGGATAGCAGACAATTTTCACCAACGGCTTTTGTTGATCGTTCCGAACGGCGAGTGCCGTCACTTGGCAATCTCCTGCGTTACGGCTCCATCGTCGCCGGAACGATGTCGACCAAGGCATACAGGTCGATTAAAGCAAGGCTCCGAGCCGATTCCGCTCTTTGGACGCTCTATACCGGCCAGGGCCAGATCTGTGATTTCGATCCGAGCAAGGCAATCGAGATTCCTCCTTCGGATGCCAGCATCAAGGCCGATCCTTTCCTCTTTCAGCACGAGGACAAATGCTATCTTTTCTATGAGAACTATGCCCGCGGCGACCGCAAGGCCCATATTGCCGTCGGCCACTTCAACGGAGATCTGGTGCAGCCGCTCGGCGTCGCGTTGGAGCGACCCTATCACCTTTCCTATCCCTATATATTTCGCGACGGCGACCAGATCTTCATGATACCGGAAACGCATCAGGCGCGACGACTGGAGGTCTGGCGCTGCCGCCAGTTCCCGTTGAAATGGGAGCTTTATGCGACGGCCTTTGAAGGGCAATCACCAGCCGACAGCGTTCTGCTTCAGCATGACGGCAAATGGTGGCTTTTCACCAACCTGTCTGATTTCCATGCTTACGAAGACCATTGCAGCGAACTCTATCTGTTCGAAGTCGACGGACCGGAATTGACCGGCATCAAGCCGCACAAGCACAATCCGGTTGTCATCGGCAGTACGGAGGCTCGAGGCGCCGGCCGTATCTTCGCGCGATGCGGCCGGCTCCTGCGACCTTCGCAGAGAAATGCTCACGGCATATATGGCTATGGGCTGAATATCATGGAGATCGAGGCGCTCTCGCACACAGAGTATCGCGAACGGTGCATTCGCACCATAACCCCTTCCTTCAAGTCAGGGCTGCTCGGTTGCCACCATTTCGACGAGTCCGGTGGACGCTATATCCTCGACGCCAGATTGACCATCTGAGCTATGGTGCGTCGCGATAGCGCAGATGAACCCTGTGGCCACCCGTGGACGCAACGACCGCGCCAGCGAAATTGATGGGTACAGCAAGCTCCAGAACGGCCCAGTTTTCGGGCGCATCAGGATGTCCTTCGAAGCGATGCAATCGCGGCTCATGTAACCGGTCAAAGATCATGTCGAAACTATCCAGCGGCAACGACAATCCGGCGCCATGCGCCTTCACAAAAGCCTCCTTGCGCGTCCAGCAGCGATAGAAGCCGTCAAGGTAGTCTTCCGGCGGCAGGGCATTTAGCGTTTCACATTCGCTGCGGGAAAAGAACCATTTGGCGATATCCTCCTTCAGGACGCGCATCTCCTCGATATCGATGCCGAGCTCATAGCGATCGGAAACGGCGAGCATGGCGAGATCTGCGCTATGGGTGAGGTTAAAGTGAACCGGCGAGGCTCCGGCATCCGACACGTAGGGCTTTCCGTTCTCACTGTAGCTGAAGCGGATCGATTGCGGCGACAGCCCGAGATATCGGGCCAAAATCAGCCGCATCCTGCTCCTGGCAATGATGAAGCGGTGTATGTCACGGTCATGAACAAACCGTCCTGCCCGCGCGCATTCGTCGGGGGATAACAGCGCAACGGGCATGTCGAGGTCGGGCGGCGAAATGTCCAGCCGCCAACTCCAGACATCGATGACGTCTGGGCCGATAGTCTCCATGTCAGATCGTTGCGTAGAAGAGATTGGTGGGGATGGATTTGGCCTGTTTCGACATGCGGCGGGCCAGATAGGCAACCAGCGCCAAGGGGTAGTTCTCCCCGAGGCTGATACGGCAGGTGCGCTTCAGAATATCCAGCGTCTGCGCACAGGTCTCGGGCGTGTAGTCGATTTTTCGATCCGTCCAGTGAAACGGATTCATGGCCGGATGGCCAGTGCGTTGCTGCAGGATCGGCTGCCAGTTGGTATAGACGTGACGGCTGGAATCGAACAGCCGATAGACACCGCGCTTGCTTTCCTCGGCGAACCTCTTCGCCTCCTCCGAGGTTTCGAAGATGACGTGAAACCCCGCGGCATTGCCGACATCGTTGTGGGGGCCAACCATAAGCCGCGTATTCTTGGCAAAGATCTCACGCATCACGTCATAACGCTCGCGCATCCGGGCTATCATCGGATCGAGCTTCTTCAACTGCACGTTCAACATAGCTCCCTGGATCTGGTTCGCCTTGAAATTGACGCCCAGCAAAGGAGGTTCGTTGGCGTTGTCGTGATGGCCGCGGAACATGGAGCCGATATCGTGATACATCCGGGCACGGGCAAACAGGCGCGCATCGTCGGTTACGATTGCGCCCCCCTCCCCGCAATTTATGTTCTTGAACTGATTGAAACTGAACGCGCCAAAATCGCCGATCGTGCCGACCCGCCTGGTCTTGTAGCGTAGTCCGACGGCCTGGCAGGCGTCCTCGATGACGATCAGATTGCTTTCGCGTGCGATGCGCATGATGCTGTCCATGTCGCAAACCATGTTCGACATGTGGACCGGAATGATCGCCTTGGTTTGCGGCGTGATCTTGCGCAATATATCCTGCGGATCCATGGTGAGCGTGTGATCGATGTCGACAAGGACGGGCACAGCGCCTGCTGCCAAGGGAGCAGCGGCCGTTGCGATCCACGTATAGGCCGGCACCAGAACTTCGTCTCCCGGCCCAACGCCGGCGGCCACCAGAGCGGAAATTAGGGCTCCTGTTCCGCTGCTCGTGGTGAGTGCGTGCTGAACCCCGAACTTGGTGCAGAAATCGGCCTCAAAACGCGCCAGCGGGCCACCGCTCTCGTCGCTGTAGCGCGCCAATTTTCCGGAGGTAAACACCGGCGCAAGCGCCAACCACTCCCGTAACCCCACCTTGGCCATATTCTCCAGCTCCCCAGGAAATTCCGCATTTGCAGAAGAGCCTAGCCTGTGATCGCCGCATTTTCAGCATGGACTTCCGACTGAAAAGAGGTCGGAACCGATCGGGCCACCTATCCGAAATCGGTAGATGTCGCCCGCGCCTATGCCAATCGAACAATTATCCCCGCGCCCGCGATGCTGCTAAAAAATGGCAAGGCCGATGGGAAAGCGATCATGACGAAGCGTGACTTGAGATCCATGCCACATGGCATTGAAATATATGCGGATATCGCTATTGTCGGTGGCGGCCCGGCAGGAATTGCGATCGCACGCGAATTTGCCGATACGACAATCCGCGTTCTCGTCATCGAAAGCGGCGGCTCAGACTATGATGCCGAGATTCAGGCGCTCAACGCCGTCGAGAACATCGGCGAACCGTTCGCACAGCCAGGCGCAGCAGCGCAAGGGCGAGGCTATAATGGAAAGTTGGCGTGGCTAAACGATATCCCGGCGTTTGAACTCCGAAACCGCATGCTTGGCGGCAGCAGCCATACCTGGATCGGTAAATGCGCCGCATTCGACGACAATGATTTCGCAAGCAGGCCCTGGCTCCGGCTCTCGGGCTGGCCGCTTAAGCGCGAGCACCTGCTGCCGATGCTGGATCGCGCCGGAAAATTGCTTAATCTCGGCCCCAATCACTACGACGAAAGCCTGTTTGGGCTGCTGCACACCAGCCCGGAAGATCTTGGGCTCGACCGGCAATTGCTGCGGCCGTTCTTCTGGCAATTCAGCCATATGCGGCACCCTCGCGCCGAGCCGACCCGCTTCAATCGCCTGGCGCTCGAGGTCACGGCTCCCAACATAGATTTTTTGACGCAGGCCACGGTTACTCGGATCAATGTCGACGAACAAGGCCGCAGCGTAACCTCGCTGGATCTCCTGAGCGCGATCGGCCGAAGCGCGATCGTCCATGCCAGAACGATCGTTCTCTGCGGCGGCGGCATCGAAAATGCACGCCTCCTGCTCGCATCGAATGCGATGCTGCCTGCCGGCATCGGCAACGGGCATGATGTCGTCGGGCGCTATCTCTGCGATCATCCCCGCACCTCTCTCTGCCACTTTACGGGCCGGGATATCGACACGATCGCGCGTCATTTCAACTTCTATGGCCTAAACCATGCGGGACGCACACATTTCTATCTCAGGGGATTGTCTTTGAGCCCGGAAATCCAGATGCGGGAAAATCTCACCAACTGTGCCGCCTACCCCGTTCAGATCCACGCTGAGGATGATCCTTGGGCCGCGCTCAAGCGCTTGAGCAAGGGCGTGGGCACAACGCTCAAGGACGACCTGCTGACGGTCGCGAAATCGACGGATATGCTTGCCTGCGGACTCTATGATCGCCTCGTGCGGAAACGCGGTCTGCCGCATCGCTCGACGGAGCTGCGCTTTGACGTCATGGCCGAACAGCAACTCAACGCGGAAAGCCGCATCACGCTGTCGCAACGACGCGACCGGTTCGGCCAACCCTTGGCGCGTATCAACTGGAAAATAGGAACGCCCGAAATCGCCAGCGTCAAACGGCTTGCGCTGATAATCTCGGCCGAATTCGCGCGCGTCGGCCTGCCGACGCCGCAATTGCCGGACTGGATCGTCGCGGATGCGGATGCCGACGCGACATTCATGGACATGGCTCACCCTTCATGCACCACCCGCATGGGAACCGATCCACGCACCAGCGTGGTCGATACCAATGCCATGGTGCATGGCACGGATGGCTTGTTCATTGCGGGCAGTTCGGTGTTTCCGACCCCCGGTCATGCCAATCCGACACTGATGCTGCTCGCCTTGTCGATCCGGCTTGCCGATCACCTCAAGGAACGCCATAGGACTATTCCGCCGCGCAGACCGCAGGTGAGCACACCGGCCTTCTCACTCCATCAAAGCTAGCCAAGCCGGAAATAAAAGCCGGCACTTTCGCTGCGCCCCATCTCCGGATGGGTGTCGATTGCGTGCGACAGAGAGGGAATGGACCATCGATCAACCTGCTTGTAGCCAAGCCTTGTGACGTCACCGATGAATTCAGCCTCGTTGCGCATGTGATAAGGCACGTATGATCTGCCAATTCGCTCAAGGGTGACAAGGCTGCCACCCTTGCGGAGCGCAACCTTGTTGAGGATCAGGTGGCGAGGCAGAGAAGGCATTGTCATCAGAAGGCGAGACAAGGGTATATCGAGATACTGCATGAGCCCCGATCCAAGAAACAATGGCATCTCGCCGGCCTCTTCGATCCGGTCGACAAAATGCAGATGCGCCAAGCCTTCCTTGTCGGCCAGGCTTCGGCCGGCGCGAACAATCGCCGGTAGATCGTAAACGGTCCACCGAAATGAGGCGCTGAGCGGCAGGAGCGGCTGAAAGGCGCGATATTTCGTGCCCATATGCCCGCCTGCATCGACAAGACCGTTAATGTCGGGCAGCAAGCTGCTGATCCAGAACAACACCGGGTAGTCCCATGGCGCCAGCTGGCACATTTTGGTGAAGGCAACGGTTGCGATTTCGTCATGATCGTAACCGGCGAGCGACTGCCGCCGCGCAGCGGCGAGCGCCGCCTCATAGGAGGCATACGCGCCGGTAAAGCGCCGCGGGAAAGGCAGGAGATAGGTCAGCCGCCCTCGCGCCAGACGCAAGGGCGTAAGCCCGTGATCGACCGTCTGAATGGCCGCCTTCACGATGGAGCGTGCGTGGGTTGGCCAGGAAGAACCGGACCACGATGAAGCTGCCATGTCATATCCCCCAATCTGTTTCGATAACCGTTCAGCGCGCCACGGAGGCGCTGAACGGCTCTCGCCCCTACATTTCCCGCAACTCCGCTCGGAAAGCGGCTGAGGGCTCTTTCTGAATCACCAGAACCAACCGCCCCCATCATCGCCGGAGCGATAGAACAGAGGCCGCATCGCCGATCATCTTCTCCAGGACAAAAAGCGTACAGACATAGATCGCACCGCCTGAGACGACCTGCAGCATGACCGTTAGCACGCGCTGCAGGCTGAGCGATCCCGCGAAATAGCCGAGCCCGTAGACCGCCGCCGCCATCAGTGCCACAGCGATGGCGATATAGCCGCTCTTGCGAAGGACGCGCCGCCAGCGGAGCGATCCATAGCGTTCTTGCAGATGCATCGATGTTACGAAGGAAACCATGGCGGCCAGGCACTGCCCCCAGGCCGCAGCCACGACGCCGAACGGCGCGAGAAGCAGGATGAGCGAGACGGAAACCACCGCATTGAGAAAAAGCGTGGGGGGCATGCGCTTGATATTGCCGGATAAGGACAGCAGCGCCTCGGTCACGTAGCCAGGCATCAGCAGGACCTGTTTCATGGAAAGGATCACCACGAGCACGGCGGCGGGTGCCCATTTGTCGCCGAGCACGATGTCAATCAAGTTGGACGATATCAGCGAGAGACCGAGATAGATGGGCGTGGAGATTGTCATGAGAACCATCATGAACACGGTCGCAGAAGGGCCGGCATCCCGAACCGCCCGCCCATCCGGCCCAGTCACGATCGCCGACCGACGAAAGAGTGTCCAGGCAAGCATCCGCGCCGGCTCGCCGATAAGTTCGGAAAATGCCGCAACAATGCGCTCCGCGACGCGGTAGTACCCGGCCTCGGCAAGACCAAGGAAACTGCCGATGGCGAGCGTTCCGGAATAGGAGCGGAGAAAGAGGATGAGCCGGTTGGACAGGATATGGCTCGAAAACTCGAGAATTTCGCGCGCGAAAGGCCAGGTCAGGTATGGCCGCGGATACCAGGACAGCACGACCACCGAGCCGCCCAGGCAGACGAGTTGCGAAACAAGCCGCCCCGCGACGAGCGAAAATACGTTCCATCCGAGCCATAAACCCAGCATTGTGACGCATAGGCCTGCGATTTCGCTGGCAATGCGAATGGCGGCTTGTTTTCGCAGCAGGCCGCGGGCAACCAGCAGCCCATCATAAACCGCATAGAGCGATGACGGTAAGAACCAGCAGCTGAAAAGGGCCAGGAGGAGCGCTTCATGCGGCCGGTTGAAAAAGACCCATGCCGTCATGGCGCAAAGTGATCCGAGCAAAGTCACCATCAAGCCGGCAATGATCGAGATCGTGCCGACCTGATCGAGTTCCCGTTCGGTGCATTCGGCCTTCATGACGAACTCGCCCCATCCGCCTTCGGCGATGACGACAAGCATGACCACGATCGCCGAACTGAATGCGTAGAGGCCAAATTCGGCGGATTCCAACATGCGCGCGGCAACGAGAAAAATCAGAAGCTGCACGACTTGGGAGACGATCTTCGAAACGAGCGTCGACGCCCCGTCGCCGATGATCGACGGCATGCGGGCTAAGAGCCAGTTTCGCAGACCAGATCGACCAGCATTCTTGGGGGAAAACGATAAGTTGCTCATTGGCAGATCATCATCGGATGCGGTTGCGCGTAAAACTCAGCCGTCACCCCTACTGGTTGAAGTAATTCTTGCGCTGGCGACATGTAACAGATCAGTTGCTTCCAGCCTTGCACCAGATAAAATGTATATCGTTCCCATTCAGGACACGATTGCGTGCAATGAAATGCTGCCCGCAGGCGACGGAAACCGGAATTAAACAATTTTTTTTCATAGTAATTGTTATCCTGGATGCCAAGACAAGATTGAGTTTCTGGATAATAGCAGAAGGGCTTGCCGGCAATTGTCATGAAAGACCACGCAGAGCCGCTTATGAAAGAAGACGACGATGATCGCATCCCCTTGGGACCGCCAGGCAAATCGAACCAGAAATATTTGCTGCGCTGGATTCTGGTGATCTTCTGCCTTGTTGTGTGGTTTGCCATGGCCGCCCTTCTCATTTGGTGAGGCGCTCTTTTTCGTTGCGTGCAAACAGCACGACGCCGATGGTCCTGGTGAGAATTGCAAAGTCAGTGCGCAACGAGCGGCTGTGGAAGTAGTCCAGATCGAACTGAACGCGCTCTTCATAGGTCGTATCGGCACAGCGGCTGACTTGCCAGAGACCGGTGATGCCCGGTCTGAGCCCGAGATAACAATAGAGATTGGGACCATACCGGTCGAGTTCCGAGAGGACGACGGGCCGCGGTCCTACCAGGCTCATCTCGCCGCGCTGAACATTCAATAGCTGCGGCAGCTCGTCGGCACTGCTCATGCGCAGATATTTTCCGAGCCAATGGACGCGCGGATCATTGGTCAATTTCTGCGTCGACAGCCATTCCAGTTTTCGCGTGTCGTCGCCGGCAAGCAGTTCCGCCAGCTGACGGTCGGCATCCTTGCGCATCGTTCGGAACTTCAGGCATTCGAAGAGGCGGCCATCGCGACCCACGCGTGTATGGCGATAGATGATGGGACGGCCGTCGACCAGAAGCAATGCGATGGCGATGACGAGCAATGCCGGTGCCAGAAACAGCAAGCCTGCACCGGAAAGAAGAAGGTCGACAACACGTTTGGAACGGCCCAGCCGTTCGGCCTGCTTGAGGTCGAGGCGCGGTCGCTCGCGGTGGGCAACGCCGTCAACAGTCGATAACATATCTTGGTTCCCTCAACGCTTCCATGCTCTCATTAAAGGCTGCCAGCTGCCCTCTTGCTTGACAATTGACCCTGCGGGCATCGACCTAGTCCCAATGGCGTAGGGAGCCGGGCACAGGGCTAACCACAAGCCTCATCCGGTCTCATCGATCAGTCGAGGAGAGGCTGAAAACTCGCCGGTTGTGGCCGATTTCAAGCTTGTATCGACGGCATTTGCGCGCTCGAGAACCCGGCCATACAGTGCCAGCAATGCTTCACGCCATGATGCCGGTGTATGTGCCATCTCGGCTGACCGCCGCAGGCAATTCACACTCATCAAACGGAGTAGCATGTCATCGGAGGCAAGCCGGCGAATTCCGCTTGCAAGCGTCTCCACCTTGCCGCTTTGGAACGTCAACCCGCAGCCCATTGCCGCCAACTCTTCACCGAGAAGTGCGGCATCCGGCAATATCACCGGTATGCCGCTTGTCACCGCCTCAAGCGCAGCCAGACCGAACGGTTCTGGCACTCGCGACGAAACGATGAGCGCGCGGGCATCGCACAGAATGTCGCGCATCTCGTCCTTGGATTTCCACCCGTGAATGACAACCTCCGGGAAATCCCGCTCCAGGCGTGTGCGACCAGCACCATCACCGATGACATGCAGTTTCGCACCGGCAAGCCGTGCGGCAATCGCGGCGTCTTCAAAACCCTTCTCCGGCTCGAGGCGTCCGACGAAGAAGAAGTCGCGTTTCTTCCATGGATCTGTCGCTCGATCGAGAAAGGGCTCGACCGGATTGCGGATCACCTCGATGTTGGCGCTCTCAACCCGTCCACGTAGGAAGTAGTCATGCATGCGCTGATGCACGATGACGATATTGGCGGCAACCTCTTGGATGGGATAGTAGTGCTCGCGCATGAGGTGCCGGACGGACCGCCAGAGCTTCTCATGGTAGCCGCGCTTGTCGCAATTGGTCGTCAGGCAGCTCATCGACATGGGTGTCAGCGGACAAACCTGATTTTTGCGGTAGTTGGCGAAGCCTCCGTTCGGGCAGGACAGAAAATAATCATGCGCGTGCAAGACGACGCGGGCGCGGACGGGCCACAAGGCGCGAAAAACCGAAGGCGACAGGATCTTCGACCAGCCATGGAGATGATAGATCGTACCCGGCGTGTCGATTCGCGAAATGACATCACCGAGACCGTCATGGGCTTGGCGATTGTAGAGGCCGCTTACCAGCGCGCTGAGGCGAGGTTGCTGCATGAGCGGCTGCGCGGCCAGATTGATGGTATCGGGCACAGGCCGGTCGACACCGGCGACATCGCCGGCGAAAAAGGTGACGGCGACACCCACATCCTGCAACAGATTGGCTGAAAGGATCGCCAGATTGGACGCGCCGCCCACCCGGACAGAACGATCGTTGATGACGACGACGCGATCGAGGCCGGGCGGGTTCGTCACCGAACTATTCCAGCGCTTCGATGTTCTGGGGCGCCAATCGACCTCTCAGAAGATCGCGCATGGCGATGAAATTGCCTCTAAGGCGGCCTTTGCGATCAATCCAGGGCTCTGGCCGCCAGACTCTGAGGAGATTGGCCGTCAGATTACGGCTGATCTGCACCGTTGCCTGCCGTGCGCTCATGGTGCGCTTGCGCATGAGGTAGAGTGGGTTTGCAACTTGCGAGTAGCCGAGGCGGATGCCGCTCGACCGCCCGCCCTTCGTGCCAAGATGAACGCCTTCAAGCTGTCTGGCGCTGACGACCTGGCCATAATGGGAAACGAGCCTGCTGAAATCCACATCCTCGAGCCAGCCGTAAAACGGCAGGTTCTCGTCGAAACGCAGGCTGGCGGCTTTGACGATGGCCATCCTGATCGCCATGTTGCAGCCATAGGCATTATAGACCTGACGGACCTGCAGGGTCGGCTCGGATCGACGTCGGCGCTTGCTCTCCACCAAGCGCAGGCCATCGCGAACGGAAATGCCCGGTCCGGTGACGCCGTCGGCGAGAACCGTACCCGTGCATATCGCCACGTCGGGCTGCAGCTGAAACAGCCGCTCCGCCTCTTCGATGTAAGTTGATGTCATCAGGAAGTCGTCGTCGAGAAAAAGAACGATGTCCGCATCCTGGATGCTGTCGAGAATTCGATTGCGCTGGCGGCACAGCCCGCGTTCGCAGATAAGCACGCGTACCGGAAAGTCGAGATTTCGCAGGCAGCTCGGGTCGATATCCTCCGGCGAGGAAAGGCAGACCACGATCTCGTCGGGCTTGCGGGTTTGATTGGCGATATGCGGGAGAATGGACGACAGGATGTCGCGACGCCCCGCGCTTGCAATGCCAACGGTAATCTTCAAGGGACGGCCCAGGAGCTGGCCTGTCAGCCGCCTTGCCGAAGCCCGCTGCTGACGCTCCTGCGGCTTGCGACGCCAGGGCCACGCGTGGCGGTTCTGCCGTCTTTCGTAGCTGCGATTGGCGATAATGCCGAGAATGTTGATCGTTGTCGTGCCGAAGCTTGCCAAGGCGTCGGACAGTCTTTCCACGGTCATCTTGTTCGTCTGCCCGACGACGACGACGATGCCTTCAAGGTAGGTGCAGATCACACGTGTATCCGCAGAATCCTCGAACGCGGACATGTCGACGATAACGACCTTATATTGCCGACGCAGCAAATCGATCTCGGCCTTGAGCGCCGGAAGATGTCCGTAGCGTTGGGACGCGGCGACCGATTTTTCGGTCTCGTCGACCGTCACCACCGGGACGCTGCCATGCGCATGCACGAATTCCGCATCCGGCTGATGCTCGGCCTTGGCAACCAGAAGACCGTTTTCGTGGGCGACGGCATAACGCCGCGGCACTTCGTTGATGTTCAAAGCCTCCATGCCGAATTCCGTGCCGGATTCCGTAACGACACAGCTCAGCCTCGCATTGAGGAAGTCGGCATCGACCAGAACCACCGAGGCACCCTCATGCTGGTAGAGCTGCGCAAGATTGGTGGCGATCGTGGTCTTGCCCTCGCCGGTGCCGACGGATGTTATGCCGATCACCATGGGCGCATTGGGCGGAAAGGCGGAATCGATGGAGTGCTTGACGCCGCGCAGCGCTTCGGAGAATTGCGAATATGGCGTGTCTATCACGGACCTCAGCGGCAGCATCGTTCGTCGCCAGCTGGGGTTGGCCACAGCCATGCCTCCCGGCAGGAATGAGGGGCTTGCGTAAACGGGCACATGCCCCAGAGAACTGATCCCCAGTTCCCGCCGCAGCTTCTCGCTGGAGCTGACACGCCGATCCAGGCCATCCCGCAACAAGGCGGCCATGACGCCGGCGGCAAGGCCGAGCATCGCCGTGAACGGCATGACGAAAGAGGATTTCGGCCATGACTTTGCCAATGGCACGGCTGCTGCCGTCACCACGCGGATGCTGCCAAGCGGGAATGATTCTTTCTGCAAGGCGCCGATCAGTTGCTGCAGAATGCTTTCATACATACGGCGATAGGTGGTCGCCCTGCTTTCCATTTCCGACAGCTCGACTTTCGCCAGGTTCTTGTCGGTTCCAGCGTCCTTCAACGAGGCTACTTCGTCGCTGAGAAGTTTTTCTCGGGTTTGCGCCACGTCCAGATTTGTCTTGTAGACCGCCTGAATGCGCTCGAACTCCTTGCGCATGTCCCCTTTTACCCGGTCGATTTCCTGCCGCGCAGCAAGGATGGCAGGATTGTCGGCATCGTATCTGCTTGTAAGGCTATTCAGCTTGGCCGTCGCGACACCCAGATCTTCCTGGAGCTTCTGTATGCGCGGGTTGTTCATCGTCTCGTCGACATCGCCTTCGACCTTGCCTCCGGCCATCAGCTGGTTGAGTGTCGCAAGCTTGGCTGATTCAGCCGCCGTCTGCGCCTTGGCCGCAACGGCCTGGCTGCTGATCTCGGACAGTTGCTGCTGGTCGAGTGAGGACGATGTGCTGATCTCCATGATCCCGTTCTTGGCGCGGAATTCCTCGACGTTCATGGCTGCTTCGCGTGCCTGCCGTCCAACTTCGATCAGCCGCGTCTCCAGCCATTTGGCGCCGCTTTGCGCTGCCGAAGCGCGTTCCGACAGACCCGTGCTGATATAGGCTTCGGCGACAGCGTTGGCTGCGGCAGCCGCCTTCTGCGGATCGACCGAGCTATAGCCGATTTCGAGGATGTAGGACTGGCCAACGCGGGTTACCTCGACACGTGACAGGAAAGAGGCCATGGTGCGGCGCATGACGTCGTCCTCCGTGGCCTCCGTTTTCGCGCTCCCATCATCGCCATGTCTGAAAAAGCTGAAGAAGCCACGCAGCTTCTCATGCAGGGCAGCTTGCCATGACGGGCCCCCTATGATTTCCGGGTCCTCCGTCAGGTTCAGTTTCTGGACGACGGCACGCGCGATCGCCTCGGATTTGACGATCTCGACCTGGCTTGCAATTTCAGCCGCTTCGATGATGACAGTGCCGGTGAATGCATCCTGGGACACAATACGTCCCTGATCCGGATCCATGACGAGGCGGGTAGTTGCCAGATAGACCGGTTGGGTCGTTGCCATGTAGATGCCACCGATACCGAGCCCCGCTCCCGCGAACAGCGCAAAGATCATCCAGTGCCGTTGCAGGAAGCGCCAAACGTCGCGAAACGAAATATATTCGCTGTTCCCCGTACCCTTGACCTCCAATGGAGTGCCGGAGAAACCCTTGCCGATCTCGTGAACTGCCATGACTATCGCCCCATCTTCACTTGCTTAGCACTATTGGGATTGACCGGTGTCGACGGATGAGACCGTCGTGCTATCCAGACTTCCGGAAATGTTGTAGCGGACATCCAACACGTCTCCTGGCTGCAACTCTGTCGCCTCGGTTACCTTGACTGCATCGGCCTCATCGCCCTTCCGCGTGATCCAATATTCCAAGGGCTGAAGATCGAGCGCCTTCATGCTCTGGCTTCTTGACAGTGAAGCACCGGATATCTGCAGAAGCTGCAGCGTCGTGTTGCGCTTGAGCTTGGTATCCTCGATTTCGGTCTCGGTGGCCTGCAGCTGCTGGCCGGCGTCGGTTTTGCGCTGCCCCTTGAGATTGAGCGCATCGCGTTCGGTCTCGCTCAGCTTCTGCTTTGCCTGCATCGATGCAACGACAAGATCCAGCTTGCCGGCCTGCATTTCGGCGACCGTCCGCTCCAGAGAGGTTTTGCGCGATGTCGTCAGTATCTTGGTATCGACCAGTTTGGAGATGTCGCTCAATTCGTCTTGCGCGATCTTCACCTGCTCATCCTGAGAAGACATCTTTTCATCGAGGATGTTGATTTCATTGTGCAATAATGCCTCAAGGTCTGCGGCTGAAGCCAGTTGCTGGCGCAGGGCGTCTGCCCTGGCGTTGAACAAATCCACTTCGCTCGTCATGATCTGCCGGACAGCCGAGCCCTCGGGAGCCGCTTTGATCTCCGGCGGAAAGGTGATTGCGGGTTGATCGTCAAGTTCCGCCAGCAGGCGAGCCCGCCGGGCGCCCAGCTGCTTCAGCTGCAGCTCCATCCGGCTGATTTCACCCGCGTAGCTGATCTGCTGGGCTTCCGTATAATCGCCCGTCTGACTGGAGCGGCGCTCGCGCCCTCCGGCCATTGCCATTGCTTGCTTGACGGTCAGGCCGGGTCTAAACTCCAGCTCGCTCGGCTTTTCGACCGCACCCGACACGTAGATCATCGGATATTTGATGACTTCGACCGACGCCGTAGGCGCCACCGCCAAACCGGTGATCTGCTTCAATTTTACACCGATGTCGGCGCTGATGTCCTCGACCGTTTTGTCGCCGACCTGCATTTGACCGATCATCGGAATAGAGATCGAGCCGGACTGCGAGACGACATATTCGCCATTCAGCGCCGTCCATTCTTTGTATTCGCCTGTGCCGCTGATCCATTCGACGATGGCGATCTTCAGCCTGGCCTGCGGTCCGACATGGTAGATGTCGCCGGCTGCCGCGCTTGCGACTCCATATGAGCCCGCGCCGGACAGGACCATTGCAAGCAGCCAGGGTGTCAGGGCCTTATGCGACCGGGACGCCGAACGGCATATCAAAGCGGAAACTTTGGACATCAGCTGAACTCTCGCTTGCGTAACGCTCGTGCCATCGGTCAGTCGAAGGCACAGGTGACGAGATCAACAGCAGGACACGCAGAGGTAAATCCCCTGCCGCAGCAACACGGCTTATCACTTCTGAGAGGGAGCTGGACAATCCGGCCCCCTCTTGGTCGAGGGGCCATATCCTTGTGTAGAGGCTGCAGATACCGGCTAAATCTTTTGGCTACCACCTTCGCCCATTTGGATGCTTCGTTGAACCGATGTAGGCCCTGTCGCAAAAGTTGCCGCCTGCTCAATGTGGTCTCGGCCGACGGAGGGACGCAAATGCGGGTGGCGATCGTACATTATTGGCTGGTGGCGATGCGAGGAGGCGAAAAAGTCGTCGAGGCGCTCTGCGACATGTATCCGGATGCCGACATATTCACCCTCGTCTGCGATGAAAGCAGGCTATCCGACAAGATACGAAAACATAAGATCGTCACATCGTTCCTGCAGCGAATTCCAGGCGCAGTCAGAGCGTATCAGTCGCTTCTTCCCCTTATGCCGTTTGCGCTGGAAAGCTTCGATCTCACGAACTACGATCTCATCATCTCGAGTGAATCAGGCCCGGCCAAGGGCATTATTCCGCCGCCTCAGGCGACGCATGTCTGCTACTGCCATTCACCCATGCGATATCTTTGGGATCACTATCATTTCTATCGATCCCATGCAGGTCTCGGCTCACGGCTCATGATGCCGATGCTCGCGCCGCTGCTGCGCTCCTGGGACGTCAGCACCAGCCTGCGCGTCGATCGTTTCGTCGCCAATTCTCATCATGTTTGCGATCGCATCGGCAAATACTACCGGCGCCCGGCAACCGTCGTCTATCCGCCAGTCAATGTCGACGATTTCGCACCGGCATCATCGACGGAGGATTTCTATCTCTGTGCCGGCCAGTTGGTTCCCTACAAGCGGGTCGACCTGGCGATAGAGGCATTTACCCGGATGAACCGCAATCTGGTGGTCATCGGCGAAGGCCGGCAACTGGAGGAACTGAAACGCAACGCCGGGCCTTCCATTACTTTTCTCGGTCATACCCCTTTCGCAGTTCTCAAAGAAAAGCTTGCCCGCTGTCGCGCTTTGATTTTTCCGGGCGAAGAGGATTTCGGCATCGTTCCGGTGGAAGCCATGGCAAGTGGCAGGCCTGTCATTGCCTATGGCAGCGGCGGCGCGTTGGAAACGGTCATACCGGGAGTAAGCGGCGTTCTGTTCGAGGAGCAATCCGCCGACGCGCTTATCGACGCGGTGCATCAATTCGAGGCGACCGAGCATCACTTTCATTCCGGAACGCTTTTGGCGCATGCGGAACAATTCAGCCGGCATCGTTTCATGGCCGGTATGCAGGCCATTATCAACGAGGAGCTGCTGACCCGCAGGGCCAATAAGCTGCGCAACCATCGCCCCGTCGCGGCCATGCAACTTGGCCTTGAAGCACAATTGCCGATCCTTGCCGCAAAGCCACAAGAAACCACGTTACAGTAGATCATATTGGCATCAGGACCGGAGCGAGGCGCCGATCGCGCGTCGAGGATCAGATTGGGCCCGCCGGTCCGGTGCTCTCCTTTTTTCCCAGGATGGCTCAGCTTATCCGCCACTTTGCACAGCGCGGGCGCCGCCACATCGGCATGATGCATTGACTTTTGTCAGTGATGATGAATTATGTCAGCACATCTGATTTCTAAGAGAGCAGCATGCCGATCCGCTCCAACGACCAAATTATCCACAAGGCCGCCTGGCTCTACTATACCCACGGTATGCGCCAGGACGAAGTTGCCCAGCGCCTGGAGATTTCGCGCGCCTCGATTGCCATGTATCTGCGCCGAGCCCGCGAAATGGGCATCGTCACGATCACGACGTCTTCCGAACTGTTCTCCGACGATGTTCTCGCCCGGGAGCTGGAAGACGCAACGGGCCTGACGGCCGCCTGGATCGTTCCCGAAGACCGACAGGCAATGGATCCGGCCGCGGAAATGCCCGTCGTTGCTGCGTCGGTGTTCCTTGAGCTCATCAATAAGGGCGATCGGATCGGCGTGGCCTGGGGACGGACCGTCTATCACATCGCCGACGTCATGCCTTTTGCCGATCTGCGCGGCGTTACCGTCGTTCAGCTATGCGGCAATCTGGGCGCGCCCTACTCCTATCGCCCCGACCAGTGTACGACCGAAATCGCCCGGCGGCTTAATGCCGAAGGCATCAACCTTTATGCGCCGCTTGTTCTTTCCTCGGAGCGGCTCGCCGAAGAACTGCGCTCCGAGCCGGTCATCCGCGAACAGCTCGCGACAATCGCCGACTGCCAGCTCGCGCTCTATTCGGTCGGCGGCATCGAAGAAGACAGCCACCTCGTCAAATGCGGCGCCCTTTCGGCGGAAGAAATGCACGCGATGGGGGATAAGGGGGCAGCAGGCGTCATTGCCGGACAGCTCATCGACCACGACGGTCAATGGATGGATTGTGCGCACAATCGGCGCTGCATGTCCGCGGACCTCGGCTCCATCCGCGCGATCAAGAAGCGCATGCTCGTCGTGCAGGAAGACAGCAAATTCGAACCCCTGGTCGCCGCGCTGAAGGGCGGCTTCGCCTCGCACCTCGTCGTCACCACATCGATGGCGCGACGGATTCTGGATCGCTGGCAGACAGAGGGGCTCGACAGGAACAGCTCGGGCAACACCTGAGCCTGTCACGTGGCCCGCCGATCAGGATGGGCCTTTTCATTGGGAGGCAGACTGAAATGGAAAATCTTTGGCGCGACGATGTCGCGGAAAAAGTCGTGGCCGATTATCAGGCCAAGGGCGTCAATCGCGATCTCGCGTTGCGCACCTATACGACGCGGCTCCTGGGAGGCGAACCGCGGCTTGTGCTGCATGGGGGCGGCAATACTTCCGTGAAAACGGAAATGACCGATCTCGTGGGCGATACCCACGCCGTCCTCTGCGTCAAGGGCAGCGGCTGGGACATGGGCGCCATTGAGCCGCCTGGCCTGCCTGCGGTCCGGATTGAGCCGCTTCTGAAGAGCCGCAAACTTGCAAAGCTGTCTGACGAAGACATGGTGACCTTGCTGCGTGCCAATCTCATTGATCCCCTGGCGCCCAATCCTTCGGTCGAGGCGCTGCTGCACGCCTTTCTTCCGCACAAATTCGTCGATCACACCCATTCGACCGCCATCCTTGCTATCGCCGACCAGGCGAAAAGCAGGGAGATGAGCACGGAGCTGTTCGGCAAGAAGATGGGCTTCGTGCCTTATATCATGCCGGGATTTGCACTCGCCAAGGCGGCCGCGGAGGTCTTTGAGCAGGATCCGACGGTCGAGGGACTGATCCTCGACAAGCACGGCATTTTCACGTTCGGCGAGACGGCAAAAGAAGCCTACGACCGAATGATCAATTACGTGTCTCTAGCGGAAGACCATGTGAAGCGGAACGGCCGCCACCCCTTCACATCCGCTGCTTTACCCGCGGATCTCGCAGACCCCAACGATATTGCCGCGATGCTGCGCGGTGCCGTTGCGGTCGACAAAGGCGAAGGTCGCTTCGACCGCATGATCAGCGTGTTCCGCACCTCGCCCGATATCCTCGAATTCGTGAACTCAGCCGAAGTCGCCGATATGGCGGCACGCGGCGTTTCCACGCCCGATCTTTCCATCCGCATCAAGACCGGACCGATGGTGTTGCCGGCGCCAACCAAGGAAAATCTCGACAGCTATCGTGGCGTGATCGATGAGCGCGTCGCCGCTTTTGCCGCCGACTATACCGAATATTTCCGCAGCAACGATGCCCGCGACGACGTCAAGCGCATCATGCTCGATCCGATGCCGCGCCTGACCCTCGTGCCGGGCCTTGGCATGTATGGCCACGGCCGGACCTACAAGGATGCGGCGATCGCCGTTGATGTCGGCGAGATGTGGATCGAGGCGGCACGCGACGCAGAATCTGTCGGCCGCTTCGAGCCGGTCAGCCGGCCGGATCTCTTCGATCTTGAATATTGGTCGCTGGAACAGGCAAAGCTCGCCGGCGCCAAGCCCAAGCCCTTCACGGGTCAGGTCGTGCTGGTGACGGGCGGGGCTGGTGCCATCGGTGCCGCTATCGTCAAGGCATTTGCGGCCGAAGGCGCCCATGCCGTCGTGGTCGACCTCGATGATGAGAAAGCCAAGGCCGTCGCCAAATCCGCTGGGAACAACTCGATCGGCGTTGCCTGTGACATAACCGACCCGGCCTCGGTGCGCGCCGCGTTCGACGCCGCCGTTGCCGCGTTTGGCGGTGTCGACATTGTCGTCTCCAATGCCGGAGCCGCCTGGGAAAGCCCGATCGCCACCATGGACGACGCGCTGCTGCGCAAAAGCTTCGAGCTGAACTTCTTCTCCCATCAGAGCGTCGCGCAAAGCGCTGTCCGCATCATGAAAGCGCAGAGGACCGGCGGCGCCCTCCTTTTCAATGCTTCCAAGCAGGCCGTCAATCCCGGTGCCAAATTCGGCGCCTATGGGCTTCCGAAAGCGGCAACGCTTTTCCTATCCCGCCAATATGCGCTGGAACACGGCGCCGACCGGATCAGGGTCAATGCCGTCAATGCCGACCGCATTCGATCTGGCCTGCTCAACGATGAGATGATCGCCAACCGGGCGGCGGCACGCGGACTCTCCGTTTCGGAGTATATGGGCGGAAACCTGCTTGGCCTTGAAGTGACGGCGGACGACGTCGCCCGCGCCTTTGTTCACCATGCCCTGGCAGAGCGAACGACCGCCGACGTAACCACCGTCGATGGCGGCAACATCGCTGCCGCGCTTCGCTAGAGTAATCGTGACTTCGACAACGAAAATGCCCCCATTTGGGGGCATTTTCTATTGTCACTCCGAGGGACACAGTGCCCTGCAGGCAACAAAAAAGGCGGCCTTGCGGCCGCCAGTCGTTGGGAAAGGTTTGATGGTTACTTGGCTGCCGCTTTGGGCATCCAGGCCGGCATGGCGACATCTGCATGGGCGAACTGCGGCAGCTTGGCCCCGAGTTCCTCCATGTTTTTGATGTCCTGCGCGTTCAGATCCTTCTGGGTGATGAGTGTCGGAGGAACGACAACCTGATGCCCCGGATCCTGACCGGCAAGCAGCATGGCGAGCGCACGGACCGAGACCTGACCAACCACGGCCGGATTTGTCGCCGCCGTCGCTGCCCATGCCGAACCGGATTCGCGCATTGCGGCGATATCAGGCGTCGAAATGTCGGCCGAATAGATCTTGACGCTCGAGGACATTCCCGCCTCGTCCACTGCGATCTTCACACCCTTGGCAAATTCGTCATAGGGGGCAAACATCACGGTAATATCAGGATTGGCGGATACCACCGAACGAGCCTGGTTAGCGACGGAGTTGGCGATCGGGTTATCCATCGTACCGAACTGGGCGGCTTCCTTGATGCCGGCATATTTCTTCTTGAACTCTTTCCAGGTCTCGTCGCGCCGGTCGAGCGGCGCAATACCGGCAACATAGACGTAGCCGGCCTTGAAGCTTTCGCCATTGTCCTTGATGGCCTGTTCGAGCGCGAGACGAGCGAGGTCGCGGTCAGACTGCTCGATCTGCGGAATCTTCGGGTTTTCGACATTCACGTCAAAGGCGACAACCTTGATGCCGGCGTCGACGGCGCGCTGGGCCGCATCCTTCATGGATTCCGTCAGGCCGTGCTGAATGATGATACCCTGCACGCCGAGCGCGATGGCCTGGTCGACCATGTCAGCCTGCACGGCCGCATCCTGGCGGCTGTCGAACACCTGCAGCTGGACGCCGAGCGCCTTGGCCTGCGCTTCGACACCGCCCAGATAGGACTGGAAGAAATCGCCGGTCGAAAGATACCGCACCAGCGCAATCTTAACCTTCCCGGGATTGTCGAACGGCTTTGGCATGTCGGCGGCAAAGGATGGCGCACCAAACGCCGCCGCTCCCATCAGGCCGAGCGTCAATGCGCCCAGCGTTCTGCGTGTCATCTTCATAACAGTCTCCTCCTCCGGTAACATTATGATTATCCGCCAGGGACATCCGCCCTTAGCGTTTGCTCCTCTTTGAGAATGCAAAGGTGAAAATCAGAGCGACGACGAGAACCGCGCCCTTGACGAAATCCTGCGTGTAGTAAGGCACATTCATCATCGTCAGGCCCTGCAACAGGATACCGACGAAAAGAGCGCCGATGGCGGTCCCCAAGGCATTGGGCTTTGCCGCGCCAAGGACTGCAAAGCCGATCAGCGCGGCGGCAACGGCATCGAGCAAGAGGTTGTTGCCCGACGCGATATCGCCACGACCAAGACGCGCTGCGAGCAGAATGCCGCCGATCGATGCGAAGATGCCCGAGATGATGTAGGCGGAAATCTTGTAGGCATTGACGGGTGCGCCGGCGAGCCCGGCTGCGCGCTCGTTGGAGCCGACGGCATACATCATGCGTCCGAACCTGGTATATTCGAGAAAGAACCAGATCAGGATCGCCAGCACGATCAACACGACCACCGAAACCGGCACGAGATTGGGCAGGATGAAGTCGAAGCGGTGGCGGCCAAGAGCGAGAAAGCCCGGGCTGAATGCGCCACTTGCGACGGAGCCATCCGGCAGCGTCATTCCGGTGGCAACGGAGCGGCCCTCGGTCGGAATTCGCTGAAGCCCCAGCAACAGGAACATCATGCCGAGCGTCGCGAGCAGATCCGGCACGCGCATGTAGACGATAATGATGCCATTGATGAGCCCGACCAGCACCCCAACGGCCAGGCAGACGAGCGTTGCCGTGACCGCATCGCCGCCCATGACCACCATCACATAGGACGAAGCCATCATCGCGCTTGTCGCAACCGAACCGATGGATAGATCGAAGCCGCCGACTACGAGCGTCGCGGTGACGCCGAGGGCAAGGATCCCGGTGATCGATACCGATTGCAGGATGAAGACCGCGCTCTGCGGCGAAGCGAAGCCGCCGGTGACGAGCGAGAAATAGATGACCATGCCGAAGAGCAGCACGAGGAAACCATATTTTATCGCGAGATCCCTGAAGCTCACACTCGGTTGGGACAAGGGAACCGCACCCGCGGATTTGCTCTGTTCACTGCTCATATTGCGCTGACCTGTTGAGAGGATTGACCTGCGATCTCAGACAGCAGGCGCTCGACATCGATGCCGGAATTGCGATGCTCGCCGACGATCGTCTGCTCCGACATCACGAGGATGCGGTCGGCCACTTCGAAGGCTTCGTCGAGCTCGGTGAGAAAAAGAATGGTGGCCCGACCACGCGCCGAGGACCGCAGCTTGTCGCCGATATCGCGGCGGGCAACAATGTCGACGCCCTGAAACGGCTCGTCGAGAACGAGAAGGCGCGACGGCTCCGAAAGCCAGCGGCCGACCATGACCTTCTGCTGATTTCCGCCGGAGAGCGTGTGCATCTCGTCACGCTCGTTGCGGCAGACGACGCCAAGTGCGGATATTTGCTGACGTGCCCTGGAGCGCTCGTTGCCGCGGTTCGATATGCCAAAACGCGACAGCCGCCGCAGGAATGGCAGGCTGATATTCTCGTAAATGTTGAAATCCGGCACGATGCCGCTGATCGCGCGGTCCTTGGCCACGAGGAAGACGCCTCGGCCGATGGCCTGGCCGGTCGATTTTGGCTGATAGCTTTTACCATCGAGCGTCATCTGGCCTGCCGCCGGCATGCGCGCTCCCGCCAATACTTCGGCAAGCGCCGACTTGCCGACACCGACAAGACCCGTAACCGCAACGATCTCGCCATCTCCAAGCGCAAAATCGAACGGCCGCGAATGCTCGGACAGCCTCAAGCCTCTTCCCTGGAAGACGGGAATGCTTGCCTCGCGCACCGAGATGGCATCGACCGAGACCTTTCGGCCCAGCATTGCGTTGACGGCACCCTCGTAATCGAGATCCGGCCCTTCAAACCGGCCGGTGATGCGGCCGTCGCGCAACGACACGATGCTGTCCGCAAGCCGGCGAATATCCGACATGCGGTGGGAAATATAAAGAATCGCGACGCCTCGCGCCTTCAACCGGTCGACAAGCTCGAACAGGCGATCGGCTTCCGCGCTCGACAGTGACGACGTCGGCTCGTCGAGGATCAGAACTTTCGGCTCATGCGCCATGGCGCGCGCAATCGCCACCATCTGGCGATCGGCAAGGCTCAAATCATTGATGCTGGATTTGAGATCGATCGTCAGGCCCATGCGCGACGCGACAAGTGCTGCCTCGCGCCGAACGCGGCGCGGGTTGAAGAACAGCCGCGCGCCACGCCCGTTCAACCGGTCGAGCGTCAGATTGGTCGCCACATCAAGATCGGCGACAACGCCATCATTGATGTTTTGATGCACCGTCACAACGCCAGCGCGGATCGCTTCCGCGGGCGTCGAAGGATCGAAGGGCGCATCGGAAAGAGTGATCGTACCGGCATCACGCGGATAGACACCGCTCAAGATGCGCACGAGCGTGGATTTTCCGGCGCCATTGGCACCCATCAAGGCTGTGACGGCGCCGCCCTTAAGGTCCAGATGCACCCCTTGGAGCACCGCCACCGCACCAAAGGATTTACGGACACCCTCGATGCGAAACACTGCATGTTCGCTCATTCTCTCCTCCCAATGACAGCAGGTTAGGATAGCTTTTAATCAAATGTCAAGGCCATTGACATTTGACAGAATGCTGACTTAGTTGTGCCCATGACGGCATGTCGAAACACGGTGGAGGCCGCGACATGCGCAGGAGGAGAGCATTATGGACACCCAAGTCTTTGCGGCGCTCAGCGTCGAGACATTGCCGGGCCGGCTTGGCGGCAACACCATTCTCAAGGAAAAAATCGGCGAGGATTCCACGCAGTGGACGGTCAAGGAAGTCGGCGACGGTAACCTCAATCTCGTTTTCATCGTCTCGGGTGAAAAGGGAGCCGCCATCGTCAAGCAGGCGTTGCCTTATGTGCGCCTCGTCGGCGAAAGCTGGCCGCTTCCTCTGAAGCGCTCATATTTCGAATATCATGCTCTGGTACGCCAATCCCAGCGCGACCCGGGAATGGCGCCGGAAATCTTTTTCTTCGACGCCGCCCAGGCCATCATCGTCATGGAGTTTCTAACCCCGCATGTCATATTGCGACGGGCATTGATCGATGGGCACATCCTTCCAAAGATCGGTCGCGACCTCGGGCTTTTTTGCGCACGCACCCTCTTTCGCGGTTCCGATTTCTCCATGGTCACGCGCGACAAGAAGGCCGACGTGGCACTCTTCGCTGATAATGTCGAGCTCTGCGACATCACCGAGAACCTCGTCTTTTCCGATCCTTATTTCGAAGCGACACTCAACCGGCATACCTCGCCGCAACTTGATCCGATCGTTGCGGAGTTGCGTAGGGATCGTGACCTCAAGGTCGAGGCACAGCGGCTGAAGCATCTCTTCTCCGCCAAGACCGAGACGCTTTGCCATGGGGACCTGCATACCGGCTCGGTGATGGTCACCGACGACGAAACGCGCGTCATCGATCCGGAATTTGCCTTTTACGGTCCGATCAGTTTCGACGTCGGCATGCTGCTTGCCAATTTCTGGATGAGCTATTTCGCCCAAAGCGGTCACGAGAGCGACAACTCTGGGCGCGACGACATGCGCGCCTATTTGCTCGATACGGTTGAAACCATCTGGGAAACATTCCGTGCCGAATTCGCCAATCTCTGGCGCAACGAACGCAAGGGCATCCTTTACCAGGCAAGCCTCTTCGAAGATCAAGGCGACCTGCTCGGAGCCGAACAGGCTCTGAACATCGTCCTCGACGAGATCTATCGCGAAATGCTGGGCTTTGCCGGCATCGAGATGCATCGCCGCATTCTCGGCCTCGCCCACAATGCCGATTTCGAAACCATCGCCGATCCCAATCATCGGGCCGCCTGCGAGAAGAAGGCGCTGAAGCTTGGGCGCCACCTCGCCGTCAACCGGCATCGCATCCATAGCCTCAAAGATGTCCGCGCGACAGCAGAACGGCTTCAGAAGGAGACACTCGCTTGAAAGTCGGAGAAAGCCATTACCATACGATCTGGCTCAACGAGGACGGCCGCTCGGTCGATATTATCGACCAACGCTGGCTGCCGCATGAATTCAGGGTCGTCACGCTGAAGACCGTTGATGACGTCGCCGTTGCCATCCGTGACATGTGGGTGCGCGGCGCGCCGCTAATCGGTGTCACCGCCGCCTATGGCGTTGCCATCGCCATGGCAAAGGACCCTTCCAACGCGCATCTCGACGCCGTCTGGGAAGAGCTCAACGAAACGCGCCCGACCGCCATCAACCTGCGCTGGGCGCTAAACGCCATGCGCGAACACCTGCGGCCGCTGGCAGAAGGCACACGCGCTGAAGCCGCCTACAAGCGTGCCGCCGAAATTGCCGAAGAAGATGTCCAGCTCAACCGCGCGATCGGCGCGAATGGCTTGAAGGTCATCCGCGAGATCGCCGCGAAAAAGAAGGCGGGCGAACCTGTCCGCATCCTTACCCATTGCAATGCCGGCTGGCTTGCGACGGTCGACTACGGCACCGCAACTGCGCCGATCTATATGGCGACGGAAGAAGGCATTCCCGTCCACGTCTATGTTGACGAAACCCGTCCGCGCAACCAGGGCGCCTACCTGACAGCCTGGGAGATGAACGGCCATGGCGTGCCGCACACGCTGATCGTCGACAATGCCGGCGGCCACCTGATGCAGCATGGCGATATCGACATGGTGATCGTTGGAACCGACCGGACAACGGCAAACGGCGATGTGTGCAACAAGATCGGAACCTACCTCAAGGCGCTTGCCGCCCGCGACAATGGCGTGCCCTTCTACGTCGCATTGCCGTCACCGACCATCGACTGGACGGTTCACGACGGCATCAAGGAAATCCCGATCGAGGAGCGCTCCGCGGACGAAGTCAGCTTCGTTCAGGGCAAAGCACGGGATGGTTCGATAGCGAGCGTTCGCATCTCGCCTGAAGGAAGTCCTGCGGCAAATCCCGCCTTCGACGTTACGCCTGCCCGCCTGATCACCGGCCTGATAACGGAACGCGGCATCGCGACGCCGTCGCCGGAAGGTCTGAAGGCCCTTTTCCCCGAACGGAGCTGAGACGATGACCCTCTCCAATCAGAAATCCACGGAAGATATTGCGCTTGGAATTCGCCGTCGCGTCTTCTTCCACACCATGAAGAACAATGGCGGCTATCTGAGCCAGGCTTGCTCGGCCGCCGAGAGCCTCGCCCTTCTCTATAACGAGTTCCTGAAGCTCGGCGAACCGACGCTTCCGAAAGTGCCGCTTCCCTTCCGTGGCGTGCCTTCGGCCGACAATCCGGACGCTTTCACGGGCGCGGGCTATCACGGTCCGTTCGCGCCCGAGTTCGACCGCTTGTTCATTTCACCCGCACACTACGCATTGGTGATCTACTCAGCGCTGATCGAGACGGGGCGGATGGACGAACATGCGCTCGACCACTTCAACAAGGATGGCGGCTCCGTGGAGATGATAGGCGCCGAACATAGTCCGGGCATGGAGGTGACGACCGGGTCGCTGGCCCAGGGCCTTTCCATGGCATCGGGCGTCGCCTGGGCAAGACAGAAGAAAGGCGAGCCGGGCAAGGTCTGGGTCTATATGTCGGATGGAGAATTCCAGGAGGGCCAGACCTGGGAATGCCTTGCGGCTATGGCCTATCATCGCATCGACAACATCCGCGTCATCGTCGACGTCAACCGTCAGCAATGCGATGGCGCCATGTCTTCCGTGCTTGACCTTGGCGATCTCGCCGCGCGCGTCGGCGCCTTTGGCGTGACATGCCGCTCGGTCGATGGTCACGACCTCGACGCCATGCGGCAGGCAGCCGAAAGCGCGGAAGCCGGCAAGCCGCTGGTGATCCTCGCCAATACCTCACCCTATCAGGGCATGAACTTCCTCAAGAAGCGCTTCCCGCGACTGCATTATGTTCGCTTCAAGAGCGCGGACGAGCGGCTGGAAATGCAGGCGGCACTGGCCGCCGAGCTTGGCATCGACATGAACGCAGTGGAAAGGACCTGAACATGGTCGAGATCGTCAACCGTCCCTATGCCAAGGCGTTCGAAACCTTTGCGGTCGCGCGGCCCGAGGTTCTCTGCCTTTCGGCGGATCTTACCTCTTCCTGCGAGGTCGACGGCTTCCGTGACCGGCATCCGGAGCAGTTTCTCACGCTCGGCATGGCCGAGCAGAATATGCTTTCCTTTGCCGGCGGCCTTGCGATGCAGGGCTATCGCCCGTTCCTCCACACGTTCTCGGTGTTTCTGTATCGCCGTCCCTACGATCAACTGATCAACTCCATCGCCTATTCCAACCGCAAGGTCCGGCTCATGGGTTTTCTGCCTGGCATTACGACGCCGGGCGGCATCACCCATCAGGCGATCGAAGACATCGCCGTCATGCGTGCCGTGCCGAACATGACCGTGCTTGAAACCGGCGATGCAACGGAAGTCGAAACCGTCCTCGAAGTCGCGGACGCCATTGATGGCCCCGTCTATGTCCGCGTCCTGCGCGGCGAGGTGCCGCGCCTCTTTTCGACGCCTTTCGAATTCAACCGGCTGCGTACGCTCTCCGAAGGCGACGACATCCTCGTTGTCAGTTCAGGCGTTTGCACAGAGGAAGCACTGCGCGCGAGCGGGCCGCTCAAGGCGCGCGGGGTTGGCGTTCATCACCTGCACGCCTCGACGCTGAAGCCGTTCGACCGTGATGGCCTGCTGAAGGCCGCCCGCGGCAAGAAAGGCGTCGTCACGCTTGAAAACCACACGATCGTCGGCGGCCTCGGCTCGCTGGTTGCGGAGATCCTGGCCGAAGAAGGTATCGGCATCAAGCTGAAGCGCCTCGGCCTCAACGACACCTTTGCGCATGGCGCTTCCAAACCATATTTGATGAAGAAGTACGGACTTGATGCCAGCGCGCTGGTCGGAGCCATCGAACAGCTCCTCGGCAAACCGCTTGCCATCGGGGAAGATGAACTGGCAGAGGTCCGCCTCGATCACGTTCATTCCGCGCAGAAAGCCGAGGCACTCTGATGTCCCCGCGCTTTGCCGTCACCTATTTCATCCGGACGGAGGATGCTGAAGAGGCACGCAAGCGTGCCCTCGACATCGCGCTTGAACAAACCGTCGAAATTCCGCGTCATGTCGTGCCGAAAGGCTATGTCGAAGACGAAATTCTCGGCCGGCTGGAGGCGCTGGATGAGGATAGAGATGGGCGGCAGGGCTTCCTTGCAACCATCTCTTATTCCGAAGACGATATTGGCGGCGATTTCCCGCAATTTCTCAATATTGTCTTCGGCAACAGCTCCATCAAACCTGGTTTGAAGGTGGAGGATATCGGTCTTTCGCCCGGTATCCTTGATCTCTGCAAGGGCCCACGGCACGGCATCGCCGGATTGCGTGCTCGCGCCGGCGTTGGCGAAACGCCCTTGCTGATGTCGGCGATCAAGCCGGTCGGCCTCTCGACGAAGGAACTCGCCCGTCTGGCCCATGATTTCGCACTTGGCGGCATGCATTACGTCAAGGATGATCACGGCCTCGTCGATCAGAAGACGTCGCCGTTTGGCGAGCGGTTGCGGGCCTGTGTGGACGCAGTCGGCGAAGCCAACGCCAAGAGCGGCGGAAAGACGAGCTTCGTGCCCAATATCACTGGTCCGGCCAATGCGATCATCGACCGAGCCATGCAGGCTCAGGAAGCCGGTGCCGGCGGCGTCATGATTGCGCCGGCGCTGGCCGGCTACGATGTCATTCGCACCCTTGCGGCCGATACGGATTTCAGCTTGCCTCTTATCTCGCATCCAGCCTTTGCGGGTGCCAATGTGGTTTCGCCCGACTGTGGATTTACCCATCGCGCTTTCTTCGGAACCCTTCATCGGCTGATGGGTGCGGACGCCGTCATCTATCCGAATTTCGGTGGTCGCTTCGGTTTCACCCGCGAGGAATGCCTATCCATCGCCAGTGCCTGCGCTGTTGAACTGGGTGGACTGAAAGCCGTCGTACCAGCACCCGGCGGCGGCATGACGTTGAACAGAGTGGGCGAGATGCGTGCGGCGTATGGCAACGACATCATGTACCTGGTCGGAGGCGCCCTGCTGGAGACCGGCAATCTGGTGGAGGCCTGCCAACGCCTGTTCGATGCTGTTTATGCCTGATCGACGGTGACGACCGATTCTGCCTGACACGAGCTTCTCGGTGCTGCGGATGCTGAACATTCGCGGCAGCGAGATAAATAAACGTCATTCCTTGCCGCTCTCACCCGGCAACGAGTGATCACGGTTTCGCAGTGCGACGCGAAATAGGTTGGCTTTGTCACAGTCCCGCTATAGATATGACTGGTAACAGTCTTGCCCGCTCCCGTAATTGGGCGATATCGCCTGCAAGGACACCGGCCTTGCAGTGATCGATCGGCCTCAGATCGATCGCAATACCCGCGGAAATAGTGCGAAAAATTAGAATGTCTTTCGCGAATTGCGGGGAAATCCGGCTCTAGCATCCAAACCCATTAACAGCGCACAATCCACCTTCGCTACGGAGCGTTTATGAGCGCTTCTCGCGGCCGGCATCGGAGGAGATGCAGGCGAGCCCCTTGATTTCACGAGCGTCGGGAACGCTTTGGGAGGAACAATGCTTGAACGGCTTTTCAAACTAAGCGAGCACGGCACGTCCGTCCGCACGGAACTCATCGCAGGCGTGACGACGTTCCTGACGATGTCCTACATCATCTTCGTCAATCCGGATATTCTGTCGACCACCGGCATGGATCGGAATGCCATCTTCGTTGCGACCTGTCTTGCCGCAGCCTTGGGTTCGATCATCATGGGTGTCGTCGCCAATTGGCCGATCGGCATGGCACCCGGCATGGGACTTAATGCCTTCTTCGCCTTCACCGTCGTCGCAGCGCTGGGCTTTACCTGGCAGCAGGCGCTCGGTGCCGTCTTCATCTCCGGCTCCATCTTCGTCCTCTTGACGGTAACCGGCGTGCGCAGCTGGCTGATTGCCGGCATCCCTCGCTCGCTCAGAAGCGCTATCGCCGCCGGTATCGGCCTGTTTCTCGCGATCATCGCACTGAAAAGTGCCGGCATCGTCGTTGCCAACAAAGCGACGCTCATCGGCCTCGGTGATCTGAAGCAGACCGGCCCGCTCCTCGCGATCTTCGGCTTCTTCGTCATCGCCGTTCTCGATGCGATGAAGGTGAAGGGCTCGATCCTGATCGGCATTCTCGCCGTCACCGTCCTTTCCTGGATCTTCGGCGTCAGCCAGTTCCACGGCATCGTTTCGGCACCGCCCTCGATGCTGCCGACCTTCCTGCAGCTCGACATCGTCGGTGCTCTGCATGGCGGCCTCGTCCATATCATTCTCGTCTTCGTCCTGGTCGAAGTCTTCGACGCCACGGGCACGTTGATCGGCGTCGCCAAGCGCGCCAAGCTGCTCGAGGAAGGCAAGCCGAGCCGTCTCAGCCGAGCCCTGCTCGCCGATAGCGCGGCCATCGTTGCTGGCTCCCTGATGGGCACCAGCAGCACCACCGCCTATGTCGAGAGCGCCTCGGGCGTTCAAGCTGGCGGCCGCACGGGCCTGACGGCGCTGACGATTGCCGTGCTCTTCATCGCGGCCCTGTTCTTCTCGCCGCTCGCCGCTTCGGTTCCGGCCTATGCGACTGCTCCGGCGCTGCTTTACGTCGCCGGACTGATGATGCGCGAGCTCACGGAAATCGAATGGGATGATCTGACGGAGGCAGCACCTGCAGCCCTCACCGCGCTTGCGATGCCCTTCACCTACTCGATCGCCAACGGTCTTGCCTTCGGCTTCATCAGCTACGTCGTCCTGAAAGTCTTCACTGGTCGCTGGTCGACGCTGCATCTGGCAACGCAGATCGTTGCGGCCCTGTTCATCGTCCGCTTCGCCTTCTTCGCAGACTGACAGCAACGCATTTCAAAGGGCCGGGCCATCCGACGGGGTGGCCCGGCCCTTTGGTAGCTTTGTTACCAAGCTGGAAAGCCGTGTTGGCGGTCAAAGCCAGGCAGCGGGAGGACGCTCACTCACATTGTATTTGCAGGCGACATATCAGTCATTTCATCCAGAAATTCGGTCGTCACAACATCCTCAGGGAGTGGGGTCATACCGGTCCGGATACCCTCCGCATGCCACCACATAGCGTCACGAGGCATTCGCGCCCGACGGAGAGGCTCCATCTCCGTGAAAATGAACCGGCGCCTGTAAGCGCTGGGGCTCTCTACGAGAAAGAAGGGCTTCATGCGTTCTGAACCAAGGAACCATGGCCTTTTCAGGAAGCGTTCAGGTTCTTCTGTCCAGAGCGGAGGCGGACCCAACCTCCATCGACGGCAGAGATGCTCGCCGATCGCACCGACAAGTGCATCAAAACGCTCGTCACCCGTCAGATCGGGTGAATCAACGAGCCTATCTCGCCTTCGCCGACTGGAGGGATCTAGATAGAAACCATCAAGAAAGCTGGCAAGGTGGTAGCGAAACTCGCTACCCGTCTCAAGGTGCGAGTGGACGGCCGCGGCCAGCGATCCAGGTCGGATTTGCTGCATTGGCGCCTTTATATTCATCGACCAGACCCTTGATCTTCGCGCTCATTCGCGTGGACACGGTTGGAACTACGACTCCCGGAATGTTAGGATAACATTGCTCCATGAGCTCAACAATCTTCTCAAAGGTGTTGATCCCTGTCAGCTTCATGAGCGCTACAGCGTCCGTCACATCCGTAACGTTTTTATCATCATCGGATGCTCGATTGGCCAGCACTTTCATCGCAAGCAAATATTCTGGGGTGGGTGTGAAGATCCGTAGCCCCAGCGCCGATCCATCTCTCGGATAGTCTCTGAATTCAAGAAGATGAGGAGCAGGGTTTCCTCGTGGAGGAGCGAATTGCTTTGCTGCCTGGTTCATCCACCCTTCAGGGAGACGGCTTCTCCGAGTAACGGTGTCTACGATCTTTTTCGCCTGTTCCTCATGATTAAGATAGACGGCATCAACGTCTTCCGACGCCATGCGGATATCGGAGGCCAAAACTAAGCATGATCCACCATAAACCGCCATGTCCAACACGATGCCGCGTTGTGAAGCCAGTTCTGCGATCGCGTCGAAGGCATCCTCAATCGTCTGCTTATCAAGCTTCCTGTCGGCAACCATGGTTGACCTCCGAATGCACGTAGTTTGAATTCACCAGCACTTAGCGATGAACTATCTGATTTTCCCTAATATTACCCTCGACGCAGCAATGATCAAAAACCTCGCTTTGGGGGTTTGGACCACTGCATATTCGTATTTTATATACAATGAAGGATGCAGCTACCACCAGCAAACTCTATGGAGGGACGAGCAGTGCATCTTCGCGGCTGAAGCTCAGCTTCTCGCTGGATCCAATCTCATACTTTTCAAAGGCTTGACCATTCAAAAAGGGGGGCACCGCTGCCGCGATGTCCCCATTCATCCCTTCTATTTCCGCTGGTTCCGTTCAGCGGATCAGGAATGGTTCGTCAAAGAAGTGCTCCTCGAGGTTTACGCCCTCACCGCCGCGATCCACCACGGCAAAATCCGAGGGGCCGTCGAGCGGCGTCAGGATGCCATGCCAGACATTGCGGCCGATATTGACGCCCTGCCCCGGCTTCGTCCGGAAGGCCAATGGTTCGGCCGGTCCGTTCGCCGTCTCCTTGGCGACGACGACGAGGAACGGGTAGTCCGTCAGCGGTATGAAGGCCTGGCTGCCGAGGGGATGCCGCTCGACCATTTTTAGCTCCAGCGGCAACTCATACGGTTCGCCGCGCAAGAGGCTGATCATCGCGCGTGCCTTTTCGCCCGTTGTCTCGATCTTCGCCAGATCATGATAGCGCACGCATTTTCCGGCATTGATGGGGTAATTATATGCCCCTTCCATCTCGATGACGTCGCCAAACGGAAAGAAGGCTGCGTTGGTCAACGGCTGAATTTCGATCACTTTCATTCACGCTCTCCTCGTCTCTGTTGCTCCCATGCATGCATCCGTCCTTCATACCGCAGGCCGCTGTTCGCGCGGTCGCTCGCCCCCCTCATCGGGAAGCATGGCGGCAAGCCGCAGGCGTGCGATCCGCTCCACCTGACCGCAGGCAGTGGCGAATTCGTCGGCGCGGTCGTTCTCTATCCTGGTCTCGAACGCAGCGAGGATCCCGGTTTTCGTATGGTCGCGGACGGCAATGATGAAGGGGAAGCCGAATTTTGCGACATAACGGTCGTTTAGCTCGGTGAAACGCGTGCGCTCCTCATCCGTCAACGCATCAAGGCCAGCGGATGCCTGCTCCTCGGTCGAACTTGCCGTCAGGCGCTTGGCCTGCGCCAATTTGCCGGCGAGATCCGGGTGGGCGACGAGCACACCGAGCCGCTCGTCTTCGCTGGCTGCACGAAACTGGAAAGTGAGCGCGGCATGGAGGCCGATGGCGGTGTCGTTTGCCGGTGAAAGCTCGCCGGCAAAGGCCCGCTTTGCGATCCAGGGCGAATGTTCGAAAACACTGCCGAAGCGCTCGACAAACTCGGCTTCCGGCATCTGCGAGGGCCGCTCGGCAACCGGCTTGGGCGGATGGGTCGCGGCCCAATGTCCGGCGATGTCGACACGCCGCGCGATCCAGACCTTCTCATGCTTCTGGACGTAGTCGATAAAGCGGGCCAGCGCCATGACACGGCCCGGTCGCCCGATCAGCCGGCAGTGCAGACCGATACTCATCATCTTCGGATGGCCGGCAGTTCCCTCCGCATAAAGCGCATCGAACGAATCTTTCAGATAGCTGAAGAACTGGTCGCCGCTGTTGAAGCCCTGGGGCGTCGCGAAACGCATGTCGTTGGCATCGAGCGTATAGGGAATGATGAGCTGGTGACGTCCGCCATGCTCGTACCAGTAGGGAAGATCGTCGGCATAGGTGTCGGAAATATAGTCAAAGCCGCCGGTCTCCGTTACGAGATCGACGGTGTTGACGGAACAGCGACCGGTATACCAGCCGCGCGGCCGCGCGCCGGTGACAAGCGTGTGCAGACGCACTGCTTGCGCGATCGCCGCCCGCTCCTCTTCCGGTTCCATGTCCTTGTGCTCGACCCATTTGAGGCCGTGCGAAGCAACTTCCCAACCAGCCTCCAGCATGGCGGCGACCTGCGCCGGTGAACGTTGCAGAGCCGTCGCGACGCCATAGACGGTGACCGGGACCTGCTTTTCGGTAAACAGCCGATGCAGACGCCAGAAGCCTGCGCGAGCGCCATATTCGTAGATCGATTCCATGTTCCAGTGGCGCTGACCCGGCCATTGGGCAGCGCCGACGATTTCCGACAGAAAGGCCTCGGATGCCGCATCGCCATGCAGCACGCAGTTCTCGCCACCCTCTTCGTAATTCAGGACGAATTGTACGGCAACGCGCGCATCATCAGGCCATTGCGCGGCCGGTGGCGTCTGGCCATACCCGTGCATATCACGGCAATATCGCATGAAACACTCCTCCAAATGTATTCGATGACAAATTTCTAACCGCAAATCGCGCACGCTATTCCCCTTGGAAATTTTGAAAGTCTCGAACGATCCCGCTGCTTTTCAGGGGGATGGGCCTAGCGGATAGTGGAGGCAGGAGCGCTACGTTCGGGAGAAGAAAATGCAGTCTCATTCGCAAGGAGCCGGCCGGCTCACGACCCACGTTCTGGACACGGCGCTCGGCAAGCCGGCGGAGGATCTGCGCATCGATCTCTACCGGGTGGATGGAGAGACGCTGCATCTCCTGAAGTCCGTGCGGACGAATGACGACGGCCGCTGCGACGCGCCGCTGCTGGCTGGCGACACCATGACTTCGGGCATCTACGAGCTACGCTTCCATGCGGGTGACTATCTCGGTCGCTCGACCGAAGGTCCGATGTTTCTCGATATCATCCCGATCCGCTTCGGCCTTGGCGACGAGGGCGCGCATTACCACGTGCCGCTGCTTCTTTCTCCCTTCAGCTACTCCACCTACCGCGGGAGCTAGGAATGATGCCGGTAACGATCCGCTCCGAATTACGTTTTATTCTCAACGGCCAGGACATTGCGCTCAGTGACGTCGCGCCGGACCAGACGCTGCTCGACTGGCTGCGGCTTGCGCGCTCGCTGAAGGGCACCAAGGAGGGCTGCGCCGAGGGCGATTGCGGCGCATGTACCGTGCTTGTGGGACGGCTGACGCCGTCAGGTGGTCTCGTCTATGAAGGGGTCAATGCCTGCATTCGCTTTCTCGGCTCGCTGGACGGCTGCCACGTGGTCACCGTCGAGCATTTAGCCCCAAGCGACACCAGCCTGCATCCGGTGCAGCAGGCCATGGTCGACTTTCACGGCTCACAATGCGGCTTTTGCACGCCAGGCTTCGTGATGTCGCTCTATGGACTCTGGATGCAGACGCCGAACCCGACGGACCAGCAAATTGAAACGGCTTTGCAAGGCAATCTCTGTCGCTGCACCGGCTATGAGCCGATCATGCGTGCTGCGCGCTCCATTTCCAGCTACGGCGGAACGCAAAAAGATCCGTTGCTTGTTGAACGCAAGACGATGATCGCGCGCCTGAAGGCCCTACACGATGGTGCGCGCGTGGAAATCGGCGAGGGCCGCCATCGGCTGGTCGTGCCCGCCAACCTTGATGATTTTGCCGCCGTTCTCGAGACCTCGCCCACCGCGACCGTGGTGGCCGGCTCCACCGATGTCGGTCTCTGGGTCACCAAGCACATGCGCGACATTACCCCGGTGCTCTTCATCGCCGGACTGCAGGAACTGAAGTCCATCGCGGTGGCAGACGGTGTCATCACCATCGGCGCCGGCGTTACCTATACCGAGGCGATAGCGACGCTCTCGCAGCATATCCCGGCACTTGGTCCGCTGATTACACGCATCGGCGGCCAGCAGGTGCGCAATATGGGCACGATCGGCGGCAACATCGCCAACGGCTCGCCGATCGGCGATACGCCGCCGGCGCTGATAACGCTTGGCGCATCGATCACCCTGCGCAAGGGCAATGTCCGACGCACCATAGCGCTCGAAGACTTTTTCATCGCCTATGGCAAGCAGGATCGCCAGCCCGGCGAATTCGTCGAAGCCGTGCATATTCCGATCCCGGCTGCGATCGAAAAATATGCCATCTACAAAGTGACGAAACGCCGCGACGAGGATATTACCGCAACGCTTGGCGCCTTCCGCCTGACGCTTGCCGACGATGGCACGGTCGCCGACATACGGATCGCCTATGGCGGCATGGCTGCGACGCCTAAACGGGCCATCGCGGTCGAACAGTCGTTGCTCGGCCAACCCTGGAACGAGAAGACGGTAGAGGCGGCCATGGAAAAATACGCAGAGGACTATTCACCGCTGACCGATATGCGCGCCACTGCGGAATATCGGGCACTGGCAGCGAAAAACCTCCTACTGCGCTTTTACCTGGAAACCACGTCCGATGCGACACCGGCCCAGGTGTCCAGATACGAGGCCGCGTAAGCCATGAACAAGCACGCTCCAGACCTTAAACCCGAAACCATCATTGGTGGCGTTCATTCGAGCCCAAGGCACGATTCAGCGCACAAACACGTCTCCGGCGCCGCTGTCTACATCGACGACATCGCAGAGCCCGCCGGCACGCTGCACGCCGGCCTTGGCCTGTCGACCGTCGCGCACGGTATTCTGAAATCGGTCGATCTTTCGGCGGTGCGGGCCGCTCCCGGCGTTGTCACCGTCCTCAGCCATGAAGACGTACCCGGTGTCAACGATATCTCGCCTTCCTACATGCACGACGACCCGGTGCTTGCCGACGGCAAGGTCGAGTTTCATGGCCAGCCGATCTTCTGCGTCATTGCGGACACGCGCGAGCAGGCCCGGCGGGCCGCGCGCCTTGCCAAGATCGAATATGAGGAACTGCCTGCCGATATCGATATATGGGACCTCGACGTCTCGACCCATCGGCAGGTCGTGACCCCGCTGACGCTGAAGCGCGGCGATGCGGCAACAGCCCTTGCAAATGCCCCACGGCGCGTGACGGGCCGCATGCGGCTCGGCGGACAGGACCATTTTTATCTTGAAGGTCAGATATCGCTCGCCGTTCCCGGCGAGGACGACGAAGTTGCCGTCTATTGCTCCACCCAGGGTCCGAGCGAAACGCAGCACATGGTCGCGCATGCGCTTGGCGTGCCAAGCAATGCCGTGACGATCGAAGTGCGCCGTATGGGCGGCGGCTTTGGTGGCAAGGAAACGCAAGCGAACCAGTGTGCTGCCATCGCGGCCATCGCGGCCAAGAAGCTGAAACGCGCCGTCAAGGTCCGGCTCGATCGTGACGAAGATATGGTCGCCACCGGCAAGCGGCATGATTTTGCCATCGACTACGATGTCGGCTTCGATGACGAGGGCCGCATCCTTGCCGTCGACTATACCTTCGCGCTTCGGGCGGGATTTTCCGCCGATCTGTCAGGCCCGGTTGGCGACCGTGCGCTGTTTCACTGCGACAATGCCTATTTCTTCCCGCATGTTCATGCAAAATCGGCGCCGCTTTACACCAACACCGTTTCCAACACCGCCTTTCGTGGTTTCGGCGGACCGCAGGGGATGGTGGGCGCCGAGCGCGTCATCGACGAAGTCGCCTTTGCCGTCGGCAAGGATCCGCTCGAGATTCGCAAGCTGAATTTCTATGACGCGATGGGCACCGAGGGCGAGCGCAACCTCACCCCCTATCACCAGAAGGTCGAGGATTGCATCATCCAGCGCATCACCGCGGAGCTGGAGGAAAGCGCCGACTATGCCGGACGCCGCAAGGCCATTGCCGAGTTCAACGCAAAGAGCCGCATCGTCAAGCGTGGCATCGCGCTCACTCCGGTGAAATTCGGCATCTCTTTCACCAAGACCGAGTCGAACCAGGCCGGCGCGCTGGTCCACGTCTATAGCGACGGTTCCGTGCACATGAACCACGGCGGCACCGAGATGGGCCAGGGGCTGCATCTGAAGGTGGCTCAGGTCGTGGCGGAGGAGTTTCAGATCGATCTCGATCGGGTGAAGATCACAGCGACGACCACCGCCAAAGTTCCGAATACGTCGCCGACCGCCGCCTCCTCGGGTGCCGATCTCAACGGCATGGCGGCCCAAAATGCCGCGCGCCAGATCAAGGAGCGATTGATCGCCTTTGCCGCTGAAAGCCATCAGGTGCCGCGCGACCAGGTGATATTCCTGCCGAACCGGGTGCGGATCGGCGATATCGAGATGCCATTCGACGATCTTGTCAAAAAGGCCTATATGGCCCGCGTGCAACTTTCGGCGGCGGGTTTTTACAAGACGCCGAAGATCCATTGGGACCGCTCCAAAGGCCGCGGCCACGCCTTTTACTACTACGCCTATGGTGCGGCCTGCTCGGAAGTCTCCATCGATACCTTGACCGGTGAGTACATCGTCGAGCGCACGGATATTCTGCATGATACCGGTCGCTCGCTGAACAAGGCGATCGATATCGGTCAGATCGAGGGTGGCTTCATTCAAGGGATGGGCTGGTTGACGACGGAAGAACTCTGGTGGGACGGCAAAGGCCGGCTGCGCACCCATGCGCCGTCGACTTACAAGATCCCTCTTGCATCCGACCGCCCGAAGATTTTCAATGTGGCACTGACCGATTGGTCTGAGGCCTATGAGCCGACGATCCACCGGTCGAAGGCGGTCGGCGAACCGCCGCTGCCGCTTGGCCTTGCCGTGCTGCACGCGCTTTCGGATGCGGTCGCAAGTGTTGCCGATCACAAGATCTGCCCGCGGCTCGACGCGCCGGCGACACCGGAAAGGGTGCTGATGGCAATCGAGCGTCTCAAGGCGGCGAACAAGGAGTGAGAGCATGTCTGCCGCCCGTGAAGATATCCGGGATTTCCTGCGCCGCGAACCGGCTTCGATCCTTGTCGAAGTGACGGGGGTCGCAGGCTCGGCGCCGCGCGATACCGATGCCTGGATGCTGGTGTCGGAACATGAGATCTTCGCAACGATCGGCGGCGGGCAGCTCGAATATATGGCCATCGATCAGGCACGGCGGGCTCTGCGCTCCGGTCTTGCCGCAGAACCGATGAACGTGCCGCTCGGCCCCGAGATCGGTCAGTGCTGCGGCGGCCGGGTAGGACTTGCCTTCACGGCTCTCAATCTCGAACTTGCCAACGACCTCGTCGCCCGCAGCGATCGGGAAATGGCCGCGCGGCCGCACGTCTATGTGTTCGGAGCCGGCCATGTCGGTGACGCGCTCGCCATGGCGCTTTCGCTTGCCCCGTTGCGTGTCGTCCTGGTGGATACGCGGGAAGATGAATTGACCGCCTGCACTGTGCCACGCATAGAAACCTGCCTGACGGCCATGCCGGAGGCCGTCGTTCGCGATGCGCCAGCCGGCAGCAGCTTCGTCATCCTCACCCATGACCATGCACTCGATTTCCTGATAACAGCCGAAGCGCTCAAGCGCACGGATGCCGCTTATGTCGGCATGATCGGATCGAAGACGAAGCGTGCCACCTTCCGCAACTGGCTGACACGCGAAAGCGGCCAGGCAGAGCTATTCGATCGCCTCATCTGCCCAATTGGCGGAACGGCCGTAAAGGACAAGCGCCCCACCGTGATTGCAACACTTGCCGCGGCTGAGATCATGACGGCGGCGTTGAGCTGGGCAACGGAACGGGTCAAACTTGTAGGTGCCGTCAATCGCTAGCCTTTCGGCAACGAGCTGAGTACCCTTGCGGTATCATAGCCCTGCGACGGCTATCGCAAGATCTCGGTTGGGTGCAGCAGGCAGGCAATCTCACTCAATCCTATCACTGGATAACAGGTAACTGCTTTAGGGGATTTGCGAGTGGCACGCCGAGCGGCTCGAAATGTCGCTCATTAACCGTCAGGACAGTAAGACCATGCGCAGCAGCGGTCGCGGCAATGGCGATGTCCTCGAAGCCGGGATCGTGAGCACGTGCTCGATCTAGCATAAGACCAGCGTGTCTCGCCTCTTCCATTCCGAATGGCAGAATTCGGCCCGCATAAAAATGCTCTACCGCAGCTAGCCAGCGGCGCAACTGCGCTGCTTTAGTCGTCGCTTCGATCCTTGCTGCTCGCGCGATTCCTGCTTCTATCTCGGCTATAGAGATCGCCGAAAGATAAAGTCGGCCGCTATTGGCACGCATCCATGCGGCAAATGCGTCGATACCGACCTTGCGCTTGGTCGGAGCATCGGCCGACACAATGTTGGTATCCAGAAGATACACGGTCAAAGTCCGTTTTCACGCAATGCGCGGGCAGTCTTTCCCGAGCGCTCTGGAATATCGGTCTTTTCCCCGGGAAATGCCAAAAGCAGATCGGCAAAGTCCGGCACTCTGGAAATCCTCTCCCATTCCTCGAAAGAAACGAGCACGGCCTCTTTACGGCCATGGCGCGTGATAATGGTCGGCTCGCCGGCCACCGCTTGATCAACGACGGCAGAAAGCGTCGCTTTGGCATCCTTGAACTGGATCTCCTTCATGTCAATTCTCCATATGACCACCAGTAGTCATATAAGAATTTACTGCTTTTAATCAAGCAGCGATCGCAACATCCGGACTGCGCCCTCAAACCAGGTCTGTCCTCGAGGTAAGGCCCGCCATCACCATCCTCCTCACGCTCGCACGAGAGAAAGCGCGCCCCAAATCCGTTTGGTCAACGGGACAGTGTCGTGAGGCAAGGCCTTCGGATCATGGCGTCGCTGTGGCAGGCTCCTCCGCAAGCAGCTTGCCGATGAGCCGCTGACAGCGCTCGGCCATGAAGTCGATCATCAGACGAACCTTGGGATCCTGGAAGCGCTTGTGCGGATAAATGGCAGCGAGCTGCACTGGCGCCGGCGGGCTTTCCTTCAGAATTTCCACCAGCCGGCCCTCCCGGAGATAGGCTTTCACCTCGAACAGCGGCTTGTTGATGATGCCACGATCCTCGAGCGCCCATTGGGTCAACACATCGCCGTCGTCGCTGTCGTAAGGTCCGGCGACTTCGAACTTACGTGGCCCTTCCGCCGTCATCAGCGTCCAGTAATATTCCTTGGATCCGGGATAGCGCAGCAAAAGACAGTCATGCTTGTCGGCAATCAGGGCATCGGCAGTCTCCGGCATGCCGCGGCGCGCCAGATATGCGGGCGAAGCACACAACACGCGCTCGCAATTGAGGATGCCGCGCATGCGCAGGTTTGAATCCTCAAGCACGCCGAGCTTGAAGGCCACGTCGACGCCTTCGGCCAAGATATCGACATTGTGGTCCGACAAGCGAACGCGCACCTCGATATCCGGGTATTTGTCGTGAAATTCCGGAATGCCCGACGCGACAAGTCGCCGCCCGATTCCAAGCGGTGCTGTGATCCTGAGCGATCCTTTCGGATTGCGAGAGAGGTCGGCAATCGCCCCTTCCGCCTCATTGACAGCCTCGATGATCTTGACCGCCTTCTCGTAGAAGACGCGGCCGTGTTCGGTCGGCGAGAGCTTACGCGTCGTGCGATTGAAGAGGCGCACGCCGAGATGCCGCTCGAGCTCCTTGATACGATTGCTCGCAACCGCCGGCGTGACGCGTTGATCGCGCCCTGCCGCCGAGAGAGTACCGAGTTCGACCACGCGAACGAAGACACGCACATTATCAAGATAGGACATGCCTCCTTCTACCACATCGGACAGCAGAACAAAGCGGGGGTCATCTTATAGATTTTTTTGAAAGTGTTGGCGGACTCACCGGGATTTTCGAGAAAATCGCATGGTGGCAAACAGTCCCATGAAGATCGGGAGGGAGTTCCCATGTACGAATATGCCATCGCCTGGGACTGGCTGACCTTTGCCGTCCGCTGGCTGCACGTTATCACAGCAATCGCCTGGATCGGCTCGTCATTCTATTTCGTGGCGCTCGACCTTGGCCTGAAGAAGCACCCTGCCCTGCCGCCCGGCGCCTATGGCGAGGAGTGGCAGGTTCACGGCGGCGGATTCTACCACATCCAGAAGTATCTGGTGGCGCCTGCCAACATGCCGAACCATCTCATCTGGTTCAAATGGGAAAGCTACGTCACCTGGCTTTCCGGCTTCGGCATGCTGTGTCTCGTCTATTACGCCGGGGCCGACCTCTACATGATCGATCCGGCGGTGCTCGACGTGTCCAAGCCGGTCGCGATCGCCATCTCGCTGGCGTCGATCGCCGGCGGCTGGATCATGTATGACCTGATCTGCAAGTCGCCCTTCGGCAATGACAATACGCGGCTGATGGTGGCGCTCTATTTCATTCTGGTCGCGGTGGCCTGGGGCTACACACACCTCTTTACCGGCCGAGCCGCCTTCCTGCATCTCGGTGCCTTCACGGCGACGATCATGTCGGCGAACGTGTTCTTCATCATCATTCCGAATCAGAAGATCGTCGTTGCGGACCTCATCGCCGGCCGCACGCCCGATCCGAAATACGGCCGCATCGCCAAGCAACGCTCGACGCACAACAACTATCTGACGTTGCCGGTGTTGTTCCTGATGCTGTCGAACCACTATCCGCTGGCTTTCGGCACGCAATTCAACTGGATCATCGCCTCGCTGGTATTCCTGATGGGCGTGACGATCCGCCATTGGTTCAACACCCGCCACGCCGATGCCGGCAAGCCGACCTGGACCTGGATCGTTACTGTCGTCCTCTTCATCGTCATCATGTGGCTTTCGACCGTTCCTAAAATTCTGACCGGCGAACCGGTCACGAAGATCTCCGCGATCCAGCAGCCCTTCGTCGAGGCTCAGGCCTTCCCGAAAGTCCGCGATACCATCATGGGTCGCTGCTCAATGTGTCATGCGAAGGAGCCGAGCTGGGAGGGTATCATCGCCCCTCCCAAGGGTGTCGTCTTCGAAACCGATCGCGACATCGCAGCCCATGCCCGCGAAATCTACCTGCAGGCGGGCCGAAGCCACGCCATGCCGCCCGCCAACGCCTCGCACATTACCGACGAGGAGCGGCGCCTGCTCGTTTCCTGGTATGAAAGCGCCGTCAATGGGGAGAAGACCCAATGAATGAAGTCCTGATCCGCGGTCGTGTCCTGACCTTTCTTGCCGAGCCCAAAGGCATCGATGATGCCGCGTCCTATCGCTATATCGAGGACGGTGCGGTTTTTGTCCGCAACGGAAAGATCGTGGAGATCGGCTCCTATGGCGACATAACCAAGCTTGCCGGCGCCGATATCAAAATCCTGGATCATCGACCGAACCTCATCCTTCCCGGTTTTATCGATACGCACCTGCACTTCCCGCAGACGCAGGCGATCGCCTCCTATGGCGCGCAGCTGCTCGAATGGTTGAACACCTATATTTTCGTCGAGGAGCAGAAATTCGCTCGCGCCGCCCATGCGGCCGAAGTCGCCGACCGCTTCATGGGCGAACTCCTGTCGAACGGCACCACGACCGCGGTTGCTTATTGCTCCGTGCATCCGGAAAGCGTCGATGCCTATTTTGCGGCGGCCGAGGCCCGCGGCATGTGCATGATCGGCGGCAAGGTGATGATGGATCGCAATGCGCCGGACGCGCTGCGCGACACCCCGCAGCAGGGTTATGACGAGACAAAGCGATTGATCGAAAAATGGCACGGCCGCGGACGCGCCCGTTACGCGATCAGCCCGCGCTTTGCCATCACCTCGACGCCTGAACAAATGGAAATGAGCAAGACGCTGGTCGCCGAGCATCCGGACTGCTACGTCCAAACTCATCTTTCAGAAAATCGCGACGAGATCGCCTTCGCCACCTCCCTTTATCCCGAGGCGAAGGACTATACAGACATCTATGCGCGTTATGATCTGCTCAACGAGCGCATGTTGCTCGGCCACTGCATCCATATGAGCGAGCGCGAAGTTTCCGTTCTGGCCGAAACCGGCGCGGTCGGCGTGTTCTGCCCGACATCGAACCTCTTCCTCGGCTCCGGCCTCTTCAATGCTGCACAGTTCGACAAGCTTGGTGCGCGCTGGTCGGTTGCGACCGATGTCGGCGCCGGCACCAGCTTCTCGATGCTGGAAACCATGGATGAGGCCTATAAGGTCCTGCATCTGCAGGGTCAGCGTTTGACGCCGTTCAATTCCTTCTATCGCATGACACGCGGCAATGCGGTTGCGCTTGGCCTGGAACAGCACATCGGTTCGCTGCAGGCCAGGGCGGATGCCGATATCGTCGTCCTCGATTCCAGTGCGAAGTCGGCGATGGAATTCCGCATGCGCACTGCAACCTCGCTCGCCGAGGAGCTCTTCATTCTTCAAACCATGGGCGACGACCGGTGCGTCGCCGAAGTCTATGTTGCCGGAAAAGCGATGAAGACCAAAAACAACAAGCCGGCAACAATGGCTCAAGCGTCACTTCAGCTTGCCTGACCATTGATGCGGCGGGCCACCAACGCCGTCGTCTCTCTCATCGGGAGGCGGCGGCGAAGGCGTTCAGGTTCCTTTTGGGCGTCCGCCCATGGCCTTTGTCAACTCTTCCGCCGCAGCCCGCACGACGGGGCCAAGTGCGTCAACTTTCGCATCGGGCATGCGCACAGCCGGACCCGAAACGGAAATGCCGGCGACGGCGTCGCCATATTCATCGAAGATCGGGGCCGCGACACATCGCATGCCGAGCGTGTGCTCCTCGTCGTCGATAGACCAGCCGCGCGAGCGGATTTCGACGAGGTCTTTTAGCAGAGCAGAAAGCGTATCGCGGGTTTTCTCGGTGAAATGCTGGAGCGTGCGATCGCCAAGGACTGATGCGATCCGGCTATCCGGCCAGGTCGAAATGATCGCCTTGCCGATACCGGAGGCATGGATCGGTCCGCGCCGGCCGGGCCGGAAAAAGGCGCGCATCGGCGCATGGCTTTCCGCCTGCGAGATGAAAACGACGTCGCCATCCTCCTCGATGGCGATATTGGCCGTCTCGCCGGTTTCCTCCATCAATTGCTTCAGAAACGGTCTGCTGATCGTACCGAGCTTGCGGAACCGCAAATAGGCCGTTCCGATCTCGAAGGCTTTGACCCCGATGGTCCACGCACCGGTTTCGCTGTCATGCGCCACCATGCCGTGCTGGGCGAGAGATGTCAGCAGCCGGTGCACGGTGGACGGCGCCATGGCCGATTGATCGGCAAGATCGGTCAAAACGGCACCGTCTGCCTCGGCCACGAGCTCCAAAAGCTTCAAACTGCGATCCAGCACCTGGACGGACGAAGCCGCCGCATTCTCTGCCGGCTTTCGACCCGGCCTGCCCCTCGTCTTTTCCCGATGTTCCGCCACGATTCCCATTCCCGATCGAACCCGCGCTGCGCCATTCGACGCGGCATGCTTCGGCTTCATGACATATCCGCTTCGTCTCGATTGTTCCAGATTTGTTGAAAATGTTTATTTCCATATGATGGGATTGATTTCCATTTAATGATTGCGCTTACCGGCGCATGCGCTACCTTCGATGCAGAAACGGAGGAATTCCCATGGCAAAGATGCGAGCAGTCGATGCTGCAGTGCTGGTTCTGGAGAAGGAAGGCATCCATTGCGCCTTCGGCGTCCCGGGCGCTGCGATCAACCCCTTCTATTCGGCAATGAAGGCGCGGGGCTCCATTCGCCATGTGCTTGCCCGTCACGTCGAAGGCGCAAGTCATATGGCCGAAGGCTATACGCGCGCCAAGGCCGGCAATATTGGCGTCTGCATCGGAACGTCCGGCCCGGCCGGCACCGACATGATCACCGGCCTTTATTCGGCCTCTGCCGACTCCATCCCGATCCTCTGCATTACCGGCCAGGCGCCGCGCGCCCGACTCGACAAGGAGGATTTTCAGGCCGTCGACATCGCCAAGATCGCAGCCCCCGTCACGAAATGGGCCGTGACCGTCATGGAGCCGGCGCTCGTTCCCTTTGTCTTCCAAAAGGCATTCCATACGATGCGCTCCGGCCGCCCAGGCCCGGTCCTGATCGATCTGCCCGTTGACGTCCAGCTCGCGGAAATCGAATTCGACATCGACACCTACGCCCCGCTCGAGCCCTACAAGCCGTCGGCGACGCGGGCGCAGGCCGAGAAGGCACTAGCCATGCTGAACGCTACCGAGAGGCCGCTGATCGTTGCTGGCGGCGGCATCATCAATGCCGATGCTTCGGATCTGCTCGTCGAATTCGCCGAGATCACCGGCGTTCCGGTCATCCCGACATTGATGGGCTGGGGAACGATCCCCGACGATCATCCGCTGATGGCCGGTATGTGCGGGCTGCAGACATCGCACCGCTACGGCAACGCCACGCTGCTGGCCTCGGACTTCGTGCTTGGCATCGGCAATCGCTGGGCTAATCGTCATACGGGTAACGTACCAACCTATACGGAAGGTCGCACCTTCGTTCATGTCGATATCGAGCCGACCCAGATCGGCCGTGTCTTCGCCCCCGATTTCGGCATCGTCTCGGACGCCGGTGCTGCGCTGAAGCTCTTCCTCGACGTCGCGACCGAATGGAAGACCGCCGGCAAGCTGCGCGACTGGTCAACCTGGGCGGAAGAATGCCGCGATCGCAAGCGCACCATGCTGCGCAAGACGCATTTCGACCAGACGCCACTGAAGCCACAGCGCGTCTACGAGGAAATGAACAAGGCGTTTGATCGCGACACCTGTTACGTCTCGACCATCGGGCTTAGCCAGATTGCCGGCGCGCAGTTCCTGCATGTCTACAAGCCGCGCAACTGGATCAATTGCGGTCAGGCAGGCCCGCTCGGCTGGACGCTGCCGGCGGCGCTCGGCGTACGTGCCGCCGATCCGGACCGGCCGATCGTCGCTCTATCCGGCGATTACGACTTCCAGTTCCTCATCGAGGAATTGGCCGTTGGCGCGCAACACAAGCTGCCCTACCTGCACGTGGTCGTGAACAACTCCTATCTCGGCCTCATCCGCCAAGCCCAGCGCGGCTTCAACATGGACTTCGAGGTCAGCCTCGCTTTCGAAAACATCAACGCGTCAGACGATTCAGAGCCCGGTTACGGTGTCGACCATGTGGCGGTTGCCGAGGGTCTCGGTTGCAAGGCCATCCGCGTGCGCAGCCCGAACGAATTCCAGGAGGCGTTCACGACAGCCAAGAAGCTCATGGCGGAACACCAGGTTCCCGTTGTCATCGAGTTCATTCTGGAGCGTGTCACCAACATCGCCATGGGCGCCGACATCAATGCCGTCGTCGAATTCGAGGAACTTGCCGAGCGCGGCGAGGATGCCCCCACCGCAACCCTTGCCCTGCTGGACTGAAGGAGAGATCAAATGCCGAAATTTGCGGCCAATCTGACCATGCTTTTCAACGAGGTGCCCTTCCTCGAGCGCTTCGCACTCGCAGCCAAGGCCGGCTTCGACGGCGTCGAATATCTCTTCCCCTATGACTTCGAGAGGGACGCGCTTCGCGCCGAGCTCGATCGTCATGGCCTCACGCAGGTCCTGCACAATCTGCCCGCCGGCAACTGGGCGGGCGGCGAGCGCGGCATCGCGATCTTCCCCGACCGCATCGACGAGTTCCGACGCGGTGTCGCTTCTGCGATCGACTATGCAAAGGCGCTTGGCTGCAGCCAGGTCAACTGCCTCTCAGGTATTGCCCCGTCAAGCGTGTCCGATGAGATCTTGCGCACGACCTTCGTCGCCAATCTCAGATATGCCGCAGCCGAATTGGGCAAGCACGGAATTCGCCTGCTGATCGAGCCGATCAATCACTTCGATATTCCGGGTTTCTATCTGAACACGCCCGACCAGGCCGCCTCGATCATATCAGAGGTCGGCAGCGACAACCTGTTCATTCAGTATGACCTCTATCATCAGCAGCGCACCGAGGGTGAGCTGATCGGCACCTTCAAGAAGCATCAGGCCCAGATCGCCCATGTGCAGCTTGCCGACAATCCCGGTCGCAACGAACCGGGCACCGGCGAGATCGCCTATCCCTTTATCTTCAATGCGCTCGATGCGCTCGGCTACGACGGCTGGATCGGCTGTGAATACAAGCCGCGCACCACGACCGAGGCAGGGCTCGGCTGGTTTGCGACAGCCGGTCGCCAGGCCGAGAGCGCCGCAATTCTCACTATCAGGAGCTAAGAACCATGGCACATATCGGATTTATCGGCCTCGGCATCATGGGCACTCCCATGGCACGCCACCTTCAGGACGCCGGCCATACCGTCAGCACGTCCAAATTCTCCATCGCGCCGCGCCAGGAGCTGCTCGACCACGGCCTGCAAATCGTCGAGACGCCGAAGGTGCTTGCCGAAACCGTCGACACAATCATCCTGATGCTGCCGGATACGCCCGAGGTCAAGGATGTCCTCTTCGGCGAAAACGGTGTCGCCTATGGTCTATCGAAAGGCAAGCTCGTCATCGACATGAGCTCGATCTCGCCGATCGAGACCAAGGAGTTCGCAAAGAGGGTTCGCGAAACCGGCGCCGAATATATTGACGCGCCTGTGTCGGGTGGCGAGGTCGGCGCCAAGAATGCCTCGCTGTCGATCATGGCCGGCGGCTCGGATGCAAGCTTCGAACGGGCGCTGCCGCTCTTTCAGCTGATGGGCAAGAATATTACGCTCGTCGGCGATTGCGGCGACGGCCAGGTCACCAAGGTTGCCAACCAGATCATCGTCGCGCTGACGATCGAGGCGGTATCCGAGGCGCTTGTCTTCGCTTCCAAGGCCGGAGCCGATCCGGCACGCGTGCGCGCGGCGCTGATGGGTGGCTTTGCTTCGTCGCGCATCCTCGAAGTGCATGGCGAGCGCATGATCAAGCGCACCTTCGAACCCGGCTTCCGCATCTCGTTGCATCAGAAGGACCTGAACCTGGCGCTGCAGGGCGCAAAGGCGCTTGGCGTCTCGCTGCCCAACACCGCCTTGACGCAGGAGCTTTTCAATCAGTGCGCCGCCAATGGCGATAGCGGGCTCGACCACTCCGGGCTGGTCAAGGCGCTGGAGCGTATGGCGAACCATCCCGTCGCCTAAAACACCATCAGGAAAATTGCGGAGCGGTTTTCCGACCGGAATGCGTACCGAAACTGAAATAGAGCGTTTTCGCGCTTCTCCGGAAAGGCGAAAACGCTCTGGAATGTGAGAAGCTCGATGCCGCCCATTTCCGATCCTCGCGCCTTTCTGGAAAAGTTGTTTTATGCAGCAGTGGCTGCGGCCGATCCGGACAAGGCGCTTGTTGCCCATCTGCCGGAAAAGCCGAAGGGCCGTACTGTGGTCGTAGGCGCGGGTAAAGGGGCGGCGCAAATGGCGCGCGCCTTCGAGCGTCTGTGGGATGCCCCGCTGTCCGGCGTCGTCGTCACCCGTTACGGCTATGCGGTCCCGTGTGAACGCATCGAGGTTCTTCAAGCCGCCCATCCCGTACCGGATGAAAGCGGTCTGCTTGCTGCAGAGCGGCTGATGGCGGCGGTGGGTGACCTTACCGAGGACGATCTGGTCGTTGCCCTGGTCTGCGGCGGTGGCTCAGCTTTGCTGCCGGCCCCGGCCGGCGATCTCACGCTCGCTGACGAGATCGCCGTCAATCGGACGCTGCTTGCCTCCGGTGCGCCCATCAGCGCCATGAACGCCGTGCGCAAACAGGTCTCGCGCATCAAGGGCGGACGCCTGGCCGCCCTTGCCTACCCCGCCCGCGTCGTCTCTCTTGTCGTTTCCGATATTCCCGGCGACAATCCTGCCCTCGTCGCCTCCGGCCCTACCATTGCCGATACGGCCACGCGCGACGAAGCGCTTGAGATCATAGGCCGCTACAGGCTCGACTTGCCGGAAACCGTCACACGCCACATCGCAAATGGCATGGACAAACCACCTTTGCCATCGGATCCCCGCTTCGCCCGAAACGAGGTCAAACTCGTCGCCTCGGCGGCCATTGCCCTTGAGGCCGCTGCCGGGGTGGCGCGCAACGCCGGCGTCGAGCCCATCATCCTTTCTGACGCGATCGAAGGCGAAGCATCCGAAGTCGGCCGCCAACACGCGGAGATCGTGGCCAAAATCTCAAAACGAGGCCTGGTATCGCAAAGCCCTGTCCTCGTCCTGTCCGGCGGCGAGACGACGGTGACCATCAAGGGCAAGGGCAAAGGCGGCCGCAACAGCGAGTTCTTGCTGTCTCTGGCTTGCGCCATGTCAGGCCAGGAGGGAATTTCGGCACTCGCAGCCGATACCGATGGCATCGACGGCTCGGAGGACAATGCCGGCGCCTTTGCCGACGGCACGACTGTTTCACGGCTGGCCGCTCGGGGAGAGGATGCCCGCGACTTTCTTGACCGCAACGACAGCTGGTCGGCCTTCGCCGCCCTCGGCGATCTCTTCGTGAGCGGCCCGACCGGTACGAACGTCAACGATTTCCGCGCGATTCTCCTGAACAGGTGACGAACCGTCACGGCCTTGCTGTAAAAGGCCTTTGGGATGAGCGTTACCCCATAATGCCTCAGACGACAGTCGCCCTTCGGTTGATCGCGCGGAAGATCGACCGGAAACATCGATAGCAGGAGAGCGCGTCGGAGGCTTGCTGGACGGAGCCACTGATCGGCCGCTATTGATGCGAAATATTATTCCAAAATCGTTTCAGAATTTAGCAAATCACTATAGGCTCTATTTCGACTCGGCGGCGCGCGCTTCGAGCGAGATTGTTGCGCCCCTCGAGCAAGACAATCCTGTGAAGAAAAGCCGACATGCCCAAAAGAACCTCCCCGCTCGTCGCGTTTCAGTCCAAGACCTTCCGCTCGCTCTGGTCTGCAACGCTTATCTCCAATCTCGGCGGGCTGGTCGAAGGCGTCGGCGCAGCCTGGCTCATGACCAGCCTTGCGACGTCGCACGGCATGGTGGCGCTGGTCCAGTCATCCACCACCCTGCCCGTCATGATCTTCTCGCTGGCCGCGGGCGCGCTGGCGGATAATTACGACCGCCGCCGGATCATGCTGATCGCGCAGATGCTGATGCTCAGCGTATCGGCAACGCTTGCCGTACTGTCCTACACCAATGCCCTGACGCCCTGGCTGCTGCTCTGTTTCACCTTCCTGATCGGCTGCGGCGGCGCCCTCCACAACCCCTCCTGGCAGGCTTCGATGGGCGATGTCGTGCCACGCGACCATCTGCCCGGCGCTGTCGCGCTCAACAGCATGAGCTATAATCTGATGCGCAGCATCGGGCCGGCCATCGGCGGCGTCATCGTCGCAGCCGCGGGCGCTGCCTTCGCGTTTCTCTTTAACGTCTTCTGTTATTTCGCTCTTATCATTACCCTTTGGCGTTGGAAGAAGGCACCCGCGCGCAATGCGCTGCCGCGCGAGCCCTTCGGCAGTGCGATGTCCGCCGGGTTCCGCTATGTCCTGATGTCGCCCAATCTTCTCAAGGTGATGTGCCGCAGCTTCGCCTTTGGTCTGACGGCGATCGTCATCCTGGCGCTGCTGCCTCTGGTCGCGCGTGATCATGTGCACGGAACGGCCATCACCTACGGCATCATGCTCGGCTTCTTTGGCTTCGGCGCCATCTGCGGCGCGCTCTTGATCGGCCGCATTCGCGATCTGTTGAGCAACGAATGGGTGATCCGCTGCGCGTTCTTCACGCTGGCGGTCAGCTGCTTCCTCCTCGCTCTCAGCCATCAAGTATGGTTGAGCTGCCTTCTTCTGATGCCGGCAGGCGTCGCCTGGGTGCAGGCCTTTTCCCTGTTCAACGTCACGGTTCAGCTGTCGACGCCGCGTTGGGTGGTCGGCCGCGCGCTCTCGCTCTACCAGACGGCCACTTTCGGCGGCATGGCAGTGGGAAGCTGGCTCTGGGGCGAGATCGCCGATAGCCATGGCGTCACCGGCGCGCTTGTCATCGCAAGCGTTACCCTCGCCATAGGCGGTCTGCTTGGCCTTGTGTTGCGTCAACCGGATTTCGAGTCGCTTAATCTCGACCCGACAAACACCTTCAGCGAGCCGCAATTGCAACTGGATCTCCGTTCAAGGAGCGGCCCGATCCTTGTCATGGTGGACTACAGCATCGACCAGGACGACGTGCCTGAATTCCTGGCCGTCATGGCCCAGCGCCGCAGGATGCGGATCCGCGATGGCGCGAAGCAATGGTCATTGCTGCGCGATCTGGAAAAGCCCAACACCTGGACAGAAAGCTATCATCTGCCGACCTGGATCGACTATGTCCGCCACAGCCAGCGCCAGACGCATGCCGATGTCGACGTTTCGGAGCGGCTTGAAGCGCTGCATCGTGGCAGCGAACCGCCTGTCATCCATCACATGATCGAACGGCAGACGGTGCCAAGACATGACGACATGCCACTGAAGCCTTATCTCGACGCCACTTGACGGGAGAAGGCGAGGAGTAGCGTCTAAGCTTGCCTCGACATCCGGCATCAATGCGTCCTGATGCTTTATCGACCACCTTGAGGATGCAGGAAGGTCGGCCCGATGACGCGGCAGCGCGGTCTGCTCGAAAGATCGCTCTCAGGCGGCTCGCGCGGCCAGCGCTTCGAAGATGCGGGCAATCGCCTCAGCACCCGGGTCGGTAACTCCCTCGAGGGATCGAGCCTCCAGATAGGATGAGCGGCCGGCATTGGCATGCGTCATAGCCGCCGTCGCATCCGCGCCCTGCCGTGCCGCTGCGGCAGCCGATGCCAAACCCTCGCCCCTGGCAAGGGCAGCAAATGCAGGCGAAAGCGCGTCGACCATCGTGCGGTCTCCAAGCTTCGCTCCCCCATATTGTTGTATGGCCTGCAGTCCGTCCGAAAGAGCCGCAACCCAATCCTTCGATTGCCGACAGGCGTCGGCACTGCGCGCCGTCATGATGGCGAATAGGACCCCACTCGAGCCGCCCATGGCCTTGCGCTTGAGGTCGCTGAGGGTAGAGAGCAAAGCAGCTCCATCGGCAAAGGGGAGCGTGTCGATCGCCGCCTTTACGGTTCTTGCGGCACCGGCAAAGGTGCTGCCCGTATCCCCGTCTCCCACCTTGGCGTCGAGTGCGTTGATTTCCGCCTCCATGGCAAGGCAGGTTGCAATGATCGTCTCGACCACGGCACGAACGGGGGCATCGGCCGACGCGGCAAAAGCCTCACCCGCCTCGACCTTTGGCGCGGCAACCGGCTTGACCTCATGAAGTCTTTCGAACCGTGGAAAATAAGGGGAAGCCGTCGGCGATGTCAGGAAAGTCTCGCGTTCATCGGTCAGTTCCAGCAGCGAGATGGAGAACCCAGGCATTTCAAGCGCCGTCATGACGGAAGCAGGCCCTGCGACATAGCGGAGCTTCGAGCGCAGCGTCGACTTCATCAGATCCGAGAAAAGCACCAGGCATTCCAGATTGGAAAGGCCGCCGAGATTGTTGAAGATTGCCGCATATTCGACGCCTGGTTTGAGCCGTGGCCCAAGGCGCGACACCAGATCATCGATGAGCGCGCTTGAGCTTTCAGGCTTGGCGATCTCCACGCCAGGCTCGCCATGAATGCCCAATCCGATCTCGACCTCGTCTGGCCCTATCCGCTCGACCTTCGGACTACCCGGCACGGTGCAGGTATCGCGCGCCGCGCCGATCGTAACGATTGCGCGATTTGCCTGCTCGACGGTGGAAAAAATCTCCTCAAGCGAAGCACCGGTCCGTGCCAGATGTCCGGCAATCTTATGAACGAACAGGGTACCGGCAATACCGCGCGGCCGCCGCGTCTGGGATGTCGCCAGATCGTCGGCGACGATGACCATCTGCACCTTGAGCCCAAGCGCCTTGGCCTTTTCGGCGGCAAGGCCGAAATTCAACCGGTCGCCGGTGTAATTCTTGACGACGAGCAAGCAGCCGGCATCCCCGGTAACCGCAACGATGCCGGCAAGGACCGCATCCACGCTCGGAGAGGCGAAGACCTCGCCACAAACCGCGGCTGTCAGTAAGCCTTCCGCCACCAGCCCGGCATGTGAGGGCTCATGGCCGGAGCCCCCGCCGGAAACAATGGCAACAGCCGATTTCTGCCAGTCTGCCCGCAGGACCACCCTTGCGCTGCTATCCGGTGAGAACCGCACCAACCGCCCGCCACTTGCCGCGATCAACCCATCGATCGCTTCGGAAACGAGATCTTCCTTACGGTTCAAAAAGCTGCGCACGTCCACTCTCCCAGTTCGATGCCGCAACGATGACGACACATAATGCAACCATCATCAGCCTAGCACGGGTGTTTCCACCTGGTCGACCCGCAGGAGCCTGCGCCGCATCGCTCGCCCGCTTGAACCGAAAGAGAAGCGTCGATGCCTCCGTCGCTACGCTGTTTGATCATCGCCGGTCACGCGTAATCCTTCTGCAATTTACAGGCGATAGTGGACAGAAAACCCGGTTCGGTGGAGTCGAAATTGATCACGCGCTCTATTGGTGCAGTCTTCATTCCTGTCCGCGAAATTATCTCGGCGCGAGCATGGTATGCCCGCCTGCTCGAGATAGCCCCCATCGGCGAGATCGCCCATGGCCACCTCTGGCGCGTGCCCATGGTCGGCGAAACGAATCTCGTACTGGACAGCAAGGCGTTTGTCGGCCCGCAGGACGCCAAGCCGATCTTCTATTTCAGGACCGCAAATCTGAAAGGCGCGCATGATCATTGCCGAGCCCTGCCGGTCCTTGCGCTCTCCGCAATCCGCGACGATGTCTACTTCACATTCAAGGATCTCGACGGGAACCTCCTAATGATAGCCGACGTCATCTAGCTCTAATTCGCCAAGGAACGATCCTTCATGTCACAGCGCCCCGCCGAAGCCTGCCTTGTTTTCCATGTCCTCGATCTCGACCGGACGGAGGGATTCTACCACGCTCTGTTCGGCCTTACGTTCGAACGGCATCAGGCGGCGAACCAGAATTTCATCTTCACCCGCCTATCGGCTGACTTCAGCATGAGTTTCATGCTTGGTGAGCCTTGCCCGGGCCGTCATCCATTTCCGACCTTCACTTTATCCGGAAAGCAGATGCATGCCGTCATCGACGAGCTGGAGCGACAAGGCGGACAATTGCTCGATCCCGTTTCACCTGCGCCTTACGGCTTTGGGGTCGTCCTTGCCGATCCGGACGGCTATCGCATCGGGCTGTACCAGCCGACCGCCTTGCCGTCCCCCTTGCAAAATCATAGAGCGTGAGGATCGTTAGAGCAGTGCCGACCCGGCTTTTCGCCACTGCATTTCGCGCGAAACGACCACATTCCTCCACGCTAATAAATTGTTTCTGCTTGCCCTTGACCCCGCAAACAATGTCGTTGAATATTTCCTTGGGAGAGGCTTGCAGTGCAAATTTACGCGCCTTCTGAATTGGCGCGCAGGCGCAAGAGCATGATCTCCCGCCAAAAGGAGAGCCCCCTTGAAAAGCAAATCGTCTATCGTTTTGGTCGCCACAGTGGCTTCCGCTCTTGCCGCCATCTTTGGTGGAGCGTCCGTTGCCCTCGCTCAGGACGCGGCAACAAGCATCGTGGTCGGTGCTGATACGACCTTTCCGCCCTTTGAAACGGAGAAGGACGGCGTCGTTACCGGATTTGACATTGACATGATCAATGCGATCGCCAAGGCCGAGAACATCACGGTCACGCTGAAAACCCTGCCGTTCAACGGGCTCGTTCCGAGCCTGCAGGCCGGTTCTATCGACGCCGCAGTCGCCGGAATCACGATCAAAACCAGCCGATTGCAGAACGCAAACTTCAGCGATGCATATTACAAGTCCGGCCTATCGGTGCTGGTGAAAAAAGGATCTGATATCAAGAGCTTTGACGATCTCAAAGGTCATGTTGTCGCAACGAAAAAGGCAACATCGTCGGTCGACTATCTGACAAGTCACGGGTTTTCATCCGACTACATTAAGCAGTTCCAGAATATCGATGCCGCCTATCAGGCGTTGGCCACGGGCGGCGCTGATGCCGTCATCTTCGATAATCCCGTCAATGTCGACTTCAAATCCAAGCACGACAGTGTCGAGACCGTCGGACCGCTGCTGACCGGCGAATATTACGGCATCGCGCTCAGCAAGTCGAAGCCGGAACTCGTCGATAAGATCAATGACGGCCTGGCCAAAATCCGCAAGAGCGGTGAATATCATCAGCTTTTCGTGAAGTATTTTGGCGGCGATACGAGCGGCGAGGTCAATGATGCCATTAAGCCGGATAAAGTCGCGCTTTCAGAATAGAGTCAGCTGGCGAGACGCTGACCGAGGATGCCTCGGTTCTCGAAAGTTCTAAGATAGATCCACAAGCCGCGCGGGCCATAATCGGTGCCGCGCGTCTGACCTGTCGTTGATAAATACAAAAAACAAGGCACGGTTCATGGACGCCATTTGGCAAAATCTACCTGTCATCCTCAGCGGTTTGCTGCTGACGATCGAATATGCGATTGTCGCCATTATCCTGATGGTCATCATCGGGCTCATCGCGGCACTCATGCGGCTCTCCAAGGTTGCGCCGCTGAGATGGATCGCCACGGCATACGTGGAGATCTTCCGGTCAACACCATTGCTGGTCCAGCTCTTCTTCATCGTGCTCGGATTACCGGCAATTTTACCCGTCAACGCCTGGTTCGGCCAATTGACGTATCCAATTCTCGCGGCCGCCCTAACCCTCAGCCTGAACGAGGGCGCCTACGTCACGGAAATTGTCCGCGCCGGCATTCTCGGCGTTGATCGGGGACAGAAAGAAGCGGCAGCGAGCATTGCGATGACCGGCTTTCAGACGATGCGCTATATCGTCCTGCCGCAAGCCTTCAAGCGAATGATCCCGCCATTGGTCAACCAGGCGGCCCAGACGATCAAGGATACCTCGCTTCTGGCGCCAGTCGGCATTGCCGAACTGGTCTACAAGGGCGAGATCGTGATCTCCGAAACCTTCGCATCCTTCACAATATGGGGCTTCGTCGCGGCACTTTATTTCGTGATGATCTTCTCCCTGTCGAAGTGCTCATCCTACATTGAGAGGAGGCTTCAAGTTGATAAGCGTTAAAGAGCTTCACAAGTCCTTCGGTCATCATGAGATCCTGAAGGGGATCACCACGCATGTGGAAAACAATGAGGTCGTCGTTGTCATCGGACCATCAGGAAGCGGCAAAAGCACCTTCCTGCGCTGCCTGAACGGATTGGAGACGCCGACCAGCGGCGACATTGAAGTCGCTGGAATGATGCTGACCGACCCCAAAACCAACATTCACAAGCTGCGCCAGCATGTTGGGATGGTGTTTCAGCAGTTCAATCTGTTCAAGCACCTGACGATCCTGGAAAACATCACGATCGGGCCGCGCAAGGTCAAGAAAGTGGCGCCAGACGAGGCTGACAGCGTCGCCCGCGAACTGCTGGCGAAAGTTGGCCTCAGCGGCAAGGAGGCGAACTATCCCGACGAGCTTTCCGGCGGTCAGCAGCAACGCGTGGCGATTGCCCGCGCGTTGGCGATGGGGCCTGATGTCATGCTCTTCGATGAGCCGACTTCGGCACTCGACCCGGAGATGGTGGGTGAAGTGCTTCAGGTTATGAATGGTTTGGCGCGCGAGGGAATGACCATGGTCGTCGTGACGCACGAAATGGGGTTTGCCCGTGAGGTGGGCCACCGCGTCATTTTCATGGACCACGGTCAGATTCTCGAGGAGGGAGCGCCGCAAGAGCTGTTCTCAAATCCCAAGATGGATCGAACAAAAAACTTCCTGGCAAAGATCCTCTGAAGAAGGCCCGCCTCACGGCGGGCTTTTTTTCTTTCAGATGCTGCCACTTGTGCCGCAGATGCAGATCGCCGCGGCCGGCGGCAAGAAGAGTGCCGCCACCAATGGTCTTAGGCAAGGATGCCGTCGGTGCTTGTCTCAGACCGGTTTGAACGGGAGAGCCCGCCGACTGCGATCGCCGCGCCCTCCTCCACAGGCTGCGCTTTGCCAAGGATTCGTCAGGCGGCAACTGGTAAGCGGATTATCACGCCGAGCCCGCCAAGGGCGGATTGTTCGAATGCAATCGTTCCGTTGTTGAGCGAGACAATTTCGCACGCGATTGCAAGGCCAAGACCGGTGCCCGGGCTCGTCTCGTCGAAACGTCTGCCTCGTCGACCGATCGAACCGAGCTCGGCGGCGGGAATACCGGGACCGTCGTCGGATACCCGCAGTTCGACGGCCAAAGCGTCCCGCTTGGCCTGAATGCCGATCTGAGTGCTTGCCCACTGAGCCGCATTCTCCAATATCACGCCCACAAGCTCTATGAGATCGTTTGCGTCGATATCAACGTTCAGATCATCGGCCACATCGACAACCCAATCCAGTTGCTCGCCGGTGCGCGTTTTCTTCAACACGGCAATCGCACGCGGAACGATGCTGCTGAGCGATGCACTCAAGGCATGCATCCGCGTGCGTTGACGCAGTCGAACGAGACGCAGCTGATAATCGATGCGATCGCGCATCTCGTCCGTCAGATCGACGATAGCCCCGGCGCTGCGCGCATCTCCATTCTCTTCGAGTTCATAGGCAATGGTGCCAAGCACCGCGAGGGGGGTCTTCAATCCGTGCGCCAGATCCGAAGCGCGAGAGCGCGCGAAATCCATGGAAGTCTGTTGCAGGGCCAGGAGGGCGTTCACTTCGCTGACGACAGGAACCACTTCCAGCGGATAGGTCGCATCGATTGAGGAAGTGCCGCCCTTGCGGATGCTTTCAATATCCTGGCGCAACTTCCTGAATGGCGACAGGCCGAACTGCACCTGCAGCATGGCTGCAAGAACCAGAACCACACCAAGAATTGCGAGCGCAACGGCCAGCTCGCGCCCAAACCGCGTGATTGCTTCGTCCAGAATCGACCGGTCCTGAGCAACGATAACCTGATAGCGCCGCTCGCTCTTGGCCTTCGGAAAGCGAGGCGTCAGCGAGAAGGCGAGCAGCGACTGGCCGACGGGCCCCTGCGCAGTCGAAAACCGCCCACCCTCGTCGGGCGCATCGACCTTGAGGACATGATCCCAGAGCGAGCGGGAGCGTAGGGTCTGCTTGGAGCCCAGGTCGGTGATCTGCCAGTAGAGGCCGCTGATTGGCGTATCGTAGCGCGGATCAGGCAAGGTGCCGGTCAAAACCGGCGCAACCCCACGCGCATCCGGATCGATCAAGGCAACGAGGCGCGACATGGTTGCCGAGAGATCGGCGGAAGCGCTGCGTTCGACGTTCTTCGTGAAGAGGTAGCCGATCGCGATGCCCGCCAAAACAAGCGCAACGGCGATCCAGACGCCCGCTCCCAGAATAAGGCGAACCCGTAGAGACTGAATTCTCAAGGATTATTCCCACCGAGAATATATCCGAAGCCGCGACGCGTCGCGATGATATCCGCGCCCAGCCGCTTGCGCAGCCGGCCGATCAGAACCTCGATCGCGTTCGAGCCCCCTTCGAAGTCCTGCGTATAGAGATGTTCGGCTATCTCGAGCGGCGAGACTACACGGCCGCCCTGATGCGCCATGAACGCAAGCAGCCGATACTCCTGCGGCGTAAGTGTGATCGGAACCCCTCCTCGCGATACCTGCCGCATCCTCGTGTCGAGAACAAGCTCGCCGATTTCGATCTGCGAGGAGGCAAACCCGCCGGCGCGGCGTACGATAGCCCGGATGCGCGCCACCACCTCCTCCATCCGAAATGGTTTCACGACATAATCGTCTGCGCCAGATTCGATCCCCTCCACGCGTTCATCCCACTGGCCGCGCGCCGTCAGGATCAAGACGGGCGCGTTACGTCCGGCCCGCCGCCAACGCTTCAGAATCGTCAAGCCATCCAGCGTCGGAAGGCCAAGATCGAGGATTACCGCATCGAACGTTTCCGTGTCGCCGCGAAACCAGGCGTCCTCTCCATCCGTGGCATATTCCGGAACGAAGCCGGCGGCCGATAGCGCCACGCCAAGAGACTCGGCGATGCGGCGGTCATCTTCAGCCAGGAGTATCCGCATGCCTATCTCACCCTTATCAGTTTGCCCGTGCGGGCATTGAAGGAATAGCGACGAACCTCGCTGTTGGTTTCAAGCACCTTCAACTCGTACTGGAGGACGCCTCTGACGGCATGCAGTCGCGTATCGATGATCTCTCCTTTGGTCAGGTGTCGGGCGATGGCGACGATGCCATCCAACGGGAGTGCGCGATCGCTTTGAACCGCTTCCAGGGCACCGGATGGTCCATCGAACCTTTCACCCTGTCCGTTGCGCCCGGATCCTTCGGGAGCGGACATCTGGTCGCTTTCAGTGCCGTCCGGGTCTGCGCCACCATCGTCGGAGCTGGAATCCGATGAGCCGGAATCGGAACTCTGCCCGGAAGAGCCGTCCGAACTGCTATTGTCGGCAACCTCGATATAGCGAACGGCATCGGTGTCGTTTGCCATTTCCTGCGCACGCAGCGGGGGAGAAAAGTGCAGCGCAAGAGCAACCGTCAGGAACCGCATGAAGGCTCTCAGGGACAGAAAACGCACACACCCTCTCCTCGGGCCATCGAAGCTTCTCAAAGCGACGAGCTTAAACGAACGAAGCTGACAATTCGCTGACAGCGCCCTCACGGGAATTTCAGGCACGTTCAAGTATACCAGCGACCGTCGATGCAAAACAAGACGCAGGGAAGCAGGGTTCAGATGTCCCGCGACCAAGCTGTCTTGTGACAACCGCATGCGAAGGCACGCCTCTCCGGCCGCCAGTCGCAATCGAAGGATTTGAGGATGCAGACGCCGTTTCGCTTTATGCCGGCCATTATTTATGTGGCCGCGCTATTTGCCATCTTTTTGACCGTAGTGCTCGTTCGCCCGACACATGGATGTGGACCATTCCATATCTTCAGGCACCATCGAACAAGCCAGCCGATGTCATGTCAGAACAAGGAAACCGCTAGTCAACCCACAATCAGCACGACCCGCGGAGGTTCGCGACGAGCGGATGTGCAAATCGCCAATCTGCAGAATACGGTCGAATACGGCTTCACGGACCTACGTCCGTTCGACATTCGATAGCGACGGAGGAAATGCATATGCAGGCGTTTTTCCGCTTCGTACCAGCCCTCATCTACGTGGCCGCGCTGTTTGCCGTCGTTCTGTCTTTGCTTATCGTTCGGCCGACGCGTTCCGGCGGCCCGTTCGATCTGCATTGCCAGGATGCCAGATACTCCGATTGCCGGCTTGTGCGCTGATGTGGAGCCCCAACCCGGCCTCCGTTGCCGATGTTTCGATCGCGCCGCTACCAGCTCCCCGGTCCTCCAAGATCTGCCTCGACGCTCCCCGCTGATGCACGACACTGAAAACTGTAATCGCGCTCGCATGCGCAAATATGGATTCTTCGATATGTTAAAACGCTCCGTGCTTAACAGAATTTCGTCCGGCGGCTTGGCGCTCGCAATCTCGTGTCATCTTGCAGGTTCGTTATCGGTTGCGGCATTGGCCTATGCGACACAGGTAGCCTTTGCGTCTCCGGCTGTCGCCGCCCCCACGGCACAACGAAATGCACAGGGATTGCTTTCAGACATGCGTGTCTCCCTCGGCATGATCGCGGAAAGCTACAAGGGTACTGCCGGCGCCCGGCATCAAAGTGCGATCAGCGTCATCGATGGTGTTACTCAAGCGGCACGCGCCAATCAGCAGCTTGAGACCGCTCTTGCCTCTCGCGAGGGCAAGGCCGTTGCCGATGCCACCAACGATCTGTCTCGCGCCGTTGGTGAACTACAGACGCGCTATAGCTTGACGCCAGCGCAAAATGAGCGCGCCGCCAGAGGCATACGCCGTCTGAACGCGGCCTGGAGGGCTTATTCTTCGCGATATATTCTCTCAGGGTCGCAGAGCAAGGCCGGGGAGCCAAGCAGGGCTGAAATTCGGGCGCTGCGTGGAAAGGTGATCGCTCTGGAAAGACGCGTCTCGGCGCTGGAAGATCAGGTTGCCGCCAATGCTGCGCTTCAACGGCAGGTCGCGCAACTGCGGCGAGACCTTGCTTACTATGATGGCCGTCCTGACGACGCCCGGACATACCAGCATATGCTCCTCACACTGACCATAGCGTCCGGCTCCTTCAACGCGCTCGCCTACACGACACAGATCTATTACCCGACCTACTATCCATACTTCGTATCGCTTGACCCGGAATTCAGCAGCTGGCGCTCTTATTGGGAAGGCTATTATGACGGCTATTACGATCGGGGGAGCTGGGGTTGGCTTGACGAGCCAATGGAGATCAACGATCCGTTGATTGAAATTACCAATATCGAAGTCAATCAGGAAATTACCTATCAAACCATCTATAACATAAATAACGAGACGCGCATCGAATACGAATCTCTGCCGCAGGAAAACCTCGAAAATATCAATATAGCAGTGTCGCCCTCAGATACGATCTCCTCAGAGATCACACGGGAGCGCATCGAGGATGAAGGCGACGATTCCAACCTAGAAAGACCGTCGCCTATCCCGTCAGAGAATGAGGTGAAAATTCAAAACTCCGGAAATGGTAGCGACAATGATAGAGAACTCAATCGCGATACTTACAATCCTCAAGGCGACAGAGATTTGCTTGGAGATGCGCGGATAGGAAACGCGGATGACAATCCAACACGTCCTATCAATAGAGATGATATTTATTCATCCGATGACCAGCTTCATGAAAAGCATGATAATCGCGATGAACATGTGGATGGCGACAATAACTCAAATAAAATCGACGATGAAGGAAACTTTCATCGATGAATGCTGAATACAATTCGACGTCAATTGTGGTCATTAATTTATCCCGACCCTTCGCTACCACTCATCCCGCGACTGGCATTAGATAGCAACAACGGCTGACCCAGGCGGCAACCAATCCGTCCAATGAACACGCCAGAGCGCCGTGCTCGAGGCGGGGAATCAGCAAGACAAGGTTTTCAACAATGCGTACTCAGTGGATCCATGCGGCGATCGCCGCTGCGATGGCGACGGTCTTAGTCGTATTTCCGGCATACGGCCACGCTGTCGTTTCTCCGCCGGCGAAGGGCCAGTTCGACTACCAGCTCGGAGGAGCCTATTCCCCGCAGAAGAGCGTGTCGATTGTCGTTCGCGACAGACTGGCGCTACCGGTCAAGGATAAGTACAACATATGTTACGTCAACACGTTCCAGACCCAACCCGACGACGCCGATTGGTGGACGTCGAGGCATCCGACATTGTTGGTCAGGAAAGACGGAAAATTCGTTACCGATAAGCAGTGGAACGAATACCTGTTCGATACGTCGACCGAGGTAAAACGGTTGGCGCTGATGGAGATCGTCGGCCCCTGGTTCGACAAGTGCTCCGCGGATGGTTTCAAGGGCATCGACGCGGATAACCTTGATTCCTGGACGAGATCTCAGGGCGTCCTTTCGGAAGCAAGCAACGTCGCGTTCGCGAAGATGCTGGTCAAGCGCGCCCACGCCGACAATCTTGCCATTGCTCAAAAAAATACACCGAGCCTGGCGACCAAGGGGCCGTCGCAGATCGGCTTCGATTTCGCAATCGTCGAGGAATGCGAGGTTTGGAAGGAATGTAGCGTCTTCACCGACGCCTATCGAGATCAAGTGTACGAGATCGAGTACAACGATAACGTCAAGGACGCCAATGGCAATGCGGTGGATCCGATCAGCTTTTTCAACGCGGCATGCGCGGCGCGTGGCAGCAGGATATCGGTAATTTATCGCGACCGACAGCTGGTTCCGTCAAATTCGCCGGGCTACGAATATAGACGTTGCAAATAGCGGAACGGCGGCCGAACGAGGCACCCTCGCCTGACATTGCGTTGCGGCCAAACACGGAAAGCTATTCACGGGTTCAAATCAACCGGCTTCGCCAGACATCCCTTACCCATCCGGGGCGTCTCCGACCTCGGTCTGGGCCACTCACTCGAACGATGGGGATTGCTTTCGGGCGATTACGATAGCGGAGCTTTGCGGGGCAATCGCCTCTGGAGCTTGAGGACACTCCACAACACAAAACTAGTTATCGCTGAATAAGAAGGATCCGGAGGGAAACCGGATCCTTCCGACTTTGATCGGAGGTCAACCGATCACTATGAGAAGCCCGGTGGATCGGTACACAGGGCTTCTCGCACCCGGCCCCAGGTAGGCCAGGTAAGCTGTATTAGAAGCTGCGCTGGAAGCGCAGGATACCGGACACCTGATCCTGGTTCACAGAATCGAAGTTGGTGTAGGAGATTTCCGGCTCGATGAGCAGGTTCTTGACCGGATTCCACTTCAGGTTCGTGGTAGCGGCAAAGATCTTGCTGTCGGTGTAGGCGAGCTGAACGTTCCACTTCAGCTTTTCGTTAACCGGAACGCCAACGCCACCCCAGAGAGCCCAGTCACCCCAGCCGCAAAGCTGCGGACGATCAGCCGGGCAAGCCGAACGAGCCAGGTTGGTGCCTGCGTACTTGTTCAGGTTGTCGCCGTCCGTGTTCCAGCCGCCCATCAAGAAGGCCGAGAATACGCCGAAGTCGGCGTCGACACGAGCCTTGATGGCGCCTTCAGACTTGATCGAGTCGTAACCGCCAACGACCTTGAAGCCCCATGCGCCGGACTTGAAGCCAGCACCGGCAACAACGTCAGGAGCGTAATGGTTGGCCTTGTCGTCCGTCGCCCAGCTTGCGCCGTAGGCAGCGCCCGAGCCGCTGGAGTTGGAGTCTTCGAGCGAGACGACAGCCGTGAAGCCGTTGCCTGCATCGTAGTTGTAGGTCAACTGGTTCAGTTCGTACGGGCCGTCATAGATCACGTCGTCGTTGATGACGTCGCCAGCATAGCCGATGTAGGAGTTGTACTGCGAGTCAGCCTTACCGACGAGGAAACCGCCGAGGCTGATGTTAGCCCAGAGCAGCTTGGTGCTGGTGGAGTTGCCTTCCTGCCAGTCCCAACGGATGACCGTGTTGGTCTTCAGCGGGCCGTATTCGGTGTCGGTCGCGGTGTCCAGCGCCAGCTGAGCGCGGGTATGCCAGAGAGTGCCGTTGTGGCTGTTCGGGTTGTAGGCGTCGTACCACTTGCCTTCGGTACGAACCATGCCGCCGATCTTGAGGCAGGTTTCGGTGCCCGGAATGAAGAAGTAGCCAGCGCCGTATGCGTCGCAGATGCGAACGTATTCCAGCGGCTCCGGCTCAGCAGCAACGATGGCGTCAGCTGCATGGGCACCGGATACTGCTGCCAGCGCAGCAGCGGAGCCGAGAAGAAGGCTCTTGATGTTCATTAGAAACTCCTGGTTTGTATTTACTTATTCACATTCCAAGGAGCGAGTAGAATACGTCGTCCGGGAGCAACCATTCTGCAAGCAGAAGGCGATCCAGCCGCGGCATCCGCAATGTCTGCCGGCATCATCCCCACCCCTATGGAACCTCGCTAGCTTGCACTGGAATTCAACCCCACCAGACGCAAGCCAATTTCAGGTCCTGTCATCTGGGTATATACATCCAGATTGTTTGTAAATGATAATCCGACCGGCGCCGGAGCAAGGAAAATGCGACTGTTGATTTAGCGCAACACATGCTCTCGACGGCAGGATTGAATTCTCTACGCCTGCGGAATACCGTCCGGCACATAGTCTTACCGGCGGCAAGATCTCTCCTGGGTAAATTGCAGGCCGGACGGGATTGCCAAAGGCAACAAATCAGTTCACCCTTCGATCATGGCCGATATTGCGCGACCATTCGTGACCGACGATGATCCTGACCGGTATATCCGCTGCCAGGACGCGCTTCAGGCGGCCTTTCGTGATCTGGTCAGCGCGGCGACAGATGTCGGCTGGTCGGAGCGAGAGGTGCTCTCGGCAATCGCCGATTTGGCGGAAGATCACCTGCTTGCCATGGATGCCAATGCGAACTCCAGTGCCCTGATCGCGCTCCTCAGAAGAATGACATAAATCACTTGAACCGCGGTCGGCATTGGCGGGAGCCACTCCCGATTGCCCGACGCTACGGTTCTTCAATGACGCCGATCCATGTGCCCGGCAAGATTGCATGCAGTTCGGGCATTTGCCACCTGTCGTAAAATCTCTATGTAGACGCATGAAGACTCTCGGCCTGCTCATCCAATCGGTTATCCTGGCGATTTCGACCAGCCTGATCGTTTCCGGGCTTTTTTTGCCCGTCCATGGCATTCTGGAGGGTGGTCCGAGCAACTGCCTGACAATGGATGTGGGGGGCTGCATTGGTGACATGAGCCTCAGCGCGCTGATCTATGGCCCGTTGTTTTGCATCATTGGGATCCTGATCGGTACACCAGCCTTCATGATTCTCCTCACGTGGCGAGATTGGCAAGTTTGGATCCGCCGATGATCAGCCTTGCAGGAAGAGCGCCATCGATCCCGTGTCAAAGGCAGCCATCATATGGCCAGAGAAATTTCGACCTCAGGTTTCAGACACCTGATCGATGGACTTGCCCTGGGCGGCATGCGATCAACTTATTTTTGCACTGAGGAATTCCCATGTCGATTGCTGGCGTCATCTGTGAGGTTCGGTATCGCATCGACAAGATGGCGATCGATGAGTTCAAAGCCTATGCCGGAACCTGGATGAGGCTGATCGAACGATATGGCGGGACCCACCACGGATACTTCATCTCGCGCGAGGCTCCCGCCGGTGCGGCAATGAGCTTCCCGAAGGCCGGAGAGGATGAAGCCTATGATGTCGCCGTAGCATTGTTTTCCTTTCCTGATGATAACGCCTACCTTCGCTATCGCGACGACGTGGCCAGGGACGCAGAAGGCATCGAGGCGAATTCGAGGTTCGGGAATAGCCTTCCATTCATAAGCTACCAACGGGTCTTCCTCGAGCGCCTTTCATGAGCCGCCTTCGCCGGAAGCTGGCAAACGAGAATCACTCCTGAGCGGATTGGCATGCGGCATCGCAGAGCCTGTTTCGACAGCGACAGGAACGCCTCTCCGAAGCTGGCCAGAATGCATTGAAGTTTCAGTGCCCTTATAAGTTGACTCTATTTCTCATGTATATTACGCCCATGCCGTCCGCTTCGCGGGCACAGTGAAATGGGGATATGATGAAAAATTTCGTGGTCCTGACCGCGCCGGTAACGGCTGCGGCGGTGTTGAGTATTGCGCAAGCCCAAGCATCTGAAATTCCGGCTTTTGTTGAGTTCGAAAGCCGGTGGCACAGCGAAAATTCGCAAGCCGGGTTCAACATAATGCAGCCGTTCCGCTTGGATTCGAGCCGGCTATTCTTTGTCGATGCCAATGGATCGATCATGGAGGGGGACGTTCAGAAGGGGTCGATCGGCGTCGGCTATCGCTTCCAGACGACGCACGGCTTCACCCTCGGCTTCAATGGCTACTACGACTACCTGAACTCCAGCCTCGGCAACGGCTTTCACCAGCTTTCGGTCGGCACCGAACTTCTCGGCCCTATCATCGAAGCCAGAGCCAACCTTTATTTGCCATTCGGCGGCGATGTGGCCGTTCAAGGCGCCGGACGCGGTGTGATCGATAACGGAACCCTTCGTTTCCGCGAGGGGCGCGAGCAGGCGCGGCCGGGGGCCGATGCGGAGATCGGTTTCAAGGTTCCGCAAATATCCGACGACGGCAACGCGGAACTGAAGTTCTTCGGTGGAAGCTATTGGTATGGCGGCAAGAATATCAGCGACATGTTCGGCGGCAAGCTGCGCGCAGAACTCGCCGTTGCAAACCTGCCCGGTCTTCCGACGGGTTCGACGGTCTCGTTCGGAGCCGCTGCGACATATGATAACGAGGACAAGCTCGGCGGGGAGATCCTGGCGAGGCTGCGCATTCCCTTCGGCGGAACCGGCGGCGGCAAGCCTCTCGATCCCTTCGATCCCGAGATGCAGGGCGTAAGGCGAGCGTTGGCGATCAAGACCCACGTCGGCGCCACCGGAGAGCTGGAAGACGCCATTCTCGACATCAACGGCCGAACCGCCGGTAAGATCGTCACCGTCTCGGCGGCCGACAAGGATGCGGCAACCGTCAATGCACGGCTTGCGGCAGCGGGCACCAACGCGCTCGCGCTCGCGGACGGCGATATTGGACTGAACGGGTCGTTGCTGCTCGGGGATGGCCAGTTGCTGCTCGGCGGGGGCGGCGCTCTGGCACTGCACGGCGCGGCAAGTGGCGGTAGAGCGACCTTCTTCAATTCGGGCATAAGCGGGAGGCTGACGAGCAGCAATGCCGCACAGAACGTGGTGACGATGGCATCGAACAGCATCGTCTCTTCCATTTCTCTCTCAGGTGGCCTCGCAGGGATCGGCAGCGCCGGCGCGTCGAACCTACTCATCGACAATGTCGATATTTCCGGCACCGCCCACGACGGCATAAGGCTGGCGGGCGTCGACGGCGCAACCATTCGCAACAGCAAGATCCATGATCTCTTCATCTGCGAAAACAGCACGCTTTGCGAATTCTCCATCATGGATCCGAACAAGGCACCCTATGCGGCGGTCAGCGCCCACGGCACGAGGAATCTTACCGTTCGCGACACGCAGATCGACAGCGTCACCTATGGCGTGTTCGCGGGAAGCGCGATCGACGACCGTGGATGGCCTCCGGCGATCACGGACCTCGCCAGCAATATTCGCTTGGACAACCTTGCCATCTCGCGCTCGCGCCGCGAAGGCGTGCTGCTGGTCGCTGCCGATAAGGTCGAGATGAACAAGGTGACGGTCGATAACTCGGCGCAGGGGCTGGACATGGATCTTGTCGTGCTGCAGGGCAGCTCGAATGTCTCGATTACCGACATGGTGCTGAAGGGCGGCATTAACGGCCTGATGCTCGTCAGTTCCACCACGCTGCCCCATGAAGCAAAGACGACGAACGTCACCGTCAACGGCCTTCAGGTTGACGGCACGCGAAACGCAGGCATCTTCTTCAACCCGGTCTCAGGCATCAATCTGAAGAACGTGTCCATCACCAATGCCGGCACCTACGGCATGTTTGTCTATGGCGATGATTGGGGCTACCTTGGCGGCCCTGTTGCAAACATCACCTTCGAAAAAGTCGTCATCGATCACGCAAGCAAGGCGGGTCTCTATTTCATGGGTCCTTCAGAGGATCTGACCGGCGACATCACCGTTCGCAACACCCCGCGTGACTGCAAATCGGACCCATCCTGGATGGGTGGCCTGAGCGGCTCCATCACGCAGTCGCCTGGCTCGACCCTTCTCGTCAACGGCAAGGAATTAGGCCCGACGACCTTCGACGGTCGCTGCGGCTGAGATCGCCGGACAAGCACAAGACATGGGCGCGGCCTGATAGCCGCGCTCATCGGCGACCTGCCGGGACGCGCAATAGATTAGGCTTCGGGAACAGCGATTGACGCAGTCGAATATGGCGAGATCACCTGCCAGCCCAAACTGGCATAGAGGGCACGTCCCTGTTCCGTCGCCACAAGCAGTTCGGGAACAGTCGGAGATATCTTGAGCTTTTGGAGAGCAGTCATGACCGCATGACCCAACCCTTTGCGACGGTGCTCTTCACTTGCTACGATTCGATCGTAGACGAAGGCATCCTCCGTCTCGACGCCATAGCCACTTGCTGCCAGCGCATCGGCCTCCGAGAACACTCGCACTTCCAAGACAAGCCCTGCACGCCTGACCTCGATCCTGTATCCCCGGGCCAAGGGCCGCTCCTCATGGGCTTGGCTCGCACGCATGAAGAAGCACGGCGAGTGGAGCGACCAAGCTTGCGGCAAAACCGAACGCAATTCGTCGGCATCCCCGCAGAGCTTCAGAAAATAACGCGGCTCGGTGATGGAGCGAGCGAGTTCACCGAGCCCAGCCCCCAATCTGGGAAAAATCCAGCGCCGTATTTCGACGTCATTGTTGGTATCGATGCGCAGGCCCCCATATTCCGGTTGGGGTGGCGCAAGCCCGCGTGCGATCGATCGCCCTGACGCCCAAGCATTGAGGATTAGAGGATCAACGCTCATCGTCTCGCACCCGCCGGACCATAGCTTTAAAACACCCCGACAGCGTCATGGCCGATCCTTGTTTTTCCCTGGCAATGTTGCACGACATTTAATGCATGTCGCGCAAAATCGCTCCATTCTTTTGCGCGGCAAGCCTCAGTCGGCTCTGCCATCGGTTCCTCTAAGACCACGCCCAGGCGCCCACACCGGATCGGGCGCTGTCCACAGCACATCGTTGCGGATCAGTTTGACGAGTTCGCTTGCCTGCAGATCGAGGAAGCGCTCGCCCTTTTCTGCGGTCGCGCTGCGCGGATCTCCCCATGTTCCGGTGACAGGCGCGCGCTCGGCGAACGAGTAGAACCGCGACACATCCGCCGGCACATCGACGGGATGCCGCTGGTTGCCGAAAGCCTGACCGAACATTTCCGTCCTGACCGCATCAGGAACGATCGCCAACATGACCGACGCCTCGCCTTCGCAGGCGTGGTGAGCGCCGTCGTCGACCTCGAAGATCTTCTTCGCCTCCTCTGGCGCAAGCATCCAGGGCGTCGTCGCAACAATCGGCAGGGCGAATTCGACAGCGAGCTCGCGCACGGCGACCGCCAGCGGCTCGATGTTGCCGCCGTGACCATTCACGATCAGCAATCGTGAAAAGCCGAGCGCCTTCAAGGAACGGACGATGCAGCGGATAGTTCGGCTGAGCGTATCGTAGTCGAGCGTAATGGTGCCCCCGAACGGCAGGTGATGCTCGCTCATGCCGAGCCACAGGCCGGGCAGAACAGCGACAGGAATGTCACTCGTGACCAGACGGGCAGCGCGAATAGCGGCCGCCGAGGCGCTGGCCGTATCGGTAATGACCGGCAGGTGCGGTCCGTGCTGCTCCAGCGAGCCGATCGGTAAAACCGCAAGCGCATCTGGTCTGCCGGCAAGCTCCCGCAAGACGGGCGCCGTCATCCGCGCCCATTCGACTTCCTGTTCCATAATGGTCCTCTCTCAATGTTGACGACGAAACTCGGCCGCCTCTCCGGTAGCGAGTACTGGCGGCAACTATGTCTGACGGCCGCGGGCATCGATCCGCAGCGCCCTCGTCCGCCCATCCGATTGTCGTAGGCTGACGCTGTCGAACTGCGCGACAACGGCACAGGCGTGGTTGGGGAATATCCGGACACGGCTGCCCAAAGCCGGCGGATCGCCAAGAAAGCGAACAAACCCGTGCTCCTCGGAGAGACGCTCCACCTCCCATGTTTGCGGTTGCAATTCACCGACACTGACGGCAATCCCAAAGCCACTGCCGCCTGAACCATGGGCGCCGAGATCGGACGTCAGGGTCTTGGAACCGGCATCCACGATGAAATGGCGGTCATTGTGCGCGACAACCGTTGCGACAACCGAAAGCGCGGTATCGTCGGGCGACGAGATGCCCAGGCGCAGTGCCGTTCGGTCGAGAAAGGCGTAGTTACCGGGTCGAATTTCCGTCACCCCCAGCGGAATCGGCGCGCCAAGGCATGTCGGCGTAGCGCCAACGGATAATCTTGGCACCTCAAGCCCGGATCGGCGCAGCTGCTCCGCCAGTTCGCCAAGCACAACCGCTTCCGCTCTGGCTATATCGGACAGTTCCTCGAGATTTCGGCTGCCATAGGAATGGCCTGCATGCGACAGCAATCCGGCAAAGGCCAGAGAAGGATGCTGCTCGATTCGCCGGGCGAGCGAAACGGCCGCCGGGTCCTGCGGTTTGATCCCGACGCGACCGAGACCAACATCCACCTTCAAAAAGACGCCGAGCTTGACGCCATGTGCTTCCGCTGCTGCCCCGATCGCATCGACACCCGCGTCATGGGCTGCGATCAATAGCAATTCGGTTCCATGGATTTTCGCGCTGCGGACGAGCCGGCCGATCGCTTCAGGCCTGACGACCGGATAAGCGAGCGTCACAGAGCGAACACCACCCTCGACGAAGACCAATGCCTCCTCCGGCTTCGAGGCCGTTACGCCGATGGCCCCGAGTTCGAGCTGACGATGGGCGATCATCAGGCTCTTGTGTGTCTTGATATGCGGACGCAGCGCGACACCGGCCGCGTTGGCCCGCTCCTGCATTCCGCGCAGGTTGCGCATCAAGCGCTCCTGGTCGATTTCCACATAGGGCGTCGGTAAGTCGGCCGGATATGGACGAAGAAAGGCGTCAGGCGCCGCGGCATTGGTCACTGTCGTCTCCGGGAAATGGCTGGATGGAAACATTGCTCCAGCCGGCTGATGCAGGTTTTTCGGGAAGCGGTAGTTCCCTTACCGCTTTGCCACATGACATCGGACCTGATGCAATCCGGCATCGATCGGCAGCAAAGCCTGCCGCACGTCACAACCGGCCGCAACCTTGGCGCATCTTTGCTTATAAAAGCAGCCGGTCGGCAAGCGGCGATTGTTGGGAAGCTCGCCCAGACGCACCTCGGCAATCTCTGGCAAAGGGCTGGCGAAGTTTGGAACCGCCGCCAGCAGCGTTTGCGTATAAGGGTGCCGTGGGTTTTGCAGCACCTCTTCGGAGGGGCCGCTTTCGACGATCTCGCCGAGATACATCACCGCGACATCGTCGCAGAAGTGGCGCACGAGTGCGACGTCATGGGAGATCATCAGATAGGTCAGCCCCCGCTCCCGTTGCAGCTTCAAGAGCAAGTTGATGATCTGCGCCTGCACCGACACGTCGAGCGCCGATGTCGGCTCGTCCAGTACCATGAGATCCGGATCCGTGCTGATGGCGCGGGCGATGGCGATGCGCTGGCGCTGACCGCCCGAAAATTCGTGCGGCAGTCGGTCCAGATGTTCCGGCCGCAGGCCAACCGCAACCGCAAGTTCCGCTGCCTTCGCATGAAGGTCTGCCTTGCTTAATCCGCCGCGAATATGCAGCGGTTCGCTGATCAGACGCCAGACCGGCAGACGACGGTCGAGCGAAGACTGCGGATCCTGGAACACGATCTGCATCTTCTGCCGCAGGTCCCGCTTTTGCCTCCCCTGGGCTGCCTTGAAATCCTGGCTGTCGATGGCGACCCTGCCCTCGTTATAGTCGACAAGCCCGATGATTGCCTGGGCAAGCGTGGTTTTGCCGCATCCGGATTCGCCAACAATGCCAAGACTTTTACCGGGGCGAACAGCGAGACTGACGCCATTGACGGCGTGGACGTGAGAGGTGGCACGACCCAGCCAGTTGCGGGAAGCGGGAAAACGGACATGGAGATCGGTCACTTCCAGAACCGGCTGCGCCATTGCTTCAGTGCGCTCAAGCATTGCCGTGCCCCTTGTCCAAGATCAGAACCCCATCTCCGCGTTGCCAGCACGCGACCTGTTGCGCATCGGATCCTGCAAGTTGCGGAGAGTGCGTTCGACAGCGCTCGATGGCTTCGCCGCAGCGCGGCTGGAAATAACAGCCGGCGGGCGGATGCATCAAATTGGGAACGGCGCCGGGGATTGCTTCCAATTCCTGCTTGGGAGCCAAGCGCTCGGGCAGACAGCGCAGCAGCGCCTGGGTATAGGGATGCTGGGGTGCATCGAGTACTGCGCGTGTTGCGCCGTGCTCGACAATACGGCCGGCATACATGACGTAGATCCGATCGCATAGTTGCGACACCACTGCGACATTGTGGCTGATGAAGATAACCGACGTTCCGGTACGGCGCGCGCGGTTCTGGATCAGCCGCAAGATCACCGCCTGAACGGTCACGTCGAGCGCGGTCGTCGGCTCATCGGCAATGATGAGCCCTGGATTGCAAGAAAATGCCATTGCGGTCAAAACGCGCTGCCGCATTCCGCCGGAGAGTTCGAACGGATAGGCCCGCATGATCCGCTCGGGTTCCCCGATCAGCATATCGGCGAGAATGTCATGCGCACGCTGCTTTGCGTCCTCTAGGTTCGTCCCCTCGTGGCGCATGATGATGTCAGTCAATTGCTTGCCGATGCGGATGGTCGGGTTCAGCGCATTCATCGGCTCCTGAAAGATGGTCGACACCACCTTGCCGCGCATGTTCTGCAGTTCTTTGTCGTCCATCGTCAAGGTGGCGCGACCGAACAGGCTGACCGATCCGCCGGTGATCTTGTATCGCCCCTTCGGCAGCAATCCAGTTGCCGCCATGGTCGTGACCGACTTGCCGCAGCCGGATTCGCCGACAACCCCGACAATCTCGGCCTTGCCGACCTCAATCGAGACATTGTCCAGTGCCTTGATCGAGCCGCTGAAGGTCGGAAATTCCAGTGAGAGCCCTTTAATTGCCAGAGCCTGACCGTCTGGTTGCGCTGTACCGATCATCATCTGCTCCTCGAGCGCGGGTCGAGCATGTCGCGGATGCCGTCACCAACAAGATTGCATGAAATTGCCGAAAGCAGGATGGCGAGACCCGGAAATGTCGCATACCACCACTGATCGAGCATGTAGCTGCGTCCACTGCTGACCAGCGCCCCCCATTCGGCGGTCGGCGGCTGTGCGCCGAGACCGATGAAACTGAGGGCTGCGGCGATCAGCACGACGCTGCCGAGATCAAGCGTCGACTGCACGATAATCGGCGACATGACGTTCGGGAGGATGTGCCAGCGCAGGATATAGAAGGGCGACGCACCAAAGGTACGCGATGCCTTGACGAAAATCTGCTCTCTGAGCGAAAGCGTCTGTCCGCGGGCAAGGCGCACATATGCAGGTATGCGCACGATCGCCACCGCCAGCATCGAGTTGAACAGGCTCGGTCCGAGCGCTGCCGCCAGTGCCATGGCAAGCACCAGTGCCGGAAGCGCCATGATGACATCCATGAGGCGCATGATGCCGGTATCGATGCGACCACCGACCACGCCCGAAAAGCAACCGATCAGCACCCCAACCGACATCGAAATGAGAACGATCATGAAGGCAGCGCCGCAGGAGGCTCGAGAGCCGTAGATGACGCGTGAGAAAAGATCGCGGCCGACTTCGTCCGTCCCAAACCAATGTGCAGCACTCGGCGGCAGCAGCCGGGCCGTCAGGGAGACCTTGTCGGGATTGTAAGGTACGATCCAGGGCGCGGTAATGATAATGAACACCAGAAGCAGAATGATCGCGGTCCCCACAAGGGTGAGCGGGCTGCGGCGGCTCAAATACCAAACATAGCGCACTCGCTCCGACCAGGGCTTCTTCCTGCCCGTTGGCGCACGCGCGGCGTCAGTGTTTGTCGGCATGATGGCGGACATGATCACACCTCCCGGATTTGTGGATCGGCGAGCATGTAGGCGAGATCGACGAGAAGGTTGATCAGCACATAACCGATGGATGCGACGATGGTGAAACCCATGATGGCGGGGAAATCGAGCGTCTGAATAGAGCTGACGACATAAGTTCCCATGCCCGGCCAGGCGAAGATCGTCTCAGTGAGGACCGCGCCGTAGAGAAGGTCGCCAAGTGCCAGGCCCAAAAGCGTGATTGACGGGATCAGCGCGTTTCTGAGCGCATAGTTGAAGATGATCATTTTCCGTCGCAAACCGCTGGCCCGGGCAGTACGGATGTAATCCTCCTGCAGCACATCCAGCATCGAGGCACGGATCTGACGCGTGATGACGCCCATATTGGCGAAGGCGAGCACAAAGCCCGGCAGGATGATGTGATAGGCAGCGCTACGAAACGCGTCGAAGCGGCCCTGCAACAGGGAATCGATCAACAGGAAGCCGGTAATGCGCTCCGGCGAGACAATGCCCATCGCCAACCGCCCGCTGCCGGGCAATATCTGGAGCTTCGCATAGAAGAAATAGATGAGGATGAGGCCGAACCAGAAGACCGGCATCGATATGCCGCAGACGGAGACCGTTCGGGCCAGCTGATCGATTGGGCCATCCTTGTAGACCGCCGATACCACGCCCAGCGGCACGCCGAGACAGATTGCGATCAGCAATGCCACCGTTCCCAGTTCCAAGGTAGCCGGCAGGAAAGCGCGTATATCTGCGGCAACGGGGCGGCTGGTGCGCAACGAGGTTCCGAGATCACCATGCAGAAGATTACCGATGTAGATCGTGAACTGTTCGACCACAGGCCGGTCAAGACCGAGGCTGCGGCGTACATTCTCCAGCGTCTCCGCACTTGCCCTGTCACCCGCGATCATACGGGCAGGATCGCCGGGTATCAGATGCGAGATCGTGAAGGTGATCACGGCGACCCCCAGCACCACGAAGAACAGAAGGATCAGACGGGGAATGATGATGCGGGTGATTGCCATGGACGTCAGCCCTTTCGCCAGAATAATCCTGACCTTGCCTTGAGCGTGATGCCGAAAAGTGTAGGCGGTTTTCGGGTGTCATCACGCTCTACTTCTTTGATTCTAGAGCGGATTCAGACTTTAGGTCGAACAGACCTAAAATCATCCGGCTCTAGGGTAAGGAGATCCTGCCGCTCCGGCCCTCTTCGCGAAACTCCAAGGTTTCGGTGATAAAGGACGGCGAGGCGGCAGGGTCGGTTTGAGCCGGCGCTTTATTGGGTCTTGGACATCGTGCCGAAATTATAGACCTGGATCAGCATGGGATTGTAGACGTAACCCTTTACTGCGGCACGACGGGCAAAAATGTCGTTCTTCTCCATGATGTAGAGATAGGGAGCATCCTCAGCCGCAAGCTTCTGCGCATCGATGTAAAGCGACTTGCGCTTTTCCTCATCGACGATCGAGCCCGCTTCCTTCACCAGAGCGGTCACCTGCTTGTTGTTGTAGAATGACCGGTTGCCCGGACCGCCCATTTTGTCGGCGTCGAACCAGTAGTTCATAAACATGTAGGGGTCGGCGAAATCTGGCGTCCAGGCGCCGGGCGCCATGTCGAACTTGCCGTTGGCCACCATTTCTCGCTTCGTCGTATCGGCGACGGCCTGCAGTTCCAGCTTGATGCCAAGCTCCGCAAGAGAAGCCTGCAGCGCAAGACCGATCGGCTCCCAGGCGGGATCGGCCTGCGAGAAGGTGTAGGTCAGGCGAATGTTGCTCTTGCCGGATTCCTTCAGCAGCGCCTTTGCCTTGTCGACGTCGTAGCTGTACTGGAAACCCTGTGGATCGTGTCCCCACATGCCACTCGGCACCGGACCGCGCATCTGCTTGGCTTGCCCCTGCATGATGCCGTCGATGATACCCTGATAATCGACGGCATAGGAGATTGCCTGGCGAACCTTGACGTCATCCAGCGGCGGCTGCCGATTGTTCATGTAGATGTAGTTCACATACATGCTGGGATTGCTCTCGACCACGACGGAGCTGTCTTTCTGCAGCGCCTCTGCCTGGTCTGGCGGAATCTGTTCGATAATGTCTGCGTCACCGCTGGTCAGCTGAAGGCGACGGGCCGATATGTCGCCAACGACACGGATCACGACCTGGTTGAGAGCAGGCTTTGCGCCGGCATAATGCTCATTGCGATCGAGGATGATGCTTTGATTTCGCTCCCAGGAAGAGATGCGATAGGGACCGCTACCCGCCGAGTGCTCGGCAAGCCATCCCTTTGCCATATCGCCATCCTTCTCATGCGCCATCACCTTCGGATTGATGATGGCAGCCCCCGAGACCGCGAGTGTCGAAATGAATGGCGCAAACGGCGCCGTCAGATGAAACCTCACCGTCTGCGGATCGACGACCTCAACCTCCTTGAGAACCGGAAACGCATCCGATGGCCCGGCCTTCAGCTTCATGAGCCGGTCAAAACTGAATTTGACCGCAGCGGCATCGACCGGCGAACCATCATCGAACTTGTGGTCCTTGGCGAGTTTGAAGGTCCAGACCAGACCCGTGTCGTCGGCACTCCAGCTCTCGGAGAGTTCAGGCCCGACTTCCGTGGACGCACCCTTGTAAGCGACGAGCCGTTCATAGGCGGCGTAAGTGAGCGTGTAGCCGCTATTGCTGATCTCGATGCCTGGATCGGCCGTCGGCGCATCCTCCGCTCGCGCCAGAACCAATACATCCTGCGCTGCCATGGCAGCGGATAAGGGCGTCGACGCCAAAAGCAATGCAAAGCCGACGGATTTCCACTTGGAACCGTTCATCTCGTTGTCCTCCCCAGAACTGCAGTTCGCGCCCTCCCGGCACTCACCGCAGCAACAGTCTAGGAAACGATTTTCCTAAGTGCAATATTTTTTATTATCGTATGCGTCTTTTTATTTCCGCTTAGCTTGCCGCCTTGGGCGCCTGTGCCTTTGCGAGGGTCGAAACCAACTCGGTTTCGGGCGTCGAGCAGACGCAGAGAATTTGTGCAGGCTCTTCGCTGACGCTCAGATAGGCATGGCCGGTCATCGCGTCGAAATATGCGGAATCGCCCTTCTTAAGCCGCAGGGGCTCATAGATCTCGCTATGAAGCTCAAGCTCTCCTTCGAGAACATAGAAGAACTCTTCGCCCTTGTGCCGGATGAGCGGGCCGAATTCCTGCAGGGTGCGGGCATGCGCGATCGCTATGATCGGCACCATGGCCTTCTTGTAGATCTCGGTGCAGACATAGAGATAGTCATAGTTCTTCGTGATGATCGACCGTCCGTCCCCGGCCTTGGTATAGGTTCGGCGCCCCATCACGTTTGAGGTCTCGTCGGCATTGGCCAACGTGCCGAAGAGCTCGGCGATGTCGACCTTGATCCCCTGCGCAAGCTGGACTAGCCGATCGTAGGTCAGCTGCATCTGATTGTTCTCGACCTTGGAAAGGGTCGAGACCGCCAGCCCGGTCATGGAACTCACCTCGGCCAGGGTCCAGTGATTGCGATTGCGGATATCCTTCAGGATATCGCCGAGGCTGGATTTCGCATCATTCATCCGTGGCGTCTCCAATTCGCCTGCAGCCATTCGCCCGCCAGTTCGCGCCGATGCCGTAAACAGGGGCAGAATTCGATTGGCATGATAGGAAAACTATTTTCTATGAATCGAGCCCGTAATCAACATTCTCCTGAAAAGCAATCCATGCCCGTCGATGAAACAGCGCTCTTCCCAACGAACAGCCAGCCGCTCGACAGCAAATGGTCTAGCGGACCAACGAGGGCAGGATATTTCGCAGCCACCGAGAAAGGCCGTTCACGACCGCAGACGCAGAGCAACAGCGACCACAAGCAGGCCGAAGGATCTTGTCGCGTGCCCACCTGCCGCCCCATCGTAGCGGATAGCGACCCGGGACAGATGCGGACCATATTGGAGTGTGCTCCGCTTCTTTCGCGTGCAAAAGCACGCCACCGCCTTGTCCACCCATGCATCTCCGGCGGGAACCGCCGCACATTGTCCTGAAGATGGTTTAGCCTTGATCCGCCAGTGGATTATCGACCTTCGGCCAGTAGGACTTCGTCAGCTTGGTGAAGGGCAGCTCATCGAAACGCGGCTGCAGCGCGCCGGGAGCGCCGACATAAAGGATTTCGCTTGCGATGGGCTCGAAGCCGGCCCGGAAATGGTTGCTCGACTTGACGACGACAATTCTCTTTGTTGACGGGTCAAGACCAAGTGCCGTCATGCATTCCGGATGGAAGGTCTGCGTGCGCAAGGTATTGAGGACAATGTCCACGCTTCCCGCGCTGATCCAGACGGCATCGCCAATGCTGAGCGGCGTCGGTCCAAAGCGCTGGGTTATGTCCGATGCGATGCGCCGCACGGTAACGGTAAGGTCGAGCGGATCGCCCGAAGCCTTACCGACCTTGCCGCCAATCCTCAGATCGAGCGTGGCCCCTTCCCCCGCCTCGCGGCACATGCGCACGGCAATGGGATCCCAATAGAGGCAGGACGCTACATCCTGGATGCCTCTCTCGATGATGCGGCGCAGGATGAAGGTCGAGTCGCCGGGGGCGCCGCCGCCGGCATTGTCGGAGACATCGGCCAGCACGACAGGGCCACGTCCTGCGGCAAGTGCTTGATCGAGTGCCGCATCGATCGTCAGATAATCATGCCGCATCTCCTCGCGCGCATCGTAGATTTCCCGACCGAACGTCTCGGCGACGCGCGCCGCCTTTTGCCGATCATTGTCCGTCACGACAAGCATCTTGGCGCCGACATCGGCAACGTCACCCCAGGGAAAGCCGTGACCGAATGAGACGGAAAGGACGCCATCCTGACCTTCGATGGCCTTCATGCGATCGACAATTCCACGCAACGGTGCCTTGTGCGGATGAAATGTGCTGACGAGACGGCAGTCATAAACCGCCATCACCGGGCGAACCTCGCCGGCCAGCGTGCGTTCCACTAGCCGGAACAGCTGCTCCGCGACGATTTCGATATCGGTATGGGGATATTCCTTGTAGGCGGCGATCATGGTCGCATTGGCGACCATGCGATCGGTGAGATGGCAATGCAGATCAAGCTCTGCGGCAACGGGAACGTCCGGACCGACGACCTGGCGCACATGCTCTAATAGGTCCCCTTCGACATCATCATAGCCATCGGCGACACAGGCGCCGTGCAGGGCAAGCATGACGGCGTCGACGGGCATTGCCGCCTTGAGATCGTCGAGGATGGTCTTGCGGAAGCCTTCATAGACCGCGCGCGTTGTCTTGCCGCCAGGTTCGGCGACGGCGCATAGGCTTTCGACCACGGTCCAGCCCTTTTCCCGGGCCGCGTTGCGCCAGACGAACATCTGCGATGAGCAGCAGTTCAGCGGCCTTTCCGTCGCGTCGCCATAGGCGATCAAATTTTCGCTGAAGGTCTCCAACCCGGTCTGCATTGGAGAAAATGTGTTGGTTTCGGTATCCAGTCCCGCGATGAACAGCTTCATTTTTGCCTCCCATATGCAGAAAGATATTTTCTCATCATAGAAATATGTTTATGGTCAGAAAGTCAAATCCAATATCCATACTAGGCAACGAGAGGGAGGAATCGATGCGCCTTTATATTTCCGCCGACATAGAGGGGATCGTCGGGGTGGTCAGCCGCGACCATCTGATGCCGGAAGGCTTCGAATACGAGAATGCACGTCGCTGGATGACCGACACCGTGGTGAACGCCTGCGAGGCCGCGCATGAGGAAGGCGTGGAGGAAATCATCCTCAGCGATTCCCATGGAAATGGCGAGAGCATCCTCATCGATCGCTTGCCGGATTATGTGCAGATCGTGCGGAGCTGGCCGCGCCCGTTGATGATGATGCAGGGCGTGGAACTCGGCTCCTTCGTCGGCGCGATGCTTCTGGGCTACCACGCCGGCGCCAGTCATATGAGTGGCGTGCTGTCACATACGATCGGCGGCGCCGCTTTTGCCGAGATCCGGATCAACGGCGTCGTCATGCCGGAAGCAGGCATCAACGCCGCCGTCGCCGGGCATTTCGACGTGCCGGTGCTGCTCGCCTCCGGCGACAATGTGGCGCTGGCAGAGATCACCGAACGCATCGGAGATATCGTGACTGTGCCCGTGAAGACGGTTTACAGCACGCAGTCGGCGATCACACTCACCCCGAACGTCGCGCATCGTCGTATCCGCGAGGGCGTCAAGACCGCATTGGCCAGGGCAGGCTCGGCACGGCCTTTCAAGCTTGCCAATCCGGTGCTGGAGATCGTGTTCCGCAATCGCCTTCCAGCCGAATATCTCTCCTATCTGAAAGGCGTCGACCGCATCGATGGTTACACGATCCGCTATCAGGGCGACGACATGGTCGACGTCTCGCGCTTCATCCAGTTTGTGGTCGGATATAATTCGCGTCTGACCTTCTGACCGCCCATAACGGACATCATGCATGACTGACACACTCGTTCTCGGCGCCGGCATGGTCGGCGTCTCAACCGCACTTGCCCTGCAGGAGAGCGGACATCAAGTCGTCCTTCTGGATCACAAGGCGCCGGGCCGGGAAACCAGTTATGGCAATGCTGGCTTCATCCAGACGGAAGCGGTCGAGCCATACCCGTTCCCGCGCTCCTTGCGCGAGATCCTCTCGGTTGTCTTCAAGCGCGGCAATGATGTCGATTGGCGGATGCGCGACATGGGGCACTTGGCCTGGCCTCTCTGGCGCTATTTTTCGCAATCTGCGCCCGCCCCCTACGCCAGAACCGTCGCCGCCTATTCAAAACTGGTGTTGCGCGCAAGCGACGACCATGCCCGCTTCATAGTCCCTGCCGGAGCGGATGATCTGATCGTCCGGCAGGGCTGGCGCGCGGTCTATCGTACGCCCGATAAATTCGAGGCGGCGGCGATAAGGGCCGAGCGGCTGAAGCTAGCTTATGGCGTCCCGTCTGACGTGCTCGGCGCCGATGAACTTGCTCTCCGCGAGCCGGGGTTGCGTCGCCGGCTTGCCGGCGCTGTTCATTGGACCTCGCCCTGGACCTGCCTTAACCCAGGCGAACTGGTGGCGCGTTATGCGGCGCTGTTTGTTAAACGTGGAGGCGCGCTGGTCAGCGCCGACGCCATGTCACTGCAACAGCATGGTTCCGGTTGGCGTGTGCAATCCGCAGAGGGGATGATGACAGGACAAAATGCGGTCGTCTGTCTCGGCCCGTGGTCACCGGCACTCTTGAAGACATTCGGCTACCGTGTCCCGATGGTATTCAAACGCGGCTACCACCGGCACTTCGCCGGCAAGGACGGCCCGCAAATCTCGACATTGGACATTGAGAATTCCACCGTCATCGCTCCAATGAACAGAGGATGGCGTGTTCTGACCGGCGCCCACATGGCGCCCCCGGGAACAGCACCGGCAACGCGTCAAATATTACGCTCCGTCGAGGCCGCCCATGAGCTCTTCTCCCTCGGGGAGCCTATCGAGGACACTCCCTGGTCAGGGTATCGCCCCTGCATGCCCGACATGCTGCCCGTCGTCGGCCCCGGCCGTCACAAAGGCCTGTGGTTCCATTTTGGTCATGGCCATCAGGGCTTCACGCTCGGCCCGACGACCGCCTTTCTGTTGGCCGAGCAAATGAACGGCGTAGATACCAACCCGCTTGCGCTCCCATTGTTGCCATCGGCCAGAGATTGGGCGCTCGGCAACGCAAAGGCATAGCTGCATGGTTCAATCTCCCGACACTTGAGGCAGTATAGCCAACGATATCCAGGCTCATGCGCAGATGTTAAAACGTTCCGGTCGTCACAGGAGCAAGCCGATATCGTCGTAGGGTAAGATAGGTCGCATGACCCAGCCGAGCGGGGAGCACTGCGGCCCTTCCGGCTCCCCTTGCTAGAACATGCAAGCCGCTGCTCAGCGGCTTGGAAAGGTCAAGCATACGGCCAATCCGCCGCCTGTCGGTTCATCGAGAACAACGGATCCACCGTGAGCGCGAATGACTTGAGCAACAATCGCCAGTCCCATTCCTGTGCCATCGGATGCGGCGTTGGCCCCGCGAACAAAGGGGCGCAGGACCATCTCCCGCTCCTCGACCGGAATTCCAGGGCCGTGGTCCAGGATCTTCAACTGACGGGTCTCGAGCACCTCGACGATGATCATGTCGGAGCTATGCGCATGCCGCAAGGAATTGGAAATCAAATTGTCCAGCGCAACACGAAGGGCTGCCTCCGACCCCCAGACGTTGACTGCCGCTTCGGGAGCGCGCAACTCGATCTCGAGCCCCTGCTGAATTGCCCTGGGCACATGATCCGCAATGACCGAACGCGCAACCGCAGTCAGGTCGACGGCTGTGAAGGCGAGAGACTGGCCGGACAGGCGGGCAAGCTGAAGCGATGTCGTGACGATGGAAGCAAGGCGCGTCGCGTCGCGGATCAGCATCTCCCTGACCTCAACGTCCTTCACCAGATCCAGCTTGATGCGCAGCTTGGTCAGCGGCGTCCGTAACTCATGGGATGCGCTTGCAAGGAAATTTCGCTGCGCCTCGAAAGCATTGTCGATCCTCGTCAAGGCGGTATTAAATGCCGCTACCATCGGCCTGAGTTCGGTCGGCGTGTCCTGGTCGGGAATTCTGCGGCCATTGGGAAGACCGTCAATCTGCTCTGCCCAATCGACGACGCGGCGCACCGGCGTCGCAATGGTCTGTCGGATGGCGATCGCCGCGATCGTCACGGTCGTCACCAGGACGAGACCCAGAAGATGGTAAAGCCCCTGGGGCCAGAGTGCCCAAAGCGTCGCCAAGATGGTCTGAACACCGGAAAAGGAAATGCCGCCCAGGGCAATGACGACCTTTGAATTGGTGTCGTCCACCAATCTAAGCCCAAGCAACCGTTCGTCGCCGGAGGTATAGTAAAACTCGGAGGCAAAGATTTCCGAAGGGGCCGTTTTAATAATCTGATCGACGGAAGAAGGTATGGTTCCGTGAGAGATGGTTTGCTTTCCATCGCTCACCAGATACCAGAAAGACGGCTCCGCCTCGGCAAATCCCATAATGGTCGAAGGGAACCCCTTTTGCTCCAGAACGAGCCTGCCACCGCTATCGTAAGTCATCCCCGATCGAAGGAGCTTGCCCACAACGTCGGCATTCATCCGCTGCTTGGACTTCACGTCCGTGCTTAGGAAGACACCCAACGTCACGACGGTACTCAGCACCATGACGCAAGCCATACCGACAATTAGCAGGCCCGCGACTGGGAATGCGATCGAACGGGACGGCCACCTCATTCCTGCACCAGCATGTAACCGATCCCGCGAATGGTCCGAATGTTTACATCGCAATTGGCTTCACGCAATCGTCGACGCAGACGCGAGACATGAGACTCGATGACATTCGACTCGATTTCGTCGTCGAGGCTATAGGTGGATGCTTCCAACGTATCACGCTGAACCACGCGGCCAGCCCGGCGCATCAACGCTTCCAGAATGCCCAATTCTCGTCGTGGGATGTTCAGCACGGTTTCACCGATCATGGCCGAGCGATGGTTGAGATCGAAGATCAAGTTTCCGAACTGCGTGCAGCCCGTTTCGTCGAGATTGTAGCGTCGCAAGACAGCCCTTGCGCGCGCGACCAGCTCCATCGGCTCGAACGGCTTGCCGATATATTCGTCCGCTCCCTTGTCCAGCGCGGACACGATGTCGAGGGGGTCATCCAGCGCCGTCAATATCAACGTAGCCGGACGCGGGCGTAGCTGGCGCAACGTCGACAGCAAGGAAAGACCGTCGCCATCCGGGAGGCGACGATCGATAATGACCAGATCGAATTTGAACGCAAGGAGTGCCGCTTCCGCATCGGCAATGGTCGCGAAAATATCCGTCACCCCGATCGAGCTTTCCATCATCGCCTTAAGGGAGGTGGCGAGTTCGAGATCATCTTCAACGATCAGAATATGCATGTCTTGCCTGAGCTAGAGCGTGAATGTGTTGGTACGATGCAAACTTACACCGATGCCGGAACGTCCGGGCCGCTCTCGCAAGGCGATACGGCAAATATGCGACACGAAATCAGGCGAGACGCTTAGCCGGCCGACATCTCTTCAATAGTCATAGTTTGGCGCCTCAATTGATCTTTCCATCCGACGCTCACGCGCAAGGTCGATGCGTTGCTTGCAAACGGCAAACTCCGTAGAGCCGCGTTCAAAGCCATACTGCGCGCAGCGCTCGCCATCTTCTGTGGACTGGCATCCCATTAGCAGGAGGGAAAGGGCGAGTGCAAAACAATAACGCATGGAGATACCTCAGGATTTTTCATTTCGTTGGTGGTTGCCGGCAAATGCGGCGCGAACATTACGGCAGCCTTACAGGCTGGGAGCGCTCGTTCCTTGGCGATGCTCGCCATTGGAAGGCGACGCAAGCTTGACCGGAGGCGCAGCTGGCACTCCGGAATTGGACGCATGAGCCCCCTTGTCGGTCCATGACGGAGGCGCCCCGAACGATGCGCCGATCTCGCCGATGATGCCGGGCGAACGGCCAAAATTCTCGCACAGGGGCGAGCCTGGCTTGCCGCCAAGTGCCGTGCGAATTTCATAGAAGGACGGCAGGCGAATATTCAGCCCCCCTGGCTCCTTGCCGGCAATGATCATTCTGGAGAACTCGCTTCCGAAGGCCGCAGCCAGATCGTAGGCGTCTCCGACTTTTGATACGCGCGCCTTGCTCGTAAAGGAATTTGCTCCTCGAGACCAAACGACAGCGGCGCGCTGGACGCCGGCGCCGTCAAGCGCTTCCGCCTCCACGGCCAGTCCGCCAAGCCCCAGAGGAAGGCGTGGAATCTGCACCGGCAAAGCGATCGAACTACCGATCGAAATCGCCTTTGCTGCGCCGGCGACCGTTGGCTGGGTGGGAACTATGTCGGTAATCACAGCCTTTATCGTCAGATCCGGAGAGCCGCTGAGCGGAACGATCTGATATTTCTCGCTCATTGCAAAGCAGATGGCACGATCTATCGAATTCGAGACCAAAAGCCTGTCTTTTGGATTTTGAATTCTGCTTCCAGCCGTGAGCGTCAACGTCGTTGGCCAGATGGCAATCCTTTTGACTTCCTTTAATTTCTCCTTGTCCAGAAATACTCTGGATTTCGAGAATCTGCCCTTTGGCGCGCCGAGATTGCCGTAGGACGAGAGCATGCCTCCTTCCTTGAGCGGAACCGAACTACAGCCGCTTGTGATCGCCAGGACGAAGCAGGCTGCCCGCACAGACCAACGCGCGGACATCGGCCGCACAGCAGTTATCGGCGTCGACCTGGTCGACAATGCAATCGGATGCATACAATACAACTCCTTTGTGAAAGCTGCATCCGATTGCGATCCAACCCTTGTGATAACCTTACGGCATGCCGGCCTGTGGGGCTCATTGTCTGCGGAATCTCATTTCAGGATCAGTATGGCGACAGGTCCGCCCAGCAGCGCTCCAACGATAAAGGCCGAGAGAAAATATCGCATGAGAAGACGAAAGATGAACTCGAGGTAATTCATTCTGTGATGCCCGCTGCGTTGCGATGGTTGTTGCCAGATCGACGTCACGCGGATCATGTTTCCGGCCGATCGAACAATCGGAAAATCCAGCCTCGTCTCTGCGCCGACACATCCAGAAGCCATCATTTGTGGCCAATCTCTCAGCGCCGGCACCGACAGTCGCTAAATTTCCAATATTACCGCAGTCTTACCTACTGTCCCGACCATGGGAGCGAGATCGGACGCAGGCTCTACGCATCTCACTTGAACGAACGACTTCAGTCGGCGGCGAAGCGAGGGGCTCGAGCGCGACGATATTTATAACTAGGAGGCCATCGTTGCCCTCCCCTCTCGCCCGACAGGGAAAGGGAAGGGCAATCCATTGGGTGCAACAGCAATCAGGCGGATTTGAGTGAGCCGGAACTTTAGCGTTGCCCGGCACCCTCCATCAGGCGTCGAACACCTGCTGCGATGGCCCCCGGATGATCCTCTTGCAGATAGTGGGCTCCGGCTCCCAGCGGAACCACCTCACAGTTCCGCAGCGTAGAGGCAAATTTCCGGGCAAAATCGGGTGAAACCAAAGCCCCAGGCTCACCTACGAACAGCATTTTCGGATAGACGCTTTCACGCAGCGCAGCATGAGCGGCACTCAGAAGCGCCCACACGTCGCCGGGCTCGCCGGCTATCGGCAGTTGATTTGGAAAGCGCCACACAGGGCGCCGCGTTTCCGGCGTCGGGAACGGCGCGCGATACGCCGACATTTCCTCTTCGGTGAGTAGGCGTTTGATCGAACCGGGAAGGACGCGCTCCACGAAGATATTGTCCTCTAGTATAAGTTTCTCGCCAATTTCAGGCGTGCGGAATTTTTGAAACAACTCTCGTGCCGCAGGCACCTGATGAAACTCGTCCCAGCTTTCCATCGGCCGAATGAACTCCATGAAGGCAAGCCCACGCATGAATTCTGGCAGGCGTGCTGCCCGTTCGAAAGCAAAGGCAGTGCCCCAGTCCTGAGCAACGATGAATGCCGAGGATATTTCCAGCGCATCGATGAACGCGTCGAGATAGCGGATGTGATCGACAAAGCGATAGTCGATGTCTGGCTTGCCCGATTGCCCGAAGCCGATGAGATCGGGCGCGATGCACCGGGCATGCGACGCAACATCGGCGATGATGTCTCGCCAGATATAAGAGGAGGTCGGATTCCCATGCAGGAAGAGAACGACCGGCCCGTTCTTCGGGCCTGCGTCTCGATAGGTCATATAGGAATCCAGAACCTCTACACGATGCATTTCGGAATGGTTGGTCATCGGATTTTCCTTTTCAATATGGACGTCCGTATTGCTATCGGACACGTTATGAGCTCTGTGAGCTGCCTGCCATTCGATGGGTAAGGCCACGGACGATGGGAAAATGATAAGGACTTGCGCGAAAGGTTTCCTCTCCTCGCCCCTTGATTATCAATACAGACGTACGTATTGTCAACACATGCCAAAGCCATCAAACAAAAACGACATTATTGCCGCCGGCCTACGGGTCATGTTCCGCAAGGGATATAACGGAGCCGGCATAAGGGACGTCGTTGCCGAAGCAGGCGTGCCCCAGGGCTCCTTCACCAATCACTTCCGCTCAAAGGAAGCTTTCGCCGCCGAGGTTCTCGACCAGTATTTTGCCCATACCCGCGAGCTTGTCGGGCAAGCGTTCAATGATCGCTCCCTCGGACCTCGCGAGCGGCTGCTGCGCTATCTCGATATCATTACTGAGCGTCTTGCCGACGACGACTATCTTCGCGGTTGTCTGATCGGCGATTTCAGTATCGAGGTTTCGCAGACGAGCGAGTTGCTGCGCGAACGGCTCGCGGCGATCTATCAGGAATGGCGCAAACCATTCGAGCGCTGCATCACGGAAGCCCAGCAAGCAGGTGAAATCGGCACGCGGTTTTCGGCAAGCGATCTGGCGGATTTCCTGCTTGTCTCCTGGGAAGGAGCCATTCTGCGAATGAAAGTGGACCGAAGCGCAGAAGCGCTCGATCGCTTCAAGCGGATCGCGTTTGCAACGGTTTTCGCCGCCGAGCCTCCTTTTTGATCTCAGCAGAGCGGATCCTGACCGCAATCGGCGACCGATCAGACCCGGAGAGCTAACACGGCCGCATCTCGACTGGCCGCTTACCTCCGACTATGTTCCTGCAAGTCAGTGCGTCAGAACCCTTAGAGCCAAGAGGCCTCATCATATGCGCCAGCCCCGCATCGCCATTATCCTTGACGAGAACACAAGCACGGGCGGAACGCGCTATGAAGCAGCCAAGGGATATTTTCGCGGCGTGCGCGATGCAGGAGGTCTCCCCTTTGGTATTCCATACGTACCTGAAATCATCGACATTGCTTTGAATGAGTTCGACGGCTTTGTGTCCGTCGGCGGACGGTTTGCATTTCCGGACCACTGGTACATTGAAGGAGAAATCTCTCGGGCACCGCCATCGGAGCGCCTTGAGGTCGAACGAGCAATCATGGAGGGCTATCTTCAAAAGGATAAGCCCGTTCTCGGCATCTGTTCAGGCATGCAGATGCTCGCATGTTTGAACGGCTGTCGCCTCACGCCTGATCTCAAGGCAACCTTTCCCTCGGCAGGCGAACACGACAAGCGGGATCATCTTCATTCGATCGAGATTCTTCCGGGATCGCGTCTGGCGAAAATCATCGGCAAATCGAGCATCGACGTAAACACATTCCATCGCGAGGCGGTCGCTCAGGTTTCACCGGCTGTTCTTGCGAGTGCTTTGGCAAAGGATGGCATCATCGAAGCGATCGAGGTCACTTCCGCCTCCTTCGCCGTCGGCCTCCAATGGCATCAGGAACAGCATGCAGGGACGGATCATCCGGGAAACGCCGTTTTTCGGAGCTTTGTGGAAGCGGCCGCCGGCACCGCGACATCCGTTCGTTAGAACCGCTCAGGTTTGAAGGTCGGTCTATGCCTTCCGGTGGAATGCTTGTGCCAGCAACCTTCCAATTGCATTTCAAGCGTGAATTCAGATAGTTCTATCCCGCTGTCAACCTCAGGACGATCGAGACGGCCGTGTTCCCGCAGGCAGGTGATTGATATGAAAATGCGTTTGTCGGGGCTTTCGGCGTCATGCTTTGCCCTATTCGGGCTGCTTGGAACGGACGTCCTTGCTCAAGCTGCGTCGGAACAGAGTTGGCTGGAGGATCCGGGCAGCCACTGCAAATTCGTCGCTCCGGCTTCGCTCACAAGCGGACCGACTTTCTGGGTCGGTGACTGTGCGAACGGCAAAGCCTCCGGAACCGGAATGCTGCGCCGCCGGGACGGCGACCGGGTTGGTGTGGCCTTCCTTGGGAAAATGGCGGACGGAATCCCCCAGATTGGCGTCGTCGACCTCGGCGATGGATACAGGGCCGGCAAGTTCGAGAGCGGTGACATTGGCGGTCAATCAGACTTGGATCCACAAGTTCGGATCGATTCCTTTCGTGTGGCGGTCGAAGCGGCTCGGCTCGTGAGTGTCAAATACAAGGCGGAGCACAAGGATGCCTCCGCGCAATTCTATCAGGCACTCGCCGAAACGCTCGAAGCTCAGATCGAGTAAGCGGCGACAATCTCCCTCTGGCTCGGCGTCGCGGCACCGGGGAATGCAAAATGGCATATGCCTTCGATCAACAACCATCCGAAGCCTGACCGCCAGGACCAGGTTAGCATGCTATCAAAAGTGAGGAAAAATGGAGATGCTGGCACGCATAGTCGTCAGTTTATGTTTGGTATCAACGGCCGTCATGGCCGCCGACAACAACACCTATCGAAACTCCCGATTCGGCTATTCCATTGATCTTCCGACAGAATTCAAGACGGTGTCGGTCGCCGACAACGGTGATGGCATGAGCCTTCAGTCAGTTGAAGGTACGGCCAAGCTCCTGGTCTGGGGAAACTACATCATGGATGGGAGTTTCAGGGACGAGAGCAATAGCCGCCGAAAATTCTACATCGAGGACGGCTGGCAGATATCCTATCAAAAGCAGACGGCGTCCTGGGCGAGCTTTTCCGGCGCGAAGGAAAATCGCATCCTGTATGTCAGAGAGATTGCGCTCTGCGATGGCGCGGTCGGCAATTTCTCGCTCGAATATCCCAGCAATGATCAGCAGCGATACGGTGCTGTCGTCGACAAGCTCGTGAAGAGCATGGCCGCCGCGAAACCCTGCAAGTAAACTGCGCGGCCGCAAGAGCCGGCTTTTAAGGCCGGCTTTTCGTCGGGGACATCGCCTCGGTCACTGCAAGCTCTGCCATCGCAAGTGCCGCCTCTCGGGTTTTGGCAGCGGCAATGAAACGACCATTGTGACAGAAGGTTGCGCCCTCGATGCCGCAGGCCATCTCCAGATCACGATCTGTCAGCCCAGCCCAGGCTGCCGGCAGATCGGCTCGCAGAGCAAAGCCGTCTTCCGCCCGGCGGATACCGGTCAGGCACCAATCCTTCTCGCGCGGATGAACGACGAAGAGCAGATGGTCGGCGCCTGCCTTTACGATTGCGGGACGGAACGGCATTCCCATCGGAAGCTCAAGGACCCGCCCCTCGCCCGTCCTTAGGATTGCCTGATGAACGATCGCCTCGGCGCGCAATTTTGCGGCACTCTGTCCGATCCTCGCCTCGACGAAGCTGCGGGCGATCGAAAGCGCATGGTGGAACCCACGATCGTCAGCCTCTGGGTCTGTTTCGTCGAAAACAGGCTTTAAGGTTTCAAGGAGCGCTGGCAGCGTCAGTGAGGCAAGCGGCCCCGCAGCCGAGGGGCTGAGCGCACCGTTATCCACCAGATCGATTGGCAGCACAAAGCTCGCATCGAAGGAGGCATGAATCGTGTCGACATGCGCCTCTGGAAGATCCAAGGCCATGAGGTAGTCGCGGCCATAGTGCTTCCAGATCAATCCGAACGAACTGAAGGGCTGACCATCGTCTCGCAACGGGGCGCCACGCTGATGGTGATCGAAGATCCGCGCTGCGGCGTCGTATTTGCCTCCGACATCGTAGATGATGCGGTCTGAACCAGGTGTGATCCACTCGAGCATCCTGCTGCGCACGAGGCGGGCCTGCGGGAAAAGCCTGGTCAGGATGACGCTGGACATGAGCTCATCGGCATGGAAACCACCCGAATGAGTGACGAGAAAATCTGGAATCATGCCGGCATGCACCTTGTCGTTCGTGAAACGCCCGCCTGTGGGCTTGGCACCAGATAGCCGCTGCCGGCTGGTATCTCAACCCGCCATTTCCGACTTGGCGCAATCGCTCGCGAAAAAACTCCAAAGTGCCCCGTCACAAGAGCTATGATGATACCGGTTCACAGCAGTGTCGCGACCGTGACGACGACGGCCGTCAGGAGATAAGTTGAAGATTGCCTGATGTGCTATGACATCGCCCAAATGCAGGAGCAGAGGTTTGCCGATGAGTTCTCCGCAGTGTCCCATGCCGACCGAAGCAGCCATCTTGAGTTTCCTGGACATTTGCGATTCCTTCTACCCTCCGGATGCGGTGTCGGCGTCCATTGGCCAGCAACGCCAATGGTATGACGCGCTTTGCGCTCGTTTTGATCGCCCCCTGCCCCAGGGTGTGGCCGCGTTGGACGCTCTCATCGCCGGCACGATCCCGGTTCGGCATTATCGGCCGGCCAACATCCGTACGACGACAAGCCTGCTTTATCTGCATGGCGGCGGCTTCGTGGTCGGCTCGCTCGATAGCCATCACGCCATCTGCGCCGAGATTGCCGATCATGTCGGAGCTCAGCTGGTTTCGGTCGACTATCGTCTCGCCCCGGAACATCCTTGGCCGGCGCAGACGGACGACTGCTTCGCTGTCCTGAAGCAGTTGCTTGCCGAAAAGAAATCCGTCGTGCTGATCGGTGACAGTGCCGGCGGCAATCTGGCGGCGGGGCTGGCGATCAGGGCGCGGAGCGAAGGGCTTTCGGGTGTTGTCGGACAGATCCTGATCTATCCCGCACTGGGCGGCGATCTCGTTTCCGGCTCTTATCTGGAGATGAGCGATGCCCCAGGGTTGACGACTGCCGATGTCGCCTATTACCGCAACATTCTGCAGGCGCCGTCTGGCGATCCTGTGGCTGCGCCGCTTGCATTGGCATCGCTTGCCGGCCTCCCGCCAACCTTCATTACGGTAGCGCATTTCGATCCGCTGCGCGACGATGGTCGCCTTTATGCCGCCCGGCTGGCACAGGCGGGTGTCGAAGTCTGGTTCCGCGAAGAACCCCAGATGGTGCATGCATGGCTGCGGGCAAGGCACATGAGCGATGGAGCCCGCGCCGGCTTTGCAGCCATATGCGCCGCAGCCAGTCGCTTCGCCGGATCGGTCTGAGAACGCCGTTTCAGTTTCCGGCGCTCTCCATCCTTCGGGTCGTCAGAACTCGTTCCAGCCAACCGATCTCCATCTCGGGCACCGACTTCAGCAACAGGTCGGTATAGTCGTCGAACGGTGGCGAGAGCGCTTGCGACTTCGGACCGAAGCGAACCAGCTTGCCGCGATGCATGACAGCAACGCTATCGGCAATCGCCCGCACGATCGCGATATCGTGGGTGATGAAGACATAGGAAAGATGAGCTTCTTCCTGCAGCCTGAGCAACAGCTTCAGAATGCCCTCCGCGACGAGCGGGTCGAGCGCCGATGTCGGCTCGTCACACAGAATAAGTTCAGGCTTGGCCGCAAGCGCACGGGCGATCGCAACGCGTTGTTTCTGACCGCCGGAGAGCTCGGCCGGGTAGCGGTCGATAAAACCATTGCCCATCTCGATTTGATCCAACAGCTCCTTCACCCGCGCGGTCTTGGCCGCACCGTGCAGGCCGTCATAAAAAGTCAGCGGGCGCCCGATGATATCGCGCACCGTCTGGCGCGGGTTCATGGCCGTATCGGCCATCTGGTAGATCAGCTGGATGCGGCGCAGCTCCTCGCGCGAGCGGTTCTTCAACGCCGGCGTCAGCGGCTTGCCGTCGAATATGATCCGCCCGTCGCTTGGCGGCAAAAGGCCGGTTATGACACGGGCAAGTGTCGACTTGCCCGAGCCGGACTCGCCGACAACAGCCAAGGTCTGGCCCTTTGGCACATGTAGCGAAACATCGTGCAAAACCTTGAAACCATTGGAATATTGCGCGCTGATATTCTCCACTCTCAACAGTGCGCTTGACTGGTCGACAGCCTCTGCCCGCGCCTCCTGCCGGACGTTGACGAGCGCTCGGGTGTAATCCTGCCGCGGCGCCTCGATGATCTGCTGGACGCTGCCGTATTCAACCATCTTGCCATGCCTCAACACCATGATGTCGTCGGAAATCTGGGCGACGACGGCAAGATCATGCGTGATGTAGAGCGCTGCCGTATGCGTCTCCTCGATGGCGTGCTTGATCGCCGCCAGCACATCGATTTGCGTCGTCACGTCAAGCGCGGTCGTCGGCTCGTCGAAAACGATCAGTTCGGGGTTGGAGCAGAGCGCCATGGCGGTCATGGCGCGCTGCAACTGACCACCCGAGACCTGATGCGGATAGCGTTCGCCGAATGTTTCCGGATTGGGCAGGCCAAGGACCCTGAAGAGATAGAGCGCGCGCTTCCTGGCGTCCTCCTTCGTCATCAGACCGTGCTTGACGGTCGCTTCAATCACCTGGGCACCCAGCCGGTGCGCCGGATTGAAGGCGGCGGCGGCCGATTGGGCGACATAGCAGACCCGCGCGCCACGGATCCTGCGGATGCCGGATTTGCCGAGCGGCAGGATGTCCTTGCCGTCAAGCAGCACCTGGCCGCCGGTAATCTCGGCGCCGCCGCGGCCGTAGGCCAGCGCCGAAAGGCCGATGGTCGACTTGCCGGCACCCGACTCGCCGATCAACCCGAGCACCTTGCCCCGCTGAAGATCGAAGGAGACACCATCGACGATGGTGACGCGTTTCGGCGGTTCGCCGGGCGGATAGCTGGTTGCCTCGATCTTCAGATCGCGCACGGAAAGAAGCTCAGGCATCGCCACGCCCTCCCTTGAGGCTGGAGGTGCGCCTTAAGAGCCAGTCGACCACCAGATTGACACAGATTGCCAGAGCCGCGATGGCGGAACCCGGCACGAGGGCGGCGGAAATGCCGAAAATGATCCCATCCTTGTTGTCCTTGACCATGCCGCCCCAGTCAGCCGCCGGAGGCTGGATGCCGAGACCGAGGAAGGACAAGGTCGAAAGGAACAGGATCGAGAAGGCGAAGCGCAGCCCGAACTCCGCCAGCAACGGCGACAGCGTATTGGGCAGGATCTCGCGGAAGATGATCCAGAGCCTGCCCTCGCCGCGCAGCTTGGCTGCTTCCACAAATTCCATGACCGCGACATCGAGCGCCACGGCACGGCCGAGGCGATAGACGCGGGTGGAATCGAGAATGGCCATGACGAGGATCAGCACGATCAGGTTCTGCGGCAGGACGGCGAGCACGACGAGTGCGAAGATCAGGGTCGGGATCGACATCATCAGGTCGTTGAAGCGTGAGAAGATCGTGTCGATCAAGCCGCGCGAGACGGCGGCGGTGAAGCTCAGGATGATGCCGAGCGAGAAGGAAATGATCGTTGCCCCCAGCGCGACGAAGAGCGTCGTGCGGGTGCCGTAGATCAGACGCGACAGGATATCGCGGCCGAGATTGTCGAGGCCGAAGAAGTATTGTGCATCGGCAGGCTGCCAGACATTGCCGACGACTTCCGTCTCGCCGTAAGGCGCGATCCAGGGTGCAAAGATCGCGCAAACGAAGGCGATCAGAATGCCGACGATGCCGATCCAGGCGGTGATGGGGATATCTCTCAATCTCATCGTGGATGCCTCAAGCGCGGATTGGCAATGATGGCGAGAATATCGGCGGTCATGTTGAGGAAGATATAGACGGCCGCAAAGATCAGGCCGCAAGCCTGTACCACGGGCATGTCACGAACCGTCACCGCATCGACCATGTATTGGCCCATGCCGGGATAGACGAAGACGACTTCGACAACGACAACACCGACGATCAGATAGGCAAGGTTCAGCGCGATGACATTGATGATCGGCGCCAGCGCATTGGGCGCGGCATGCTTGACGATAGCGCGGAAGGCCGAGAGCCCCTTCAGCTCGGCCGTCTCCATGTAAGCCGACGACATGACCGACAAGATGGCCGCCCGGGTCATGCGCATCATATGCGCAAGCACGACCAGAACGAGGGTTGCCGTTGGCAGGGCGATTGCATTTAGTCGATCGATAAAGCCCATGCCGTCAAAGACCGTCGCAGGAAAGGTCGCGACACCGAACTTCACGGAAAAGAACATGATGAGGAGATAGCCGATGAAGAATTCCGGCAGCGAGATCGCCGCCAGCGATATGACGTTGATGATCTTGTCCGGCATTCGGTTTCGGAAATGCACGGCGAGCATGCCCAGACAAACCGCCAGCGGCACCGAGATCAAGGCGGCAAACCCGGCCAGGAATAGCGAATTGCCGAGGCGCTTGCCGATCTGCTCGCTAACGGAGTTCTTGCTCGCCCAAGAGGTGCCGAAATCGCCTTTGACGGCGTTGCCGAGCCACTCAACGTAGCGGGTGACGACGGGCCGGTTGAGACCGAGCTCCTCGCGGATATTGGCGACGGCCTGCGGCGTTGCCGACTGGCCGAGATAGGTGGTGGCGAAATCGCCCGGCAACGCCTCGAGCCCGCCGAAGATCAGGATGGAAACGGCGAACAAAAGAACGATGCTGAGCACGCAACGCTCGATGATGAGGGACAGCAACGGGAAACGCTGCTTGAACCTCAGCCCGGGCAAAACGGTTCCGGGGGGCAGATTGGACATGGCCGATGCCTCGCGCTTAAACGTCGGGAGGACCGCGAAAATCATCCGCGGTCCCGGCTTCCTCAAGGATGAGGGCCTATTCGCCCGGTTTGGGCATCAGGCATCCAGCCAGACGCGGGTCGCAACGTAGCCGTTCGACATGTCGTTGCCGATGTCGTGAACATAGCCCTTCACCTTTTTGGTGGAGGCATTCACGAAATCATTGAACATCGGCAGGATGACGCCGCCTTCGTCGCGCACCATCATCGCCATGGCGCGATAGAGCTCCTTGCGCTTGGCTTCGTCCAGTTCGGAACGGGCCTGAAGCAGAAGCTTGTCGAAGTCGGGACGCTTGAAGCGCGTGTCGTTCCAGTCCGCCGTCGAAAGATAGGCGGTGGAATACATCTGGTCCTGTGTCGGCCGTCCGCCCCAATAGGAGGTGGAAAAGGGCTGAACGTTCCAGACGTTGGTCCAGTAGCCGTCGCCCGGTTCGCGCTTGACCTCGATGGTGATGCCGGCCTTCTTGCAGCTTTCCTGATAGAGGACCGCGGCGTCGACGGCACCGGGGAACGCGACTTCCGAGGTGCGCAAAAGGACTGAGCCGCTATGACCGGACTTCTTGTAGTGGAAAGAGGCCTTGTCGGGATCGTAGGCGCGCTGTTCGATCCCTTCGGGGAAGAGGGCGTAGGTGCTGTTGATCGGGAAATCATTGCCGACCTTCCCGTAGCCGCCGAGGATCTTCTTGACCATGGTCTCGCGATCCATGGCGTATTTCAGTGCCATGCGCAGATCGTTATTGTCGAAGGGCGCCTTGTCGCAATGCATGATGAAGACATAGTGGCCGCGGCCGGCGGTCGACAGGATCTCCACGGTCGGCGCACGCTTCAGAAGATCCACGGTCTTCGGGTCGACGCGGTTGATATAATGGACCTGACCGGACGAAAGTGCGGCGATGCGCGCCGTCGCATCGTTCATCGTGATGATCTCGACGCTATCGACAAAGCCGCGGTCGGTGCGCCAGTCGTCCTTGTTGCGCTCGAAGGTGGCGCGCACGCCCGGCTCGAAACTGACCATCTTGTAGGGACCGGTGCCGATCGATGCAAGCGGATCGTCATTGCCGCCGTTTGGCTGGATGACGAGGTGATAGTCGGTCAGCAGCAACGGCATGTCGGCGTTGCCTTCGGTCAGCGTCAGGACGAGGTTGTCGCCGTCGGCCTTGATGTCCTTGATCGACCTCATGACACCGAGTGCGCCCGATTCCGATTTCGCATCGGTATGGCGCTTGAGCGTGGCAACGACGTCGTCGATCGTCAGATCCTTGCCGTTGTGGAACTTCACGCCCTTGCGGATCTTGAAGGTCCAGGTGGCGGCATCCTTTGACGGCTCCCAGGATTCCGCGAGCGAGGGAACGGCAGCACCCGTCAACGGATGCGATTCCACCAGCATGTCGCCCCAGCAACGACCGATGCAAAACATGACCTGAGACAGGAATTTCGCCGGATCCTTGGAATCGGTCGCAGCACCGCCTTCAAGGCCGAGCTTCAGATGACCGCCGCGCTTCGGTTCGGCTGCCATTGCACTTTCGGTAAAGAGCTTGTCGGCGAGTGCCAAAGTCACGCCGGCTGCCATTGCACGTCCCATGAATTCGCGGCGGTTGAGGCCACCGGACGTGACGCGATTTGCCAAATACTTTGTATAGTCGTTCATTCCCCTGTTCCTTCTTTTTGTCGTGTTGACAGAATTCTCGGACAGCGCGCCTCAGGAAACGGTTTCCTCTTCCGCCTGACGCCTGATGTCCGTGACCATGTGGGAAAAATGCTGCGGTTGCCGCCGCCCCTATTTTCCTTTCCAGATTGGGGCTCGCTTCTCGGCGAAAGCCCGGGCACCTTCCAATTGATCCTCGCTCGAATAGAGAATGTCGACGGTCGCAAACTGCCGTTTGGTGATCTTGTTCATGGCAGTCTGAAATGTCGCTCCCTCAGCTTCGCGCACGATTTCCTTTATGGCTGCGTAGACGAGCGGTGGCCCGCTTGCGAGCAGGCGTGCCAGCTCCCACGCCCTGTCCATCAGCCTGTCGGCGACGACAATCTCGTTGACGAAGCCCCAGCGATGCGCCTCTTCAACGTCGAGCCACCGGCCTGTCAGCAACATGTCCATCGCGATGTGATACGGAATGCGTTTCGGCAATTTGATCGATGCCGCATCGGCAACGGTGCCCGAACGGATTTCCGGCAGTGCAAAGGTCGCATGGGGCGCGGCTATGATCAGATCTGCCGAAAGTGCGATCTCCAGGCCACCGCCGCAACAGATGCCGTTGACAGCACAGATAACCGGCTTGTTGAGATCACGCAGTTCCTGCAGGCCGCCGAAGCCACCGACGCCATAGTCGCCATCCACGGCGTCTCCGGCCGCTGCAGCTTTCAGATCCCAGCCGGCAGAAAAGAACTTCTCGCCAGCACCAGTGACGATCGCCACCCGCAAATCTGGATTGTCGCGAAAGTCGCGAAAAATCAGTCCCATCTTGCGGCTTGTTTCCAGATCGATGGCATTCGCCTTCGGCCGGTCAACGACAACCTCGAGGATGCCATCATCGCATCGGGTTCGAATGGGGTCTTGCAACTTCTGCTACCTCCTTCGCCGAATGAGGGCATCCGCAGCGACGACGCCACCGGACCCAGCCAAAACCATCAAGGGATTAATGTCCAGTTCCTCGAGCCGCGCGGCGTTCTTTACGACATATTCTGCCGCCGATACGACGGCATCGGCGACGGTTTCGAGGCTGCTGCTTGAATTGCCACGATAGCCTTCTATCAGCTTGCGGACTTTGAGCTGCAAAATCCGGTCCAATACCTCGGCTTTCGTGGCCGGAAGCGTCAAAACGACGGAATCCTCCAGCAATTCCACGAGAATTCCGCCCGCACCGACCGTCAGGGTCAGCCCGACGACGGGATCTCGGACTGCGCCGACGATCAATTCTGCAAGAGGACGATCGACCATGCGTTCAACGAGAAATCCGCGCGCCACATGGCTCATGCCTTCCGCCGCGTCTTTGACGGCACTTCTATCGCATAGGTTGAGTTTGACCGCACCGACATCGGATTTATGTTCAACGCCGAGCGCCTTAAGTGCGACAGGGAAGCCGAGCTCCTCTGCGCGATCGGCCGCTTCACTTGCCGTGGCCGCGGTCTTGCCGAGGGGCACGGCAAGGCCTGCCGCCGCAAGCTCAACCTTGGCTGCAGCTTCGCTCAGGGTCTCGATTTCACCGGCATCGGCTTGCGCATCGAGGAGCGGCAAGGGTCGCGTTTTTTTCCAAGCGCTGGCTATTCCGCTTGCAATCTCTGCTGCCGCCAAAGCCTCGCTGATGCCGCAGAGCGGCACGATGTCGGCTTCGATCAATTGCCGGGCGATGGCTTCCGGCATGTTTTCCGGCAGCGTTGCCAAGATGGCGGCGCGCGCACGCGTCTGCTTTGCAGCCGCGATAACGGCCGAGACGGTGATCATCCAGTCTGCGCCATCGCAGCGGTCTTCGCGCGGAAAGTCGAGCACGAGTAGATTGAGGGCGTAGCCGCCGGCGAACATGGCACTGAAGGCCTTCGTCTGGCGCTCCAAGTCGCCCCAAACGAAAGTATGATAGTCGAGCGGATTTGAGAGCGTCACCATCTGTCCGAGGCTCGCGCGCAAAGCTGGCAGCTGTTCGGCCTTCAAGGCGCGGAACTCGACATGGCGGCCGACGGCCGCGTCAGCCATCAGCGATGCCTCGCCGCCAGAACAGCTCATCGATGAGATCGCATTGCTGTCGAGCGGACCTGCGACATGCAGGAGTTTCAGCGTTTCGATGAGTTCCGCAAGCGTTGCGACGCGACCGATGCCAAGACGATCAAGAACGGCGTCGGCAACCGCGTCGCTGCCGGCGAGCGAGGCCGTGTGCGAGACGGTGGCACGCTGGGCCTGTTCGGATTTGCCGACCTTCAGCGCGACGACGGGCTTCTTCAACTCCCTTGCACGCATCGCAAGTGCTTCAAGCGCCTTGATGTCGCCGAAGCCTTCGATATGCAGGCCGACGGCGGTGACACGAGGATCCGCGAGAACGGCCTGGGCAAGATCCGACAACCCGGTCTGCGCCTGATTGCCTGCCGTCATCAGATAGCTGATGGGCAGGCCGCGTCTTTGCATGCTCAGATTGATGGCGATGTTGGAAGATTGCGTGAGGATGGCAACACCGCGCTCGCTTCGTACTATGCCATGCTGATCTGGCCAGAGCAGCGCGCCGTCGAGCCCGTTGATCATGCCGTAGCAGTTCGGCCCGACAATCGGCATGGCACCGGCTGCTTCGACCAGAGCCCGCTGCAGATCCGCGCCATCCGCCAGTTCCGCAACCGCCTCGCTGAAGCCCGAAGCATAACAGACCGCGCCGCCAGCTCCTCTCGCAGAAAGCTCGCGCACGATATCGACAGTAAGCGTCCGATTGACGCCGACGAAAGCGGCATCCGGCGCGCCGGGCAGTTCGGCGACCGACCGATAGCACCGGCGGCCAAGGACCCATTCCTGTGTCGGATGCACCGGCCAGATCTCGCCGGAAAACCCCAGAAGATCGCATTGCTCGATCACGCGCCGGGCTTCGCGACCGCCGAAGACGGCGATTGTTCTCGGTCTGATGAGGCGATCGAGCGAGCGCTGCGTCATGGGCTCATGCTCCGAACGGCCGAAGCAGATCGCGGCTGATAATATGCCGCTGTATCTCGGAGGTACCGTCCCATATGCGCTCGACGCGGGCGTCGCGCCAGAAGCGGGCGAGCGGCAAGTCGTCCATCAATCCCATGCCGCCAAAGATCTGGATTGCCTCGTCAGTGACGCGGGCAAGCATTTCCGAGGCATAAAGCTTGGCCGACGCAATCTCGCGATTGGCGGGGATGCCGGCATCGAGCTTCCAGGCGGCGGCCAGCGTGAGCAAGTCCGCTGCGTCGATTTCGGTGATCATATCGGCAAGCTTGAAGGAGACGCCCTGATTGGCACCGATCGGCTTGCCAAATTGCTTGCGCTCGGCGGCAAAGGGCAGAGCCAGATCGAAAACGCGACGCGCACGACCGACACAAGTGGCGGCAACGGTCAGACGCGTCCCGTAAAGCCATTGATTGGCAAGATCGAAGCCGCGATGCAGCTCGCCGAGCACCTGCGACCTGGGCAGACGGCAGTCGGTGAAATTCAGGATGCAGTTGTGGTAGCCGCGATGGGAAACCGAATCATAGCCTTTGAGGATCTCGAAGCCTGACGTACCGCGATCGACCAGGAAGGCCGTGATCTTCTTCTTGACACCGCGATGCGTGTCTTCTTCCCCGGTCGCGGCAAAGACGATGACGAAATCTGCGACGTCGGCATGCGAGATGAAATGCTTCGTGCCATTGAGCACGAAATCATCACCATCCTGCCTTGCTGCGCATTTCATGCCGCGCATGTCGGAACCGGCATCCGGTTCAGTGATCGCAAGCGCATCGACGCGTTCGCCACGCACCGCCGGCAGCAGATAGCGCTCGCGCTGCTCGCCTTCGCAGGCCATCAGAATGCCGGACGGGCGGCCGAAGAACACCGTCAGCGCCATCGAGCCGCGGCCGAGCTCACGCTCGACCAGCGTGAAAGTCAGATGATCGAGGCCGGCGCCGCCAATTTCCTCGGGAAAGCCGCAGGCATAGAAGCCGAGTTCGATGCACTTGCGCTTGATATCCTGCCCAAGATCTGAGGGCACGATGCCGGTGCGCTCGACTTCGTTTTCGTGCGGATAGATCTCCATCTCGACGAAGTCCCTGACCGTCTGGACGATCATCTCCTGTTCTTCGCTGAGTCCGAAATTCACGATCGCCTCCTCCTAGCGTTTTTGTCCCACATGGCGGCCGGCTCCCTCCGGCATTGGCAAGACTGCATGCGCAGCAATGATCGGCCTCAGCCTCACCAGCACCTCCTCCGGTGCAGCAACGGCTTTGCCGGCCTTTGCGTCGACATGCAGCAGCATCTGTTCGGCGGTGGCGATTACATCGCCGCTTTCGCTATCGTGCAGCGCATGGAACACATGCAGCCGCTTTTCGTCGGATGCGAGGATCTGCGCGGTCGAATGGATGGCTTGTCCGAGCTTGGCTTCGCCGAGATGGCGGATATGGGTTTCTACCGTATAGTAGCTATGGCCGCGTGCGACATAATCGAGGTCGACGCCGATCAGGCGCAGCAGCGCGTCCGACGTGTCGCCGAAGACCTGCAGATATCGATGCTCGGTCATATGGCCGTTGTAGTCGGCCCAGGCCGGGCTGACCTTGGTGTCGATGAGGTGCAGCGGCTTTTTAACATCCAGCGTCTGTTTCTTTTCTCCGCCCGCAGCCCAAAGATGCTGCTCGAAATCCTTGAGCAGCTTGCCGGCGCCCCAACCCTTGCCGCCATGGCCGCCTTTCAGGCTCTGGAGAATGCCCACGAGATTTTCGTCGCGGATGCGCTCGAGTTCGCGGATCGACAGTCCATCGGCTTGTTCGTCGGATTGCTGGCCGATCTTCTCGACGAGTGCGTCGTCAAGATCGACGACATCCATCAGTTTCGTCCAGTTCCACTGCAAAGCCGGGCCGAACTGGGCAAGAAAGTGACGCATGCCCGCTTCGCCGCCGGCAATGCGATAGGTCTGGAACAGGCCCATCTGCGCCCAGCGCAGACCGAAGGAATAGCGGATGACATCGTCAAGCGTCTCAACGGTGCAGATATCGTCCTTGATCAGCCACAGCGCCTCGCGCCAAAGCGCTTCCAGCAGGCGGTCGCCGACGAAGGCCTCGATCTCCTTGGCGATATGCACGCCCTTCATGCCGATCGGCGGCAGTCTGTCCATGGCCGCCTGGATCGTTGCAGCGCTGGTCTTTTCGCCACCAACGATCTCGACGAGCGGCAGGAGATAGACCGGATTATAGGGGTGAGCGACGAAGAGGCGCTCGGGATGACGCATGTCGCGCTGCAGATCGGTCGGCAGAAGACCGGATGTCGACGAGCCGATCAGCGCATCGGGCTTTGCTGCGGCATCGATCTGCGTCAGCACATTGCGTTTGAGATCCAGCCGCTCGGGCACGCTTTCCTGGATCCAGTCGGCGCCGGTGACGGCTGCCTCCAGTGTATCGCGAAAGGTCAGTTTGCCGCGCGGCGGAAGCGGTGCGCCGGTCAGTATCGCATAGGCTTTTTCGGCATTTGCCAGAACCTCACCGACGATACGAGTTGCTTCCGGATGCGGGTCGTAAACGTCGACATCGATGCCCGCCAGCAGGAAACGGGCGATCCATCCGCCGCCGATGACGCCGCCGCCGATACATGCCGCCTTGTTGATCTTGGTCATTGGGGCCTCAGCGCTTCGTCAGTTTCAGTTTTTTGCGAACATCTTCGGGGCCGATGATGCGCGCGCCCATGCCCTCGACAACCTGCACGGCCTTTTCGACGAGTTGCGCGTTGGTCGCGAGCATGCCCTTTCCGGCATAGAGATTGTCTTCCAGGCCGACACGGACGTTGCCGCCGGCCAGGACCGCAGCTGCCGGATAGGCCATCGCATTGCGACCGATGGAAAAGGCCGAGAAGGTCCAGCTTTTGGGAACGTTATTGACCATCGCCATGAAGGTGTTCAGGTCATCGGGCGCCCCCCAGGGGATGCCCATGCAGAGCTGGATGAGAACCGGATCCTCGATGAGACCCTCCTCGGCAAGCTGCTTGGCGAACCAGAGATGACCGGTATCGAAGGCCTCGATCTCCGGGCGGACGCCGAGATCGGTCATCTTCTTCGCCATGGCCCTCAGCATCGAGGGGGTGTTGGTCATGACGTAGTCGCCGAGGCTGAAATTCATCGTGCCGCAATCGAGCGTGCAGATTTCCGGCAGGCATTCGGCGACATGGCTCACGCGCTCGGTGGCACCCGCCATATCGGTGCCCTTGGTATTCAGCGGCAGCGGGCTCTCGACATTGCCGAATATCAGATCGCCGCCCATGCCGGCCGTCAGATTCAGCACGACATCAACGTCGGCGGAACGGATACGGTCCGTGACCTCCTTGTAAAGGTCGTTGCGGCGGCTGGCGGCGCCCGTTTCCGGGTCGCGAACGTGACAGTGAACCACTGCCGCCCCAGCCTTGGCGGCGTCGATCGCGGACTCCGCGATCTGCTTGGGAGTGATCGGAACATGGCTGGATTTGGAGGCCGTGTCGCCGGCGCCTGTGACGGCACAGGTGATGAAGACATCGCGATTCATCGTAAGAGGCATTTTTGTTCTCCCTCGTATTGAGGACATTACGAGGCATGAGGAGTGTTCATGCTTTGCATTATCGGAGGCATTCGATACAGTTTCGGAACGATCGAAGGATTGCTGAATGCTCACATCAGCCAACGAGATGCTCGACATCGATCTCCTGATCCTTCCGGAGACGAACCTCATTCTGATCGCTTCGGTCATCGAGCCGTTGCGCGGGGCCAATCGCATTTCCGGAGCGGAGCTCTATCGCTGGCGTCTGTTCACGCCGGATGGTGCCCCTGTGGAGACGACGAGCTTCATCCCGGTACCCGCCTCCGGAAGTTTTCGGCCAATGTCCGAGACGACACCGCTATTTGTTCTTGCCAGCTACAATTGGCGCCGCAGCGCCACGCAGGCATTGAAGATGCAACTGTCACAGACGGCACGTCATCGCTCGATGATCGCTGGCATCGAATCCGGCAGCTGGATTCTCGCCGAGTCGAGTCTTCTCGATAATGTCTCGGCCGCCGTTCACTGGGAGGATTTCGACGATTTCGCACTCGCCTATCCGCAAGTGCGCGCCACCAGGGATCGCTTCGCGATCGACGGCAAGCGCATCACGACAGCCGGTTCGCTGCCGACGGTCGACCTCATGCTGGAAATCATCCGCCGCCGGCAAGGTTATTCGCTGGCACTCGAGGTCAGTCGGCTGTTCATTTACGAACCGTCATCCGGTCAGAATGCAGCTGAGCTTTCCCCCTCGACTGCGGGTCTGCATATGCGCGATCCTCGCGTCGCTCAAGCCATTCGCCTGATGGAAGAGCATATCGAGCAACCATTGCTTCTTGCCCGTCTGGCGCGGCGCGTCGGCGTCAGCGCGCGCCATCTGCAGGGTCTTTTTCAGGACAGCATCGGCGTCCCCCCGCATGTGCACTATCTGGCACTACGACTGAATGCGGCACGGCGCAAAGTGATCGAAACGAAAGATAGTTTTGCAGAAATCGCCGCGGCAACAGGCTTCAACTCTGCCTCGGCATTTTCCCGTAGCTATCGGGCGAGCTTTTCCGAAAGCCCCTCCGGTACCCGCCGAAGGCTTCGTCGGCGCCTTACTACAAGAGCGGAATTGCCATAGGCCGAACCACAAGTCATGACGAGTGGCACCTTGCCCTTCAGATCACGATAGTGAATTGGGATCGACGATAAAAGGCTGCGATTTCGCGTTCAAAGCAATCAATCGCCGCATGGACCCATGGTTCGTAAGCATCATTGCCGCCGCGGGCTTGGCGCCGGCTGCGCGATCGAAGCATTCCGATAAGTCGCAAGTCTACAAATCGCATCGCTTTCAAACCAGTATCTGACCTCAAATGCCATAACACAGTCCGCTCCGGCCGATGTCCATACATAAGAGACTCGAAAATTACGGAACTCGGCAAGTGTTGCAAAATTGATAGCCATAAAGCCTTAGCGAGCTCTCTTGGCAGGCGAATTTACGACAAAATCGCGAATATGGAGCGGACATCACACGTCGCCTGATGCCGCCAGCCATTCAGCTTGAGGCCTCGGAACTTTCCGGCGTCGGGCCGGATGCCGAGGATTTCAATGCCAATCGCCATCGCATGATGTCGTCGGCTCCCTCCCCGGGTTCGAGGCGCAGGTCTTGAGCGAGCACCGGCAGTCCAGAAGCCTCATCCATCGGCACAAGCTTCACCGGTTCGCCGGTTCTGCCATTGACGAACTTCAATGGGGGGCCGGCGAGTTCGGCGAGATTCCATTTGTCACCGACCTGAGCCAGCGCCTGAACGACAAGAGCGACATCCTTGCCCATCTCCGTCAGCAGATATTCATAGCGATCAGGCTTGGTTTGATAGCGACGGCGCTCGATCAGTCCGTTTTTCTCAAGAAGCTTCAGGCGATCCGACAAGGTTGCGTTGGTTACTCCTGTGGAGCTTTGAAACTCGTCATAGCGGCTCAATCCCAGCAAGAGATCACGGACAATCAGAATGCTCCAGCGATCGCCAAGTGCTCCAAGCACGTCGGCGATCGAGCATCGCATACCCTCAAAACCCTTGGATCGCACCAGCCCACCTTTCCCAGATCGTTTCCAGCGCAGGAATAGCATTCACTGCCGTGCGGCGTCCAACCGCATTCGGAATTCCCTCCGACAAAGCCTCTTGATTAACTCTTATAATTAGAGTTACAACGATCGCAAGCTCTTAACAGGAGGCATACATGAGCAAAATCAAAAGAACGGCCCTGGTCACCGGAGCATCATCCGGCATCGGCGCGGCCTATTCCGATCGTCTGGCCGCCCGAGGTCATGATCTTATCCTGGTGGCGCGTCGCCGTGATCGGCTGGAGGAGTTGGCGGAACGCCTGCGCTCGATCCACGATATCGAAGTGGAAGTCGTGCTGGCCGAATTGAGCGATCAGCAGGATCTGGCGACCGTCGAGGCGATGATCGCGAAGCGCCCGGATATCGAGGTTCTCGTGAATTGCGCCGGCCTCGGAGCCCTTGGCCTTGGGGTTTCGGTTGATCAAGGCTCGGTCGATACGCTCGTCAAAGTCAATATTCTGGCGCTGACGCAGCTTTCGCTCACCGCGGCGCGCGCCTTTGTCGAACGCAAACGCGGGACGATCATCAACATCGGCTCGATCATAGGCCTGATGCCTTTGCCAGGTGCGGCGAGCTATGGCGCATCAAAGGCCTATGTGCTGCACTTCAGCCGCGCGCTTCAAGCCGAACTGGCATCGAGCGACGTGACGGTCCAGGTCGTCATGCCCGGGATGGTTCGCTCCGAATTCTTCGGCGGCAAGCCGACGCCCTTCCCCGAACACCTGTTCATGTCGGCAGAAACCCTCGTCGACAGCGCATTGCATGCGCTGGATCAAGGCGAACTCATCTGCTTTCCGACCTTGCACGATCCCGACGTCTGGGCCGGTTTCGATCAGGCAAGGGGCCATCTTGCCAAGGAACTTATGCAAAACGGCGTGCCGGCCGACCGCTATCGCCAGGCTCTCGCGGTCTAACACGCACGACGCACCGCAATAAAACCAACCCACTCTCATGTTCGCCCTTACAAGATGCAGGAATAGAAAAATTGTCGCCCTGTCGTCAGGGCGTTTCGTTGCGTGTGGATGCATCCTGGGGAAA